>NZ_KB849340.1:530005-754972 GCF_000368305.1 Acinetobacter sp. CIP 102129
ATGGTATGAAGAAGTCAATGAAGCGTATACCACCCAAACGTGTTCGTGCTGTGGCTCACGCTGTAGTAGTCCGAAAGGTAGAGCAGGCTTAGGAATAAGAGAATGGCAGTGTATGGAGTGCGGTACGCTCCATGATCGGGATGTAAATTCCGCACTGAATATTCTTGCGCTCGGACATGAGCGTCTAGTAGTAGGAATCCCCGTCCTTTAGGTCGGGGAGGATGTCAATGGCAGTTGGGTGAGCAGATTGTAGAGCAGCAGCAAAACTACGCATGGGGCGATGGGTTCTTAAAGCAACTTAGCCATGATTTGATGATGGAATTTCCTGAGATGAAAGGATTTTCTAAACGAAATTTGGAATATATCAGGCGTTGGTATTTGTTTTGGTCGAAAGATATGTCAATTGCGCAACAGGTTGTTGCGCAACTAGGGCAAATTCCTTGGGGGCAACTAAAAGATGCTAGCTGGCTTGAGCGTGTAGGTGGAACTCGCGGCTATTGGATGGTTAAAAAAGAATTTGGGGGTGAGGTGTGAGTTTTTATGTACTTTTAAAGGAAATAGCAGAAATTGAAATGGGACAATCCCCTACAAGTAATAACGTGAATAGTAATAGAATTGGTTTACCTTTGTTAAATGGACCGACAGAATTTACATCTAGGTATCCTATTCCTATTCAATTTACAGAATCTGCAAAAAAAATATCCCAAAAGGGTGATATATTATTTTGTGTTCGTGGTTCAACTACTGGTCGAATGAATTATGCAGATAGACCTTATGCGATTGGTCGAGGTTTAGCAGCAATTCGTGGGAAAAATGGTTATCCAACTTCTTATATCAGGGTAATTGTTGAGCAAAATTTAGCTAAACTTTTAGCTGCTGCAACTGGTTCAACTTTTCCTAATGTTGGACGAGATTTGCTATTAAATTTTAAGGTACAAGTTCTATCTAAAAATGAAGCACAATATATAAGTAATATCGTGGATTTAATTGATAATAAAATCCATCTCAATAATCAAATCAACCAAACTTTAGAATCTATCGCTCAAGCCATTTTTAAATGCTGGTTTATCGACTTTGAACCTGTACGTGCCAAAATTGCAGCGAAGCAAGAGGGTAAAGACCCTGAACTTGCTGCTATGTGTGCGATTAGCGGTAAAAGTGAAGTTGAGCTTAAGCAAATGGCATCGGATGATTTTGCAGAATTGCAAGCCACTGCTGTACTGTTTCCTGATGAGTTGGTTGAGAGTGAGTTGGGGGAAGTGCCGAGGGGGTGGGAGGTTGGTTGCATTGGAGATGAGGTTAATACGGTTTCAAAAACTTACCCGTTAAAACAAGTTGAAGAAGTAATATTTTTAAATACGGGTGATATTCTTGAAGGAAAGTTTTTGCATGCGAATAAATCACGCACGGAAAGTTTGCCTGGACAGGCTAAAAAATCTATTCAAAAAGATGACATTTTATACAGTGAAATAAGACCTCAGAATAAACGTTTTGCTTATGTTTATTTTGATGCAGAAGATTATGTTGTATCAACTAAGCTAATGGTATTAAGGAAAAAATCAACGATACCATCTCACTTTGTGTATTTTATTCTTTCTAGACAAAGTACAATTGATTTTTTACAAGTAATGGCAGAGTCACGGTCGGGGACTTTTCCACAAATTACTTTTGATGTGTTGTCAAAAGTAGAATATTTGAAACCAAATAACAATGCTTTAATTGATATATTTACGCGAAAAGTTTTGAGTCCTTTTTTTGATAAAAAAGTGATGAATGAGACTGAAAATAATAAATTGATCGGAGTTAGGGATAATTTATTACCTAAATTATTGTCGGGTGAAATGGATGTGTCGGATTTGCAGAGTGAGGGGGATTAATTATGAATATAATATTCAGATTCCTACTCACTTTAAATTCGACATCATTATTGTTGATAATTTTTCTGATTAAAGAAAAGTATGTTTTGTGGCAAGGAGTGTCTGAATATTTATCATATATTGTATATGTTATTTCACCAATTTTGATGACATATCTTAGTATCCTTTTATCACCAGTTGAAGTTCCTGAAATGCAATTGGCTGCTAAAAGAATTATTGAAAGATTGAGATGTGATGCTGAACAATTTCAAGGCTTATTAATTAGTGTTGGGGAGCAAGAGACTATACTGTGAACGGAAACTCAACCCAAAACCTTTATATAACCTTAAAGGACTAATCATGCCATACCAACCGCCCTATACGTTAACCACACCAATTTTAAATGAAGTTGCTTATATTAGTGAACAAATCGGGCGGATAACGGCACAAACCCAACAACAGGATTTACGATTAAGACGAATTAACCGTATTCGTACCATTACGGGTTCACTTGCGATTGAGGGAAACACTTTAGACGAAGCACAAATCACAGCAATTTCAGATGGTAAACGAGTGCTTGCGCCACCAAGAGAAATACAGGAAGCCCATAACGCCTTACAAACTTACGAGCAGTTGCCGAACTGGAAAAGTGATACTGAACACGATTTATTACAGGCACATCACACCTTAATGATAGGATTAATCACCGAAGTTGGACAATATCGACAAGGCGGTGTTGGGGTGATGTCAGGCGAACAAGTGATTCATATTGCACCACCTGCATCTCAAGTGCCACGTCTAATGAATGATTTATTACATTGGTTGAAACATAGTCCCGATCATCCATTAATTAAAAGCTGTGTATTCCATTATGAATTTGAATTTATTCACCCTTTTGCCGATGGTAATGGGCGTATGGGGCGATTATGGCAAACGCTGATTTTGTCGGAATGGCAGCCGATTTTCCGTTATATCCCTGTGGAAAGCCTGATTCATCAACATCAACAGCAGTATTATCAAGCCATTCAAGAGAGTACACAGCAAACAGATATTGCCCCATTTATCCAGTTTATGTTATCCATGATTCAACAGGCGGTTTATCATCAGGTTAGCCCCCAAGTCACACCTCAAGTCAGCCCCCAAGTCGAGGCTTTATTACAGTGTATGATTGGGGAAATGAGTCGAGAGCAAATTCAGCAAAAATTAGATTTAAAAGATAGAAAGTCATTTAAGAATAGATATTTACAACCTGCATTACAGGCTGGTTTAATAGAAATGACTATTCCAGACAAACCCAATAGCCGTTTGCAACAATATCGTTTAACTGCGCAAGGTAAAATGTTACAGGTACAAGGACTGAACCCATGAACGAAACCCAACTTGAAAACCTATGCCTAGACTGGTTCTCTGAAAATGGCTGGGAAGTCGTTCATGGTGTGGATATTGCACCTGACAGTAGCAATCCTTTACGCAAAGACTATAAGCAGGTTCTGATTGAATCAGATTTACAAACTGCTTTTGAACGCTTAAATCCACATTTGCCAGTGAGTTGTTTTGAGCAGGTTTTACAGAAACTCACTAAACCTGAAAGTCTGGATTTAATCACCAATAACCGTGCTTTTCACCGTATGTTACTGGAAGGCGTACCCGTCAGTTATAAAAAAGAAGATGACTGGGTGAATGACCATGCGTTTTTGGTTGATTTTAATCATATTTACCAAAATCGCTTTGTTGCCATTAATCAATTTACCATCCAAGGTACAAAGCAACCAAGACGGCCTGACATTATCTGCTTTATTAATGGTATACCATTTGCTGTACTTGAGCTAAAAAGCCCCACCGATGAAAATGCAGATATTTGGGATGCGTTTAATCAACTACAAACCTATAAAGAAGAAGTTTCTGATCTGTTTGTATTTAATGAAGCATTGGTGGTAAGTGATGGCATTACAGCTCGGGTCGGTTCATTAACAGCAAGTCAAGAACGTTTCTTGCCGTGGCGTACCATTAAAAATGAAGATGATAAGCCGCAGTTGGAGTGGGAGCTTGAAACTGTTATTCGAGGCTTTTTTGATCGTGAGTTATTCCTCGATTACATCCGTTTCTTTGTGCTATTTGAAACTGATGGTGGATCTCAACAAGCCGCAGGCGCTA
This sequence comes from Acinetobacter sp. CIP 102129, assembly GCF_000368305.1. Taxonomy (NCBI): domain Bacteria; kingdom Pseudomonadati; phylum Pseudomonadota; class Gammaproteobacteria; order Moraxellales; family Moraxellaceae; genus Acinetobacter; species Acinetobacter sp. CIP 102129. The sequence continues at coordinate 534,016 of NZ_KB849340.1, forward strand.
CCATTAAAAAAATTGCGGGTTATCACCAGTTCCATGCAGTGCGTGAAGCTGTTCAGTCGACTATTGCCGCATCGAATCCTACAGGGGATAAAAAAGCAGGGGTGGTTTGGCATACCCAAGGTTCAGGCAAAAGTATCTCGATGTGTTGCTATGCTGGGAAGCTGCTTCAACAACCTGCAATGCAGAATCCTACCTTATTGATTGTGACTGATCGTAATGACCTAGATGGACAACTCTTTGAAACCTTTAGTCAGGCACAAGAACTATTAAAACAAACGCCAGTACAAGCCAATAATCGTGATGAGCTAAGACAACTCCTTGCTGAACGTGAATCAGGCGGAATTATTTTTACCACGGTACAAAAGTTTGCTTTGCTTGATGGAGAAACTGAACATCCATTGCTGAATGGTCGGCACAATATTGTGGTGATGTCTGATGAAGCACACCGTAGCCAATATGGACTCAAAGCCAAACTGTCTAATGATGGGACTTATAAATTTGGCTATGCCAAGCACATGCGTGATGCTTTAAAGAATGCAGCTTTTATTGGTTTTACGGGTACGCCAATTTCCAGTGAAGACAAAGACACCCGAGCTGTCTTTGGTGATTATGTTTCGATTTATGATATTCAAGATGCGGTCGAGGACGGCGCAACCGTGCCGATCTATTATGAATCCCGCTTGGCAAAATTGGATATTAATAAGGCTGAAATTGAGGAACTCTCTGATCAAGTTGATGAGGTGGTGGAAGATGAAGAAGATGTCGGTAGTCGTGAGAAGACCAAGGGTGAATGGAGTCGCTTAGAAAAGTTAGTGGGTGCAACCCCACGCCTGAAACAGATTGCTGCGGATTTGGTAACACATTTTGAAGCCCGTACTGAAGCCACAGCAGGCAAAGGCATGATTGTGACCATGAGTCGTGAAATCTGCGTGCATTTGTATAATGAAATTATTGCTCTGCGCCCAGATTGGCATGATGATGACCCGAAAAAAGGCAAAATCAAAATTGTGATGACGGGTTCAGCATCGGATAAACCGTTATTGCAACCCCATATCTATAATAAGCAAACTAAAAAACGCTTTGAGAAACGCTTTAAAGATGTGAATGACCCGTTACAGTTGGTGATTGTACGGGATATGTGGCTGACAGGTTTTGATGCACCCTGTACCCATACCATGTATATCGACAAACCAATGAAAGGTCATAACCTCATGCAGGCCATTGCTCGTGTGAACCGTGTCTTTAAAGACAAGCAAGGTGGGTTGGTTGTTGACTATATTGGGATTGCCAATGAGTTAAAGCAGGCATTAAAAACCTATACCGATGCAAAGGGTAAAGGTGAACCGACTTTACGTGCGGAAGAAGCCTATGCCGTGCTTGCTGAGAAAATGGATGCCATTCGTGGGATGTTTGCCAAGACCAATGACCAAGCTGGGTTGGATTTAAGCAGTTATGAAACACAAGCACATCGACTGATTATTCCAGCAGCCAACTATGTGCTGAGTTTGAAAGATGGCAAAAAACGCTTCTTGGATTTAGTACTTACAGTCAATAAAGCCTTTTCATTGTGTGGTACTTTGGATGAAGCCAAGACATTACATAAGGAAATTGCATTTTATTCAGCCATTAAGGCCGTGATCAGTAAACATACTTCTGTGGATCGTAAATTATCGCAAGCAGAAAAGGATAGTACGCTTAAACAAATTTTGGATAATGCTGTCCTTGCTGATGGTGTAGCAGATGTATTTGCACTTTGTGGTTTAGATAAACCTAATATTGGCTTACTGTCGGATGAGTTTTTAGAAGATGTTCGGCAGATGCCATATCGTAACTTGGCTGTCGAATTATTAGAAAAATTATTGAATGATGGTATCAAGGCAAAAACGCGTAATAACCTTGTGCAGGAGAAACGCTTCTCTGACCGTTTGCAGGAAACTCTAAGGAAATATAATAACCGTGCGATTGAAACCTCTCAAGTCATTGAAGAACTGATACAAATGGCGAAAGACTTTCAAGCTGAAATGGAACGTGAAGCGTCGCTAGGTTTGAACCCTGATGAAATCGCTTTCTATGATGCTTTAGCAAATAATGAAAGTGCGGTGCGTGAATTGGGTGATGATACGCTCAAGCAAATTGCCCGAGAGATTACCGAGAAGTTGCGCAAATCAACGACTGTGGATTGGCAAGTACGGGACAGTGTCCGTGCCCAGCTTAAAATCTTGGTACGTCGTACTTTACAGCGATGGAAGTACCCGCCTGATAAAGCGGCAGAGGCGATTGAGTTAGTCATGAAGCAGGCTGAAATGTTATCGAATGCTTGGACAAGTTGATATAAGGTTAAGGAGTAGGTTGTTCTGCTCCTTATTAAGGGCTTGGATTGAAAAATAATTTTTGATGTCATTTTAGAATTCATCAGCAACCGATCAAGTCACCGTACATGATACCGATCAAGCTACCGTACAAGCTGGTGATCATGTTCAATGCTTTGTTTCAGTTATGGGGCAAGAAGAGTATAGTTTGATAGAAGTAATGTCTTTACTGGGCTTATCCCACTATCCAACAGGATTACCTTAATCCAGCAATAGGGGCAGGACTGGTTGAACGTACAATTTCAGACAAACCAAAAAGTCCAAAGCAAAGATATAGATTGAGTGTATAAAACTAGATGGCTCAAACCCATATGAGCGACTGGATGACCCACTATGCCTATATAACTCTAAATCTGCTACAATTACGCCAATTTTGAATTCCCACTTTTTCAGTTTTAGTACATATTTAGAAATGTGTACATAACTGTGTACATATTGTAGATTTTTCTCATGAGTTTTAAAGATGAACTAGCGGCACAGGTTGCCCAGCGACGCACCTTTGCGATTATTTCCCACCCCGATGCGGGTAAGACCACCATGACCGAGAAACTGCTGTTATGGGGTAAGGCCATTCAGGTTGCGGGAATGGTGAAAAGCCGTAAGTCTGACCGTTCCGCAACATCCGACTGGATGGAAATGGAAAAGGAACGTGGTATTTCGATTACCACCTCGGTGATGCAGTTTCCCTATAAAAAGCACACCATCAACCTGCTGGATACCCCAGGACACGAAGACTTCTCGGAAGATACCTACCGTACCTTAACTGCCGTGGATTCTGCCTTAATGGTGATTGATGGTGCAAAAGGCGTTGAGGAGCGTACCATTAAACTGATGGAAGTGTGTCGCATGCGTGACACACCCATCATTTCATTCGTCAACAAAATGGACCGTGAAATCCGTGAGCCTTTAGAGCTGTTGGATGAAATTGAAAACGTTCTCAAAATCAAATGTGTGCCGATCACTTGGCCGCTTGGTACAGGTCGTGACTTCGCTGGGGTGTTTAACCTGATCGAAGAAAAGTTTTATGTGTATAAAGCAGGTTTTGGTTCAACCATTACTGATATTGAAGTGCGTGATGGTTATGACCATGCGGATATTCGTGATAAAGTCGGCGAATTGGCCTGGGCCTCTTTTGAGGAGTCACTTGAGCTGGTACAGATGGCAAATGAACCATTAGATCGCGAGCTGTTTCTGCAAGGCAAGCAAACCCCTGTGCTGTTCGGTACGGCATTGGGTAACTTTGCGGTTGACCATGTACTGGATGCCTTTATCAACTGGGCTCCAGAGCCTAAGGCGCATCCAACTCAGGAACGTACTGTCGATGCCAATGAAGAGGGTTTTACGGGCTTCGTGTTTAAAATTCAGGCCAACATGGACCCGAAACACCGTGACCGTATTGCCTTTATGCGTATTTGCTCAGGTAAATATGAAAAAGGCTTGAAAATGAATCATGTGCGTATCGGTAAGGATGTGCGTATCAGTGATGCCCTAACATTCCTTGCGGGTGAGCGTGAACATCTGGAAGAGGCTTGGCCTGGAGATATCATTGGTCTGCATAACCACGGCACCATCCAGATCGGTGATACCTTTACCAGCGGTGAAAAACTTCATTTCACGGGTATTCCACACTTTGCACCTGAAATGTTCCGCCGAGTTCGTTTACGTGATCCGTTAAAGTCCAAGCAATTGCAGAAAGGCCTGAAAGAGCTGTCGGAAGAGGGCGCGACACAGGTGTTTATGCCACAAATCAACAATGACCTGATTGTGGGTGCGGTGGGTGTGTTACAGTTTGATGTGGTCGCGTACCGTCTAAAAGAAGAATATAAGGTGGACTGTATTTATGAGCCTGTAAATGTACATACCGTGCGATGGATTCATTGTGATGATGAAAAGATTCTGAATGAATTTAAGAAAAAGGCCCATGATCAGCTTTCAGTCGATGGTGGTGGTCATCTGACTTATCTTGCGCCAAGCCGTGTCAACTTGCAGTTGATGCAGGAACGCTGGCCAGATATTCAGTTCCGTAACACACGGGAACACTAAAATATATAAAAACAGCTTCTAATTTAGAGGCTGTTTTTAATTGAACAAACTAAAAATAAGGCATGATGAGATGAACACTTTAAAACCACTTTTTGCTGTCAGTTTAATGATTGGAATGATGGCTTTAACGGCATGTGATCATCCAAAGAAAAATGAAACTGATTCAGCACAGGCAACTGAACAGCATACTGCAGCAGTTGAGAAAGCTGAGGTTTTACCCTATCTCAATATGCAGGAGGCCAAGGCGGACTATGCCTTGCCATTTTGTGAAAAGAAAAACTGTATTGATGTCGATATTCAAACCATTAAGACTCAGGATGAATGGTTGAACGCATGGATTGCAAAAAATCAGGCCAACGTGATCCAGCAACAGATTGAGCAGAATAAAAATCTGACCCTGCAACAGGCCATCAACGCCTATGTGAAAAAGTCAGATGAATGGCAGGATAAATATTCAAAAAACAAGGCCTACGAGCTGCATTTGAATACCCGTATTGCATCACAGCGAAATCAGTATGTGTTGCTGCAAGTGGGGGTAAATGCTCAGCAGGAAGATATTGCGGTCAAGGATCGTTTTTATTTCTTTGTTGCAGACCGTAAACTACAAAAAAGCCTTAGCGTGTTGGATGTGATTCAGAAGAATCAGCAAAATGCACTGAATGACATTATTCAGGCACACTATCAACAATGGATTGAAAAACAATCCCCAGAAGTCAAAAAACAGGTGCCGAAAAAGCTGTATTGGGGACAGGCTGACTGGTTCTTCGATGGTGAGGGCATTGGTGTGCATTACCGTGCCAATGAAATTAGTAAGGATGCACCACAACTGGATATTTATTTAAGCACCGAACAGAGTAAACAGATGCTACAGCCTGATATTTATCAACAAATGTTCTAATCTTTGTAACAAGCGTATAGGAATTGCATGTATCACTAGCGGTTTGCGGTGAAGTCCGCTAGCATTTAAAAATCTTGTGTCATCACAATGCTTGCAGGTTCTTCGATGAAAACATTTTATAAATCTAGCGTTCTGGCGTGTGCAATTCTACTTGCCGCATGCCAGCCAAAATCAGAACCTAAGCAGCCAGAGGACAACCCACAAGAGCAGCCTGTTGTGCAGACACAGACTGAGCCGACCTTGCGTGGTGAAACGGTCAAGGTGCAGGTAAGTTTGCCTGAGTGTAAGGGCAATACCTGTCCAGATTTTAGCGTTGAACGCTTGCAGAGTAACTTTCCGTTTATTGATCAGTTACTTGATCAGGAAATACTGAACCAACTCAGTAAGATGCTTGAAATTGTCGATCAGGATACCGCCGCCTCTAGCGTACAGACCGCTGAGCAAAAGCAAAATCTGGACGCGCAGGCCCAGTTGTATGCCAATTTATTTATCAAGATTGATGAAGAACTGAAAGCATTGAGCAGCAGTCATCAAATCAGTTTGATGATTAAACCAAAGATTTTACAGTCTAAGGGCACACTGGCAACGGTTGTGTTGAATAGCAGCAGTTATTTGGGTGGCGCACATGGTTCAACCTCGCAACGCTACTATAACTTTGACCTGACCAATCAAAAACAGGTGCAATTGAACGACCTGCTATTGCCAAAACAAAAGGCAACGTTGGACAAGCTGGCACATGATGCATTCAAGGTCTGGATTGTAGACACCAAACTTGCCAATAACCCTCAAGAATATGAACAGGCCTGGCCGTTTAAGGTCACTGACAACTTCCTGTTGGGAGAGCAGGGCTTAATTCTGCAATATGCTGAATATGAAATTGGTCCTTATGTGGTTGGCCTGCCACGTTTGGTGATTCCATTTGACAAATTACAGGGGGTGTTAAAACCTGAATATTTGCCAAAGGTGGAAGCACCAGCAGCATCTACGCCTGTGGCAAATAAATCTCCTTAAATCCCTCTTTTATAAAGTGGGATTTTTAATAAAATGATGCAACTATTTGATACCCATACCCATTTTGATGTTGCCGATTTTGACCATGATCGGCAACATTTGGCTGTACAGGCGAAACAGGTTGGGGTAGAGGCTTTGGTTCTCATCGGTTTTATTGAATCCCGATTTGATGAACTCATTCAGACCCACCAACAGTTACAACACTGGGAAAATGTCCCGCAATCCTATCTCGCACCTGGTTTGCATCCTTTTTATATTGAACAACATCGACAGGCCCATCTACAGCGATTGGAGCAGGTGTTAAAGCAACATGATTGTGTCGCCATTGGTGAGATTGGTCTGGACACCTTTTTAAAGCAACATAAACAGCCTGAGCTTTTTGCCAAACAGCAGCATTATTTTAATGCCCAACTTGAACTGGCAACGCATTATCAAAAACCTGTGTTGCTGCATATTCGTAAGGCCCACGCCGAAACCCTTGCCATTTTAAAGGCGCAGAAATTCAAGCTCGGTGGTATTGCGCATGCCTTTAGTGGTGGTGTGGAAGAAGCCAAGGCACTGGTCAAACTGGGTTTTAAAATTGGTGTGACGGGGCAGATCACTAGTCCGAATGCCAAAAAGTTACATCAGGTGGTACAGGCGATTGGGGCTGAACATTTGGTGATTGAAACTGATTGCCCTGATATGACACCGTTGTGTTGCCAGACCTCAACCGAACACCGCACGAGAAATACACCTGTGAATCTGCCTTATGTTTTAGATAGTTTGGCGCAAACCCTTGGGCAACCACGAGACCAGCTTGCTGAGCAATTATGGCAAAACTCATTGGCAGCCTTGCGTTTAGGATAATAACAATAATCCCATTAAAAATAAGATAACTAAAAGGGAACACATCATTTCCTAAACTGGCTTAGAATGAATAAAGCACCTTATAACAAATAAACGAAATCGCCAAACTGGGAGGGTAACCCGATGGCCAGATATAGCAAAATCAATAGCTTTAATTCATTACAAACACTCAGTGTTGGTTCAAGGCAATATCAAATTTTTAGCTTGGCTCAGGCAGCGCAGCGTCTGGGCAATATTGATCAGCTCCCAAAATCATTAAAAGTTTTACTGGAAAATTTACTGCGCTTTGAAGATCAAAAAAGTGTAAAAGTTGAGCATATTCAGGCCTTGGTGGATTGGCAAAAAACCAGAAGTTCCGATCAGGAAATTCAATACCGCCCAGCCCGTGTGTTGATGCAGGACTTTACGGGAGTGCCTGCGGTGGTTGACCTTGCCGCCATGCGTGCCGCGATGGCTCAGGCAGGTGGTGATCCAAACCGTATCAATCCATTGTCTCCTGTGGATTTGGTGATTGACCATTCTGTCATGGTCGATCATTTTGCTAACCAGAATGCCTTTGCCGAAAATGTTGAAATTGAAATGCAGCGTAATGGTGAGCGTTACCAGTTTCTGCGCTGGGGCCAGTCTGCCTTTAATAACTTTAGTGTAGTGCCGCCTGGGACAGGAATTTGCCATCAGGTCAATCTGGAATATCTGGCCCAAGCGGTCTGGCTTGGGGAAGATGAGGGTCTGACTTTTGCCTTTCCAGACACCTTGGTGGGAACAGATTCACATACCACCATGATCAATGGATTGGGTGTGTTGGGTTGGGGTGTTGGTGGTATTGAGGCAGAAGCGGCCATGCTGGGACAGCCTGTCTCCATGCTGATTCCTGAAGTGATTGGCTTTAAGCTGACTGGAAAGTTAAGTGAGGGAATCACCGCCACCGATCTGGTTCTGACCATTACCCAGATGTTGCGCCAAAAGGGTGTTGTGGGTAAGTTTGTTGAATTTTATGGAGATGGCTTGGCGGATTTGCCGTTGGCTGATCGCGCCACCATTGCCAATATGGCACCTGAATATGGCGCGACCTGTGGTTTCTTCCCGATTGATGACGTGACTTTGGGCTATTTGGCCCTGACAGGCCGTCAAGAGGACCGTATTGATCTGGTGGAGGCTTATAGTAAAGCACAGGGTTTATGGCGCAATGTGGGTGATGAACCAATTTTTACTGATGTACTGAGTCTGGATATGGGAACGGTTGAGGCCAGTCTGGCTGGACCAAAACGTCCACAGGATCGGGTGCTGCTTTCAGATGTACCCAAAACCTTTAATACCTTGATGGAACTGACCCTAAAACCTGCCAAGGAAGCAAAGGAACGTTTGGAAAATGAGGGTGGCGGTGGCACTGCCGTGGAAGCCAAAGCCGCAAACCTGCCCCATGAAAATCCATCCTGTACGCTGGATGGACAAAGCTATCCTCTAAATCATGGTGATGTGGTGATTTCAGCCATTACTTCATGTACCAATACATCTAACCCGAGTGTGATGCTGGCTGCGGGCCTGCTTGCCAAGAAAGCCATTGAAAAAGGTTTGCAGCGTAAGCCGTGGGTGAAAAGTTCCCTCGCCCCTGGTTCCAAAGTGGTGACAGACTATCTTGCTGCCGCAGGACTAACCCCTTATCTGGATCAACTGGGTTATAACCTTGTCGGGTATGGCTGTACCACCTGTATTGGTAACTCTGGACCCTTACCAGAACCGATTGAAGAAGCAGTCCAATGCCATGATTTAAATGTTGCATCTGTGCTTTCGGGGAACCGTAACTTTGAAGGCCGTGTCCATCCGCTGGTCAAAACCAATTGGCTTGCCTCACCGCCGTTGGTGGTTGCGTATGGTCTGGCAGGTAATATCCGTACCGATTTAACCACCCAGCCGATTGGTGTAGGCAAGGAGGGGCAGGAGGTCTATCTAAAAGATATTTGGCCGAGTCAGGCGGAAATTGATCAAGCCTTGCAGCAAGTGAATACTGCCATGTTTCATAAGGAATATGCAGCAGTATTTGATGGCGATGCGACATGGCAGGCAATTCAGATTCCGCAAAGTCAAACCTATGCATGGCAAAACAACTCGACCTATATTCGCCATCCACCATTTTTTGAGGAGATCAACCATCCGCCTAAAGCCATTACCAATATTGAGCAGGCGCGTATCCTGGCCGTGTTGGGAGATTCGGTCACCACAGACCATATTTCTCCAGCAGGGAATATTAAAAAGGACAGTCCAGCGGGGCGTTATTTGCAGGATCAGGGGGTGGAACCCAAAGATTTCAACTCTTATGGTTCTCGGCGCGGTAACCATGAAGTGATGATGCGTGGCACTTTTGCCAATATTCGCATTAAAAATGAAATGCTGGATGGAGAGGAGGGTGGCAACACCATTTACATCCCGACAGGTGAGAAACTGGCAATTTATGATGCTGCCATGCGTTATCAACAGCAAAAAGTTCCTTTGTTGATAGTGGCGGGCAAGGAATATGGAACGGGTTCATCACGGGACTGGGCCGCAAAGGGAACCAACCTACTGGGTATTAAGGCGGTGATTGCGGAAAGCTTTGAGCGGATTCACCGTTCCAATCTGGTGGGAATGGGCGTATTGCCCTTGCAGTTTATTGATGGGCAAACCCGACAGTCCCTGAACCTGACAGGTCGCGAAGTGCTATCCATTTATGGATTGTCAGATAATATCCAACCGCATCAAATCCTTGATATTGAGGTGGTACGTGAGGATGGTAGTCAGGAGCAGTTTAAGGTGTTATGCCGAATTGATACCCTGAATGAGGTGGAATACTTTAAGGCAGGTGGCATTTTACATTATGTACTGCGCAATCTGATTGCTGCATAAAGTGTTAGGACACCTCCTCAAGCAAAGATGAAAGCTGGTCTTTCATCTTTTTTATTTGAATTTCAAGCATTCAGCGTTAAGGTAGTCAGGCCCGATGAAACTGGATAAAGGCTTTGAATCAATTACCACGCTATGTTTATTATCTCTTGGCTGCACAGGCACTGAACTTAATTGCGGCGGTCTTATCGGTGACCGTGGCGGCGATTGTCGGCTTAAAGCTTGCACCTACGCAGGCCCTAGCCACAGTTCCTTATGGTTTGCAGTTTTTAGCGATGTTACTGACCACCTTTATTTTTTCTTTTCTAATGAAAAAGTTTGGACGTCATCTGGTGTTTCAATTTGGCTGCATCTGCCTATTCCTAGCGGGTGTTCTAGGCTATCTGGCATTACAGCAGCAACAGTTCTATCTATTGTGTCTCAGCCATTTTTCACTGGGTTTATTTATCTCGACTGCGAATTTTTATCGCTTTGCGGCCTCGGATCGTCTTGCAACAGAACTCATTCCGAAAGCAACAGCCATGGTGATCTCAGGTGGTGTGATTGCTGCAATGATTGCCCCCATATTGGCGATTCAGTTTCAGCAGGTGCAGGGTTTACCCGATTTCACTGCAATCTATTTCATTTTTAGTCTCTTGGCCTTGTTACTCTCTCCAATCCTGTATGGATGGAATAAAAAATTCCAACGTCAACAGACACAGCAGATAACGGTTGAACCAATTCAGCGCGCCAAATTGCCGAGCAGCTTGATTATCGCCGCCGTGATGAGCTGTGCGTTTGCCTACTATATTATGAATGTGATGATGATTATGTCTTCTTTGCATTTAAAGGAACATCATTCATTTCACTATGCCTCGATTTCCATTCAGTTGCATGTATTGGCAATGTTTATTCCGTCATTCTTTGTATCTAAACTGATTCGACGATGGGGCACACACACCACGATTTATGTGGGCTTTGCTTTGCTGATGTTATCGTCATTGATTCCAATGAGTGGACAGGTTGGAATTTATATTAATGTTGCGCTGATTATCCTCGGTGTGGGCTGGAATTTCGCTTATTCAGGTGCATCCACTTTATTGGCTGGTTTAAATGAGCAGCAAAAACATCGAGTACAAGGTATCAATGAGACAGGAATTGCCTTGTTTGCAACTTTAGGAGCGTTTTTACCTGCCCCAATTTTGAGTAGTCTGGGTTGGATCAATGCAAACCTTTTAGCCTTATCCATGAGCTTCATGGTTTTTATTCTGTTGCTGGTTTTAAGTCGCCAAGGTCAATCACCAAGGAAAGTTTCATCGGGCTAACCTAAAAGAAGCTAAACACGCTAAAATACTGCTTTGACTGAAAAGATAGACCACGACTGTTATGACCGATCTCCAAAATGATGAATATGACCGCCGTTTCGCTGGCGTAGCCAAAATTTATGGAGAAAATGCATTTGCACACTATGAGCAAAGCCATGTCATGGTGATTGGTATTGGCGGTGTGGGAAGCTGGGCGGTTGAGGCACTGGCACGTACAGGCATTGGTGAGCTGACGCTGGTGGATATGGATGTGGTTGCCGCATCCAACATCAACCGTCAACTGCCTGCAATGAGCTCGACACTTGGACAGGAAAAAATTGAGGTAATGGCGGAACGTTGCCGTCAAATCAATCCACGAATGAAAGTCAATGTGATTGATGACTATCTCACACCTGAGAATGTCAAAGAGATTCTGGATCCTGTCCCAACCATCGTTTTAGACTGTATTGATGATGTCAAAGCTAAGTTGGCTTTGATACTGCACTGCCGTTTTAACAAAATCCCGTTGATTGTGTCAGGTGGTGCAGGTGGAAAGCTCGATCCCCTCAAGATTCGGGTGGCGGACTTATCCAAAACAGAACAGGACCCAATGCTTGCCAAACTACGCACACAACTACGTTCCAAAGGCATTTGTAAAAAGCCGAAAGACAAGTTTGGAATTACCTGCATTTACTCCATCGACAATCCGTTTTCAAGCGCTGATGTTTGTGCAACTGCAGGTTTGCGCTGTGGTGGCTATGGATCGGCGGTGGTGGTGACTTCAAGCTTTGCAATGGTTGCGGTGGCTGAAGTCCTGAAGAAGCTGGATAAAATCAGGGCTTAAACAGCCCAATAAATTAAGCCTGCGGATATTGTGGTGCCAGGCGGTAATAGCTGTAGGTGACATTGGGATCTTTGTACACGTCATAGCTGGTTTGTTTAAAATCAGAAACCCATTGCGAACCTGTAAAACCTGCAATATGTCCATAACGATGTTTTTTGGTGCGATGAATAATATAAATGTCACCTGGTTGTGGATTATTAAACTCAGGTGTGATTTTTTGATAACCAATCTGCTGCAAGGTACGGCCCCAGTCTGATGCAGCGACAGGATGCTGAACAATATTGGCGCCCGCAGATTGCAGGGCGATCCTAACGAATTTGGCGCACTGGGATGAGCTACGATAGGACGCACGCGTGGTTAACTTTTCAGAAAACTTGCTTACATCAATGGTTGGCGTTGATGGCAGCCTTGGAATCTCCCGATAAGGAATAACCAGTTGATGTGCTGGTGGATATATTATGCTGTGGTCAACTGAAGGTACATCATAAATCATTGTAAATCTCTACCGCATTTTCAAAAAAACTGAACGTGTGCCAGAATCCGTACGCGGCACATAGTAAGCGATAAATTTTAAAAAAACTAAAATGTAATGTAATAATATAACAATTTGGGGTTTTTATAATAAATTATTTAAGAAAACTTTTTGAAGATTTTCTTAATTTTAAATAGCTTATATTTCCATCAATTTGAATCTTAATATTTGTAAAATGATATTTCTTGATGTGACTTATGTCACATTTTTGTGAAACATCAATCAGGATTGATGTTCTGTTATGTAGTCTTCAGTACGTTGCATGGCTGCCTGAATATTCTGAATGGCATTGTCAATATCGGTAATGGTTTTTGCATTGCCACCACTCAGTGCCTGACGCCATTTACGTGCACCTGGCAAGTTCTGGAATAATCCCAGAATATGACGTGTGATAATTGAAAGTGGTGCGCCCTCAGCTACTCTCTGGTGAATATACGGCATCATCTGCTGCATGATGTCAAAACGATTTGGTGCTTCCAAATTCCACAATTGACCCATTTCAGCTAATAAATAAGGATTGTGGTAGGCTTCACGGCCAATCATCACCCCATCGACATGCTGTAAATGTTGCTGCGTTTCTGTAAAGGTTTTGATGCCACCATTGATTTCAATGGTCAGGTGAGGACGTTCCTGCTTGAGACGATAGACATCTTCATAACGTAAGGGTGGTACTTCACGGTTCTCTTTTGGAGACAGGCCCTGCAAAATGGCAATCCGCGCATGCACGATAAAGTGAGTACAGCCCGTTGCCGCAACAGTGTCAACAAAATGCAGCATTTCTTCATAAGACTGCATGTCATCAATTCCGATCCTATGTTTCACGGTGACAGGAATCGACACTGCTTTTTGCATACTATGAATACATTCAGCCACCAAGTCTGGTTCAGCCATTAAACATGCACCAATCTTATTGTTCTGGACACGGTCACTTGGGCATCCGACATTCAGATTAACTTCGTTATAACCCCAATCTTCAGCCATTTTGGTACAGGTCGCCAGTTCCTGTGGATTTGAGCCACCGAGCTGCAACACAATGGGATGTTCTTCCTTGTTGAAATCCAAATGGCGGTTGGCGCCACCATAAATGATCGCACCTGTAGTGACCATCTCGGTATATAAAACGACATTTGGATTAAATAGGCGGGCAAAGAAACGGTAGTCACGAGTTGTCCAATCCATCATAGGTGCAACACTGATGCGAGGTTCTTTCGTGCTTTCAATGGTTTTGTTGATATTCATATTAAAAAACATACCTTTACAGTGTTGCATATTTTGGACTATTTCGGTTTTTTACACCTCATTTCGCACCATTATTTTTGAAATTTACGCCAAATTACGCCATTATGGTCTTTGAAAAAGAGATAAGGCGTAAATTATGGGAACAATTTCACAGCGCAAATTGGCGGATGGAACAATACGTTTTCGTGCTGAAATTAGAATAAGCCGTAAAGGCCTTGCAAATTTCAAGGAGAGTAAAACGTTTAGTTCAATGCGACTTGCCCAAAAATGGTTAGCAATGCGTGAAGAGGAAATCGAAGAAAATCCAGAGATTTTATTAGGCAGATCGGATGTGACCAACATCACTTTAGCCAATGCCATAGAGAAATATCTTGATGAAGTTGGCAATCAATATGGTCGTACTAAAACCTACTGTCTTCGCCTAATTCAGAAATTTCCAATAGCGCAGCATATTATCACAAAAATAAAACCAGCAGATATTTCAGATCATGTTGCTTTGCGTAAGAATGGCTATGACAAACTCGGTACGGTTCAGTCCTTTGAAAGCAGCCTATTCTGAAATTTCCAGTTTTAAAATGGCTGCTGCGTAACATCAGTTATTAAAAGGTTATCCAGTAAACTAAACAGCATACACGCAAGAACCAGACATAGGCCTGCCAAACAGGTCATGGTCCAACCGCCATGATTCCATGCAAAAATGCCAAGTGCGGAACCACAGGCACCTCCAATAAAATAGGCGGTCATATAAATCGCATTGATACGTGACTTGGCATCGGGGCGTAAACGGAAAATAATGCTCTGGTTGCTGGTGTGCACCAATGCCAAAGCCAACTGGATTAGGGCAAAGCCAACAATATAGCTGATGAGGACTGTTTGCCCGTAATAGAAGCAAATCCAGCTGATAATGAATAAGGCACAGCCCATCCAGGTCAGTTGCCTGGTGTAGCCCTGATCAGCATATCGGCCAATATATTGGGTGGATAAGGCACCAAAGATACCCACCAGACTCACCATTCCAATCATGAGGTCAGGTAAATGATGGGCCGAGCTGAGCAGAAGTGCGATGGTTGAATAGAGGATACTGACCGCCGCAAAGGCAAACCCACCTGTAAGTGCCCGTAACAATAGGCGCTTTTCCTGCTTCAAGAGTTGGGCCATCGAAACAAAGATTTGCCCATAATTCATTTTCATGCGCATGACGTAAGGCAAGCGGCTTTTAAGCGCATAAGCCAATATCAGCATCAAGACTCCACTAAGCACATAGATGACTTTCCAGTGAAACAGGTTGGAGAACAATCCTGCTAGACTGGTCGAAAGCAAGATACCCACCAATAAACCACTCATGAGAAAGCCCACAACTTCGCCAGTCTTTTCAGGCTGTACCGTCATGGTGGCAAGAGGGATCAGTACCTGAGCCGCAACTGAAAACAGCCCGACCAGTACGGTTCCCACCCAGAGCATAGGTAGGTTGACCGAGAACGCACTCAGAAACAAACCCATTGCACATAAAGTCATAAGTAGTGGGATAAACTTGGTCTTATTGGCCACATCACCTATAGGTACAATAAACAGCAAACCCAAAGCATAGGAAACCTGTGCAAAAGTGACGGTCAGGGCAGCCTTGCTTTCTGTTACGGCAAAATACTGCTGAATGGAGTGGATTAGTGGCTGGCTATAATAGTTGGCACCTGCACATAGACCGCACGCCGCAGCCATAAACCAGAGTAAGGCCTTATTTTGACTAATATCTTGAGGGGCTGACATAATTTTCTCTATCACGGGTTTATGCAGTATATGCGGTTGCTTTAATTTCAACGAGCATTCCTGCTCATGCCAATCTAGAAACAGGAATCAATGTGCATACAGGAAATGCATGATTTTTCCACAAACTTTGCATGATGCCTGCCAATACCTGAAGTTTTTCAGAATCATGGTCAACAATCAGCATACGCAAAACGGCTATATCTGAAAGTTGTGCCTGAGGGGCGATTAAAGCATGTTGAATATTATAAAAGACTTGTTGTACCTGTTGGTCAAAAAATGGAAAGTTCACCATTTTTGTTTTCTTCTCTCTGACCTGCAATATGGATGATACGCATATTGGGTTCCACAATAACAACATGGCTATAACCATTGGCTGTGGTTGCCTATCACTAGAACAATGTCCACTGAGAAATCCTGATGATTGTCTGGCAGAATGATCAATGGGGACGTATTTTCAGGAAATTTTACTGTTGCTGAATCAGAAAAATAAAATGATGAATGAAATAGAATGATTTTTGCACCAATATTGTGCGTTAAATCTATTTTGATCAGACAAAATTACATAAATATCACTTGAAAAAATGCCGATTCAAGTTTTTACATTTCTTTTTAGTTTTTCTGAGGGATGACATTCATACAATTCAGATTTATTGATAAAACCTACTTTGATGTCTTGAAATAGGCCTTGTACTTTGCGAAATAAATAGTCGCCGAAAAAACCAATAAAAGTTTATGTAAGCCAATTTCTCTACAGAGCTGCACGATTATGATGCGGTTTCAGTCCATAGACCCGTTTTAGCCAAGCCTGAATATGAACAATGTTTAAAGAGTTGCTGTGTATTCTATCTATGATGCTCGATAAAACATGGGGTTATTTAATCTATACCGCTTTGGCATTGAATGAAAACAACGCACAAGGCATATAAATGAACGGATAGATACTGAGAGAATGAAATTTTTATATTGTATATGCATGGTGAAATAGCTTGGCTTTATCAAAAGCTAAACATCATGAGCATACAAGGTTTCAATATCAATATGAATCATCAGTTCAGAATATGGGTATTTATTAAATAAATAGTGGGTGGAATTTTAAAAAAGTTCCATTAGAATCCAAAATTCTACAAAGAATACTCCTGGGGGAAACATTGCTATCCGCGATGTTTACTTAAGAAAAACTAGCTTGAGGAACGCTCATGCAGATCGGAATCCCAACCGAAACTGTTGCAGGTGAAAGTCGTGTAGCGGCAACACCAGAAACAGTTAAGAAGTTGATTAATGCAGGTCATAGCATTGTCATTCAACGTGGCGCTGGTGTTAAAGCAGCCTATATTGACAGTGCTTATGAACAAGTTGGCGCAACCATTACAGACGATGCATATACAGGTAGCCAAATTATTTTGAAGGTACGTGCCCCTAAGGGTGAAGAAATTCAAAAGCTTGCGGCGAATACGACTGTGGTTGCAATGTTTGACCCTTACCGCAATCCAGAACTGGACCAGTTTGCTGCTCAGCAAGTGTCTGCTTTTGCTTTAGAGTTACTTCCTCGTACGCTTTCACGCGCACAAAACATGGATGTACTTTCTTCGCAGGCAAACCTCGCTGGTTATAAATCTGTATTGCTAGCTGCGGCTGAATATCAACGTATGTTCCCAATGTTAATGACTGCTGCGGGTACCGTAAAACCTGCGCGTGTCGTGATCATGGGTGTTGGTGTTGCTGGTCTTCAAGCGATTGCGACTGCAAAACGTTTAGGTGCAGTTGTGGAAGCAACTGACTTACGTCCAACTGCTAAAGAACAAGTTGAGTCTTTAGGCGGTAAATGGTTAGACGTACCAATGTCCGATGAAGAAAAACAACGTGCTGCTGAAGCTGCGAAAAGTGGATATGGTTGGCAGCCGGGTGAGCAATACATCAAGGATCAAGCTGCGATTGTAGATAAAGCTGTATCAAATGCTGACATCGTAATCACGACTGCATTGATTCCAGGTCGTAATGCTCCGCGTCTGATCAAAGCTGAAACTGTTGCCAAGATGAAACCAGGTTCTGTCATTTTAGATATGGCAGTTGAAACGGGTGGTAACGTTGAAGGTTCTAAAGAAGGCGAAACTGTTGTTACTGAAAATGGCGTGAAAATTTTGGGTATTCCAAACATTCCAGGCACAGTTGCAACTGAAGCATCTGCACTGTATGCACGTAACGTTTTCAACTTCCTTGAGACATTATTCGACAAAGATAAAAACTTTGCGATCAATCAAGAAGATGAAATCCAAAAAGCGTTACTCGTGACTCATGGCGGTCAAGTACTGCTCAAGCGCGGTTAAGGAGAGTTCTCATGGTTGAAACGATTACAATTTTCGTCCTTGCCATCTTCGTAGGTTACTACGTAGTTTGGGGAGTAACACCTGCGTTACATACACCACTTATGGCGGTAACGAACGCATTGTCTTCAATCATTATCGTTGGGGCAATGATCCAAACCGTGGGTATGCCTGTGATTGGTGTTGATGCCAATGTAGCTTTCCAAAGCGTAAATGTTGTAAGCATCTTGGGTGCGATTGCTGTGTTCTTGGCAAGTATCAACATTTTTGGTGGCTTCGCTGTAACTGCTCGTATGCTTGAAATGTTCAAGCCGAAGCAAAAGAAAAAAGAGGGCTAATAGATGGAATTTATTCGAGACTATGCGGATTGGTTCTACCTGATTGGTGCCGTCCTTTTTATCTTAACTTTGCGTGGTTTGTCAGGTCCTAAAACTGCCATTCAAGGTAACCGTTACGGCATGATCGCAATGGCGATTGCTGTAGTAACAACATTCTTTGTTGCAGAACATCCAGTTGTTTGGATGATCGTTGGTGCGATGGTATTGGGTGGTGTGGTTGGTATCGCTCGTGCGCGAACTGTTCCGATGACACAAATGCCTGAAACAGTGGCTTTAATGCACTCATTAGTTGGTTTGGCTGCGGTATTAATTGCGATTGCAGCGATTTTACACAACAACCAATTAACAGCATTGTTTGCTGAAAATGAAGCTGCTTTGACTGCTGCTGGCGTACAGCATGCTCATATGAGCAAAGTTCATTTATTTGAATTGTTTGTAGGTTGCTTCGTTGGTGCGATTACATTTACAGCATCAGTATTTGCTTACGGTAAATTAGCTGCTAAAAAATGGGCAAAAACGATTTCTGGTGCATGGGTTAAACCTGTTCAAGCGCTTATCTTTGCTGCAATGCTTGCGGCAGGCATTATGTTCTTCTTGACGAATAACATGACTGCTTTCTGGGCGATGACAGCACTTGCACTTGCATTTGGTTGGGTTTGGATTGCGCCAGTTGGTGGTGGTGATATGCCAGTTGTGGTATCGCTTCTTAACTCATTCTCTGGTTGGGCTGCAGCGGGTATTGGTTTCACACTAGAAAACAATATGTTAATCGTTGCGGGTTCACTTGTAGGTTCTTCTGGTGCGATTCTTTCTTACATTATGTGTAAGGCGATGAACCGTTCAATCATCAACGTATTGTTTGGTGGTGCAATGGGTGGTGCAGCAGTTGCTACAGCGGACAAAGGCGAACAAGTTCAACGTAACTATCGTTCTGGTTCAGCAGATGACGCAGGTTTCTTGATGTCAAATGCAGACAGTGTTGTGATTGTACCAGGTTATGGTATGGCGCAAGGTCGTGCACAAAATGCAGTTAAAGAATTATGTGAAATCTTAAAAGAACAGGGCGTAAAAGTTCGCTTTGCGATTCACCCAGTTGCGGGTCGTATGCCTGGTCACATGAACGTATTGTTAGCTGAAGCTGATGTCGCGTATGAAGACATCTTGGAAATGGATGAGATCAACTCTGACTTCCCAGCAACTGACGTGGTACTTGTGATTGGTGCGAATGACGTTGTTAACCCAGCGGCGAAAGATGATCCAAGTTCACCAATCTATGGTATGCCGATTCTTGAAGCTCACAAAGCTCGTACCATTATGGTGATCAAGCGTTCTATGGCAACAGGTTATGCTGGCTTAGACAATGATTTGTTCTACAATGAAAAAACCATGATGATCTTCGGTGATGCGAAGAAAGTTGTTGAAGATATGACAAAAGCAATCAATGGTGGTGGTCACTAATCTGACCTCATCAGGATTGAAGAAGCCACCGTTAGGTGGCTTTTTTGTTAGCGCATATTTATTAAAGGTATTTTTCTACAAGATTCATCGATTGTGTATAAAGATCACGGGCAAGTTGCTGGTTTTTAGCATGTGGTGATTTCCAGTCTGGCATGTGTGCACTGACATATTCTCCATTACGCTTTGCCCAATCATCTCCAGTCGCCATTTGCGTAATCAACTTTGCAGGAACTGAGGTCGGCACTAAACCAATTTTCATCACTTCATAAACAGGTTTTGGCAGTTCGCGATAGATGTCGGAGGCAACACCCCCTGGATGCAGTGAGTTGTTGGTAATGGTGCTATTCGCCATACGTTCAGCTAAAGCATTACTGAATAAAAGATTCGCTAACTTAGATTGACCATAATAGAACAGGGGATTATAAAAACCCTCAGCACGGAACTTATTCGGTTTGATTGAACCAGCCCAATGTGCAATTGAGGCAAGGTGGATGATGCGAGCTTTTGGTGCCTGTTCCAAGACAGGAATCAGCTTATGTGTCAGTAGAAAATGGCCCAGATAATTCACACCAAACTGTTGTTCAAAACCATCTTGCGTCAGCTGCTTGGTCTTGGCAAATAGTCCTGCGTTGTTAATCAGGACATCAAGACTACCGTAGCGGTCTGCAATTTCATCGGCTGTGTTACGGGTTGATTCAAGGCTGTTTAAATCGAGGGAAACCAAATCAACCTGCCCCTGACCCAATGCACGCAATTTATCTTGCGCAATTTGCGCTTTTTGCGGATTACGGCAGGCAAGAATGACATGCTGTCCCTGCTTTACCAACTCTTCCGCTGTGGCAAAACCAATACCTGTATTTGCACCTGTAATTAGAATTTTCACTTCATCTACTCCAATAATGCTTTTTATTTGATGAATTTTAAAGCAGGTCCTATAGTGCGTTAATTTTGACAACTTGTCATGTCAAATTTGAAATGGAAGAAGAGATTGTTGTTGATAAAAGGTGTATAAAGGTTTGGATATTAAGTATTTAGTTTAGATCATTTTTTTATGATGAATAAATATAAATCGATGAATTATTAAAAGGAAAAAATAATTTATTTTGGCATTTTTTTTGCATTGGATTAGATGATTTTTTAGGGGAATTCTATGAAAAGTATAATTTTAGTATTGCTGTTTTTACTATCTCTCACCTCCCATGCATCTGCTGAAACCACGACAAATATTCAGGAAATCCGTATTTCTCTGGATAGCGTGTGGGTGGTCGTTGGAGGAATTTTAGTTTTCTTTATGCAAGCAGGATTTGCTTTAATCGAAAGCGGATCTGTTCGTAGTAAGAATACCGTGAATGTACTCATGAAGAACTATATGGATACCTGTATTGGAGGACTTATTTTTTGGCTGTTTGGCTTTGGCCTGATGTTTGGCCTGAATCAAACAGGGTGGATCGGACTCAGTCATTTCATGCCAGATCAACTGGATGACTGGCACTGGAACCTGTTGTTCTTTCAGATGATGTTTGCGGCGACAGCCACCACGATTGCCAGCGGTGCCATGGCAGAGCGAATACATTTTGTGGCTTATGTGGTCAGTGCGGTTTTTGTAAGTGGCATCATTTACCCTGTATTTGGTAGCTGGGCATGGGGCGGCCTGTTCGGTGGTGATGGCTGGCTGAAAGCTTTGGGGTTTATTGATTTTGCTGGTTCAACTGTGGTGCATTCAATTGGTGGATGGGTGGCACTCGCAGGCATTATTGTGTTGGGACCACGTTTGGGACGCTTTGGCCGTAAGGGGCAAAGTCATTTTTTGGCAGGACATAATCTGCCCTTGGTGGCATTGGGTGGCTTTGTGCTATGGTTTGCGTGGTTTGGGTTTAATGCGGCATCCACGGTTGCTGCAAGTGTGAGCATTGGACGTATTGCCCTCAACACGCATTTGGCTGCCTGTGCTGCGGCTGCAACGTATATGGTTCTGGCCTTGCTTCAATCCAAGGCGGTGCTCATGCGCAATACTATTAACGCATCACTGGGCGGTCTGGTTTCAATCACGGCGGGTTGTGCCACCATGTCCCCCGTATTTGCGGTTATCACAGGCGCTATAGCAGGTTTGCTGATGACTTTTGTACCTTTGTTGATTGAAAAGATGCGGCTGGATGATGTGGTGGATGCTGTTGCAGTACATGGGGTGTGTGGAGCATGGGGAACCATTGCCGCAGGTATCTTCTTTCTGGAGAAACCGTTTAACCTTGATGTGATCTCAGTTCAGACTTTGGGTGTGGGGGCCGCATTTGTCTGGGGCTTTGGTGCTGCGTTTATCATGTTTAAGGTGCTCGACAAGGTTCTCGGTGGCTTAAGGGTTTCCCCGCAACATGAACAACGGGGGCTGGATTATACTGAACATGCTGAATTGTCATACCCAGAGTTTCAGAGGGATGTCACTTTTGAAACTGAAAATATCACTCATCGCCATTAAGGGAGGTGATTGTTATGGCTGAATTAAGCATTGAACAAAAAAGGCTGGCAGTGGAAAAGGGGCTTGCACAGTTCTTGCCAGATACCGTTTTGCAACGTGTTTTACAGTACTGGGAAAGTGAATATGGTCACCAGCCATCCTTTGTATTAAATCGTTTTCTCAGTGAAATTTGTACCAGTGATGACCTGCGCTTGCAACGCAAGGAGATGTTGCGGCAGGTATTGCATGAAATTTCGGTGGTTGAGAAACAGGAACGCCTCAAGGTAAAAACGGATAAACCAGTTATGGCCGCTGAGACAAGTCCCGAAACACTGGACCTGTTTCAGGTGTTCCATGACTTTGTGATGGGCGTGTTAAAAGGCGTCAGTCAACCTGATTATCTGGATTTTGTGGCAGAAATTCAGGGCAAAATGAAGAAAAATCGTTTACTTGCTGGATATTGGTATATTGCAGGTTTAGAGAAACAGTGCTTGATGCAAATGCCGAAAGAGGTTTATGCGGTCATGATTACAACGCTGTACGCGATCTACTGTAGTTTTTATGGTCCAGGCAAGGCGGACCAACTGTATGCACAAATTAAGCATGAAATAAAACAGCATTACCCAGCAGTCGACTTAAGCCAGTTGTTGTAGGAATGAAAAAAGCGACCTTATCGGTCGCTTTTCTTAAGCTTTAGGCAACGGATTCAGGTGCGCGCCATAAACTTTCAAGGTCATAGAATTTACGGGCTGTTGGCAACATTACGTGTACCACAACGAAACCAAGGTCAATGAGGATCCATTCAGCATCACGTTCACCTTCGACCCCGATTGGGCGAAAACCTGCTTTACGTGCTTCATCAGCAACATTGTCAGCAAGTGCTTTGACATGACGAGTAGATGTTCCGCTTGCAATCACAATTGCATCGGCAATATTACTAATAGAACTTACATCAAGTTCTAGAATATCTTTGGCTTTTACATCAGTAAGGGCTTCATGTACAACTTTTAAACAAGCATGTACATCTTTGTTTGCTGTTTTGATTTTTAGGTCGTGAGAATTAGAAGCGCTGGGCGATGGTTCTAAATTCATAGAGGGTATATTTTCCTGACAATTGCTCATCGTCAAATATAGCGTTTTTCTCTATAAAATTCAAATTTCAGCAGTAACAGTTTATGTATTCACGTCATTGGAAAAGTACTTTTCTTTCCATGCAAAAGATTGATCTGATTGAGTTTTTGGTCGGTATTCTGCACCAATATAACCTCGATAGGCACTTTGACGTAACCAGTCAAAAATTTGCTTATAGGGAATATTTCCTGTGTCAGGTTCGTGTCGGCTTGGACAATCAGCAAATTGAATATGACCAATTTGATGCAAATTTTCTTGCAAACCAGTCAAAACATCTTCACCCATCATGGCCATATGGTAGCAGTCATATTGCATTTTCAGTGCGGGATGGTTGATAGCCTCCAGCATTTCCTGTGCCTGTGCAATATTCTGCACCAAAAAGCGTGGCATGTCGGTGCCGTTGATCATTTCAAAAACAGGTTCAATCCCTTGCTCTGTCAGCATGTGGCAGGCCAGTTTGAGATTGCTTGAGAGGGTGTTTAAACAAGGGAGCAGGTCAGCGTCTAAAGGTTGTTTGCCCGCTAGAATATTGACTCGAGGAACATTCAAGGCCTTTGCATAACGAATTGCAAGCATAAGGGCATGATGAAATTCAATTTCTTTTCCAGGAATACCTGCTAGGCCATTACCGCCCTGCATTAAATCGCCAGCAGGCACATTAATGAGGCAAAGTGAGAGATCGTATTGTTCAAGCTGAGTTTGAATATCAAAAATTTCTAATTCATATGGAAACTGAATTTCGATATGTTGGAAGCCATGTGTATGAGCTAAAGCAAAACGCTCAATCAAAGGGACTTCCTTAAAAATCATAGACAAATTGACTGCAAGATGGCTCATATTCAATCTCCTTCAATCAATTATTATTGTTCTATATATTGAATGATAGTTGCTAAATCTTTCTCAGCAAAGCCGTTTTCTTGGTGGGCTTGTAACTGTAGTAGAGCTTTTTGTGCAACAGGTATATTTAAGTTAAAACTATGTGCAAGTTTTAATGCATTGTTAAGGTCTTTGGATAAGGTCTGTACTTTCCATTGCACAGGCTCGAAAGTATGGGTTGCCATACGAGGAGCTAAAATTTGAAATGGTTTAGAATCTGCAAAACCGCCCGCGAGAGCAGGGGCAAGCAAGTTAGTATCTACACCTGCTTGGCTCGCTAATGCAACCGCTTCTGCGATCAACGTGCTATTTGCTGCAACAATTAATTGATTACAAATTTTGGTGGCTTGTCCAGTCCCTGTTTCACCCATACGGGTGACACGTTGGGATAAGACCTTATAAATAGGCTCGAGTGCTTGGATGACGTGCGCATCGCCACCAGCAAAAATGACCAATGTACCTTGTTCTGCCCCTATAGTCCCACCTGAAACAGGCGAGTCAATCCAAGTCACTTGTTGCTGTTGGGCGGATTGCGCCAATTGCTGTGTCACGGTTACCGACAAGCTAGAAAAATCAATAATCACTTGCTCTGCTTTTAAATAGGGCTGGATTTGGGCAAAAACGCTTTGAACAGCCTGATCATCAGCCAGACAGGTGAGAATAATGGGATAATTTCCAATATCTTCCAATGCTAAAGTTGCCGCGCCCTGTTGAATAAGTGGCTCACATGCATGAGGACTACGGTTCCAAACTGCTACCGTATAACCCGCCTGTAATAATCGGGTTGTCATTCGACTTCCCATTAACCCCATACCTAAAAAAGCGATGGGGGTTTGTTGATCAACACGCATGTGAATTTATCCAAACTGTAATTACTTATACTGACGCGGTAAGAACTGAATCTCAGGATTCTTGTCTTTCTTGCGTGCGAGACTACTGTTTTTACCCAACAAAAGTTTAAGCTGCCATAACTTTTCTAAACGTAGTGCCTTTTCTGGCTGGTGTTCCATGGCATCTAGTACCCGTTTCGCTGCCATGATGGCATCAGGGGAACGTTGTAGCATTTCCTGTGCAATCACATTGGCCTTTGCCAACGGATTGTTGTCCAGATGTGTGACCAAACCAATTTCTTTGGCGTATTCTGCGTCAAAGACACGTGCGGTCAGGGTAAGTTCCTTGGCTAAATCAACGCCGATCAGTCCTTTTAATGAGCGGGTGAGACCCATGTCTGGAACCAGTCCCCAACGACTTTCCATAATCGACATTTGCGTGTTTGGCGTTGCAATACGGATATCCGCAGCAAGCGCAAGCTGCATGCCCGCCCCAAAGCAATAACCCTCAATGGCGGCAATCACTGGAATTGGCAGGTTTTGCCAAATCAGGAATGCTTTCTGAAACAGGCTTTGACCTGGCTTGATCAGTTCCCATGCGGCAAATGCGGTATTTTTAGGGTTGTTCAGGTCAGATAGGTCAATACCCGCACTAAATACCTGTGCCTCACCCGTTAAAATGACGCAACGAATCGAACGGTCTTTTTCAATTTTCTTTGCAGTTGCCACCAGCTCTTTTAATAACGCAAAACTCATGGCGTTGCGTTTTTCTGGACGGTTAAGGTAAACCGTTGCAATACCATTGTTCTTTTCAACTCGTAACAGTGCCATTTGCCTTACTCTTATTGTGTTTAATGATGGGCAGCATAACATGAGTCTTTTAGCTAAAACATGACACCACAGTCACAAATAGCGGTGATGACCACCATCTTGTAGATGCCAGCAGACCCTATGTATCGTGGGAATGTAAAATCAGGCTGGCGGCCTGTCTCACCTGATCAATCGCAAAGTTCAACTCATTAAAACGATGGTTGGTTTCCCGTATAAAGGCATCATCTGCTTTGCGGCGCTCTTTACGCAGGGTTGAAACAAATTGCTCAAATTCCCCTGAAACCTTTTGTAACGCTGGAGTGCCAACGTAACGTGTTGCACCATACAGACGGTGTAGCACATGCTCAAGCTGGGGAAAATCCTCCAGTTCAATCAGTTGCTGCATTTCGGTGAGTTCAGTATCAAAACTATCCACCAACATATTTAATAAGTCTTGTGCCAATTCTTCTTTATTCGCAGCGAGTTGAATGCTTTGCTGCCAGTTTAAAATCTGTGGATCAATTGATTCTGTCGGGTGCTTCTGCTCAGTATTGACAGGCTGAGAAGAGAAGTTATTTTTGGTCCAATGGGTCAGGATTTGAATGATCTGTTCCATCTGGATTGGCTTGGTCACATAATCATTCATACCCACTTTTAGCAATTTCTGTTTTTCATCGGCCAGTGCATGTGCGGTCAGTGCAATAATCGGAAGTTGCATGCCTATATCCAGCGTTGACTCAAGCGAGCGAATGGCTCGGGTGGTATCAATTCCAGACATGACAGGCATTTGAATGTCCATAAACACAAGGTCAAAGGGTGGCAGCTTTTGTTCAATCCGCTGCTGAATCATGTCAATCGCTTTCTGGCCACTTAATGCCTTGGTGGTGGTGACATTCAGTTCACCCAACAGTGCTTCAAGCACAATCAGGTTGGGAAGATGGTCATCAACCGCCAATACGTGTAAGCCCTGACCATTGAAATCCTCAGATTCCTGTTCAAACACAGGCTGATTGCCCAGCAACTGCACCAGTTCACGGCGGCTTAAGGGCTGATACAGTGGACGGGCACGGTATTCATTCAGCATGTTCGGCTCAAGGCTCATTTGATAACCATAAACTGCTAAGTTTCCTTGGTAACGCTGACGAATTTCTTTGAGTAGGGCTTCTGTATCACCACTATGGTCAACAATGAGCCACGTATTTTCTTGCTGATTTAAATGGTTCAGACGACTGAATAAATCCAAAATTGATTGTGTTTCGATATGTGAGACACGGTAGTTTTCTAAATATGAGCGCAGCACACTCGCGGTTGCAGGATGGGCCAGATAAGACACTACTTTCAATTGGTCGAAATGAGGATGCTCTACGGTTTCATCCTCTTCCTCAAGCTTGAATAAGGCGGTAAACCAGAAAGTTGAACCTTTTTCTGTCGGGGCACGTTCTTGGTTGTCTTCAAAGCCAATTTGACCATGCATCAGATGAACAAGTTGTTTGGAAATTGCTAAGCCTAATCCTGTACCACCAAATTGACGAGTAACGGAAGCATCGCCTTGAGAGAATGATTCAAATAGTTTTTTACGGTCGGTACCACTGAGACCAATCCCACTGTCCTGTACACTAAAGTGCAGTAGGCATTGTCCAATGTCCTCATCTTCCATGCGGACACGAACGATGATTTCACCATCTGGAGTGAATTTAATGGCGTTGGAAATGAGGTTGGTCAGAATTTGTTTAAAACGTAAGGCATCGCCAACTACATGCTGTGGGATGTTCTCGGCATAATAAAACGCCATATTGATATGCTTTTGTGCGGCCAAGGGCGAAAGCATATCCATCACATCAAAAATAGCTTCTTCCAAATCAAATGGCGCTGTTTCGAGCTCTAATTTGCCCGCATCAATTTTAGAAAAATCGAGGACATCATTAATGAGTGCTAAAAGATGAGCTGAAGATTTACGAATAGTTTGAAGATACAGGTTCTGTTCATTAGTTAAGTTTTGCTGACGAAGTAAGAGGTGAATAAAACCGTCAATACTGTTTAATGGCGTTCTGAGTTCATGGCTGATATTCGCTAAAAAGACGGACTTGGATTGATTCGATGAAATCGCTTGGTCACGTGCTTGACGATAGGTAATGTTCTGAACTTCCAGCGTATCCAGTGTGCGGCGTAAGTCTTCCTCAGTTTGTTCGGTATGTTCTTTAAGTTCCAGAAAACTAAAATGCAGACGTTTAACCACATTGGCAATGTCTCGCTGGAGCAGGCGTAACTCGCCTGTACTGTTCACCACAATATGCTGATCCAGTGTATCGGCATTCAGGCGCTGCATCTGCATACGGATTTCATACAGTGGTGCCAGCCAGCGCCGTGAAAAAACATTCAGGCAAAATAGTAAAATCATCAGGGTGATCAGCCCTGTCGCTACCAGTGAAAGCAGGATTTTATAACGGGTCAGTTCCAGTGGTTGATTGTCCAGTTCAATCACTAACCAGACTGAATCGGGCTTGCTGCTATTCAGTTTGGCACCATAAATACTGTTGTGGTTGTGTGGAATCGGGCCAAAGAAATTACTGTTGTCAGGGAAAGTTGGCCAGAAGCGATTATTCTGGTAGCCCACGCTTAAGTAGGTCTGCCCCTCGTTGTCAATCAGGGCCGCCCGTTGCAGGTTTCGCTCATCAAACATCTTCTGCATGATGTTCTGGGCGCGGTCATATTGGTCAGGATGTTGCTGTACCAGTTGCAGTAGATCATTTGCGGTCTGGTGGTAGCGTGCCAGAATGGCGGAGGCATCGGAGCGTTGCTGTTGTTTGGCCGCATTGGTGGTTTCAGATAAAACCCAGAAAATTCCCACACCTGTCAAAATTGCGATTGGCACCAGAATGAGGGCAATCAGTTGTCCATAAGCATGATTGAGCCGTAAGCGTTTTGACAGGGTTTTATTGAAATTTGACATAATGCGGTCAGATTTATCATTCTGTGCAATATCTTAGCATGCTTTGTGGCAAACAGAGGTACGGGCTAGCCAATAAAAAGCATAGTGAAAAGGTGCAGTAGTTCCATTTTTTTCATACAATAGGCGCCACCTTAATATCGGTGTCGATCATGACGAATACGCAAACTGATTTTTTAGCAGATGAATTTTTACTGGACTATTATGTTGGTAAAACCCCTTTAGTCCGTTTGCAGCGTTTGGCGTGTCATACACAGGCTACGGTATTGGCAAAACTGGAAGGCAATAATCCCGCGGGTTCGGTCAAGGATCGCCCTGCTTATAACATGATTGTCCAAGCAGAGAAGCGTGGACAAATTCAACCTGGTGATACTTTAATTGAAGCCACTAGCGGTAACACTGGCATTGCTTTAGCCATGGTTGCAGCCATGCGTGGTTATAAAATGAAGCTGATCATGCCAAATAACATGAGTCAGGAACGTAAGGATGCCATGCTGGCCTATGGTGCTGAACTGATTGAGGTGACGCAGCAGCAGGGTATGGAAGGTGCGCGTGACCTTGCCACGCAAATGCAGGCGGATGGCAAGGGCTTTGTCCTGAACCAGTTTGACAATCCAGATAATGTTGAGGCGCATTACCTCACCACAGGACCTGAAATCTGGAAACAGACAGCTGGAAAAATCACCCATTTTGTCAGCTCAATGGGCACCACAGGCACCATCATGGGTGTTTCAAAATATTTAAAAGAACAAAATCCAGACATTCAGATTGTCGGTTTACAACCCGAAGATGGGGCGAGCATTGCGGGAATTCGCCGTTGGCCTGAAGCATATCTGCCGACCATTTTTGACCGTAGCCGTGTGGACCGTATCATTGATATTCCACAGCTTGCAGCGGAACAGACCATGCGTAAACTGGCACGTACGGAAGGTATCAGTGCGGGCACCTCTTCTGGTGGGGCAGTGTGGGCATCACTCAAAATTGCTGAGGAAACACCTGATGCCGTGATTGTGTGCATTATCTGTGACCGTGGTGATCGTTACTTGTCAACAGGGCTGTTTTCAGTTCAAGATGAAGATTAGACCTAACTGATTACATTGAATGATGAGCTTGCGTTTTCCAATTTTAGTTTTTGATATTGAAACACTGACTGACTTAAAGGCTGGTGCTCATCTTTATCATCTTGATTTGCCTGAAACCGATGTGGAACAGGCATTGACCAAAATCCGCCGTCAGGAATCAGGCAGCGATTTTCAGCGTTTGCCCTTGCATGAAATTGTCTGTATTTCAGGTTTATGGCTTGATGAAAAGGGCTTTCGCCTGTTTTCATTTAGTCAGGAGCAAAGTTCAGAAGCTGAAATGCTGACAAAATTCCTGTCCATTTTTGACAAGAAGCAGCCGACGCTGGTGAGCTGGAATGGCTCGCAGTTTGACCTGCCCGTGATTCTGTTCCGTACCATGTATCATGGACTTTCTGCGCCAAGCCTGTTTGATCAGGGTGAAATTGATAACCAGAAGCGCTTTAACAATTACCAGAACCGTTACCATCATCGCCATGTTGATCTGATGGATGTGATGGCGATGTTTAATGGGCGTAATTTCCAGAAGCTGGATGACATTGCCTGTCTGTTGGGATTCCCTGGAAAGCGTGGTGAAACGGGTTATCATATCCCTGAATATATACGTACTGAACAATGGTTGAAACTCACCAGTTACTGTGAGGGTGATGTGCTCAACACATGGTTGGTCTATCTGCGCTGGCTATTACTAAAGGGTCAGTTGAATCTACAGGATCACCAGCAATGGATTCAGGCGACAGCCGATTATTTACAGACACAGACACAACAAACAGAATTTTTACAGGTATGGCGGCAGACATCGCAATATACTGTATTCACCGCAAATACGTTTGCGCCAAAAAATTAGGTTGATCTTTTGAAACATAAAGCGAAACAGCGCCCAGCTCAATATCCAGCATATATCTTTCAAATCGAAGCTTTTTCTCATGAGGGGCGAGGGATTGCGCATTATGGCACGCATCCTGATCATCCAAAAGAAAAGCACGGTAAGAAGGTTTTTATTCGTTATGCTCTCGTGGGTGAAACAGTACAAGCCAAGATTAGCAATCAAACTTCGCGTTTAGAAGAAGCGGATATGGTTAAGCTAGAAAGTGATGCGGCTGTGGGACGAGTCGATCCGATTTGTCCGCATTTTGGGGTCTGTGGTGGCTGTAGCTTGCAACATATTCATCCAGATGAACAGATTTTATTAAAACAGAATGTATTGAAGTCACATTTACAACATTTTGCTGGTTTACAACCAGAGCAATGGTTAGATCCAATCCGCTCTGAAAAAATAGATTATCGCCGTCGTGCTCGAGTGGGCGTTCGCTATATTGCGAAACAAAATCGTTTGGTGATGGGCTTTCGTGAGCATCACAGTAATCATTTAACACCGATTCAGCAGTGTCATGTTCTTGATCAGCGTTTGTCCGAAAGTTTGGTAGAGTTGAGAAAACTACTCGAAAGTCTAACAGGCAAAGCCCACATTGGTCATATAGAATTAGCAATGGGTGATAGCGAGGTTGCATTGCTGATTCGTCATTTAGATGAATTAAATATTTCCGATGTCAACCAATTACGTCAATTTGCGTTACTGAAGGATTGGCAGTTGTATTTGCAACCGAAAGGCGCAGATAGTTTGCATCGTGTTGATGATACTCAAGCACCTATGCGTTTGCACTACAGTCTGGATGAGTTTGCAGTTAAATTTGCATTTTCACCTTTAGACTTTACTCAGGTGAATAGCGGTGTAAATGCAAAGATGATTCAGTTGGCATGTGAATTGCTAGATTTACAGAAAGGAGAGAGAGTGCTCGACCTATTTTGTGGATTGGGTAATTTTTCCTTACCTTTAGCATGTTGTGTTGGTGAGACAGGTCAGGTCGTTGGTGTTGAGGCAAGTGATGAGATGGTACAACGGGCAACTGAAAATGCGGAAGCAAATCAATTGTCTCAGGCACTGTTTTTTTCACAAGATTTAACAAAAGACTTTTCGCATCATTCTTGGGCAAAACAGGGATTTGATGCATTATTAATTGATCCTCCTCGATCAGGTGCATTTGAGGTTATGCAATATGTACCTAATTTTGGAGCAAAAAGAATCGTTTATGTTTCATGTAATCCATCAACACTGGCAAGGGATGCGGGTGTACTGGCACAATATGGTTATCAACTTAAAAAAGCGGCAGTAATGGATATGTTTACCCATACTGAGCATGTTGAATCAATTGCCTTGTTTGAAAAAATTGAGCAATTTGAAAAGACCCAAGAAATAAACGATTAGAGAATGAGTTACATATCCAGAGGAGAATGGTATGGTCACAGTACGTGAGCAGTTACCTGGACGACTCCATGAGTTGTCAGAGGAAACGACTGTAGAACATGCCGCTGAAGCGCAAAGTGGTCTGGTCTCTTGGCTAGATCGAGTGCGTGATATTTTGGATGGGGCAGAGCTAAAGCAACTTCAAAAAGTTGCAGAGCTGACCTTGGCAAAAGAATTAGAAACCACGGTTCATCATCGTACCAATACTTTTAGTACAGGTATTGGTATGGCTGATATTTTGGCGCATTTACATGTTGATGAAGATACATTGTCAGCGGCAGTGTTGTATCGAAGTGTGCGCGAAGGTTTAATTACTTTAGAGGATATTCAACAACAATTTGGCGAACAGGTGCTTGGTCTTGTACAAGGCACGCTTGCGATGGGTAAGCTCTCTGAATTGATTGAAAAAAATAAACGTTTAGAAGATCATTTTAATAACAATCAGCGTGAGCACTTAAACGGCATTTATAAAATGCTGATCTCAGTGACAGAAGATGTACGCGTCGTTTTGATTAAATTGGCTGAACGTACTTATGCTTTACGTGAATTAGCCACTGCAAGTAAAGAACGTCAAGAACGCGTTGCACGCGAGATTTTAACGATCTATTCACCGCTTGCACATCGATTAGGTATTGCACAGCTAAAATGGGAATTAGAAGATCTCGCTTTCCGTTACTTGGCGCCTGAGCGTTATAAAGAAATTGCGTCGTTGCTGAATGAAAAGCGTTTAGAGCGAGAGCAATATATTCAGTTTGTGATTGATAAGCTAAAGACTGAACTGGGTATGCATCATATTCAGGCGGAAATCACTGGACGAGTGAAGCACATTTATTCGATTTATCGAAAAATGAAAAGTAAAAATCTGAGTTTTGATCAGCTTTACGATATTCGTGCGGTACGTGTATTGGTAAAAAGTGTACCAGACTGTTATCACGCTTTAGGCATTGTGCATCAATTATGGCGTCATATCCCGAACCAGTTTGATGACTATGTCACCAATCCAAAAGCCAACGGTTATCGTTCATTACACACAGCAGTGATTGCTGAAAATAAATCTTTAGAAGTACAAATTCGTACCTTTGAAATGCATAACGAAGCTGAACTGGGCGTTTGTTCGCATTTTAATTATAAAGAAGGTGCAAAAAATACCGATCATTCATTTAATCATCGTCTACATTCTTTACGTGCGGTATTGGAACATTATCAAGAGCGTACTGAAACGACGCCACATGGCGAAGATGAAGAGTCAAATGGCATAGATCAAATTCAAGATTTTGAAAATTTTGAAAAGATTTATGTATTTAGTCGTGATGGTGATATTAAGGAATTACCACGAGGTTCAACGGTTTTAGATTTTGCTTACCATGTACATACGGAGGTAGGTAATAAGTGTTATGCAGCACGTGTCAATCAACGTTATGTGCCATTAACTTATACGCTGAAAACGGGTGAACAGGTTGAGATTTTAACCAAAAAAGATCGTGAACCGAACCGTGATTGGTTGGTGAACTCTTTAGGTTATATTAAAACTGCTCGTGCGCGTGACAAATTGCGGCATTGGTTTAGACAACAAGATCGTAGTAAGAATATTGAGGTGGGGCGTGAGTTACTCAATAAAGAGTTAGCACGCTTAGCAATTCACCCTAAAAGTATCGATCTTAAAGACTATTCATCTCATTTCAACCTGAAAGCGGGTGATGATATTTTAGTTGCTTTAGTCAGTGGTGATATCAGTTTGCATGCCTTGATGAATCAAGTGAATCGTCAGATGCATCTGGATCAGGATGAGCCTGAGCTGGTGTTGAAACCTGCCCTGAATCCACGTGCCAGCCATACCTTGTCTGCACATGGCATCCTGATTGATGGTCTGGACAATGTGGAGCTGCATATTGCACAGTGTTGCCAGCCTGTACATGGTGAGTCAATTGGTGGTTATATCACCTTGAACCGTGGGGTGAGTATCCACAAGATTGCCTGTCCTGATTATATCCGTATGACCACACAGGAACTTGAGCGTGCGGTTGAGGCGGACTGGGAAATGCAACCAACCCGTGGTCAGAGTGTGCAGATCGTGGTGGAGGCCTATGATCGTCGTGGCTTGCTTAAGGACCTAACCCAGGTGATTTTCTCAGACCAGATCAATATCCGTCAGGTCAATACCATTTCTGAGGCGGATGGCATTGCCAACATGAAACTGCTGATTGAAGTCAAAGGGTTGGCGCAATTGTCCCGTTTGTTGGCGCGTTTGGAGCAGCAACCCGGGATTATCAGTGCCAGACGTTTGGTTCAGGGAAGCTAATTTCATCATATTTCTGAAAGGATGGTCATACGATGCCTCGTGCAAAGTTAATATCAACCACAGGGTGATATTTAGATGCGGTGATGGAGGTTGATCAGCAGACATATCATGTATTTGATGAATTCGGTATCAAAGGGTGGCAACGGGCTTTAACCATGGTTGAAGCCCCTTTTTATTAGCGTTTAGATAGGAAAATATTCGTGAGGCGATTTAAAAACTGGGGGCTGATACTGGAAAGCTGGTACATCAGTTTGGTTTTTATCCCTACTGGCGTATGGGTTGGAATCAGCGCATGATTCTTCTGCTGGGCCAAGTGCAGCACCTGTTTTGCCACATCGGCGGGGGTTAGGTCCACCCCAATGTTCTGGATGCTGCCCGCATCCATATTCTTCACCATATTGGTCTGTACAAATAACGGCATCACATCCAGCACACGGATATTATATTTTTGCCATTCCACATCTAGTGCCTCGGTTAAACCACGAACCGCAAACTTGCTGGCGGAGTAGGAGGCTAAATCGGCCTGCCCATATATTGCCGAGGCTGATGAGAGGTTAATCACTCGGGCAAAACTGGATTTCTGTAGATGGTTTAATGCAGCATGACAGCCATTTAAAACCCCTTTGACATTAATTTCGATGGTATTGTGATGGGATTGAATGGAGGTGTTTTCAAATGCACCAGAATATAGAATTCCCGCATTATTCACTAAAATATTCAGTTCACCCGCCCAGTTTTTAAATTCCTGTAGTGCCATTTGCCACTGGCGATAATTACTGACGTTTAGATAGCCCGCTTTGGCATTTTCGCCCAGTTCTTTGGCCAGAGCGTGTGCCTGTACCTCATTAATATCGTATATGCCCACTTTATAGCCGTGGTTGTGAAATAAACGCGCGATTTCAGCGCCAATTCCCTGTGCAGCCCCACTAATAAACACACTCTGTTGCATTGCTTTCCCTTACTTTATCTTGATATTTTTTGAATCCGTGTATATTACGCATAAGCAGTTTGCTGCTGCAACAATTTAGCTGTACCTGGTTTGGAGATCATCATGGAAAAGTTATTGGCAATCATGCAGGAATTAAGACAAAAATGTCCATGGGATCAGCAGCAAACACCTGAAAGCCTAACCCGTTATGCGATTGAGGAAGCCTATGAGGTAGAGGCGGCCATTCAGGAGGGCGATGTAGATCAAATCCTCAATGAGCTGGGTGACCTATTGCTACAGGTGGTGTTCCAGTCGCAAATGTACACTGAGCAGGGTGCATTTAATTTTCATGATGTGGTCGATGCGATTAGTGAAAAACTGATCCGCCGTCATCCGCACGTGTTTCAGTCGGAACACTATCAAAACCTAAACCCTGAGCAGGTCAGCGAATTATGGAAACAGATCAAGCAGCAGGAAAAGCAGGGTAAACCACAGTCACTTCTGGATGAAGTCAAGCATGCACCTGCCTTGGTACAGGCACATGAGATTCAGAACAAAGCAGCCCAGCTTGGATTCGATTTTGAAACGGTAAAAGATGCCTATGCAAAGCTGGATGAAGAACTGGAAGAATTACAGGAGGTAATTGCAACGCAGGAAGTCGATAAAATACAAGAAGAATTTGGCGACTGTCTATTTTCTTTAATCAATGTAGGACGTAAACTTGGGCTGTCGAGTGAGACCGCCTTGTTGGCGACAATTCATAAATTTAGAAGCCGCTTTGCTTTTATTGAACAACAGGCACAACGACAACACAAAGACTTGCAGGAAATGAGTTTGGCAGAAATGGATGAACTCTGGGAGCAAGCAAAACGACAATTAAAACCTGAGGAAAAAACCAATGACCTTGCCACATCCGTGCAGCAAATATAACGCTGTTTTATTGATTCTTTTATGTGTGGGGTGCCTTTCTCATCTGCATGCGCAGCAGTTTGACCAGTCTTATGGCCAATGGAAAGCCCAGCAGCAGGCACGGGATCAGCAGTTGGCGAAACAGCCTAACAACAATTATTATCTATCACGTCCAACACAGCAAACCAGCTCAAAGCCTGTTTCATCTTCTGTAAATCAGCAGGGTGATAAAATTAGCCTCAATCAGGCGAATGTACAGCAGTTACAGACCCTGAATGGTGTAGGCGAGAAAAAGGCTCAGGCCATTGTGGAATATCGCCAAAAGAATGGCGGATTTAAAACCATAGATGAATTGGTGAATGTGAAAGGGATTGGGCCAAAGTTGCTGGAAAAAAACAAGGCACGGCTGATGCTTTAAGGGAAATTCTGAAATGGTGTCGCTAATAAAGAGGCATGATCTGTTGAAACTTCAACAGAATAAATTGCCCTTTGTGTGGGTTGGAGCTATGATTAGCGACAAATTGTTATTTACGTCCTGACGTAGGAGACACTGTCTTTTGCAAACCTTGCGCGCGTCAAAATGTGGTCTGTCCACAGCTCAACTTCCTCCCTCAATTCTCGATGTGATTGATAGCCTGAACAAAGCTGGCTATGAGGCATATATTGTGGGTGGCGGTGTTCGCGATATGATGTTAGGTCTTAATCCAAAGGATTTTGACGCAGTCACCAATGCCACCCCAGCTCAGGTGAAAGAAGTTTTTGGGCGACGTTGCCGAATTATTGGACGGCGTTTTGAGTTGGCGCATGTCTACTCAGGCCGTGAGCTGATTGAGGTGGCGACTTTCCGTGCACCTCCGAAAAAAGCGGTGACCAGTGCATCTGGAATGATTCTTCGTGACAATAATTGGGGAACGATTGAGCAGGATTTTGCTCGTCGAGATTTTTCGATCAATACCCTGTATTACCAGCCCCGTAAAGGCATCGTACTCGATTTTTGCCATGCGGTTGATGATATTAAAACCCGTACCCTGCGTTTTCTGGGGGAGCCTGCCCAGCGCTTTGAGGAAGACCCTGTACGCATGCTGCGGGCCTTGCGTTTTGCCGCAAAACTGAATTTCCAGATTGACCAATCCATTCTTGATGTTTTCAGTGTTGAGATGACGCAGTTGTTGCGGGATGTTTCACCGCACCGTTTATATGACGAGTCACAAAAACTATTTACCATGGGGCACCTGACCCAGGTTTTACCAATGCTGATTGAGTTTGGTGTTTGGAAACAGTTGTTTGCTGAAATTCCACCAAATCTAACAGCTTTCATCGAACGTGCAGCTAAAAATACTGATCAACGAATTCAAATTGGTAAGACCATTAATCCCGCATTTTTTTATGCAGTATTGTTATGGAAGCCTTTCTTAGAACGTTGCGATTTTTATTTAAATAAAGGTGTTGTTCCTGCTGAAGCACGTGCCCAAGCTGGTTTGGATGTATTGAAACGTCAAGCCACCCGCACCATTATTCCGCGTTTTGCTGAAACTTTTATTCGTGAAGTATGGGAAATGCAAACCCGTTTGCTCAATCCAAAACCACAGCAAATTGAAGCTTTAGCTGGACATGCACGTTTTCGTGCAGGCTTTGACTTCCTGCTGCTGCGTGAAAAATCGGGTGATAGCAGTACCGAGGGCATGGGTATTTGGTGGGAAGCTTACCAAGAAATGTCAATCGATCAGAAAGAAGTCGCAATTCGTCAATACAACCGTCAACGTAGTAAAACACGCCGTAAGACAGTTGAAGTTGATGAGCCAAAGACCACTGAGATTGAACCTTTGGTCAATGTCCCTGAGCCTAGAAACCGCCGTGCCAAGAAAGAACGTGTCAGGTCGGATGAGTCCACCCCCCGTTTTATGGAAAAGGCTTCAGGTGATTCCAGCCAGGTTGGTGCTGATCATCCAATTCTCAAGCGCAAACGGGTAAAACGTGATTTAAGCCAAGTGGTTTTTGGGCCAACGCAATGACCATTCGTACCTATATTGGGTTGGGAAGTAACCTGGGTGATTCGCAGCAGATTCTGCGTGAAGCGGTTGCCAAGTTGGCAGGTTTGGGACCAGTTCAGGTTTCCCGACTTTATCAAAGCCTACCGATGGGTCCACAGGATCAACCCAATTATTTAAATGCGGTCGTGCAACTGGATACAGCACTTGAGCCTTTAGCCTTACTGGATCAATTGCAGCAGTTTGAGCAAGAGGCGGGGCGAGTCCGTTTGCGACGCTGGGGCGAACGCACCCTTGACCTGGATTTACTGATCTATGGTCAGCAGCAGATTCAAAATGAGCGTTTAACCGTACCGCATATCGGTATTTTAGATCGTGATTTTGTGGTTATTCCCTTATTGGATATCGATACTCATTTACAGTTAAATGGCCATCCATTAAAAGATTTAGAACTGGTGCAGCAAGCAAGCTTGACTGTAATCGCAGACCAGTCTTGGGCAACTGCGTAAGATTGTTTCGTTCTGGAAATGCCTGCAGAGGATATCATCATGATTAGTCTAAGTGACTTAAGAAAATTTAAAGCTGATGGACGTAAGTTCTCATGTCTTACTTGTTACGATGCAAGTATGGCTAAAGCGATGGAATTGGCTGAAATTGATACAATTTTAATTGGTGATTCTCTAGGAATGGCGATTCAAGGAAGAGATTCCACACTTCCTGTGACAGTTGAAGACATGGCTTACCATACAGCGGCTGTGCGCCGTGGTAATTCACATGCATTGATCATGACAGACCTGCCATTTATGAGCTATGCAACGCTGGAAGATGGCCTGAAAAGCGCCAAGGCGGTGATGCAGGTTGGCGCACAAATGGTCAAGATTGAAGGCGGTGCTTGGTTAAGTGAATTAGTCCAAGTTTTGACACGTAATGGTATTCCTGTCTGCGTGCATTTGGGTTTAACACCACAATCAGTACACGTATTCGGTGGCTATAAACTTCAAGCACGAACGCGTGAAGCAGCAGATCAATTAATTGCGGATTGCCAAGCTGTGGTTGATGCAGGTGCTGCGGTATTATTATTAGAGTGTGTTCCAGCTCAGTTAGGCAAGGAAATCGCTGAACTATTTCCAAATACCCCTGTGATTGGGATTGGCGCGGGCAATGAAACCGATGGTCAGGTATTGGTGGTACAGGATATGCTAGGTTTAACCTTTGGACGTGTTGCACGCTTTGTGCGTAACTTCATGAAAGAACAGTCTGGTGAAACCGCAATTCTGGATTCCTTTAAGGCCTATCATGCCGCTGTTCAGGACCAGTCTTTCCCTGCAAAAGAACATACTTTTCAAGTTGAGCTGTAATCCATGAAAACAGAAACCACCATACAAGGCTTGACCGCATCACTTGCTCCTGCACGAAGCACAAAAAAGCTGATTGGTTTTGTACCCACCATGGGCAACCTGCATGAAGGTCACCTGACCTTGGTGCGTGCCGCAAAGAAAATCTGTGATGTGGTGGTGGTCAGCATTTTTGTCAATCCGATTCAGTTTGGCGCGGGTGAAGACTTTGACAGTTATCCACGTACTTTGGAGCAGGATAGCCGTTTACTGGCGGATGTGGATTGCGACATTATTTTTGCACCCTCTGTAGAGCAGATGTATGGCACACAGCCACGCTTGACCAATATCAGTGTCGGTCAAATTACCGATGACCTGTGTGGTAAATCACGTCCAGGTCATTTTGATGGGGTTGCTGTTGTGGTGACCAAACTGTTTAACATCGTACAGCCTGATTTCGCGTTCTTTGGGCAAAAGGACTACCAGCAGCTGGCGGTCATTCGCCAGTTGGTGCAGGACCTGAACATGCCACTGGAAGTGATTGGTGTGCCTATTGTCCGTGCTGAAGATGGCTTGGCTTTAAGTTCCCGTAATGGTTATTTATCTGAACAGCAACGCGCGATTGCACCCACGATTTACCAACTACTCAAGCAAGCCGAACAGCAACTGCATGAGGGGCAGGCACTTGCGCAGGTACTGGAAAGTATCTCTAACCAATTGACACAGGCAGGCTTTGTTGTCGATTATGTGGAGGCCCGTCAAACAAATTTACAGCCAATTGCGCAGTTTGATCGAAATGTGGTTTTATTTGTTGCGGCAAAACTGGGTACAACACGTTTGATTGATAACCTACAGGTCGACTTTAAGACTTAAAACTAGAAAATAAAAAGGGTAAACGTCATGAAGCGTATTCTTATCGTGACAGGACAATCAGGCTCAGGAAAATCCTCTGCATTACAGGTGCTTGAAGACTTGGGCTATTACTGTATAGATAACCTGCCTTTGGCGTTGTTGCCTGAAATTGTGTCAAAACTGGATTACGAGAATAATCTTGAGCAGTTGGCTCTGGGCGTTGATGTCCGTAGCACCCGTGCCGATATGCAGGAGTTTGACCATGTTTTTGAACAATTGCAAAAACACGGTACGGTCGATATCATTTACCTGACTACCCAGGATCAGGATCTGGTTTCCCGCTTTAGCGCCTCACGTAGGCCGCATCCGCTGGCAAACCGTTTTAACAGCCTGTTGCAGTGCATACAGGAAGAAAAACAGCTTCTGATTCCGATCCAGTTCCGTTCCACCGTGCATATTGATACCACCGATAAAAGTGTCCATGATTTAAAGCATATCCTACTGTCCAAACTGGGTCAGTCGGACAAGTTGATCGTGATACTGCAATCATTTGGCTATAAGCATGGCATTCCGCTGGATGCGGATTATGTGTTTGATGTACGTCATCTGCCTAATCCACACTGGGATTTGGAACTGCGCCGTTTTTCAGGTTTGGATGAACCTGTGCGCCGCTTTTTAGAGGGTAGTCAGCAAACCAACGAGATGTTTGAAGATATCAATCGCTTTCTGGAAAAGTGGTTGCCCGCTTTCGCAGAGGGGCATCGCCATTACATGACCATTTCAGTGGGATGTACGGGTGGGCAGCACCGTTCGGTTTATATTGTGGATAGACTCAAGCAGGCCCTTGAGGCAAAATGGACTGTCCAAATCTTACATAGAGAAATGAAGCACTGGTCATGATAGACACAACAATTGATGTAATTAATAAACTCGGCTTACACGCACGTGCATCTGGTAAACTGATCGAGGTAACCACCAGGTTTCGTTCCTCCATTCAAATTGGCAAGGGCGACAAGCTGGTTGATGCAAAGAATATTATGTCATTGTTGATGCTGGGTGCGGGTAAGGGCACCACACTGAGACTGGTGATTGACGGTGCCGATGAAGAGAAGGCACTGGAAGAAATTCAAACGCTGTTCGCAGCAAAATTTTACGAGGCAGAGTAATAGTGGCACGTGGACCCCAGCGTTATACCGATGAAGATTTTGAGTCATTAGAAGGGCGTGCGAGTCGAACCGAGCAAAAAAAGGCGGTTCAGCGTATGGCAGCCTTGGGTGAGCAACTGGCTCAACTCAATCCCAAGCAGATTCAAAAACTTCCTGTCGATGAGCGCCTAATTGACGCATTGCTTGAAGTGCAGAAGATCAGCTCATTTGAGGCACGTCGTCGCCAGTTCCAGCGTGTGGGCAAGTTGCTTCGCAATGAGGATGAAAGCACCATTTTATCCTATTTAACGCCGCAGCAGGGCGCGAAGAAACAAATGCAACTGATGCGTTGGGTAGACCGTATGATTGACCAGGGTGATCCAATTATTAACGAGTTCAGCAAGGTGTTTAACGCCTCTGAACGTCATACCCTACGCCAGCATGTACTGCGTATTCATCGGGATATCAAGCAGCAGGTCAGTGAGGAGGAGCTTGAAGCCTCTAAACGCAAGTTTGTCAACTATGTACAGCAAGTGGCCTTGTTATCAGATCAGGGTTAAAGCTCCAAAGAGTGTGTCTCAAAACAAAATATTCTTGTAAATTCTGTTCGAAATTCACTCAAATTGAGCACATAAAAGTAAGCGTCCGATGAACACACCTTATGAATTCGTCCTATAAGCCTTTAAGCCTTAATTTAGTCCCCACTTAAAAACAAGTGGGGACTTAAATTTATGACTACAAATAACCAGACAGAGGTGGCCCCACATGTTTGAACAACTAAAAGCTTATTTATAAGTGATATTCTGCTCTAGTTAAGCTACCTTATTTTGTTGTGGTAGCTGGTCATAGTAAAACTCATCTGGAGTCATTTTGTCCAGACTCGAATGAGGCCGTTTCAAATTATAAAATTCAAAATATGCGTTTAATTGCTTCTTCGCATCCAAAACATTGCTGTAGGCTTTGAGATACACCTCTTCATATTTAACGCTTTTCCATAACCGTTCAACCATCACATTATCAATCCATGAGCAGTATACTGCGCAAGTTTACCATCCATGCTGATTTGGATGTCATTTGATTTCAATGCTTCAATAAATGCATCACTGGTGAACTAACTGCCTTGGTCTGTATTAAAGATTTCAGGTCGGCCATATTTTTTAATCGCTTCATTTAAAGCCGAAATACAAAAATCCACCTCCATACTCATCGATACCCTATGCGCAAGTACCTTGCGGCTATGCCAATCAATCACAGCACATAAATAAACAAAACCTTTTGCCATAGGGATATACGTTATATCCGTAGACCACACTTGATTACTCCGCTGAATACTCAATCCTTTGAGCAGATGTGGATATTTACGCTGAGCTTGATTGGCCTGACTTGGATTTGGTTTACGATATAACGCATTAATGCCCATTTTCTTCATTAAAGTACGTGTATGACGTCGTCCTATATGATGTCCTTGACGATTCAACAAATCACGCATCATACGGCTACCTGCAAAAGGATATTGCATATGTAATTCATCCATACAGCGCATCAGCTTCAGATCTGATGCACTCGCAGGTTTTGGGCGATAATAATAACAACCACGGGAGACTTTCAGCAGCTTAGCTTGCTTAGATACTGAAATCTGAAGTGAGTCGTCGATTAACTTTTGTGGTTGAAGCGGACCAGTTTCTTCAACACACTTTCTAAAAAAACGTGAATTCGGGATAAGGAAGTTGTAAAAGGATAGGCATTTAAGTCAAAATTTAACCATGACAAAAAACAATG
This sequence comes from Acinetobacter sp. CIP 102129, assembly GCF_000368305.1. Lineage (NCBI taxonomy): Bacteria > Pseudomonadati > Pseudomonadota > Gammaproteobacteria > Moraxellales > Moraxellaceae > Acinetobacter > Acinetobacter sp. CIP 102129. The sequence goes on from NZ_KB849340.1 coordinate 577,506, forward strand.
ATCTCAAAATGCCTATCGACACACCGCTTACAACACTTTTCTGCCTAATTGATGATTTCTGCACTGATATTTCAGAGCAGGTTGAGCAATACATGCTCACTTGTGGCAAGATTAATCGTGTATTTGCCGATAGTGCAACTCGGGGGAAAACTTCTGTCGGCTGGTTTTATGGTTTTAAGATTCATTTGATTTGTGATCATATCGGACGCTTAATTTCTTATTGTATTACAACGGGTAACGTAGATGATCGTAAAGTATTGCCCGATCTAATTGAACATTCACAACTCACAGGTAAATTGTTTGGTGATCGTGGCTATGTGGGTAAGAATTGGAGATCTCGTCTTGCGGAAGTCGGTGTTCAACTCCTCACACGAGTAAAAAGAAATATGAAACCCCAATCCCTGGATGCTTTTGATAGTGCAGTATTAAGAAAACGAGGAATGATTGAAGCTCTCATCTGATGAAAAGCCAGTTTGATCTTGAACATACTCGCCACAGATCAAAAATAGGGCTACTGACTACAATATTTGCTGCTTTAACATTATATGCTTTGATGTTTGTAAATGGATATAAGTCTGGGATTCAGCAGATTTTAAAAAACCGATTGAAGTAAAATCTGCTTAAACCGAATTCACGTTACATAAGTGAATCATTAATAAAACGAGCAGAAAAAGTCTTGTTCTATATTTGAAAGAAATGTTGGAATTGTTTAGTCTTATTGAAAAGTTTTTGATATGTGATTAAAATTTTGATTAAAAAATGATAGACTTCATGCGCTAGAACAACGTTGCATGAAAATTTACTTAGCTGCTATCTTGAGTGGGGGATAATATCTTTCGAGAGTCGAGGGCTAAATATTGCTAAATGCTTGGAAAATTTCTCAAGTGTTTGTATGATTCAACGTGAAATGAATGACTGAGACAGATAGAATAAGTCATCAGTGTTCAAAAAATTACTAGAGCAAGCTTAAATAATTTTTATCTTTGGAGGATATCCATGAAATTGAGTCGTATTGCACTTGCTATGCTTGTTGCTGCCCCTTTAGTTGCTAATGCGGGTGTCACTGTTACCCCTTTAATGCTTGGTTATACAAAGTATGATACGGAGCATAATAATAATGGTGATAAAGGTAGTTTAACAACAGGCGCAGAACTTGATGATGATTTATTCGTTGGCGCTGCGTTAGGTATTGAATTAACGCCTTGGTTAGGTGCTGAAGTTGAATATAGTCAAATCAAAGGTGATGTAAGTAATGGTGGTGAGTATAAAGGTCGTAACCTCGCGGGTAACCTTTATGTTACTTCTGATCTAATCACAAAGAATTACGATAGTAAAATTAAACCATATGTGCTTGCTGGTGCAGGTCACTATAAATATGACGTAGATGCGGTACGTGATGGTGAAGAAGGTACGCTAGCAAATGCTGGTGGTGGTGTTTTCTGGCGTATTAATGATGCTCTATCACTTCGTACTGAAGCTCGTGGTACATACCATTTTGATGAAAAATTTTGGAACTATACAGCGCTTGCTGGTTTAAACGTTGTTCTTGGTGGCCATTTGAAGCCTGCTGCCCCTGTGGTGGAAGTTGTTCCAGTACCAGTACCAGTACCAGTACCAGTTCAGCCACAGCCACAAGAGTTGACTGAAGACCTTAACATGGAACTTCGTGTATTCTTTGATACCAACAAGTCAGACATCAAGCCGCAGTACAAGTCTGAAATTGCGAAAGTGGCAGAGAAATTGTCTGAGTATCCGAATGCGACTGCTCGCATTGAAGGTCACACAGACAACACGGGTCCACGTAAGTTGAACGAACGTTTATCTTTAGCTCGTGCCAACTCTGTTAAGTCTGCACTTGTGAATGAATACAATGTTAACGCAACTCGCTTGACAACTCAGGGCTTCGCTTGGGATCAACCGATTGCAGACAACAAGACTAAAGAAGGTCGTGCTATGAACCGTCGCGTATTCGCTGCGATCACTGGTAGCCGTACTGTTGTTGTACAACCAGGTCAACAAGCTCAGTAATTGAGTCTTGATGATATGAAAGGGCGGCTCAATTGAGCCGCTTTTTTACTAGAGCCAAGCAGTTTTGTTCAGGAACTTTTTGGTATCTTTACGTTCCTTACGATGTTGGGATTTCGGTTTTTCGCTTTCATGAATGCCTCCCTTGTGAAGTAAAGGAGAGAGTGCAACAGGATTGCGAGCCTTAATTTTTGGCATATCTTTAAGTTTCATCGTCTTAGCCTTTAATACATAAAATTTGTTTGAGTGTATGTACAATTTCAATCAAGTCAGACTGGTTTGCCATGACTTGATCAATGTCTTTGTATGCACTCGGAATCTCATCAATTACACCTGCATCTTTACGACATTCTATCCCTTGGGTTTGTTGAATCAAATCATCTTGACTGAACAGTAACTTTGCCTTGTTACGACTCATTTTTCGTCCTGCACCATGTGAACATGAACAGAATGATTCAGGATTTGCCTTGCCCTTAACAATATAAGAGCGAGCACCCATTGAACCTGGGATGATACCGAGTTCATCCTGACCTGCCCGAATAGCGCCTTTACGGGTAATTAATAAATCTTTGCCAAAATGATTCTCCCGACTGACATAGTTATGGTGGCAATTAATCGCTTCTTTAGTCATTTGAAAGGGGGGGAGAAGTGGGCGAATGGCTTCCAGAATTAGTCGCATCATTTCCCGACGATTCTCAAAAGCATAGTTTTGTGCCCATTCCACTGCTTCCACATAGTCATTGAAACTGGCTGAACCCTCAGCAAAGTAGCTTAAATCCTTGTCAGGGACATGACCAAAACGGTGCTGCGCTTCTTTCTTTGCCAGTTCGATAAAATAGGTGCCAATCACATTACCCAAGCCGCGACTACCTGAATGCAGCATGATCCAGACATCCTGATTTTCATCCAGACATAGCTCAATAAAATGGTTGCCACCACCTAAAGTGCCGAGTTGTTTTTGCCAGGTTGCATCAAACTTTCGCAGCATCCGAACCAAGCCTGGATGTTTTTGAATGATCGGCTGCAAGCGTTTTTCCAATGGAATAATGCTGGAAGCCTTGGCTTTGATTTGCTTGTGCAATTCAAAGCCGACAGGAACCTTGCGTTCAATTGCATGCCGTAACGGTGCAAGATTGTCTGGTAATTGGGATGCCTTGAGGTTGAGTCGAACTGCATTCATGCCACAACCAATATCCACACCTACCGCCGCAGGAATAATCGCGTTTTTGGTTGGAATCACGCTGCCAACGGTTGCACCTTTACCCACATGCACGTCTGGCATGACCGCAATATGTGAATAAATAAATTGCAGTTGTGCCATTTTCTTGAGTTGTTCAATACTGTCGCTATCAATGTCGTTGGTGAATATTTTCACTGGAACGCCATAATGCGCTTCTGCATTGAGAATTTTTTGTATGCCCATTTTCTTATCTCGGTTATTTTAATTTTTCTGTCCGAATAGGCATAAAAAAACCTAGCGAATGCCAGGTCTAATAAAGCATTCGGACAAGTGATCAGCAGATTTGTCACTTGTCCGTGAGACGACAACGTGCCAAACCTTAGTAAGTTATTCCTTGTAGTAATGGCATGATGTTGTCCTCCTATAAAATAGTGCCGTTGAAAATATGAGCGTGAATTTTACTCAAATTTTCATAATGGTCAAGTAAAAAATGGTTTTTTATTCGCCCTCTTTCACATTCATGTCTTTGTAGGCAATCAGTTTGGTTTTATGTTTCCATTTATAGCCTAACCAAATGATCAGGAATAATGGAATGCTAATATAGGTTGAAAGTAAGCCTAACCAGTCAATTTTGCCACCCAGAACTGCCTGATAATTTTGACCTAAAATAATGACTGAACAAAGAATAAATGCAAACCACGGTGCGAATGGGAAGAACTTGGCACGGTAGGCAAGGTCTATGATTTTATAGCCCTGTGCTGTATAGCCTTTGCGGAAACGGTAGTGTGAAATGGCAATGCCGAGCCAGACGATAAATCCGCACATGCCTGACATATTCAACAACCAGTTAAAAACCTGTTGCTCGCCAATAAAAGTGGTCAGGAAACAGAGCGCCGCAACGGCTGTGGTTGCATACAAGGCATTCATGGGAACGCCACGAGTATCCAGTTTGGAGAACCATTTTGGCGCACGCCCCTCTTTTGCCATATCAAACAGCATACGGGTAGAGGAGTACATGCCAGAGTTACCTGCTGACAAAATTGCACTCAGAATCACTGCATTCATTAAGCCTGCGGCAAAGGCCAAGCCTGCTTTTTCATACAGTAAGGTAAAGGGTGACAGGGCAATATTTTCACTTTCGGCTGCATGTAATAACAGTGGATTATCATAGCTGACCAATGTACCAATGATAAAAATACACAGGATATAGAACAGCAAAATCCGCCAGAAAATCTGTTTAATTGCCAATGGAATGGTTTTCTTTGGATCTTTGGATTCACCTGCGGCAACGCCCACCATTTCAGTGCCCTGAAACGAGAATCCTGCAATCATGGCGACTCCGACCAGTGCTTGCAGCCCCCCCCACAAAAGGCGCATCCCCCTTGGTCCAGTTGCTCCATACCGATACATCAGGTGTAAGCATGATTTTTACAATCATGGCGATCCCAATGATGATAAAGACGATAATCGCAACCACTTTAATCATGGAAAACCAGAATTCGCTTTCACCAAAACCTTTGACCGTCATGGCATTAATGCCAAAAATCACGGCAAGGAAAATGGCACTCCAGTAAAAACCTGCAATCTCAGGAAACCAGAATTTCATAATGAACTGTACTGCAACCAATTCAAAAGCGACAGTAATTGCCCAGTTATACCAGTAGTTCCAGCCCAGTGCGAAGCCAAAACCCTCTTCAACATAGCGGCTGCCATAGGTAAAGAATGCACCAGAGCTTGGGTTATGGGTGGCGAGTTCCCCTAGACTGGTCATCAGAAAATAAATCATGATACCAATTAAAGCATATGCCAATAACGCACCACCTGGACCTGCGGTGGCAATGGTAGAACCCGAAGCAAGGAATAAGCCTGTGCCAATTGAACCGCCAATGGCAATCATATTTAGGTGGCGTGCCCCAAGCTTACGCTGGAGATGCTGGGGAGCAGATGTATCGCTCATAAAAATTCCTTAAACTGTATAAGGGTCTGTTGACACTTTATATATGGGTTGCGTTATAGGCTGAAATTTCATCAATCAAGGCATGAAACGAAAGTAATAGCGACTCTATTACTAAGTTTCATAACGAAGAGTGAGGGAATTTCAACCATAACCCTTCGGGGCAGGAATATTTTTTGCCGCTATAGCGTTATGGCTGATTCATTTAGAATCACTAAATTTCATCACCCATGCCTTATACCGCCTAAAAAATATTCTCTGCCGCAACCATAGATAAAGTATCAGCTGACCCTGTTTGCACAGGCGTATAACACTTTGAATCCCTGTTGATCTGCTTTCACAAGACATTGACCAAAGCTCTGCTCAATCAGAGGTGGATAATTTAGAAAACGATTAGCCACGATCCATAGTTCACCTGAACTTTTCAGATGCTTTTTCGCCAATTGGCAGAGTTCTTCACTTGCATCGTAATTGGTATGAATACCTTGATGAAAAGGTGGATTACTGACGATGGCATCTAGATCTTTAGGTGCATCAACAAAACCTGTGACAGGCTGTAGATGTAGCTGTGTTAAATTTAAACCGTTTCGTTGAAAGGTCAGTTCAGTGGAGCGTAATGCAAATGCATCAACATCAAGTGCAAAAATGTGCTGGTTTGGATTAAGTTTGGCTAAATAAGCACTAATAATTCCAGCACCGCAACCAAAGTCGGCAATCTTGCCTGATTTTATTTGATTCAGGTAAGGCAATAGTACGGCTGTACCGACATCTAAATGGTTCTGGCTAAATACACCAGGTAGGGCGGTGATTTCTAGCTGCTCTTCTCCAATCTGAATGCTATAGCTTTTAATCCAATGTTCAAGTGGCTTTAATTGCCCAGTTTTTTCGATGATCATCTGCCAAAGTTGACAATGACGTGCGCTGTCAAGTTTCAGGGTTTTACCGTATTGCTGCAATTGTTTGGCAGCACGTTCAACACCGCCTTTTTTTTCACCTACTAAAAATACGCTTTGACCGAGTGTTAACTGGCTAACCACGACATGAAGAATATAATTCAATAACTCTTTAGATTTTGGAACGAAAATAACAACCTGATCAAAACTTGCTTGTGGCAACTCAACTGAAAAATGTGAGTTGATTCCTGCATTGAGAAAAGCTTGATGATCAGCATAATTCCAAGTCCAGACGGAAGCCTGAACCTGCTTGGGTAAATTTTTGGCAAGCTGATCATTTGGGGCATTGATCAATAGCACTTGCCCATTTAAATAATTCTGTTGTCTTAAAACAACTTCACTACGTGGATCCATTTTGATCTCTCATCAAAAACAAAGCCCAGTGGTAAAACTGGGCAGTGCGATTGCCAGATGGTTATTTGTGCGTTTCAGGTAAAACAATATTTAAAATCAAAGCGGCAATACCACCTGTTGCCACGCCTGAACTAAAGATGTTTTTAAATAGTTCAGGTAGGTGCTCCAGAATCTGGGGAACCTGCGCCACACCTAAACCCAATGCAAGTGAAATCGCAATAATCAGCAAAGCGCGGCGGTCTAGCTGGATACTGGCAAGGATATTGATTCCAGACGCAGCAACAGCACCGAACATCACCATTACCGCACCACCGAGCACAGCTTGGGGTACGGCCTGAATGACCGCTGCAACAGCAGGGAATAGTCCCAAAATAACCAGCAGCATGGCAATCCAGATCCCGACATAACGGCTTGCCACACCTGTCAATTGGATGACACCATTGTTTTGAGCAAACACAGAACTTGGGAATGTATTGAAAATACCCGCCAGAAATGAGTTCGCACCATTGACCAATACACCACCCTTAATTCGCTGCATCCAGATTGGACCATCAACAGGCTGGTTGGAAATTTTACTGGTGGCGGTTACATCACCAATCGCTTCCAGTGAAGTGACCAAATAGATAAATGCCATTGGAATAAACAGGCTCCATGAAAAGCTTAATCCAAAATGCATAGGCGTAGGAATCTGAATTAATGGGGCGTCTTGCAATACGGAAAAGTTTAAATGACCCATAAAGCCTGCAAGAATGTAACCAATGACCAAAGCAATTAAAATTGCTGAACTTTTCACCCAAATTATACGGATACGATTGAGTAGAATAATAATTCCCAGCACAGTACAGGACATGATCAGGTTATCTGCATTGGCAAAGGTATTGTCCTGCATCGCAGTATAACCACCGCCCATGCTGATCAAACCTTCTTTAATCAAGGTTAAGCCAATCAGCAAAACCACAATGCCTGTCACAAGTGGAGTAATCAGCTTTTTAACCCAGGGTAGAATTCTGGAGACACCCATTTCAATGAATGAACCCGCAATCACCACGCCAAAAATGGCTGCCATCACCTGTTCAACTGGCGTACCTGCTGCAACCATGGCACTACCGATTCCAATAATCGGACCAATAAAATTAAAGCTGGTCCCTTGGACAATTAGCAATCCTGCACCAAATGGTCCAACTTTTTTGCACTGTAAAAAGGTCGCAATCCCTGAAATAATCAATGACATGGACAGGATCATGTTGGTGTCTTCGCGGGACACGCCAAGTGCCAGACAGATCAATAACCCAGGGGTTACGATAGGCACCAGGATTGCCAAAAGATGCTGTAATGCTGCTAAAAATGCAACAAAAGGTTTCGGTTGATCATTGAGTCCATAGACCAGATCAAGCTGTTGTTGAGGTTGGGAATTTGGCATGGGAGTATAAAAAAGCGATAAGCATTAGTGGAATATTCTAATAGAGTTGGCCTACTTTACCAACGATTCTGTAACGTTTCGTCAGAAAAAAAGTACTCTGTCAATAAACTGTCACTACTAAAGTTTAGGATTCTTCTGTATAATTTGCCCTCAAATTTAAAGCGTATCGAATTTTACATGTCAGATATTAAAACTCTCCGTAACATTGCCATTATTGCGCACGTCGATCATGGTAAAACGACTCTTGTAGACAAACTTTTACAACAATCAGGTGCTCTTGGCGATCGCGCAGGCGAGATTGAACGTGTTATGGATTCTAACGCGCTTGAGTCTGAACGTGGTATTACCATTCTTGCAAAAAACACTGCAATCAAATGGTTAGATGCACGTACCAACACTGAATATCGCATCAACATCGTTGACACCCCAGGACACGCCGACTTCGGTGGCGAAGTTGAACGTGTAATGTCGATGGTTGACTGTGTATTGCTTCTTGTTGACTCTCAAGAAGGTCCAATGCCACAAACTCGTTTCGTAACGCAAAAAGCGTTCGCACGTGGTTTGAAGCCAATCGTAATCATTAACAAAGTTGACAAGCCAAGCGCTCGTTGTGATTGGGTTATTGATCAGGTATTTGATTTATTTGATAACTTGGGTGCAACTGATGAGCAATTGGATTTCCCAATCGTTTATGCTTCAGGTCTTCGTGGTGTTGCAGGTCCATCACCAGAGGAACTTGCTGATGATATGACACCATTGTTCCAAACAATTGTAGATATCGTAGAACCACCAGCAGTTGATGTTGATGGTCCGTTCCAAATGCAGATTTCTTCACTTGACTATAACAGCTTCGTTGGTGTTATTGGTGTTGGTCGTATTCAACGTGGTTCTGTAAAATTGAACACTCAAGTGACTGTAATTGATAAAGAAGGTAAGACACGTAACGGTCGTATCCTTAAAATTATGGGTTACCACGGTTTAGAGCGTGTTGATGTTGAATCTGCATCAGCAGGCGATATCATCTGTATTACAGGTATTGATGCACTCAATATTTCTGACACGATTTGCGACCCGAAAAATGTTGAAGCGTTACCGCCATTGTCTGTAGATGAACCTACAGTTTCGATGACGTTCCAAGTGAACAACTCACCATTTGCGGGTAAAGAAGGTAAATTCGTGACTTCACGTAATATTCGTGAACGTCTTGACCGCGAATTGATTCACAATGTGGCATTACGTGTTGAAGATACGGATAGTCCAGACCGTTTCAAGGTTTCTGGTCGTGGTGAACTTCACCTTTCAGTATTGATTGAAAACATGCGTCGTGAAGGCTTCGAGATGGGTGTTTCTCGTCCACAAGTCATCATGAAAGAAATCGATGGTGAAAAACAAGAGCCATACGAAAATGTAACGTTTGATGTTGAAGAACAGCATCAAGGTTCAGTTATGGAACAAATGGGCTTCCGTAAAGGTGAAATGACCAATATGGAAGTTGATGGTAAAGGTCGTATCCGTATTGAAGCGACTGTACCTTCACGTGGTTTGATTGGTTTCCGTTCAGAGTTCCTGACCATGACCTCTGGTACAGGGATTATGACATCAAGCTTCTCACATTACGGTCCAGCAAAAGCAGGTACTGTGGCGAAGCGTCAAAACGGTGTGTTGATCTCTATGGTTCAAGGTACTTGCTTGGGCTATGCATTATTTACACTTCAAGACCGTGGTCGTTTATTTGCTAAACCACAGCTTGAAGTATATGAAGGCATGATCATCGGTATTAACTCCCGTTCAGACGATATGGTTGTTAACCCAACTAAAGCGAAACAGCTCACCAACGTCCGTGCATCTGGTACTGATGAAGCATTGACTTTAACACCTGCACTGGAATATACGCTTGAACAAGCGCTTGAATTCATTGAAGATGATGAGCTAGTTGAAGTAACACCAAAATCAATTCGTATTCGTAAGCGTTACTTGACTGAAAACGAACGTAAGCGTAACCGTGATAAATAATTTTTCTTAACTGAAAAAGAAAAAACCGCTAATTCTGTTTAGCGGTTTTTTATTATATAAAATAAATGAATACATCATGCTTAAGTTCATATTTTTATTACAATAAAATATGTTGTTAAAGTGTGAAATAACTTTCTTTTTTTCAGAATAATATAATATTATCAATATTATGATGAATAACTGTGCCTATGTAATAAACAATGCAAAAGTAGGTGCGATCACGTCAATTCTGGAGAGTTATAAATGAGTATTATTCAAGAATTTAAAGAATTTGCCATCAAAGGCAATATGATGGATCTTGCCATTGGTGTCATCATTGGTGGTGCATTTGGTAAAATCATTGATTCATTGGTGAAAGATATCATCATGCCACTTATTTCAGTTATTACAGGTGGAGGTGTTGATTTTACCCAGAAGTTTATTGTGCTCGGAGACAATCCAAATAATTTACAGTCTTTAGATCAATTAACAAAAGCAGGTGTCAATGTTTTGACCTATGGTAATTTCTTAACCATCTTTCTTAATTTCATTATTTTGGCATGGGTTGTGTTTCTTATGGTGAAAGTGATGAACCGTATTCGTAAACAACAGGAAGTCGCTCCTGAACCAGCAGCAACACCAGAAGATATTCAGTTGTTACGTGAAATCCGTGATGAATTGAAAAAACAGGGTTAAAAATTCCTGAAAATAAAATGGCATCTCGATATGCCATTTTTTATGCCTGATTGAAAAATAATTGGTAAAAGTTATTTCAATAATTGGAGATACTAAACATGGAAAGTTTAATTATTTCACTTTAACATGCTGAAAAATATTAAAGTGGGATAAATCTATGAATCGCTTGTTTGTCTACGGCACACTTTGCCCAAATCGGGAGAATGCCCATATTCTTGCTGGAATAGGTGGTGACTGGGAAAAAGCTTCTATACATGGAACAATTCATATTTTAGATTGGGGACCAGATAAGGGTTTACCCGCCATTATTTTAAATGAAAAAGACGCATTGGTAGAAGGTTATCTGTTTAGCACTGAAAAATTGGCAGAAAATTGGCAAATGCTGGATGATTTTGAGGGTGTGCAATATACAAGAGTGCAAGTAAAAACCTTTTTAGATTCTGGTGAAATTGTACAGGCATGGACTTATGTCATGAATGAGCAGATATGGGTCCCTCATTCACGATAAAAGAAAGGCTTCAATCAAAAACCCTCCATACGAAATTTAATTTCAACCAGATGAAAACCAAACTGGCTTTTAATTGGACCGTGTAAGACTCTCTCCGCGGCAGTAAAAACCAGTTTGTCGATCACAGAAACAAGCTGCCCTTTTTTCACTTCACCGAGTTCACCACCACGTTTTGCTGAGTTGCATGTTGAATATTGCTTGGCAATTTTCGCAAAGTCCGCGCCAGAATGAATCCGCTTTTTCAGTTGTTCTGCCAAGTCTTTATCCTTGACGAGAATATGTCGAACAATTGCGGTTTGCATAAATCACTCTCCTTGAGAAAACATTGAAATAACTAAGCTTTCTTATTTAAGGGTTGACACTGTGGGCAGAACACACTGGCGCGTTGTCCCAACTTTAAATTCTCCAGCGTGGTTTCGCAGTTGACACACATTTCACCTGCACGACCATAAGCAAGCAGCGTTTGTTGGAAATAACCATTTTCACCCATCGCATTACTATAGTCACGCAAAGTTGATCCACCTAAATCAATTGCTTGTTTTAGGATGCGCTTGACCTCAATCACCAACTTTTCAACTTGTGCTTGAGTTAAAGTTAAAGCAGGTTGCGCAGGATGAACTCCAATATTGAAGAGACTTTCAGTTGCGTAAATATTACCAACACCTACCACCACATGATTATCCATAAGTGCAATTTTAATACCGACATTCTTCTTATTTAGCTTTTCTAACAAATAAGTCGCATTAAAATCTTCACTTAAAGGTTCTGGACCAAGTGTGTCAATAAGCTTGGACTGATTGTCCTGATCTAGCCAAAGAATACAGCCAAAACGACGTGGATCATGATAGCGCAGTTGAATATCTTCAAAATCAATAATTAAATGATCATGTTTCCGCAATTCGTCACTGGGTTGGCACAAGCGAAAACTACCTGACATGCCTAAATGCCAAAGCATTTGATCTTGTTCGAATTCAGCCAAAATATATTTGGAACGACGTTTGAGTTGAATTAAACGTTGACCAATTAATTTTTCAAGATCATCAGGGATAGGCCAGCGCAAACTAGGATTGTGTACTCTTATAGCTTGTACACGTTGCTCTAAAAGCGGCAGTAAACTGGTTTTTGTGGTTTCAACTTCTGGAAGTTCGGGCATTCTGTAATTCCATGCAATGTAATACAATTACTAAGGTATTGATTAATAAAAATATATATGATTTTTGCAATGTATCTAAATGTATGGCAATGCATTGCTAATACCGTCATTTTGACGGTATAATTTAATATACCGTCAAGTAAAATATGAGCCAATTATCAAACATAATGTGGTTCCGTTAATTAGACCACTCAATTCAGTTTTATAAGTGATAAATCCGCTCTAAATATTTAAATTATGCTGCCATTACTTTTAGTAAATGTTGATCATAAAATTCATTTGGTGTTGCCTTATTCAAACTTGAATGAGGACGTATCATGTTATAAAAATCCAAATATTCAGCAATTGATTGTTTCGCTTGTTTAACCGTATCGTAAGCCTTCAAATAGACTTCCTCATGCTTCACGCTGCGCCATAACCGCTCAATCATCACATTATCTCTCCACCGTCCTTTCCCATCCATACTGATACGGATATTTCGCAATTTTAACTCATTCAAAAATGCCTCGCTTGTGAATTGACTGCCTTGGTCTGTATTAAATACCTCTGGACAACCATATTTCACAATTGCTTCTTGCAACGCATCTATGCAAAAGTCTGTTTCCATACTGATCGATACACGATGAGCCAGTACTTTACGACTATGCCAATCTATAATTGCACACAGATAGACAAAGCCTTTAGCCATAGGAATGTATGTGATATCTGTACACCAGACTTGATTAGAGTGATCGATGACCATGTTTTTCAACAGATATGGGAAAATACGGTGTGCAAGATTAGGCTTACTGGTATTGGGTTTTGGATACAAGGCATGTATTCCCATCAAGCGCATTAAACGTCGGACTTTACGCCGACCTATTTGATGTCCTTGACGCTGTAGCATATCTCGTATCATTCGACTGCCCATAAAGGGGTAGTCGAGATGAATTTCATCGATCAGACGCATCAAACTCAAATCAGTTGATGAAATCTCTTTGGGCTTGTAATACAACGTACTGCGATTGATTTGAATCAATTGCGATTGTTGTCGTACCGAAAGTTGATGGGTCTTATCGATCATTTTTTGCCGCTCAGCTGCCCTATTTTTCTGAGCGCACCTTCTAAAAAATCAATTTGCAATGCCTGATGTCCTATCTTGGCATGTAAAGCTTTGAGGTCAATCTCAGGTTCTTGTTGTGCTGTTGGTCGTGAAAAAATATTGACTGATTGCTCAAGCAGTTGATTTTTCCAATCGATGATTTGGTTTTGATGTAAATCGAATTGAGTAGAAAGTTCAGCGAGTGTGTGGTCGCCTTTAATTGCTGCGAGAGCAACTTTAACTTTAAACTCTGCTGAATGATTACGACGTTTTCTTCGTGTCATGGTTGACTCCAAAAACAAGCATTTCCCATGCTTATTGGGGAGTAGATTATCACTTATAGACGTGGTCTAAAATCCTAGAACCACATCACTTATATCGGACAGCGGCAAGTCATTCAATATCAGTCTATTCCTGATATAGTTCAAAAAAATCCAAATACACCTTATCAGGTGGGTGGGGTGATTGATTTTAAACGTGACTACTATGGAACTGATTTCCGATGGACGGGTAAGGATTTACTTCCTCAAACCCAATTTACCGCTGGTGTTTCTATAGATGCCATGAATGAAGATCGGCAGGGTTTCCAAAATTTTAATGATCAGGGTGATAAAGGGATTGTGGGTGCTTTGCGCCGAGATGAGCGAAATAATTTATGGAATATTGATCCTTATCTACAAGCACCATGGTCATTTCTACCCAAAATGCGTTTAGATACGGGGATACGATACAGTAACGTACATTACAAATCCAAAGATCATTATATTGTTGGTCTAAATGGTGATAATAGCGGTAAAACAACTTATGAAGAAATCTTGCCATCCGTTGCTTTAAGTTGGCAATTCATGCCACAGGCATTGATCTATGCAAGTTATGCCAAAGGCTTTGAAACACCAACATTCATGGTTTTTCTCGGGTAGATAACCTGTTTAATAAAAATTATATCGGTTCAGTGATCGTAAATGATGGTAATGGGCGTTTCTATGAACCAGCAGATGGGCGTAACTGGAGTGCGGGTTTTTCCGTAACTAAGCAATTCTAACCATATGAATCACCAAATACCTTATCTTGAAAGAATAGGTATTTGGTGAATTTTTACAATATTTATGGCTTTGCGCCAGATGCTTTAGCTTGCTTTTGTTGAGCTTCAATCTGTTCTACTTTGGCCAAGGATTCTTTAGCTTGAGGGATACCTTGTCTCGCTAGCTCGGTAAAAATCTTTTTCGCCTCAGGTAGATTTTGCTGAAGAATATCACCATTTGCGAGCATATTACCCAAAGCCATTAAAGACGGTGCATAACCTTTTTCAGCAAGTGATTGGATAGATCTAATCGCTTGTTGACGCGTAACAGGATTCTTATTTTTAACCCCTTGTCCAAGATCATATATCGCTCTGATATGCATTGCAGGGTAATAATTCTTCTGAATTAATGGTCTGAGTTGGCGAATTGCAATTTGATCTGTCTCAGGTTTACCCTGAGCAAATAATAAAGTTGCGATTTCAACAATAGCTTCTTCGGACCCTTGTTTAGATGCTTTATCGAGGTACTCTTTAAATTTTTGAGTGTCTTTGCTTAAACCTAAGTTACCTTGACGATAGGCTTGGGCAATCACGAAGCTTGCTTTCCCGAAACCTTTATTTGAAGCATCTTGATAATATTGCAGTGCTTTCTTTTCATCTTTATTGGTTCCTTGACCATGTTGGGTCATGGAGCCAAGATTATAGATTGCTTGAGCATTTCCAGATTCTGCAAGACGTTGCATTTCTGCAAATGCTGCTGGGTAATTTTTTGCCTCGTAGAGTTGAGTTGCTTTTGCAAATACATCGGGCTTATTGGTTGCTTTGTTGTCTGCTGCCAATGTTGAGTGGCTTGCAACGATCATTAGACTGGCAATGAGCAACTTTTTCATCTTTTTTTCCTTTCCTTCATTTCTGCTCAAATCCTTTGTTGTTGGCAGAAAACAATGTTGTGACCCAAGTAAGTTTAAGAGTTTGGCATAAAATGTAAATGTAAATTTTGTATGTCAATATTTATGGCTAAATATATTCTAGCTTTGTAGTATTTTGAAATATATAAATTATTTCAAAATACTGATAAAGAAAAATGTGAATACATCATGTAGAAATAGTCAGTCTACTGTTAATTTATTCATTTATTTAGATTGCTTGCCTGAGTTTAGTAATTGTTCAATCTGTTCTGCATTTTGTGGCATACCAGCGATACGGACACCATTTTTCAAAAATAGGGTGGGTGTTCCGTTAATTTGTAGTTTTTGTCCCAAGATCAAATTCTTTTGAATTGGGGTGGAACATTGTCCTGAATTTTTTGGAGCTTTGCGATGTAGCATATAATCTTCCCAAGCTTCATACTGGTTTTTAGCACGCCAGATTTTGTTGGCAACTTTTTCTGCCTGAGGATGTAGAGTTTTTAATGGGAACGGAAATAAATAGACAGTCACATTATCAATGGCGGTCATATACTGTTCCAGTTTCTGACAATAAGGGCAGTCGGGATCTGTAAATATATAGAGTGTACGTTTAACATCACCTTTAACATATCGAATAGCTTGCTCTAATGGCAGTTGTTTAACATCAATTTTATTGAACTCAATTAAACGTTTTTCGGTTAGATTTTTTTGGTTTTTTGGATCGACCAGTTGACCAATAAACAGATAGTATGATGGAACAATAGCGCCCATTTGAATATTGGGCAATCCTATCGCATAAAAATTATTGAGGCCTCGCCACGTCACCATTTAAAGCTTCTGGTAAATCTAAAACGGTTAGATGAAGTTCTTCCAGTGCGGTCGGTTTGGCAATCACCAAAGCTAAATAACCATCTTCAAAAGCGATACTATTAACGACTTCTACATCTTTACTGAGTTGGGTTGCAGGAGCGGGTACAGCATCATTCCCTTGAATCAAATGCAACCAGTGTTTAGGTTTTGCCTTAAACCATAGGCGTGCCACAATTTCCTGTCCTAGATAACAACCTTTATCAAAATGCACACCCTCTCGTTGATGCAGACGCAGTTCCTGGGGCTGGAACAGATGTTCAGTTGCTTGGGTAATCCAGGCCTGTCCAGATTGAATGGCTTGTATTTGCCATGCATTTATATCTGTTTCTGTTGAAGAAAACTCGGTATGGTTGCCTATAAAACTTGGAAAAACTTGACCAACCTCTTCCAGTTTCATTTTTGAGAAAGCACCAAACTTTTTAATATGTCTGGAAAACTCTTCTGCCTGATCCTGAGTTGTCACCAGTTCAAAACTTTCTGGATTTAATCTTTTGATCCACACACCAAAATGAATACGCCCTTTTAAATCACAAATAGCGGTGTAGCGACTTTCATTCTCTGGCAGACGCTCAACATGTACAGTCACCTGACCTTGTAGGAATTTTTGTGCATCTACACCATTTAAGCTAAAAGCAGTAAAAGCAAGCTGACTCATTGATTCATCCTAAGGCTGTGTTCTAGTCATTAAAATATAGGGAGTTATTTTGCGCTATTTTTCACAAAAAAACAGCTTTAGATTCTGCTTATTTATTTATGACAGAATGGGCAACCAAAGCTATCGCAACGATTGATTCATGGTGATGACAAATATAACAATAGTGATCAACAATGATGGAAAATAAAAATGACAGGTACAGTTAAATTACATCGAGTATTCAAGGCCCCAGCAGAGCGTGTCTTTAAAGCTTTCCTGGTTCCAGATGCATTGGCGAAATGGATGGCAGGAATCCTTATATTTATTGGGCTTGTTGGTGGAAGCTGAAATTCCTGATGAATAAAATGAATGATTGATAAAGTTTTAGTGACATAAATTTTCTGGAGTGATGAAAAATAATAAAAACTAAAATTTTGCAAAAAGCATTCTATCTCGCATAATAATGCTTTTGAGATTTTTTATGTCTTTTCCAAATTGCCCACAATGCCAATCAGAATATACTTATCAAGATGGAGAATTATTCATCTGTCCTGAATGTTCACATGAGTGGAAACAGGGTGAGGGGCAGGCATCAGAGAAACAGGAAATTATTAAAGATGCCAATGGTAATGTGTTGGCGGATGGTGACAGTGTCACAGTGGTTAAAGACCTGAAAATTAAAGGTTCCTCATCAGTAGTGAAAGTTGGTACGAAAGTAAAGACCATCCGTTTGATTACTGATGCGAGTGATGGTCATAATATTGACTGTAAGATTGATGGCATTGGTGCCATGAAACTGAAATCTGAGTTTGTCAAAAAAGCTTAATGCAATTGGTTTAGGAAAGAGCATCAAAATGCTCTTTCCTATTAGGATGATGTTTTATCAACCTACTAATTTTGCAAGCAATTCATCTTTGCTGAGGTTGCTGGCTTCCGTATCACGGCGACCCTTATATTCAAAAGTGCCTGCATCCAGACCTTTTTCACCGATGACAATACGATGTGGAATCCCCATCAATTCAAGATCAGAGAATTTTACGCCTGGGCGTTCATTACGGTCATCCAATAACACATCATAACCCTGTGCCTGCAACTCTGCATAAAGTGCCTCGGCAGCTTCCAGAGTGCGTGGTGATTTATGTGCATTCATTGGCACAATTGCAACTTCAAAAGGTGCAATGGCCTGTGGCCAGATAATGCCTTTGTCATCATAGTTCTGTTCAATGGCAGCAGCAACCACACGGGTCACACCAATACCATAACAACCCATGGTGACTGTAAATGGCTTGCCATCTTCACCCAGAACCTTACAGCCCAGCGCTTCAGAATATTTGGTGCCTAACTGGAAGATATGACCCACTTCAATACCACGTTTGATGAGTAGTGTACCTTTACCATCTGGGGATGGATCACCCTCAACCACATTACGCAGATCATAGACTTCAGTAAAATGTGCATCGCGTTGCCAGTTGACACCTGTGGCATGTTTGTCAGCTTCATTTGCACCTGCAATAAAGTCAGACAATACCGATGCCGCACGATCCACAATTACGGTTAAACCTTTTTTCAGTAAACCTTGAGGACCAATAAAACCAGTCTTCAATCCCAGTGCACTGATTTGCTCTTCAGTGGCAAAGCTAAGTGGAGCAGCAATGAGTGGATGCTTCTCAGCCTTAATTTCATTCAGTTCATGATCGCCTCTCAAAAATAGGGCAATCACAGGAGTGTTGCCATGTTCATCAACCTGACCCTGAACCAGTAAAGCCTTAACCGATTGTTTGGCATCAGCGTTCAGGAACTGGCAAACCTCTGCAATGGTTTTCTGGTTTGGTGTGTCAACAATCGCCAGTGCTTGAGCTGGTGCCGCACGTTCGCCGACCAGAATGGCTTCGGCTTTTTCCATGTTCGCTGCATAGTCAGATTCAGTTGAGAAGATCACATCATCTTCACCGCTTGAAGCCAGTACATGAAATTCATGCGAACTTGAACCGCCAATTGAGCCTGTATCCGCTTCAACAGGGCGGAAATCCAGACCAAGACGAGTAAAGATACGGCAGTAAGTGTCGTACATCACGTCATAGGTTTGTTGTAATGAAGCTTGATTTGCATGGAATGAATAAGCATCTTTCATGATGAATTCACGGGAACGCATCACACCAAAACGTGGGCGAATTTCATCACGGAACTTGGTTTGAATCTGATAAAAATTGACAGGCAACTGCTTATAGCTTTTTAGCTCATTGCGTGCCAAATCGGTAATGACTTCTTCGTGCGTTGGACCCAGTACAAAAGGATTCTCATGACGATCTTTAAAGCGTAACAGTTCTGGGCCATACTGTTCAAAGCGTCCAGACTCCTCCCACAACGCCGCAGGCTGGGTCACTGGCATAAACACTTCTAAAGCGCCCGAACGATTCATTTCCTCACGGACAATAGCATCCACTTTCTTTAAAACACGTGTTCCCATGGGCAACCAAGAGTATAAGCCAGAAGCGAGTTTACGAATCATCCCCGCACGTAGCATGAGCTGGTGTGAAATGACTTCAGCATCATTTGGGGTTTCTCTTAACGTTGCAAATAAAAAGCGGCTTGCGCGCATGGAAACAATCCTAAAGTTAAGTGTGATTGAAAAAAGCTGCGACAGTGGCGGAAAAGATCTCTCCACTTGTGAGTCTTGGCATTATGCCATGAATCATGGAATTTCGGGAAAAGTAAAGTGAGGCAATTCGATCAGGATGATAAAAAGAAAATTAAGGATCTGAAAATAAAAAGTGTTGAATAGGGGGGTTATGGGATATTGGAGGGGTTATTCTGTTCAAATTTACTAAGGCGATTAATAATGTCAGCATATTCTATCTCTGTTCTGCTGTAGGCATTCCTTAAGCTTTCCACCGTTTTTTTCACGCGCTCAATATTCTTAATGTTATTTTCTAAATTGTTTTTGAGCTGGGGGGGGAGGGATTCACCTTTACGGTAATATTCCATTTCCTGACGTTTAAAGCTGATCTTGTCCTGTTGCAGTTGTTGCAATTGCTGTTGTTGATAATTCAACTGTTTCTTTAGGTTGGCCAGAATCAGGTCCCTTTTTGCAGTCGCGATCTTGCTGTTGCCATAAGCGCGTTTAAGTTTTAAGTCCTGTTCGCGCTGACGTGCCAATGATTCGCGGCGTGTGGACTGTTGAATATCCTGGGTGGCATTATAGGGCTGGTTGCGCTTGATCACCTGCATGTTGCGGTCAAGCGCCTCATAGCCATAACGGATATGTTCTGGAGTGACTGAGCTGCTTACATTGGCAATGCCATTCTTGTCATAGTAGCGATACCAGACTGCCCGAGGTTGCTCTGTGGCCGCAAAACTTGAGCCATAAAAAAGAAACATTAAAACCAATGTACAAATGCAATTACGAGTTATCGTTGTAAAGTGACCAATGCGGAAACCGCACTTTAACGAACCAGTCATTACATTCCCCGCAAAAAGTTAACTAAATCACTTATTTTTAAATAATAATCACTTGTATATTAGTGGCTATTTATACAATTAAAAATAGTTAGTATACAAAAAATTTAGAAATTTGTTCAAAAGTGTGCGCTATTTGTTATTGTTAAGGAAAACTGATAAGTTGGTTCAAAAAGCTTCGTTGATAATGCAAGTAAAGATATGTTAAAAATATCAAATAATCTGTATAAAACAAATTAAACCAAACATAATTTGTATTGAGTGATGGGGCAGGACAATTATATGGAAGATAAATTTCAAAATTTGAAAGTAATGGTGATTGACGATTCAAAAACGATTCGCCGTACAGCGGAGACTTTGTTGCAACGTGAAGGCTGTGAGGTCATTACGGCGGTAGATGGTTTTGAAGCATTATCAAAAATTGCGGAAGCAAATCCAGATATCATTTTCGTTGATATCATGATGCCACGCCTGGATGGTTATCAGACCTGTGCATTGATTAAGAACTCTTTAAACTACCAAAATATTCCAGTGATTATGTTGTCAAGCAAAGACGGTTTGTTTGATCAGGCTAAAGGGCGTGTTGTGGGGTCGGATGAATATTTAACTAAGCCATTCAGTAAAGATGAGCTGTTAACTGCGATTCGTAACCACGTTAGCGCATAAAATTAGATTGAGGAAAAAAT
This sequence comes from Acinetobacter sp. CIP 102129, assembly GCF_000368305.1. Lineage (NCBI taxonomy): Bacteria > Pseudomonadati > Pseudomonadota > Gammaproteobacteria > Moraxellales > Moraxellaceae > Acinetobacter > Acinetobacter sp. CIP 102129. The sequence goes on from NZ_KB849340.1 coordinate 598,397, forward strand.
GGCTCGTATTCTTATAGTAGATGATTCACCTACTGAAACATTTCGTTTTAGAGAAATTTTAACTAAGCACGGTTATGAAGTTTTAGAAGCGACCAATGGGGCGGATGGTGTTACCATGGCGCAGGCAGAGTTGCCAGATTTGGTCCTTATGGATGTGGTGATGCCTGGAATGAATGGATTTCAGGCAACACGCCAGATTAGCAAGGGTAAAGACACACAGCATATCCCTGTTGTGATCGTAAGTACGAAAGACCAGGCGACAGACCGCGTATGGGGTAAACGTCAGGGGGCTTGCGACTATTTGACCAAGCCGATTGATGAACAGCAACTTATCGATGTGATTAAACAACTTTTAAGTTAACCAATACGAGCCTTTTCATTACTCAATACGGGATAGGGTATGGCAGCAAATGGATTTATCGAATTGCTTCGCTTATCCAAGCGGGGCAATAAACAATATGCTTCAACTCAGAATGAAGTCAGCCGATGGTCTGGTATCGCTTTTGAGATGTTAGGGCAATATTTTGTTGCACCATTGGGGGAAATTTCGGAGGTGATCTATCCACCGAAATATACTCCTGTTCCAAATACTCAGGCATGGGTACGTGGCTTGGCAAATATTCGTGGGCGATTGCTTTCAGTTTCTGATTTAAGTCAGTTTATTTCAGGACAACGGAGTCAGTTTTCACCAACACAAAAAGTGATATGTATTAGCCATCAAGATCATTATGTAGGACTGGTTGTTGACCAGGTTCTGGGGATTCAGCACTTTAACAAGAAAAGTTTCTTTTCTCAAAATGCTGAACTCGACAGTAAGTTAAAAGACTACTGTCAGGGTTACTTTCACCAGCATAATCAGCAGTGGCATGTGTTTTTACTGAGTCGGTTGTTGAAAAATCCTCAATACATGAATGCATCAATAAAATTTATAAACTAATTTGTACGCTACGGAAGATAAACGCGTATTCAGGGGAGAAGCTGATATGGGCTTTAAACTCAAAAAGAAAAATGGTGGCGATAGCGCTGGTTTGAAGAAAGGCGGAGCGTTTCTGGAAAATATCCGAACGCAACTGGATCAATTTTCCCGTTTGTTCGGTGAAACAGAAAAATCCAAACCGATTATCTATCGTGCTTTAATTGCTTTGGCCCTTGCAGTCATCCTCTTAATTTACCTATTTGTGAGCGTACCACGTTCCAACCAATTGACTCGTAGTCTGGGTGAATTGCGTCTGTTGTCGCAAATGATCTCGCGTCAGGCAACGGAAGCAACCGCATCTGGTACACCAGAAGCGATGAAAAGTCTGGTTGAGTCGAAGAAGCAGTTTGCTGAAAACCTTGAAACCGTTGAAAGTGTCTATGGTAAAGGTTCTGATGAGTATAAAAAGGTTAACGAGCTTTGGGAGAATGTTTCCAAGAACATTGATCTAATCGCATCTCAACAAAAAATCATTAACCAGCTTTATGACACTAACATCTCGATCAGTGAAACCATTCCTGAAATTCAGGCTGAATATAACCTGATGGTTGACCAGATGGTTCGTGAAAACATGCCAAGTAGCCAAGTAATTATCGCGAAAAACCAGGTGTTCATCGCAGAGCGTATTTTACGCTCAATCAACTCGGTATTGGTGGGTACAGATAATTCGAATGTTTCTGCGAATGACTTTGGGGCGGATATTGATACCTTTGGTGTTTACCTCAATGCACAGCTCAATGGTAGCTCTGAGCTGGGCGTTGACCGTATCACCTCACCAGATCTACGTGAGTCTCTAGAAAGTATTAAGTCTGACTATGACGCTGTCTTGAAATCAGCGGCGGCAACGGTTCTACAAAACGCGAACCAGATTGTTCGTGTACGTCAGGCATCTTCACAAATCTTCTCTCAATCTGATGCCTTATTGACTTCATTGAATGACTTGTCGAAAAAAGCTGAGAGTGGCTGGGGTAATGTTATTGCAGGTATCGTGTTAATTGCCGCATTGGGCTTACTGGTGTTCTCTGCACTGCAATTACTTGCTCTACGTAGTAATACGGATAAAGAGCGTGTAACGCGTCTGCAAGATGAATATGACCGTAACCAAAACGCGATTTTACGTTTACTGGATGAAATCGCCGATTTGGCGGACGGTGACTTGCGTTCTTATGCAACGGTATCGGAAGACTTCACAGGCGCAATTGCGGATTCGATTAACTTCGCGATTGACCAGTTGCGTGACCTTGTATCCCGAATCACGGATACTTCACAGGAGGTTGCACGCTATACCCAGAAGACCCAGGATATTACTAACCAGTTGGCAGAAGCATCTGAACATCAGGCGCAAGAAATTGCAGGTGCGTCAGCGGCGATGAATGAAATGGCATTGTCCATTGATCAGGTATCTGCAAACGCATCTGAGTCTGCTGAGGTGGCACAGCGTTCTGTACAAATTGCATCAAATGGTGCGGAAGTTGTAAACCGTTCGATTGAGGGGATGGACCACATTCGTGAGCAGATTCAGGAAACATCAAAACGTATTAAACGTTTGGGTGAGTCTTCTCAGGAAATTGGTAACATCGTTTCCCTGATCAACGATATTGCCGACCAGACGAACATTCTGGCTTTAAACGCTGCAATTCAGGCATCTATGGCTGGTGAAGCGGGCCGTGGTTTCGCGGTTGTAGCCGATGAGGTACAGCGTCTAGCGGAACGTTCAGCGTCAGCGACCAAACAGATTGAAGGACTGGTAAAAACCATTCAAACTGATACCAACGAAGCCGTTATTTCAATGGAACAAACGACTTCCGAGGTCGTGCGTGGTGCCAACCTGGCAAAAGATGCGGGTATTGCACTGGATGAGATTCAAACGGTATCAGGTGACTTGGCAAAACTGATTGCGAGCATTTCTGATGCAGCGAAACTTCAGTCTGCATCAGCAAGTCATATTGCAACCACGATGAATGTTGTACAGGAAATTACCTCACAAACCACCACAGCAACGTTTGATACAGCACGTTCGGTTTCTGAACTGGCGAACATGGCTGAATCATTACGTGAATCAGTAACTGACTTTAAGTTACCTGAGTAAGCAGCATAGGAAAGACAGAGTGGGGCGCTGTCTTTCCTATTTAGAGATGTAGAATATCTCAACAAGGTGGTGGTGGAATGCAACGACATCTTGTGTGATAGATACACGTAATTTTTACCCACAACTGGTGGATAAAAACGAAAGAAGCAGCTATGAAACAAATATTAAAAACGTTAGTTGAAACGATGACGCTTCCTGAAGATAGCTATCTTGAACAAGATGCCGAGATTCTTGAGATTTTTATTGAAGAATTGGATGAAATCTTTGCTGAATTAGAACCTTTGTTGGTTAAATGGATGGAACAACCTCATCAACAGGATGTACTTACAGATGTGCGCCGCCACTTCCATACCCTCAAGGGTTCAGGGAGAATGGTGGGTGCGAAATCCTCTGGTGAGTTGGCCTGGACGGTTGAAGACACTTTAAACCGTGTTATTTCAGGAACGGTTTCCCTGAACACGGAAATTCAACGCTATGTTCAGACGGTTTTCAATATTTACCGTTTTAAGCTTGTACATGATTTTAAAGTGGTTCAAAAACATTTGATTGATCTAAAACCACTGGTTTTATTGGGGCAGCAATTACAACAACAGCAAAGCCCAGAGCCTGCACTTTATGAGCTATTAAACCTTGCAAACACTTTAACACATGATGATGTTCAGACGGGTCTTGAGCTGATTGATGGTGTTGAGGATGCCATTGATGACACAATTGCGGCTGATCAGGTGCAACAGGATATTGAGCCTGTCTTGGCGTCTATTGAAACTGAGCAGGATGAAGTGCTTGCCAAGGAAACCTTGGCCATCTTCCTGGAGGAGTCAGAAGATCATCTTAGGGCCATTGATCAGTTCCTGTTGAATGAACGTCCAAATAATGATCACTACAATACCTTGATCAGGGCTTTACATACCCTTCGTGGTAGTTCCTCAATGGCGCATGTGGATCAGGTATTTGAAGCAAGTGCTAAAGTTGAAAACCTGTTTAAGACCTTGTTGCAGGATGAACTGGATTCCAGTTCTGATGAAACCGCATTGCTCACCCATTATGCCCAGTTTGTCCGCGATTACCTGCATACCTTAAGGCAGCAGGGCGCGAAACAGAAACTGGATGAGATTTATGACACATTCAATGTGGCATGGGATAGCTATGACTTCCAGCTAGAAGAAAAACATGGTGAGGCAATACGACCACAGGGGCTGGTTTCTGAATTACTAGAATTAAATATTAATGATTTACTGGATGTGGAATTTGATTTTGAAAAACGTGCCCGAAATGAATTTCCTCAATATATCCAGCTGTTAAGTCATCAGGCGGAAATTCTGTTACAGCATACGCATCATCATGCCACGATTGGGATGTATCAATATACCAGCCTATTGCGTTCAAGCTATCAGGACCTGATTTTTAAACCGAGTCTGTTGAATCTTGATTATGCGTTTGAGCTGTATCATCAGGTGCATCAACAGTTTATTCAGTTGTTTGATACCTTGGCTGCTGGACAGCGTGTCACCTTAACCAAGACACATGAAAGTGTCCTGAATGAATTAAGTTTATTTACCCAGCAGAATATTGACTTCTTGGAACAAACATCCACAGATGTTATGGATACTGTACCTGAAACAGTCCAAGATTCTGCGTCTGTTCTTGATATTACAGACTTGTCAGCACAGTTTGCGCTGGACAAGCAACAGTTACAGTCAGATGAGGCAAATAGTGACTTCGATCCTGACTTATTGGACATCTTCCTTGAAGAGGCAGATGAATTGCTGGTGGGGATTGATACCGATCTCAATACATGGACTGCTGACCATAAAAATGTAGGTGCGCTGAAAAACCTGATGCGTTATTTGCACACCCTAAAAGGTGGTTCAAATATGATTCAGGCGCGTCATATCGGCCTGATTGCGCATGAGCTGGAAACAATTTATGAGAAGCTGATTAACCAGCAGATACAGGCAACACCACAGCTTATCACCGTGATTCGTTCAGTTCAGGATGATATTGCAGATCGTATTCAAACGATTCGCGACCAGCAGGTTGACTACCCATCGGCTCATGTCTTGCAGGTTCTGGCAAACCTTGATCAGATGACGGGTACATTCGAAGCCAAACCTGTGGCGGTTAAACAGCTTGAAGAGACAGATGAAGAGATTGATTCAGTTGGTGTGGAAGAAGAGACAGCTGTTTCTAACCTTTCTGTTCAGACAGAATCTCCACATACCGCAGTTGATGTTACGGTATTGGCAGCCCAGCTTGGACTCGATAAGAAGCAATTGCAGTCAGCCGAATCAAACAGTGACTTTGATCCTGACCTGTTGGATATCTTCCTTGAAGAGGCAGATGAGTTGCTGGTGGGAATTGATGCTGACCTCAGTACTTGGGCAGCAGACTATCAGAATGTGGATGCCCTGAAAAACCTGATGCGTTATTTGCACACCCTAAAAGGTGGTTCAAATATGATTCAGGCGCGTCATATCGGCCTGATTGCACATGAGCTGGAAACAATTTACGAGAAGCTGATTAACCAGCAGATTCAGGTAACACCACAGCTGATTGCCTTGATTCGTCTGGTACAGGATGATATTGCGGATCGTATTCAAACCATTCGCGACCAGCAAATCGATTATCCATCAACGCATGTGGTACAGCTACTTCAACAAGCGGATCACTCGGCTGATCTGGTTGTAAGCGAGCCTGCAACTGAAATCACTGCACTTTCTGATCAAGATGAGAGCAGTGGACTGGAAGTGTTGCAACTTGTTGAAGAAGAAGTTTCTGAAGAACCAAGTCTTGCGGCAGATGAGCTGAGTGGCAATGATATAGAAGAACAGGTTGAAGATACCTCCTCTCTTCAAACTGTGGAAAATGCTGGTCAGTCTCTTGAAGATGATGTTCGTTCACTAGTGGAACAGACATTCCTTGAGGAAGCTGAAGAACTGCTTGAACAGGCTCAGGGCTTGTTGAAACAGTGGTTTGACCAGCGCGGTAACCGTAGTTTGCTGTTACAGCTCCAGCGTAATGCCCACAGCTTGAAAGGTGGCGCACGCATGGTGGAAATGGATGCGATTGCAATCATTGCCTACCATCTGGAAAACGCCTTTGAACAGTTTGGTGTGCATCATTTCAGCTCAAACGTTTATGACAATCTGCTTAATACTGCGCTGGCATGGCTCAATGATGCGATCTTTAAGCGTCAATATGCCAACTTTGATGGTTTAAAACAAAGTCTGGAGAAGATGGAATTTGTGGATGTTGCGGCACAGCTTCCTCAAAAATTCTCTGCAACAGACATCTTTACGCCTGAATATACTATGGAGTTTGTTCAGGGTGATGGTACTGAACCACCATCAATGTTGGGTGAGTGGGAAACCACAGAGCGTATTGAACAGAACAATGAAATGATTCGTGTTTCTGCTGACGTTATCGAGAAGATGATTGACTTGTCAGGGGAAAATGCGATCAACCGTTCACGTATCGAAATGGACCTGGGCCAGCTGGGTGGTACGTTGATGGAAATGGAACTTGCAATCAAACGTCTGGCTGATCAGCTACGTCGAATGGAAGGTGAGCTGGAAAGTCAGATCATTGCACGACATGGCGGAGAAAATTCCCGTTATGCCGATTTTGACCCATTGGAGATGGACCAGTACTCATCGTTGAACCAGTTGTCAAAATCGCTTGCAGAATCCGCTTCGGACTTGGTTGACTTTAAAACCACACTTTCTGAGAAGATTCGTGATACTGAAGGTCTACTGTTGCAGCAGTCGCGTATTCAGGCAGAAATTCAGGAAAGCCTGATGCGTACCCGTCTGGTGCCATTCTCACGCTTGTTACCACGTTTACAACGTATTGTTCGCCAAACGGCTTCCACCCTGAACCGTCCAACTGAATTGGTGGTGAACAATACCGAAGGTGAATTGGACCGCAGTATTCTTGAAAGGCTGGTTGCACCATTTGAACACATGCTGCGTAACGCGATTGACCACGGTATTGAAGACCGTGAGCAGCGTTTACAGGCTAAAAAACCAGAAACAGGGCATATTGTTCTGGACATTGGCCGTCAGGGTACCGATATCGTGGTCACATTCAGTGATGATGGTAAAGGGATTGATGTCAACCGAATCAAGGACAAGGCGATTCAGACAGGTTTGATGACCACGGATCAAAAACTTGATCAGGAAGAAGTTTTACAGTTTATCTTCCATCCTGGTTTCAGTACCGCTGCACAGGTGACCCAGATCTCTGGCCGTGGTGTCGGTCTGGACGTTGTACAGAGCGATATCAAGGCCTTGGGTGGTCACGTGAGTGTCAGCTCCGTTCTGGGCAAGGGAACCACCTTTACCATCCGCGTACCAACAACCGTGGCGGTAAGTGACGCCTTGATGGTGAAAGCAGGTGACCAGCAATTCGCATTCCCACTTGCACAGATTGACCGTATTGTGCGTATCTCGCCAATGGCATTGGAACAATACTTTGATAGTCAGGAAGACTACTTCAAGATTGATCAGGAACGTTATCGCCTGCGCTACCTGTCGGAGTTTGTTGCAGGGCAGCCAATCCCGCGTTTAAACGGTGTGGTTCACTCTTTACCTGTGCTTCTGATTAAGGGTGCACAAGGACAGACTACCGCATTATTGGTAGACCAGTTAATTGGTTCACGTGGCCAGATCGTGGTAAAACCAATTGGCCAGCAATTCTCAAGTATTGGTGTGATCGCGGGTGCCACCATCCTTGGTGATGGTCAGGTCTGTCTGATTCTGGATGGCCAGAATATTGCCCGTCAGGCACAGTCAACAGCGCGTAGCAAGCAGGTGGATGAGACCTATACCAAACAGCGTTATGATGAGCGCCGCCTGATCATGATTGTGGATGACTCAGTGACAGTACGTAAAGTAACATCCCGTCTGTTAGAGCGTCAGGGCTATGATGTGGTGACGGCCAAAGATGGTGTCGATGCAATTGAGCAGCTTGAAACGATCAAGCCAGACTTGATGCTGCTTGATATTGAGATGCCGCGAATGGATGGTTTCGAAGTGACCAACCTTGTTCGACACCATGAAATCCATCGTGATTTACCAATCATCATGATTACATCACGTACAGGCGAGAAGCACCGTGAACGTGCATTGTCACTGGGGGTAAATCAATATATGGGTAAACCATTCCAGGAAGAAACGCTTCTGGAAAATATTGAAAGTTTACTTACAGTGCGCTAAGGGGTAATGAATAATGGTTAAAAAAGGCGCAAACTCGGCATTGGGGCAAATTGACCAGCAAGAGTTACAACACTTAATTACGGTATCAACAGGATTCATTGATGCCTATATTATTCAGTGCCATCAAAAGGTTCCCATGCTGTTGCCACAAAATATCGTGTTGTCAGCAATGGATACCCAAACCAACGTTGACCACATCGAATGGCATGACCTAAAGCTTCCCGTTTATGCGGTGAATGACCCGAACGAGAAGCAGGGCGTGGCCTTGGTTATTGAGGGTGATGATGTCTCCGAGCGGTTTGCCTTGGTCTGTAATGAAATGCCTGAATCCATCCGTGTACGTATTTCGGAAATTGTAGATGAAGAGCGAGACGTGGATGACAATAAGGTCTTTAAGTATGTGAAGATGGGCGAAAAGCAATTTTTTGTTCCCCATTTGCAAAATATCCAGACCCAGCTCGGTCTCTAATAAAAAAAGGAACTCATCGGAGTTCCTTTTTTTATGACTATAAAATTTATTAAGTCAAAAGCTCTTCCAGAATTTGTTCATAAATTTCAGCCAGAGGCTCCAGATCATCAACATTGACATGCTCATTGATTTGGTGGATGGTGGCATTTAACACCCCAAGTTCCAGAACCTGGGCGCCTGTAGGTGCAATGAAGCGTCCATCAGAGGTACCACCACCGGTTGAAAGTTCAGTTTCAATGCCTGTCACATTTTTAATCGCTGTTCTTGCCGCATTCACCAATTCGCCCACTGGGGTGAGGAATGGTAAACCTGACAATGTCCAGTCAATGCTGTAATTCAGTTGATGTTTATCCAGTGTTTCAATGACGCGTTGTTTGAGAATTTCGGCCGTTACTTCAGTGGAGTAACGGAAATTAAAGGTCACCTCCAGTGTGCCTGGAATGACATTGGTTGCACCTGTTCCCGCATGGATATTTGAAATCTGGAATGAGGTTGCGGGGAAATATTCGTTACCGTTGTCCCATGTGATGGCACATAGCTCATCCAGTGCTTTGGTTGCCAAATGAATTGGATTCTGTGCAAGATGAGGGTAGGCGACATGGCCTTGCTTGCCTTGTACGGTCAATACCCCATTTAAAGAGCCACGGCGGCCATTTTTAACAATATCACCAAGTTGATGGGTACTTGAAGGCTCGCCAACCAGACACCATGTCATTTTCTCATTACGTTCTTCCAGGGTTTCAACAACTTTAACCGTGCCATTGATGGATGGACCTTCCTCATCGGAAGTAATCAAAAAGGCAATCGAACCCTTATGGTTAGGATGCTTGGTGACAAAACGCTCCGAGGCGACCACCATTGCGGCCAAGGCGGTCTTCATGTCGGCAGAACCACGGCCATATAATTTACCATCACGGATGCTAGGCAAAAACGGGTCTGAATTCCATGCATCCAATTGTCCAGTCGGAACAACATCAGTATGCCCCGCAAAACAGAACACAGGGCTTTCTGTACCACGACGGGCCCATAAATTATCAACATCTTCAAAACGCATGTTTTCGATCTTAAAACCCACCTTGGCCAATCGTTCAGCCATGATGTTCTGGCAGTCATGATCAATAGGCGTGACTGAGGGTTGGCGTAGGAGTTGTAAACTGAGTTCAAGTGTATCGGAATGGTTCATGCGAGATGTGGCTAAATCTGGTGAAATCTGAACCGATATAATAGGGGAATATTGCTGAGAAAGGTATGTAAAAATAAACCTTATCTAGGTTGTAGATAAGGTTTTGTGAGCGTTGTTCTATGGAACTACAGTTTATCCTGGGTTTTTTCAGCAGTTTGGGTCACTTTGTCGCCTGCTTTGGAAACATCCTGCCCAAAACCCTTAAAGGTGTTACAACCAGTTAATACAAAAGCGGCCATGATAGAAGCAACTAAAATTTTTTTCATCATCTTCTCCGTGTGAATTTAATTATGATGTCATTAGAGGCTAAAAAAATAAATGGAAAATGAACATGATGGTTTGATTGTAGATCTGTTATAAAATGTTATTTACTTGCGGTTGAGCTAAATAACAGGGCGGGTTGACGAAACATATAAAACATGGGTTCAGTGTCTGCATTGTGATAAAGTCCATTGGTCCACCATTCGGCAGTTTGTGAAGATGGATGCTGATCAGGGCAAATCCATTCATGCCGTTGTAGGCGATAGTAGGGTAGTACAGGGATTATCGTTCCCCATTGACCTAAACGTCTGGATGTGTTGATCCATTCTGGAATAGATGATGCGTAATGAGGTTCTGGTAAATACAGTTGTCCTTTCATGACTGCTAATTTACGCCGAATTGTGTACTGGCTGGTCTCGGAAAACTGAAACTGGCGTTGGGTAAAGTGCCGTAGTTTTCGCTGTAGGGTATCTTGCCGATTTAGGCCGAACCATTCAGATAAATTGAGTTCGTTCTCACCCAAATAATATTTCAATGCGACTTCCCAATGCTCGATTTCCTGGGTCTGTTTGTTGAGTAACAGGAAATCAAGCTCACCCAGGGTGACTGCCCCCGCAATTTTCTGGATGCTGTGGCCTAATAACTGGTAGGGGTGATAATTATCATCCTCTAGCCAGAACCAGAGCAGGTATTCAAAACGCAAACCTAAACGGGTACTTTTCAGGCGTGCCATAAAGTCAATTAAGGGTTGAGGTTGCTGATCCAACTGTTGCAACCGCACCTCATAAGCTTGATAGTGCTCTTGCCAAACGGTATTGGAATGAAGTTCAAAATAATTTTCAATTTTTAAATCATCGGGTATTTTGGTCAGGATATTGGGACTGGCAATGCAAAAGGCCAACTGCCGAACAATAGGCTGCTTAAACTGTAACCACGGTTCAAAAAAGCTGGGTGAATCAATCTTCTCAGGCATAGTCACCCATCATCGAGAAATAATAAGTTCAGTTTGATAAACAACAATAAAAACACTTTATACTAGCACGGTTGTATTGACGTGTCGGTTAATTACTAAATGAAAACATTGTTCTGGCGTAGCTTGGTGGTGATTTTTATCACATTGGGAATTATTGGAGCAATTCTACCTGGTATGCCAACAACAGTTTTCCTGATTCTGGCGGCATGGGCGGCATCAAAAGGCTGGCCGCAAATGGATGCATGGTTACTGAACCATTCCAAATATGGTCCCACACTGCGTAACTGGCGTGAAAATGGGACTGTACCACGCAAGGCCAAGTGGATTGCCACTATCATGATGCTGTTCAGTGGGATTTTAATGCTGTTTACCAATGCGCCGTTCTGGGTCAAGATATTTACTGATGTTACCATGTTGATTGTGGCGATCTGGTTATGGCTACGTCCTGAGCCTGAGCAGCGTTAAAAAAAGCGAAGCTTTTGCAGAATATATCTTGTATATATAAAGCAGATTCAAAAAGAACACCATTTTCCTAAATCATTGGGTCAGCCTCCTATCAGTTCTAAAAATCAAAATTACAGAAAGCGCAGCATTTTTATGTTCAAATAAATCAGCAAGACCGAAATATTTAGAGATAGAAAATGTCCTATACATTGGAACAGGCAGACATATTGATTGATTTGGTACAACAAACTTTACGATTGCCGAAACATAACAAGTTTTATCTGATTTCCTCTGGCAAGAATGGAATTGGTGAACAGGAAAACAGTGGTAAAACCCCAAGAGGCTGGCATCGTGTTGCCCAAAAGATCGGTCATGACGCTGCAAAATATTCAGTCTTTATTGCGCGCCAGCCCACAGGCGAAATTTACAATCAACAGCTTGCACAACAGTTTCCACAAAGGGACTGGATTTTATCGCGAATTTTATGGCTGGATGGTTTGGAGGCTGGTTTTAATCAGGGGGAGGGTTGTGATACCTTTAAACGATATATCTACATCCATGGGACACCTGATACGGAACCGATGGGCATTCCGATGTCTCATGGCTGTATCCGAATGAAGAATGATGAAATTATCGAGCTTTTCGGGCTTGTTCCTGAACATGCACTGGTCTATATTTCAGAACAGACATTGGAAAATAAGCAGCCAGATTGTAAATAAGTGCCTAAATAAAATACGAAAATCCTGTGTTTTATCAAGAATGACCTATTTTTTAATCATTCACACGGTTTTTTCCGAAAAGAGCATGAAAAGCGTTTGACAGGCTGTGAAGATTCTCTATAATGCACCTCACAAACGATGAAGACGTTAAGGGCGCTTAGCTCAGTTGGTAGAGCGTCTGCCTTACAAGCAGAATGTCGGCGGTTCGATCCCGTCAGCGCCCACCAAACCTTTACGTTAAAACTCAAGTGCAGCGGTAGTTCAGTTGGTTAGAATATCGGCCTGTCACGCCGAGGGTCGCGGGTTCGAGCCCCGTCCGCTGCGCCACTTAAGTTTTAATATCGTTTAGCTCATAATTGCAAAATTATTATAGTGCAGCGGTAGTTCAGTTGGTTAGAATATCGGCCTGTCACGCCGAGGGTCGCGGGTTCGAGCCCCGTCCGCTGCGCCATTTTCTTGGCTCCCTGTTTAAGAAAATGTTTGTTTTAACAAGTATGTTTATACTTGCTTCTCTGAAACGAGAGTTAATTAGAAAAATTAAAGATTTTTTTCTTGCACTCGCACAAAGCTTTGCTTTGTTTATCTTCGTTCAGGGCGCTTAGCTCAGTTGGTAGAGCGTCTGCCTTACAAGCAGAATGTCGGCGGTTCGATCCCGTCAGCGCCCACCATATCCCATCATCTTAAAAATCAATTCATTGTAATCACTTCAAGCTTGATTTATCATGTGCCGCGATAATCATTCTAATATTGAAGTCATTTATTATGAAAAATCCATATCAACGCAAGGCTGCGTCGAAATCTCAAACTACGATATCCAATTCACCGCCTAAACAGCTTTATCGCCAGTTTATTGAAAATATTATTGTCCAGCGTCGTGTGGTTGCCCTGTATCATGAGGGTTGGGCACTATGTGCAACGCCAACAGGGCAGCATGCCATGTCTATTTGGCAGAACAAGGGAATGGCAAAGTTACTGATCAAGGACAATTGGGCCAATTACGAGGTTCAGGAATTGCCCTTGATGGCATTCATTGAAAAGATGATTCCTTTTTTAAAGGAAAATAACACCATACTTTCTCTTGACCTAACGCCTGAGGGGAATAACCTACTGGTTAGCCCTGATTCATTATTATTGGATATTAAGAATTTTCTGTATCAGATCTATTTGCAGCGCCCAGAGGTTTTTGCTGAGTTGCAGTTGCCGTTGCCACGGGACATTCGTTTGCATCAATAAGCAATAAGATATTGATAGGGATAACCCTATCAATACTCATCCAGTAACCAGCCACTTGCGTAGGCAAAATACTCCCTTAGCCATGCATTATAACGTGTGGCTAAAGGTGTGGTGGCACCCAGCATGCTGATATGGCGATATCCCTGTTTTCGCGCAATTGCGGCCGCCCGCAGTGTATGGAAATCACTGGTCACGATTACAATTGGTTGCTGGATATTAATGTGTTGTGCCTGCAACAAAGGCTGACTATTTTGAAGATTCAGCTCAGTGCTGGTGCTCTTATCCTCCAAAAGTATTTGCGAAGCGGGAATGTGGTGCTTCTGCTGTAGATAGCTGGACATCACCTCAGCCTCACTTTGAGTTTCACCAAAATCAATACCTCCTGTCAAAACCAGTTTTGCATTAGGTTGGGCCAGGGCCACTGGAGCAGCTCGGTCCAGTCGCTTGGCAAGGGTGGCGGATGGCTGCCCATTTTCAACACCACTACCCAACACAATAATTGCCCGTACTGGGGGTATGGTCTGGGTTTTTGCATTGTTCTCTGCCAGATAATTAAAAAAATAGCCTAAGCTAATCAACCAGATCCAGAAGCATAACCAGCCAAAGCGCCAAATGGAATGTAGGCGGAAATGATAGAAAAAGAAACGTTCAATATGATAATAAAAGAACGCATATACACAGAAAAAAAGGCCAAGCAGCAGTGGAAGCACTGTCCCAATATGAATCTTTTTAAATGCGATCAGCACCGCACCATCAATGAACAGGACTGAACCGACAAGGGCAAATAAGAGACGAAGCCATGAACTGAGTTGCATAATTTGAATTGTGGTCGATTTGAATCGTGTTAAGTGTATGCAAATTTAGGAGAAAGGCAAATTTTGATGCTGTTGTATAAAAAACGGGTGTGAAAACACCCGTTGTTCTTGGAGGAAAGTGAACTACGAGTTAATAGACATCCCGACGATAACGTCCTGCCTGACGAAGTGCATCCACTTTTTCTTCACCTAGGATATCGGTAAGTGCCTGATCTACACCTGAAGCCATGCCATCAATACTACCACAGACATAAATGACCGCACCCTGGTCTAGCCAGCTAATTAACTCATCAGCCTGTTCACGCAAGACATCCTGTACATAGATGCGCTGCGCCTGATCTCTGGAAAAAGCCAGATCAAGGCGTTTGAGCGTGCCCATATTTTTCCATGCTTCAATCGTTTCCTGATAGAAGAAATCATGTTCGCGTTGGCGTTCACCAAAGATCAGCCAGTTGGTGGTGTAATTCTGACGGTTACGCTGCTGTAACAGGCCCATTAGTCCTGCAATGCCTGTACCATTGCCGATACAGATAATAGGGCGGTTGTCATCAATCAAATGGAAAGATTCATTGCTACGAATGCGTAAGGCAATGGTTTGCTTTAAGGATGCAAACTCGGTGAGCCAGCCTGAACCTAGTCCTAATTGGCCATTTTCATCACGTTGTTGACGCACCACCAATCGTAGAACTTGCTGTGACGGGATGCTGGCAATAGAGTATTCCCGTGTTGGCAGAGTGGAAAGTTGTTGCAGCAGTTCCTCAAGCTTGGTAAATGGCTGAATCTCAGTGCGTAGGTTTTTATTCCACAGCCATTGTTCAATCGGTTGTTTGAGTGAAGCAACCTGAATGTTGGCAGGAATTTGATGCTTGGCCAGAAAGGCTTCAATCTCAGTCATACTATTGGCTGGTTGAATCTCTGCAATATCTCCCGCATGCCAGCTAATGTCATAAGGTGCTGTCAGTTCAATATTATAGGCTGCCTGTCCCAAACTATTTGGATTAAGTACATGGCGTTTACTGAGTGTCCATTGATCGAAGACCTTTTCAATATTCATGGCATGCAGTTCATGCTGAGTCACCGCAGACAAGGCTTGATTCCAGCGTTGAATGTCATTGGCATTTGCATTGTCCACTTCGATTAACTCGAAAAATGCCTCCGCATTGCATTGTTTTAACCACTTATCAACTGCATAGCCAAAACTACAGTAACTGTCTGGATATTCTCTGGAACCGAGCGCCAATACCGCATATTGCATGTGACCGAGGTTAGGCCTCTGTTGCATGAGCTTTTTACAGAACCCTGTTGCCAGGTCGGGTGCTTCACCTGTGCCATAGGTGCTGACCACGAATAGAACCTGCTGCGCCTGCTGTAAGTCCTGCTCGGTAAGTTGCTGAATGGGTTTCACTACAGTCGGCTGCTGTGCCTCCTGTAGGCTGGTGGCGGTGCGCCAAGCCAACTGTTCAGCAACACCTGTTTGAGACGCATAAGTAATCAACCATGGTTTTGCATTTGGATCGACCTGTTGTGATGTTTGGGATTGACGCGCTGCCAAAGTCAGTTTCTTCTGTTGACGGCGTTTGAGGTACAGCATCCAGCCTGTCACAAAGAATAAAGGCATGCTGAGAGAGGCCAGCAAGGCAATAAACTGGTAGGTCGAACCAAAGAAACTACCCCGATGCACAGGTAGCATGCTGCTCATGATTTTCTCATTAAGCTTTTTATCTTCATATAATTCTAAATTTTCAATTTTTTGCTGCTGATAGTTATAGACAGCCTGATTGCGTGCACGTTCATGCTGTGGAATATTGTCAACGAATGATAGCTCTAGCTTTGCGTCATCGTGCTTGGGAATATTTAGGGTGAGGGCAGAGTATTTGCCGCCAATCTGTGCATTGACGTTTGTCCATGTCTGCTCAAGAATTGTATTGATCTGTTGCTGGGATAATTCAGATTGCTTGGCTTGGTCACCCTCATTGTCATGCTCTTTGCGTTGTGGCTGTTCGACTCCCATCACCTTGAACATGCCTGCACGCCACCAGTCATAGGACCAGTATAAGCCTGTACATGCAAACAACAGGTAGAACACCACCGCCCAAGTGCCCACAACGGCATGTAAATTCCAGATAAAATTACGGCCTTTCAGCTTGGGCTTGATAAAAAACCATTGTTTAAAGGAGTGTTTCTTCGGAAAACGCAGATAAAGTCCGCTTAATACAAAGAAAATCAGCATCAACGCAGACGCACCTGTCAACTGTTTGCCAAAATCACCCATCGTCAGATAACGGTGCAAACGCTGAATAAACTGAAAAAACTCCTGTCCCTTGATCTCAGGCAGAACCTCGGCAGTATAGGGATTGACCATCATGTTATAGCCACGCCGTTCGCCATCTTTCTTGATATTGACTGTAGAGGATGCGGTAGGGTCAGCAGAGAGGGTGATGCTGTTGATCTTAATCTCAGGTTGTTGCTGGCTGAAATGCTGATAAAGTTGCGCTGGTGTCAGCTTGGGAGTTGTTGCAGCTTGTACCACATAACTTTGCTGATTAATCATTTTTAAGATTTGTTGATCGTAGGAGTAAATGGCTCCTGTCACTCCCATGATGGAGAGGATTAAACCAGCCGTAATCCCTAAAAACCAGTGGATTTGGAAGAATACTTTTTTAAACATGGGGAAAAATAGAAAGATGATGAAGTTTCTGTAAATATAACCCAATAATAAGAATAGAATAAGGATTTTGTAGATAATATTGATTTTGATTCTTATTTTCAAATTGAGTGATTTAAATCTGGCTTAAACCTAAACGAGGGAAGTGCTATTTTAAGAAAAAACCCAGCTTGGGCTGGGTTGTTCTATATTGCTGATGACCGCATCCGATTACAACGGTTTAGCCTCACCAACTGTCTCTTTTAAGTGCTTGCGTACTGTATTAAATGAGAAATTCTTTGAATCCATGCGTTTTGGCAGGATATAGGCACCTTGCTGAACTTCGCCTTTTGGTGTCTTTACCTTGAAATTAACCAAAATAAAATCAGGGGTATTGTACCATTCGTAAATGTCTTTCCAGCCGATGGTCGCTGTACCTTCCTGAAGTCCCATTTTCTGGCGCATCACAATCCCGTGGGGCTGTACACCTAAACGAATCCCCTTGATTTCCTGTACAGGAAATTCGTTCATTTTACGTTTCACATACCATTCCAGACCAAACTTCTTGATGAGGTAGAACAGTACCACACCAATGATCACCACCCAGCAAATCGCGGTTGAGTAGGTGGAGTAATACTTGATCAGGCCTGCTGTAACCAGTGAAAGCACCACAAGTGCAATCATAATCAGCCAGGCCTTGCGGCTGAACTTATTGGTACCACGCCAAATCATAAGTTGGGCTTGACGTTGTTCTTGTTCAGAAACTTCGTAGGGAACGGGTTGTAGCGTATAAGCGTATAGCGTTTTGGCGGTCATAGTTTAAAAAATGAGTTTAGAACTGGGTTAAGTTTATCATTGATTGGCATGCAAAGATATTAGGCCAATAGCGAATCATAGGGACGATTAAAATACCAATAGCCCCTAAAGTGAGGCAAACTCGGTGCCATCTTCATGGGGTTCATAGCTTAAACTCTGTTTCAGCATACTTAAACGGGTCAGGATACTCAGGATCAGGGAAAGCTGCTGTAAGATAATCAGCGATTTCTGGTCATTTTCATCATTGCGGCTCAGGCGTTCGCGTATGCTTTGTAGCATATTTTGTGAAGACAGGTCAGGTACTTCATCTCGTAACAGTGCACCCTGAATATCATCCAGTGCCTGATCCAACAGGCTTAATATCGCAGGCTCATCAATACGTTCACGGTGCGCACCCAAGGCCGCGATATAACTGAGAAAGGTATGGCTTAAACAGAGAAACTCAAATGCCTGTGCTTTCTTGGTGGGATCAATATTGGGTTCGGTTGCAAGGGTGGAAATGAGTGATGCAACTTCCGCATCATTATTATGTGCCGCCCGTCGGACCACTCGATAGTTCAGGGCATTATTACGCCCTTCATGATATTGGGTTACTACTTCCGCCAGATATTTACATTGGGCTTGCAGTGAACGTTGAATGGTGCGTGGCAGGCGGCGGAACTTCCAGTCGGGCCAGATAAAGCTGACTCCAAACCATGCCAGTGCACAGCCAATGATGGTGTCGATCAGGCGTGGCAAACCTGCGGCAAATGCGGAACCATCCAGATTAAAGTTGATCAAGGCCAGAATGGTGATAAAGGCAGTTGCCTGGGCATACTGTTTACTACGCAACTCGAAAAATAAAACGCCACTGAGCACCAACATGACTAATTGCCCTTGAAGTGACGGAATAAAGTAAATAATCGCCAGACCGACAATAATCCCAATCAGGGTGCCGACAATTCGTAAATACAGGCGGCGTTTGGTGGCGTTAAAGTTTGGCTGACAGACAAACAGGGCAGTCAGTAGAATCCAGTAGCCATAGGCAATATGGGTTAACTGAATGAAGATGTAACCGATAAACAGCACAATCGACAGACGCACCGCATGGCGGAATAACACCGATTCGGGAGTGAGATGCTGCTTGACCCGTACCATCATGTCATTCCAGCCTTTCAGGTCATCATCCTTGAGCTGGTTTTCCGCCTGCTGGGCATTGATCAGTTGAATGTTACGTTCAGTCTCCAGATTCTGGAGCTGAGCATCAATCGACTTTAAGTTTTGATAAAGTGCAAACAGGGCATTAATCCGTACCTGATCATAGACTTGGTCTGCATGCAACTTTTCCAGCGACAGCCTTAAGTTTTCAAAGCTGTGCTTAAGGCGTTTGTTATGTAGATAGCGGGTACGGGTTAAAATACAGTTCGCCAAGTCCTGACAGGCTTTGCCCTGAATGGTCAGGATACGCTGGAAGCGGAATAAAATATCACTGTGCTGAAAAATCTTGGCCAGTTTCTGATAGTCGATATGAGCTGAATCCGCCCGCTCATGAATATCCTGCGCAACAAAATAATACTGCAAGCTACGCCGTGTATCTTTCTGACCACGATCACCCTTGAGGCGGGTCAGCAGCGCCATACGCATGTCATTGAAGATGGAGATCAGCTTGCCATTTTCCAACGCTAGATCAATCATGCTTTGCTGATAGCTTGATGGCGTCATATCGACATCGAACAGATTGGATTTGGCAAATAAAAAGCTCCCCAGCGCATGATAAGAGGCAGAGAGCTGGTCCTGCAATTTACGAACAGGAAATAACAGGAAGCTAATGGTGGAAAGCAGTCCGTACCAGGCTGCGCCAGCTACCAATAAGGCTGGTTGTAGATACCATTGTTCGAACAGGTGTACACCCAGCATTGAGTAGACCGAAACCACCAGACAGCCATAGGCAATGGTGGCATAACGCCGACCGAGTGAACCCAGTAAAATCCAGCCGATACAGGAAACAATCAGCCCGATTGCAAAGGCAGCAGGATAGGGAAACAGCAACTGAACCGATGCCGCAGTGATAAAGAAACCGATATAGGTATAAATCAGGTTCATGATGCGCACGGAAAAACGGTCATCAATGTCACTGATACCTGCGGCAACCACACCCAATGTCAGTGGAATGGTGGCAAGTTGGAAATTGAGCAGATAGGGAACAAAAGCCGTGCCTGTAAAGGCAATGAGCATACGCACGTTATACATAAACGTGGTGTTGTAGGTTGCCTGTTTTAAACGTCCGAACCAGGGATTCAAGGTTGATCCTTTTTGTATTCTGCTATCGATTTTATCACTCATATTATGCACAAATACAGTGAGGATGCTAAGCTTGCAAACGTGATTAACATGAAAAGTACAGTATTATGCAGGCAGAGCAAGCTCGTCAGCGTCAATATTCAACAGCATGGATATTATTGCTGGCTTTATTGACAGCTTTAGGTCCGTTATCGATTGATATGTATTTACCCGCGCTGCCACAAATGGCGGATGAGTTTGGGGTAAGCATGCAGATGATTGCCAATACCTTACCTGCATATTTTTTGGGACTTGCGATTGGACAACTGATTTATGGGCCTGTAAGTGACCGTATTGGACGCAAAACCCCCTTATATTTTGGCTTGGCCTTGTATGTGGTTGCCAGTTTGGCCTGTGTTTTTGTGAGCAATGAATGGGCTTTAATCGCTGCTCGGATTTTTCAGGCTTTGGGTGGCTGTGTCGGGGTGGTGATTGCCAGGGCTGCCATCCGTGATCGTCTGGATATGCAGGGTTCTGCGCAGGCCTTTTCCAGCATGATGATTGTGATGGGACTGGCACCGATTCTTGCACCAATGTTTGGCGCCTGGATTCTAACATTCTTCCCGTGGCAGGCTATTTTTATCACTTTGGCTGTGATTGGGGTAATCTGCTGGTTGTGTGTACATTTCTTCTTTAAGGAATCCTTGCCTGTAGAACGCCGTTTAAATTTGTCTCTTTATCAGGTAACGACCCTTTACGCCGCAATCTTAAAAGATGAAAGTTTTAGAAGACCGATGTTTGCAGGCTGTCTGACGGGTGCGGCATTGTTCTGTTATATCAGCTCTGCCTCTGCGGTGTTTATGGGGCAGTATGGGTTGTCACAGCAGCAATTCTCCTATGCCTTTGCAATGAATGCAGGTGGAATTATGCTGATGTCCTCACTGAATAAACATCTCAATACCCGCATGGACATTTTTCCACGTTTGCGCTTAGGTGGAACAATTCAATGTTTTGGCGCATTGATTGTGGTCAGTGCTGGCTTGATGAACCACGCGCCACTTTGGCTGTTAATGTCAGGTTTATTTCTAGTTGTTTCTGGGATTGGTTTAACTGGACCCAATGCAATGGCATTGGCCATGTCGAAACAGGGCGCGCGGGCAGGAACAGCCAGTGCCATTATGGGGAGTATGCAATTCGCCTGTGGCTTGTTGGGCGGGGTAATCTTAAACTTCCTGATTTGGAAAGCATCACTCAATATGGGATTGATGATGTTGATGTTTACCAGTGCGGGACTATTTGCAATTTTTAAGGTGGGGAAACAGCAAGACAGTATCTTCAGCTAAAGATACTGTCCAATAAATGAATTACTCATCTAAAAATACAGTAAAGTTTTCCACAGGCTCACGAGGCGTGATAAATGTATTTACAATGTGATCAGGGTCTGCATAGCCCAAGGCAACAGTGCACACCAATTCTTCATCGTCAGGTGCGCCAAGCACATCCAGTACGATTGGATGGAAATGGTTCCATGCGGCTTGCGGGCAGGTATCCAAACCGCGTGCTTTAGCTGCAACCATAACATTCTGGATCATCATGGAAATATCCATTTTTGAACCAATCCCCATTGCTTTGTTCACGGTGAAATACAGGGCAACAGGTGCATCAAACAACTGGTAGTTACGCAATTGCTGTGCCGCCATTTTTTCCTTTTCCCCTTTTTGAATCCCTAGCAAACCATAGAGTCCCCAGCCATTTTCACGACGGCGGTCAATAAAAGGTGAAATCCAGGTTTCAGGATAATAGGCAAAGGTTTCCTGATACTGCCCAGCGAGTTCTGGCTTTTGAAACATTTCAATTTGTGCATTACAAACACGGTTAATCATTTCAGCTCGTTTTTTACCTGTCAGCACATATACTTTCCACGGCTGTGTATTCGTGCCAGACGGTGCTCGGCTGGCAACCGCCAAAATATCCTTAATGGTTTGGGTTTCAACGGGGGTATCCAGAAACGCACGTACTGAATGGCGCGATGTAATGGCATCATCGACGTAGCGGACTTGTTCCGTGTTCATAAAAATTCCTCATCATTTATGATCTTTCTCATAGAATGAGACTATAAAGTAATAAATAGCTTTTGCAGATACTTTTTAAGTCGTAGATTGGAGTTTTGAGTGAAAAGTAAGCGATATATAGATGAGACCTACCAGTATTGTATTTCATTTGTATTTTGTTTCTTTATGTGAAAATTAAATGTATTTGTAACACAATGAAATAGAAGTAATATTTATTGATATATATTGGGGCTGTGATTGCCCCTAGAATAAAAAAATACACACAATATTCTAAATTTATGCATAATACGCCCTTTTTTAAAATTGATTAGGCTTTCCTTGCTGACACGGTGAGGGGGATTTTCTAGCTCAGGCATATCGAATTTATCCAATTTTGTGCCTGTGGAAAATGTTGAAATATACACCAGATACAGGAGCTTCTCATGAGTTTACCTCTCATCCGTAAGCCATTTATTCACGACTTGGCAATCACTGTTGCAACTTCCATGATGAACAATGCCTATGCCAGTGGGCAAGAACAGATTCAACACTTTCGTGCCAGAGCTACAGCGCTTGTTTATTTACATAACAAATAGAATAAATGGAATAAAACATGGAATTTACTTTTAATGGTTTCTACACGCTAATTTCGGCAGTGATCGTTCTGTTATTAGGACGTTTACTGGTCAACAAAATTGACTTCTTAAGGCGTTACAACATCCCTGAGCCTGTCGCAGGTGGTTTGGTGGCAGCAGTGGTATCCTTGTTGGTGCATTCATTCTGGGGCTACAGTATTGTTTTTAGCAGTCAGTTGCAAACCAGTTTTATGTTGATCTTTTTTGCCTCGATTGGCTTAAGTGCAAACTTTATGAAGCTCAAAGAAGGCGGGATCGGCTTAGTTTTATTCTTGATCTGTGTCGCTACATTCATCATCGTACAGGATGTTGTCGGGATGAGTCTTGCATCTTTATTAGGTATTGATCCTCTGATCGGTTTGATCGCAGGTTCAATCACACTAACAGGTGGTCACGGAACCGCAGGTGCATGGGGTGAAATCCTTGAAACTCAGCATGGTATTCAGGGCGCTTTGGCATTGGGTATGGCAAGTGCAACTTTCGGCCTGATTATTGGTGGGATTATCGGCGGTCCATTGGCCAAGCTGCTGATTAACCGTTACAGCCTTGCCCATGCCAAAACCTCTTCCGAGATCAAGGATCGTGATACTCATCTCGACCAGCACCCTGATGAACTTGCACCATTCGAAAATCCGCATCAAGTTCGTTTAATCACTGCGGATAATGCCATTACCACACTTGGTCTGTTTGCTGCCTGTTTGGCATTTGCTGAATTCATGACAGGTTATAGTAAAGGCACATGGTTTGAGCTGCCAACTTTCGTCTGGGCATTGGGCGGTGGTGTGGTTTTGCGCAACATTCTGGAAAGCATATTAAAGGTTGATATTTTTGACCGTGCAATTGATGTATTTGGTAATGCATCATTATCACTGTATTTGGCAATGGCTTTGCTTTCATTGAAATTATGGCAACTGGCTGATTTGGCTGGTCCACTTGTTGTGATTCTTGGCGCGCAAACATTGACAATGGCGCTTTATGCTGCGTTTGTGACGTTCCGTGTCATGGGTAAAAACTACGATGCAGCCGTATTGGCAGCGGGTCACTGTGGTTTTGGTATGGGTGCAACCCCAACAGCTGTTGCAAACATGCAGGCAATTACCAATATGTATGGCCCATCGCATAAAGCATTCCTGATAGTGCCGCTTTGTGGCGCGTTCTTTGTTGACTTGATTAATGCAACTGTCATTCAACTCATTTTGAAATTCTTTATCTAAGTTAGATCAAAAGCCCATACGGGGCTTTTTTGATTCATCCATTTTTTTGAATATGTGATTGACGCACATAAAATTTTTAAGTGAATAAGTGATGAATGAACAATTAAATGCCACGCTGATGTCGTGGGTACAGTTCTTGAATGATCCGCTTTGGAATTTCCTAGTCGTATTACTGGTTGCGGTTGGGGTGTTTTACACATTTGTTACGGGTGCGGTACAGCTTCGCTTGTTCCTGCATAGTATCCGTGTGATGAAAGGCAGTCGTAAAGAAACGCAGGATGAACATGGCATTACACCATTTCAGGCTTTTGTCACTGGGCTTGCAAGCCGTGTGGGCGTGGGTAATGTTGCTGGTGTTGCGATTGCAATCGCAATTGGTGGTCCTGGTGCTGTGTTCTGGATGTGGGTCACTGCCTTTCTTGGTATGAGTTCTGCATTTGTCGAGTCATCGCTCGCCCAGTTATTTAAAGTAAAAGATCATCAAAACAAGCAGTTCCGTGGTGGACCTGCGTACTACATTACCAAAGGCTTAAAACAAAAATGGTTAGGTATCGTTTTTGCACTGTCACTTATTCTGGCTTATGGC
The DNA here is from genome assembly GCF_000368305.1 of Acinetobacter sp. CIP 102129. Taxonomy (NCBI): domain Bacteria; kingdom Pseudomonadati; phylum Pseudomonadota; class Gammaproteobacteria; order Moraxellales; family Moraxellaceae; genus Acinetobacter; species Acinetobacter sp. CIP 102129. The sequence continues at coordinate 622,980 of NZ_KB849340.1, forward strand.
TTTGTATTTAATGCCGTTCAGGCAAATGCGATTATTGGTGCGACCTCACATGCCTGGGGATGGGATAAAGCCAATTTTGTATTGGGGCTTGGTGGTCTTGATCTCGAAGTGTCATGGGTTGGGATTGCATTGGTCATTATGACGGCATTGATTATCTTTGGTGGGATCAAGCGTATCGCTAAAGTTGCTGAAAGTATCGTTCCTTTCATGGCATTGCTTTATATCATGGTCGCTTTGTACATTGCGATAGCCAACTTGCCGATGTTGCCTGAGATCTTTAAATTGATCTTTAGCAAGGCATTTCAGTTTGAGGCTGCGGCAGGTGGTTTCTTCGGTGCGATGATTTCTATGGCAATGATGATGGGGATCAAACGTGGCTTGTTTTCCAACGAAGCAGGTATGGGGTCAGCGCCAAATGCCGCCGCGGCCTCTGATGTGAAACACCCTGTGAATCAGGGTCTGGTCCAGATGCTAGGTGTATAGTCAAACTACTTTATTATTCATACAGGATTCGAAAAAAACTCGAAATAACTCATCGACTGAGTCGATCAACCATTCTTTACGCTTACGTTTAACCCATGCCCACATCTGTTCTATAGGATTTAAATCAGGGCTGTATGCAGGAAGCCAAAGAATTTTATGCCCTTGTTGTTCCAATAACTCCTGAATATCTGCTCTTTTATGAAATGCTGCATTATCCATAACCACTACACTATTTTCAGGTAATGCTGGTATGAGGAATTGCTCAATCCAAAAATGAAAAACATCTGAATTGATTTTGCAATCAAATAAACCGACTGAAAATAAATCCCCTTTATGGATTGCTCCAATGGCATTGGTCTGATTCTTTAATTGCCAATTATATTGCCCTAAACAGGGTACTCCTTTTCGTGAATAGCCATGAGGTCTATAATCATGTGACTTAAAACCACTTTCATCCAGATAAATAATCGGGTGGTTTTTTTCTAATTCTTTCACTTGCTGAATAAATTTATCCCTAAGCCTTGTATCTGCTTTAGGATGGCTTAACGTCTTTTTTTAACTGTAATATTTAAGCGCTTTAATGCAGCACCAATAGATGAAACACCACAATTAAAACGTGCAGCACGTTCATATTGATAAGCATCAGGATACTTTTCAACATCTTCACGTAAAGCATCATCGTTAATTTTAGAAGGTTTACGTACACGAGTTTTTTTAATCTCTATACGTTTCTTCCATTCAACAATGGTATTTTTATTAATTTCAAATTGTGCAGCTACCGCTCGAATAGAATAACCTTCCTCAAGCTTAGCTAAAATTTTACGTCTAAAATGTTCTGAATAACTCATTGCACCATTGTATTAGTTTTATAATGATTTGACTATATTTGTCGATACTTTCGTGGTGTGTTCATGTACCGCGATCATCATTATGGTGTCTGGTCTCTATCACGAAGCTGGCTTTGAAGGCGTGACATTGACCCAGAAAGCTTTGGAGAGCCAAATTGGTAGCTGGGGCGGTGGTTTGCTGGCGATTATTCTGTTCCTGTTTGCCTTTACGTCGATTATTGGTAACTATGCCTACGCTGAAAGTAATGTGCAGTTTATCAATAACAATCCTAAAATCATGCTTGTTTTCCGTATTTTAGTATTGGTTATGGTGTACTTCGGTGCAATCACTAGCGTTCCATTGGTTTGGTCTATGGCAGACTTATCGATGGGATTGATGGCAACTATTAACCTGATCGCAATTCTATTGCTGACTCCGATAGCATTGATTTTATTGAAAGACTACACATCTCAGTTAAAGAAAGGTATTAAGGAACCAGAGTTCAAGATTGATCAATATCCTGAACTAAAGAAAAAAGTTGGTTCAGATATCTGGTGATCTTGATAAAAGCTCCTTTCGAGGGGCTTTTTTATGAATTGGCAGTCACAACAGCAAAAAAACTGATACAGCATTTCAGGCTGGGAAGAGCTAAAATTTAAGTTGGAAACACAGTAAATATGGCAACAACTGCATATGAAACGGCTTAAATCATGCATACTCGGACTATCAGTAATCATTTTAACAGGTTGCCAAACAACCTCACATTTACGTCCAGCAATTGAAGATGCCCAGGCACGGGTGCTGAGCCAGCCTTTTAGCTATATCAAACAACAGCAAAAACGTCCCGTAATCGCTTTGGTTTTGGGGATTGGTGGTGCACGTGGCTATGCCCATATTGGGGTGATACAAGTGCTGGAACAACAGGGGATTCGTCCAGACTTTATTGTAGGCACTAGTGCAGGGAGTATCGTTGGCTCAATCTATGCCAGCGGCAAAACCGCCGCCGAGTTGCGTGACATTGCCCTAAAGCTGAAAGCCAATGACGTTCGTGATGTCAATGTCAGCTTGAAAGGGTTCTTTAATGGTAAAAAGGTTGAGGATTACATCAACCAGCAGGTGCGCAACACACCCTTGCAACAACTCAAGATTCCAATGTATGTGGTGGCAACTGAACTTAAGGATGGCAGCAGAACAGTCTTTAACTATGGCAATACTGGACAGGCGGTTCGTGCCTCGGCCTCAATCCCCAGCATGTTTGTACCCACCAAAATTCATGATGTTGAATATGTAGATGGTGGGCTGGTCAGTCCTGTGCCTGTTCAGGTTGCACGTGAACTGGGAGCGGATGTGGTGATTGCAGTGGATATTCTGGCCCAGCCGATTCATTCTGAAACCAGCAATGTCTGGGGACTGTTTAACCAGAACATTAATATTATGCAGGGCCGTCTGGCTGAAGAAGAACTGAAAGATGCCGATGTGGTGATTCAACCTGATCTGCGTGAAAAGGCCCATATTTTTGATGTTAAGGGGCGTGAAATGACTATGCAGGCAGGGATTGATGCGGCTCAGTCAAAGCTTTCTGAAATTGAACTTGCCATTCAAAGTAAGAAAAACCTTGTTCAACCTGATCAGCAAGATTTTGCCTTAAAGACCTTTCCAGCACATCCTTAAGGTTTATATGGCCACAGAGAGTCGTAACAGGATTAAAATCGTTTCGATGTCCTAAACAAATTGTAAATACTCATCAAAATGCTATGAAAATTTTGGAAAAGCATGTAAATAACTACAACTTACCAAAGTTTCTATCAGACAAAGTTAAGTTTGGGGTTATAGCATGACGTACTTGCGTCAATTGCAGCACAACAAGGATTGTTAAACACGATGTTTAAATCATTTTTTCCCAACCCACGTCCATTTTTTATTTCAGTGGTTGTATGGATGGCCCTGAACATGCTGCTCTGGTATACAGGTGGCCATGGATGGGGTGAATATTTGGGGTTCCCAAAGGGCTATGCTGAAGCAGAGTTGCAAATTGGGGTGAGCCGTTTCTGGTCGCCTGCATTTATTTGGTTCTATCTCTGGTTTCTGCTTTCAACCGCCTTATTTGCAGGTTTTTGGGGATTCCTTTCTGATCACAAATGGCAGAAGTGGTCAATCTGGGGGTCAGCATTTATCCTGTTTAATATCTGGTTTGGGGTGCAGGTCAGTGTTGCAATCAATGCTTGGTATGGACCATTCTGGGACATGATTCAAAAGATGCTAAGCGATGGCGGCGGTAATATTAATGACCTATATAATGGAACTTTGACTTTTCTTTATATTGCAATGGTTGCTGTCACATTCGCCGTAATCAATGCATTCTTTACCAGCCATTATGTATTCCGCTGGCGTACCGCCATGAATGAATACTACACTGCAAACTGGGATCGGCTTCGTCATGTCGAAGGGGCTTCGCAACGTATTCAGGAAGATACCATGCGCTTTGCCACCATTATGGAAGACTTGGGGGTTGAACTGATTAAGTCAGTGATGGTGCTGATCGCGTTCCTGCCGTTATTATTTAAAATCTCAGAGAAAGTGCCAGTGCTTCCAATCGTGGGTGAGATTGAACATTCACTGGTATGGGCTGCAATTGTCTGGGCGGTCTTTGGAACTGTGGTGTTAATGATTGTCGGTCAGAAATTACCAGGCCTACAATTTAATAATCAAAAGGTTGAGGCAGCCTACCGTAAAGAGTTGGTTTATGGTGAAGACCATGAGAATCGTGCTGATCCACTCACATTAAAAGAGTTATTTGCTCGAGTACGTGTAAATTATTTTAGACTTTATTTTCACTATGCTTATTTTAACCTTGTCGCGATTTGGTATAAGCAACTGGATGTTTTATATAGTCTGGTGGTGCTATTTCCTGCAATTGCCGCAGGTAAAATGACTTTAGGCTTGATCAACCAAATTAGTAACATCTTTGATAAAGTTCGTGAATCATTTCAATATCTCATTAGTTCTTGGAAAACGATTATTGAATTACTCTCAATTTATAAACGTTTAAAAGCTTTCGAGTCAATTTTAAAAAAATAAGTGTGATTAAAAAAACCTGCAACTAGCAGGTTTTTTTGTGTCCATGATTTGATTAATGAGTCGCATTGTAAAAATTTAGAATAGTTCCAACTAAATGCTGTTGGGATTGATCAACGGTGACTTTGATTTCTCTAAAGTTAAAGGTGTCTTCATCTTGATATTTGGCTACGCCATGTGTTCTGTTATTCAGCTTAGGAATTTGATAACTAAAGAAAGCGATTTGTTTTGAAGGGTGTACGATCTTCAGTAATTTAAGCGGATCTTGATAACCACCGTATTCATATTCCACACTTTGTTTTAAAAGATGTGGAAAATAAAGCGTCGCATTTGGCATGCCGCAACCTACACAAAATGATGAATCATAAAGCTGAATTGCTTGTTTCTGATTTGGACTTATGATTAAGGCAGATCCAGTACCATTCGCTCCTGCACTTGATTGTATGTCTTGCCAATCTCTAGGTACAAGTACAATTCCTATTTCAGGAATAGCCCATAACTTGAGTTGTTCAGCTTGTTTAGCATCTAATTTAAAATCGAAATGACAGCTTTTTGCGGAACATGATTTAAAGTCTTTTAATAAACCATCTTCCACAGGGTTGAGTGCGGTTACCCCGTAAAAAGGCACTCGAACATCATTTGCAAAAGAAGCTTCACCGAGAGGGTAAATTTGATTTTCTGCTTTTCGTTCTTTTGCACTATTTGAAAACTGAGGGAAATTTGCTTTAAATACTGTAATCTCAGCATGAATGGCTGAGGAGAAGATATTCATTAAAATCGTGGGAAATAAAATTGTTCTTTTCATTTTTAAATTTGACCAAACTCAGTTTGCTTTAAGCTAATATCTTCTGCAATAAAATGACATATGACAAGTGTAGATCAGTCCTTTAAATTGTTTTCAAGTTTGATAATAAATATGAGTAATACAGAATGATACCAGTGAAGAATATACTTTCAGTTTGCTGCTTTATGGCACTAAGTTCTACTAGCTTCGCACAAGAAATCAAAGGTATTTCATTTTCACATCAAGATTGGGAAATTTACTGTAGCAATACAGGAACCTGTCGAGCTGCGGGCTATCACAATGAATCTAGTGATGATTATCCAGCATCAATCTTATTGACACGTCAGGCGGGCAAAGCTCAGCAAGTCACAGGCGAGTTTGCTTTGGGTGATGGGTTTACCGAACCTCAAATTCCTAAAAATCAGCTTAAAAATATTCATTTTTATGTCAATGGCAAGGATTTAGGGGCTGTTTTGGTGGATGGCACTGAATTTCCACTTATGGGTAGATTGACCGCAGCACAGGTGAATGGATTGTTGCAACAGGCCAGTGGAAAAGCAGACATTGTATTTAAAAATAACCGACTGCAATGGAATATTTCGGATGCGGGTATGACTGCAACATTATTGAAAATGGATGATTTTCAGAAACGTGTTGGAACAATAGGGGCATTGGTCAGGAAAGGAAAAATAAACGAAGCAAAAGTTTTAGCGGCTCAACCGAAATTGGTGGTGAAACAGGTTAAAACAGCCAGCAAACCTTATCTAACTTTGCAGCCCAACAGCAAGCAGTATCAGTCCGTGTATAAATCATTGATGGCAGCACAACCTACACCCAAACAAGATGGTTTTTGTGAGGGAGTTTATAGCAGTGATGGCGTAAAACCTCAGTCGATTGAACTCTACAAATTAAGCAATAAAAAAGTATTGGCAACGACTCTGTGCTGGCGAGGAGCATATAACGAGGGATATGGAGCCTGGGTGCTGGATGAATCTTTAGCAGGAAAAGCAATCTTTGTGACTGAACATGCCTCAGATTCTGGGGATGCGATAATCAGTAGCTCACAAAAAGGACGCGGAATTGGAGACTGCTGGTCAAGTGATGAGTGGGTTTGGGATGGGCAGAAATTTGTACATACCAAAGATATGTGGACGGGTATGTGCAAGGGCTTGGCGGCAGGTGGGGTTTGGGAACTGGATTTGATTGAAAGTGTGGTTAAGTAAGACTTTATTTCAATAGTTTAGAATGTTAAAAATGACTGATATTTATAAAGTTTAATCTAAGAGCTGGGTTAAAAATTTAGATCTAGAACAAAGTAGAGGATAAATTCTTGAGTCGGTAAGTGCAATATTGTAGTCTTTAATGGAACATAATAAATTACTCCATACCCTATATGCAAATTCTAGCCAACCATGAAGATTTATATCATGCTTTTGAAGATTTATTAGAGCATTGTGATCAATTTTATTTTGCAACGGCTTGGGCAACAGATAAACATGATTTATTTAATCTCTTGCAACAGGTTTCTCATAAAATTAAGTTAGCAGTTGTTGGGCTACATTTTTATCAAACCAGCCCAAAATTTATTGAAGCTTTTAAAGATCATCAGAATTTTTATTTTAAAAAATCTGTAACAGGTGTATTTCATCCAAAGTTCTATATTTTTGAGTTTGAAGCATATTATAAAGTAATTGTGGGGAGCGCAAATTTTACAAAAGGTGCTTTTGAACTTAATGATGAGGTTTCTGTACTGTTAGAGGTTACAAAAAATCATGAGTTTGTAGAAGATTTATTTTTATTGCTTGATCATTATACCGAAGATTATCAATATATTGATGATCTATATTTAGAGTTGTATAAAGAAAAATATTTGTTGAAAATTGAAGTGACTAAAACTATCCGTGAAATAAAAACAACAACACAAATTGAAAAACTTAATATCGCTATTCCAGTCGATATATTGATCAATATGACTTGGTTAGATTTCAAAAAAATGGTCGAAAATGATAATTATGATGGTTATCAGTCAAGATTGGAATTATTAGATCAAGTGAACGTATTATTGCAAAAGAGTACTTTCAGTCAACTAGATAAAGAGTCAAGAAAATTTATATCAGGTATGAAAAATAATGCAAATTTTGCGATAGATTATGGTTGGTTTGGTTCTTTAGAGGGTGCAGGCTTTATGAAGAATGTTGTTAATGAGCATGCAGAAGCATTAGAAAAAGCTTTATCTGAAATTCCTTTAGAGGGAGAGATTAAATTAGAAAATTTTAATCAGTATATTGATAAATTTAATATCGCTTGTGTGCAGCAGAAAAGAAAACCTAAAATTGCTTCTTATACAAGGTTTTTAGCATTAATACGACCAGATTTTTTTGTCGCCATTAATGATAAAAATAAAAAAGGTATTGCTAAAGCATTTGGTTTTAAAACAATTTCAAAAGATAATTATTGGGAACTTTTAGAAAAGTTACATCAACTGACTTGGTATAAAGAGCGTATTTCTAAAGATAATCCTGATTATCATTTATGGATAAAACGAGCTGCAATGTTAGATGCTATCTATTATGAGCATGAATCATAAAAGAAAACGCCATTATAGCGTTTTCTTTTACAAAGCTTTTTGAATTAACCAATCAATTTCTTCATTAATTTATTCACTTGTGTGGGGGAATCTTACAAACTTAATCTTTGGCTTTCCATGAGTATTTTACAGGGTTACTAGCCCCTTTTTTTCTGAACTTTTCAGGAATTCTTTTGCCTAAATATTTGGTCTGAAATTCTGGAGGTGCATTTTTCCCAATAAACCCATATCTTTTTGAGCGTATTTCGTGATTATAGACATCCTCACCTAACAGCATAAAGTTCGGGAAGTTTTCTTGTGTGGCTTCTAACCATTGTTCAGCCACAAATACGCCTTTGATCACACCTTGTACCGTCGCTAAAATTATTTTTGCTTTATTGGCTTCTGAAGGGGTGAGTTTCCATGCAAATCTAACTGCATCATATACGCCACGTTCTAAAGCAGTTCTATTGATTGAAATCAATAGAGCATCATCTGTAATTTCTACAGTTTCAGCTTGATATGCTGTAACAATTTCATGAATATTAGCTACTCCATATTCATTGCTACCTTTGCCACTCATAATATTTGTTAGACCTGAATAAGCATCAATTAATGAAGCCTCAACAACTTCAGCCATATTTTTGCTTTCTAAAGCATGGCGATGAATAATATGGATAACATCTAAACCCGATAATTGAATATCTCTGATCTGTTTCATTTTTAAGCTAAGAAGATCTTCTTCTGTTTCTTTATCAGTTAGCAGCCCATTTACATGATCAAATATTCGATTGTTAACTCCACGACCTATGTAAAAGGTCAAACCATCTCTTGGATCGACTAATCGATAAACATACCATTTAAGATTTTCACAGACTTCTGGACTAAACTTTTCTATTTTCATATTATTAACCCTAAAAACCCCACATAAAGTGAGGTTTTATCTCACAAAAACAATAGAACAGTCAATTCATCAACCAATCAATTTCTTCATTAATTCATTTACTTGAGCTGGATTAGCTTTACCTTTTGCAGCTTTCATGACTTGACCCACGAGACCGTTAAAGGCTTTTTCCTTACCAGACTTGTACTCTTCAACCATTTTTTCATTGGCGGCAAGCACGTCTTTGATAATCGCCTCAATCGCACCTGTATCGGTTTCTTGCTTCAAGCCTTTTTCAGCAATGATGTCATCCGCAGATTTTCCGTCTGCTTCCCACATAAAGCCAAACACTTGCTTCGCAATCTTACCGTTAATGGTGTTATCCACGATACGCGCGATCATGCCACCCAACTGCTCAGCAGAAACAGGGGAGTCTGCCAATTCCAGGCCTGCCTTGTTTAAAGCACCTGAGAATTCACCCATCACCCAGTTTGCAGAGACTTTACCTTGCTTCGCACCACCAGCAGCAGCTACAACCGCTTCATAAAAGTCCGCCATTTCACGGGACAGCGTCAATACGTGTGCATCATATTCCGTTACGCCAAAGTCAGCCATAAAACGGGCACGGCGAGCAGCTGGCAACTCTGGAAGTGCAGCACGAGCCGCTTCAATTTGTTCATCGGCAATGATCACTGGCAATAAGTCTGGATCAGGGAAGTAGCGATAGTCGTTGGCTTCTTCTTTCGAGCGCATTGAACGGGTTTCCATCTTGTTCGGATCGAACAAACGGGTTTCCTGATCAATTGTGCCGCCGTATTCCAAAATTTCCATTTGGCGTTCAATTTCAACATTGATCGCTTGCTCAATGAAACGGAAAGAGTTGAGGTTTTTCAACTCACAGCGTGTGCCAAAAGGTTGACCTGGACGACGCAAAGACACGTTACAGTCGGCACGGAAAGAACCTTCAGCCATGTTACCGTCAGAAATACCTAACCAACGCACCAATGTATGAATCGCCTTGATATAAGCCACAGCTTCTTCAACTGAACGCATATCAGGTTCAGACACGATTTCAAGCAATGGCGTACCAGCGCGGTTTAAGTCGATACCTGACATGCCCTCAAATTGGTCATGGATGGATTTACCAGCATCTTCTTCAAGATGGGCACGAGTTACGCCAATACGCTTCACCGTACCATCTTCAAGCTGAATGTCGATATGACCCAAGCCAACAATCGGATTGTCCATCTGGCTGATCTGGTAGCCTTTTGGCGAATCTGGATAGAAATAGTTTTTACGGGCAAACACAGAGGCTTGGTCGATGTAAGCATCAATACCCAAACCAAAGCGAATCGCAAGATCAACTACTTCAGCATTCAATACTGGCAATACGCCTGGCATGGCCAAATCAACAAGGCTGGCTTGGGTATTTGGGTCTTGACCAAATTCAGTGGATGAACCTGAGAAGATTTTAGACTTGGTGGCAAGCTGAGTGTGGATCTCGATCCCGATAACGACTTCCCAACCGTCAATAAGCTTTAACTTTTGAGCTTCAGTCATTATACATTCTCCTCAGCAATTGCCGCACGTTTAGTATGCCAGTCTGTATTTTGTTGATATTGATGCACAATCGAAAGCAATTGTGATTCTGACCAGTAGTTACCAATCAACTGTAAGCCCACAGGCAAGCTGTCTTTATCAAAGCCAACAGGTGCGTTGATGGCGGGTAGACCTGCCAAGTTCACCGCAAGGGTATAGATATCGCCTAAATACATTTCATTCGGGCTGAGGTTTGCGCCGATTTTGTATGCAGTGGTTGGTGCAGATGGCGCAGCAATCACGTCGACATTTTCAAATGCTTTGAGGAAGTCTTGTTGGATTAAACGACGTACTTTTTGTGCTTTGACATAGTACGCATCGTAGTAACCCGCAGAAAGGGCATAAGTCCCAATCAGGATACGGCGTTGCACTTCCGCACCAAAACCCTCAGAGCGTGAGCGTTTATACAGGTCTAAAATGTCTTTTGGATTGTCACAGCGATAGCCATAACGAACACCATCGTAACGTGATAGGTTGGAAGATGCTTCCGCAGGGGCGATCAAATAGTAAGTCGGCACATAGGCTTCAGTCATGTTGAGATCAATCTCAACCAAGATTGCACCCATCTCTTCAAGCTTTTTCAATGATTCTTCAACGCGCGCTTTCACGTCTGCATCTAAACCAGCCACATTGAAGTACTGTTTTGGAATACCAATGCGTAAGCCTTTGACTGCCGTACCGTTTAGTTTGGCAACGTAATCGTCCACATCTTTATTTACTGAAGTAGAATCTTTGCTGTCATGACCTGCAATCACATTCATCAAATAAGCACAGTCTGCTGCTGATCGTGCCATTGGACCGCCCTGATCCAGTGATGATGCATAGGCAATCATACCAAAGCGAGACACACGACCATAGGTCGGTTTTAAGCCCGTTAAGCCACAGAATGAAGCAGGTTGGCGAATCGAGCCACCAGTATCCGTTCCTGTGGCAATCGGTGCAAGGTCAGCTGCAACAGCCGCTGCGGAACCACCAGACGACCCTCCTGGAACACGATCAAGCGCCCAAGGGTTGGAGGTTGCACCGAAGTAAGAGTTTTCAGAGGTTGAACCCATTGCGAATTCATCCATGTTTACCTTGCCCAAAGTCACAAGACCTGCAGCCTTGGCTTTGGCAACCACAGTTGCATCATAAGGTGAAATAAAGTTATCCAATATTTTTGAACCCGCAGTGGTTTTAATACCCTGGGTACAGAAAATGTCCTTATGTGCCAGTGGAATACCCGCTAGCGCATGTGCATTGCCTGCTTTCAGTGCAGCATCAGCCGCATCAGCTTCAGCAAGTGCCTGTTCTGCCGTCACCGTCACATAACTTTTTACTTTTGGGTCAATATGGGCAATACGTTTTAAATAATGTTCGGTCAATTCACGTGATGAAAACTGGGCCTGTTTTAAGCCCTCGGAAAGTTCACGGATTGATAAGCGATGTAAATCTGTCATATGAAAAATTTCTTTACATTCTAAATATAAAATATTGACTAATCGAATAAATCTTATTCAATTACGCGAGGTACAAGGTACAGACCTGCTTCTGTTGCAGGGGCGACTGCCTGATATTCATCACGGTGATTGCTTTCACTCACCACATCGGCGCGTAAAGGCTGTGGATGGTCAAATGGGCTTTTTAAAGGCTCAACATCATCGGTATTAATGTTTTTCAAGCTTTCCATCATGCCAAGAATTTTATTTAAACTTTGAGCATATTCAGCAGATTGCGTTTCATCTAGGGATAAACGGGCAAGATGCGCAATCCCTGAAACGGTTTGTGCATTTAAGTCCGTCGTCTGCTGAGCATCTGATGATGTAGACATAACTTTACCTAATTCAGTATCAAAAAATTGCAAAATATCGTGCGTTATAATAAGCGATTGACTTGTTCAAAGCATCACATTTCGTTAAAGTTGCCACCTTGTATTCACACAAAGTTTAATTGAGAACGCCCCCGTGATTCTAAAACGACTAATTGGCTTGTTTTCGCCGGATTTAGCCATTGATCTAGGTACTGCAAATACCCTTATTTATGCACCAGGCCGTGGCATTATATTAAATGAACCAACAGTTGTGGCCATTCGTCACAGTGGCTCACAAAAAATTGTGGCGGCTGTAGGGATTGATGCTAAACAAATGTTAGGCCGTACACCAGCGAATATTTCAGCAATTCGTCCAATGAAAGACGGTGTGATTGCCGATTTTGAAGTCACTGAGACCATGTTGAACCAGTTTATTGGCAAGGTGCACGAAAAGCGTCTGTTTCCACCAGCACCGCGTGTGGTGGTGTGTGTGCCATGTAAATCAACATTGGTTGAACGCCGTGCCATTCGTGAGGCTGTGTTTAATGCGGGCGCGCGTGATGTGCGTTTGATCGAAGAGCCGATGGCTGCCGCAATTGGTGCGGGTATGCCAGTTGAACAGGCATGTGGTTCGATGGTGGTGGATGTGGGCGGTGGTACGACCGAGATCGCAATCATTTCATTACAGGGTTGTGTCTACGCAGATTCACTCCGTATCGGTGGTGATGTCTTTGATGAACAGATTATCAACTATGTTCGTAAGGCACACGGTTGCCTGATTGGCGAAACAACGGCTGAAACCATTAAGAAAGAAGTGGGTATGGCGATTGCTGATGGCAAAACGCTACAAATAGAAGTGCGTGGACGTAATTTAGCTGAGGGTGTTCCTCGTGCGATTACCGTAACTTCTGATGAAATTACTCAGGCGATTTCTGATCCACTACAAAGTATTGTCAGCGCTGTAAAATCTGCTTTAGAACAAACTCCACCTGAACTTTCTTCTGATATTGCTGAACGTGGCATTGTTTTAACAGGCGGTGGTGCATTGCTGCGTAACCTGGACAAACTCCTTGCCCAAGAAACAGGTTTACCTGTGATTGTTGCTGATGATCCTTTAACCTGCGTCACCCGTGGTGGCGGTAAAGTCTTAGAGTTTTTTGACAATCCAAACCATGATATGCTTTTCGTTGGTTAAACCATAAGGATCAGGCGGTGCAACCGAATCTTTTTTCAAGACAACCGCCATCTTTTCGCTCCTTTATCATTGCGGTCATTACATGTCTGGTGGTGCTTTTCTTTGACTGGCGCATGCCCTATGTCATCCAGCCTGCAAGGGATGTTCTGTACGCCGCGTATAATCCGATTTATGCGCTGGCAAGCTATCCTGTACTGTCGCGAGAATGGCTGAACCAACAAACCAAATCTGAAACCCAACTGCGCCGTGAAAACACTGCGATGCAGGCTGAACTCTTACAGGCACAGGTTCGACTCCAAAAACTTTCAGAACTCTCTGCGGAAAATAACCGTTTAAGGGGGCTTTTGGATACGCCATTGATTATTGATGGCCGTATGCAAATTGCAGAAGTGATTGGAACAGATGCTGACCCTTTGCGTCATATCATCATTATCAACCGTGGTTCACTGGACCATTTAAAGGTGGGCCAGACTGTTCTGGATGATAAAGGCATTATGGGGCAGTTGATTAGTGTCTATCCGCACAGTTCGCGGGTGATGTTGCTGTCTGATAAAGAACACTCTCTCTCTGTACGTTTGGAACGTACGGGGATGCGTGCAATCGTCTCGGGTACAGGGGATTTGGGACAGCTCAAAATGGAGTATGTACCTACCAGTGCCAATATTCAGGTGGGGGACAAGGTGTTCAGTTCAGGCTTGGGTGAACATTTTCCAGCAGGTTATTTAGTGGGAACGGTGTCTAAGGTGAGCCGTCATACTTCGGGTGAGTTTGCCGAAATTGATGTGAGACCAGCGGCCCAACTTGCCAGTGGCCATCATGTGGTGGTGCTGTTCTCTGAATCCTTAGCGCAGGAGCAACCTTATGCCGATCGCTAAGCTGAATTATGAAAAACGCAAAGACCCACTTTGGATGATCATCATTTCGATTGTGATCGGATCAATCCTGATGGTCTACCCAATCGCCTATGAAGCCTCAGGCTGGCGGCCATCCGTGATGCTGATGATCATGTTGTTCTGGATTCTTTACCAGCCTGTCTGGTGTGGAGTCTGGTTTGCATTCGGCATGGGACTGTTCGTTGATTTGCTGTTGGATGCACCTTTCGGTTTAAATGCACTGAGTTTTGTATTTATTGCCTTTGCGACACGCTATTTTATTCGTGAACGCCGTATCCTCACTTTTGGAAATTCATGGGTGATTGCGATGATTGCGATTGTGACGCATATCATTTTTCTGTGGATTAGCCAGACCATTGCAGGGACACATTTCTCGATTGCGCGTCATTGGCAGCCCGTGCTGACCAGTATCGTGACGTGGCCTCTGGTTTATTATTGTTTACATAAATGGCGCATATAATTCTCGCATCAAGCTCACCCCGTCGGCAGGAGCTGTTAAGGCAACTCAGTCTGGACTTTGATAGTTATAGTCCAGATGTTGATGAGGCTGTGCAGGACGGTGAAACTGTTGAACAGTATGTTGAACGCTTGGCAAGGGACAAGGCTCAGGTTGTTTTAAACCAGTACCCAGAAGCGATTGTGATTGCAGCGGATACCAGTTTAAGTTGTGCTGGAAAGATTATTGGAAAGCCAGAGTCAAAGCAGCATGCCTTTGAAATCTGGTCAGCACTTTCTGGACAGTGGCATGATGTCTACTCTGGAATCTGTGTGGCAAGCAGCTCGAAAATCTTGAGTAGAGTAGTGCGTACCCAGGTTGAGTTCCAACGTTTAAGTCATGTGGAAATGGAAAAATACTGGGCTACTGGCGAACCTATTGGTAAGGCAGGTGCCTATGCGATACAGGGAATTGCGGCGCAATATATTCCACAGATTCGTGGAAGTTACAGTAATGTCGTAGGCTTACCCTTATATGAGACAGTACAGTTATTAGAAAGCGTTAAGGCCTCCGTATAAAATTACCAGGCTGATACTTTCGGATATAAGAATTTTTATAAAATTTTGAGTTGGTTATGGCAGAAGAATTGCTGATTAACGTCACACCGATGGAATGTCGTGTGGCCTTGATTGAAAATGGAACGGTTAATGAATTATTCGTTGAGCGTACGGTAAAGCGTGGTTTAGTGGGTAATATCTACAAGGGCAAGGTGGTGCGGGTGCTGCCAGGAATGCAGGCCGCCTTTGTTGATATTGGTTTGTCCAGAACCGCTTTTTTACATATCAATGATATGGTGTGGTCCCGTTCACAGCCAACTCCCAACGTTTTTGAGTTGCTACATCCTGGGCAAATCCTGACGGTTCAAGTCATGAAAGACATGCTTGGCACTAAAGGCGCCCGACTTAGCACTGACCTTTCTATCCCATCCCGTTATCTGGTGATGATGCCTTTTGGCAAGCATATTGGGGTTTCCCAGCGCATTGAGTCCGAAGAGGAGCGTGACCGTTTACGCAGCATGATTGAGCGTATTCAGGTCGAACACCAGTTACCAGGCAGCGTGATTGTGCGTACTGCCGCAGAGGGAGTGGATGAAGCGGCGATTGTGCAGGACATGTGCTATCTCGCCAAGCTTTGGGAATATATTCAACGTACCCAGCAAAGTACCGTTGTTCCATCCCTGATCTTTGAGGAATTGCCTTTGCCGCGCCGAGTGGTGCGTGATCTGGCCAGTGAACAAACTGCCAAAATTTATGTCGATTCACGGGAAATCTACGGCAAGCTGCAAGAATTTATTGATGAATTTATGCCGAGCATGCATGATCGTCTGATTCATTATCCAGGTGAAAAACCACTGTTTGACTTATACAACGTTGAGGATGATCTACAGAAAGCCTTGCAGACTCGGGTGGCGCTCAAGTCTGGTGGTTACCTGATGATTGACCAGACCGAAGCCATGACCACGATTGATGTCAATACAGGCTCTTATGTGGGTGGTCGTAGTTTAGAAGACACTGTGTTTAAGACCAATATGGAAGCCACACAGGTGATTGCAAGACAACTGCGTCTGCGTAATCTTGGCGGGATTATTATTATTGACTTCATTGACATGCAGGAAGCCGAACACCGTGACGAGGTGATGCGGCAGTTTGAAAAGATGCTGGAACGGGATCATGCTAAGACCAAGATTACCCAGGTTTCGGAACTTGGTCTGGTTGAAATGACCCGCAAACGTACTCGCGAGTCTCTGGAACATTTACTGTGTGAATCATGCCCAACTTGTCAGGGGCGTGGTTATGTGAAGACCGCGGAGACAGTATGTTACGAAATATTTCGAGAAATCCTGCGCTATGCCCGTGCATTTGATTCCAAGGGTGGCTTTACTGTCGTTGCACATCCAGCGGTCATTGATCGGCTACTCACAGCAGAAGCCCCAGCCGTGGCGGATCTGGAACATTTCATTAATCGCGTGATTAAATTTCAGGTCGAAAATCTGTATACGCAAGAGCAATACGATATCATTTTAAGCTAAAGTTGTAACAATATTTCGCTTAATCCTTGTTACAACTGAAATTTTACTTTCGATCACAAATTTTAAATACTAGAACAATAAAATGAGCCATAGGCACTATTGGGTGTCTTAGCAAAATATAAGAGGTATATAACTATGAATGTTAGTGAAAGATTAGTGAATCACGGTTTTAAGCATGTTTTGGACAGTAATCCTGTAAATACGTGCTATATGGTTGATAGCCAAGGTAAAGAGGTTCAGATTACCACCGCCATGATTCGTTCCGCTTGTCATCAGCTTTTACAACGTTGCCGTGCAATTAAAAAATAAGGGGCTATGTAAAGCCCCTTAATTTTTTCTGCGAACTTAATTCGCAACTTTCTGTTCTGGCAAGTCCTGAATCGCCTGTTCAAAACGCTGAATTTCATCCTCTAAATGCGTAAGAAGTGTCTGCATTTTTGGTACAGTATTACGACACGCAATTAAACCGACTTCCAACTTGTCCAGATAACTGGTCATGGTGATGTTGAGTGCTTGACCATCCATGACGATAGATGCAGGGTAGAGCGCATCAAGTTTCGCACCATTCCAGTATAAAGGTTCACGTGGGCCTGGTACATTCGAGATCACAAGATTAAATGCCTGATGTTTTGGAAGCATGCCTGAAGCAATGTTTAAACCTGCTGGCCCATAGACTAATGCACTATAGTTTAGGATTTCGTTTGCACTCATGCGGCTAAACCGCTGTTTTGAGTTCTGCACGCTACGGCGAATAATTTCTAAACGTTCAATTGGGTCCGCAATATGGGTGGCTAAATTTGCCAGAATCATGGTGATACGGTTGCTGAACTCAGAATCATCTGTACGCAATGAAGCAGGCACCATTGCAATTAACGGTTTTTTCGGCAAACTATTTTGATTGATCAAATATTCACGTAATGCACCAGAACATACCGCCAATACCACATCATTAAGGGTAACGCCCAGTGTTTTGGCAATACGACGGAAACGTTCCAGCTCAAAAGACTGGGCAGCAAAACGGCGGGAAGAGCTTACACGTTGGTTTAAAATTGACGGTGGTGCCTGAAATGTTGACACATGGTCAGGGTTTTTCCCAATTTCCTTAAACAGTGTTTGTGAAAGTTCCTGCATCACTTTAGGTGCAATTTCACACTGGGATTTAATCGTATCCAGAACTCCCCTGATTTTACTGACAGCAGGGGTTTTAGGTGCTTTCAAGCGTTTAGTACGCTTTCCTTCGACACACCATAATGGCACGACATGCTTTTCATTCGGATCTTTTGAAAGCGATTTTTCAATCAGACGCATACCTGCAACGCCATCTACCATCGCATGATGAATTTTGAAATACATCGCAAAACGATTCCCTTCGATTCCTTCAATCACATCGCAGGTCCAAAGTGGTTTTGCACGATCAAGCAGTGAGCTATGTTGCTGCGAGATATAGACCAGCAATTCACGGATACGGCCTGGGTTTGGTAAGGCAATATGGCGGAAATGGTGGTCAATATCGAACTCTTCATCCTCTCCCCAAAATAGCCCATTGAGCTGGTTGTTGAATGGTGGAACAGGAATACTTTTTGATTGTCGGATATCTTGAACTAGGTCATGAACGAAAGTAGGCGATGCATTTTCTGGAATCTCAAATAAAAACAAGCCACCTACATGCATAGGTTGCTGTCTTTTCTCTAAAGAAAGAAAAATGAAATCGATTGGGTGTAATGGGCGCATGTATATAGCCTCTCCTTGCATTTTTTATAAGATACTTGTAGGGTCTGATGACACTTCAATCATGCCGTGCATAGTCTAAACAATGTGCTATATCGCAATGGAACATAGCTCGCAAGATCGCATCCAACACACCCTATAATTCTTATTAGAATTATTGAACCGTTGTATGAAGTATATACGGTTTGTTCTGGTTAAAATATGACTTTGTACAGAGGAGTCAGAAAAAATAAAACCACTGACGAATCAGTGGTTTTTATATACCAAATCTGCTAGGCACTATTATTTAAGATTGCCTGCATGCAAACCACATTCCTTATGGGTTGCCTCTTCCCACCACCAGCGACCTTCACGTTCATGCTGATTCGGAAGTACAGGGCGAGTACATGGTTCACAACCAATCGAGATAAAACCACGCTCATGCAGTGGGTTGTATGGAATCTCCATCATCCGAATGTAACTCCATACATCCGCGCTGCTCCAGTTGGCAAGCGGGTTGTATTTAATCAGTTGTTTGCCCTCGCCAGAGAAGCCGACATCGGCTTGAATCACAGGAACATCACTGCGGGTTGGACTCTGGTCCTTACGTTGCCCTGTAATCCAGCCATCTAAAGTGGCAAGTTTCTTACGCAAAGGTTGCACTTTTCGAACACCACAACATTCCTGATGCCCATCTTCAAAAAAGCTAAACAACCCTTTTTCATTAACCAGTTGTTGTACTGCTGCGGATTCAGGGAAGCAGATTTCAATAGTGATATTATAGTGCTTACGGACCGTTTCAATAAATTGATAGGTTTCCGCATGCAAACGACCTGTATCCAGACTAAACACGCAAAAGGGTTTGCCAAGACGTGAGGCAATATCAATCAGCACAACATCTTCCGCACCCGAAAATGAAATTGCAATCTCACCTTGCTGGCTAAGTGCGAGTTCTAAAATTTCTCGTGGCGATTTGTCTGCGTATTCAGCAGCGAGCGCATCTACAAGGTCAATAGTAGGAATAACAGTCATGAATGTTCCTGGCGATAGGCTTGGGCACAATTGTAAATCATTATAAGCAAAGCTGTTGGCCTGCTTGTGGTTTTAATCTTGCAGAATAAAACCGTTTTATTCAACAACAGCGCAAAATTGAAAATGTTAATGGTATGATACAGCAATTTTTAACCAACATTGGAAGCATTCATGGAAATCGTCTGCCTAGATCTTGAAGGGGTTTTGGTTCCAGAAATCTGGATTAATTTTGCAAAGAAAACTGGTATTAAAGAACTCGAGGCAACAACTCGTGATATTCCAGATTATGATGTATTAATGACCCAGCGTTTAAACATCCTGAAACAACATGGTTTGGGTTTAAATGACATTCAAGACGTTATTGCAGACATGGGGCCTTTTGAAGGTGCGAGAGAATTTGTGGAATGGGTGCGTACTCATTTTCAACTGATTATTTTATCTGATACATTCTATGAGTTTGCCCATCCATTGATGAAGCAGTTAGGCTGGCCAACAATTTTCTGTCATAAACTTGAGACCGATGAAAATGGCATGATTACTGCCTATAAACTGCGTCAACCAGATCAAAAGCGTCAAGCTGTAAAAGCATTACATGGTTTGAATTTCCGCGTGATTGCTGCTGGTGATTCCTATAACGACACAACCATGCTGGGTGAGGCTGATCACGGTTTCCTGTTTGATGCGCCAGACAATGTAATTGCTGAATTTCCACAGTTTCCACCACTGCATGGTTATGAAGCATTAAAGCAGGCGATTCGTTCAGTATCTCAGCGTAATATTCCAGAATAGATCTCTTGCAAAACCCCCTATAGTTCCCCCTTGAGAAGGGGGAAAACAAAGGGGTTGTAAATATTTTTACAAGAGGTCTAATAATTTTAAATTTTTGAGCACTAAAAAAGGCGAGTCATGAATGACTCGCCTTTTTTATAGATTGGGGTTGGCTTAGAAGCGGTAGCCCAATTTTAAACCATAAGCGATAGCGTTGTTGTCTTCAAATTCAGCAACATAGTTTGGAGTGTCAAATTGAGAAGCAGCTTGAGCTTTGGCATCACCTAACCAGAAGTATTTTACGCCACCAGCAATAAAGGTCGCAGGGGTAGGGCTGTATTGAACACCAACACCTAAGTTCCAGTAACCTTCGGTAGGACCTAAGGTTGATACAGGGTTACCTGCACCAGAGTCCCAACCTACAGAGACATTACCTGCCCATTTGTCAGTCACTTTGCGACCAACACCAGCGTTTACAGACCATTGGTCATCAGTATATGCAACAAGAGCAAATTCAGGTTTACCTGTTGATGCTTGTACAGCAGGATTTTTGCTTGCTGTAGTAAATTTATCAGGCTGGATTGAGAAATCCTTCCAATTTACCCAGCGAATGTTAGCAAAGGCAACTGTGTCCGCCATGATCCCTGTTTGTAAATCAAGGTTAACAGATTGAGGTGTTGTAATATCTGTTTCTTTGGCTGGAATTGCATTTAAGCCAGCAAATAATCCAAGAGAGCTAAAACTTTCTTTTGCATCAGTTGAGTGTTTAATTTCAGAACGATAGGTTACAGATGCTTTTAATGCAATTTCTGGAATTTGATATGCAGCACCAGCTAACCAACCGATATCTCCAGTTTCTTTGATATCTGCGTTATATCCACCGAAAGTTGCAGAACCACCGTAAGCAGTACCACGGAGTTGAATATTACCTTTTACAGTTTGGTAGACTGGACCAGCATAAAAGTTTAAATTTTTATTTGGTTGAAAACCAAGAATCATAGAAAGGTTCTGAGTTTCAACTTCTACAGAAGTTCCTTGAGTGCCATTATGAAATGCACCTTGTCCTTGAAGTGCAGCAGCGGCACCAGGAAGCGCAGCAGGTAATTTTGCTGTATCAGTTGAATAGGTTGCTTTTGCTCCAAATGGTTGATCATAAATCAAACCAAATGAAAGTTGGTCAGCAAGTTGTAATTTTAGTGCTGCATGAGCAAACTGATAAGAATCAGCCATTTCACCAACACTAGTATTGGAGAGTAATGGTAGCGCAGCATTCGGGTAATTGGCTTTAGTTGTTCCTGAAACATCTGCATCTAGAACCGAAAGACCAGCTTCAAAATAGTTACCTGGTTGGAAAAAAGCAGACATTGACTGACCTGAACGATCCAGTGCTGCTGCAAAAGCTCCAGTTGCAGGTAGCGTCGCTAAGACCATGGCAGTGCTAAGATATTTTAATTTCATTTTAAATCTTTCCTTGAACTTCAAGATTCTAAGTATTGACGAAGCTATGATTGGCTATAGCTTCATGTAACAAAAATACCATAATTAAAATAAGAGTAAATGTTCTAAATGAACTACACAGTACGATTTTTTACATGAAATTTAACAAAAAAATGCTATAAAATTTAATATACATCTGTGTTTTTATTGATAATGTGATGAAAAATATAAACTATTTTTCTAAGATCATAAGGTCAAATTTTTGCATTTTTACTAAAAAATTTTTTTGTAAGGTCAAGAGTTTTTTGTAAAAAATAGAATTTTTATAGAGGTGTTCCCACTTTTTTGAACAACTAAAAGCTTATTTATAAGTAATATTCTGCTCTATAGCTGAATACGTAATTTATCCATTGGAGCGTAAAACCTCGGGGTTTAGCCCGAGGATATAAGCGACTGGCGTAAGCCATACGACATGAAATGTCGTTTTAAATACTTTTGCTATAATCACTATTAAGAAAAATACGGTTAAAATAATTGTATGAAGACACTCAAATTACGAATAAAAGACAAACATTGCAAGATGCTAGACCAACTAGCGTTGGAGGTAAACTTTGTTTGGAATTATGTCAATGATTTGTGTTTCAAGCATCTACAACGCAAACAACAATTCTTTTCAGCATACGATATTGCTAAATACACGAAAGGCACATCGAAAGAATGCAATTTGCATAGTCAAACCATTCAAGCCATAACAGAAGAACTCATTACACGCAGAAAGCAATTCAAAAAAGCAAAACTGAAATGGCGAGTCAGCAATAAAAAATCAGCTAGGCGTTCATTGGGCTGGATACCATTCAAAAAAGTTGCAATCAAATATGCTAATGGCTATGTTCAATACGGCAAGCATCAATTCAAACTATGGGATAGTTACGGACTATCAAAATACAACGTCAAAACAGGCTCGTTTGTAGAGGATAGTCGTGGGCGTTGGTATGTCTGTCTTGTAGTTGATTCAATTAAAACAGAGAAAACCAGCGCTAAAACCTCAATTGGTATAGATTTGGGATTAAAAGACTTAGCTACTTGTTCAGATGGTATAAAGCTCAAAGCCCCTAAAATCTATCGCCAATATGAACAAAAACTTGGCATTGCTCAACGTGCAAAAAATAAGAAACGCGTCAAAGCGATTCACGCCAAGATTAAAAATATACGTCAAAACATGTTGCATCAATTCAGCCATAAACTGGTGAATGAACATGCAGCAATCTTCGTTGGCAATGTGAATGCCAAAGCACTCGCACAAACTAAATTAGCTAAATCAGTGCTAGATGCAAGTTGGACAACACTAAGAACCATGCTCAAGTATAAATGCGAGAACGCAGGGGTATGGTATGAAGAAGTCAATGAAGCGTATACCACCCAAACGTGTTCGTGCTGTGGCTCACGCTGTAGTAGTCCGAAAGGTAGGACAGGTCTTGGAATAAGAGAATGGCAGTGCATGGAGTGCGGTACGCTCCATGATCGGGATGTAAATTCCGCACTGAATATTCTTGCGCTCGGACATGAGCGTCTCGCAGGAGGAATCCCCGTCCTTTAGGTCGGGGAGGATGTCAAGGCGAATTCAAACATGAGGTGCGACAATATTAGGAATATGAACCAACAAAAATGTGGAGCTATATTGGTAACTATAAATGGAAAAGTATTGAGCTAAAACAACAGGATGCACAAGGAAAATGGTTGCAGACAGTATGGCAGGTGGATGAATCTCCATGTTATGCAGGTTTGGGGCGTTGGACCAAAGATAATGGGGTAACGGAATGGACTTCAAATGAAACCTATCGTCCATTGCCACGCCGTGAGCATACGATTCGTAATGATTACGATGTGATTATTGGGACCAACCACCATGCATTGACAGCAACGGGTTGGGTGCATGAACAGGACAATATCAAGTTTGATAGCAAGACCATACTGCGCTGGCACGCAAATTGGGTGAATCAATACTTAGGTCTTTTTTATTTCTGGCATGCCATTTGCTTTTAAATAATTAGACAGGCAAAGATGCCTATTTCAATTAATCACTACGTTTTTATGGGCAAAGGGGCCTAAAGCTGAAAGATGCTTTAGGCCCTTTTTTTATAAAAATTTTTAAAGAAACTATAGAGGATTGTTTATGTCGTATATTGCGCCATCCGAGTTTGCGGTCAAGGTTGTTGATGCAGGCGAATCAAAACTGCATATGGCAACACGGGATGTGATGATTCGTGCCTATATGGCAGGGGCAATCCTTGCGATTGCGGCTGTATTTGCGGTGACGATTGGGATTCAAACAGGTGTGCCACTTATTGGTGCGTTGTTGTTCCCAGTGGGATTTTGCATGTTGTATTTATTGGGTTATGACCTATTAACGGGCGTTTTTGTATTAACGCCATTGGCATGGATCGACAAGCGTCCAGGGGTGACCATTCCAAGAATCCTGAAACACTGGGGCTGGGTGTTTTTAGGTAATTTCGCGGGTGCATTAACCGTCGCTGTGTTGATGGCAGCTGTTTATACTTATGGATTTGCCACTGAACCAAATGAAATTGGTAATAAAATTGCGCATATTGGTGAAAACCGAACCATTGGCTATAAGGAATATGGCTTTGGTGGCTGGATGACAATTTTCATTCGCGGCATGCTGTGTAACTGGATGGTTTCACTGGGGGTGATTGGTGCGATGATCTCGACCTCGGTGAGTGGTAAGTTCATTGCCATGTGGATGCCTGTGATGCTGTTCTTTGCCATGGGCTTTGAGCATTCTGTGGTGAATATGTTCCTGTTCCCATTTGCCATGATGATGGGTGGTGATTTTTCAATTATGGATTATTTCCTATGGAATGAGATTCCAGTTGCATTGGGGAATTTAGTGGGTGGTCTGGCTTTGACAGGTCTTGCGCTCTATACCACGCATGTTAAAACAGCACCAAAACGTAGCTTCTAATGATTTGCTATTGAATGGCATAAGGGAATCAGGGAGTGATTCCCGTTCAATACTGAGATAAAAATGACACAACAATTACAGGTTGAACTGGGACAATATTCTCATCAAGGTCGTAAAAAGCTCAATCAGGACTTTTATGCCGCAACTTTACCGCAAAACTATCTATTGCAGCATAAGGGCATGGCATTTGCCTTGGCGGATGGTATTAGCAGCAGCAATGTCAGTCACATTGCCAGTCAAACCGCCGTTACAGGATTGCTATCAGACTACTTTTCCACGCCAGAAACATGGACCGTCAAAACCTCGGTGGAACGGGTACTGACCGCAATCAATGGCTGGTTATACGCACAGACTCAACAGAGCCAGTATCGCTTTGATAAAGATCGTGGTTATGTCTGTACCTTGAGTGCTATGGTGCTGAAAGGGCAGATTGCCCATCTGTTCCATATTGGCGATAGTCGAATTTATCGGCTGCAATCGGGTCAATTGGAACAACTGACGACAGACCATCGGATTTGGTTATCATCACAAGAAAGCTATTTAAGCCGAGCCTTGGGGGTTAATGCCAAGGTAGAGATTGATTATCAAAACTATGCCTTATATGAGGGCGATATTTTTATTTTGATGACCGATGGGGTGTATGAATATTGTCCCCAAGCGCAACTCATTCAGTTTTTAACTCAAACAAATACCAGTTTAGATCAAATTGCTCAGCACATTGTGGAATGGGCCTATCAGCAGGGCAGTACCGATAACCTGACCATTCAGATTATTCAAGTGCAAAAACTGCCTCAAATTGAAGCACAGGATATTTTGCCTGAATATGCACAACTGGCTTTTGTGCCAGCGTTAAATGTGCCTACGCAATTTGATGGTTATCAACTGCTTCGGGAAATCTATACCAGCCACCGTAGTATTTTATATTTGGCACATGAAATAGATCGGCAACAGTTGCTGGTAATCAAAGTGCCTGCCTCTGAGGTGCAGCATGATCAATATTTGGCTGAACAGTTTTTACTGGAGGAATGGATTGCCAAGCGGATTCATAGTCCTCATGTATTGAGCGCCTATCCTCAAACCCGACCACGACATTATATTTACCATACCATGCATTATGTTGAGGGACAGACCTTAAAGCAATGGATGCTGGATCAGCAACAACCGATTGCATTGGATCAAGTACGTCAAATTATTGCGCAGGTTGCCAAGGGTTTACAGGCAATGCATCGACTGGAAATGTTGCATCAGGATATTCGCCCAGAAAATATTATGCTGGATCGCTTTGGAACGGTAAAAATCATTGATTTTGGGGCTTGTCGTGTTGCAGGCATTCGCGAAATGCAACGGGAAACACAGGATGCTGCCTTGGGAACGTTGGCCTATATGGCACCTGAATATTTTTTACTGGAACCTGTTTCAACCCGATCAGACCAATATTCGCTTGCCGTATTGACCTATTATTTATTGACAGGGGATTTACCTTACCAGACCAATATTGCCAAATGTAAATCCAGAAAAGACTTGAGGAAGCTGTATTATTTTTCGGTCTTTGAATATCGCAAAGATATTCCGATCTGGGTTGATCTGGCATTGGAAAAGGCGGTTCGACCTGATCCTGAGCAGCGTTATGAGGACATCTCAGAGTTTATTTATGATTTAAATTATTCTAATCCTCTGTTTGTGCAGCCAGCACGTAAATCATTTGTAGATAGGGACCCTGTTTTATTCTGGAAAATGCTATCTGCAATCCTGTTATTATTGCTTTTGGGCCTACTTTCCCTATTACACGGCAATTAGTTGTTTTTTATTAGTTTTCTGTAGCGTTGATTTCTACTTCTCATAACTGGTGTTTAGCACGAATCTCCTAAAATATTGTAGATTATTTTACCTTGCGGTTAATTTAATTTTATGAATCATAATTTTTATTTTGGATATTTAAATGAAGTCGTTGTATCTGGTGCTACTGGGCGGCAAGCATGAACAAGCCAATGTTGAGGTGTATGATGTCATCCCTGTGATTTGCAGTGATTTAACAGAAGCTTAACCCATGACCATCGTATAGGGAATAGTCTTTCTCTTTTGGTTTTGCACTTGAACACTTTGAATCTGTTAGGGGGGGATGTGTTTAGCCATAGCGAATGAGGATACAAAAGTTGATAGAACTGGATATATCCTCATTTTTTGCAACGGTATCCTTATTTATTATTGTATATTTTGTCATGTTGTTTTGGTTAAATTGCTATATATCAAAGGATTTTAAATATATTTTTCTATATTTGTTTATTGTGATTGTGCGCCCTGCGGGACTCGAACTATTATGTTATATAATTGAATTTTAAGTTTATAATTTATGAATTAAATTGATTTTACCGCAAACTATACCGTAAAAAATAAAAGTACTCTATTTATAATTGAGTATTGATCTGATAGCGAGTATTGCGCCCACCACCTTCCAATTTGATTATACACTCTTTTCCGAGCAAGTCAGATAAGTGACGAGTAGCCGTTGCTTTACTGACTTTAGCAACCTTTTGATATTGTGAGGCACTGATACCATGTTCAAAACCATTTTCCCCTCCATCCAATAAACGATTCAATACTTTGCGTTGTCCTTCATGAAGATCTAAGTTTGAATATTTATGCCAAAACTGGCTCTTAAACAATGTTCGATCAATTTGCTTTAGCGTCGTTTCAAGGCTGTCATTTAAAGTATCTAAAAACCAGACAAGCCAATTGGTGATATTGGAATCATTTTTTTGGGTTTGTTCTAATATTTCATAATAACTTTTGCGTTTATTTAATATAACGGGGGACATCGCATACAAACGTATACTCTGTTCATCCATTTGTGCTAATGCAAGGTCTGTGAGGGTACGTGTAATACGACCGTTACCATCATCAAAAGGGTGAAGTGTGATAAACCATAAGTGAGTAATGCCTGCACGAAGTAGTGGGTCAAGCAACGCATCGGTTAGACTATGATTAAACCAATTTATAAAAGCTTCTAAACGTTCTTCTAGTCCTTCTCTAGGAGGTGCTTCAAAGTGAACGGTCGGATAGTCCAATCGACCAGAGACAACCTGCATTGGTTCTGAACCTCTGAGTTGACCAATACGTAAACGCTGCATTGTCCAATCAGGGTCATTAAAAAGCCATTGGTGCCATTGCATAAGACGTTTAACAGTAAGTGGTTGCTTTACGTTATTAAGCGCATCCAGCATGATGTTGGTTAAGTCTTCAGATCGGTCTGAACTTGGGTAAGGTTGTTCAAGGGTAACACCCAAACGACGAGCAAGTGAGGAGCGTAATGAATACACATTTAAGGTCTCATTTTCAATCGCTGATGACGCTACAAGATTGGCAAGTAGAGTATCTAAAGTGAATTGTTCTTTGGCTAAATCATGTTGACTTTGCCCAAGTAGGATTCCAATTTTTTGATGAATTTGTCTGGTTTTGGGTAAGATGATTTCATCTTCCCATGTGAAGTTTACCCAGTTGTCACTTTGCCAAATCCAATCTTGCATCTTAATCTCCACTTAGAGTCTTTCCAAGGTGAGCTAAATATAACACATATTCGGCTCAATAAATGAGTTGAATGTAATGTTTAATGAGCTCATTTATACTCATGTACCTCTATTGAATGAGGGGTACATTATTGCTGAATCACTTTTTTTAATTAGAAATAGTAAATAATAACTAATGTGGTTCCGTTAATTAGACCACTCAATTCAGTTTTATAAGTGATAAATCCGCTCTAAATATTTAAATTATGCTGCCATTACTTTTAGTAAATGTTGATCATAAAATTCATTTGGTGTTGCCTTATTCAAACTTGAATGAGGACGTATCGTGTTATAAAAATCCAAATATTCAGCAATTGATTGTTTCGCTTGTTTAACCGTATCGTAAGCCTTCAAATAGACTTCCTCATGCTTCACGCTGCGCCATAACCGCTCAATCATCACATTATCCATCCATCGTCCTTTCCCATCCATACTGATACTGATATTTCGCAATTTTAACTCATTCAAAAATGCCTCGCTTGTGAATTGACTGCCTTGGTCTGTATTAAATACCTCTGGACAACCATATTTCACAATTGCTTCTTGCAACGCATCTATGCAAAAGTCTGTTTCCATACTGATCGATACACGATGAGCCAGTACTTTACGACTATGCCAATCTATAATTGCACACAGATAGACAAAGCCTTTAGCCATAGGAATGTATGTGATATCTGTACACCAGACTTGATTAGAGTGATCGATGACCATGTTTTTCAACAGATATGGGAAAATACGGTGTGCAAGATTAGGCTTACTGGTATTGGGTTTTGGATACAAGGCATGTATTCCCATCAAGCGCATTAAACGTCGGACTTTACGCCGACCTATTTGATGTCCTTGACGCTGTAGCATATCTCGTATCATTCGACTGCCCATAAAGGGGTAGTCGAGATGAATTTCATCGATCAGACGCATCAAACTCAAATCAGTTGATGAAATCTCTTTGGGCTTGTAATACAACGTACTGCGATTGATTTGAATCAATTGCGATTGTTGTCGTACCGAAAGTTGATGGGTCTTATCGATCATTTTTTGCCGCTCAGCTGCCCTATTTTTCTGAGCGCACCTTCTAAAAAATCAATTTGCAATGCCTGATGTCCTATCTTGGCATGTAAAGCTTTGAGGTCAATCTCAGGTTCTTGTTGTGCTGTTGGTCGTGAAAAAATATTGATTGATTGCTCAAGCAGTTGATTTTTCCAATCGATGATTTGGTTTTGATGTAAATCGAATTGAGTAGAAAGTTCAGCGAGTGTGTGGTCGCCTTTAATTGCTGCGAGAGCAACTTTAACTTTAAACTCTGCTGAATGATTACGACGTTTTCTTCGTGTCATGGTTGACTCCAAAAACAAGCATTTCCCATGCTTATTGGGGAGTAGATTATCACTTATAGACGTGGTCTAAAATCCTAGACCCACATCAATAATCAAAAATAAACCATTACCATCGGCAAGCTTCTGAACTTTTGTAGAGTCTGCTTTGATAGTTTTAATCTTGGTATCTGTAAGTGGTATAACTATTTTTGGCCTTTTTACGGTAAGAGTTTTTGCGGTAGTACATCTTACCGTAAAAATTACCGCAAAAAAATATGTATTAAGTTGGAAATTTATAGACTAAATTAGATTTGATTTTAATTAAATATTTGAATTTAATGTATGTTTTATTTTTGGGTGGAATGTTTTATATCAAAATAAACCATAAAATGGTGCGCCCTGCGGGACTCGAACCCACGTCGGTCGCTTAGGAGGCAACTGCTCTATCCAGTTAAGCTAAGGGCGCATAGTGCGGTGATTGTAAATGAAAAAGCATAAACAAAAAAGTGATTGCTAGAACAATCACTTTTTCAATACCGATCAAGTGTTTAATTCTTGGCTTTTAAATTCAGCACTTTATACAGTAAAAACATCAGCACAATCCAGATTGGAATCATCAGCACGGATTCCTTAAAGCCCTGCTGCCACATGATGTACAACACCACAGCAATAAATGCCAAGACCAAATAGTTACTCAATGGCGACCATAACGCAGGGAAGCTGGTTTTCAGGCCTTTTGTCTTGGTCATCGCCTTGAATTTCAGGTGGGTCAGGCTGATCATCGCCCAGTTTAAAACCAGTGCGCCGACCACTACATACATCAAATGGCCAAGGGCATCTTCTGGAACAAAGTAGTTCAACAACACACAGCCAAAGATCAATAAGGCAGACAGTAAAACCGCTGGTACAGGCACACCCTGTTTATTGGTCTTGGCAAACACTTTAGGCGCATTGCCTTGTTGAGCCAGACCGTACAACATACGACTATTGGCATACATACCACTGTTATAGACTGATAAAGCAGCAGTCAGGATAATAAAGTTAAGTAAATGTGCAGCCCAGCCAATTCCCATCTGGCTAAAGATCATCACAAATGGGCTTTTATCCAGACCGCCTAAATCCAACTGATTCCAGGGCACAAGTGATAATAAAATTGTGAGTGAACCGATGTAGAAAATCAGAATACGGAACACAACCTGATTGATCGCTTTAGGAATGGTTTTCTTTGGATCATTGGCTTCGGCTGCTGCCATACCAATCAATTCAATCCCACCAAAGGCAAACATCAGGAATGCCAGCATATAGAACAGGCCATCGAAGCCATTTGGGAAAAATCCACCATGCGCCCACAGGTTGCTAAATGAGGCGGTTGAATTGACATCTGCGGTAAAGAGCAGGAACAGGCCAAACAGGATCATGGCAACCACGGCCGTGACCTTGATAATGGCAAGCCAGAATTCTGACTCACCATAAAACTTTACATTGGTCAGGTTAATGGCAGTAATGACGACAAAGAAGAACAGCACCGACTGCCAGGCCGCAATATGAGGCCACCAGTAATTGATATATTTGGCGACCGCCGTCAGCTCACTCATGGCAACAAGGATATACAATACCCAATAGTTCCAGCCTGACAGGAAACCTGGAAACTTACCCCAATACTGATAGGCGAAATGGCTAAATGAACCTGCAACAGGCTCTTCAACAATCATTTCACCAAGTTGACGCATGATTAAAAAGGCAATCAAGCCGCCAATCGCATAACCCAAAATAATGGATGGTCCAGCAGACTGGATCACCTGTGCAGAACCTAAAAATAAGCCCGTACCAATTGCTCCACCCATCGCAATGAGCTGGATATGGCGGTTTTTTAGTCCACGCTGAAGTTGAGAAGAATCGTTGTTCAAAGGACTGAGCTCGACGATGAATAAGTGGATTATTCTAATAGATTGCAGGATTTTCGCCTAGTAAAAGTACAGGCAGGCTATGACTGTAAAGTAGTTTTTAAAAGTTATTTAAAATCCTATATTTGAATGATTGATAAAATAAATATTGATTTATATTTGTACGCTTGAAAGGCAAGTTTGTTTTTTAACCATGTTTGTTGGCTTTAGTGCTATTGTTAAATCATGCTGATATACCCAATATAAACAACATATTTTGCTAACGATAATTTGCCTAAAAAACCATTGGTCGTATGGCATTTTTGACTGCTGTGCAGTAACGTTGAACACAAAACCTAGCTGCACCAAAACATGATAAAAGGATGAAATTGACATGAGCTCAGTACCGCAAATCAAAGTCCCAGCAACCTATATGCGTGGTGGCACAAGTAAGGGGGTGTTTTTCAAGCTGGATGATTTGCCTGAAGCGGCACAGGTGGCAGGAAAGGCACGTGATCAACTTCTTCTTCGTGTGATTGGCAGTCCAGACCCTTATGGCAAGCAAATTGATGGCATGGGTGGTGCAACTTCAAGTACCAGCAAAACCGTGATTTTGGCAAAAAGTTCACAACCAGAACATGATGTAGATTATTTATTTGGACAGGTTTCGATTGACCAGCCATTTGTGGACTGGAGTGGTAACTGTGGCAACCTCACCGCAGCGGTGGGTTCATTTGCCATTTCCAATGGTTTGGTTGATGCAGAACGTATTCCTGAAAATGGTATTTGTACGGTACGCATCTGGCAGAAAAATATACAAAAAACCATTATTGCGCATGTGCCAGTGACCAACGGGCAGGTACAGGAAACAGGTGACTTTGAACTGGATGGCGTGACCTTTCCAGCAGCGGAAGTGCAGATTGAATTTTTAGACCCTGCCGATGATGGTGAAGAGGGCGGCGATATGTTCCCTACAGGCAATGTGGTGGATCAGCTTGAAGTACCTGAGATTGGTACATTTCAGGCCACCTTTATCAATGCGGGTATTCCAACCATTTTTCTGAATGCGGAAGATATTGGCTATCAGGGTACAGAATTGCAGGATCATATCAATGGTGATAACGCTGCCTTGGCGCGCTTTGAAAAAATCCGTGCCTATGGCGCGCTACAAATGGGCTTAATAAAAGATATTTCTGAAGCGGCTGCCCGTCAGCATACGCCTAAAATTGCCTTTGTTTCTCAGCCGAAAAACTATACTTCTTCAAGTGGCAAAAACGTTGAAGCGGCTGATGTGGATTTATTGGTGCGTGCCTTGTCGATGGGTAAGCTGCACCACGCTATGATGGGCACAGCCGCAGTTGCAATTGGTACGGCAGCAGCCATTCCAGGAACGTTGGTGAATCTGGCAGCAGGCGGTGGTGAGCGTGAAGCGGTTCGTTTTGGTCATCCATCAGGGACATTGCGTGTTGGCGCTCAAGCTGAGTTGATTGATGGCAAATGGGCCGTGAAAAAAGCCATTATGAGCCGTAGCGCACGTGTGTTAATGGAAGGTTGGGTGCGTGTACCAGGTGATACGTTCTAAATTATCCCAGTAAATTTCTTGATAGAGTCTCCTTTTGGAGGCTTTATTATTTTGAATAAGTTAAAAATACAAACACAATTTCCTGAGATAAATAATGGTATGATGTCGCCATTCTGACAGGTCCTGTCTTTATCCTTATCATTCAAGCTTCCAGAGGCAATTGTGTCATCTATTTCTCAAGTTAATGCGGATGTTTTACAACAAGCTCAACAACGTATTCAACAGGATTTATTGACAGCATTGGCTGCATTCTCCATTCCAGAACCGTTAAAGGCCGCTGTGCATCATGCCGTGATGCTAGGGGGAAAGCGTGTTCGTCCTGCATTGTGTTATGCAACAGCAGCTCTATTGCCGAATCATAATTTTGCAGCGGCTCGTCGTGCTGCCGTTGCGATTGAGTTAATACATTGTTATTCCTTAGCACATGATGACTTACCCTGTATGGATAATGATTTACTGCGTCGTGGGCAGCCAACCTGCCATGTGGCATTTGGTGAGGACACTGCCTTGTTGGCAGGTGACATCTTGCAATCCATGGCATTTGAAATTCTGGGAAGCCGTTTGTTTGATGAACAGGGGCAGGGAACTGATGCTGCAATTGTACTGAAGCAAATGCAGATTTTAGCCACCGCCAGTTCAAAAATGGTCTGTGGTCAGGTACTGGATTTACAGGCTGAAGGCAAACAGGTCGATCAGGCTGAACTGGAAAATATTCACCGTAATAAAACAGGTGCCTTGATTCAGGCCGCGATTATGATGGGTGCAGTGACAATTTTTGCAGGTACGGATCAGGCGATTCCAAAGTTGCGCCAGTTTGGGCAAAGCATTGGTTTGGCTTTTCAGGTTCAGGATGACATTCTGGATATTACCGCCAGCACTGAAACGTTGGGTAAAACTGCGGGTAAGGATGAGCAGGTACAAAAATCGACTTATCCAGCCTTAATGGGTTTGGAAAAAGCTCAGGCCTATGCGCAAACCCTACATGATCAGGCATTTGAAGCATTGGGCTATTTTGGTGATGGCGCCAGAGAGCTGGTGGCAATTGCACAGTTTTTACTGGCACGAAAAAGTTAATGACAGGAACAGCATCATAATGAATATTAAAACTTTACGTTTCGTGGGTACGCTTGAGGGAATCAGTTTCCTGTTATTGCTTGGTGTTGCGATGCCGATTAAATATATTTGGGATAATCCTGTTTTTGTCAAATACATTGGTATGGGACATGGAGTACTGTTCTTGTTGTTTTTAGCGGTCTTGCTGGTTGTTTGTCACCGTATGAAATGGTCACTGAGTATTTTTAACATGGGGTTGATTGCTGCGATCCTACCTTTTGGCCCTTTTATTTTTGATCGTAAAATTAAGAAATTAGCTGAGCAATAAATATCAACTACACAGGTTAGATGGTATTTGCTCAATAAAAAAACGCACCATCTTTAGAGATAGTACGTTTTTTTATAACTAAAAATTAATGCTTACCCATAATCCCACGAATTGCATTCAGTACATCAGCAGGGAGTACCACAGTTTTTGAATTACTTGATTTGGATAAATCCTGCATGGCTTTCACATATTGTTCACCCAATAGGTAGGCAACAGGAATTTCTTTATCTCCCACAGCACTGGTGACCATTTCAATGGCACGTTGTGAGGCTTCAGCAAGTACCACTTGCGCTTCTGCATCACGACGGGATGCTTCCAGACGGCCTTCTGCACTTAAAATAGCTGCCTGTTTTTCACCATCTGCTTTGGTTACAGCAGCACGACGTTGACGCTCTGCTGCCGCTTGTTCTTCCATTGCAGCCTGCATGGTATGTGAAGGTTGAATATCCTGAATCTCAACGGTTTTGAGCGTGATTCCCCAGTCTGAAATATCATCAGAAATCGCGGCTTTTAATTTCGCTTTGATATGGTCACGGGAAGACAACGCATCGTCCAAGTCCATTTCACCCACGATGGAACGTAGTGAAGTTTGAACAAGGTTTTGAATTGCCCATGTATAGTTTTCAATGCCATACACCGCTTTTTCAGGTGTGGTCAGGTTGATATAGGCAACTGCATTCATCACCAAGACCGCATTGTCGCGTGTAATCACTTCCTGTGAAGGAATATCCAGCACAATATCCTTGGTGGTGATTTTATAAGCCACTTCATCAACATATGGAATGACAAAATTCAGGCCAGGACTCAACGTAGTATGATATTTACCTAAACGTTGTACAATCCATTTATAACCCTGGGGAACAATACGAACCCCTTTAAAAATGGTTATACCAATAAAGACCAAAAGAGCTAAAACAATAATCGCTCCAGCAGACATATCAAAACCCTCTTTGTTATGAAATATTACTACTATGTGGTTGGACCACTAAATCATTACCTAGAATATCAACGACCCGAACACGGTCACCGACTTGAACAGCCGTTGTGGTTCGGCAATTCCATTCATCTGAGCCCAAAACAGGCATTGGAAAGCGTACAATGATCTGATCATGGTCAAGCCCAGTACGGATGACCATACCCACTTGTCCAATCGTGGCTTCCCGTGGTAATCCTGCCTTGGTTTTATCAGTCGAGAGTGGCTTGATAAACTTGAACCAGAGTATCGTACATAAAATAGATAAAATTCCCCAGGTCACCACTTGGGTGGTAAAGCCCATCATTGGGAAAAGCCACAGTAAAATACATACCATGACTGCTGCTATGCCAAACCATAATGCGGCAAAAGCAGGCAAAATCAACTCTGAAAGAATCAGTAAAATCCCTAATACGAACCAGTGCCAAGGTTCAACTACAAACTCCATAGATTTGCTCGCATCATTAAACTGAGTGGAGGTGAAAAAATATTCACTTTCTCCACTCTAGCAGATGATTATCTTTATGAATATAAAAAGATTGTTTTTTTAGAATGGGGGGGATGCGAGCTGGAAAGCTTACTCATAGAGCAAGCATTTTTGAAATGCACACCACCCCTTATATTGTTTTTTTAGAATTTGACCCGAGGCGCTGGCTGTAATGCAGCAGGGGACTTCTTAAAATCAGTAATGGCTTTTTGAATGGCAACGATTTTACCCTGAGCCGCTCTTTCACCCTCTAAAATCGCTTCATTACTTGATTTAAGATCAAGCACACCAAGATGACCAACTTTAGGCTGAATCACGACGTTTGCCTGATTCAACTCCCCATTAATACTTTGCTGTCCCATAATATTAATGGTCTGGTCGAGCAATCCCCACATACTCAATGGTTTGTCACCCGTTGGACGGGCTGAAATATCCACCGCAATCACAATATCAGCACCCATATCCTTTGCTGTTTTTACTGGAATTGGGCTGACCAGACCTCCATCGACATATTTGGTATTGCCAATCACAGTGGGTACAAAAACGTTCGGAATACTACAGGATGCACGTACTGCCTGACCTGCATTGCCCTTAATAAATTCAGCCTTTTTGCCATTGTCTAAACGGGTTGCAACCGCAGCAAAACGGATTGGGAACTTTTCAATCGGTTTATTGCCCACCTGAGCATTGACATAGTTCTGTAGTTTCTGACCTAAAATAATGCCCTGACTGTTGAGGGTTAAATCACGCAGATCAGACTCTTGCAGCTTTAGGGCAAGGTTTTGCATTTGATAAGGTGTTTGACCGCTTGCATAGATACTGCCCACAAAGCTGCCTGCACTGGTGCCTGTCACAATCTTGGCCTTAATCCCATGTGATTCCAGCACCTTGATCACACCAATATGAGCAAAGCCCTTAGCACCACCACCACCCAACGCCAGTGCGATCACAGGTTCACGGGCCTTGATTGCTGTTGTGGGAGGTGTTTTTTTTGCAGTCTGATCACAACCAAATAAAGCCAGGCTAACTAATGCCAGGCAAGACAGTCGAGCAATTTTCATATTAAATGCAGATAAAGTGTACAAAAAGATGGGCACATCAGAGCAGATTTGCCCTTAATTTTCTAGTTTTTTTTCACAAGTTTTTGTAAGGGTTCAGCCAGCCAGTGTGGATTCTTTGGTGAGAAATGGCCCTCATAACATTTCATAATTTTCTCAAGGTCTTGCTGATAGTGTCCTGTCGTGGTGAATGCGCCCAGACTATAGATGGTCTTGTGCTCATAATCGAAAGAAAATATCACAATCGGTAAGCCAGCGGCATGGGCAATATGATAAAAGCCACTTTTCATCCCTGACCAATGAAAAGTTTTCTGCACAATGCACGACTATACGCTCTGCCACGTTGCGGAACTAAGGGCGGTAAATCTGGAAAATCTTGTGGCATAAGCGAAGATAGGTCAAGAACAATTCCTATTATCTTAAATCCTCATGACAGTGCCTGCATTGGCAAAAAGTAAGATTTTATTGCCATGACACTGAAAGGATTGGATACTCTGGGCTTCGCCATAGCTTGCCAAGGGAAACTGAAAAAGTGCCTAGTCTCAGACAGATTTACATTTTATTGTTTTCCCTATATTGGGCACAGGGACTTCCCGTTGGCTTTATGACCCACGCCTTACCCGTGATTTTAAGGGCGCAGGGGGTATCTCTGGCACATATTGGTGGCTTTGGGTTGTTGATGATGCCGTGGTCAATCAAGATTTTTTGGGCGGCCTATGTGGATCGTTATGCCTTGTCACGTTTGGGGCATTATCGTAGCTGGATTGTCCCCACTCAATTATGTAGTGTGTTTATTCTGGTCATTTTGTCTTTTTTTCCCATTCAGTCTCTGGACCAACCCAGCTATTTGATCATTTTTTTTGTGCTATTGCTGCTCATGAACCTTACGGGAGCAACTCAGGATATTGCCACAGATGGTCTTGCTGTGAACCTGCTTAAAAGTGATCAGCAACATTGGGGCAATACCTTTCAGGTGATCGGTTCCCGTCTGGGCTTTATTGTCGGTGGTGGAGCGGTACTCTGGGGGCTGGACTGGCTACATTGGCAGGCAACATTTCTTGTGTTGGCGGTACTGGTTTTCCTGAACACATTACCTGTTTTATTTTATCGGGAACCGCTTCATTCAAGGCCAAGCGTTGATGATCCACAGGTTGCTCCCTCATTCATACAGGCCATCAGGAATTACCTGAATTATTTTAGCTCATCCAAAGCGCTTAAAAGCTGGTTAATGGTCTTGATCAGCTTCAAGGTCGCGGATGGTTTGGCAGGGCCATTATTAAAGCCGCTTATGGTGGATATGGGATTGAGTTTCACCCAAATTGGCGTGTTTATCACCATGTTTGGTGCCATCGCTGCACTGATCGGGGCAGCTTGTGCAGTTGTGCTGCTGAAATATTTTTCTCGGGCACAGTGCCTGATCATATTTTCCCTGTTGAAAATTCTGAGTCTGGTCGCTTATGCCGTTGTTGCATATGCATATGACCAGCAGGTTCAGGTTGCACCGTTATGGCTATATGCCGTGAACGCATTTGAAGATGCCTGTTCCGCGATGCTGTTGGTGGTGATGTTGACCTTGGTTATGCAATATAGCCGTAAGCCATTTGCTGGAACAGACTTTACCTTTCAGGTGTCAGTCATGGCGACAGTGAGTGGTTTGCTGTATCTGATCAGTGGAATCGTAGGGGATGTACTCGGATATTACCGTTATTTAGCCATGATTTGTGG
The DNA here is from genome assembly GCF_000368305.1 of Acinetobacter sp. CIP 102129. Classification (NCBI taxonomy): domain Bacteria; kingdom Pseudomonadati; phylum Pseudomonadota; class Gammaproteobacteria; order Moraxellales; family Moraxellaceae; genus Acinetobacter; species Acinetobacter sp. CIP 102129. The sequence goes on from NZ_KB849340.1 coordinate 661,492, forward strand.
GGTTGCCATTTTCTGTTTATGGCCGATATTCCTTTGGAAAAATAATGCAAGATGAAAATATAGTTTTATTACAATTTTTTCTAAAATGGCCTACGATTGAAATAGGTTTTATGTGCTGAAGTCATGTTTTATATGGAAAACTGAAGTAATTTATAAAAAATAGTTGTTTTATGAATAAAGGTGTTTTTATTGAAATAGAAAATAAATTTATTTTCTTAATTGATTGATAGTTAAAATAATAATCTGGATGATGAGATAAGGAAAATCGAGTTAAATGGTAATGAAAGAGTGTCTAAAAATTAAACTTTAGTCGAAAATTGAATAAATTAATAAGATTTTAATCGTTTTGTCATATAAAGTTAATGTGTAGGATTTGTTACAAATTTAGCTAGGACGTACACAATGAAAATCAAAATTGTAACAGCAGCAGTGCTTAGTTTACTTGCAACCACAACATTTGCAGCACCGACCATTTACGGTGAAATTGATGCCAGTGTTGACTATCTACCAGAAAAAAATGCAACCAAGGCCAACAAGGATGTTTGGGAAATTAGTTCAAACAGTTCATTTATTGGTGTTAAGGGTGATGAAAAACTTACAGAACGCTTAAGTGCCGTGTATGCCATCGAATGGGGCTTCAGCGCAGATGGTGACAGCACAGACTGGTCACAGCGTAACCGTTTTGTCGGTTTGAAAGATGCCCAGTTAGGTACAGTGAAAATTGGTGTACATGATACGCCATTGAAGCAACTTTCTAGTGTCGTTGATACTTTTAACAACTATGTTGCCAATAAGGCCGACATTGGTGGAATTTTTGGTGGTGAAACACGTGTCAGTAACGCGGTGGTTTATGAGTCTCCAGCGGTTAAAGTGCCTGCCCTAAATGGTGCAGTCAAGGTAAACGCATTGCTGGCAACAGGCGAGGCAACAGGCGAAGCAACAGGAATTGATACCAGTAAATCAGGTGTTGTTAAAACAGCAGGCCGTGGTTTAGGTGATGCATGGTCAGCGTCAGCAAGCTTTGAAAGTCCGTTATTGGTTGCTGGTGTTGCTTATGATAAAGCCATTCCAAGCTCATTTCTGGGGCGTGGCTTCTTAAATGCATCAGATAAGGCTGTGGCAGGCGGTTCTTTAGTTGCAGCAGCCAATACAGTGCGTGTGATCGGCCGTGTTAACCCAGTGAATGGTTTGGCGCTGAAAGCACTGTTCCAAAGCTCTGAGGTCGAGAATGTGGCTGGCAATACCGCAGGCGCAGACAAGATTGATGATGCCAAGGGCTGGTTGCTTGGTGTGGAATACACCATTCCACAGGCAAAGAACTGGACAGTGAAAGGTCAGTACAGCCAGAACACCACCAGCTTTAAGGACATCACGGCTGACTTTGAGGCCAAACAGATCATTGGTGGCGTTGACTATGCATTTAACAAGCAGGTAAAGACTTATGGCTATGCAGGTTACTTAACGCTTGAACAGGCCAGTAAAAAGGATAAACAGCCTGTTGCTGGTTTAGGTCTGGAATTTAAGTTCTAAGAATTAATATCATTATCATTTTAACAAAAAGACGATCACTTGATCGTCTTTTTCTATTTAAGTCATTTTTAAGTTTGTATTTTTATATTAAAAAGGAAGCAGGATATTGATGTTTAGACTGTAATGATGACATTTTTTCAACAATTAAAGATAAAACCCATTTCTTTAATTGTATTTAATCTATTGTTGGCAATTTGGTTGGGTGTATTTTTAAATATTGCCTTTTTTGAAAAAATACGCATGCTGACACCATATAATGGTGTAAAGGCAGGATTATTTGTTGTCGCTTCAATCATTATTGTGGTTGCCGCCTATAACTTTATTTTCCAGCTTTTTAACTGGAAATGGACAGCAAAACCTCTGGCGATTGCACTGGTATTTATTGGCGGTTTTTCCGCTTATGCAGTGAATACCTTGGGTGTGCTGATTACATCTGACCAAATTCAGAACTTGATGCAGACTGATATTGCGGAAGCGCGTGATACCTGGTCATGGCATTTGCTGACATGGACTTTGGGAATGATAGTACTGCCAATTATTGTAATTCTCATGATGAAAATCAAACCTGAACCCATCATTCGCCAGCTATTGCACAAGGTCATTGCTTCTGTTGTCTCTCTGGCGATGGTGTTAGGGCTATTATTTGTTTTCTATGTTGATTTTGCTGCAATCTTTCGTGAAAACCGTGACCTGAAAGGCATGATTTCGCCGCAGAACATGATTGCTTCCTTTGCTTCATATTATAAGAAGAAAGCGCCGAAAGAGAATTTACCGCTAGTCGTGTATGGTGAAGATGCGGTGATGAAAAAAGCACAAGATTCATCTTTACCCAAGCTGATGGTTCTGGTCGTAGGTGAGACAGCACGTGCTGAAAACTTCTCCTTAAATGGTTATGGCAAAAATACCACCCCAAAACTGGCACAGCAGGATATTTTAAACTTCTCGCGGGTCAGTTCATGTGGTACAGCAACCGCAGTTTCGGTTCCCTGTATGTTTTCAGGTATGCCACGTAAAGAGTATGAGGAACGTTTGGCTAGCCACCGTGAGGGATTACTGGATATTGCACAACGTGCAGGCTATCAAGTGACCTGGATTGATAATAATTCAGGCTGCAAAGGCACCTGTGACCGTGTCAATCAATTCAAGATTCCTGAACCGCTCCAGCAGAAATGGTGCAAGGACAAGGAATGTTTTGACGATATTCTGATTGATAGCTTTAAGGCCTATTTAGCCACAATTCCGCAAGATGACAATCGTCCACGTTTGATTGTACTGCATCAAATGGGCAGTCACGGGCCAGCCTACTATAAACGTGTTCCCGCACAATTCAAGGTGTTCAAGCCGACCTGTGACACCAACGCCATTCAGGGCTGTAGCAGAGATGCATTGCTGAACAGTTATGACAATACCTTGCTCTATACCGATTATGTTTTGGACACCCTGATTGAAACATTAAAAAATACAACGAAATATCAAAGTGCTTTGTGGTATTTATCTGATCATGGAGAGTCCACAGGTGAAAGTGGTATGTATTTGCATGGTGCGCCTTATGCGATTGCACCAACGCAACAGACCCATATCCCGATGTTGATGTGGTTCTCCACTGTCTGGCAACATCAGGCAAAACAACAGATCAAGTGTTTGGCACAGCAGGGCAGGCAGGAGTTGAGTCAGGATAACCTGTTCCCGACCATGCTGAGCCTGCTTGATGTGAAAAGCAAGGTGATCGACCCGAATAACGATATGCTGGCAGCATGTCCCTAATCCATAAGGTGTGGTGAAGTCATGACCAAAATTTTGATGATAGAAGATGATTTTATGATCGCAGAGTCAACCATGACGCTACTGCGCTATCATCAGTTTGAAGTGGAGGGGGTGAATAATGGGGTCGATGGCTTGGCATTATTGACCAAACAGGCGTTTGACTTGGTTTTATTGGACCTGGGTTTACCGCTTATGGATGGCATGCAAATTCTGAGACAAATCCGCCAGCGCACCTCAATTCCTGTTCTGATTATCTCTGCACGGGATCAGTTGCAGAATCGGGTGGATGGACTGAATCACGGCGCGGATGATTATCTGGTTAAGCCTTATGAGTTTGATGAGTTGCTTGCCCGTATCAATGCACTATTGCGTCGAGGAAATGCCGAAACCGCCTTACTGAAAAATCAGTCACAGTTACTTAAAAGTGGCGAGTTGACGCTGGATGTGGAACAGCATTTGGCGACTTTTAAAGGACAGCAAATTGAATTGTCCAACCGTGAATGGGCCATCCTGATTCCAATGGTGACCCATCCGAATAAAATCTTCTCCAAAGCCAACCTTGAAGACAAGCTCTATGACTTTGATAGTGAAGTGACAAGCAATACCATTGAGGTGTATGTCCATCATTTGCGTGCCAAGCTTGGCAAAGACTTTATTCGAACCATTCGTGGGCTAGGTTATAGACTGGGACAACCCTGATTATTTATGAAAAAAATGAAGCAATATTCACTGAAAAAAAGACTGATTTGGGGAACATCTGTCTTTAGTCTTCTACTTGGATGCTTGCTGATTTTTACCGCCTATAAAATTGCCCTGCATGAGGTCAATGAAATTCTGGATACCCAGATGCAGTATATGGCTGAACGCTCCGCCGTTGAACCGATCATAAAGATTGCCAGCAAAATAGAACTGCACCGCAGTTACCATGAAGAGGATTTACTGGTTGATATTTGGGCATATAAAGATCAAAGCCACCTTTGGCACCCAACCCATTTACTGGTTCCCCCTGTAAAACAGGCGGGTTTTTATACCCAAAATACTGTGCAGGGCACATGGCGGGTTTATGTATTTCCCTTAAAAGACTATCAAATCCAGATTAGCCAGCAGGAAAAGGTACGTCAAAGCTTTGCCTGGGAACTAGCGGGCAGCATGTTTATTCCCTATATCCTGATGTTGCCATTTGCGATCATTGTACTGGCCTTTATTATCAGTTTAAGCCTAAAACCACTGGAAGACTTTAAAACTGAGCTGACCCAACGAGGGTCTGAGGGATTGGCACCAATTGATAGTGACGAATATCCGCAGGAGTTGATTCCAACCATTGAGGAAATGAACCGTTTATTTGAACGGATCCAGCACGCACAGACCGAACAGAAACAGTTTATTGCCGATGCGGCACACGAACTCAGGACGCCTGTCACCGCCTTGAACCTGCAAACCAAGATTCTGATTAGCCAGTTTCCTGAACATGAGGCTTTGCAAAACCTCAGCAAGGGGCTGGCGCGTATTCAGCACTTGGTAACACAGTTGCTGGCCTTGGCGAAACAGGATGTTGGATTAAGCCTGATTGAACACAATACCAGGTTTTGCCTGAATGATGTGGCACTGAACTGCGTGGAGCAACTGGTCAATCTGGCAATGGAGAAAGAAATTGATCTGGGCTTTGAGCGTAATGACCTGATTGAAATGCAAAGCCTTGAGCCAACCGTTCACTCGATTATCTTTAACCTGATTGATAATGCGATCAAGTACACTCCGAATCAGGGCATCATCAATATTTCGGTTTATGATGATACCGATGGCTTTGCCTACGTGCAGATTGATGACAGCGGGCAGGGCATTGATCCAGACCAATACGACAAGGTTTTGAAGCGTTTTTACCGTGTGCATCATCATCTGGAAGTGGGCAGCGGTCTTGGACTTTCAATTGTGGATAAGGCCACGCAGCGTTTGGGTGGCACACTCACTTTATCAAGAAGTATGGATTTAGGCGGTTTATCTGTGCTGGTAAAACTTCCTAAAAAACTGGAGCATCATGCATAGAGAAAACTATGCGAATGCCTTTTCAGCGTGTTCTTTGCGGCGGGCAAGCGCTTGATCCAGTTGCTGAATCTGGCTTTGATGCTGTATTCCAATGTCTTGTAATAAAATGCCTTTTTCCGAAACTGCCAACACATTTGGCGTAGAAACCCCTAATTCCCTGAGTTGCTGAATCCGCTTGAATTCACACTGAATTGCGATTGATCCCCCTCGGTTGGGAACAGGCATGATTGCACCGAGGTTGAATATTTTTGCCAGCCATTTCAGAGGGGTGTAGAGCTATAAACCATGACGCTCGGAAGCCTTTTTAAGCCAGACCTTGCCTATATTCAGTTCATAGGCCTCAATCGAATTCTGTTGTGTGGTTAAAGAAGATTTTAAAAAAGTTTGAAAGTCAGACATAAGGCAGCAAAAAACATCCTGATGTTTATAAACACTTACTTGTAGTAGGTGTTCACTTTACCACATCAAGCTGTGCTTGCGGTACGGAATTACGGTCGGGGAGCGATACGTGGTATTTTGCAGTGACCGCATATAGAACAAAGTTAATGGTTAGACAAATCCAGCCTGTCCAGAGATTATGGCTGAGGAAGTGTGCGCCCCGCATCATCTGTGCCCAACCCATCGCAAAACCCAGTGTTAAACCAGCAAATAAATAAAACCATGCACGGTTTCTTTCACGCAAACGGTAGCAGAAATAACCCGTGACCAATGCAAAGCCTGTACTGGCATGACCTCCTGGGAAACAATGCCCCACAGTTGCGGAGAAATCCCAGACAAAACCCGTTGCGGTTTGCTGGGTCATATTCCAAGGGCAGGCATGGGCTGATTGGGCTTTCAGCAAACCGACAGTACAGGTACACAGCATACTGACCCAGAACATATAGCCATATTGCCAACGTCTTGCTTTCAGTTTCTCAACCTTAAATGATGAACACCAAAGTACAAAAAAGATGATGTAGACCATTGTCAGGATTTTCTTCACATAAGTATGACTTAGGATGGCTAAATACCAGTCGCCCTTTAATTGGAAATGTCCTGTGCTATCCACCCAAGGTTGAATAAGAGATAAATCAATCTGTCCAGCGACTGGAAATACAAAAATCAATACCAACCCGCTGAGAATAAGTAGGCAACTGTTCCATAAGAGAAAAGGGGATTTCATTAACATAATGAATAAATAATAATGGCGCAGATTGGACTGGGATTTAAAATGATGGAACTTAATATAAAATTAACCAAAACTTAAAGAAAAATTAAATTTATTTGAATGATAATTCTTATTATTATCTGATGTTACTCAGTAAGTGTATTTTTGGGCACTTTCACCACAATATGTTGTGGTTGAATTTTTGAAAATTTACAACATATAGGCTAGGTGCGTAACATCAGTTATTATAATAAAAATATTATTCATATTATAAGGTAATACAAATTTATAAAATAAATGTGGAGCGAGCTAATACATTTAAAATGTATGTTTGAAATATATTTTTTATGTTTAAAATTATTCCCTTGTAGTGAGGTCTGCACATACAAGGGAAATTTCAGGGGTACTCACTAATCTTCAAACCACATCAAAACATGGATTCTTCAGAATTTGCCGAAATTTTGTGAATGGAAAGGTCTGCACCGCGATATTCATCTTCCTGAGAAAGACGTATACCCAAAGTCGCCTTTAAGATGCCATACACGACAAAACCACCAATCAGCGCAATGATAATACCTAAGCCTGTACCAATGATTTGGGAAATGATGGACACACCACCCAAACCACCTAAAGCCTGCTGACCAAAAATACCCGCAGTGATGCCACCAAATGCACCACAGACACCGTGTAAAGGCCATACCCCCAGTACATCATCCACCTTGAGCTTGTTTTGCGTATAAGTGAACAGGTAAACAAACAGGGCACCCGCAACGCCACCAATGAATAATGCACCAATAGGATGCACAATATCCGAACCCGCACAGATTGCGACCAAACCTGCCAATGGACCATTGTGTAGGAAACCAGGGTCATTTTTACCCATAAAGTTTGCAGCCAATGTACCGCCAACCATTGCCATCAGTGAGTTGATTGCCACCAAACCAGAGATGGCCTCCACCCGTTGCGCACTCATCACGTTAAAGCCAAACCAGCCTATAATCAGAATCCATGAGCCTAAAGCAAGGAATGGAATTGATGATGGTGGATGGGCACTGACACGACCATCATTCTTATAGCGACCATTTCGAGCACCCAGCAGGATTACCGCTGCCAATGCAATCCATCCACCCATGGCATGTACAACGACTGAGCCTGCAAAGTCATGGAACCCTGCACCAAAGGTTTTTTCCAGCCAACCCTGCAAGCCATAATTGCCATTCCAGATCATGCCCTCAAAGAACGGATAGATCAGTGCGACCAGAATCAGCGTGGCAATGGCCTGGGAGCGCATTTTGGCACGTTCAGCAATACCACCAGAGATAATCGCTGGAATGGCGGCGGCAAAGGTGAGCAGGAAGAAACAGCGCATCAGGTTGTAGCCATGATCGGCAGCCAAGGTAGTGCCCGCATGGAAAAAATTCTGTCCGTATGCAATCCAGTAGCCCACAAAGAAATAGGCAATAGCTGAAATGGCAAAATCAGTTAAGATTTTGCTGAGCGCATTGACCTGGTTTTTATGGCGTACTGTACCCAGTTCCAAAAATGCAAAGCCAGCATGCATTGCCAATACCAGTACTGCACCGAGCAGTAAGAAAAATAGATCTACGTTTTGCATAGTAGTGCTCAAAAAAAGTGCTAAATTCGGTTTTGATACAAATATTTGATTCGTTTTTTGCACCAAAATAGATTTAGTAAATCTAAAAACTCAAGTTGTCGTGAAACAACTCAATTTGATGAATTTTATAATGCAAAAAACGCACCAATTTAGAATTTAAATTGTAATTTTGGTGAAAAGTGGTGCGATTTGCTTAAAAAGAGCACAAAATTGTTGCTGAATATGGAAAAAATCGGGTTATCTAAACCAATTGACCAACCTTAAACCTGAAATATTTTGAAAGTCTTTGCTATTACGAGTGATTAAAGCTAAGCCTTGAGCCATTGCGATTGCTGCAATCTGTCCATCTGCAAAGGGAATATTAAGCCCATTTTGTTGTGCTTCTAAGCGAATTTCAGCATGAATTTTGGCAGCAGATTCATGATAAGAAAGAATGGGAATCAGACTGACAATGTCATGTAAAAAAGAACCAATCATTTCTTTACCTTGCCCTTGAGGCATTTTAAGCCAACCAAACCGAAGTTCATTCCAAACTAAGCTCGGAATTGCAATTTCATGTTGATACAGTTGAAATTGCGAAATGACATGCTGATTGGGTTGTGGCTTGATCAATTCAGAAATGATGTTGGTATCTAGGAGATAACTAATATGAGATAGGGTAGAATTTACCATGAAAAATTTCGCCCCTGTTCTTGTGAGCGTTCAGGCTGAAAATCATCAGTCTCATTTTGTAAATCTTGTATATGTTGTTGATGCCATGCTGATCATGCCTGCATAAGACTTTGTGGATGATGACCTAATTTTTGATAGTCATTGAAAGATAAGAGCACCGCAGAGGTTTGCCCTCGTTGTGAAATAAAAATCGGTTGACCTTGTTTGCTTTGTTGTATCAGTTGCGCAAGATTGGCTCGGACTTGGCTAAATGGAATGTTGTTCATATTATTTGTCCTATTTAGATGTACATTTTAATTGTACATTTTGTAAGGCGAGTCTAGTAAGTATAAGATGCCGATTGTACTGATTTAAAGCCGCAGTTGAAGTGGGAAAAAAGAACGTTTAAAGTATATGAAAAAGCTGAGTGGGATGAAGATCTTGATGGAGCATGGGGTTCTATGAGATAAGATTTTACTTTTAAAACAAATGGTCGTAGGCATGCTTTCTGTTAAAATATTGAGTCAAATCGCATTTGTATTGAAATAACGTCATGAGCATTTTAGATTTAAGTTTGTATCAAGAAACTGAAAATTTATCTCCACAACAAAAAAAGTTTAATCGTCAGATTCAAAAAATTGAGAAATTACAAGTCTCTTTGGTTGAGTGGCAACAAGCACAACAAAAAGTACAGCAGGATGCAAGTGTTGAACTCTTGCGATTATATGCTCAATGGCACCAAGTTTTATTTAGTCAACTAGAGGTACTTTGGCAATATAAACAATCGCATAAATTTGCTAAAACCCATTTAGAGCGTTTAGATAAAAAAATCTCAATTTTAGTGAGTCAACTTTTAAATAATCCCAATCTGTCTGAAGAACAACATAAATTGACCATCGTCATTGCTCAATTTTATAAAATTTTAGAAGACCATGATCATTTGCCTACATCACAAGTAGATGATACAGAGGATGATTTTCATTCAGAGCATGATGTTGATGAAATGATGGAAAAACAAGTGATGAAAGAAATTCTTGCAGATCAATTGGGTGTGTCTGAGGACTGGATTGACTTTGATTTTGATCTCGAAAATCTTGAAGAGTTTATGCAAAAAGTAAAAGAAAAATTTGATCGAGAGGAAGCTGATTTCATTCAAAATCAACTTAATGATCATGAACGTGAAGCATATCAAAAGTTTGCAGAAAAACAAAAAAAGAAAATTTTAAAGAAGCAAATGCAACTTGAAGATGCAAAAAAAATGGCAGGGCAGTCATTAAAAAGCATTTATTTAAAAATTGCCTCTGTCATCCATCCTGATCGTGAACGGGATGAGCAAAAACGTATAGACAAAACCGAGCTCTTGCAGCAAGCAAATACTGCACTTGAAGAAAAAGATTTACTTACGCTATTAAAGTTACGTGCTTATACAGAACAAGGTGATCAAAAACAAGCAGTTAAAATCGCAAATGAACATTTGAAATCTTATAATCTATTGCTAGAAGATCAAATTGAGCAATTGCAAATGGAGTTAGATCACATTATTTACTCATTTGATTGGAAAAGCTCAGGTTTTTATAAACACACTTTTAAACCTGCTGATTTGGCTAAGAAGTACCAATATGATTTGAGGGAAATTCGAAGAAAGCTATTACAAGATGAACAGTGTTTAAATAACTATAAGGATTTTGATTGTTTAAAAAACTTACTTAAAAATAGAGCATTCGGCTGGTCATTTAATTTTTAAAGTGGTTTGAGCCTGTAAATAAGCTTTTAGTTGTTCAAACAAGTGGGACCACCTCTGTTTAGCGTATTGAATATATTTTATTCAATACGCTAGTCATAATTATAAACTTGCAATTTGCTCCATACTTGCTTTAATTTTACTTAACTGATCAGCAAATTCAGCCAATTTGACTTTTTCACCCTCAACAACGGCTGCTGGTGCTTTCGCCACAAAACCTTCATTGCCAAGCTTAGTCGCAATTTGATCATGTTGCTTTTGAACTTTGTCTAAGTCTTTTTGTAGGCGACCTAATTCAGCTTTAGGATCAATTAAACCCTTCATTGGAACGAATACAGACACATGACCCACAACAGAAGAAGAAGATAATGGCGGTTGTTCGCCGTCAGCCAAGAATGTAATGCTTTCAACTTTAGCCAATGCCTTAAATAATGCTTCAATACGGGTGATTTGCTCACGTTCAGCATCAGAAATGTTTTGCAGCAATACGGGTAACAAACGCGCATTACCCAAGCCCATTTCGCCACGAATATTACGTACCGCCCCAATCAAGCCTTGTAACCACTGCATATCTGCTTCCGCTTGATCATTGATCTTGGCTTGATCAGGCACAGGGTATTGCGCGGTCATGATGGTTGCGCCACCTTTGCCCAACATTGGCGCAAGAGTTTGCCAGATTTCTTCGGTTAAATATGGCATGAGTGGATGTGCCAAACGTAAAGAAGCTTCCATTACTGCAAGTAACACACGGCGAACTTCTGCTTTACGTTCTTCTGACACATTGGCATCATTAAGCACAGGCTTGGTCAGTTCGACATACCAGTCGCAGTATTCATTCCAGATAAAGTCATAGATCGCTTGCGCCGCAAGGTCTAAACGGTAGGTGGCAAATGCTTGATGAACCGCAGCTTCTGCTTTCTGTAAACGGCTGATAATCCATTGTTCAGGGAGTTCCCATAAATCAGGACGTGCTTCAGCACCAATCGTTTGACCTTCGACATTCATCAGAACAAAACGGGTTGCGTTCCAGATTTTGTTACAGAAGTTACGATAGCCTTCAACACGTTTTAAATCGAACTTGATGTCACGACCCGTATTGGCAAGCGCACAGAAGGTGAAACGAACTGCATCTGTACCGTAAGCTTGAATGCCTTCTGGGAACTCTTTACGGGTTGATTTCTCAATCTTCGCTGCGTCTTTCGGATTCATTAAGCCAGTGGTACGTTTGGCAACCAGACTTTCAAGATCAATACCGTCAATCAAGTCTAACGGATCAAGCACGTTGCCCTTGGACTTCGACATCTTCTGACCTTCACCATCACGGACCAAGCCGTGGACGTAAACCGTCTTGAATGGTACTTGTGATGAACCATCTTCATTCTTCATGAAGTGCATGGTCATCATGATCATACGTGCAACCCAGAAGAAGATGATGTCAAAACCTGTCACCAACACATCAGTCGGGTGGAACGTTTTAAGGAAAACGTTGGCTGCATCTTTCTGTGCATCGCCAGTCCAACCTAAAGTTGAGAACGTCCAAAGCGCAGAGGAGAACCATGTATCCAGTACATCTTCATCCTGATTTAATTCAATGTCAGCAGCGATGTTGTTTTTGGTACGAACGTCTTCTTCATTGCGTCCCACATACACATTGCCCTCGGCATCATACCAGGCAGGAATACGGTGGCCCCACCACAGTTGACGCGAAATACACCAGTCCTGAATGTCACGCATCCATGACATATACATATTGGTATATTGCTCAGGCACAAACTTAATACGACCATCCTGAACTGCTTCGATTGCAGGTTCAGCAAGTGGCGCAATCTTCACATACCATTGATCAGTCAATAATGGTTCAACGATCACACCTGAACGGTCGCCACGTGGCGCTTTCAAGTCATAAGGTTGGATTTGATCTAACCAGCCTTCAGTTTCCGCTTGTTCAACCAACTTTTTACGGGCAGCAAAACGCTCTAAACCAATATAGTCCGCAGGGGCAGGCAACAGTTGAGAAATTTGCTCACCCGCTTTGGCGATATATTCAAACTCAGCCAGCACTTCGGCATTTTTGTTGAAGATGTTGATGATGGCTAAGTTACAGCGTTTACCGACTTCATAGTCATTAAAGTCATGCGCTGGGGTGATTTTCACACAGCCAGTACCGAAATCTTTTTCGACATATTCATCAGCCACCACAGGTACTAAACGACCTGTAATTGGGAGAATAATGTTTTTACCAATCAGGTGTGCATAACGTTCATCTTCAGGATGTACCGCAACTGCTGTATCGCCTAATAAAGTTTCTGGGCGTGTGGTTGCCACAACAAGATAGTCATTACCATCTTTGGTTTTCAGTGATTTATCTTCAAAGAAATACTTAAAGTGCCACAATGAACCTTTTTCTTCCTTGCTTTCAACTTCAAGGTCAGAAACGGCGGTTTGCAGTTTAGGGTCCCAGTTCACCAAACGCTTGCCACGATAGATCAAGCCATCTTCGTGTAAACGGACGAATACTTCCTTTACCGCATTGGACAAGCCCTCATCCATGGTAAAGCGTTCACGAGACCAGTCCACAGATGAACCTAAACGGCGGATTTGCTTGGTAATCGTTCCGCCAGATTGTTCTTTCCATTCCCAAACTTTGTCGATGAACTTGTCACGACCCAAGTCATGACGGGTCACACCTTGCAAACCGAGTTGACGCTCGACCACCATCTGCGTTGCAATCCCCGCATGGTCTGTGCCTGGTTGCCATAAGGTGTTTTTACCCATCATACGGTTGTAGCGGGTCAGGGCATCCATGATGGCATTGTTAAAGCCATGCCCCATGTGCAGGCTACCTGTCACGTTTGGCGGTGGAATCATGATACAGAATGATTCACCCAGACCTGATGGTTTGAAGTAACCCTGTTGTTCCCAGATTTGATACCATTTCTTTTCGATCTCGGTTGGATCGTAAGTGGTTGCAATATTTTGAGCAGATTGAGCGTCAGTCATAGTACAGAAGATTAAAATTGAATAAAAAATTGGATCTATTGTAGCAAAAAAACCGCCAAGATTTTCATCTAAAAAAGCCGATGAAATGCGTTGGTTTTTTAACGATAAAACCTTGAATTATGTGTTCTGTGTCACATAATTATCCTATGTAGATGCATAAAACAACAACATAACAATATTAAAATATGAATGAGAGGATGGTTCAGATGAGTTATTCAATTTTACTAAAAATTAATGAAGCAACACACGGTCAACCATTTTTTTGGCATTTATGCATGTCGATGCGGAATAGAATATGCTAAATTCGGCGTGTAAAAAGCCAAAAATGATATAAAACAGTTTGATGGAAAAATAAGGGCTTGTTGAACAAGCCCTTATTTTATGCAATCTAAGAATTAGGGTAATTAGAATGAACACCGCCGTTTTTTTAAATATTCATGCGGATACATACGCGAGATTTGCGCATATTCGAGCGCAGTTATTACAGGGCAGTAAGGAAAGTCAGGCAAATGCTTTGGGGAATGTCCTGTCAGAAATGGCTTGTGAAGTGATTGAACAGGTTTTTATGGTGCTGCTACAGGAAAACCAGCATCATTCCCAAACAGGCGAATCCGAAAAGGTGATTCAGCAAATTCTGGAAGCCATTCGCAAATATATGCCGTGGTCAGTTTCATTTTTTGGCAATGACCGATTGGTTCCTGTGGTGGAATATCTTTCCAAAACCATTCAGCTTGAAGATGAAAAGGTTTACATGACCTATCCAATTGAACAGCAGCTTGCACAACAGGTGAAAAGCTCAAGCCATAAGCTTGCTGGTGGAGACCGTCATGAAACGGTAAATGCGTTGAAACTGCTGACCGATGTGATTGATGTCGGTGTGACCCATTTAATTCGTGAACCGAAAAAATGCCTGAAGTTCAATTTTGTGGTGGATAAAACCCTCAATGGCGTGATCAACATGACCACACATCTAGGCTATAAACGTTTGGAAAAACTAGGCACTCAACTGGATCAGCAGGTTGCGGTCATTTATGTGGATTACTTCTTAAAATTTATGCGTCATCAGGCATAGGGGATCATTGATATGGCAAAGTTAAAAAACCTTGAAAATAAAGTGGTATGGATTACAGGGGCTTCTTCTGGTTTGGGCAAGGCGCTGGCGCGGGAATGTGCCTTGCAGGGTGCGCAGGTGGTGCTGACCTCACGTCGTTATGATGAACTGGAAGCTGTGCGTGTCGGTTTGTTCAAGCCAGAACGTCATGTTTCAATTGCCGCTGATATTACTGATGAAGCCCAGGTACGTCATGCGCATGAACAGGTTTTGGCATGCAAAGGGCGAATTGACTGGCTCATCAACAATGCAGGTCTGAGCCAGCGTGCCCTGATTCAGGACACCACCATGCAAACTGAACGTGCCATCATGGAAGTGGATTATTTTTCACAGGTGTTCTTTACCAAGACTGTGTTACCAACATTCCTCAAACAAAAGTCTGGTCGGGTGGTATTTGTCTCCAGTGTGGCGGGCCTATTGGGTACACAATACCGTGCCAGTTATTCGGCTGCCAAAGCGGCGATTCATATGTGGGCAAATAGTCTTCGTGCCGAGGTTTCAAAAGATGGGGTTGAGGTTTCGGTGGTTTTCCCAGGCTTTGTTAAAACCAATGTCTCTTTTAATGCCTTAAATGGTGAGGGTAAGCCACAGGGCCATCAGGATGAAGCCATTGAAAATGGCCTCGATGCCGATGTATTCGCCCAGCGAGTTGTTGAGGCTTTGATGGCAGGTGAGGAATATGTAGTTGTCGGCGGCAAGAAAGAACAACTGGGCGTATTGGTGTCCCGTTTGTCACCAAGCCTGTTGTATAAAATGATTCGTAAAACCAAAGTGAAGTAAAAGGGGCTTTTGCTCCCTTTTACTCATTTAAAATAGCCGTGCCATAAGCAAACACTTCAACCATGCCACCTTGCATCCCCAGTTCAGTGGTGCTGAGACGAACCCCCATGATTTGGTTTGCTCCCATCCTGTGTGCTTCCTGCTTGAGCCGAACCATTGCCTCACGCCGTGCCCGTTCTACCAAACTTTCATAGCTGACAAGAGGACCACCAAAGAAGTTTTTAATGGTGGCAAGCACATATTTAAAATAATCATGTGAGATCACCACATTGCTGCTTACCAGTTGACCTTTTGCAGTCGTTTCAACAAAGCGGTTGGTATCAATGCGGATATGGGCAAGTTGTCTTTCTTTCTCATCCAGTTCGCGTAGGTGTTTTTGTTCAATATGACGACCAAAACCCCAACCGACTGAAAAAAGAATCAGAAAAATAACGATCTGAAAAATTAATCCATCCATTATATTGCCTATGCGCCAAATGGATCAGGAAGTTTAGGCGCCACAGGCTGAACCACGACAGCCGTACCATATACAAAAAGTTCGGACGCGCCTTGGGCAATATTCGATGTGGAAAAGCGAATCCCCACAATCGCATTGGCACCTAAACCGCGTGCCTTGTCGATCATGCGTTGTGTGGCTTCCTGACGGGATTCCTCAAGAAGTTCGGTATAACCTGTCAATTCGCCGCCCACAATATTTTTTAAACCCGCCATCAGGTCGCGACCCACGTGCTTACTGCGGACAGTGCTGCCATACACCACATCAAGCTGACGTAAAATTTCATGGCCAGGTACAGATTCCAAGCTGCTGAGTAACATATTGATCTCGAATAAAAATACTGTATTAAAGATAAAACAACATGAGGGATGAGAAAAGCTTAAAAAGGTAATTCTCATAAATATAGCTTGGGAATATACCAAGCCATTTTGATTGAAAGTGAGATGGTTATTTAATGGTGTGATAGAAATAACCTGTAAACTGGGAATTTCATCGCGTGCCGAAGCGGCACAATATGCCAATCATTTGGGGTTAAACTATTATTCAGTCGGACTCAAAATAAACTAGCCATCTCGGGAGATGGCTATAGATAGTACATCTTATTAAGGTTTATTGTGCAGCATGTATTTTAGCACTAGAGGGTTGAGGCGTCACTGTATCACTGGTATTGGCTTTTAAACCGCCACCCAATGTTTTGTAAAGCTCAACTTGGTTGTTCAGGTTTGCCTGCTGTAACAGCAGTAAACCTTGCTCAGCCGAATACGCTGAACGCTGGGCATCCAACACGGTTAAATAACTATCAATACCTGCACGGAAACGGGCGTTAGACAGCTTATAGGTCGTGTTGGTTGCATCCACTAAACGGCGTTGCGCGGTTAAACGATCACCAATGTTGGCACGGGTTGCCAAGGCATCATTCACTTCACGGAAAGCAGATTGAACTGACTTTTCATAGTTTGCCAAGGCAATTTTCTGATCAGTCTCTGAAATCTTGATGTTGGCTTTACGTGTACCCCAATCGAAGATTGGCAAGCTAATATTTGGCCCAATTGACCAAGCTGCATTACCCGCCTTAAAAAGGTTGCTCAAATCTGTTGAAGCATAACCTGCCGAACCTGTCAGGCTAATCGTCGGGTAAAGTTGTGCTTTGGCTGCACCAATATTTGCACCTGCGGCACTGAGTTGATATTCAGCCGCCTTGATATCTGGGCGATTATTGAGCAAGTCACTTGGTAAACCAGCACTTAAAGCGCTTTGTTTGGTAATTTGAGAAATTTGCTGTTGTGGCAATAAGTTTTGAGGAACTGTTTGACCAACAAGTAAATTTAACAAGTTTTGTGCTTGTGCGATCTGTGTTTTGTAGTTGGCAACATCATTACGTGCGGTTTCAACCGAAATTTGCGCCTGACGCAATGGAATCTCACTATCAATGCCCACATCGAAACGTTTCTTGTTCAGGTTAAACGAGTCTTGCTGTACCTTGAGGGTTTGATTTGCAAGTTTCAACTGTGCACTTGCATACGAATAATTCAACCACGTCTGAGTGATCTGGCTGATTAAACTAATTTGTGTGGCATCACGCGCACTTTGTGTCGCAAGGTAGCTGTCTAGTGCCGCATCTTTTAAGCTGGCAACACGCCCCCAGAAATCCAGCTCATAGGTTGTTTGTGGTATACCCACCTGATAAGTAGAATAAGGATTGTTTGGATCATAACTTGGGGATACCTGTCGAGTTGCGCCCCCCCCGACACCAATGGTTGGCAATCTGTTGTTTTCTGAGATTTGGTATTGTTGCTGTGCTTTTTGAATGTTGAGGACAGCAGTACGCAAGTCACGGTTATTGGCAAGCGCCAGATCAATCACTTGCAGTAAACGCTGGTCAGCAAAAAAGTCTTTGTAACCCTGTTCCGCGATTGATGCGCCAGAAGCCTTGCCATAAGAGGCAAAGCTTTCAGGAATATCTGTGTTCACAACAGGCTCTGGCCCGCGCATGCTTTGGCACGCAGCCAAAGACAACGCGAGTGCAGAGATTGCAATGCCACGACTGGAAATAGACCATACAGTTTGCATCACGATCAATGCTCCTGAGTATTTAAAGTTTTAGGTTTGTACTTAAAGATACTACGAATCCACACGAAGAATACAGGGATGAAGAAGATACCTAAAAGTGTTGAGGAGATCACACCACCCAATACACCATAACCGACTGAGTGCTGGCTACCCGCACCCGCACCGCTTGCAAGCGCCAATGGCAAAACACCAAAGCCGAACGCCAGTGTAGTCATGATAATTGGACGTAGACGCATTTTGGATGCATGCAGGGTTGCTTCAAGCAACTCTTCACCTTTTTCCTGTAATTCTTTTGCGAATTCAACAATCAGGATTGCATTCTTCGCGGATAGACCAATTACGGCAACAATTGCAACCTGGAAGTAAATGTTAAAGGATAAGTTTGGATCACCTTTAATCAGCATACCTAACCATGTCAAGGCAAATGCACCGACGATACCTAAAGGTACAACCAGCAATACCGAAACAGGTACAGACCAGCTTTCATAGAGTGCAGCAAGACACAGGAATACGATTAATAATGAAAGAACAAGAAGAGGTGCTGTTTGGCTACCAGAATCACGTTCTTCTAAAGATAAACCTGTCCATTCATAGTCGAAACCGGTTAAGCCCATAGAAGGTAACTTACCAATGATTTCTTCCATTGCCAACATTGCATCACCAGAGCTGACACCCGGTGCAGGCGTACCCTGAATGTTGACGGATGATACACCGTTATAACGTTCAAGACGTGGTGAACCATAGGTCCATTTGCCAGTTGCAAATGCAGAGAACGGAACCATTTCGCCTTTGTTGTTACGTACATACCACTGGTTGAGGTCTTCAGGCATCATACGGGCATTGGCTTCACCCTGCACATAGACTTTTTTCACGCGTCCACGATCAATGAAGTCATTGATGTATGAACCACCCCAGGCAATGCCCATGGTGCTGTTAATATCCGCGATACTGACACCCATTGCACCTGCTTGCGCTTGATCAATGGTGATCTGGTACTGTGGTGTATCTTCTTGACCATTTGGACGTACACCCGCAAGACGTTTGTCTTGTGATGCCATACCTAAAATCGCATTACGAGCAGCAATGAGTTTTTCATGCCCTTGACCGCTGGCATCTTTTAACTGGATATCGAAACCAGAAGCGACACCCAATTCAGGCATTGCGGGTAACTGCAATGGCATGATGTAAGACGCATCTTTCACAATCATGTTCAATGCCATACCACGTTGAATGATGGCACCGATTTGTGATTCTGGTGTCGTACGCTCACTCCAGTCTTTTAATTTAATAAAGGCAAGACCCGCGTTTTGACCCACCCCTGTGAATGAGAAACCAGCAACTGTAAAGATTGACTCTACATTTTCTTTTTCCTTATTCAAGAAATAGCCTGTCATGGTATCGATGACTTTGTCGGTTCGTTCCAAGCTCGCGCTCGGTGGTAACTGAACCAGTGTCATCACCACACCTTGGTCTTCTTCTGGTAAGAATGAAGATGGCAAAACTTTATAAATGCCAACCAAAGCGGCAATCACAACAATATAAAGTACCCCAGAGAATAACTTGTGGTGGGTCATACGATTGACACCGCCTTGGTATTTCTCCGAAAGTCTTTCAAAGCTACGGTTAAACCAACGGAAGAAACGCGCGAAAATATTGTTGCTTTCCTGCTTGTTTGGATCGTGCTGTTTTAACAAGGTTGCACATAGGGCAGGGGTAAAGGTAAGTGCTACGATCAATGACAAGATCATCGCAGTAACCAGCGTGATCGAGAATTGACGATAAATTACCCCAGTGGTTCCACTAAAGAACGCCATCGGTACGAATACCGCTGTTAACACACTGGTAATACCGACTAAGGCGCCTGAAATCTGACTCATCGACTTTTCGGTCGCAGGGACAGGTTCCAGATGTTCTTCCTGCATTACCCGTTCAACGTTCTCGACCACGACAATGGCGTCATCCACCAATAGACCGATGGCCAGTACCATTGCAAACATGGTGAGGGTGTTGATTGAGAAGCCAAACATATTGATTACGGCAAAAGTACCCAGTACCACCACAGGCACGGCCATAGTTGGAATAATGGTGGCACGCCAATTCTGTAAGAACAGGAACATCACAATAAAGACCAAAATGATCGCTTCAATTAAGGTTTTAACAACGCTCTTAATCGAAAGTTCAATAAATGGCGTGGTATCAAAGGCCAATTCATCCTTTAAACCCTCAGGGTAGTTAGGACGTAATTGCTTGAGACGTTCTTCCACAGCAGCAGCAGTATCGAGGGCGTTAGCACCTGTAGACAATCTAATTGCGACACCGCCTGCAGGCTTACCGTTGAACTTTGAGTCAAATTGATAGTTATCTGAACCGAGTTCGACACGTGCAACATCACCCAAACGAACTTGTGCACCACCTGAGGTATTTTTCAGGAAGATGTTTTTAAACTGTTCAGGGGTTTGCAACATGGTTTGTGCATTTACCGTTGCGTTAAGAACTTGGCCTGCAGTTGATGGCGCACCACCGAGCTGACCCACCGCAACTTGCGAGTTTTGTGCACGAATAGCAGTTGCAACATCATTTGGCGTCAAGTTAAAGCTAGTCAGCTTTGCTGGATCTAACCAGATACGCATTGCATATGAACCACCAAATACTTGGAGTTCACCTACACCTGCCACACGACTCAGTGGCTCAGAAATATTTGAGTTCACATAATCTTTAATGTCAGAAGCAGAAAGGCTGTTATCTGGCGAATAAAATGCAATAACTTGCAAGAAGCTTGCACCAGACTTCGTCACTTTTACACCTTGACGTTGTACGTCAGCAGGTAACAGTGCTGTTGCTGATTGCAGTTTGTTTTGAACTTGTACTTGGGCGATATCTGGATCGACACCTTGTGCGAAGTTCAAGTTAATTGATGCTTGACCATTACCCGCACTATTCGATGAAATGTAACGTAAACCATCCAAACCATTCATTTGTTGTTCAATGATTTGGGTGACCGTATTTTCAACGGTTTGCGCAGAAGCCCCAGGATAAGTTGCAGAAATCGTTACCGTGGGGGGGGCAATTGTCGGATATTGTGCAACTGGCATTTTTGTGAGCGTGATAATACCCGCCAACATAATGACCAGTGCGATCACCCATGCAAAAATTGGGCGATGGATAAAAAATTGAGCCATGCAATCTACCCCTTAAGCTTGTGAAGTAGCTTTTTGTTCAGCTTTTGCTGAATCGGCTTGCTTTTGTTGTTCAGCGGCGGCTGGTGGTGTAGCATTTTGACCTTGTGGTGCTTTTGCCTGTGGCTGGTAAGGTTTTACAGAAACTTGCTGGCCTTCCTTAACCTTGGCAACACCATCAACCACAATCTTGTCACCCGCCTGTAAGCCATCGGTGACAATCCAGTCCTGAGCTTTCACACCAACCGTTGTGATTGGGCGCGCTTCAACCGTATTCTTCGCATTTACAATCAAGGCAATCGCCTGTCCTGTTGGTAGACGTGACACAGCCACCTGTGGAATCAGGTAGGCATTTGGAATGATGCCCTGTGAAATCTTGGCAGTTGCATACATACCTGGTAACAACAGGTGGTTTGGATTTGAGAACACTGCACGCAAGGTCACTGTACCTGTGTCTGGATTGACTCTGGCATCAGAGAAAGCCAACTGGCCTTCAACAGGATAGTCGGAACCATCTTCAAGCGTAATCTTGACACGGGTGTTGTTGCTGTTGTTCAGGCTGCCTTTACTGAGCTGTTGACGTAGGCGCAACATTTCGGCACTGGATTGGTTAATATCAACATAGATCGGGTTAAGCTGTTGAATCGTGACCAAGGGATCAGCCTGATTCGCTGTCACCAACGCACCAGCTGTTACCGAAGAACGGCTGGACTGGCCTGAGATTGGCGCACGTACAGTAGAATAGCCCAAAGTGATCTCAGCATTTTTCAATGCCGCCTGAGAGGCTGCTACATCGGCTTCAGCCAACAGGACCTGGGCATGAATATCATCATATTCCTGTTTGGAAACCGCATTGGTGCCAACCAACTGACGATAACGCCCTTCTTTAACGCGTAATGCATTTAGGTTTGCTTGCTGGCGCAATAAGGTCGCGCGGGCGCTGTCTGCGCTTGCACGGTTGGTCTTGGCGTCAATTTCATAAAGTGCCTGACCTGCCTGAACATAACTGCCTTCAGCAAATAAGCGCTTTAAAATGACACCACCTGTTTGTGGACGTACTTCTGAAACCTGATAGGCGGAGGTCCGCCCAGAAAGTTCCACACTTTGTTCTACACTTTGCGGTTGGGCAACAATGACACCGACTTCAGGAGGTGGCATTTTTTGAGCAGCAGCAGCTTGCTGTGCATCTTTAGGGTCTTTGCTACAACCAACAAGCGCAATGCTTGTTGCCAAC
This sequence comes from Acinetobacter sp. CIP 102129, assembly GCF_000368305.1. Classification (NCBI taxonomy): domain Bacteria; kingdom Pseudomonadati; phylum Pseudomonadota; class Gammaproteobacteria; order Moraxellales; family Moraxellaceae; genus Acinetobacter; species Acinetobacter sp. CIP 102129. The sequence continues at coordinate 683,850 of NZ_KB849340.1, forward strand.
GCGCAAGCAGTGAGGGCAGGAGCCCAAAGCTTAGCTGACATCATTATTCCACCTCAATTTAGATTTTTTATCTAAAAACAAATTGTTGCTGAAATTGCCTTGATACAGCCAAAACCAAAGCAACGAAGTCCAAATCAGCCCGATTCCCCAACCTGCCAATACATCGGTTGGATAGTGAACCCCAGCATAAACTCTAGATATCCCCATGAAAACAAACCATAAAGTAGATACTAAAATAATGCTGTTACGGTATTTATGCGCGCTGTACAGCAACATGAACATATTCGCAAGGGTCGCAGCATATAGGCTATGGGCACTTGGGAAAGATGCGCCATAACTTTGAATCAAGTGATAAAGTTCCAAGGGTCTTGGTCGATCAATGCCCCATTTCAGAAGCCAACCAATCACAATACTTCCACCCACACTTAAAGCGATAAAAATTGCATTCTTATAGTTTTTAATCCAAGTTTGATAAATACACAAAAAAGTGGTTAAAAATAATAAAAATGGCATTCCACCCAGTCGAGAAAGCAGAATGGTTACCTGGTTAAGCGCAAACGAACGGTGTTCAAATAAAGCTTGAACACTAAAAAGGTCTAAAGTCGATGTGTCGAGATAAACCAGCCCAAACACACCGAGTCCTAAAAAAAAGCAACCAATACACAGCAGTAGGTGCGGCATGCGAACCTCATTATTTGCTTAACCATTGTTCAGGGTTGTCGAATGTTTGAAAGTGTACTTGCGAGTACACTCTTGGTCAAGTCTTGAAATCTTATGATAATTTCATTTTCATGTTTTTTAAGGTTCAGTAAAAAAACATAACAAAATTTGATTAATGTCTCATTTTTTGCTCTGTCGTGTCTTGCTCTTCCACTTCAACAGGTTGTTTTGGGGGCCAGAAGAAATCACTTGGTCGGGTCAGGAAATGGGTGATGACTAATTTAGCCAAGGGTTTCCACTGTGAGAAGCGCACACGGCGCGCACGCAACGCGACAATAATCGTCAGGGTAAAGCTGACAAACAGGTTGGTGAGACCAATCAACATAACGCCCAAAAATGACACGATGATTAAACCAAGGTCAGGTGCGCCGCTTACTGTCATTAAGCCTTGAATGAAATTGGCGGATGCAAAGGCAATATGACGGATATCCAGCGGCAGGCCTAAAATAAAACCGATGGTTCCCATACTTCCCAGCATTATCCCGAACAGGAAGTTACCTGCCAAAGCCCCGAGATTGGTTTCAATATAGTTGGCAAACTTGTCCAGTCGTGCCTGTCCCATCCAGCGTTTTAGGCGGCGGTGCTGTTTTAGACGGGGGCCGACCTTTCGGTAGACTGCCAGATTATCGAAATAGCCCGCAATCAGGCCTGAAAGGAATAAACAGACACCTGCAATTGCCGCATGCGGGATAGCCAGCGAAGTAAATGGATTTAAATCATGTAGTGTCTTGGCTGCCTTAATAGGGGAAAGTAACGGTTCCCCAAGACTGTACTGCCATAAAAAGGTAATTAAGGCCGCTACAGGAATAGCGATTGAAATATTTCCCAGTATTGCGATGAATTGAGTTCGGATAATATTGATAATCAGGGCCGCCAGTTCAGCAATCTGAGCTGTTTTACTGCCTTTCTGCTGCTGTACCGTTGCTGCAAGTGCTGCGGCCGTCATCGCAGGTTGTTTGGTTGCAACCGTAAAATGCAGCACATGGATCAGCATGAAACCTAGACCATAATTCATGCTATATAAAAATGCATGCATAAATGGAGCAAGTACCAGACGGGTCGTTAAAATTTTCAAGGTGGCCATGACGGCAATAATTGCGCCTGCACCTGCCGCCGCCTTATACATGCCGAAAAAGCCTTTTTTATCGGTACTTACATAATGCTCACCTGTTTTACTGGCATTTTCGGTGACTTGCAGGGCAATCAGTTCACTGGTTGAATTTAGTAGGTGACGAACACTTTTTTCATCATAATGGGCCTGGGTCAGGTCAGTAATTAATTGTCCCAGTGCGATAGAGTGGAAATCATTTTTACTGGCAAGCAAACCAAGCAATAATTCAATACGGTCAAGCGCCTGCTCCAGTAAGGACAATAAATAGGTCAGGCTGATACTGACCCCGATGCGCTTGGTTGCCCGACGGATCTTGAGCACAACCTCACGGCATTGGTCCAGCATCACAAAGGCCTGTGACGCATCGGGAGGAGCAAGCACCGCAACTGTATCCTGCTGGTGTATCTGCTGTTTATACTTTTCAATGAACTCTACAATTTCACGGTTCTGAACCAAAAAAGGTGACTCATATTCAATAATGTCGGGTTGTGCATTAATAAATTCTGGATACAGACCAATGCCACTAATCCGATAGGACAACACAGTAATGGCCTTGATCAGGTCGGTTTTACACACCTGTTTTTCATTCGTGTTGCTTTGGCTTTCAGCAATTAGGTTGAAGAGGGTAATCCAGTCCTGATTTTCGATCAGGTCCAGCCATTCTCCATCACTTTGCTTATGAAAGACTTTGCCAACGAGGGTTTTAAGCTGGTTAGCATCTTCCACTAAAGGCAGGAAATGTGCGCCAAGACGTTGCCCAAGCTGATTCCAGAAACCATCCAGCGAAAGAATGCCGCTGTCGGCATAGAGGCTGATCTGTTTATACTGGCTCATCAGCTTGAGCAGGAAATTCTGGAGTAAAGTTGCTGAAGTGGGAGTCAGCAAAAGAATTTTGATTAATGCATGAATTCGCTGTTTAACTTCTTCAGCATCATTCGGTTTTTTGGGTCGTATGCGATTGACCAGTTCAATGAGGATCTGCTCATTGGCAAGAAGATTTTCAGAAACAGCCTCAGGGTGGTCAAGCTGTTCCTGCATTTTTAAAAATAAATCAGATAAATTTAAATGCATAGGCACTCAGAAAAATTATTGTAGTCGATGTAAGGCCATTAAGGTCAGGTTCATCAGTGCCTGGCGATATTCATTATCTGGAAGTGCTTTAAGCGCTTCTAAAGCGGCATCCGTTTCTTGTTGGGCACGTTTTTGACAGTAATCCAGACCACCTGAGTGATGAACAATTTCAATCACTTTATCCAAATGTTCCACACCGCCTGTTGCAATGCTGCGGCGAATAATCGCATGGTCATCACCAGTGGAGTGGGCCAATGCTGAAATTAACGGTAAAGTCGGTTTGCCTTCCATTAAATCATCACCAATATTTTTACCCAGTGTTTCCGCATCGGAGGTGTAGTCTAAAATATCGTCAATGATCTGAAAGGCATTGCCAAAGTGACCCGCAAAGCGACGCAGTGGCTCACGGTATTCTTCAGTACCCGCCAAGATAGCCGCGCCTTCAGTTGCCAGTTCAAACAGGCGTGATGTTTTACCATGAATAATTTTTAGATAGGTTTCTTCAGTGGTCTCTGGCTGGTATTGGGACTGAAGCTGTAAAACCTCACCTTCCGCAATTTCACAGGTTCCTGTTGAGAAATCCTTGAGTAAAGTGATGTTGTTTAAGTCCACCAGTAAATCGAAAGCGCGGGCAATCAGAAAGTCACCGACCAGAACGGCGGTCTGGTTGTTCCAGGTTGCATTGGCAGTGGGTCTGCCGCGGCGCAGATTGGACTCATCCACAACATCATCATGTACCAGCGTTGCGGTATGCAGCATTTCAATAATGGCTGCCAGATGGTGCGCATGCTGCATATTGGCTACACCACATGCACGGGCTGCGAGTAGGCACATGATTGGGCGCATACGTTTACCGCCAGCCTCAACCACATGCTTGCTGACTGACATGACCAGGCCAACCTTGGAGCTGATTCCTTCATTGATCAAATGATCCATCGCAGCAAAATCTGTCGCTACAGGAGAGAGAATGTCTTGCTTAAAATCGATAACCATATGAAGAAGAACCTCGTACAGGTGAAATATAGTGTTAGGTGTATCAATATGTCTGTTGCTGAACAGCTATACAGGCTGTGTAATCAGTCATTTAAATCGGTGCAGCGATTTTGCGGCTTTCGTTAGACAAAAAAGCGGTCTCTACATAGCCAAACCTAAGCTTTATACCATAGGTATGCATGACTTTATATAAACACAGATTGTTATTGTCGCAATTGGTTTTTTAGAATGTATTGCAAAACCCGATCAGAATCAATAAAAACAACGTATTCTGAAACTGTTTGATTTTATTATGAAATCTACAGCTCATTTGTTGAGCGGCGTATTTGTGCAAAATCACTTGTTGTTTGATCAAATTTCACTTAAAATCTATCGCCTTGTATAACCCCAGTGGCGTTCGTCTTAAGATCGGTATGTCCCTTTATCGGCACGACGACACGGGCATGTTGGAGTACATTATGTACGCAGTAATCCAAAGCGGTGGTAAACAGCACCGTGTTGTTGAGGGTGAAACCCTTAAAGTAGAATTATTGAAAGCTGAAACTGGCGCGACTATTACGTTTGATGACGTATTAATGGTTGTAAACGGTGACAACATTCAAATCGGTGCTCCAGTTGTAGCTGGCGCAAAAGTAACTGCAGAAGTAGTTGGCCATGGTCGTCACGACAAAATCCGCATCATCAAAATGCGTCGTCGTAAACACTACCGTAAGCAACAAGGTCACCGTCAATGGTTTACCGAGTTGAAAATTACTGGTATCGCAGGCTAACACAGGAGTAAATAGACATGGCAACTAAAAAAGCCGGTGGATCGACGAAGAACGGTCGTGATTCGAATCCTAAGATGTTGGGTGTTAAAGTTTACGGTGGTCAAACTGTAACTGCTGGTAACATCATCGTTCGTCAACGTGGTACTGAGTTCCACGCTGGTGCAAATGTTGGTATGGGCCGTGACCATACTTTATTTGCTACTGCTGACGGCGTAGTGAAATTTGAAGTGAAAGGTCAGTTTGGCCGTCGCTATGTAAGTGTTGAAGCTTAAGCTTTAATGGTTCAGGAAAACCCGCTTTTGGCGGGTTTTTTTATATTTACAATCTCTACATAAAGGCAGAAACTTCATACATAATGCAGGACTTTGCGACACGAAATACACAAAACCTGTGTATTTCTTCATTTTTTTCGTGATCAAAAACAGTAAGATGTCGTCATAACAGTAGAAATCTGATAGAAGGTTCATTTTATGAATTTCGTAAAAAAAATAGCTTATGCCGCAACGTTAAGTGCCATCACGCTTGCCCCTGTTGTGGGAAGTCAGGTGTTTGCCGCACCTGTGGCTGCATCGGCTCAGCAGGCAACCAGCAGTCTGGTAAAGCAGTTGGCTGGCCTGCAACGACTGACCGCAGATTTTGAACAAAGCACCAAGACCACCAATAATAAAACTGTACAGAAAAAAGGCTTAACAGCCCAACACATGAATCAGACCTTTAAAGGTGTGATGAAAGTTGAGCGTCCTGGAAAATTCTATTGGGAAACCACCAGTCCAGCGAAGCAAACCATTGTAACCACGGGTAAGGTGGTGTGGATTTATGATCCAGATTTACAGCAGGCAGTACGCCAGAGTCTGGATGATCAGGTGGCCAATACGCCTGCACTATTATTGTCAGGTAATACCAACCAGATTATGGATGCTTACCGTGTGACTCAGCCTGACCGAACCAAGCTGTACTATACCTTGTACCCAAAACAGGATGATGGTGCATTCCAAAGCCTAACCATTAGCTTTGGCGCAAATAAGGCACCCACCTTGATGATTTTGCAGGATTCCTTGGGTCAAACCACTTATGTACGTTTTAGCAACATTAAGGTAAATCCAGCGATTCCAGCATCGGTCTTTCACTTTGAACCGCCAAAAGGTACAGATATTATTGACCAATAATGGACTTATGCTCAACAAAGCCGCATCTGTTGCGGCTTTTTGCTGGGCGCGATATAGATACATTTCTTAATTTCATCTAGGCGCAAGGCTTTGTATAGTGAAGAAAAATCCTGGAGACTTGCATGGCGATGAAAATAGTAAAAAGATCACAATTGATTCCACTCATTTCAATACTTACGGTCATTGCAATGGTTGGCTGTCAACCTAAAAAAGAACAATCGTCAGCTACTGCTGAAAAAGTCGATATTCCATTGATTCAGGCCAAAGTTGTGGCGGTCAAGCTTCCTAAACAAAAGTTGTGCCTGGAAGATGGATGTACCAGTTATGACTTGCAAACGGTCGAGACCAAGCAAAAATGGATTGATGAATATTTTATCAATCGTATGAAAAAGGCCGAGCCGAATGCCTTTGCCAACATTGCAGACCAAAAAGTCAAGGTGCCAGCGGATGAACCCTCGCTTAGTGAAAGTAGCACTTATGTACGTTTTTTAGGGCAAAACTATAATTTAGCGACTTTTGCCATTCAGACCTATAGTTACCCTGCGGGTGCGGCACATGGCATGTCGCATCAGGAATTTGTCAATTTTGACCTGTCCAATAAAAAACACATTACTGTAAGTGAATTGGTTAAACCTGACATGAACCAAAAACTACGCGATGAGTTATATGCCTCGAATCAGAATTGGCTGGAAGACCATAACATCAAGAAAGAGCAGTTGCAGGTGAGTGACAACTATTATTATGGTGTCAATGGGATAGTATTCGTCTATCCGCTGTACGAATTGGCTTCGTACGCCGAAGGGATGAGCGAGTTGACCCTGCCATATTATGCAGCCAAACAGTTTATTAAGCCGCAATATTTGCCAAGTCTGCCGAAAGAGCCTGTTTAGCCAGTATTCAGCATCGATATATCGTGTGTGGATGCTGAGTCTTTGTTGTCTATTACTGTATTTTTTCGGGTTAAAGCCTTACACTATAGCCAGTTTTTTCTCTATTCATGATTGATTATGATCGACCCAAAATTACTCAGAAATAATATTGAAGCGGTCAATGCCGCTTTGGCAAAACGTGGTATTCAGCTTGATGTTCAGGAATGGGCGGATTTAGAAGCGCGCCGTAAAGATTTACAGTCCAAGGCTGAAAATTTACAGGCAGAGCGTAATGCGGGTGCCAAACAGGTCGGTCAAATTAAGAAATCGGGTGGAGATGCATCTGAGATCATGGCACGTATGGCTGCCATTGGTGATGAAATCAAGGCTGCTGAAGTGGCTTTGGCTGAGCTGCAAACTGAACTTGAGCAAAAATCACTGGCCATTCCAAACTTACCTGATGAATCTGTTCCAGAAGGGAAAGATGAAAGTGATAACTTAGAAATCTTAAAGTGGGGCACACCACGCCAATTTGATTTTGAGATCAAGGACCATACCGATCTGGGCGAATGGATGGGTGGTCTTGAGTTTGAGACCGCAACCAAGCTGACAGGTTCACGTTTTAGTGTATTGAAAGGTCCTTTGGCACGTCTACAACGTGCTTTAACCCAATTTATGTTAGATACGCATACGCTCAAAAATGGTTATACCGAAGCGTATGTACCTTATCTGGTCAATGCAGATAGCTTACGTGGTACAGGTCAGCTGCCTAAATTTGAAGAAGACTTATTCAAGTTGCAAGGTGAGAAAGAGTATTACCTGATTCCAACCGCAGAAGTGCCTGTCACCAACTTTGTGCGTGACGAAATCTTAGATGCCGATCGTTTGCCACTTAAATACGCAGCACATACACCATGTTTCCGTAGTGAAGCAGGTTCTTACGGGCGTGATACCCGTGGCCTGATTCGTCAGCATCAGTTTGACAAGGTTGAAATGGTGCAAATCGTAAAACCAGAGCACTCAATGCAGGCGCTTGAAGAACTGACTGCACATGCAGAAGGCATTTTGCAGGCATTGGGTTTACCTTACCGCAAGATTTTGCTCTGTGGTGGTGATATGGGCTTCGGTTCAACCAAGACCTATGACCTGGAAGTATGGGTACCAAGCCAAAATACCTATCGTGAAATCTCTAGCTGCTCAAACATGGGCGATTTTCAGGCACGCCGTATGAAAGCGCGCTACCGTGTAGACCAGAAGAAGATCGAACTGGTGCATACCTTGAATGGTTCAGGTCTGGCGGTGGGTCGTACCTTGCTTGCAGTGATGGAAAATTACCAGCGTGCTGACGGTTCAATCGAAATTCCAGAAGTTTTACGTCCATATATGGGCGGTGCAAGCTATATTGATTAAACTGCGCATCCATTTTGTGCATAGTTTTTGCTTTAGCCCAATCAGATCTAAAAAATATAGAGGCGTATCGTGGAAATTTTCCCAATCTCTTTAAAGTTGCAGCAGCAACGTTGTCTGATTGTTGGCGGTGGGCATATTGCCTACCGTAAAGCAAGTTTATTGGTGAAGGCAGGTGCGATTGTCGATGTGATTGCGCCTGAGATTGAGCCTGAGTTACGCCAGCTTGTTTACAAATCGATGGGGCAATATATTCAGGCCGCTTTTTCTGAAAATATTCTTGCTACAGGTTATCGTTTGGTGATTGCTGCAACCGACAATACCGCTGTGAATAAAAGCGTTTTCGAGCAATGCGAAGCACGTAATATTTTAGTGAATAGTGTGGATGATATTCCGAATTGCCGTTTCATGGTTCCCGCGATTATTGACCGTTCACCTTTGGTGATTTCCGTTGCATCCAATGGAGCATCGCCTGTTTTATCCAGACAACTTCGTACCCAGATTGAAACGATTGTGCCGCATGGTATGGGGAAACTGGCTGAGTTTTCAGGTCTTTGGCGTAAACAGGTCAAGGAAAAGATTTCCAATCCCGATGAACGCCGTATCTTTTGGGAGAATCTGTATGCCAGTCCGTTAAAGGAGCAGGTGTTCAATGATAATCTGGATGTGGCGAATGATTTGATCCAGCAGGCGTTGACTGAATGGATAGCACCGAAAGGTGAGGTGTATCTGGTGGGGGCTGGTCCAGGTGATCCTGAGCTTTTGACCTTAAAAGCCTTACGCTTGATGCAACAAGCTGATGTGGTGATTTATGACCGCTTGGTGTCTGCGCCGATTCTGGAACTCTGCCGCCGTGATGCGGAAAAGATTTATGTCGGTAAGGCCCGTTCCAATCATTCCGTTCCACAAGAGGGTATTAATGCCTTATTGGTGGAGTATGCACAAAAAGGTAAACGTGTTTGCCGCCTGAAAGGTGGTGATCCCTTTATCTTTGGACGTGGTGGTGAAGAAATTCAGGAGCTGGTTGAAGCCAGTGTCACTTTTCAGGTTGTGCCTGGAATTACCGCCGCATCAGGTTGTTCCGCATATGCAGGGATTCCGCTGACCCATCGTGATTATGCACAAAGTGTTCGTTTCCTAACTGGGCACTTAAAAGAGGGTTCACCAGAATTACCCTGGAATGAACTGGTGTATGAAAATCAGACCTTGGTGCTGTACATGGGCTTGGTGGGCTTGGAGCGTATTTGTGAGCAACTGATTGCACATGGTCAACGACCAACCATGCCTGTTGCCTTGATTTCCAAAGGTACAACGCCTGAGCAGAAAGTACTGGTGGGTACATTGGCGGATATTGCAGCCAAAGTGTCTGAACATCATATCGTAGCACCGACCTTAACCATTATTGGTGAAGTGGTGAGTCTGCGTGAACAGTTACAATGGTTGTAAGAATCTCATAATTAATGTTTCAATTTATACCCCCCTAAATCCCCCCTCACAGGGGGGACTTACATGCAATGTAGAGAATATTTGTGATTCATGTTGTCCTATACGAACCTGAAATTCCTGCCAACACAGGCAATATCATTCGTTTATGTGCCAATACAGGTGCGCAACTGCATTTGATCAAGCCTTTGGGCTTTGAACTGGATGATAAGAAACTGAAGCGTGCAGGCCTGGATTATCACGAATGGGCAAGAATGCAGATTTGGGACAATATTGAAATTTGCCTCGCGGATTTAAAGGCAAAGGGTATTGGCATCAATGATATTTTTCCATTGACCACCAAAGGTTCTGCCACACCGCATACGGTCGATTTAAACCGTTCTGTTGCATTACTTATGGGGCCTGAAACTCGTGGCTTGCCTGAACAGGTACGCCTGATGTTCCCGCAGGAAAACTGGATTCGTTTGCCCATGGCTGAAAATTCAAGAAGCCTGAACCTTTCCAACGCAACCGCGGTGATTGTTTATGAAGCCTGGCGGCAGCAGGGATTTAAGGCACTGACTTGATTATTAAAAATTTTCTGTCATCGTAAAGGCTTATCGAAACAAAGGCTAAATGTTTAAAGATTTAAAGCAAACGTCATCATATATGACATTGAAATTGTTTCAAACTTTTTTAAAATTAATAGAAAAGGCGCATTTAGCGCCTTTCCTATTCCAGCAAGTTTAACGGTCGTCAAACTCATTATGCTGAGGGGCATTGTATTTAAAGCCCTTGGTTTTATAACCAAGGTATAAAATACCGAACATTGCCCACCATAAGCCATATTTCAATGCCGTGTCTTCAATTTCAAGCCACATGGCAAAAACGCTGAGAAAGCCCAAGAGAGGAATAATCACAAAGCTCACAATGTCTTTGAAGTTCTTGGTTCGACCATCACGTAAGGCATAACGTGAAATCACGGACAGGTTCACGAAAGTAAACGCAATCAGGGCACCAAAACTGATCATGGAAATCACTACATCCAGACTCATAAAACCTGCACTTAATGCCACCAATCCAACAATCAGAATGTTATAAGATGGCGTAAAGGTTTTCGGGCTGATATGGCCAAAGATTTTCTTGTTGATGACCCCATCACGACCCATCACATACATTAAGCGTGATACACCTGCATGGGCAGAAATCCCTGATGCCATGACCGTCACAATCGCAAAGGCAAGCACATAGGACTGGAATAATGAACCACCCACCAGTAACAGGATGTCAGGCTGGGTTGCGGCGACGTCCTCAAAATAAGTTTTAGGATCATTCGGAAAGTAGATTTGCATAAAGTAGGTACTGATAATAAACACAATACCTGCAAATAATGCAGTCAGGAAAATCGCTTTAGGCAGCGTCTTTTCAGTATCCTTGGTTTCTTCCGCCAGTGAGCTGAGCGAGTCAAAACCCGTAAACGAGAAGCACAGCAGGGTTGCACCTGTAATCAATGCGCCTACAGAAGTCAGGTCGTTCCAGAATGGCTCCAGGCTCCAGAGTTGGTAACGTGTTTCTGCAGTAATTGGACCTTCGGCGTTATATCCCATCTGTAGTTTGCTATAGACCAGATAGGTGAATACAGCAATCACGATAAGCTGGACGACGACAATCAGGCTGTTAAAGTTCGCCACAAAACGTGCGCCACGTAAGTTGATGCCAGTCATAAAGGCGGTCAGAACAATCACCCAGACCCAGTGGTTTACATTCGGGAATAATGCGTCAAGATAGATGCCTGCCAGAATGATATTGACCATTGGTGACAGCAAATAGTCCAGCCATGATGACCAGCCCACCATAAAGCCCACGTTGGGATGGATGGATTTTTGTGCATAGGTATAAGCCGACCCTGATGATGGGTAACGACGAATCATGTGACCATAACTGATCGACGTGAATAAAATTGCAATTAGGGCAACAATATAGGAGGTCGGAACATGATGATGACTTTCTTTCGATACCAGTCCGAAAGTGTCAAACAAAGTCATGGGCTGAATGTAGGCTAAGCCAATAATGATAATGTGCCAGAGACCTAGCGTTTTTTGCAGCTTAGCTACCGATGGAGTCCCAGAGATATTTGTCAACGGCGTTATCCTCATAATCGTTGATCAAGGATCAGCTATGGTTTAAGGATCGTTTGAGACGAAAACGATCCCCCCTATAGAAAAAAGAAGTTCGCCAATCTATCGTAAATTGATAAACATTGTCAGTACTTTTACGCTTTTTTTAGCAATTTTTTTGCCAGTTGTGCAGAGAAACAGATGAATAAAAATTCATTGAAATGAAAAAAGCCCCGATCATTGGTTTAGATCAGGGCCTATTAATGATAACTATTTATCTAAATAAATGAATTACCAGGCTTTTTGTAGAATTGCACGTAGTTCCTGCAAATTGGCCTCTTTAGGATTGTAAATGATAGAACCATCATTTAACGCTTTCTCAGCCACTTCATCCAGCTGTGCTTCAGTTACCTTACCTGTTTCACGCAGGGTACGTGGTAGCTTGGTGAGGCTGAATAGGCGGTCACGCATGGTTAAAATAGTTGCAATTGCTTTATCTGCACGCTGGCTGGCAGGTGTTTGTGCATAAATGTCTGCACCTGCAAGTGGAAGCAATAATTCACCAATCTTATCGCCATTGATCTCTTTATTATATTCAAGCACATATGGCAGGAATAGGTTCATACATAAACCATGCGGCAGGTGAGCCACTGCACCCAAGGCATGGCCAAGTGAGTGAACCAGACCAACCATTGAATTGGAGAATGCAATACCTGCCATGGTCGAAGCCTGTGCCAACTCTAAACGGCCTTGGGCATCACTTGGGTTGTCCAGCACCTTGAACAGGTTTTCACTGATCTTCTTGATACCAGCACTTGCATATGCATCACTTAAAGGGTTCGCTGCCAGACAGGTGTATGCCTCAACACAGTGCGTGAGTGCATCCATTCCAGTCATTGCGGTTAGGTGTGGTGGCAATGTTTGTGTCATGCGCGGATCAAGAATCGCAGCATGGGGCATAAGATAATATGATGCAAATGCGAGTTTTACATTACGTTGAGTATCAGATACCACGGCGACCATCGTTGCTTCTGAGCCTGTACCAGACGTGGTTGGAATTACGAAGAATGGCTTTAATGGTTTTGGAAGATTGTGTGCGCCTGAGTATTGAAGCAGGTCATTGCCACCTTCAGACACAAGGATGTTGGTTGCCTTGGAGGTGTCAATCACTGAACCGCCGCCAATCGCAATAATCGCATCACAGTTTTGCTTACGGTAAAGTTCCGCTGCCTGGCGTACCACTTCCAGGCTTGAATCTGGTGGAACGTCATCAAAGATTGCACCAATCACGGCATCAGTGGTGCTGAATGCCGCTTCGATTGGGCCAAGTAAACCGTTGGCGCGTACACCTTTATCGGTAATGATCATTGGGCGTTTTGCGCCCAGAGTTGCAAGCTCAAACGGAATATGCTCTAACGCAGCGTTACCAGCAATTACCTTTACAGGACAGAAAAATTCGTAATAAGGCTTAGCCATGTTATGCGCTCCGTTTAAAGTATGATTTTGCGACTTTGAGATAGATATTTTTTGCGCCAGTGAATTTTTCTTTTAATGTTAATTCAACTGGATAACGCTTGACTGCAAGGTTGGCGATCAGCTTAGGCAGGATCAACGCTTCCATCTTGTTCAGGCAACGCACAAGACGGATTGCACTGGATACATCACCATCGGCAATCATGCGGTCATTGGCAAATGCTTGGGCAGTACTCTCCTGAAACGAGAAAACCAGAAATGCATGGGTAAGATGCTTGAACGTGATGGTTAAGTCAGGCTTGCCTTTGTAGTTAGAGAGAAGCTCTAACTGTTTTTCTTCTGTTACTCGGGCAACAAATGCAGGTCCATTTGGAAAAACATTCATTGAAAGTATAAAGCCAACAGGAAACTTGGAAACTTCCTGTTGTACTTCATCGTCCACTTGGCTTGCCATTACTAAACCACGACCAACAACATCCATCATGAGTTTTACGTAGGCAAATTGCAAAGTGGGCTTCACTGCTTTGGTTGAAATCACTTGCGTATCCCTTATTAAAATTATGCAAAAGCAAATTTAGAGTAATTACTCTAATTTATTTCTCTAAAATTGAAAAGTAGTTTATTCAGATTTGACTTCAGGGTCATGAAAGAAATTGGTATTTTTTAAATAACAAACAAAATCATGACAGAGCTGCTTGAAGCTTGGATAATCTTCGAGCAGGTCCTGCAAGCGTACCATTTCTAAACCTGCGTATCCACAAGGATTAATGGTTTGAAAACCAGTCAGGTCACAGTCAATGTTCAATGCCAAACCATGATAGCTACGACCACGGCGAATTTTAAAACCGAGAGAGCCAATCTTGCGCCCTTCAACGTATACTCCAGGTGCATCAGGTTTTGCATAGGCCCGAATATTGTATTGTTGAAGCAGGTCAATCATGGCCTTTTCAGCAAAGCTGACCAGAGTGCGTACATGCCATTTCAGGCGGTTTAAATCAAGCAGGAAGTAGGCGACCAGTTGCCCCTGTCCATGCCATGTCACTTGCCCCCCACGGTCGGTCTGAACAACAGGGAGATTGGTTTGCATAAGAATATGTTCCGCCTTGCCTGCCTGTCCCTGAGTAAGCACATCCTGATGCTGTAACAACCAGACCTCGTCAGGTGTGTTTTCATCACGATTCGCTGTAAAGTCCTTCATGGCTTCAAAGCGTGAGCTGTAGTCTTGTAGGTCTTTGAAACAACGAATGATGAGGGAGGGTTTATCAAAGTTCATTACTGCATGTTTCCTTTGATTCTTGCAATTTTATCAGTCGCTTAATTATGTAATGATTGAGCTAAGATAAATACCTATCTATGAAAATTTTATACAGCAAGTATAGTTATTGAAAAAAAATCCAAAACACTTTCGTATTTTGGATTTCTATTTACAGTGCTGTTTTGATTAAAGGACAGGCAGCAAGATCAGCATACAAGGCATGAACCTGTTCCAATTCTTTGAAGCGTAATTGTGCAGTCAAAGAATGGTATTTACCTGTACGTGAAGGTTGTACTTTTACTGTACCACCATCGAATTCAGGAAAGTGCTTTTGCAAAATATCTACAACAGCCACTCGAAGTTCATCCCCAGCATTACCGATCAACTTGATTGGATAGTCCATCGGGAAAACCCAAAGATGTTCTTGCAATTCGCGAGATGGAGTGCGGTCTACCATGAGTAACCTCTTAATTTGAAACGCCTGCATCAGTGCAGGCGCTTATGTTCTAACTAGGTAGTAAATGGAGGCGAAGTGTTTAACTTCAAGCCCTGCACCAAAGCATTGTTGCGCTCTTGATACAGGATGTCCCTAAGCATTAGTCATTTTCAAGGAATGAACGTAGGTGCTCTGAACGAGATGGATGACGTAGTTTACGCAGAGCTTTCGCCTCAATCTGACGAATACGCTCACGCGTTACGTCAAATTGTTTGCCCACTTCCTCTAAGGTATGGTCGGTTGGCATATCAATACCAAAACGCATTTTCAACACTTTCGCTTCACGTTCAGTCAGGTTCTCAAGCACTTCACGGGTCGCTTCCTTTAAGCCTTCTGAGGTCGCGGCATCCACTGGAGAAGTGATGTTTGAGTCCTCAATAAAGTCACCAAGATGCGAATCTTCATCATCACCAATCGGTGTTTCCATTGAAATCGGTTCTTTAGCGATTTTCAGCACCTTACGGACTTTAACCTCATCCATTTCCAGACGTTCGCCCAGCTCTTCAGGGGTTGGCTCACGGCCCATTTCCTGAAGCAACTGGCGGGAAACACGATTGATCTTGTTAATGGTTTCAATCATGTGCACTGGAATACGAATGGTACGCGCCTGATCCGCAATCGAACGGGTAATCGCCTGACGGATCCACCAAGTGGCATAGGTCGAGAACTTGTAACCACGACGGTATTCAAACTTGTCCACCGCTTTCATCAAACCGATGTTGCCTTCCTGAATCAGGTCAAGGAACTGCAAGCCGCGGTTGGTATATTTCTTCGCAATCGAGATCACCAAACGTAGGTTGGCCTCAACCATCTCTTTTTTGGCACGGCGGGCTTTCGCTTCACCAACCGCCATACGCTTGGAAATATCCTTGATATCCTTAACGTTTAAATCCAGTTCTTTTTCAATATCAGCAATCTTTTGCTGGAATGCCAACACATCTGGGCGTACTTTTTCCAGATGGCCCTTGATTTCAGCAGGTGCCTTTGCAATCTGCTCATCCAACCAGGCTGGGTTTGATTCCTGTTCTGGGAAGGTCATACGGAACTGGTTACGGTCCATGCGGCCACGACGCACCGCATAACGCATGATTTCACGTTCATTGGCACGGATTTGCTCATGAGTACCACGAATCATTTCTGAAATGATGTCAAACAGGCGAGGTGTAAATTTGAACATCATGAACACGGTAGCCAAAGACTCTAGTGCAGCTTTTGCCTCATCACTATTGCGACCATGTTTTTCAATGATGGATTTGGTTTGTTTCCAGGCATTTTCTAATTCAGAGAAACGAATTTTTGCAACCTCAGGGTCTGGACCTGAATCACCTTCAGAATCATCATCGCCCTCAGACTCTTCCTCTTCGTCATCATCATCAAGCTTGACTTCCTTGGTGGCAGAAGTCGCGTTTTTATCTTCCTCAAGCTCCGTTTCTTCTTCAAGAACTTCAGGAATATCCTCATCGGTTTCAGGATCTAAATAGCCTGAGAGAATATCGGCAAGGCGGCGCTCGCCAGTTAAAAAATCATTATATTCTTTTAAAACGACTTCCACGGCATTTGGCCAGTAAGCGATTGAGTGTAAAACGTCACGGATACCTTCCTCGATGCGTTTTGCAATACTGATCTCACCCTCACGCGTAAGAAGTTCAACCGTGCCCATTTCACGCATGTACATGCGTACAGGGTCTGTGGTACGGCCTGGTTCACTTTCAACCGATGCCAGTACGGCAGCAGCTTCTTCCTCGGCAACCTCATCGGCAGCTTCGGTAGATTCACCAAACATGGTGTCATCGGTTTCAGGCGCACGTTCATGCACAGGAATACCAACGTCCTGAAGCATCTGGATGATGTCTTCAATCTGCTCACTTTCCGTAATTGAGTCTGGTAGATGATCGTTAACCTCAGCGTAAGTTAAGTAACCTTGTTCTTTGCCTCGGCTAATCAGAGCCGCTACTTGCGAAGTAGGGGAATGCATATCGCTCATCTTTGCTTACTCTTTTGTTGAATCTGTGGCGGTGAAAAACCGTGCATGATAGCACAGTTCACGGGGAATGTTCTGGATTTGATCCGTTTGCTTTAAATAAAAAATAGTATTGATTTCACGTGTGTTTCTTGAATATGGGGGTGTGTCATAATTTTTCAAGCAGTCCATCCTTTTTGCGGAACTTTTTTGATTGGTATTGTCCTAGGATTATAATTACACAAAAAAACCGCCGAAAAAAAGTACAAATCACCGATTTATAGCAAAAAAATAAAATAAAACTTGACAAGGTGGTTTGAGACAGATAAATAGCGGCTAGACCCATTTATATTTTTCGTATAAGAGGTACTTCGTGTCTTCTACAGATTTTGAATTAGATGATGATAACTACGGCGATGATGTTGGTTTTGATGAATCATCAGGAAAAATCAGTGCCAAGGAATCATTGGAAAAACGCCGTTTGATTGATGATCTGTTGGCTCAGCGTCGTTTAGAACGAGAATTAAAAGATTTTGACTACGATTTCGACGATGATGACCTCGATGACGAAGACTAGGCAAAATTGCTGAGACTTTGTGTCTGAAAATGTTATGCTGTCGAAAATGTAACTTTAGAGCTGGATAAAAAATGAGTACCCTGAATTTAGACTTGTTAAGTAATTATCTTGACGGTGACCAAAACGAATATGGTTTAGATTTTGCGGCGACTCATGGCTTTTTGTGCGCTATTGCCGTTGGCCCAAAGTTTGATCGTTGGCTGGATGAGCTGTTCGAGAGCAATCAAAAGAAAGTTCCGAGTGAGATCATCGAACAGATTAAAGCCTGGCTGGAATCCATCCGTCAGGATTTGGCCAATGAAAATGGAATTGAGTTTCCATTTGAAATTGAAGAGGCTGATGTGGATTCAAGTTTAGGTGACTGGAGCGTCGGTTTCGTTGATGCCATGTTCCTGAACGAAGATGCCTGGTTTACGCCAGAATATGAAGAACAACTGGTTGATTTGACTTTGCCGATCATGGTGTTTAGTGGCATTGATGAGGAAGATCCCCAAATGGAGTCTTTCCGTCGCAATGGTCAGTTGATGGATGAACTGGCTGAGGAAATTCCAGATAATCTTAATGAGATTTATCTCATGTACCATACACCAGCTTGAGGATAGGTTTGAGGCCGCAATGATAGCGGCTCATATAATAGCGGCTCATATATACGCCAGGTTAAGTATTTAAACGTCCTTATGGACGTTTTTTATTTTGGGATAGGGTTATTTCTTTAGCAGCCAAATTTTTTCCTGGGCATTCACTTTTCCTTTGAGCAGTTCAGTTTGGCTATCGAGTGGCTGTATGTCGTATTCACTGGAATAGTAGTCTTGAAGCTGTTGGGTGGAAATGGAAAAAGGCGGACCAGCCATCATGGATTGATCATACTCAAAGCTAATCAGTAATTGCGATGCTTCACCACCAATCTGAATGAGATGCTGGACATATTGGCTTCGCATTTCTTCTGGCAGGGCGACCAAGGCTGCCCGATCATAAATCGCATCAATCTTTCCTGTCTGTTCAACCGTCAATTCAAAAAAATCACCGACAAATAGGTCAATTTGTGGATGGTGAAAATGACTAAGATTTCCAGTCCGAGTTTCGGTAAAGGAAAGTCTAAGTGTTGAGATTAAGTCCTGAATGGCAATTGGACTCAGGTCAATTGCCACTACATGATAGCCCTGACCTAAAAGCCAATGTATGTCTAAACTTTTACCGCAGAGTGGGATAAAAATACGGCTATTTGGAGAGAGATTTAAGGAACCCGTATATTTAACCAGTAGTGGGTGAGGCTGGTTGAGATGAAAGCCAATCTCATTTTTTTGCCATTTTTGATGCCAAAACTCATGCTGCATGGTTTTTCCTTAACTTAGATGAATAATAAAGGATAAGTCTTTGTCTTTTTTATGTTTTCTGCCCAAATTTTTTAGCCATTTTCCAAATGATGTAAAGTATGACAATTGCCAAAATAATATAGCTAGCCCGTTGCATAATTAAAGACATTAGGGCCTGATCTTCACTGAGGTGATAGCCTAAAAATGCCAGGAATGTTGTCCAGATGATGGTTCCGAATGCGCTGTAAGCCATAAACTTGCCAAAAGGCATCTTGCTCATTCCAGCGGGGATACTAATCAGCGAGCGTACCGCTGGAATCATGCGGCCGAAGAAAACGATTTTATGTCCATGCTGGTTGAACCAGCCCAAGGCCTTTTCAAGGTCGGTAACCTTGATTCTAAGGAATTTGCCGTAATGCTCTATAAAACTGAATAAACGCTGTTCAGGAATTTTACGGCCAATCCAATAAAGGATCATCGCCGCGATCAGTGAACCTGCGCTTCCAGCAATGATAACGCCAATTAAGCTCAAATCCCCCTTGGAGGCGGTATAACCCGCAGAGGGCATAATAATTTCAGAGGGAATAGGAGGAAAAATGTTATCTAGGAACATCAAAAAAGCGATGCCTAAATATCCAAGCTTTTCCATGACTGCCAAGACCCATTCTTCAAGTCCCATAATACCCATATATAGTTTATTTGATTATTGTTTTTAGCATAGGATGGTTAATCATGAAGCTCAATGGTCTAATCGTTACATCATTTTATTATTATCATAAAAAAGCCATAGTAGAACTATGGCTTTCAGTTTTTTTAATTTTTATAGACGTTTACGTTTTGCTGCTGCAATTTGCGATTGACGCATACGGAAACCCTCTTTCTGTTTCTCTGTGGTTTTATCAATACAGAAAACACAGGAAACACCATGCTCATAGCTTGGCAATTTCGCTTCTTCTTTGGTTAAAGGCCAGCCGCATGCATGACACTTGATGTTCTCGCCTTCCTCAACCCCGTGTGTCACGGCAGTACGGCCATCAAATACAAAACATTCACCTTCCCAAAGGCTTTCCTCGGCAGGTGTTTCTTCCAGATATTTAAGGATACCGCCCTTTAGGTGGTAAACCTCACTAAAGCCTTCCTGTAACAACAGGGAAGTAGATTTTTCACAGCGGATACCCCCTGTACAGAACATGGCGATTTTCTTGTCTTTGTGTTGTTCAAGGTTTTGTTTTACATATTCAGGAAATTCACGGAATGTTTCTGTTTTAGGATCAATTGCGCCCTTGAATGTACCTGCCTTATATTCGTAGTCGTTGCGGGTATCCACCAGAATCACGTCATCGCGGCTAATCAGCTCGTTCCATTCCTTTGGATCAAGATAATGACCAACCAGGTCACGTGGCTTAACCTCCACACCCAGGGTAACGATTTCATTCTTCAGCTTAATCTTCATCTTGCGGAATGGTTTTTCAGAGCTGGTAGACTCCTTATATTCTATTGCGCTAAAGCCTTCGTTCAATAGGAATTGGTGAACCGTGTCAATTGCTGCACGGTCGCCAGCAACAGTACCATTAATTCCTTCAGAAGCGACAATCAGAGTTCCACATAAATTGATGCCATTCACTAAGTCCAGAAGACGTTTTTGCAGATCGGCCGCATCCGCAACTTCTTTAAATTGATATAGTGCCGCAACAACCCAATTATTGGTCGCTTGCTGTTCTACAGGTGCAAGCTGTTCTACAGTAGCGTTCATGGATAACTCCAAATGTATTAAGATAGGAAAAACAAGGCGCATATTTTAGCGTGAAATTTGAAAATAAGCGAGAAAACCATAAAATTAATATGGTTTTAGAGGAATAAGTTTTGAGTAATGATTGTCGAATCCCATCACTGACCCCATGCGCAGGGCGTTGTTCAACGGTATTTGGTGATCTGGTGTGTCGTGGATGCCGCCGTTTTAATCATGAGGTGATCCAGTGGAACACCTATACGCCTGAACAGCGGTTGGTGGTCTGGAAGCGTTTGGATGCACAACTGGACCAGATTCTGGTGCCATTGTTGCCCAATGCCAGTCTCCAGCATGTCGAGGGCTTTATCCATGCTAAGCACATTCGTATTCTGGAAAGCGCAAGTGCTGGACGTAAGCTGTATCATGCTTTAAAAATCTGTGAGAAAAATAAGCATTTGGCACAGGAAAGTGGACTTGGAATTTCCCACACACAGGTAAAGCTGATCTGGGATGAGTTTGAACGACGTGTGTTGGCTTTAGCCAAGGCAAGCTATGAACTGGCCTGGCTGCGTGCCGATGGGATCAGTACAAACTTGTTGCGTGCCCTGGAAGAGGATGAGCTTTAGAAAGCAATAAAAAAAGCTGCCATTTGGCAGCTTTTTCACATTAATTTCTTAAAAATTAACGTTTGATGTCACGTTGTTTTTCACCTGTATAAAGCTGGCGAGGACGGCCAATTTTATATGGGGAAGCGTGCATTTCTAACCAGTGGCTGATCCAGCCAACAGTACGACCTAATGCAAAAATAACCGTAAACATATCAACAGGGATACCAATCGCTTTTAAGATGATGCCTGAGTAGAAGTCCACGTTTGGATAAAGTTTACGTTCAATGAAGTATGGGTCGCTAAGCGCAATGCGCTCAAGTTCCATTGCAAGCGCAAGTTGTGGATCATTGATACCCAATGCACCAAGCACTTCATCACAGGTTTCTTTCATCACTTTGGCACGTGGGTCAAAGTTTTTGTAAACACGGTGACCAAAGCCCATAAGCTTCGCTTCTTTGCGTTTTACTTTTTCCATAAATTCAGCAACGTTTTCAACGCTACCGATTTCAGCCAGCATTTTCAGTACAGCTTCGTTTGCACCACCGTGTGATGGTCCCCAAAGTGCAGAAATACCTGAAGAGATACATGCATATGGGTTTGCACCAGTAGAACCAGCAAGACGAACAGTAGATGTAGACGCATTTTGTTCGTGGTCAGCATGAAGCGTGAAGATACGGTCCATTGCTTTAGACAAAATCGGATTAACTTTATAGTCACGATCCGCAGGCGTAGCAAACATCATATGCAGGAAGTTTTCTGCATAGTTTAGGTCGTTACGTGGGTAAATGAATGGCTGTCCAATCGTGTACTTGTAGCTCCACGCCGCAAGCGTAGGAATTTTCGCGATAAGACGAATTGCAGTGATTTCACGGTGGTTGATATCTTCGATATCCAAGCCATTATGATAGAACGCAGACAACGCACCAACAACACCAACCATTATAGCCATTGGGTGAGCGTCACGACGGAAACCATTGAAGAAACGGCTTACCTGATCGTGAACCATGGTATGGTTGCGTACTTTAGCGTCAAATTCTGCCTTTTGTTCAGCATTTGGAAGCTCGCCATTTAATAGTAAATAGCAAGTTTCGAGGTAGTCTGCTTGAGTCGCTAATTGATCAATTGGATAACCACGGTGCAATAACACACCTTTGTCACCATCAATGAATGTGATCTTAGATTCGCAAGCAGCTGTCGCCATAAAACCAGGATCGAAAGTAAAATGACCAGATGCCAATACATCTTTAACGTCAATTACATCTGGGCCCAATGTGCCGCTGTAAATTGGTAATTCAATTTCTTTGCCATCAAGCTGTAATACGGCTTTTTTGCCAGTTGCTGCAGACATTCAATAGATCTCCTGTCCTGGTGAATGATTATCTGACTCGAAATCCTAATCTTGTCATGTGCGAATCAGACGGTGTCAAAATTTGCTATAAGATTAGTGGCTACTAAAATTTTGTCAATTATACTTAGGGATAAAAAATGACATTTCTACAGTCAACTTAGTCATTCAGTATCAAAGAAAAAATTGAGTAAATTCACAGCATCGGTCGAGTATAATATGTCAAATCATGTTTCAGGTGCATAAAAAAAATGAAGCACCAGTACAATTGTAAGTAAATTTTTACTCTGGTGATATTTTGATGCCTGTAAAATTAAGGGCTTAGCTCAGCAAAAACCTATATATCTCATGGTCTCGCGTTAAATAATAGTTCAAAAAACAGTTTAAAGGCTGACATATAACGGGATAATTGGTTCATTATGGTGCGATTGATTGATTAAAAATAAATCGATGTATTTATATGGATTAGGCCTGAATAATAGATTAGTGGTTAATTGTATTTAAGATATAAATGAGGGGTATTATTTATGACTATGCTTAAAACCGACTCATTTAATGGGGTTTTACTGAGAAAAACATATTTTTTTTGAAATAAATAATGGTGATTTTTTCCAGCTTGAAACTATTCATAAAAAAAAGTTTTATATTTTTGTTTTTATAAAACAAATGGATAGAATAATTTCGCCAGAAATTTAATTTATCTGGGAAATATTGTTTGTGTGAATGATTCTTATTTATTATTTTTTTCGACTAAAGCGAAAGCTGATTGTTTGTATTTTGATATTTCACGTTTTATAATTCGGTGTCGTTATAGGTTAGGCATGAGCTGTGCTTGCCTAACAATGCCAGCTTTCCTTTGAATTAATTCAAACAAACTCCAGTTGGAGTTTCTACTTACAGGATGCCCGCTGTGAAAAGCAACAGACCTGTCAATTTGTCCATGGGTCAAGTTTTAGCTGTAAACTTAAAATCACCCGTGGCTATTGCATCAATTCTGCACCGTTTATCAGGTGTGATCGTTTTCTTATTGGTCGCAGTTCTTTTATGGATTTTGGATAAATCTTTATCTTCACCAGAAGGATTTGACTACGTTAAAAATGTCGTTTTCGGAAATATCATTGTACGTTTCATCGTATGGGTATTTGTAGCTGGATTAATTTTCCACTTTATCGCAGGAATCAAGCACTTGCTTGCCGACCTCGGTTTTGCTGAAGAATTACAGAGCGGTCGCATCGCAGCTACAATTGCATTGATCTTGTCTGCGGTTGGTATTATCGCAGCCTTTGTATGGATTATGTTCTGATGAAAAGTGCTACAGGTTTAACAGGTTCAGGTTCTCGCGATTGGTATATCCAGCGTGTGAGTGCGGTTGTATTGGCTGCCTATACTGTTGTTCTGTTTGGCTGGATTCTCTGCAACAGCGGATTTGGCTATGAACAGTGGGCTGGCTTTATGTTGACTCTGCCAATGAAGATTTTTTCTTTGTTGGCGGTATTATCGCTGGTTGCACATGCTTGGATTGGTATGTGGCAAGTCTTTACTGATTATGTAACGACTCGTCAGATGGGGCCATCAGCTTCAGGTTTGCGCCTTGTATTGACTTCTGCCGTCATTATTTCAGTGTTCGTGTACGCAATCTGGGGTATCCAGATTTTCTGGGCAAATTGATAGGAACAGATCATGGCAACCCCTAAAGAAAATTATTCAAATATCCAGACATTATCATTTGACGCTGTAATCGTTGGTGGTGGTGGTTCTGGTATGCGTGCAGCCTATCAGCTTGCTCAGGCAGGTTTACAGGTTGCAGTACTCACCAAAGTGTTCCCAACACGTTCGCATACAGTTGCTGCTCAGGGTGGTATTGGTGCGTCACTGGGCAACATGCAGGAAGACAACTGGCATTACCACTTTTACGATACGGTAAAAGGTTCTGACTGGTTGGGTGATCAGGACGCAATCGAGTTTATGACCCGTGAAGCGCCAAAAGTTGTTTATGAGCTTGAACATCTGGGTATGCCGTTTGACCGTAATGAAGATGGCACGATCTATCAGCGTCCATTCGGTGGTCACTCTGCTAACTACGGTGAAAAAGCCGTTCCACGTGCCTGTGCTGCCGCTGACCGTACAGGTCATGCATTGCTTCATACCTTGTATCAAAGCAACGTGAAAATGGGTACTCAGTTCTTCGTTGAATGGATTGCACTTGACTTAATCCGTAATGAACAGGGTGATGTTCTTGGTGTAACCGCATATGATCAGGAAACTGGTAATATTGCGGTATTCCAGGCAAAGGCAACCTTGTTTGCTACGGGTGGTGCGGGTCGTGTTTACCGTGCATCAACAAACGCCTATATCAACACAGGTGACGGACTTGGTATGGCTGCCCGTGCGGGTATTCCATTGCAGGATATGGAATTCTGGCAATTCCACCCAACGGGTGTTGCGGGCGCAGGTGTATTGTTGACTGAGGGTTGTCGTGGTGAAGGCGGTATCCTTCGTAATAAAGACGGCGAACCGTTCATGGAGCGTTATGCACCGACTTTAAAAGACTTGGCACCACGTGACTTCGTATCACGCTCTATGGATCAGGAAATTAAGGAAGGTCGTGGCTGTGGTCCTAAAGCGGATTATATCCTGTTGGATATGACCCACTTGGGTGCGGAAACAATCATGAAGCGTCTACCATCTGTATTTGAGATTGGTAAGAAGTTCGCAAACGTTGACTGTACCAAAGAGCCAATTCCAGTTGTACCAACAATTCATTATCAAATGGGTGGTATTCCAACCAATATTCATGGTCAAGTGGTTGTGCCGCATGGTGTGGAAGAGGCTGAATTCTCTGCTCACTATGATAAGGACACTAAAGAATATACCTATAAAGGTACCCGTGACTATGTGAAGCCAGTAAAAGGTTTCTATGCAATCGGTGAGTGTTCTTGTGTATCTGTACATGGTGCAAACCGTTTAGGGACCAACTCCCTGCTTGACCTTGTGGTATTCGGTAAAGCTGCTGGTGAACACATCATTGACTACGTCACCAAGCATCACGGTGATGACTATGCACCGTTGCCAAATAATGTGCTGGAAAACACTCTGGCTCGTATCCGTAAGCTGGATGACTCAACTTCTGGTGAGAACGCTCAGGAAGTGGCCGATGCAATCCGTGACATCGTACAGGATCACGCAGGTGTATTCCGTACTCAGGCATTGCTTGACAAAGGCGTAAAAGAAATCCTCGCGATTGAGCCACGTGTTCGAAACATTCATTTGAAAGACAAATCTAAAGTCTTTAACACAGCACGTGTTGAGGCATTGGAAGTTGAAAACCTGTATGAAGTTGCAAAAGCGACCCTGATCTCTGCTGCTGCACGTAAAGAATGTCGTGGTGCACATACAGTTGTTGACTATGAGTTGGCACCTGATCACCCAACATACTCATACGGCCGCCGTGATGATGAGTGGATGAAGCATACTTTATGGTATTCATCAGACAACCGTCTTGAATATAAGCCAGTTCGTTTCAGCCCATTAACGGTTGAAGCAATCGAACCTAAGCCACGTACATTCTAATCGGGAGAACAAAGATGAGTAGAGGCACTCGTACATTCGAAATCTACCGCTACGATCCTGATAAGGATAAAGCGCCGTACATGCAAACTTTTAAACTTGAGTTAACCGACAAGCACCGTATGTTACTTGATGCGTTGCTTGCGTTGAAAGTACAGGATGAGACATTAACGTTCCGCCGTTCATGCCGTGAGGGCATCTGTGGTTCTGATGGTGTCAACATCAATGGTAAAAATGGCTTGGCTTGTTTGTGGAACCTGAACGACTTGCCAGAGAAGATTGTGATCCGTCCTTTACCAGGCTTGCCAGTGGTAAAAGACTTGGTTGTAGACATGAACCAGTTTTATGACCAGTATAACAAGATCCAACCGTTCTTGATTAACAATCAGCCTGCACCAGCAAAAGAGCGTTTACAGTCTCAGGCAGAGCGTGAGCATCTTGATGGTCTATATGAATGTATCCTTTGCGCATGTTGTTCAACGTCATGCCCATCATTCTGGTGGAACCCTGACAAGTTTCTTGGGCCATCTGCATTGTTAAATGCATACCGCTTTATCATTGACTCTCGTGATACCGCAACTCAGGAACGTTTGGCTCGTTTAGATGACCCGTTCTCTTTGTTCCGCTGTAAAGGGATCATGAACTGTGTATCGGTTTGCCCGAAAGGTTTAAACCCAACCAAGGCAATTGGTCACATTCGTAACATGCTGTTAGATCAAGCGGGCTAATCGCTTGCTCTGACCAAAAAACGGAAGTTCCAAAAGGACTTCCGTTTTTTATTTTGGAGGCGGCTGTTTATAAGGATGGAAACATGGGGTTGGGTAATATGTGTACCAATCTTAAACAGCAGTCAGTTATGTGGTATTTTTATAAATTTTATGATTAAGTCAAATAATAAAAACAAATATAAATCGGGTAGTTGCTTTATTTTTAGGCATTCTGCGTGGTGTTTGTGCGAAATTTGTAGTGAATCTTTAACTTTGGTCGATATAAGGTGCAACTTTTAGAAAAAGGGCGGTATATTAGAATATAATTGAATATGTGTATTTCGCTGGTTTATGAATGGTATGTGTCAAAAAAATCAATTCAGACTTGATTACATGATAGGATTTCACCCAGTAAATGAAAGCAAAAAATAAGCATATTCCTGATGTTATCTAAAAGTAACATTGCATGAATTTATGCAAATTACTTTTAAAAAGTCAATTTAGAAAAGTTAAAAAATTATTTAATTTTTCTAAAATGATTTGCAAAAAATTGCTCGATTTCATCGAGTATGAAAATGAGTTATGTGCTTTGAATTGAAAGTGCATGGCTCATTTGTTACATCAAAGGGAATACTCCTGATGTGTAGTAATAATGTCTCAGGGTTGGATGATCTTGGGTAGTAGTGTCTCGTTACCAATTTGACGCTATGAATCATGGGTATGCTTAAAAGGCAACCTGTATTATTTTTTGCAATAGGAAATGGGTCCAAAAATGCAAGAAGTTGCTGACGCACTGCGTCTTGACACTGAACTTTCCGCTGATAGTGCAGCGTATATTGAAGAGCTTTACGAACAGTACCTAACTTCTCCAACCTCAGTGTCAGAGGATTGGCGTGAATATTTCGATAAATACCCTAAAGGTGATCAACCACACGGCAGTGTGCGCGAGCAATTCCTCCTTTTGGGTCGTAATTCAAACCGGGTTCAACCTGTTGTACAAAGCACTGTAAGTACAGAACATGAGCGTCGTCAAATTGGTGTATTGCAACTGATTGCTGCTTACCGCAACCGTGGTCATCAAAAAGCCAAACTTGATCCATTAGGTCTTGCGAAACGTGAAGAAGTTCCAGATCTTGATTTATCTGCACATGGTTTAACTAAATCTGATTTAGATACTGTATTTAATACAGGCAACCTCGCGATTGGCAAAGCAGAAGCGACATTGGCTGAAATGGTTGAGGCAATGGAGGCTATCTACTGTGGATCAATTGGTGCAGAGTATATGCACATTGTTGACACTAAGGAAAAACGCTGGATTCAGCAACGTTTAGAGGGTGCGCGCGGTAAATTCAACTTCAGCCCTGATCAGAAAAAAGGCTTTCTGGAGCGTTTGACGGCTGCTGAAGGTCTGGAAAAGTATCTGGGTAATAAGTTTGTTGGCGCGAAGCGTTTTGGTGTTGAAGGCGGTGAGTCCTTTATTCCAATGGTCAACGAAATCATTCAGCGTGCAGGTAGTGTAGGCTGTAAAGAAGTTGTGATCGGGATGCCACACCGTGGTCGTCTTAACCTGCTTGTCAACATTATGGGTAAAAACCCTGCCGACCTTTTTGGTGAGTTTGAAGGCAAAAGCCTGCACAAAAAAGGTTCTGGCGATGTGAAGTATCATCAGGGCTTCTCTTCAAATGTAATGACACCAGGTGGTGAAGTGCATTTGGCACTGGCATTTAACCCATCGCACCTTGAGATTGTGGGACCTGTGGTTGAAGGTTCGGTGCGTGCGCGTCAGGTTCGCCGTAAGGATATCGGTGGTGATGATGTTTTACCATTGATTGTTCATGGTGATGCGGCATTTGCAGGTCAGGGTGTGAACATGGAAACTTTCCAGATGTCACAGACTCGTGGCTATACGGTTGGTGGTACTGTTCATATTATTGTGAACAATCAGGTTGGTTTTACCACTTCTGATCCACGTGATGCCCGTTCTACCGAATACTGTACCGATGTTGCAAAAATGATTCAGGCACCGATCTTCCATGTCAATGGGGATGATCCTGAAGCTGTAATTTTTGCGACTCAAATCGCCCATGATTTCCGTCATGAGTTCCGTAAAGATGTTGTCATTGATCTGTTCTGTTATCGCCGCCGTGGTCATAATGAAGCGGATGAACCATCCGCAACACAGCCATTGATGTATCAGATCATTAATAAAAAAGCCACCACGCGTACACTTTATGCTGATCAGTTGGTTCAACAGCAAATTCTTGATCGTGCAAGTGCAGACAGAATGGTTGAGGATTACCGCGCTGACCTTGAAGCAGGTAATCATGTGGCGAACGCATTGGTGACTCAGCCGAACAAGAAGATGTTTGTGGACTGGTCTCCATATCTGGGTCATGAATATACCGATGTCTGGGATACCAGTGTCAATATTGACCGCTTAAAAGAACTTGGAAAAACCTTAAATACTTTGCCTGAAGGTTTCGTATTGCAGCGTCAGGTTCAGAAAGTCATTGATGATCGGATGAAAATGCAAACGGGTGAAATGCCACTAAACTGGGGTGCAGCTGAAACTTTGGCATACGCATCTTTGTTGGATGATGGGTATCTTGTGCGTTTGACTGGTGAAGACGTTGGTCGTGGTACTTTCTCACACCGTCATGCAAAACTGCATAACCAAGTCGATGGTAAAACTTATATTCCACTTTGCCACATTAAAGAGAACCAACCACGCGTTGCTATATATGACTCTTTATTGTCTGAATTGGCAGTATTGGCATTTGAATATGGCTATGCGACAACGCTTCCAAAGAGCTTGATTATTTGGGAAGCCCAGTTTGGTGACTTCGCAAACTGTGCACAGGTGGTGATCGACCAGTTTATCGCTTCGGGTGAAACTAAGTGGGAGCGAGTATGTGGTCTCACCATGTTGTTGCCACACGGTTATGAAGGTCAGGGACCAGAGCATTCATCTGCACGTCTGGAGCGTTTCTTACAGCTATGTGCTGAAGACAATATGCAGGTGATGACACCAACAACACCAGCACAGATTTTCCATGCGCTACGCCGTCAGGCGGTTCGTCCGATTCGTAAGCCCTTGATTGTCATGTCACCAAAATCATTGTTGCGTCATAAGCTTGCGACCTCGACTTTAGATGAGTTGGCAAATGGTTCATTCCAGACTGTGATTGATGAAATTGATAACATCAATAAAGCTGATGTGACGCGTTTAGTCCTTTGTGGCGGTAAGGTTTATTACGATTTACTGGAAAAACGTCGTGAGCTTGGTTTGGATCATATTGCGATTGTTCGTATCGAACAGTTGTATCCATATCCAGAACAGCGTTTAGCTGAAGTCATGGCTCAGTATCCAAACATCCAGGAACTTGTCTGGGCGCAGGAAGAACCGAAGAATCAGGGCGCCTGGTTATTTATCGTTCCTCGTCTATACGAAGATGTTCTTAAATCTGGTAAACAAATTCGCATTAGCTATGCAGGCCGTGAAGCATCTGCCGCACCTGCCTGTGGCTCACCATACTTGCATGCAAAACAACAAGCTCAGCTCGTCAATGACGCACTAGCAATTGAAGCTGAACAATCAGGAGATTCTCAATAATGGCAACCGAAATTAAAGCACCGGTATTTCCAGAGTCAGTTGCTGATGGTACGATCGCAACCTGGCACAAGAAAGTAGGTGAACCTGTATCACGTGATGAAGTGATCTGTGACATTGAAACCGATAAAGTTGTTTTAGAAGTGGTTGCTCCAGCTGACGGTAGTTTAGTTGCAATCATCAAAAATGAAGGGGACACTGTTTTATCTGATGAAGTGATCGCACAGTTTGAGGCGGGTGCTGTTTCTGGTGCTGCCGATACTCAGGCAGTGCAAAGTGCAGCGCCTGCTCAAGTGCAGCAGGCTGTTGAAAATACTCAAGCAGGTGCGGCACCAGTAGTTCCCGTGCAGGATCAGGCTCCTGCTGTGCGTAAGGCATTGTCTGAAACAGGCATCAATGCGGCTGATGTACAGGGTACAGGTCGTGGTGGTCGCATCACGAAAGAAGATGTTGCCAGCCATCAGGCTAAACCTGCTGCATCAGTTCAACCATTAAGCGTTGCTGTAGGTGAGCGTATCGAGAAACGTGTTCCTATGACTCGTTTACGTAAACGTGTTGCTGAGCGTTTATTGGCAGCTACACAACAGACTGCAATGTTGACAACGTTCAACGAAGTGAACATGAAGCCAATCATGGAAATGCGTAAGCAATATAAAGATGCTTTTGAAAAGCGTCATGGTGCGCGTTTAGGCTTTATGTCTTTCTTTGTTAAGGCTGCCACTGAAGCGTTAAAACGTTATCCAGCGGTTAATGCATCGATTGATGGTGATGATATCGTTTATCACGGTTTCTATGACATTGGTGTAGCGGTTTCTTCTGACCGTGGTCTGGTTGTGCCAATTCTCCGTGATACTGACCGTATGAACTATGCCGAAGTTGAGAATGGCATTGCTGGTTATGCTGCGAAAGCACGTGAAGGCAAGTTGTCAATTGAAGAAATGACTGGTGGTACATTCACGATTACCAATGGTGGTACATTCGGTTCATTGCTTTCAACTCCTATTTTAAACCAGCC
Organism: Acinetobacter sp. CIP 102129; assembly: GCF_000368305.1. Lineage (NCBI taxonomy): Bacteria > Pseudomonadati > Pseudomonadota > Gammaproteobacteria > Moraxellales > Moraxellaceae > Acinetobacter > Acinetobacter sp. CIP 102129. Next base: position 715,151 of record NZ_KB849340.1, read on the forward strand.
ACAAACTGCGATTTTGGGTATGCATAAAATCCAGGAACGTCCTATGGCGGTGAATGGTCAAGTTGAAATCTTGCCAATGATGTATTTAGCGCTTTCTTATGACCACCGTTTAATCGATGGTAAAGAAGCTGTCGGTTTCTTGGTAACAATCAAAGAATTGTTAGAAGAACCAGCTAAACTCATTCTTGACCTTTAATACTAGAAATATATCTCCCATATAAAGTGATCCTTTATATGGGACTTTGGAGATAAAAATGTCTCAACAGTTTGATCTTGTTGTTATTGGCGGTGGACCTGGCGGTTATGAGGCAGCGATCCGTGCTGCACAACTTGGTTTCAAAGTCGCTTGTATCGAAAAACGTATCCACAACGGTAAGCCATCTTTAGGTGGTACCTGTCTAAATGTGGGCTGTATCCCATCTAAAGCACTGCTTGACTCTTCCCACCGCTATGAAGCAACCGTTCACGAACTTGCTGAACATGGTATCACCACAGGTGAAGTTAAATTTGATCTAGACACTTTGTTGGCACGTAAAGACAAAGTTGTAGATCAATTGACGGGTGGTGTTGCTCAATTACTGAAAGGTAATGGTATCGAGTGGTTACAAGGTACTGGTAAATTACTTGCAGGTAAAAAAGTAGAATTCACACCGTTTGAAGGTGATGTACAGGTTTTAGAACCGAAGTACGTGATCCTTGCAACGGGTTCTGTACCTGTCAATATTCCAGTAGCTCCAGTTGATGAAGACTTAATTGTTGATTCTACTGGTGCATTAAAATTCCCAGAAGTTCCTAAACGTCTTGGTGTCATTGGTGCAGGTGTTATCGGTTTAGAGTTGGGTTCAGTATGGCGCCGTCTTGGTTCAGAAGTGGTTGTGTTTGAAGCACTGGATACATTCTTGCCAATGGCGGACAAAGCATTGGCGAAAGAATATCAAAAAATCTTGAAAAAACAGGGTTTAGATATTCGTTTCGGTGCCAAAGTTTCAGGTACTGATGTTAATGGTCGTGAAGTGACTGTTAAATATACCCAAGGCGGTGAAGACAAAGAACAAACTTTCGATAAATTGATCGTTTGTGTAGGTCGTCGTGCTTATGCTGAAGGTTTATTGGCAGATGATTGCGGTATTAAACTGACTGAACGTGGCTTAGTTGAAGTAAACGATTGGTGTGCAACTTCTGTTGAAGGTGTTTATGCGATTGGTGACTTGGTACGCGGTCCAATGCTTGCACATAAGGCAATGGAAGAGGGTGTAATGGCAGTGGAGCGTATCCACGGTCATGCTGCTCAAGTGAACTATGACACCATCATCAGCATAATCTATACCCATCCAGAAGCAGCTTGGGTGGGCTTAACTGAAGAGCAAGCCAAAGAAAAAGGCCATGAAGTGAAAGCAGGCCAATTCCCGTTTGCGGTGAATGGTCGTGCATTGGCAGCTGGTGATACGGCTGGTTTTGTGAAATTCGTTGCTGATGCGAAAACAGACCGTCTTTTAGGTATGCACGTTGTGGGTCCAAACGCATCTGATATCGCACACCAAGGCATGATTGCGCTTGAGTTTGTTTCTTCTGTAGAAGATTTACAGTTGATGACTTTCGGTCACCCGACTTTCGCAGAAGTTGTACATGAAGCAGCGCTTGCTGTTGATGGTCGTGCAATCCACGCCATTCAACGTAAGCGTAAGTAAACAAAAAGTGTGGTTCGCCACACTTTTTTAAATGATGGTGATTGGTTTTATAAGGCAATCATTTACTCAATATGTAGCAGTCTGGTTTTAAGAATATTTAGGCTGTACCACAATAAACAACATAGTAGGTAACTAAATGAACTTACATGAGTATCAAGCTAAAGCGTTATTAAAAAAATATGGCATGCCAGTACAAGAAGGTATTTTGGCAACAAATGCAGATGAGGCAGTTGCTGCATTTGAACAGCTTGGTGGTAAATTCGCTGTAATGAAAGCGCAGGTTCATGCAGGTGGCCGTGGTAAGGCTGGCGGCGTTAAAGTTGCGAAATCTAAAGAAGATGTAATCGAATTTGCAAACAACATCATTGGCACTCGTCTTGTAACGTATCAAACAGATGCAAATGGTCAACCTGTTAACAGCATTATTGTTGCTGAAGACGTTTATCCAGTTGAGCGTGAGCTTTACTTGGGTGCGGTTGTAGACCGTTCTAGCCGTCGTATTACTTTCATGGCTTCTACCGAAGGTGGTGTAGAAATCGAGAAAGTTGCAGAAGAAACACCTGAAAAAATTATTAAAGTTGAAGTCGATCCACTCGTTGGCTTACAACCATTCCAGGCACGTGAAGTTGCGTTTGCTTTAGGTTTGAAAGACAAGCAAATCGGTCAATTTGTAAAAATCATGTCTGCTGCTTACCAGGCATTTGTAGAAAATGATTTTGCATTATTTGAAATCAACCCACTTTCAGTTCGTGAAAATGGCGAGATTTTATGTGTAGATGCAAAAGTTGGTATCGACTCTAATGCGCTTTACCGTTTACCAGAAGTTGCTGCTTTACGTGACAAATCGCAAGAGAATGAGCGTGAATTAAAAGCATCTGAATTTGACCTTAACTATGTTGCTTTAGAGGGTAATATCGGTTGTATGGTGAATGGTGCTGGTCTTGCAATGGCAACGATGGATATCATCAAACTTTATGGTGGTCAGCCTGCAAACTTCCTTGATGTTGGTGGCGGTGCAACCAAGGAGCGCGTAATCGAAGCGTTCAAAATCATCCTTGCTGATACGTCTGTACAAGGTGTTTTAATTAACATCTTCGGTGGTATCGTACGTTGTGACATGATTGCTGAAGCAATTATTGCAGCGGTTCAAGAAGTAAATGTCACTGTACCTGTTGTTGTTCGTTTAGAAGGGAACAACGCTGAGTTAGGTGCTAAATTACTTGATGAATCTGGTTTGAAATTAATTTCTGCGAACGGTTTATCTGATGCCGCAGAAAAAGTTGTAGCTGCAGTTAAGGCGTAAGGAGAGTATCAATCATGAGCGTATTAATTAATAAAGACACTAAAGTATTGGTACAGGGTTTTACTGGTAAAAACGGTACTTTCCACTCTGCGCAAGCTTTAGACTACGGTACAAAAGTTGTGGGTGGTGTTACTCCAGGGAAAGGCGGTACGACTCACCTTGACCTACCAGTATTCAACACAATGAAAGAAGCTGTACGTGAAACAAATGCAGATGCATCTGTTATCTATGTACCAGCTCCATTCGTTTTAGATTCGATCGTTGAAGCGGTTGATTCAGGTGTTGGCTTAATTGTTGTGATCACTGAAGGTGTTCCAACCATCGACATGCTTAAAGCTAAACGTTACTTAGAAACTAACGGTAACGGTACGCGTTTAGTTGGTCCTAACTGTCCAGGCGTGATCACTCCAGGTGAATGTAAGATTGGTATTATGCCTGGCCATATCCACCAACCAGGTCGTATTGGAATCATTTCACGTTCAGGTACATTGACTTATGAAGCTGTTGCTCAAACAACCAAGCTTGGTTTAGGTCAGTCTACTTGTATCGGTATCGGTGGTGACCCAATCCCAGGTATGAATCAGATTGAAGCGCTTCAATTGTTCCAAGACGATCCAGATACTGATGCAATCATCATGATCGGTGAGATCGGTGGTACAGCGGAAGAAGAAGCTGCTGAATTCATCAAATCTAACGTGACTAAACCAGTTGTAGGTTATATCGCTGGTGTAACTGCACCGAAAGGTAAGCGTATGGGTCACGCAGGTGCGATCATTTCTGGTGGTAAAGGTACAGCAGAAGAGAAATTCGCTGCATTTGAAAAAGCAGGTATGGCTTACACGCGTAGCCCTGCAGAGCTTGGTTCAACCATGCTACAAGTTTTGAAAGAGAAAGGTTTGGCGTAATTCGTTGATTTTAATCTTTAAAGAACCCTGATGGAAACATCGGGGTTTTTTATTGTCATTTAATAAGTCTCAGTTTGAGGATATTAAACACTTACTCCGCTTTTGGTTTCAATCCTTGAGTTAAACCATTAATATCACCACCTTGTAAGCCAAGTTCACTCATTAAGCTATCAATCAAAGGGGCTTGTGAACGATAGCGTAGGGCGCTATTCACAACCTGATCAGACAAAGAGGTTTGGGTGTTTTCAACTGTTTCACCTGATACATAACCACCTGCAAAACCATTTAAACCATTGACCTGTAAAATCTTGATGTCATCAATATTTTCCATTGGTTTAACGCTTTCACGGATAATTTCAGGTAAGTGTTTGAGCAAGGCTAAACGAATTTGCATTTCCACCTGTTCAGCAGAAAGGGTATTGGCTGCTTCATTCACTGCCCGAGCACCCTCTGCATCGACTTGATATTGTTTCTCCAATGCCTGAGCAAGCAGGATTTTGGCATCCGCTTCACCTTTGGCTTTTAAACGTACTTTTTCAGCCTCGGCTTCTGCACCAATTCGTATTGCCTCGGCTTCATCAGCAGCTGCTTTTTTACCTGCATCGGCAGCAACGGTAATGGCAATTGCTTCTTTTTCAGCGGTTTGTTTGGCTGCAACCAGTTCAACCGCTTTTTGACGTTCCGCACGTTGTGTTTCACGCACAGTCACAACTTCTTCCTCTGCTTTTACTGCTTCGGCACGGGCTTTATCTGCTTGGGCTTTGGCTTCTGATTCAGCGCGGGACTTTTCTGCAATAGCAATGGCACGATCTTGCTCTGCAAGTTCAATGGTTTTCTTCTGCTCAACCTGCGCTTTTTGAATGAGCTGAGCTTTCTGGATGTTTTCATTTTCCACATCACGTGCGGAAGCAATCCGTTTCAGTTCAACTTCACGTTCAGCAGCAATACGGGCTTCTTCTGCTTCACGTTTTTTAGCTGCTTCCTGCGCTGCAATTTCAGCACTTTGTTCCGCTTTACGAATTGAAATTTCACGTTCCTGTTGTAGCTTGGCGTATTCCTCTTCACGAGAGATTTGTAGCCTTGCCTGTTCAGCTTGCAGATTTTTCGCACGAATCGCCAGGTCAGCATCCTGCTCAATGTCGTTACGTTTTTTACGGCGGTCTTCAATGGTTTCGGTCAGCTTGGTTAAACCTTCAGCATCAAAGGCATTTTGAGGGTTAAAGAACTTAAAGCTGGTTTGGTCTAGACCTGTCAATGAAACGGTTTCAAGCTCTAAACCATTTTTAGACAAATCTTCTGATACCACCTGTTGAACTTTCTGCACGAAATCAACACGCTTTTCATGCAGTTCTTCCATCGCCATTTCAGCTGCAACGGCACGTAGGGAGTCAACAAATTTGCCTTCAACCAAGTCTTTCAATTCCTGAGGCGACATGGTTTTACGACCTAGCGTTTGTGCCGCAGTTGCAATGGATTCACCTGTTGGTTTTACCCGAACATAAAACTCAGCCATGACATCCACTCGCATACGGTCACGGGTAATCAGCGCCTGATCAGCAGCGCGTTTGACTTCCAGACGCAAGGTATTCATGTTTACAGGAATAATTTCATGCAATACAGGCAGAACAATTGCCCCGCCATTTAAAATTACTTTTTCCCCACCAAAGCCTGTGCGTACAAAAGACACTTCCTTACTGGAACGTGTGTACAGGCGAGCAATAATAATCCCTATAAAAATCAGTGCCGCAAAAATAACACCTGTAATAATTAAAATTTCAGTCAATGCTGAATTAAACATTTAAATGCCCTCGTATCATCCAATATAAAAATTAAATCGAAATTGCCTGAAAACCAATCTTGGTTCTCTGCGTCAAAATAACCTCTTGTCCTTGCTGAAAAACAATGTCGAGTTCTGGTTCAACCAAAACATAATGGGTTTGACCAAACTGGTCTTTCACTTTGGCCTGTGCAGGGGAGTTGGGTTTGGCATCCCCTAAAATGATTTGGGCTGTCCTGCCGATCAAGTCTTCACTATAAATAACTGTGGTTTCATCTTTGGGAATAATCCTGGTGATGAGCGCAGCACTGATACGCACGATGGGCATACACAGAAACACACAGGCAGGTGCAATAATCCATGCAGACAGGTAATGTTTGGTTAGGTGGAAGAAGATATCCTGAATGATCAGGCCTGTTAAGGCATATACAGTTAAGAAAATAATGAGCCAGATCAGTAAGGGAACCTTGCCTAAATACAGCCATTCCAGTAATTGGGTAAAGAGATTCTCTGGATGATCCACTCCAACATCGGCATGGTCTACATCGGTGAGGCTATCTGGTAAAAACTGTTCGAGAAAACTTGAGCTACCCCCAAACAGCAGCAAGATGAATTCAAGTACGCCAATAAACAGGCATAGCATTAAAGAAATGCTAAAAACAATATTTGATGGATGGATTAATAAGTCCCATATCATTTGCATTACTCTTATATCTTTTTGAGATAATTAATAAAATTTTTATAAAAATAAAACAGTTATAAGAGTAAAGCGAATGGGGGTGAATTTCAACTTAAATCGTTCTGATTGCTATGCTCTGGCAGATGAATAAAAGATGATTTTATAATCTGTTTGATCATTTTGGATGATCAAATATTGTCGACATTGTCACTATAAAAAAATCCCCAAACGGGGATTTTTAAAAGATAAAATCTTTTTATTCAACAAGGAAACTAATTTTTAAATTCACGCGATATTCAGTAATTTTATTGTCTTTGATCACTACTTTCTGCTCGTTGATCCAAGCACCTTGAACATTTTTGACCGTTTCAGTGACTTTAGCAATCCCAGTTTGAATTGCATCTTCAAAGCTTTTGTTGCTGCTAGAATTGACTTCGACGACTTTAGCAATGGACATAATAATCTCTCTCAGTGTGTGGTAGTTATTGAAAAATTATCATAGATCAAAAAATCAGCTAGACCGCTATAATTAACTTTTTATTGCTAAAAACTTACATGTTTTCACAATCGAGAAATAGGCATAAAAAAAACGCAATGATTGGGGTGATCATTGCGTAGAACTACGAATCTGTAAAACAGTTCCGATGAAAAGGAGAAATATCATAAGATTAGTTTTTTCTAATCTACATAGTCATCATATAAAAAAACTTAACCAAGTTCATAGGTATTCATGTTAACTACTGTTAATAGATGTTAATAAGTGACGAAAATTGTTAGTTATAAATTTTATTGGGTAGTTCTTAAATTAGACTTAAATCCATGAGTTAATTAAAAAAACCCAGAAATATGGGCTTTTTTGTGGTAAAAGTAACGTAAATTAAAATTTAAATAAACCCAAGCCCGCTTTTACTTCATCTAAGGTTTGTTGTGTGATATCTCTGCATTTTTTAGTGCCTTGTTTCAAAATATCCATAATATAATCAGGATCTTTAGCCAATTCTTCACGACGTTCACGAATTGGGCTAATCAATTCTTTTAACACACCCTCTAAACGTTTTTTAACTGTTCCGTCACCCAAACCGCCACGACGGTAATGTGCCTTGAGTTCCTCAACCTCTTCCTTGTTTGGATCAAAGGCATCCAGATAGGTAAATACAATATTACCCTCAACCTGACCTGGGTCCTCAATACGCAAGTGATTTGGGTCGGTATACATGGCATTGACCGCTTTCTTGATGTCTTTGTCTGAAGCATTTAAGACAATGGTGTTGCCCAATGACTTAGACATTTTGGCTTTGCCATCAAAACCTGGCAAACGTCCCATATTGGATAACAGCGCCTTACATTCAGGTAATAAATCCTGTCCGATTTGACGGTTGATACGGCGCACGATTTCATTGGTTTGTTCAATCATTGGAATCTGGTCTTCACCCACAGGCACCACAGTTGCCTTGAATGCGGTGATGTCTGCCGCCTGAGCCACTGGATAGCATAGGAACCCTGCTGGAATGTCACGTTCAAAACCACGCATCTGGATTTCTGACTTGATGGTTGGATTGCGTTCCAGACGTGCCACAGTGACAAAGTTAAGGTAAAGCATGGTGAGTTCGTTCAGGGCAGGTAAACATGACTGCACACAAATGGTTGTTTTGGTTGGATCAATACCGACTGCCAGATAATCGAGAGCCACTTGTAGGATATTGTTGCGAACTTTATCTGGATTATCGGCATTGTCCGTCAGAGCCTGGGCATCGGCCAGTAAAAGGTGCTGATGATGGCTGTCCTGTAGGCCTACACGAGAGCGTAATGAACCGACAAAGTGTCCAAGATGAAGTTGTCCAGTAGGGCGGTCGCCTGTCAAAATTATTGGACGTTGATCAGCATTGCTCATGATATGTTCCAAGATTCAGTCATTTGATAAATATTTAATGCAGCATATTGTACGGTATATTGCAGGAATGCGGGTAATCTCTGTAAAACATGCCTACAAAAAATACGCAAAGAATTTTCAATATATCAATATAAAAATGGCTTTAATCCACTTTACAATAGCCGTATAAATACAAACTAGGACATAAAAATGGCGAGTGGTTTATTATTATTGCTGGATGATATTGCGACAGTTTTAGATGATGTTGCCGTGATGAGCAAAATGGCAGCCAAAAAAACTGCTGGGGTATTGGGGGATGACCTTGCGCTGAATGCCCAGCAAGTGAGTGGTGTGCGTTCTGACCGTGAATTGCCAGTGGTCTGGAGTGTCGCCAAAGGCTCTTTTGTGAATAAGTTGATTCTTGTTCCACTGGCACTTTTAATCAGCGTGGTTGCGCCGTGGTTGATTAATCCCTTGCTGATGATTGGTGGCTTATTCCTCTGTTATGAGGGTGTAGAAAAAGTTGTGCATATGTTGCACCACAAAAAAGCCAAAACAGCCGAACAGGCGAGTGAAAACCTGCAACAGGTTGAAGTTGATCTGGTCAAGTTTGAAAAAGAAAAAGTGAAAGGTGCGATTCGTACCGATTTTATTTTATCCGCTGAAATTGTGGTAATTTCGTTAGGTACAGTTGCAACAGCAGCATTTATGACTAAAGTGACTGTATTAAGCGTTATTGCCATTGGGATGACCATTGGCGTGTATGGCTTTGTTGCCATGATCGTCAAGATTGATGATCTCGGGTTATATTTAACCCAACAGGCATCTGAATTTAAAAATAAGATTGGGCGTGGTTTGCTGGCCTTTGCCCCTGTGTTGATGAAAACACTCTCCATTGTTGGAACGGTTGCAATGTTCTTGGTTGGTGGTGGCATTATTAGCCATACCATTCCATTACTGCATCATTTTACTGAAGAGACGGTAGACCATATGGAACTGATTCCAAGCATTGGTTCAGTTATTGGCGCATTGACACCTACCTTGATTAATTTGGGTATTGGTCTGGTTGCAGGTGCCATTGTACTCATCATTGTTGGATTGATTCAAAAAGTGTGGTCAAAGGCTTCGGCTTAAATCTTGGACAATATAATCATGTGAGGTCACTATGCGCTGGAAAGATCGTCGAATCAGTATCAATGTTGAAGACCGTCGTGGTGGCGGGGCAAAAGCAGGCGGAATTAGTATACTGGGGCTTATTGTTGCTTTTATTGCATGGAAGTTTTTTGGGGTTGACCCCCAACAGGCTTATCAGGCGACCCAGGCTGTGACTAGTGCGCAATCCTCACAGGGCAGTGCGCCACAAAGCCTGACTGGCGACCAGAAAGAAGCCAGTGATTTTGTCGGAACCATTCTGGCAGATACAGAAGATACCTGGACTCCTATCTTTCAACAGTTGGGCATGTCCTATAAACCACCAAGATTGGTGCTGTTTAATGGAGTGGTGCGTTCTGGTTGTGGCACGGCTCAAGCGGCAATGGGGCCGTTTTATTGTCCAACAGACCAAAAAGTCTATATTGATACCTCATTCTTTAAAGAGATGCGCCAGCAAATGGGTATCTCTGGGGAACAGAACCAAACAGAACTTTCCCGTCAGGATCAGGCGGGTGACTTTGCTCAGGCGTATGTGATTGCACATGAGGTCGGTCATCATATTCAAAATCTATTGGGGATTTCCTCTCAGGTGCAGCAGGCGCGTTCACAAATGAGTCAGACACAGGGCAATCAGCTTTCAGTACGTTTGGAATTGCAGGCGGATTGTTTTGCAGGAATCTGGGCACATCAGAACCAGCAGCGTACACAATTTCTAGAGCAGGGTGATATCGAGGAAGCGATGGATGCTGCCCAAAAGATTGGTGATGATTATTTGCAGAAACGTGCCACAGGACAGGTTGTCCCTGATAGTTTCACACATGGTACCAGTGAGCAGCGTATGCATTGGTTTCAGTTGGGACTGAAATCGGGTGATATCAATCAGTGTGATACCTTTAAGTAACTTAAAGGTATTTCATCCTTATTTGAAAATATAAATTGTGAATGAATGGGTTTGGGTCATTGTTATAGACTTTAGGTAAGTGTGTTGATGTGTTTGTTTTATGGTAAATCACCATAAAATCTCTAAAGTTACTTTTTGATGGGCAACTTTGCCGTTAGAATAAATCTTTTGCACCTGTCAGACACTGTGAAATTTATTGCACCTCAACCCGTTGCAACCCATATTATTTCTGGCTTTTTAGGGGCGGGTAAAACCACGCTACTGCAACATTTACTGAGCCAAAAGCCTGAACATGAGGTGTGGGCGGTATTGATGAATGAATTTGGTCAAATCGGTGTTGACCAGCACTTAATTAGTCAACAACAGGGCTATGCTGTCAAGGAGTTGCTGGGTGGTTGTTTATGTTGTAGTAGTCAGTTACCCATGCAAATTGCGCTTGCGCGTCTTTTAAGTGAAAGCAAACCAGACCGACTATTTATAGAACCCACAGGTTTAGGGCATCCCGCACAATTGCTGGAACAACTGACAGAACCCCATTGGCAAAGCAGTCTGGCGATGCGGGCCTTGGTGGTGGTTGTGGATGGCAGCCGTTTGCATGACCAAGACTGGGTGCAGCAGAACTTATATACCGATCAGTTGAAAGCGGCACAAATCGTGGTCATCTCACATATTGATTTGATGAATGAGGCTGACCACCAAGCTTATCTGGCGTTAAAACAGGAATACCAGACCTATGTGCAACATTGGTTTGAGACTGAGCAGGGGCAGGTCGAGCTTGAAAAAATTGATATTGCCCAACAGCCTGTCCAACGTAAAATTCAGCCCTTATTAAAGTTGCAAAAAACACAGGCCGCCGTTCAGGAACAGGAAATCAAGCAACTGCCTTATCATTATGTCGAGACTGCCCAGGGCTATACCGTGGCAGGTTGGAAATTACCAAAGCGCTGGCAGTTTAATTTTTATGATTTATTAGACCTATTGTGTGCCCAGCAAGACTGGGTGCGTATCAAGGGAATTTTTAATACCGATCAGGGCTGGAAAAGCTTTAATTTTAATCCTCAACAGTTTAACTATAAGTCGGCGGAAGAAAGTATTGATAACCGAATAGAAATCATTACCCAAGTCCAGCAGGATTGGTTGGCATTTGAAACGCAGTTCTTGGCGTGTCGTATCAATAGAGATGGATAACCAGTTGGTCAAATTGGCTCATGTTGTCCTATAAAATAGAGTATGCTTAGCGCCAAATTTGAACACACTATATTTAAGAGCACCATTTATGGCGTTAAAAGCAACAATATATAAGGCAGACCTGAATATTGCCAATATGGATGAGCATATCTATGCGGATTACCAGTTGACGCTGGCATTACATCCATCAGAAACCATTGAACGTTTAATGGTGCGTATTCTCGCCTATGCGCGTTATGCGGATGAGCAACTGGAATTCACCAAAGACCTGTTTGAAACCGATGAACCAGCCTTATGGCAGAAAGACCTGACGGGGTTGCTGGAAAAATGGATTGAAGTTGGGTGTCCATCGGAAGATAAAGTAAAGAAGGCTAGTGCGCGTTGCAAGAAAGTTGCCGTGATTGCCTATGGTTCGCAGGCAGATGACTGGTGGCAGAAAAATACCAAAATCAAGACACTCGGCAATGTCTCGGTTTGGCAACTGGCTCCGCAAACCACACAGGCACTTGAACAATTGTGTGAACGTACCATGCAGTTGCAACTGAATATCATGGATGGTGAATGGACTTTGCTCAGTGACAAGGGACAGGTCGACATCCAGTGGCAACAATTGCAATAATGTTGAACTGAAAGAAATTTGGAGAGAGCGATGAGTGCGGAATTACAGATTATTGATTTAAAAGTGGGTGAGGGTAAAGAGGCTGTAAAAGGCGCCCTGATTACCACCCATTATACAGGGTGGTTGGAAGATGGAACCAAGTTTGACTCTTCAATAGACCGTGGTAATTATTTTGAAACCGTGATTGGCGCTGGACGAGTGATCAAGGGCTGGGACCAGGGCATTATGGGAATGCGGGTTGGCGGCAAGCGCAAACTGATTGTTCCTGCACACTTGGCTTACGGGGAACGTAAGATGGGAAAAATTATTCCTGCCAACTCAAACCTGACCTTTGAAATTGAGCTTTTTGATGTCAAGACACGCGACGAATAGACCGTTCGTTGTAGAAACAATAAAGTGGTTTAGGCTTGAATTTATGCTAAATCACTTTAAAATCAGTTATATAAAACATTATTAATAATTGTATAATAACTTTTTGATTTTAAATGACTTTCTTTTTTATCTTATTTTTTTCATACTCTGGGAAAAATGGTTGATTCTCTATACAGTCCTGTATATCTTTGAGTTCAAAGAGCAATTTCCCTGCAAATGACAATGTGCTGAACAAAAAATCATATTTTAAAATTTGGCAAATTTCTTATAAGGTCACTATTAGGGTTGTGCTTGGTCACGTATGATAGTTGCTTAAATATAAAAATGCTGTAATTGCCTCAGGCAAGCGATAAAAATTTGAATGAGTAGAGGTATGATATGAATGATTATTTGGATATCACTGCATCAGAGTTGTTAAAAGAGCTGGACCATTTTTTCCTGATTGATACGCATGATGGGGCGCAAACAGGATTTTGGGTCAATGAACAGGCGCTTATGGATCGGCATTACTGGATTGATGGCGATTATAAAGTTGAAATCGTAAGGGCCCTGCAACCTGCTCACCAGCATGCACCTCATAATTATAAGATTACCCGTCTGGCTTCATCCGAAGATGACCGCAATGTTGTGCTGCTGGAATATGATGGTATCCATAAAAAAATATTGACGTTCCGCCGTGGTGAGTGGGTCAACCGTTTATGTAAATATTTCTACCAGAAAGAACGCTACTATTTACAGCAGCTATCAGAAAATCCAAATTTCCAGTCTATTGAATATTAGTCTGTATAGCGTTTTATACTCCTAACCGTCACAAGGGTTGGGGGTATGATTGTATTTCCATCATATCTATTATTTTACGATAAATTTCATAATATACACTTTTAAGATTATTTTCAGTTTGCAAAATTATAAATACAATCCTTACTTCCAGCTGACACGCTAGAATGCTTATGATGTTGCCTAAATCCTAAGACCATTCATGCCTGCTTCGTCCCCAGCGACTTTCCTGTATCGAGACAATATTTCTATGACAACACGTTTAGTGTCTCCGACCTTAAAAACATTTTTCGGTCTTGTATTGGGTGTGGTTGCAACCACCCCCATTTTTGCGGCAAATCCAAAAATTGATGCGACAACGTTAACCGTCATTGGTTATCATGAAATCACAGAGCATAAAGATGCACTGATCCCAAGTTATGCGGTTACTGCACAGCAGTTTAGTCAACATATTGACTGGTTAAAGAATAATGGCTTCCATTTTATTAATGTGGATCAACTGATCAAGGCCCATCAAGGCCAGTATAAATTGCCTAGTAAACCTGTATTACTGACGGTGGATGATGGCTATCAATCTTTCTATCAAAATGCCTATCCCGTAATTCGTGCCAAAAAAATCCCTGTGGTTTTGGCTGTGGTCGGTTCATGGCTGGAACCGAAAGAAAACCAGAATGTGGATTTTGGTGGGGAAAGCATCGCAAGGAACAAAATCTTGAGCTGGGACGAGCTTAAGGAGATGCAGAATAGTGGTTTGGTAGAGATTGCCAGTCACAGTTATCATCTGCATCAGGGGGTTAATGCCAATCCACAGGGTAATCTGGAGCCTGCCGCCATTACCCGCATTTATGATACTAAAAGCAAAAGTTATGAAAATGATGCCGATTATCAGGCACGTGTCTATCAGGACCTAAAAAAGAATAATGACCTGTTAAAGGCACATGGTCTACGTTCACCGCGGGTCATGGTCTGGCCTTATGGCCGCTACAATATGCAGTTGGTCAAAACCGCCAAGGAATTGGGCATGCCGATTACCATTACCTTGGATGATGGGGCAGACCAGGCCAAACAATCCATTCAGAATATGAGCCGTATTTTGATTCAGGGCAATATGTCGACCAGTGCACTTGCACAGGAAATCAAGAACCGTGAACTGAACCTCGGTGACAATAATCGTCCGCAAAAAATCATGCATGTCGATTTAGACTATATCTATGATCCTGATCCGCAGCAACAGGAACGTAATCTGGGACATTTACTGGATCGAATTAATGGTATGGGCGTAAACACCGTTTATCTACAGGCTTTTTCTGACCCCGATGCCAATGGTTCGGCAGATAGGGTGTATTTCCCGAACCGTCATATCCCGATGCGTGCAGACCTGTTTAACCGCGTGGCCTGGCAAATTCAGACCAGAACACAGGTACAGCGTTTATATGCGTGGATGCCGTTACTGGCGTGGGAATTACCAAAAGAAGACCCTGTTGCAGATGAGCTGGTTGAAACCCAGCAGGGCAAATCAGGTGAGCATTTAAATATGGGCTATATCCGTTTAAGTCCATTCTCACCAGAAGCTCGGCAGACCATTAAGGAAATTTATCGGGACCTGGCGAAATCAACTCCATTTGATGGTCTGCTGTTCCATGATGATGTCACTTTGTCTGACTATGAAGATGCCAGCCCAGAAGCATTGGCGGCTTATGCAAAACAGGGATTGCCAACCGACCTTGCCAAAATACGCAACAATGATGCTGACCTGCAAAAATGGACGGCCTTTAAAACCCGTTATCTGGATGACTTTGCAATGGAGCTTGCAGGAGAGGTGCGGCAATATCAGCCCTATTTAATGACTGCACGGAATCTGTACGCACAGGTTGCGCTGAATCCATACGCAGAAAACTGGTATGCCCAGTCTCTGGAGGAATCGCTTAACCGTTATGATTTCACCGCCATTATGGCCATGCCCTATATGGAACAGGTGAAAAATCCTGACAAGTTCTACACTGATATCTTAAATCGGGTCAAGAAATATCCGAATGGCATTAAGAAAATGGTGATGGAACTACAGGCAACCAACTGGCGCAATGACCAGAAAGTTCCCTCAGAAGAGATGGCGGCAACCATCAAGTCCCTGTATGAACAAGGGGCAATGCATATTGCGTATTATCCAGATGACCCAATTCAGGATCACCCAGAGGTAAAAACCATGCATAACGCATTTGGGTTAAAGTCCTCTCAGCTTGTCCCATAATGGAGTCATATCAATGAGTTGGATTGCTTTATTATGGTCGTCAGCCATTAAGTTTGTGTTCTATTATCCATTGTTCATGTCATATCTATGGATGATTGGGGCACTGATTTTTTACTGGAAAGAGCGTCAGGACCCACCTTACCAGCAACCAGCCGCATTGCCACGCTATCCTAAAGTTGCGGTACTGATTCCCTGCTTTAATGAGAGGGAAAATGCAGATGAAACCATTCGCCATGCCTTGCAACTGGACTATCCAGATTTTGAGGTGATTGCAATCAATGATGGCAGTTCCGACAACACGGGCGAGGTGCTAGACCGTCTGGCAAGCCAGTATGAAAAATTGCGGGTGGTGCATTTGGCCCAGAATCAGGGTAAGGCAATGGGCTTGCAGGCAGGCAGCCTGATGACCGATGCTGAATTCCTGATTGGTATTGATGGCGATGCCTTGCTTGACCCACATGCCGCCAAGTGGATGATGCGACATTTCCTTGAAGATTCGACTGTGGCAGCGGTAACGGGAAATCCACGTATCCGTACCCGTTCAACGCTATTAGGGCGGATTCAGGTTGGGGAGTTTTCCTCAATTGTGGGCATGATTAAACGCGCCCAGCGCACCTTTGGGCGCTTGTTCACGGTATCGGGTGTGATTACCGCATTCCGTAAAAGTGCGGTGCATCAGGTGGATTACTGGTCACCCAATATGTTGACTGAAGATATTGATATCACCTGGAAATTACAGCGCGCAGGCTGGGATGTCCGTTTTGAACCAAATGCACTGGTGTGGATTTTAATGCCAGAAACCCTGAATGGTTTATGGAAACAGCGTTTACGCTGGGCGATGGGTGGGGCACAGGTGCTGGTCAAAAATATTGACGTGTTCTTTAAGCCTAAGCTGAACTTTTTATGGCCGTTAATGCTAGAACTTTGTTTGACATTAGTCTGGTCATACTTAATGTTGATCATGGCGGTGATGTGGCTATTGCATTTTATTTTTCCAATTCATGCACTTACTGTAGTCAGCTCGCCTTTCTTGCCCTATGGCAGCGGAATTTTATTGGGTGCTACCTGTTTAATTCAGTTTGCTTTAAGCAAATGGATGGATAGTCGTTATGAACCAAGCTTAGGGAAAAATTATTATTGGATGATTTGGTACCCATTTGTATTCTGGTTAATTACGATTACTGCTACAATCATCGCCTTTCCAAAAGTGCTGTTACGCAACGATGGAAAACGTGCCCGCTGGATCAGTCCTGATCGTGGTATTCGTTGAATCTAAAGATTCATTTTGCTGGGTAAAGAGCAATGAAAGCAAACAGTTTGATTATTGATTTACGTCGCCAGCTCCCATGGCATAAACGTTATGCATCAACAACAACGACAGCAATGATGTGGGCAGGCTGGCTGCTGCTATGGCGACCATTTATTCTGGTTTGGGTGTTGGTGGAGATTAAGAAAACCTACCTGGCACAACGTCTGGTTGAAGCCTTTGGTGATGGCATTGAGCAGGGCGTAACGGCTTTAGTATTGTGTGCTGTTGCCTTGTTGCTATGGGGTTTTTTACCTGCAAAACGTGTGCATAAAACGCATGTGGTGGAAAAATCACTGCCTGATTATGCGCGCTATTTTGAATTGCCTGAACAGGAAATCCAGTTGGGGCGTCAGAACAAAGTCACCACCGTACACCACGATGAAAATGGTAAAATTATCCGTGTGGAATAATTTTATTGTTTGAGCCTGAAAATAATATTGAATGCCTTGGTTTTTTAATTAAGGCATTTTTTTATATTCCTAAATTTCAGGTATAAAAAAACCAGCATTAAGCTGGAATTTTTAGCACCATATAGTCAAACTACTTTATTATTCATACAGGATTCGAAAAAAACTCGAAATAATTCATCGACTTATTTGTATTAGTTTTATAATGATTTGACTATATTTCCATTTGCTGAAAAATGGTGCCCGAGGCCAGACTCGAACTGGCACGCTTTGTGGGCGGGGGATTTTAAATCCCCTGTGTCTACCGATTTCACCACTCGGGCATGAGCGCAATAATAGAGGACACTTGAAAACTTGGCAAGAGTAAAACCACGTATTTGCTTTCTTTTCAGTCAATTCATGTATTTATCGGATAAAACCAAACTTGGACAAACTGTTTTCATAATTCTTTCATCAAACTGAGATTAAAGCTTCATGTATGTCCATTAGCTTTATTCATTTATTGCGATAAAAGCTAAGGTAGCCATCAAATGACAGCTAAAATTTCACGGCGGGAACTCATTCAAAAAAGCTTATTCGGTTTCGGGGCATTGTCCCTCTCCACTGGTTTTACAGGATGTAATGACAGTTCAGACCAAGAAACGGCAACACTTCAGGTGAATTTTGAACATGGTGTGGCAAGTGGTGATCCATTGCAGGATCGCGTGATTTTATGGACACGCCTGACACCGAATGATGCCAGTGCTCGTTTACAGGTAAGTTGGGAAATTGCACTAGATAATCAATTTAAGCAAATCATTAAAACCGATAAAGTCCTTACCTCGGCATCGCAAGATTTTACCGTCAAGGTGGATGTCACGGGTTTAAAACCAGACCAGCGTTATTTCTATCGCTTTATCTTTGGTGACAAGATTTCTCCAGTTGGTCAAACTAAAACCTTAGCAACCAGCACCTCAAAAGTCAGTTTTGCGGTATGTTCATGCTCAAATTATCCAGCAGGTTATTTCTATGTGTATCGGGAAATGGCGAAGCAAAATGTGGATGTGGTCATTCATCTCGGTGACTATATTTATGAATATGGTGCGGATGGCTATGCGGCGGAAGATGCGGAAAAATTAGGACGAACACTGGCGGCTGATAACAATAAAGAAATTATTAAACTGGATGACTACCGCAAGCGTTATGCTTTATACCGTAAAGACAAGGACTTGCAGGCATTGCATCAACGTCATCCATTTATCGTGATTTGGGATGACCATGAATTGGCCAATGACACATGGCGAGGTGGAGCAGAGAATCATCAGGCCAGTGAGGGGCCGTTCATGGAGCGTAAACTGGCAGCTTTACAGGCTTATTTTGAATGGATGCCAATTCGCCCAATAGATGAACAACATCTCAAGATTTATCGCCAGTTTGATTTTGGCAAGCTGGTGCAACTGACTATGCTTGATACTCGGATTATCGCCCGTGATGAGCAGTTGGACTATGCCAACTATATGACAGCGAATGGTTTGGATATTGCAAAGTTTCAGGCAGATTTAACCAATCCAGCACGTACCTTAATGGGTTATACGCAGCGTGATTGGTTACTTGGAAAACTACAGCAATCGACATCCACATGGAATGTACTGGGGCAGCAGATTTTAATGACAAAAATGCTGGTTCCAGCTGAATTGTTGCTTTCATTGGCAGAAATAACTTCAGGCAATCCAACTGCCGACACCTTAAATAAAATGAATATGCAAATTACTGAGCTAGTCACCTTAAAGATGCGTTTAAAGCAAGGTGATCCGAGCTTAACCAGTCAGGAAAAAGCCCGCGTTCTCAGCGTTGCACCTTATAATCTGGATGCCTGGGATGGTTATTTTGCAGAGCGTGAGATTCTGTATGGCACTTTGGCACAATTAAAGAAAAAAGTTGTTGTACTTGCAGGGGACACCCATAATGCATGGTCATCCAATCTATATAGCAAGGATGGTGTGTTTGTTGGTGTTGAGCTGGCAACCAGTTCAGTTTCTTCGCCAGGTTTGGAAAAATATTTAAATATCCCATTGGCTCAGTTGCAACAGTTTGAATTTGCGTTTACCACCTTGATTGATGAGCTGAACTATTGCAACTTAAATCAAAGAGGTTATTTAATTGTTCAATTTGATGAAGCACAGGTACAGTCACAGTGGGTTTATGTGGATTCAATCAAGAAGCCTGAATATAGTGTTGATACAGCCAGACAGCATCAGTTGAGTTTGGATGTGAATTTATTGCCAATGAAAACAGCGCAACAAGTAGCGTAATCCTATTTCAGTAGAGGCCAAACCATTCTGTTTGGCTTTTTTTATTTTTATTGCAAATATTTTCAGACATAAAAAAACCAGCATTAAGCTGGAATTTTTAGCACCATATTTCATTTGCTGAAAAATGGTGCCCGAGGCCAGACTCGAACTGGCACGCTTTGTGGGCGGGGGATTTTAAATCCCCTGTGTCTACCGATTTCACCACTCGGGCTTTACCAATGGAGGCGGAGGTCGGAATCGAACCGGCGTACACGGAGTTGCAGTCCGCTGCATGACCACTCTGCCACCCCGCCATCTCTTGGTGATGCACATATTAGCAATCTTTAGGAAAAAAACAATAGTGTTTCGGGTGAATATGCACATAAAAACAACATCTAAAAGCATATTGGACAAATTATCATGTATCATTTGCATACTTATCTGATTAGTAAGCACTTACTTATACTCACTTGGGAGATACGCTGTGGCATTGGTTTTAGACGGTCGTGCATTGGCAAAACAAATCGAGGCGGATTTGTTGGTACGTGTAGAGGCATTAAAAGCAAAAACGGGGCGTACCCCAATTTTGGCAACCATCCTTGTCGGGGATGATGGTGCATCTGCAACTTATGTACGCATGAAAGGCAATGCTTGCCGTCGTGTGGGAATGGACTCACTTAAAATCGAATTACCGAAAGAGACCACCACAGCGCAACTTCTGTCTGAAATTGAAAAACTGAATGCCAATCCTGATGTGCATGGCATCTTGTTGCAGCACCCAGTTCCTGAACAGATTGATGAACGCGCATGTTTTGATGCTATTTCACTAGAAAAAGATGTGGATGGGGTAACTTGCCTTGGTTTTGGTCGTATGGCAATGGGTGAGTCTGCTTATGGCTCAGCGACGCCAGCAGGCATCATGACCATTTTGCAGGAAAACAACATTGAAATCGCAGGTAAACATGCGGTTGTGGTGGGTCGCTCAGCGATTTTAGGTAAACCAATGGCGATGATGCTATTACAGGCCAATGCGACAGTGACAATTTGCCATTCACGTACCCAGAATCTTGCTGAGCTGGTTAAACAGGCAGATATTATTGTCGGTGCAGTCGGTAAGGCTGAACTGATTCAGAAAGACTGGATCAAGCAAGGTGCGGTTGTGGTTGATGCTGGTTTCCATCCTCGTGATGGCGGCGGTGTAGGTGATATTCAACTTGTTGGAATTGAAGAAGTTGCATCTGCCTATACACCAGTGCCAGGCGGTGTTGGCCCTATGACGATTACCACATTGATTCGTCAGACCGTTGAAGCCGCTGAAAAAGCTTTGGATTAAATTCCCCCCTAACCCTCTCTTTATGAATATAAGTGTCTACACAAGTTTTAATATGTTGATTTATCTGATTTTTAACCCCTCTAAATCTCCCCTTTAAAAGGGGAGACTTCCTGTGAATCTTATAAGGTCTTGATTCAAATGATGTTCCTCCACCTTTTTAAGGGGGGGAGTTAGGAGGGGGTTACAGATATGTAGATACCTATGCTTTATGAAAGAGGGGGATTGTATAGAATTAAAGAAATATGAGCTGTACTTTTCAATTTGCCAAAGCACCTGCGCAATTGCTGAAAGCTTTGCATGAAGTTATTCCAAATACAGATTTATTGGCGCAACAGCTTCCTGAAACGCCAATTTCCCTATGGCTGATTCCACCTGTTTTCCCAACTGAGCGTCTGGATGATGAAGTCATTCGCCGTATCTGGAATGAAACGCCATACTGGATTTTCTGCTGGGCCTCAGGTTTGGCAATGGCGCAATGGTTATTGGCAGAGCCGCATTATGTTAAAGACAAGGTGGTGCTGGATTTTGGGGCGGGTTCAGGCGTGGTTGCCATTGCCGCAAAATTGGCTGGGGCAAAGCGGGTCATCTGCTGTGATATTGATCAGGTCAGCCTCGAATCATGTCGCGAAAATGCTTTGTTAAATAATGTCGAGCTTGAGTATCTGGATGATTTGTACAAGTCGGAACAGGTAGATGTGTTGCTGGCTGCGGATGTGCTTTACGATCAGTGTAACCGCTTTTTTCTGGATGAGTTTTTAAAATTCGCACCAGAAGTCTGGGTAGCGGATAGTCGGGTTAAAAACTTTAGTCACCCTAAATATATGAAGATTGATGAGCGCAGCGCAACCACCTGGCCTGATCTGGATGAAGCCAAAGAGTTTCGCAATGTCAGTTTTTATAAGACCTTATAATAAGTACGCAGATAAAGCTAAGGTGGTTTAAATCAACCACCTTATTTTTAACCATTATGAGCAGGTATAGCGAACCACTTTCAGTGTGGTTGGGCGTGTTTCCAGTGCCTGACGTGTTGCGTAGCCCTCAGTGTTGTTTAAATCAGGTGAGTTGGATAGACCAAAAGTTGCACGGCTGTTGCCAAGTTGCACCCCATATTGTTCCTGTTTGGTTGGGTTCATAATTTCATTGACGTTGAGTATCGAAATTTTGTAGGTTTTTTCCATCCCTAACACTTGTTTACAGGCATGCTGTAGTTTTTTCTCATCAACCTCACTGTTGCCACGTGCTGCCAAGGTATAGACTAGTGTTGCCGAAGTTGCCGTTTTATTTTCAATTTCATAACCTGTCACACCATTGTACTGATGTGGAGTGCTTTGACATGCCGCAACCAGAAGTGTACCGCTCACAATAATCAATAAATTAGTTTTTTTCATATTAGTGATCCTATTATTTCTAGTCTTAGTATCGCATAAATTAGATTTTGTATTGTGGCGAATCTTTAAAACTCACGCTGTTCATCATGATTTGGGTTCAAAATAAGAGAAAGAATTTTCGTTTTCGAACAACTTTGCATATAATCGTGCAAGTTTTTTATTTTTATATACAAGTTGTTGCTGTATCGCAGTGTTGAGGCCCATTTTTTTAATAGGTATTTCATTTATTGCTTTGATACATAAGGCAATTCTGAATAGGTATGCCATGATCTCTACAGATAGTCAAAAAAAATATGTGGTTGCATTTGACCAGGGTACAACCAGTTCACGTGCAATCGTGTTGGATCACGATGCAAATGTTATTACGATTGCCCAGCGTGAGTTTACCCAAATCTACCCACAACCAGGCTGGGTTGAGCATGACCCAATGGAAATCTGGGCAACGCAAAGTGCGGTGTGGGTTGAGGCTTTAGCACAGGCAAGTATTTCAAGCGACCAGATTGCCGCGATTGGCATCACTAACCAGCGTGAAACCACAATTATCTGGGATAAAAAAACAGGTAAACCGATTTATAACGCGATTGTATGGCAGAGCCGCCAAAGTAATGAAATCTGCAACCAGCTTCGTCAGGACGGCTGGGATGAGTATGTACGTAAGGTCACTGGACTGGTGATTGACCCATATTTTTCGGCAACCAAGATCAAGTGGATTCTTGACCAGGTAGAGGGCAGTCGAGAGCGGGCAGAACGTGGCGAGCTGTTGTTTGGTACAGTGGATACCTGGTTGATCTGGAAACTGACCAATGGTCAGGCGCATGTAACTGACTATACCAATGCCTCACGTACCATGCTGTTTAATATTGAAACATTGCAATGGGATGATAAGCTGCTTGAAGCCTTGAATATTCCTAAAGCCATGTTGCCTGAGGTGCGTACTTCTTCTGAAATATATGGGCATACCCATACCATCAGTGGTCAGGAAATTGGGATTCCAATTGCGGGAATTGCAGGGGATCAACAGGCGGCTTTGTTCGGTCAAATGTGTGTTGAGGCGGGACAGGCAAAAAATACCTACGGTACAGGCTGTTTCCTGCTTATGAATACAGGTAAACGTATTGTTCAATCTGAACATGGTTTACTCACCACGATTGCATGTGGGCCACGAGGTGAAGTGAACTATGCCCTCGAAGGTGCGGTATTTAATGGTGGTTCATGTGTGCAATGGCTGCGTGATGAATTAAAGGCCATTAACGACTCGCATGACTCGGAATATTACGCAACCAAAGTGAAAGACAGTAATGGCGTTTATGTCGTTCCTGCATTTACGGGGTTGGGTGCGCCATATTGGGACCCAACCGCCCGTGGTGCGATTCTGGGAATTACCCGTGGCGTGAGTATTGAGCATATTATTCGTGCAACGCTGGAATCCATTGCTTATCAAACCCGTGATGTGCTGGATGCCATGCAGCAGGATTCGGGTGAGAAGTTACGTACACTTCGTGTAGATGGTGGTGTTACCGCAAATAACTTCCTTATGCAGTTTCAGGCGGATATTTTATCGACTTTGGTTGAACGTCCAGCCATGAAAGAGACCACAGGTATGGGGGCGGCATTCCTGGCAGGTTTAGCCGTTGGTTTCTGGTCTGATTTGAATGAATTGAAGAGCAGAATGACCATTGAGCGAACATTTACACCCGCGTGTAGTCAGGATGAAACCGAAAAACTTTATCAAGGTTGGTTGAAAGCTGTGGGACGTACACGTGACTGGGCTTAAAATTAAGGTAAAATAACGCCATTCGTAATTTAAAATAACTTAGGATGGATGAGCATGAGCTTGATCCTACGCCAACAAAAAACCCTCGAACTGGTGAGAGAGCGTGGCTATATCAGTATTGAAGAGCTTGCTCAATATTTTGATGTCACCCCCCAAACCATCCGCCGTGATATTAATCAGTTGGCGGATGAGGGCTTGTTGCGCCGCTATCATGGTGGGGCCGCACATGATTCCAGTGTTGAAAATACCGAATATACGATGCGTGTCGGCTATATGCTTGAAGAAAAGCTCAGGATTGCAGAGGCGGTGGCTGCTGCTGTACCTGACCATGCGTCATTATTCATTAATATTGGAACGACCACGGAATCGATTGCCCATGCCTTGCTCAACCATACTGGGCTGAAGATCATTACCAATAACCTGAATGTGGCCAAAATTCTCAGCACCAAGGAGGATTTTGAAGTACTGATTGCCAGTGGTCGAGTTCGCCCTGATGGTGGAGTGATTGGTCAGGCAACGGCTGATTTCTTTAAGCAGTTTAAGGCGGATTATGCGCTGATTGGGATTAGTGGTATTGATGAGGATGGCACTTTGCTGGATTTTGACTTTCAGGAAGTGTGTGTGTCACAGGAAATCCTCTCAAGTGCACGTCAGGTTTTCTTGGCGGCGGATAGTAGCAAGTTTGGCCGTAATGCCATGATCCGTCTGGGTTCATTGAAGCAAGTAGATAGTATCTTTACTGATCAGCAACCCAATGAGCAATATCTAAAAACCATTCATGATTTAGGTGTGAATTTGGTTGTTGCTCAATAATTTTTCATTAAATGCTTTGTTTTATATCTCTTTAGTGGTCAAACACAGTTTGTTTCTATGATTCGAAAATTGACCTAAAGCATTTATCATCCATTTCATAATCAATTTCTTTTTTATTCATTTGTTAAAAATGCCAATAATTTGGCATTTTTTTTGCACAAAATTTATTGTTTATTTTCATTTTATATGTTTAAATTTTCATTATCGAAAAATAATGAAAATTTGCGGTGATAATATGCAAACTTCTCCTCAGTCAAATGACAAAATCTATGACCTTGCTGTTATTGGTGGCGGTATTAACGGTGTTGGTATCGCTGCTGATGCGTCAGGACGTGGTTTATCCGTATTCTTATGTGAAAAAGATGATTTGGCAAGCCATACCTCCTCTGCCAGCAGTAAGCTGATTCATGGTGGTCTACGTTATCTCGAACATAAAGAATTTCGTTTGGTACGTGAAGCATTGGCTGAACGTGAAGTCTTGTTGGCTAAAGCACCGCACATTATCCGCCCAATGCGTTTTATCATGCCGCATCGTCCGCATTTACGTCCCGCATGGTTGATTCGTACAGGTTTGTTCTTTTATGACCATTTGGGTAAACGTGAAAAGCTGTTGGGTTCAAACAATGTTTATTTTAAAGAAGATAGCCCGCTAAACTCTGCTATTACCCGTGGTTTTGAATATTCAGACTGTGCTGTGGATGACTCTCGTCTGGTGGTTTTAAACGCCATGCATGCCCGTGAGAAAGGGGCTGATGTAGTGACCCGAACCCGTTGTCTTTCTGCA
The DNA here is from genome assembly GCF_000368305.1 of Acinetobacter sp. CIP 102129. NCBI lineage: Bacteria > Pseudomonadati > Pseudomonadota > Gammaproteobacteria > Moraxellales > Moraxellaceae > Acinetobacter > Acinetobacter sp. CIP 102129. The sequence goes on from NZ_KB849340.1 coordinate 740,708, forward strand.
CAACGTGATGGGCAATATTGGCTGGTCGATCTGGAAAATGAGCATGGTCAATTCCAGATTAAGGCGAAAGCCTTGGTTAATGCGGCAGGACCTTGGGTTGCGCAATTTATCAAGCAGGATTTGCAGCTTAAATCTCCTTATGGTATCCGCCTGATTCAGGGCAGTCATATTATTGTGCCGAAGCTGTATGAATGTGACAAAGCCTTTATTATGCAGAATGATGACCGCCGTATTGTGTTTGCCATTCCATATCTGGACCAATACACCATGATTGGCACCACAGACCGTGAATATCAGGGTGATCCAGCACAGGTGAAAATTACTCAGGAAGAGATTGATTACCTGATTGAAGTGAGCAATGCCCATTTCAAAAAACAACTCACCCAACAGGACATCATTTGGACTTTTGCGGGTGTGCGTCCTCTGTGTGATGATGAATCGGATAATCCATCAGCCATTACCCGTGACTATACTTTGGCCTTGTCCAAAGGTGAGAAAGGGCAGGCACCATTACTTTCCGTATTTGGTGGAAAATTAACAACATATCGTAAATTGGCTGAATCTGCCATGCAACAGCTCAAGGCATTTTTCCCTGAGATGCAGGGAAGCTGGACTGCGACAGAGGCATTGCCTGGCGGTGAAAATATGCATTCTGTTGAACAGTTGATACAGGAAATCCGTGCACAAATCACGGATGCTCCAGAAGCATTGGCAAAACGCTGGGCATCGACTTATGGTTCACGGATCTGGAATATATTGGGTGAAATAACATCGGTTGACCAACTCGGAAAACATTTTGGTCAGGGCTTGTATGCCAAAGAAGTGGATTATTTATGTCGCTTTGAATGGGTAACAAGCACTCAGGATGTGCTGTGGAGACGTTCTAAGTTGGGCTTGAGCTTTAAGCCGAGTGAAGAGCTGGCTTTAGATGCTTATTTGGCTGCTAAGCAGCAATCGCCACATGCGGCTTAAAAAATCGTATAGTATACTGTCTTTAAAATAACGGTTATCTACGTCACCTGAGTTCGACTAACTCAGGTGGCGTACTAATGGAGTGGAAGGGGTGCTTTTTTTGGGGACGAATGTTAGGTACTGATGGCATTCGTGAAAGTAATTTGATACCTGCATGTAAAGAGGCGCGTCATCGGAGTCCCGATGTTCAAAGTCGATATTGAACCCCAAAAATTCAACATAAAATTCTTTGGCTTTGTTTTCATCAAATATTCTTATAAGAGGGGCTATTCTGGTAAATGCCATTTTTTGTTTCCTTTGGTTGCATAACACCTGAGTTAGGCAGCAGGCCCTAGCGCATGGCGGAGATTGGAAGCTAAGCGCTGTTGACCGTCTGATCCAAGTTCAGCATCATCAAACGCCATGTACACCCCCCACATAAACTCGGGGATTCGGTTGTTGCAGATTGCATAGCCAGCAAGATTGTTTATAGCCACGTCTGTTTCTTCGAACGACCCTTCACCAGATAAGAATTTTTCCGCGATAAACCTGGCAAGAGAGTCAACAAGTTCTGATTTTTCTGCAATTGAATAGACATCGATCACTTTCGAAAATCGGTTAATGAACTCGTCATCTGGTCTGGGGTGCAGGCAGATTTTGTAAAGAGTATCGAGGATGTTCGTCATGCTGCCTAACGCCGTGCTCTGCGGAAACTTAGGAGCGCCAGCGAGTAAATTTTCCGTAGCAGTACCTTGTTATGCTTTGTTTAGAAGTGACTTCCAGTCTACATGGTCAACGGTGCTATCAAATAACTGCCTATCTAATTTTCTCTTTTTCTTCTTAAGGATGGCCTCACAATGTTCTACGGCATTTTTCATTGTTTGGGAAAGGACCGAGTTTACTGCTGACTTTGAGAATGGTTCACGACAAAAGCTGTCAGATATTTTCTCAAACTGTTTTCTTCGAGTACGAACCTTTTTCTTTGCATCGGTCTCCCAATACTCGCATCTAATTTGGTTTGAGCCGTAACGATAAAAACGTAGAAAACCTATTATTTCGTTGTACTTCCAGTCCCCACCATATTGTTTTTTCAGGTACCCCTCGTCCATGGGATGCTGATTCTTGCCATTTATCTCGGATATGTGGCTCTTCATTTGATCGTAGTATGATTTTTCGTCGATTCTATATACTGGAATTTCAAATAGATATTCATATGTAAACATTAGTTATTTACAGCCCGGATGGTTGAGTAATCCAAGATTACAGAGATATTGAGTGTTGTCTTCAGTTTGCTTTTGTTGTTTTACTCGATCTTGTTCAGCTTGAATTGCCTGGGTGTTTTGCAAAACCTGATTCATTAGTCGATTCTGCTGTAACTGTAATGCAAATGAATGATCAGCTTGTGCATTAGGTGCACTGCTTGGCCTATTGATTGTGTAAACCCAATTTTGTCCTACACCAACTCTGCCAGAATTTACCTTTTCAGTCGCACCTGATACCCACTTCATCCATATATCCCAAGTATATGCATACCCTCGCTCTTTATCTTCCTTGGTCGGATTGATATAGAATGTTACTGGGGCATACCCCCTAACAGTTCCTGAGCTATCAATGACCTGAGCACCTTTAGGATAGGAATCATATGTAATAGCCATCTGCGAGGAACATCCCGTTATCATCAACAAGGATGACACTAATATCAATTTCAAATTACTCATAATCTCTCCAAGAAGCATAACGCCTGAGTTAAGCCGACTTGCGTAGCGGAGCCAACAACATGGCAAGCTCTTTCTGCCATGTTGTTGGTGTAGCGAAGCAAGTTCGGCTTGAACGAATTGTTAGGCCGCAGCCTAGTGATCTTGCAAGCAATTCTTGATGAAGTAAGCCATCTTTTGCCTCGCAGGACGGATATCTATAGTGGCTCCCCATCTCATCGAACCACCGTTCTCTGTCCAGATGCCAAGTTGATTGGTCTTGAGTAGGTTCAGAAGATCGGAGTTAGATGGTAAGCGCTGTAGCCAAAGCACACTATCAACTGCGCTACTCCCAGACCGACCCTGCGCAACCAACAGTTCGCCAGTATCTGTTTCTAAGTAGTTCCTGGCCAAGCTCGATTGCTTTTCTCTTGACAGGTCGGGAGTAGTTACAATGCCTGCAAGCAAGGTGATGCGGTTGTTCTCGCAGCCAAACAAGATCCTGGTTGTTACATCGCTGACGCTCTGCTCTAACTTTAGGTACGGACTTGATCCAGCCATCTTGATCTCGGCCACAGTTGGGTTGGCCCCGTTGTTTGAGAGCCCCAGTGAGATGGACTGATCTGCGGTCAGCCAGAACATCGAGTCACCGCGAGCAGTGCTTGCAACGACGAATGCCTGCGGATCGACTCCCATGGACTGTAGGTAATCGACAAGAACCGAACTGACAAGTTGCGTGTCTCCCATGTCGGCTTGGTTGCCGCCAGACGAGTAGAACTGGTGTATCCCGAGCTTCTCTTTATCGCCGTAATAGAAGCGATACTCGCCCCCCGCGAATGCATAGGCGCAAGAGCTCGCGCACATGCCTTGATATAGACGCCTGCCTTTTGGGCCATATGAGCCTATGCCCGTGTTGAAGTGCATAGAGCGAATTGCCTTGCCAAGGCTTATCCCTCCGGATAGTGAGCCACCGGGGGAGTCGAACAACACAATTGCATCTTTGATCGAGTTTGTTGCGACGAACTCTCTAAATCGCTCGGCAGCACCTGAATCGATCTCACCCGAGGCAAATATTTCATACTGACCGCCGTTTAGTGCAACCCGGAAGAGACTGTTCTCAGGCGTCTCAGGAGCAATCTGGAATTGCATCGGCTCATCTGCATAGGCAGGGCCGACCAATGCGAGGGCTAGGATTAGTAAACGAAACATCTCGTGGCATCTCCCCTGCGGCCTAACTACTCTTATGCGGCAGAGGTGACACATAAGATGCTAAAACTTGCTGCATAAGACGCCTATTTATAAAGTATTAAACAAAATAATATTGATTTATTTCAACTAAAGACTATCATTAAATCATAAAAATAACAAGGATAATAACATGTCAGTTCAACAACCCAAACTTCTTGATTTAGTCAGGCAGCGTATACGTTATAAGCACATGAGTTATCGGACTGAACAAGCCTATTGTGGCTGGATAAAACGCTATGTCATTTATCTTGGTTTTGGGTATTTCCCGCATCTAATGAATCCACTGATCCAAGGACAGGAATTTTTAGACGGCATCATATTTATCATCAAGGTTTGCAACGCGCATTCAAAATTGCTGTGCAGCAAGCGCATATCACAAAATTTGCTACACTGCATACGTTGAGGCATAGTTTTGCCACACAAATTTTGCGAAACGGCTATGACATCCGCACTGTACAAGAGTTATTGGGGCACTGATGTCAAAACCACAATGATCTATACCCACATGCTTAATCGTGGTGGTTTGGGTGTGCAAAGTCCATTAGATTCATTTTGAGAAGATCATGAGTCTCCTTTCCTCAAGCCATTGTTTTAACGGTAAACAACGCATCTAAACTATAATTCTAGTGTTATTGGTCTCGCGCTATGACGTTTGGTATGTACCTGCTATCCCAAAGCCTTGGCGAGTGAAAATGCCAAACACTTTTTTACCTCGTTACTAAATCCTCCAAATAAAAAAGGCCGCCGAAGCGACCTTTTGTATTTTTAATTATTAAGCAGATTTAACCGCGTTTAATAACTCAGCCTGACGATCTTTAAGTGCCTGAGGCAAGCGATCACCCAGTTTGGTAAATAACTCAGTGTGGCTTTCAAGCTCTTTGATCCATTGATCTTTGTCCTGAGTGGTTACTGTGTCGAATTGCTCTTTAGAGAAATCGATACCTTCCCAGTTTAACTGCTCATAAGTAGGAACCAGACCGATTGGTGTTTCAGTCGCTTCTGCACGACCTTCGCAACGGTCAATGATCCACTCAAGCACACGCATGTTCTGACCGAAACCAGGCCATACAAAGTTGCCTTCAACATCACGGCGGAACCAGTTTACATTGAAGATTTTTGGTAATTTGTTACCAGCAGCTTCAGCTTTTGCACCCACTTCTTTACCTAATTGTAACCAGTGGCCAAAGTAGTCAGCCATGTTATAACCAGCAAATGGAAGCATTGCAAATGGGTCACGGCGTACAATACCTTGTTGACCAACAGCAGCAGCAGTGGTTTCAGAACCCATGGTTGCCGCTTTATAAACACCATCCACCCAGTCAAATGCTTCTGATACCAAAGGCACAGTGTCTGCACGGCGACCACCGAAGATAAACGCAGAAATTGGAACACCTGCTGGATTTTCCCAGTCAGCGTCAATAGATGGACATTGACCAGCAGCAACGGTGAAACGGGCGTTTGGATGTGCCGCTTTATCTTCACCTGTATGTGGCTGACCTTTCCAGTTGGTCAAGTTCGCTGGAACTTCCTTGGAAAGACCTTCCCACCAGATTTCACCGTTGTCAGTTACAGCAACGTTGGTATAGATTACGTCTTTATGCAGGGTAGCCATACAGTTCGGGTTAGTCTTGGTGTTTGTACCTGGGGCAACACCGAAGAAACCAGCTTCTGGGTTGATTGCATATAGGCGACCATCTTCACCTGGCTTGATCCATGCAATATCGTCACCTACAGTTTCAATCTTCCAGCCTTCATAACCTGCTGGTGGAATCAACATTGCAAAGTTGGTTTTACCACATGCAGATGGGAATGCCGCCGCGATGTAATGTTTTTCGCCCTGTGGATTGGTCACGCCTAAAATCAACATGTGTTCAGCCAGCCAGCCTTGTTCACGGCCCATGACTGATGCGATACGTAATGCAAGGCATTTTTTGCCCAATAATGCATTACCGCCGTAACCTGAACCATAAGACCAGATTTCACGGGTTTCTGGATAGTGCACGATATATTTTTCAGGGTTGCAAGGCCAGGCAACGTCTTTCTGGCCATCTTTTAATGGTGCTGCAACAGTGTGTACACATGGGATAAACTCGCCATCTGTGCCCAACACATCATAAACTGCCTTACCCATACGCGCCATTTTGGTCATGCTAACCGCAACGTAAGGTGAGTCTGTTAATTCAATACCAATGTGGGCAATATGGCTGCCTAAAGGTCCCATTGAGAACGGAACCACATACATGGTACGGCCTTCCATTGCACCGTCAAATAATCCATTTAATTTTGCACGCATTTCCGCAGGATCAACCCAGTTGTTGGTTGCCCCAGCATCTTCTTTGTTTTGAGAGCAGATATAAGTGCGATCTTCAACACGAGCCACGTCAGAAGGGTCAGAATTTGCAAGATAAGAACCAGGATGTTTTTCTTGGTTAAGTTTTTGCATGGTGCCGTTAGCGATCATCAAGTCGATCAGACGTTGATATTCTTCTTCGCTGCCGTCACACCATTCGATTTTTGCTGGCTTGGTTAGTTTTGCAATTTCTTCCACCCATGCAATTAGCTTAGGGTGACGAACGAATTCTGGTGCGTTCACTTGGGTCATGGTGATGCCTTTTTAAAGTGTGTACAACGTACAAGTTCCATTTACTGGATGACAGTAAGATAGATGAAGTAAAAAAAGTGGCTGTATTAAAGCATAAAATCATAAAAAAAATAAGACTAAAGAATGTCAGAATCGGTTAATGCAAGCATGTATATTTATAGATAGGTAGTTGTTTTTAATTGGTTTGATCATTTTTCTATTCATTATTTTGATTTTTTATATGTGTTATTTTTATTTAAAATTATATTGGAAAACAATATCTTAAAATATTGTGATTTTTTGAGAATTATTATTGGTTATATGAATGAGGTGCATTAAAAATTTACATAAAGAAGCTTTTATTTGTTGATTTTGTAAACAAAAATAAGATTGTTAACTTTATTCAGGTTAAGTTGTATGAGTCAAAATTTACGGCCTTTATCCCTCATTTATAATCAAAAATCAGGTTTTCATGCAGCACAACAAGATGAGCAATATGAACGTCTTATGACATTCTGGACACAATATGGGTTTGAAATCCAAGTTTTTGAGTTAAATCAGCAGCTTAGCTTTGATGAAATGATGACATCGGTACTCTCCAGACATCAGCAGGCTGATTCGCGTGGTGTTGTGGTGGCGGCAGGAGGGGATGGCACCTTGAATGCGGTTGCCAAAAAATTGATGCATACCGATATTCCAATGGGAATCATGCCATTAGGGACATTTAATTATGTTGCCCGCGCCCTGAATATCCCCATTGATCTGGGGCTGGCTGCGGAGGTGATTGCCACAGGCATTGAACATAAGGTTCATGTTGCCACCCTGAATGACCAGATTTACCTGAATAATGCTAGTCTGGGTTTATATCCCTTATTTATAAAAAAACGTGAATTATATAACCAGCGTTTCGGCCGTTTCCCCTTGAATGCCTATACATCGGGTTTGGATGTGCTGTTGCGTGAACACAAATCATTAAAACTGACGGTCATTGTAGATGGCCAAAAATATCCTGTTGCAACACCGCTGGTTTTCTTTGGCAACAACCAGCTTCAACTCAGCGACATGAAGCTGAGGATTGCGGAATGTGCTGCCAATGGAAAGCTGGCAGGGGTGGTGGTGGCTAAAAGTGATCGGTTAAGTTTGCTGAAAATGTTATGGACACTGATTCAGGGGAAAATTGATCAGGCTTCTGATGTTTATTCATTCTGTGCTGAACAGATTCAGGTAGAGTGTAAAAAGAAAAAGCTCACTGTGGCCGTGGATGGAGAACTGATGGAAATGCAGACACCGCTAAAATTCGCAGTTGAAAAATCTGCTTTAAAGGTAATGGCGCCAAATGCTGTTGCATCTGTCTGATTTACACTTTGGCACTGAAAGAGAAGTATGTATTCAGGCCATACAGCAGTTTTGCCAGCAACATCGTCCAGAAGCGATTGTGGTGAGTGGTGACTTAACCCAGCGTGCCCGCTTTAAGCAGTTCTATGCCTGCCGAAAATTTCTGGATTCCCTGTCATTGCCTTATTTGGTGGTGCCAGGAAATCATGATATCCCCCTTTATCAGGTCTGGAACCGATTTTTCTCCCCTTTTGTATTGTATCAGGCATTTTTTGGTCGCCTGGAAACAACGCTGGAAACTGAGCATTTTTATATTGTGGGGGTAAACAGTATTCGGCGGCGTTACCACACGCGGGGACATATTTCCATGGAACAAATCCATGAAACCTATGAAAAGTTAAACAATGTGCCCTCAAATAAAATAAAGCTGGTGGTTTTTCATCAGCCTTTCTATATATCTCCTGATCAGCGTGATGATAAGGATTGTCCTGTTTTAGGGAAGATTGCTTTGGAACGCTGGGGCGAAACGGGACTGTTTGGCTTGTTGCATGGGCATTTACATCAAACAGCAGTATATGATCTCACAAAGATTTATCAGTTGAATGTCAATCATCCTATCTATGACATTCATGCAGGCACTGCAATTTCGAGCCGTTTACACCATGACTCAACCAATGGTTTTAATGTTATTTTAGGGAATGGCAAGATTGAGCATTATTGGTTTGATGAAAAGTTAAAAATATTTGTTCAATCCCCAGAAAGTGTTTAATACAGCATTTCATGATTTCTTGTGTTTAAAAAAACATCTAGAAATAGAATTTTTTTCCTTTTACCCCTTGAAGCCATTTTTTTTAACCCCACAAAAGTGGCATATCAAATTTTGTTATGGCGCTTTTGTCTTGTCATAACAATTTATCAAAAAAGACTAAGTCTGATGGAGTTAATTATGAGCAACATTCGTCCATTACATGATCGTGTTGTGATTCGTCGTGTAGAAGAAGAAACCAAAACTGCTGGCGGTATTTTACTTCCAGGTTCGGCTGCTGAAAAACCATCTCAGGGTGAGGTGATTGCAGTGGGCAATGGTCAGATCACTGACAATGGTGTACGTGCTTTGGATGTTAAAGTTGGAGACAAAGTATTGTTTGGTACTTATGCGGGAACAACTGTAAAAGTAAACGGTGAAGAACTCTTGATTATGAAAGAGTCAGATATCTTGGCTGTGCTTGAAAGCTAATCTACACATAACTCACATTTATTATCAGATTCAGTATTTAAAAAGATTCGGAGTTTAATATGTCAGCTAAAGACGTAAAATTTGGTGATTCAGCTCGCTCAAAAATGATTGCAGGCGTAAACGTTCTTGCAGATGCAGTAAAAGTAACTTTAGGTCCTAAAGGCCGTAACGTTGTCATTGACCGTTCTTTCGGCGCACCGCACATCACTAAAGATGGTGTTACTGTTGCGAAAGAAATTTCATTAAAAGACAAGTTTGAAAACATGGGTGCTCAACTTGTTCGTGAAGTTTCCTCTAAAACCAATGACATCGCAGGTGATGGTACAACAACTGCAACTGTACTTGCTCAAGCGATTTTAAATGAAGGGATCAAGTCAGTAACTGCTGGTATGAACCCAATGGACTTGAAACGTGGTATCGACATCGCAGTGAGAACTGTGGTTGAAAATATCCGTACCAATGCAAAACCTGCTGATGATTTCAAGGCGATTGAACAAGTAGGTTCAATCTCTGCAAACTCTGACACCACTGTGGGTAAGTTGATTGCGCAAGCAATGGAAAAAGTGGGTAAAGAAGGTGTGATCACTGTAGAAGAAGGTTCTGGCTTCGAAGACGCTTTAGACGTTGTAGAAGGTATGCAGTTCGACCGTGGTTATATCTCTCCATACTTTGCAAACAAGCAAGATACTTTAACTGCTGAACTTGAAAATCCGTTCATTCTTCTTGTGGATAAAAAAATCAGCAATATTCGTGAATTGATCACTGTATTGGAAGCGGTTGCTAAAACAGGTAAACCACTTCTAATCATTGCAGAAGATGTTGAAGGCGAAGCGCTTGCTACACTTGTTGTAAACAACATGCGCGGTATTATCAAAGTATGTGCGGTTAAAGCCCCTGGTTTTGGTGACCGCCGTAAAGCAATGCTGCAAGACATCGCAATCTTGACTGGTGCAACTGTAATCTCTGAAGAAGTCGGTATGTCTTTAGAACAAGCTTCTCTTCAAGATTTAGGTACTGCTCATAAAATCACGGTGTCTAAAGAAAACACAGTAATTGTTGATGGTGCTGGTAATGCTGAACAAATCGCTGAACGTGTTCAACAGATCCGTGCGCAAATCGAAGAATCAACTTCTGAATACGACAAAGAAAAACTTCAGGAACGTGTTGCTAAATTAGCGGGTGGTGTGGCAGTCATCAAGATTGGTGCTGCAACTGAAGTTGAAATGAAAGAGAAGAAAGATCGTGTAGATGATGCACTTCATGCAACGCGTGCCGCAGTTGAAGAGGGTGTTGTTGCAGGTGGTGGTGTTGCGCTGGTACGTGCGGTCAATGCATTAGATGGCCTAAAAGGCGCGAATGAAGACCAAACAGCAGGTATCAACATTTTACGCCGTGCGATTGAAGCGCCACTTCGTCAGATCGTTGCCAATGCGGGTGATGAGCCATCTGTTGTAATCAACGCTGTTAAAGCCGGTGAGGGTAACTTCGGTTATAACGCCGCAACTGGTGAATATGGCGATATGTTGGAAATGGGTATTCTTGACCCTGCTAAAGTAACCCGTTCAGCACTTGAGCATGCAGCTTCTGTTGCTGGCTTGATGTTGACGACTGAAGCAATGATTACTGATATCCCAGAAGATAAACCAGCTGCTCCAGATATGGGCGGAATGGGTGGTATGGGCGGAATGATGTAAACTACTCACTGATATATTAAATTGTTGTAATTTAAAATAATTTATTATATCAGAATTTAGCTTACTCATAGTGTTACTCACATATGAGTTTGTTACAAAAAAGGTCACAAATTTTATTTGTGACCTTTTTAATTATAGATCTTTAATCTCTTAAAAAAGAAGAGATCTTATTAGATAAGAATTTAACTCTTGAATGAATGAATGAAAATATTGAAAAAAACGCCTGAGAAAAATCAGGCGTTTTTGACTTAGAGCAACATCTATTTCATTTTGACGTAAGAATGGAGTTTTCCTCATTTAGAATACAGGTAAGGACATAGCTATTAAGCCAGAAGTTTTTACGTCCATCCTTTATCGGTCTTTTCACGCGACCAGTTTTATAGTCAAACTACTTTATTATCCATACAGGATTCGAAAAAAACTCTAAATAATTCATCGACTGAGTTGTATTGGTTTTATAATGATTTGACTATAATTCGATCATATAGTTCTTTTTCAGATATATTCATTCTTAATGCAAATTCAGCAGTCGATACACGTCGCTCTGTATTTGTAAGGTCTATAGATTTAATCATTAGATTTTCTCCATTTGTATAGGTTGAAAAGATAAACTCTTAAAATGAAGATTATCAAATTAATAAAATAAAAGATGAGATATGTTTAAAAAATCAAAAAAAAGACTTATTTTTTTTATTATATCAGTTAATAATCTTTTGTTTGTTGTTGGTAATAACAACATCGACTGCTTAAGTATCAACTAAAAAGTAAACATGTATTCATTACCAAAACCCTTTGAAATCTGCCCAACCCAACGCTCTATTTGATCTGCCTTCATCACCTTAAAATCCCGCCAGTTATACTTCATCTGCTTCCAAACCATCTCAATTCTATTCAGCTCAGGACTATACGCAGGTAGAAAATACAAAGTCGTTGAATACTCTTGTACAAGAAGCTTGCGCCAATCTACCATCTGTTTGCTGCGATGAATCGAGGCATTGTCAACAATCAACACCAAAGGAACTTGATAGCTGCGTTTCACCTGTGCTGCTACACCCATCAAATAGGCATAAAACCAGCGACTGTTAACGGACTCCTGTAGGCAACTGGTGATCAGATGACCTGTTGACAGCAGACAACCCATCACATTAACTCGCTTTAGTCTTACAGCATCAACCGCATGAACATCGCCTATCTTTGTCCATGCATAACGGTTATCTGGCGTAGCCGAAAATCCTGTTTCGTCCACATAGCCCAATACAATTTCACCACGTGCCGCTTGCTCACGTAATGCTTCAATCTGCTGTTGCGCTTGTCCAAATGCGGTCGGGTCTCTTTTTTTTCAAGCTGTGGCGGGTGCGTTTGAAGACCATGCCTGAATCTCGCAAAAACTTGCGAATAGTTTCAACAGACACGGACACACCGTGTTTTTCATGCAGTTTGAATCGGATTTGTTCTGCATTGAGTGGGCTTGTGTTGACCCACTCTAAGATTTGAGCCTGATAGTTTGATGTCAGTGTATTGGGACGGCCTGAGCGATGGCCTTCTTGAATCGATTCAAACTGATGTAGCTCCCAATGTCGGCGTTGTAGCCTTATGGTTTCTGGGATACGCTCTTGTAACGCAGCAACTTCGGCAACAGTTTTACCTTCGGAAAGCCAGAGAATGGTTTGGGCACGTTGTCTTTCACGCCAATGTGCTGCATGCTTGGTCAAGAGAATTAGTTGTGCACGCTGTTCTAAGCTGAGTGGGACGGTAACAATCCGTGGCATGTGCAAACATCGTTTAACCAAAAATGTCTTTTCGCATGTTTAGTTGTTTTTGTAAACTTACCTAATAAGTCTTTCTGTCCGTCTGTATTGACACCTAATGCTAGATACACCGCTTTGTTAATAATCGTACTATCTTGACGCACTTTCACGACGATAGAATCCATATAGACAATAGGATAAAGGGCATCCAATGGTCGATTTTGCCATTCTATTACTTGTTCTTTAACTGCATCGGTCACCCTGGAAATTAAGGTTGGAGAGACGTCTGCATCGTACATTTCCTTGAATGTGGCAACAATATCTCGTGTCGTCATGCCTTTGGCGTATAGGGATAGGATTTGGCTATCCATTTGTGTGATACGCCTTGCGAAGCGCTGCTTCTCATCTTCTTGATCAGCTGGGGCTCAAAAGTGCCATCACGATCTCTAGGCGTGTCTAGTTCAAATTCACCATCATCAGTAAATAGCCGTTTGGTTGTATAGCCATTACGTGTATTTTTGCCTATACGAGGACTATTCTTCTCATAGCCTAAATGTTCTGTCAGTTCAGCATTGAGTGCAGTTTCAACGGTGAGTTTCTTTAAAGCTTTACTGAAATTATTCAGGTCAGCTTCTGTTTTTAAGTTCTTGGCAAATTCTTTTGCCAATGCCAGCATTGCTTCATCTTTCATGGTAAACACCTGTGTTGCCCCCAACAGCGTTGAGGGATAGTTTAAGCGTTTACACAGTTTTATTTACAGTCTCAAAAAACAAACTCGATACCTGCACCATACAACCAGCCTTTTTCTGAGTCAGTGGCTTGTTGGAATCTTGTCTCTTTCAACCCTTTTTCATATTGATATGCAACATCCACAAAGGGTCTAATCCTTTTAGTAATCTCATATCTGGTTTTTATACCAGTCTTTAATTCAGACAAGCCGGTCTTAGAAGCAAAGTCAGAATTATCATTGAGTACAATATCTGCTTCGATATATGGTTGAGTAATTAACTTTTGGGTAAGTAATAAGTCTCGATCCACGTCAAAACTAGCTCCCCAAAAATTATTTTCACCACCGTATAAATAAGCCTGAGTTTCAAAGAAGTAAGGAGCTAATCCTAATATACCAATAACGCCATCCACTCTATTGCTGTTGTTATTCCTATCTTCACTATATCTTACACCAGCTTGTATATCCCAAAAGGGTGCTACATTACGACTGTAAAGTGCAGATACATCATATTTAGGATCATTGCTTTCTGACTTATCTAAATTTGCTTTAAGGAATAAACGATTTTCGTCCGTTCCTATCAATGTTTCAACTTTAGAACCCAGAGCACCATTACCATCTTCATCCACAGTCCACTGATTCTCAAATTTTGTTACTTGATAAATTTGTCCACCATGCTCGCTAATATGTTTATCATGACTCTGATTAACCGAAGCTGTTTTAAGCCCAGTACCGTTATCTCCATCATTTTTATTAGAGGCATTTTGATAAAAACTACGGTTAAGGTAACCCAACCCTCCGGGTTCGTTTGAAAGTACATTCATACTCTCAGATGTAGAAGCACGGGAACCATTGTCTAAGTTTTCCGTAGAAATATCATTTGCAAAAGCTATACCTGAAAATCCGATTAGAGCAACTGATAAAAGTGTTTTTGAAAATAATTTTTTAGTGATGGGCATGTGGATTTACTCCCTTCTCATTTACTTGGGACTGAGGAACAGTCTTTGTAGAATTACCATCTTCCACTTGAGCTACAATGAGTTTATTCAT
>NZ_KB849340.1:763317-796885 GCF_000368305.1 Acinetobacter sp. CIP 102129
ACATCGGACATATCTGTTTTCAGCATTCGCATCTGATTCCACATAGAACGGTCTTGCCAAGTCGCTTTTAGCCCATCACGTTTAACTTGTTTTAATACATCGAATACTGTTTCGCGGCGGTTCTGATAGTAGTCTGCTTCTTTTTTAATATTTTTCATAATTTGATCACTTGTTGAATTATGAAAATCAGAAAGCAAAACAACATAATCTCTATCAGTTTTTTCAGCAGCTGTTAGTGGAGTTTTATCTTTAGGATAAATAACAAAAGCACCATATAAACCGTCTTGTTCTTGTCCTTTACTATGTGAATGATACCAATAAGTACCATTTTGGCGGACTTTAAACTTATATTCATAAGTTGTATTAGGGGTAATGCCATGAAATTTGTTAAATCCAGGTACACCATCCATAATTCCAGGTAATAATAAGCCATGCCAATGGATTGAAGAGTCCTGATTTTTTAACTTATTGTGAACACGGATAACGGCCTCATCACCTTCTTCAAATTCAAGAAGTGGTGCAACGAATTTACCATTTACAGTAATTCTCTTTAGCGGTTTTCCTGTGATATTTACAGTTTGTTCAGCGATTGTTAAATCATATTCTTTAACTGCCGCCATTACCCAAGTTGATGAAAATAAACCAACTCCAATTAAGAGTATATGACTTAACTTTTTTGACATTCTATCTCACCTTTAGAAAGGTCAAGATTGAAGTAATAAAGCAAATATTTAGTATAAACTTTAATACTTCTTTCTCGCTATTTATAAAATTATTTATTGCTACCAGGCATATTCATCTTTGAATGATCCATTTTAGAATGGTCCATATTCATCATAGAATGATCCATTTTTGACATGTCAGATGAGTTAGGAGACTGATGTTGACTATGATCTTGCTGAGTCTTGTCATCTTTTTCCATTTTACAAGGTTTTGTACAAGGTTTCTGTGCTTTTACCGTTTTAGTGGCACTTGAGGTTGATACATCTTTTGCCCAAGATTGAGTACCAGCAATTAAAGTTCCAGCACACATTAAAATTGTTAGACTACGACGCACTACAGTTTTCATAAATTTCTCTAAAAGTTAATTTCTTGCTACTACAATAAAGTGAAGCACTGAACATCTAAGTGACTTGAAAATGACATTTTTGTAATCTATCTCGATCAGATGTTTTATAACGTTATTATAGTTTTAATGAATGACTTAGGATTCGGAAATGAGAATACTATTAGTTGAAGATGAACAAAAAACTGGTGATTATCTCAAGCAAGGTTTATCCGAAGCTGGCTATATTACGGACTGGGTTACAGATGGGTTAACGGGTAAACATCAAGCTCTTTCTGAAGAGTATGACTTAATTATTTTAGACGTGATGTTACCTGGACTAAATGGTTGGAATATTATCAATGATATTCGTAGCAGCGGTAAAACAATGCCCATTCTTTTTCTTACCGCCCGAGATCAAATCGAAGATCGAGTAAAAGGTTTAGAGTTAGGCGCTGATGATTATTTAGTAAAGCCTTTTGCTTTTGCAGAGCTTCTTGCTCGAATCAAAACTCTCCTTAGACGAGGGCAACAAAGAGAAGATAATAATATTATTAAGATTGCTGATTTAGAACTTGATTTGAGAAAACGTCGGGTAACACGAGCAGGTCAACGCATTGATCTGACGGCAAAAGAATTCGCGCTTATGGAGCTTTTCATGCGTAGACGAGGTGAAATTTTACCAAGAGCGCTGATTGCTTCTCAAATTTGGGATATGAACTTTGATAGTGATACAAATGTAGTTGAAGTCGCTATTAAACGATTAAGAAATAAAGTAGATAGTAATTTTACCCCTAAGTTAATTCAGAATATTCGAGGAATGGGGTATGTATTAGAGGTAGAAGATGAATAATAAATTATTCAAATCTATCAGTTTTCGTATTGGTATTATTTTCTCATTATCGACTATATGCATTCTCATTATGATGGGGTTTTTCATCCATAAATTAGTGATGCATCATTTTGAAACGCAAGATCGTACCCAATTAGAAGGTAAAATCCAGCTGATTCAGAATCTTCTCCAACAGCATCCTAAAAATTCTCCAGAACTTGATCTATATTTGAATGATGCTTTAGTTGGACACCATGATCTTATGGTCCAAATAGAACGACCGGCAGGTCAGATTTTATTTAGTTCAGCATCCTCAATCATTAATACTCAACAGTTAATCAAGTCAGCAAATAACCCTTGGATTAAATGGAAAATTAAGAATAAGACCTATCGTGGCATGATCTACAACACGGATATAAACAAAAATACTGAAATACAATCTGTACGCATTATTGTGGGGATCGATACATCTGAACATCTACATTTTTTAAATGATTTTAAGCGTCAACTTTTTTACATTGGTTTAGCCGGTACGATTTGTTTAATGTTTTTAGGCTGGTTTGCAACCTGGAGAGGTTTAAGACCCGTGCAAAAAATGGCTAAGGTCGCAGAAGGCATTTCTGCCCAACATCTTTCAGAACGTTTAGAAGTTGAGCACACACCAACAGAACTAAAATCATTAGCAATTGCCTTCAATGATATGCTCGACAGACTAGAATCAGCTTTAGAAAGGCTTTCCGATTTTTCATCTGATTTAGCGCATGAAATTAGAACACCGATTAATAACTTAATGACTCAAACTCAAGTATGTCTTGCCCGTAAACGAGATACCAGTACCTATCAAGAAGTACTATTTTCTAATTTAGAAGAATTAGAACGTTTGGCTCGAATGGTATCCGATATGCTTTTCTTGGCAAAAGCAGAACATGGCCTAAAATTACAGAACTTACAGAATATTGACCTGGTTAAAGAAGTTACAGCTTTATTTGATTTCTATGATGCGCTAGCTGCCGAAAAAAATATGATACTTCAACAAACAGGATCTGGAAATGTCAAAGGTGATCCTGCTATGTTACGTCGCGCACTCAGCAACCTATTGTCTAATGCAGTTAAATATGGAAACAAGAATTCTACAATACAGATAAAACTTCAACAGAATTTAGATAACACAATATTTTCAATTGAAAATGAAGGCCCTGAAATCTCTCCTGAACAACTATCCAGGTTATTTGATCGATTTTATCGAACAGATGCATCTAGACAAAGAACAGAAGAAGGAACCGGCTTAGGGCTCGCGATAACAAAATCTATTCTTGATATGCTTGGGGCGACCATCCAGGCTGAATCCCTCAATGGTCGAATCATTTTTACCATTGTTTTTCAAAGTGAATCCATGCAAGGGGAATCATTTTAACTCATTTTTTGAACATCTTCCATTTACCCGAGTTGACCTTACATAAAGCTCAAACTGAGCGCCAGAGCTACGCCAGCACCTATCATGGCAATTGTGTAGCCAAATATGATAGCTCGGCCAAACTGTGCCCCCCCTGTCATCCATGCAATTGTCGCTTTGCTTAACATGTTGCTCAGTGTGGCCAGCCCTAGCGCGACAGCAGCCACATTTGTTGTTAAGCCTTCAGTACTATGCAGGCGGGCAAGTGAGACTAAAATAGCATCTACGTCTGCTAGCCCAGAAATAGTCGATAATACGAAGATGCCGCTGGTGCCCAACCATTGTTTTGCTGCCGGGACCAAGACTGCCATGACAGCCAGGAAAGCAGCGAAGCTGAATGCTGTCCCAAGATCAAAAGGAGCCATTGCTTCTATTGTTCGATCGTTGTTTTCAGCGCTGGTAATTTGGCGTTGTCTCCACAATGCCATACCCAGCAGAAGGATTCCCGCAATCATCATTGCACCACCAAAAGTGCTTAGCAATGCTGGCTCAATGACGCCTATCAGCACAACCATACGAAAAAACATGATGCCACAGGCAGCCAATGTTCCAGAAATAGCAGCACTGACCATGACGGGGTGCTGGCGTGTATAGCGTGCCAGTGCGACAGTTGCAGCTGTAGAAGATGCCAAACCACCCAATAGACCTGTCCAGAATATGCCTCTTTCTGAACCGGTAAGCCGCATGGCAAAATGACCTGCCAGAGAGAGTCCGGCAATCAGGATCACTGCCCACCATAACTGGTAAGGATTTAATGCAGCAAAAGGTCCCAGACCCGTATTGGGTAAGTAGGGTAATATAACGACAGAAAGTACCAGCAACTGCAGGGATGCGGTTAATTCACGATGCTCTATCAAGCGTAGCCAACCGTGTAAGGTTGGCTTGAGATCCAAAAATACAGCGACGATTACAGCCGCGGTTAATGCTAAAGTAACATTACCATGGGATGCATATGCACCTAAAACTAATGTCAACAGCATCGCGATCGTCGTGGTAGCGCTTAGATTACCGGAAATTTTTGCGGTACGAGCATAGGACACTGTTAGTAATAAGGAAAGCCCTAATACGGCCGCGACCAGCGGCCAAGGCCCGAAGTTTGGTTGTAAATGACCGAGCACTCCTCCGAGCAATCCTGTCAATGTGAAGGTACGTAGGCCTGCTACTCGGCTGCCCTCGGGCAATTCACGATCGTGCCATCCTCGTTCTAAACCAATGAGCAGGCCGATGGCAAGTGCTGCAACCAGCCCTGATACATCTGGTGGAAGAAAGGAACTCTCTATCATAACTTTTTATTTCGCAGGCGAAGGGCATTGGTGATGACTGAAGCTGAACTCAAACTCATCGCCAAGGCGGCAATCATCGGTGACAACAACCAACCGGTAAATGGATATAGTACGCCAGCCGCGATAGGGATACCCAAAGCATTGTAAAGGAAAGCAAACATGAGGTTCTGTTTCATGTTGCCGACAGTAGCTTCCGAAAGTGAACGGGCAACAGCAATCCCTCGTAAATCTCCCTTGATCAGCGTAACTTGGGCACTATTCATTGCAACATCAGTCCCGGTGCCCATAGCGATACCGACATCAGCCTTGGCTAGTGCTGGTGCATCATTGATTCCATCGCCAGCCATTGCCACGATGCGACCTTGCTTCTGCAATTTGCTGACCAGTTCGAGTTTATCTGCGGGTTTAACTTCACCATGTACCTCATCAATACCCAGACGTGATGCGACTGAACGGGCAGTGGTGAGACCATCTCCTGTTGCCATCACGATACGTAGTCCAGCTTCCTTCAGGGTGGCAAGTGCTTCAGGGGTACTTTTTTTGATGGGATCGGATACTGCAAGCAGGCCGGCCAATTCACCATTGATGGCTAGATGCATCACACTTGCACCTTCTGAACGCAGCTCTTCGGCTTGCGGAATCAGAGATTGTACCGAGATACCCAATTGCTCCATCAGTGCTGTGTTGCCCAAAGCTAACTGACGATCGCCCACTTGACCTCGAACACCAATCCCTGAGCCCGATTCAAAATTATCTGGTGTTTCAAGAGACAGGCCACGTTCGTGTGCTGCGTTTACAATCGCTTCGGCTAGCGGGTGTTCACTGCCTTGATCAAGACTGGCGGCTAAACGTAATACTTCAGATTCGTCAAAATCTGATGCGGCAACTACACGATCGAATACAGGGCGTCCTTCAGTTAACGTACCTGTTTTATCGATGATTAGTGTGTCAATCTTGCGTAGATTCTCAATGGCTGCTGCATCACGGAACAGCACACCATGAGTAGCACCTTGACCCGTCGCAACCATGATAGACATTGGAGTTGCCAAGCCTAGTGCACAAGGACAGGCAATAATGAGTACTGCCACAGCATTGATTAATGCATAAACCCAGCTTGATTCTTCTGGGCCGAATAGTCCCCATCCAAAGAAGGTAAGCAAGGCAATGGTCACTACAGCCATGACGAACCAACCTGCTACCTGATCAGCCATACGTTGCATTGGTGCTCTCGATCGTTGAGCTTGCGCCACCATCTGTACGATCTGGGATAACATGGTACTTGAACCAATTTTCTCTGAACGCATGATCAATGAACCATTGGTATTCAGGGTAGCTCCAATGACTTTATCGCCGATACGTTTAGTGATAGGTAAAGGTTCACCTGTCAGCATCGATTCATCCACTGAACTACTTCCTTCAGTGATTACACCATCCACAGGCACTTTTTCACCTGGGCGAATTCTGAGTAAATCTCCTACATGGACATGCGTTAGAGGAACATCTTCTTCAGTTCCATCAGGCAGGATTCGGCGAGCTGTTTTAGGAGCGAGCCCAAGGAGTGACTTAATTGCAGCAGAAGTTTGCGAACGTGCTTTTAACTCCAATATTTGTCCCAGTAGGGTCAATGAAATGATGACCGCTGAAGCTTCAAAGTAAACAGCGACACGACCCATGGAAATAAATGAGTCTGGGAAGATTTGCGGTGCAATGGTTGCGACCACACTATAAATAAATGCAGCTCCAGTGCCCAAACCAATCAGCGTCCACATGTTCGGGCTGCGATTCACAACCGATTGCCAACCACGGGAAAAAAATGGCCAACCTGCCCACAGTACAATCGGGAGTGACAACACTAATTCAATCCAGCTCTGAACTGCCATGTCGAATAGGTTCAGTTGATGGCCAAACATTGCCAAAAAAGTCACGACTATGGTGAGTGGCAGTGTCCACCAGAAGCGTCGACGGAAATCACGTAACTCAGGATTCTCATCTTCCTCTAACTCGGGAATGAGTGGTTCCAGTGTCATTCCGCATTTAGGACAGTTTCCAGGATGATCCTGTCTAATTTCTGGATGCATTGGGCAAGTATAGATGGTCGTGCCTGTTGTGCTTGCATCATTAACGGATTGAGTAGTCTGATGATGCTGTGTATGTGCATCGGCAGTCGTCGTTGCGGGTTTAGCGATATATTGCACCGGGCTGCTATGAAACTTTGATTGACATTTATCACTGCAAAAAAAGTAAGTTTTCCCCTTAAATTCCTCATGGTATTTCGATTCTTCAGTGACGGTCATACCACAGACTGGGTCTTTCAATACGTCTGTTGTAGCCTGTGTCATATGATCCTGATTATGATTTTTTTGATCTAACATGAATAATTCTCTTATGGCAAAATAGTTTTATGGCCGAATTTCGGAATAAATCTCGGAGTCTGTTGGGCATAGCTGTCATAGACAGCGCCAAATTGTTTACTCATTTCAGCCTCTTCCTTAATTGCCAAGCGGCTGTACATTAAGAGTAAGATTGGAAACATAATCAGTGTCAGTAAAGTTGGCCATTGCAATAAAAACCCCAGCAAGATCATTACAAAAGCTACGTATTGCGGGTGACGTATACGTGCATAAGGGCCTGTGATCGCTAAAGAATGCTGACGTTGCGCGTTGTACAGCACGTGCCATGACGTTGATAACAGGTAAAATCCATAGCCCAAGAAAACGTAACTGGCGATATGCAAAATGCCAAAATGTGGATCACCTTTTTCACCTAATAGCGTTGACCACAAGTGACCTGCATTATGAGAAAGTAAGTCAAGTTGAGGGAAGCGAGTTTGAAGCCAACCAGATAACAGGTAAATGGTTAAAGGAAAACCATACATTTCGACAAATAGAGCAATGATAAAAGCCGAAAAGGCCCCAAATGTACGCCAATCGCGCGCAGTCGAAGGTCTAAAAAAACTGAAAGCGAACATGATAAAAACTGCTGAGTTAATGATAACCAGCGTCCATAAACCATAAGCCGATTCCGCATGATTCATGAGGGGTCTCCTGGTTCGCGTGATTTTTTATTATCTGATGTGTCTGGATTTTTCTGTTGATGATGGTGATGTCCATGACCACCATGCATAAAAATATGCATGAGTGGGCATGCTAAAAGGAGTAAAAAGGGTAAAACACCAACGACATGGGCCAAATGCTCGGTTAAGAGAAAATAGGCTGCCACACCACCAATCACGAATAGGCCGATGGCATAACGTGTAGACCAAAAGTTAGGTACTGAATTATGTTCTTGAGGTTGATGGTTCATGGTGCTTCCCTCTCTAATTCATGGGTAATTATTTAGTTGCTGACGGAGGCATACAGTCCATCATCATCTGCATCATGGATTGCATCATGTCCATACGTTTTTCCATCATCTGCTGACGGTCAGCCATATTTGCATTCATGCTTTGGCCGCTCATCTGTTTTATCATGCTCATACCTCCTTGCATGAGTTTCATGTGCTCAGCCATAAGTTTTTGACGTTCTTGAGGGTTTTTTGCAGCCATCATCTTCTCATGCATGGCTTGCATCGCCTTCATGTGTTGATCCATTGCAGCCATTTTATCTGTAGCAGTGGTGCTGGTAACTGTTTGCTTAATTGTTACTGCAGATGGTGCTGTTTTTTCAGGGTGGTGATCTTTGTGTTCATCGGATTGCTGTGCAAATGTATTCAATGACGCGGCTGCGATACATAAGCCCAAAAAAATGTTTTTGAATTTCATCATAATTTTTTCCTTTAAATAATTTGGAAGTAAAAGCTATGTTTTAGTACTGAACAGAGACTAGGAATTTGACTACTAAACTGATGAATTTTTGGTTATTCTCTGTTTCTCTTAAAAATTTTAGCACTATTAATTAATTATTTTTAAAAATGACAAAAATGTAATTTTGAGATCTTCTCGAAATATATAGTCTATGCTGAGATGACAAAAATTTTATTTAATATTAATCTTTTAAAACTATTAAAGTTGTTATGATTTTATGTGCTTAAAAAAATAAAAATGAAATGATTAGATGACTCCAAGGCTAGTTAGAGACACATTCTTAATGTAATTTACACTGTTATTCCTTTAAAGAAAAAATACAGTTGATCAAAATAGTTTTTTATAGAAAAAAGGGTGGATAATTTAATTATTAAACTTATTGGTATATTTATTAGATAGAAGGTAAAGAAGATTATTTTTAATATTAGGGTTTATAATCCAAATTTCAGAGTAAGGAATCTACTACTTATATAATAGAGATTCCATCTCCAAAACAGTACTACTGTATGAATGAGTTGTATTCAATGCAGGGAAGAATGTAGATCCTTAATACTAACGGAAAATTATTTTACTGAATTTTCATGTAAAGACTCATTTAATTGATCAATCACTGTCGTCCATTCACCATCAGAGTGTAGTTTTTCTTCTAAAAAATGACGTTGAGCATCAGTCCAAAAAATTGCTTGTGTTAAAAAAACATCTCCAGCTAGCTGATGGCTCTCTATGAATTTTGCAATTGCTTCTTCAGTAGAAGCTAAACCAAGCTGTTCAAATAATTTGGTCATTCTTGGACGTGTTTGAGTCATGTGCTTAGCCCACAAATTTATATTAGATCAAATTAAACATAACATGTTTATATTTAAAATAAAATATAAAAAATTAAATAGCTACTATTTTCTTAGACAAAATGATTACTACATTTCATAAATCAACCACCTACATAATTTGTTTGTTAAATGATCATTATTTTTCAATAAGATTATTTTAATAGTTAAAGATTTTAAATTTTAAAAATGACAAAAATGTAATTTTGAAGTCATCGCTCTGTTTCTGTCTCTCACTAATAATTGAAATATAAGAGGAGATGATGTGGTCTCATTAAATATAGATTTTATAAAGTCATCTCTAATGAACTAACGAATCAAGAGGAAACGTAAATGAAATTATTTCAAAATAAAATGACTGCTCTACGTAATGTTGTAGTAGCTGCAACGATGATTGTGGCTACTACAACTACGTTCGCTCATGTGAGTTTAGTGAGTGCGATTCCTGCGGAAAATGCATCTATCCTTAGTCAACCAAAGAACTTGACCCTTAACTTTGGTGCAGAGGTTATGTTGATGAATATTAAGTTACTGGATGCTCAGCGAAGAGATGTTCCTTTAAAATATAAAGTTACTCATGACTTAAAGAAATCCTTTGATGTCGCTCTTCCGAAACTGAAAAAAGGTAAATATACCGTTGTCTGGACAACAATGGGGAAAGATGGTCACAACATGAATGGTGAATATAGTTTCACTATTAAATCAACTAAATAAGAATTGATTACCTTTCAACATGTCAGTGAGGTGCTGGCATGTTGTTCTAGAATGGACAAAAATAATGATTTCTGAATATTGGATGTGGGCCACTTGGTTAACTAAGGTTATTTTATATTTAAGTGTAGCTTTTGTCGTTGGTGGAGCCTTTTGCTATTTTTTACTTAGACAATATCTTGAACTAAAAGAATCGATTCTTAAATATATTACAATTGGCGCTGGATTAGGCCTAATTTCCAGTACCTTGGGATTTTTTATTCTGATTGGTAGTTTTGCCAATACTGGTATTACAGGGATGGTGGACCCCACGTATATTAATATATTGGTTAATACTCCGACGGGGTATATATACGTTCTTCGTTCTATTAGTTTTGCTCTTTTACTTCTTCTCATGGTGGTTAAAGTTAACAGGAACAAAGGTCAGTTTTCTATAATTGAAAGTTCAATATTTTGTATTTTACTTATCCCGATTATTTTTAGTTTTTCCCAGCTCGGACATGTCGCTAATTTAACCTTAGTTGCTCAAATTTTATTATCAATCCATATTCTAGTTATGTCGTTATGGATGGGGTCTTTATATCCGTTATGGAAAACCAGCCGGGAAATAAGTGGTTTACCTTTAAAAGATCGCATGCATGTATTTGGACGTATTGCTGCTTTCATTGTTGGGATATTAATCGCCTGTGGCGCTAGTGTAGCTCTTCTTTTAATTAAAGATTTTAATACCTTAATCAATACTGCATATGGCTATGGTTTCATGGTTAAAATGTTTTTTGTTATAAGTATTCTACTTTTAGCTGCCTTCAACAAATGGTATTTCACCCCGCGTCTTCAACATCCTAAATTCGCTAAACACCTTAGTCATGCCATTTTATTTGAGATGTTATTAGGTCTATCAATTCTATTAACAACAGGCTATATAACCACTGTCGTGGGTATTGAATAAGAGAATTTCAAAATAAGGGAATTGAGGAAATTTAACATTACTGCATTTATCTTTTGTAGCTGAGCAATAAAGTTTCTACTGGACTGTCAACTTACGACAATCAGAACAGTAAAATCGCATCATGAGGCATTATACATAAAGGTAGTCACCGGTTTTTAGCTTATCTTCAACCCATAACGGTCTCATCTATTCAGTTCACTACCATTGATTGAAATAACTAATCTTATAAATTTCAGAGTGATCGTAGATGACAAAAATGTCATTTTAAAGTCACATTAATGTTGGTTAAGTACTTTTACTGTAGTCATTAGAACACTCTTCTTTGGAATACTCTGAAGAAAACTGTAAGGTTGTAAACAGACCAAGTTACAGCGAGTAACTGATTCAGAAAAAGGCTGGTTGTATGGTGAAAGTTTAGAGTTACTGTTCTAATGTTTTAAACAAATGTTTTGTTAAAAAGGAGCAACATATGAAATTTCACATCGCTAATATGACTTGTGGTGGTTGTGCACGCGGCATTACTACCGCAATTAAAGAGCTCGACTCGAATGCTTCACTCGATATTGATTTACAAAACCGTATCGTTGAAATCAACACAACAGTGAGTCAGGATAAAGTCATTGCCACTCTCAGTGAGCGTGGATTTACAGCTGATCCTGCTTAATCTCTGTTAGAGTAACAGTGGGAATTCCTTACCACTTTTACTCTCTCTTATTTTCCTCATCGTACAGATAAAATCTGTACTTGCTTGCAATAAAAGTAGCCCCTGAATTCCCCATAATCTTGGTTCGAGCTGATCTTCGCATATAGAACTCAGCATATCTAAATGATAGAGATCGTATATGAGTACCGAAATGACTGATACGCCACACTACAGTGAAACATTAGAGATTGAGGGGATGACATGTGCTTCTTGTGTAGGCCGTGTGGAAAAAGCTTTAAAATCTGTTGAGGGTGTTGAATCGGCTCATGTAAATCTGGCTACCGAAAAAGCAGTCATTTATGCGCATCAACCACTTGATCGCGCTACTTTAATTAAAGCCGTAGAAAAAGCAGGCTACGAAGTGGAAGCACTGCAACCAATAGAGCTTACGATTGAGGGTATGTCATGTGCTTCTTGTGTAGGTCGAGTAGAAAAAGCCTTAAAATCTGTTGAGGGTGTGGAATCAGCACATGTAAATCTGGCTACTGAAAAAGCGACTATTCAGGCAAGCTCATCTGTCACTCGTGACTCGTTAATTCAGGCTGTCACCAAAGCAGGGTTTGAAGCAAAGTCAGTTCATCAAACTACGGAAAGCTTTCAAGATAAAAAAAATATTGAATTAGAAAAACTTAAAAAAGATTTAATTTTGTCAGTCTTATTGACTCTACCCGTTTTTATTTTAGAAATGGGATCACACCTGATTCCCGCCTTTCATACGTTTATGATGGATAACATTGGCCAACAAAATAGCTGGTTAATGCAATTTTTCTTGACCACAGTAGCATTAATTTTTCCAGGCCGACGCTTCTTCAAAAAGGGCATCCCAAGTTTATTCCGCTTAGCACCAGACATGAATTCCTTGGTGGCTGTAGGAACATTGGCTGCTTATCTTTATTCAGTGGTTGCTACTTTCTTTCCAAGTGTCCTGCCACAAGGCACGGTCAATGTTTATTATGAAGCTGCAGCGGTTATTATCACTTTAATTCTATTAGGTAGATTTTTTGAAGCCAAGGCAAAAGGCCGAACGTCTTTAGCAATTCAACATCTAGTTGGAATGCAGCCTAAAGTTGCCAGAATACAGCTCAATAATCAGGTGATAGAAGTTCCGATTGCCGAAGTTCAAACAGGAACGATTGTAGAGATTAGACCAGGCGAGCGTATCCCTGTCGATGGTGAAGTTATTCACGGCCAAAGTTTTATTGATGAATCCATGATTACTGGCGAGCCTATGCCCGTTGAAAAAACGATAGGCTCTACTGTGGTAGGAGGAACAATTAACCAAAGTGGCAGCTTAAATATCAAAGCCACCTCTGTTGGTAGTTCATCAGTGCTTTCTCAAATCATCCGAATGGTTGAACAGGCACAGGGTTCCAAGCTGCCTATTCAGGCATTGGTTGATAAAATTACCATGTGGTTTGTACCTGTAGTAATGGGTCTCTCTCTTTTAACTTTTCTTACGTGGTTTATCTTCGGCCCTGAACCAGCCCTAACTTTTAGTTTAGTGAACGCGGTTGCTGTACTCATTATTGCATGTCCTTGTGCGATGGGACTTGCAACGCCTACATCAATCATGGTGGGAACTGGGCGGGGTGCTGAAATGGGGGTTTTATTTCGTAAAGGTGAAGCTTTACAGCTGCTCAAAGAAACTAAAGTGGTTGCAGTTGATAAAACAGGGACTCTGACTGAAGGGAAACCAGTTTTAACCGATCTGCATGTCTTAGAAGGGTTTGAATACAATGCCGTACTTTCACTTATGGCAGCCGTTGAATCAAAGTCTGAGCATCCTATTGCTCGAGCAATTGTACAAGCCGCTATAGATAAGGAATTAATCCTGTCTCCTGTTGCTGATTTCAAGTCAGTCACGGGCTATGGAATAGAAGCAACGGTGTCTGAACATTTGGTTCATATTGGTGCAGATCGATATATGGAAAAACTAGGTTTGAATCCTAATGTTTTTTCTCAATTTTCGGATCGTTTGGGAGAAGAAGGAAAAACCCCTCTCTATGTTGCGATTGACCAGAAACTTGCTGCCATTATTGCTGTAGCAGATCCAATTAAAGAATCAACATTTGCTGCAATTGAAGCGTTACATCAGTTAGGTTTAAAGGTTGCCATGATTACAGGTGATAACCGTCATACAGCTCAAGCGATTGCAAAAAAACTAGGTATTGATGAGGTTATTGCAGAAGTCTTACCAGAAGGTAAAATAGAGGCCGTTAAAAAATTAAAAAATCAATATGGTAAACTCGCATATGTTGGAGATGGCATTAATGATGCCCCTGCACTTGCAGAAGCAGATATTGGTTTAGCAATAGGTACAGGTACAGACGTAGCTATTGAAGCTGCTGATGTGGTTTTGATGTCTGGCAACCTGAAAGGAGTGCCAAATGCTATCGCTTTAAGCAAAGCGACTATAACCAATATTCGTGAAAATTTATTTTGGGCATTTGTTTACAATGCAGCTCTGATTCCTATTGCAGCAGGTGTACTTTATCCGCAATTTGGACTGCTACTTTCTCCTGTATTTGCTGCTGGTGCAATGGCTCTCTCGTCAATATTTGTACTAGGAAATGCTTTACGATTAAAACGTTTTAAAGCCCCCCTTGCAATTATTTAACCCTTTTTTATATACATTTAAAGTTTTGTTGGATTAATTTTAAAGCAAAGCAAATCAAATTGTTACAAATGTAAGAACAAAAGTGGGGAGTAGGTCGTAAGATAACCCTAAATTAATGTAGGTGTGGTACACGAACATGGATCTCCTTATCTTTGCTATCAAACTTCCTCTCACTGCGAATATTTCTACATAAAGTTATTATATGCATCAACATTTCAACCTTAAATCTCCATTGAGTACGTTTTCTGTTTATCCCTAGAATCTTACTTAGTCTTCCAAATACTAGGATTAAATAACTTATCCCTACGTATCTACTCTTTTTGTTTGCGATAAGAACCGCGGTTGTTCTAAGATGAATGCCCGCATGAGCTAGCAGACCTGCTCATACTCGTCATCTTTCTATGGCGGTATAAGCAGACACTTTATGACAAGGGTTACTTTTTCCTTCTTCTGGAATCTAATTATGTATATAAGATAGTAAAAATGAAACCTTGACATTATAGGTTGAAACACGATCTCCTCGTTCTTCTCGGGCGGTAGAATCTATACACCTAATAAGTATTGGTCCATGTCTTCGATAGAGATTTTTACGCCCCTTGCTTTTCCATTTGCTGTGTCTTATTGACCTACTGGCTGGAGAGTCCATAAGTAGAAGAAGGCCATAGCTTCTTTGTAGGTACCTGATATCTACAAAAGGTTTATTTGTTCTACTAAATTGATTGGTGTAATCAAAAGCTATCCAATTTAATTCGCAATATGTAAAGTGATTTCTAACAAAGACAATGTCCATCTGGAATGACGGTTAGTAGCAGCATCGAATCGTTTATTAGCATTAGATGATTACGTCCGGGTACGTTAGCTGGTACCCTTGAACAATTATGGATGGAAGATTTTGCAGCAGTGCAAAAACGAATCAACCGGAAATCTGACAGCGGCTGGTAAGTGTACTATTCTAACCTTGCCTATTGATTTAGAGATTTTTGTTAATTCAGACCTTAAAGATCTTGATGGGCCAACGACGATGATTGGTTTGTCTCAGGATATTCCTCTCAATAATAAACGCGCTTTGCGTAGGCAGTTGGCAAGGTTTCAAGGGAATAACAACCAATTTGAGGCATTGAAGCGTCAGGCAGAATTAAAAGCCGATTTTCGTGTTTGTATGGCAAATTGGTATGCGGCTTCAAAACGGGTAGAAATTTATTCTACCGAAAGCAAGATGAACGCGAGACAAGCCCATGTTCTGAATGAAAAATTGAAGCTTGGTAGAGTTATTCCATCTGATGTTCAATTGAGTTCAGCTTTATCGTCTGAATCAAAACTACGTTATCAGAACGAAGTGAAGAAAGTTCAATTTCAAAAAAATCTGTGTTCCAAATTCATATCTGTATTACCTGATCAAGCAATTGAAGTTCCTTTAAGCATTAACTTTGCGGATAAAGTGAGCTTATCTGAACAAGACGCCTTGCTTAAAACTCAACTGGCTAAAACCCAGTATGAATTAGCTAAAAAAGAAGCCGTGCCAGATATTACGCTGGGTTTAGGAGTAAGGAACTATCAGGAAACCAACGACAAAGTATTCCTGGTTTCTACATCAATTCCATTAACTGTTTTTAATCGAAATAAGGGGAAAATTGCACTTGCGCAAGCTGAGCAAGTGCATGCAGAAACTCGTTCTATTCTCGTAAACCGTAACTCCAAAATTGAATTAGAAAATAAGTCTATTGAAGTATCCAACCTGATTGATTCGATCAAAAACTATGATCAGTCGATACTTCCTGCTACCAAAGAAAGTTTGAGAATTGCTGAAATGGGCTATCAGGCAGGAAAAATCTCTTTACTTGAATTCAATAGTATTAAGCAAATTTGGTTGGATAAACATCTCGCTCGATTCGATTTGTGGTTGGCTTTGCAAAATCAAATTGCAGAGGTTGAACGAAATTATGTGACCAATTTAGATCAAGAATAAGGCCTGAAAATATGAATAAACTAACCAATACTTTAATTACTACAGGTGTTATCGCTTTATTAGTCATTTTATGTGCAATCGCTTGGTACAAAACGGGTAATAAAGCCGAAACTTCAAGTCATAGTGAAGGGGCTGAAGAAAAAGTTGCTGTAGTAGGAGATGAAAAAGGCCCGCATGGGGGCCGTTTATATCGCGATGGTGATTTTGCTGCTGAAGTCAAAATCTTCGAGGAAGGGGTAGAGCCTCATTTACGGGTGTATGGCTACTTTAAAGATAAGCCATTAAAACCAGAAGAGATTAATGCCAATATTTTTATCAAGCGTCTTGATGCAGAACAAACCATCTCATTTAAGCCTGAAAGTGATTACTTGATTGGGAATGAAATTGTCTATGAGCCACATTCATTCTTGATGGTGATCAATGTTGATTATCAAGGTAAAAAACATACTTGGAAATGGGATACCAAAGAGGGACGAGTCACTATGCTTGATAGCAGTATCAAGAGCAGTGGTTTGGAACTTTTAAAAGTTGAACGCATGATGTTTGAAAATGCACTTGAACTCAAAGGTGAACTGAAATTTCCTGATAATTTTGAAAGTTTTATTACCCCTAAAGCGAGCGGAACATTAATAAAAACGTACCGTTCAATTGGCGATCAAGTGAATCAGGGGGATCTTTTGGCGACTGTACAAAGTCCAGATTTAATTCGTCTTAATGCGGAACGTACTCTTGCATTGGATACCTTACAATTTGCCCGTAAAAAGATGGAGCAGGAACGAGCTTTATTCCAAAAGCGTGTTTCACCTGAAATTGATTACATCAATGCCAAACGTGAATTTGAAAATGCTCAGACTAGGGCTAATGAACTCAATAGTTTAATCAGCTCTTATGGAGGTGCGGGTAATGGAACAATTGAAGTCAGAGCCGCAATGTCAGGTACGATTTTACAAGTGCTTGGAGCAGTTGGTTCTAATGTAACGCCATCATCTCCATTGTTCAAAATAGCTAATACATCTCAGTTGCTTGCTGTGGTTAATGTACCAGCAGGTAAATTAGATGCTATAAATCCAAACAATAAAGTAACTGTTAAGCCTCAAACTCAAACAGGCACAGAAGAAGCGTTGGGACGTATCAAATATATCAGTGATGTGATTGATCCAAAAACACGAACTGCGCAAGTCTTTATTGAAATTCCAAACCAGTTTAAATGGCGTTCAGGGCAGTTAATCACTGCACAAATCTTTGAAAACCAGAGCATGAAACCGATGGTTGTCCGTGAAGATGCTTTGCAAAACTTCCGTGATTGGGATGTGGTGTTTATTCGTGTCGGGAATGACTTTGAAGCACGTCCTCTAGAGTTAGGCGATAAATTTAATGGTTTTGTTGAAGTTAAATCTGGTCTAAAAGCAGGGCAGATTTATGCAGCAGGTAATTCTTATTTATTAAAAGCAGAGCTGGGTAAATCTGGCGCTACTCATGATCATTAAGGAGTAGCGTTTATGTTTGACCAAATTGTAAAGCTCTCGATAAAGAATCGTTGGCTGGTACTGATCATTTTCCTATTCATAGGGGCATTTGGCGTTTACAACTATTTTAAACTGCCCATTGATGCTGTACCCGATATTACCAACGTACAAGTTCAAATTAACAGTGAGGCCCAGGGCTTATCTCCAACCGAGATGGAATCCCAGGTCACCTACCCCATTGAAACGGCTTTGGCTGGTATTCCTAATCTGGACTATACCCGATCAGTATCCAGATACGGCTTATCTCAAGTGACTGCGATTTTTAAGGAAGGCACGGACATTTACTTTGCCCGTCAGCTAGTGAATGAAAAGTTGCAAGGGGTTACACCAAGTCTTCCAGGAGGTATATCGACTTCTATGGGTCCTGTTTCTACAGGACTTGGCGAAATCTTCATGTACACGGTGGAAAATGCAAAAAACAACCCGACTCCACTTTCACCGACTGAATTGCGAACACTTCAGGATTGGGTCATTAAACCTCAGCTTCGAAATGTCGAAGGTGTGAATGAAATCAATACCATTGGTGGTTATTTAAAACAATTTGTTGTTCAACCTGATTATGCTTATTTGCGTAGCATAGGGTTGGATCAGAAAGCGATTTTAGAGGCGATCTCTAAGAACAGCATGAACAAAGGTTCAGGCTATATTGAGAAAAATGGTGAGCAGTATTTAATCCGTTCTGATTCTCAAATTAACTCAATTGAACAAATCCAAAATATTCCGATCACGACGAGTAATGGTTATATCCTCAGATTGAAAGATGTTGCCAAAATATCGATTGGTCATGAATTACGGACAGGTGCTGCGACCAAAGATGGGCAAGAAATTGTACTGGGTACGGCATTCATGCTTATTGGTGAAAACTCCCGAAATGTTGCTCATGCTGTAGATCAAAAGCTACAACAGGTTCAAAAGTCGCTACCTGAAGGTGTTGAAGCTAAAGCGGTCTACAACCGAACAACTTTAGTTGATGCAACGATTCAAACCGTGAAGAAGAATTTACTTGAAGGTGCAATTCTGGTCATTGTCGTGTTGTTCATTTTTCTGGGTCATTTCCGTGCTGCGCTGATTACCGCAATGGTGATACCACTGTCGATGCTGATGACCATAACAGGTATGGTGAATCAGAAAATTAGTGCAAATTTAATGAGCTTAGGGGCTTTGGACTTCGGGATCATTGTCGATGGTGCCGTTGTAATTGTTGAAGCTTCACTTGCCAAATTGGCGATGAAGCAGAAAGAATTAGGACGAATACTCACCCGTCAAGAACGATTCACGACGGTTTTTGAAGCGACTAAGGAATCACGAAAAGCCATTCTCTATGGTCAGTTGATCATCATCTTGGTGTATCTGCCTGTCATGACGCTTACTGGTGTTGAAGGCAAGATGTTTACACCGATGGCAGCTACAGTTGTTATGGCTCTCGTGGCTGCAATGGTTCTTTCGATTACTTTTGTTCCTGCAATGGTGGCTTTGGTCACGACAGGCGAAATTAAGGAAGAGGAATCGAAGATTGTTCATTTCATTAAGAAAGTTTATAGCCCAATTTTAGATTGGTCTTTGAGTCATCGTTATAAGCTGATCGCGTTCGTAGCAATTTTCTTTGTATTCAGTGCGAGTCTTTCAACTCGTTTAGGTTCCGAATTTATTCCCTCATTAGATGAAGGTGATGTGGCATTACATGCACTTCGAATTCCTGGAACTTCTTTAACTCAAGCTGTTGAAATGCAGTATGCGCTTGAAAAAGAAATCGTCAAAATTCCTGAAGTGAAAACCATGTTTGCCAAAGTGGGGACAGCTGAAATTGCGACTGACCCAGTTCCACCAAACGTCGCTGATAATTTTGTGATATTGAAACCACGTAGCGAATGGCCGAATCCTGACAAGGAAAAATCAGCTGTCGTTGCCGATATTGAACGTGTGGCAAAAGGCGTTTATGGCAACAACTATGAGTTCACTCAGCCGATTCAAATGCGTTTTAACGAACTGATTTCAGGTGTCCGTACAGATGTTGCAGTGAAGATTTATGGTGATGATTTAGATCAGTTGCTTGAATCTGCAAATGCTGCAGCGAAAATTTTAGAAGGTGTGAATGGAACAGCCGACTTAAAAGTTGAACAGATGAGTGGGCTTCCAATGGTCTCTGTTGAACTCAAGAAAGACATGATTGCGAACTATGGGCTAGATGCAGAAGATGTGCAAAAGCACGTTTCTAATCTAATCACCGGTGAAACAGCAGGTAAAGTATTTGAGGGTGATCGTAAGTTCGATATTGTTGTGCGGATGGATCAAAACTCAGTAACTGACCTGGAAAAACTGTATCAAATTCCTGTCAGTTTGCCTGATGGTTCAAGTGTATTGTTGTCCGAATTGATTGAATTGAAGAATATTCAAGGACCCAACCAAATTTCTCGTGAAAATGGTAAACGTCGTATTGTGATCACGGCAAACGTGCGTGGTACTGATATCGGTAGTTACATTGCTGATGCACAATCAAAATTAAACTCTGATTTCCAAATGCCAGAAGGTTACTGGCTCACTTGGGGCGGTACTTTTGAACAAATGGAGTCCGCCTCTAATCGACTTATGATTGTTGTACCCATCGCTTTGATTTTGATATTTGCAATGATTTATATGGCCTTAGGCAATATCAGAAATAGTGTGCTGGTCTTTACTGGTGTGCCTTTTGCATTAACGGGTGGCGTCATTGCTTTAGCCCTCCGTGATATTCCTTTCTCTATCTCGGCTGCTGTTGGTTTTATTGCTTTATCGGGTGTTGCAGTACTCAATGGTTTGGTACTCGTATCGGCCATTCAGAGATTGCGTGATCAGGGTGAAGGGCTGATTGATGCAGTAAAACATGGTGCATTAGAACGTTTGCGGCCAGTGCTGATTACTGCACTGGTTGCCTCTTTGGGCTTTATCCCTATGGCTTTAAACGTGGGGATTGGTTCAGAAGTACAGCGTCCAATTGCAACCGTTGTTATAGGGGGAATTATTTCCTCAACGCTACTTACCTTGATTATTCTGCCCACCCTGTATGTTTGGTTTAACCAAGCTCTTCAGAAAAAATCTGACGATTTCGCTGAGCAGAAAGGGTAGAGAAGTTCAATATGATGGCAATAGTGCAAGATTCAAAAATGAGATATGTGATGATGTGGCTGGTTTGCATCATCAGTCTTGCACTATGTCTGCATTTTAACGAGCATGCGACTGAAAACCGCTTTCAAGAGCATGCCTATGTAGATGTGATTCATACTCATCATCATGAGGTAAATCAGCAACATTCACATCATCATCAAGATACCTATTACGAACATTTTTCTAATGTTGCATCTCTCAAAGAAATAGCACTCATCTTGCTTCTGTTAGGTGCGCAAATATTTGACCGTACGAAGAAATACGCTCTATTGCTTGCAAGTCGTATTTTTAAACCTCCAAAAAAAATCATGAGTTTTTTGAACCATTTTTTAATTTTTGGAGTTTGATTTAGATGCAAATTATTGATTCACATTATGTGAAGCTCAAAACCTATTTAAAGCTGTTGATTGCTTTAGGTATGGTCTTGATAAGTCCTGCACTTTTTGCTCATGGAGTTGCAGAGGGTGACAAAGGCTATATACAGGAAATCTACGGTGTTCATGTGATCCCCTTTATTTATCTGGGCGCCAAACACATGGTTACAGGTTATGACCATTTATTATTTCTGGTCGGTATTATTTTCTTCTTATACCGTATGAAAGATATTGGTTTGTATGTCAGCCTGTTCGCCATCGGTCATTCAGTTACCATGCTGATAGGGGTGTATTACAACATTTCGATGAATGCATACATTATTGATGCAATCATTGGTTTTTCTATTGTTTATAAAGCTTTAGATAATTTAGGTGCTTATCAGCGCTGGTTTGGATTCCAGCCCAATACAAAAATTGCCACGCTGATTTTTGGTTTGATTCACGGCTTTGGTTTAGCTGTAAAAATTCAGGAATATGAAGTGCCAGATGATGGCCTGCTTGCGAATCTGATCTCTTTCAACATCGGGGTCGAATTAGGGCAACTCATGGCATTAGCCATCATTTTACTGCTTATGACGATGTGGAGAAAAACCCCTTATTTCTTCAAAACAGCATATCAAAGCAATGTCTTCTTGATGTTCCTTGGTTTTCTACTTGTTGGCTACCAACTCACTGGCTTCATTACACAATAAGGATCTAAATTATGTTTAACGCTGAAATTCCAAAAGATGTTGAATTACCCTCTTCAAAGAAACTGATTAAATCCACTGTGGTTGCTGCGGTGAGTGCCGTTGTTGTTCTTGTGACTTGTGTAATGCCAGCCGAATACGCTATTGACCCTACTGGTGTCGGTAAAGTTTTGGGTTTAACCAAAATGGGGGAAATCAAGCAATCTTTAGCGGCTGAATCAGAGAATGGAATGGGAGAGACCCCTCAGATCCCTTCAGTAAATACTGCTAATAGTTCGGTTGCTCAGGCTGCTGTAACAAATGATAGCTCAAATACAATGCCCGCTATTAAGAAAGAATCGATCTCTATCGAATTAAAACCTAACCAGGCAACTGAAGTTAAGTTGGCTATGCCTAAAGATGCAAGTGTAAGCTTTGATTGGAAATCTTCAGGTGGTGGTCTGAACTATGACACGCATGGCGATCCTGTAAATGCGCCAAAAGACTTTTATCATGGTTACGGTAAAGGTAAAAATGAAACTGAGCAATCTGGAACATTAACCGCAGCCTTTGATGGTAAGCATGGTTGGTTCTGGCGTAATCGTACTG
Source organism: Acinetobacter sp. CIP 102129 (assembly GCF_000368305.1). Classification (NCBI taxonomy): domain Bacteria; kingdom Pseudomonadati; phylum Pseudomonadota; class Gammaproteobacteria; order Moraxellales; family Moraxellaceae; genus Acinetobacter; species Acinetobacter sp. CIP 102129. The sequence goes on from NZ_KB849340.1 coordinate 785,821, forward strand.
AAAGTACAGTAACGGTCACTTTAAACGTAGAAGGTCAATTCAGTGAAATGAAGAAGGTCTTCTAAGTTTTAATCAATCTCCTTGGACTAAACTCCAAGGAGATTCTAATTAGCATAAATATTAGGTTCTAAATAGGAGTCCCTAAAATGCTAGAAGTTTTAAAAAATACAACATATCGGCATTTGTTCTTAGCCCAAGTCATTGCTTTGATTGGTACGGGACTCATTACTATTGCTCTAGCTTTACAGGCTTATGACATCGCAAAAGGGCAGGCAGCGCAGGTCCTGGGTATTGCCTTGGCAATTAAAATGATTGCTTATATTGGGGTCGCACCCATTGCTTCCGCATTTGCTGAAAGATTACCGAGAAAAAAAGTTTTGGTGGGCTTAGATGTCATTCGAGCTTTAACCGCATTGTGTCTGCCTTTCGTGACTCAAATCTGGCAAATTTATATTTTGATTTTTATTCTACAGTCTGCTTCAGCCGCTTTTACCCCCACATTTCAAGCCATGATTCCTGATGTATTGCCCATAGAAGAAGAGTATACAAACGCGCTGTCTCTATCACGATTGGCCTACGACCTAGAAAATATTATAAGTCCAATGCTGGCAGGCTTGTTACTCACTGTGATGAGTTATCACAACTTGTTTTTGGGAACTGTGGTTGGATTTATTGGTTCGGCACTATTTGTAGTCAGTGCAAAATTACCAAATGCGAAAATGCCGGAGTTTATCGGGGTATATAACCGAATCAAACAAGGCGCAAAAATATATTTCAGAACACCTCGTTTAAAAGCATTGTTAGCTTTAAATCTCGCTATTGCTTCAGCCAGTGCAGTCGTTATCGTAAATACAGTCGTTCTTGTTCAAACGACCTTTGGCTTGACGGAAAAAGCGACGACATGGGCATTTGGTTTATTTGGATTAGGTTCAATGCTTGCTGCATTTGCATTGCCAAAAATATTAGATAAATTGAATGATAGAGCTGTCATGCTTTCAGGGACTGTGGTTCTCGTCGTTGGATTGCTGAGTGGCTACTTTATTTCTACCTATGCTTGGTTATTAGCACTTTGGTTTATATTAGGTATTGGTTATTCAGTTTCTCAAACACCAACCGGACGTCTTATTAGAAAGTCTGCATCAAGTGAAAATCGAACAGCGCTATTTGCAGCTCAATTTGCATTTTCACATGCCTGCTGGCTAATCACTTATCCATTAGTGGGCTGGTTAAGTACAAGCTTTGGAACGCTTATAACTTTTTTGCCTATGGCATTCATCGCCTTGGTATCAATAGTCGTCGCGTTTGTTATCTGGCCAAAAAACGATAATTTAGTTTTAGAACATACTCATCTTGATTTACCAGAAGATCACGAGCATTTATTGCAGCACAACTATAAAGGTAAGCATGAACATGAATTTATGATTGATAGCTATCACCAGCACTGGCCTAAATAGTGGCTTATATTTTTTTATTCTTAAGTGCATTTGGGGCAGCAACATTACTGCCTCTTCAATCAGAATCTGTATTGGCAGGAATGCTAATATTGGGAGAATATTCACCGGTTTTACTTATAGGTGTGGCAACGCTAGGGAATGTATTAGGTTGATGTGTGCTGATAAAAACGGAAGCTTTCACTTGGTAAACTAAACGTACTCATCAGGAGTTTACCATGAGCAAAAAACCAAAGTTTTATACAGCGGAATTCAAAGCTGAAGCTATAAAACAGATTGAAGAAAATAAAGGCAATGTTTCGGAAACAGCAAGACAGCTTGGCATATCCATGCAAACGCTTTCCAATTGGTACAGCAAAGCTAAATCTGGAACATTAGTTGGAACACAACAATATTCCCCTGAACTTGCTGCTCTGCTCGAAGAAAATAAGAAGCTGAAACAGCAACTTAAAACTGCGGAATTGGAAAGAGAATTCTTAAAAAAAGCAGTAGCGTACTTTGCCAAAGAAAGTCAGTGAGGTACGCCTGCATGAAACAGTATAAAGATACATACCCAATCACCATGATGGCGAAGCTGTTAAAAGTTTCAGTATCAAGATTTTATGAGTGGTTGAAAAGTGGCTTAAGCCAAAAACAAATTCGAAGAAATCAGCAGACTATCATGGTGAAAATAGCACATCAGGAGACCAATGAAAGCTATGGCTATATTCGCCTGAGTAAGCATTTACACGCTCAAGGTGTTCAAATTAGCCAATATGCAGTACGTACAATAAAGAAGGTCAATAAACTCTTTTGCAAGCGCCATAAGCGCTTTAAAAGAACAACAAACAGTGATCACAACCGTCCCGTCTACAAAAACTTATTAGAGCAAAAATTTAACGTGAGCACTCCAAACCACGCGTGGGTAAGTGACATTACCTACATTTGGACAAACGAAGGATGGCTATATCTGGCTGCTTCAAAGGATCTTTATACAAAGCAGGTTGTTGGCTATAGTCTAAATGAACGTATGACAGCACAGTTGGTCTGTGATGCTCTTAAAATGGCTATTCGGAATCAAAAACCGCCACAAGGCTTAATTGTTCACTCAGACAGAGGCAGTCAATATTGCAGTCATGTATATCGAAATATGATTGAAAAATATGATTTTCAAGGTTCAATGAGTAAGCGTGGAGACTGCTTTGATAATGCACCAATTGAAAGCTTCTGGGGCATATTAAAGAATGAACTTATACACCATCGTACTTATGAAACGAGGGAAAAAGCGAAAGCAGATATTACAAAATACATAGAGCTATTTTATAATCAGCAAAGAATCCAAAAAGGATTGGATTTTAAGACACCAAATCAAATGGCAGAGGACTTTTACAGGTTGGCTGTCTAGAATCCTCCCAAGCGAAAGCCTCCGTTTTTATCAACACACATCAATATTTAAAATTCAGGAAAAAAATATGAACAATAATTATCCTAAACCTATGATAATAATGCACTGGATTACCTTTGTTTTAGTTGTAATTGTATATTTGACGAGTGGAGATCCAACAAGAACAGGTTTGCAGGGCCAGATTCATGTTATAGGTGGAATTTCAATATTTATTCTATTTTTCGTGCGGTTGAGTGTTGTTTTTCTCTATAAAAGAAGTATTCCTCAAAATGAGATCATTAATCCGTATCAAATAAAATTATTTAAAATTGTCAGATTTACGCTTTACGTAAGTTTATGTGTCGTTCCAATAGCGGGCTGGCTTGCATTATCGAGTTTCACTGATAACTTCCAAGTATTCTCTTTAAATTTGCCACTTTTGAGCAGTGTTAGAGAGGTTAAATATATTGGTCAGATGCATCAATTTTTAGGTAACTTCTTTATTACAGTCGTAGGTTTACATGCTTGTGCTGCATTAATCCACCATTTTATTTTCAAAGATAATGTATTAAAAAGTATGCTTTTTAAAAAAATGAAATGATTTAGATCTATAACTATAGAAAATAGGCATATTGTTCACCTAGAACAACATGCTTTATTGATATAAAGCATGTCAGATAGGTCAGGTATTTCTATAGACTTATTATCTATACTCCTCATGGAGTGGGAATATTTGGATTATACAAAAAAGGATCTTATGCCACCGCAACATTAAATAATGATCCAATCCAAGCACTGAATAACATGGCAATAATACCCCAAATCATTACCCGAATCGAACCTCTCCAAATACTGGCGCCGCCCGCATAACTGGCCAAGGCACCCATAATTCCGAGACTTAATACCCCAATCAGCATGACGCCTTTCTCTAAGTATCGCTCAGGCAGAAGCATAATTGAAATTAAAGGAAATAATGAGCCTACAGTAAATGCAATGGCTGAAGAGAAGGCAGCACGAAACGGCTGGGCAGAAGTATGATCTGAAATACCAATTTCATCACGCGCATGTGCATCTAAAGCATTGTGTGCAGTCAGTTGTTGCGCGACTTCTTGCGCTAAAGCGGGTTGTAATCCACGCTGTATGTAAATATTTTTTAGCTCATTTAATTCATGTTCAGGATGGCGTTGCAGTTCACGTTCTTCCATCTGCAGATCATTCTTTTCAATGTCTTGTTGCGATTTAACGGAGATGTATTCACCTGCAGCCATCGATGCAGCTCCAGATATTAATCCGGCGATACAGGTCACCAGTACAGTATGGGTAGATGCTCCACTGGCTGCGATTCCCACCACGAGACTTGTGACTGAAATAATCCCGTCATTTGCCCCCAGCACAGCTGCACGCAACCATCCCGCACGTTCGATGTAATGTTTTTCAATATGATAAGAATGGCGCACAAGGTATATCCTTTTTGTTATCAGGATGATTATAATAAATTTATTTCATCTGTAGAGATTATTATTGGCTAATTTCAAAAACCGTGATTAAAAGGCAAAAAAATTTTAAAACGGATTCTAGTAGCCACTGGCTATTCATTTTTAGGATCTAAAACAGCGTCTAAAAATAGGCAGCTTTTCGTCAAATCGTATTAATTGATCTTATTCTAATTCCTATGAGCTTTTTTATTGCTGTTTCTTCTATAGAACGGGCACTGATGGTGGCTGTCTGTTTACTGGCTGTAATTGTGGAATTATTCAATTCTGCGATTGAAGCTGTTTTAGATCGTATTTCGCTTGAAAAACATGCATTCCAAAAAGGCAAAAGATATGAGAAGTGCGGCACAATTTTCAGCACTTCTCATTATTTTTATTATTTGGTCAATTATTTTACTTGTCCACTAAAAGATCTTAAAAGTTGATTTTACTTAAGCCAACAATGGAAATTGATAGACTTCTGCATAGATTAGCGCAGCAAGCAGAACCAAAATAATGCTTAGGCTTACTGTATAAGTCTGCATAGCTGACCCAGGTATTTGCCAAATAATTTTTCCTCTGGCACTTAACCATTCTGTCAGACTAATACTGACAATTAACGGCACTGTTGCAAATAGGCTGACATGATAAGCTAAATATCTTATTTATTTCGAGATACAGCAGATGAATCCCTTCCATGGTCGGCACTTTCAAGGTGAAATCATTCTTTGGGCTGTTCGTTGGTATTGTAAATATGGCATCAGCTATCGTGAACTTCAAGAAATGCTCGCTGAACGAGGTGTGAATGTTGACCACACCACAATTTATCGTTGGGTTCAGCGTTATGCTCCAGAAATGGAAAAACGCTTACGCTGGTATTGGCGTAATCCTACAGATTTACATTCATGGCATATGGATGAGACTTATATCAAAGTGAAGGGGCGATGGACTTACCTGTATCGTGCAGTTGATCAACGTGGTCATACGATTGACTTTTACCTTTCCGCTAGACGGAACAGTAAATCAGCCTATTGTTTTTTAGGAAAGATCTTCAATACGGTGAAAAAATGGCAAATTCCACGGGTCATCAATACAGATAAAGCAGCGACCTATGGCCATGCTTTATCACGGTTAAAGCGAGAAGGAAAATGTCCAGTAGATATTGAGCACAGGCAGATTAAGTATAAAAATAATGTCATTGAATGTGATCATGGTAAGTTAAAGCGGATCATCAGGGCCACATTAGGATTCAAATCTATGAAGACGGCTTATGCCACAATTAAAGGTATTGAAGTCATGCGTGCACTACGTAAAGGACAAGCATCGTCATTTTATTATGGTCAGCCTCAAGGTGAAGTGTGTCTAATCAACAGGGTTTTCGGTCTCTAAGCACTTTTAAAAAGGAACTTCATCGACTCAAATCTCTATTTGCAACAGTGCCTGAAAAAGTGAAAGGCCAAAAAGTAGGGTATGTCCGGGTAAGTTCTGTCGAGCAAAACACTGAACGTCAACTTGAAGGAATTGAGGTCGACCGGATTTTTGTTGACCGTGCTTCAGGTAAAAATACTGACCGACCTAAATTTCAGGAAATGTTGAACTATGTCCGGGAAGGGGACAGGGTGATTGTACATTCAATGGATCGTTTTGCGCGAAGCCTAAAAGATTTGGTCACTGAAGTAGATAAACTGGTCAAACGAGGGATCGCCATCCAGTTTGTAAAAGAAAATATTACTTTTACAGCCGAATCCACCCCGATGGATAATTTGATGCTTCAAATGATGGGTGCTTTTGCACAGTTCGAACGTGAGATCATTTTAGAGCGGCAAAAGGAAGGAATAAAACTCGCCTCTGCTCAGGGGAAGTACAAAGGTCGGGTGCATAAACTAAAGCCTGACCAAGCTGAAGCTTTACGACAAGCATGGAAGGAGGGGAAGTATCCATCGAAAATGGCATTAGGGAAAGCTTTTGGGATTAGTCGTCAGGCGGTATACCGATATTTACAAGTTAGTGAATAGCTTATTAGGATTAGCAACTAAATTTAGTTTAACTTATAAAAATCATGAAACACTGTTCGAATTTTAAGCGTGGAACATGAATAATCAATAAAAAGCCGCTCTGGTGCCCTATATTCTAGAACGGCTTGCTTTAATATAATGATATTTAAAGAGAAATATCAAGCATTACGTATAAGGTGTATTATGTTAATTTTAAAAATCTTTGAAGCAGATGATTGAGTATCTTAGTTTTGACCTCTAATCAGGTTAGATCATATGTAATATAAGTATCTAAAAGTTAGGAGAACTCATGAATAATAACTACTCAAAACCTATAATAATTTATTGGATTAAAATATTGTGATCAGATACACAAAGTATATTAGGTCACAGCAACATTAAATAGTGATCCGATCCAAGCACTGAATAACATTGCGACAATTCCCCAAATCATAACCCGAACAGAACCTCTCCAGATACTTACACCGCCAGCATAACTCGCCAATGCTCCCATAATTCCGAGAGTTAAAACTCCAATCAGCATGACACCTTTATCTAAATATTGTTCAGGCAGAAGCATCATTGAAATTAAAGGAAATAATGAACCTACAGAAAATGCGAGGGCTGAAGAAGATGCCGCTAGAAATGGCTTGGCAGAGGTATGAACTGAAATGCCAATTTCATCACGAGCATGTGCATCTAAAGAATTATGCATAGTTAGTTGTTTAGCGACATCTTCAGCTAAAGTTGGTTCTAAACCACGTTGTATATAAATATTTTTTAGTTCCTGCAGTTCATGTTCAGGATGGAGTTTTAACTCACGTGCCTCCATTTTCAGATCATTTTTTTCAATATCTTGTTGTGATTTAACGGAAATATATTCACCTGCAGCCATTGAAGCCGCCCCAGAAATTAATCCCGCAACACATGTTACTAATAATGTTTGAGAAGAAGCACCACTGGCTGCTATTCCGACTACTAGGCTTGTTACAGAAATAATCCCATCATTAGCCCCTAGTACAGCCGCACGTAGCCACCCTGACCGTTCAATATAATGTTTTTCGATATGATAAGAATGGCGCACAATATAGTCCCTTGCTGTTATCAGAATGATTATAGTAAATATTTTATCTGTAAACCTTAATTGAGCTAGACAATAGAGAATATAAGTCACTACTGATGCATATCCATTACATTTAAAATAACCTTGTTTAATAATGGGTGTTATACGTATTAAAAAAACCGACTCCAATGTTCAGGCTTCGTATAATCCGTATTAAGCTAATTGTAGACAAAATTAATATTCACATGATCTTCCAATTTTAAAATTGCGCTCTAATGAGCGCCATTTTTTTTTGACTGTATTCTTAATATTCACCTCAGCTTGAGCTGCTATTCTGCAACTAAAATACAGTCAACAAAGGTTTTTTATGGCTCAGAACACAGCAACATCTTCTACAGATTTACTGATTCGATTTCTGCATATCGTCATTATTTTGAGCTTTACTGGGGCTTATCTCACGGGGGATGCAGAAGAATGGCATCAAGTGCATATGGCGTTTGGCTATACACTTGGTATTAGCCTGATATTAAGAATTTTATGGCAGTTTCTTGCTTCTCGATTTGCTCATACTCAGCCTTCAGGGGCGAGCCGTCGATTTAATGTGATCAAGCCATTTGTGCAGCGCTATTGGGCGCAACCGCAGCAATGGCTTTCCCCAGCATTTTTAAAAGCAGCCAGTTCCAGCCTGTTTCAGCTGAGCATACTGGGTGCTTTTTGCCTGATGCCCTTAACTGTACTGGCAGGCTTTTTAACAGACTATACGCATAGCCACAGTTTAAAAGAAGTGCATGAACTATTCGCAAATCTGTTTTTAGCTACTGTATTACTACACTTGACAGCACTGACACTGAATAGTGTTCTACTTAAAAAATGGCTAGCAAAGCGTATGTTTTGGGGGACACAATCACATTCATGGTTCACCCTGTTTGCTTCAGTCCTTTCACTAGGCGTGTTGGTCGCTTTCTGGTTTTGGTATTTTAGCTAAGCTTTTATGAGAGCAACACAGATGAAGCTCTATTTAACATAATGCATATTATACGCAATACACTTGTATATTAATTGAAATATCAATTACTTAAAAAATTGGCATTACTCAAAAAATCAGCAAAAAGTCTATTTTGAAACAAGTCGGCTTTTTTATGTTCGATTCTGTAAGCTTTTGCCAATAAAAAATGGAAGAACTTTGCAAAATTTACAATTTTGTATTAACATTTTTATATTAACAAAAAGCGATGCAACTATGGAAATTGAGTTTTCATGGGATGAGCATAAAGCAGATACAAACCTCAAAAAACATGGTGTAGCTTTTGAAGATGCAACATTGGTTTTTTATGATGCTTATGCCGTCTTCAAACAGGATCGCTTTGAAAATGGTGAATATCGTTGGCAAGCGATAGGTCTCGTACACGGCCAGACAGTTTTATTAGTGGCTCATACTGTACAAGATCATAATGGGATGGATCATATCCGTATTATTTCAGCACGACAGGCAGAGAAAAAAGAGAGGAAACAATATGAGCAAAATCGTTACCTACAAAATGGATTTGAATAAACCTCCTGTCTTATCTGAAGAACAAAAGGCAAGACTTGAAGCATTAGATAAACGCCCAGACAGTGAAATAGACTTTTCGGACATTCCTGAACTTGATGAAAGTTTTTGGAAAAATGCAGTGCAAAATCCATTTTACAAGCCGACTAAACAAGTAACTACGGTTCGCATCGATGCAGATGTCATGCAGTGGCTAAAAGCCCAAGGCAAAGGCTATCAAACACGAATGAATAAAATTTTACGGGATGCCATGCTAAAAGAATTAAAAAATCATCAATAAAAATGGGAGCTTAGGCTCCCACTTTTGACTGCGTATAAGAGATTTTATGTTAAATGAAAAATAGATGGTGCTTTTCTAAAAAGTTTTATTATTTCTTAGGTTTAACTTGGAAAGTACTGATATATCTACCTATTTCTTTACCATCAATAGAACGATTGGTTGTATAAGCTGTAATAATTGTAAAAAAGGAATCTCTACCCTTTGCAACATAATCCAAAATAATAACCCCAGAAGGAAGCATTGCTAAATAGAGCCCTTTTCTTTTATCTGTTTGATGATGAAAACTCCCTCCTTGGCCTAATTTTTTCACCAAAAATCCGAAAACATCAGTGGGGGGTCTTAAGCGATTAAATTCTTGACCATGATTTCTTAAAATATGCAGATAGCCAAATCCATTTCTACCTTTTGCATAGCCATTTTGTAATCTAATTGGAAGATCATGAGGAATACCTTTTATGGTATTGCCAGGAATTATAGCTAGATCGATAGAACCATTAATTTCCCAAAATAAATTCTGCTCTATTGTATCTTCTTTTATTTGTAAAACAGGTTGTTGCATGATTAGAAAGTACTTTTAAAAAAGGGAAAAGAAGATAGAATTTGACATTTCTCAGGGGAATGATACCCTAATAGATGAGTCTTTGCTGAAAGACGTTACATCGACCTTGACAACCTAGATGGTCAGATGAAAAATTGGTCAGCACGCTGTTGTCATATAAGCGTATAGAGCGAGGTGTAATACTAAGTATTACTAAGTTTCTAAGAATTTGGTTAATTCTTTCGAGCGTTAACCATTTAAGTTTTTAGATTACTTCGGGCGTCGTTCGGACTCATATTAATTAAAGGTCGCATTTGCGGCCTTTATTTTTATGCTATAAAAATAAAGAATTAGTATATTTTAGAGAGCTTTCTTATGGGGGAATGCCTATTGCAGAATTAAGGCATTTAACAGGAAGAATTGGGGAACTTTATGTAGCTATGATGACCTTAGGACAATTAGCTGATTCAGTTAATCAGAGAGGTTATGATGTAGTTTCCAGTACTGGACGGCTTTGTTGCACAAAGATATCATAACTATATGATTTTAAAAGTTTTGATTATTTTTTGATCCAAAATTAAATTTATTTAAATCAGATGCTTACATATTTATGCAACAAAGCCTCATTTTAAGGGATGTTATCAAGTGCTACAAAATTTTTTTGAAAAGAGTAGATTTTTAGTTATTATAGTTATTATAGTTATTATAAATTGCATACTATCTTCTATTTTTTTATATTTATCAACTATATATCTTCTAATTGATGCAATAATTTTTATTATAAAAAATATATATGCAACTAATTTTGAAGTAAAAATAGTTGTTGTTAAATTTTTAAAAATCCTCGATGTCTCGTTAATTGCTATTACATTTCATTTAATTTCAGCAGGTTTTTATAAATTATTTATTCAACAAGCTATTTTTGACAATAGTTCTTTTCTTAAGACACTATCAATTAATAAGTTTCATGATCTAAAACTTATTATATTACATGTATCTATTATAGTTATAGTCATCTTGTTTTTAGAAGATCTTGTTGTTTTTGGTGGAACTTTAGCCAACTTATATGCTGGTATTTCTTCTAGCCTAGTCATATTAGCAATAATTTTTACTTGTAAGCTATTCGATAATGATCATCACAAAGACGATGAATAACTTAAATCGCAAGGACTCATTTATAATTACTCTTTTATTTGAGCATTTAATTGAAGTTAAGATTAGAGATCGTCATGTTGATGTGGGTCTAGGATTTTAGACCACGTCTATAAGTGATAATCTACTCCCCAATAAGCATGGGAAATGCTTGTTTTAGGAGTCAACCATGACACGAAGAAAACGTCGTAATCATTCAGCAG
>NZ_KB849340.1:797705-833245 GCF_000368305.1 Acinetobacter sp. CIP 102129
ATTTAAATATTTAGAGCGGATTTATCACTTATAAAACTGAATTGAGTGGTCTAATTAACGGAACCACCTCAATGTATTGAGAAAAAATGTCTGATTCAAACTTCACTAAACTCAAAATTGCGTCAAAGATTGCAGCTTCAAATAGGAATACTGTACTCTTTCTTTAATCAAAAAATCTCCGACAAACCCGGTACGGTTCAAGTATAAGCAGAGGAAAACTATGGACGTTCTATTTTCGAATTTTTTAGATAAACCTGTTTGGATGTGGATTTTCTTTATCCTTATTGTACTTGTCCTGCTTATTCTAGATCTTGGAGTATTTCATCGTAAGGTAAGAGAGATTGGTGTTAAAGAAAGCTTAGCACTATCAGCATTTTATATTACATTAGGTTTACTTTTCGGCGCATGGGTGTGGTGGTATCTCGGACCCACGGCAGGGATTAACTATGTAACCGGTTTTGTAATTGAAAAATCATTAGCGATGGATAATATCTTTGTCATTGCAATGATTTTTTCATATTTCTCGATACCAAGAATTTATCAGCATAGAGTCTTATTTTGGGGAATTATAGGTGTAATTTTTCTAAGAGCTATCATGATTGGCGTGGGCGCAACACTGGTCAGCCAATTTTCATGGGTTCTTTATATATTTGCAGCCTTTCTTATTTTTACAGGGATAAAAATGTGGCTAAGTGTTGATAAAGAATATGAAGTCGGAAATTCTCCTATTTTGAACTTTATTAAAAAAAGATTTCGTGTCACTGAGCAGCTTCATGCAGAGAAGTTCTGGGTGAAAAAGATTGATCCAAAAACTAACCAATTAACCTGGTTTATGACACCACTTTTTCTAGCCTTGATCATGATTGAATTTGTAGATCTGATCTTTGCAATAGATAGTGTTCCTGCGATTTTTGCGATTACGACAGATCCATTTATTGTTTATACTTCAAATATTTTCGCAATTTTGGGATTACGTGCTTTATATTTTGCCCTATCAGCAATGGTCGACCGCTTCCATTATTTGAAGTACGCATTAGCAGTATTGTTAGTCTTTATTGGATCAAAAATTTTTATAGCTGATGGATTAGGTATAGCAAAAATTCCACCGCCAGTCTCCCTTTCGATCACGTTCATCATCTTGTTTACAGGAATTCTATACTCTCTTTGGAAAACAAAAGATCAAAGTACTCATAGGTAAAAATTACAATCCTTTAAATAATTAATAGCTACCAATAAAACAGTGGCTGTTAATTATTCTGATTATAAGTTTTCCTAAAATTAACATAATACACGTTATACGAATCTAAAAATGGGAGCCTAAGCTCCCATTTTTATTGATGATTTTTTAATTCTTTAAGCATGGCATCCCGTAAAATTTTATTCATTCGTGTTTGATAGCCTTTGCCTTGGGCTTTTAGCCACTGCATGACATCTGCATCGATGCGAACCGTAGTTACTTGTTTAGTCGGCTTGTAAAATGGATTTTGCACTGCATTTTTCCAGAAGCTGTCATCAAGTTCAGGAATATCTGAAAAATCGATTTCACTGTCTGGACGTTTATCTAATGCTTCAAGTCTTGCCTTTTGTTCTTCAGACAAAACAGGAGGATTATTCAAATCCATTTTGTAAGTAACGGTTTTGCTCATACTGTTTCCTCTCTTTTTTCTCTGCCTGTCGTGCCGAAATAATGCGGATATGATCCATCCCATTATGGTCTTGTACTGTGTGGGCCACCAATAAAACAGCTTGCCCATGTACCATACCTATCGCTTGCCAACGATATTCACCATTTTCAAAGCGATCCTGTTTATATAAGGCATGAGCATCGTAAAAAACCAATGTTGCATCTTCAAAAGCTACACCATGTTTTTTGAGGTTTGTTTCTGCTTTATGCTCATCCCATGAAAACTCAATTTCCATAGTTGCATCGCTTTTTGTTAATATAAAAATGTTAATACAAAATTGTAAATTTTGCAAAGTTGTTCCATTTTCTATTGGCAAAATCTTACAGAATCGAACATAAAAAAGCCGACTTGTTTCAAAGTCGGCTTTTTACGGATTTTAGGGTTGAGTGTTAGATTTTAAGTCATTGATTTTTATATTAATATACAAGTGTATTGCGTATAACCGCCATTATGTTAAATGGACTGTAAATTGGTGGAAAAATCTAGTTTTTAAAATTTCCAATAAGAGTTTTTATGTTAAATCACCAATAAGATGGTTTTAAAATGGGCTTTTTCTTAGTTGATATTCTATCAGGGAACTGATTTTGGTTTAGTTCGGATTCTTTTACGACTTTTCTCGACCAATCTGCTAATTCGATTAAAGATCCAGGAGGAGTTCTTTTTAAATTTTCTCGTTGTGGGAAAATTAAGCCAATTTTCATAGACGGAAAGTCTTCTTTTATCATTTTTAGCGCTGGAGTCATATCAGTATCTCCTGAGACTAAAAGAATTTGTTCAATCTTAGATAGATCATTAGCTAATTTTTGAGATTCCAAAAGTGCTGTTCTATACATATACAATGCAACATTTACATCAGTTTCTTTTTCTTCTAAAAGCCAGATATCACATGATTTATTTCGATCAGCTTTTTCTCCCTTTTTGTAAATGGGAGCCCTAGCTCTTTCTAATTTATGACGCCCCATGATGACTTCTATATTGGAACTTTTTAGAGCACGGATATATGTTTTTTGAGCTTCGTCTGATAAGACGCCTCGACGGGCTAAATCTGGTTTAATTGGCGATGTAAAATAAGTGATTTTTTCTAATTGAAAGGATGGATTTTGAATATACAAAATCTGTTCGATTAGTTTTCGTAAGTCTAACCACTTATAAGAAGTATTATTTAATAAGCCGTAATAGAAATTATATCCATCAACAAAACAAGCAGTTTTCAAAATTTAAATCCTTTAAACGAAAAAACCGACATAAAATGCCGGTCTTTTCACCCTAACGACTATCGAACTTAATCAATATGTACAGGGTTTAGTCGTACATTCATTATCTATCATCTATTATAACTTACAACCATTTTATTTTGTGAATAAACCTTGACAAATAAAAAATCCTATCACATACTTGCTTAAGCAAGTATGTGATAGGATTTTTTATTTGTCATAATTCAATTACTTGCAGTATTGACTCACCCTAGATAACAGCTAAAATGGATCAGAGATCCATTTTAGCTGTTATCTAGGGTGAGTCATATATGATGCGCTATTTTCTTAGCCTTTAGCTTATTACAATTAAAAGATAAGAATTAATTTACTCCTCCCCTTTTGCCTTTATATCATCTCTCTTATATTGTTATAACTTATTATTTTTATATGAGTTTATAATGAAACTAGTATCAATAACTTTAGAAAATTTTAGGGGTTATAAAGAACCTGCAACCTTATTAGTTGATAATTCTTTCACTGGAATTACGGGGAAAAATGATGCTGGAAAGTCTACCGTTTTAGAGGCATTAGATATCTTTTTCGGTAATTCAAGTATTGATAGAGAAGATAAAAATATTGATGCAGATGGAAGCATTAAAATAACATGTACCTTTGACAACTATCCGAAATTTTTGAGTCTAGATAGCGGCTCACAGACTAGCTTAGAAGGTGAGTATTTACTTAATAAAAACAAACTACTACAAATTTGTAAGACCTTTGATTTTAGTGCTAGTCGAGCAAGCGAGAAAGTATCGTTAATTTGTATGTATCCTTCAAACGAAGGACTGAATGACCTCATTTATTTGAAACAGGCTGATCTTAAGAAGCGAATTACAGCTAGAGGACTAAATTCAGATGATGTTGCTGATTTAAGGTCTAATGCATCTATTCGAAATTTTTTATATGAATCAGAAATTCTAAATTTTTCAGAACAAGAAATTTTATTAAATAAAGAAGATGCTAAAGATATTTGGACAAGCTTATTAAAACATTTACCTATTTATGCTTTATTTAAGTCAGATCGTAATAGTAATGATCAAGACTCTGAGGTTCAGGACCCCTTAAAACTTGCTATTAAATTAGCTCTTGCAGATATTCAGCCACAACTGGACGAAATTCAAAAGCATATTAAAACAAGAGTTGTGAATGTAGCACAACGAACACTGGCGAAGCTTGCTGAAATGGACTCTTCTTTAGCTGAAGATTTAATACCTGACTTTACTAAGGAGCCTGATTGGAAGACATTATTTAAGTTATCCCTTTCTTCTGAAAAAGGTATTGCTATAAATAAAAGGGGAAGTGGTGTCAGACGTTTAATTTTATTAAATTTCTTTAGAGCTGAAGCTGAAAGAAAGATGAGTGAGTCATCTGGTAACTCTATAATTTATGCTATTGAAGAGCCTGAAACATCTCAACATCCCTCGAACCAAGAAATGTTGATAAAGGCACTAATTAAACTATCAGAATTTCCTAAAACTCAAGTTATGGTCACAACGCATGTGCCCGCATTAGCAGGTCTGATGCCGTTAGATAGTTTGAGGTATATTTATAAATCAGATGAAACACATCGTATTGATCATCCAAGTGATGACCTTTATGAATATATTTCGCAAGAATTAGGTATTTATCCTGTTAAGGAGATCCAAAGCAGTGGTGCGAAAGGTTTTATATTTGTAGAAGGCATTTCAGATGTGGTTTTTCTAAAGCATATCTTTCTAAAATTACATGAAAGTTCTCAAATAAAACGAAATTACATCGAAGATAAGAATGTTCATGTATTAATAAGTGGTGGAAGTGGAAATCTAAAACATTGGGTTAATTACAAGCTTATAGAATCTCTAGGAAAACCTTGGTGTGCTTTTTTTGATTCTGATAATGATGGATCAAATTGTTCAGACTATCTTTCAAATATTGAACTTCAAAAAAAATATAATGAACAAGGAGTTCTGTTTTATTTGACTAAAAAACGGGAATGCGAAAATTATTTGCATCCTAATCTAATTAAACGGATTTCTAATGGAGAGTTAGACTATGTGGTAGATCCTTATGAAGATCAAAAGGAAAAACTGCATCCCTTAATTGCTCCATATAAATCGGTCAGAAAGACACAATTAGTTGAAAAACTGTGGTCTCAGATGTCTTCAGAAGAAGTTATAGAGGTAAGTAATTTAGAAAATGGGGAAAATGAATTCGTTAATTTCGTCAATTTATTGGAGGAGAAGTTCAATTTAAGTTAGCTCTAAACATATGTAACTTATTGAAGAATTTCTAAAATTAACATAATACACCTTATACGTAATGTGTTATAATTTTCCTTAGAAATCAATGCTGTAGTTTCTAGTTGATAGCCCATCTTCCCCAAGTTGGGCTTTTTTTATGATTTTTCATGTTTCACGTTCAAAAAACAATCAATGTTCCACGGTTTTGTTTAGCTTTGGCGAATAATCAATGGATGCCATTGAAGCCTTTTAGGTCTTCCGTTTTCTCAAAAATGAAGTCTCTACGATCCAGGATTAGGCAGTTTTTATTGTGTCGTCTAATTGATCGTGTTGCCTTACTGATGTCGTGACAATCCCAAAATCGGTCTGTTCCTGTGATTGCCGCTATGGGGTGTGCATCTTGTGCAATATAAATCAGGGCAACTACTATTTGTCTGCCGTTTTCATAGCGTTTCCTGGCGAATACAACATGATGTGCAATCTTAAGAAATTGGACTGTAGATTTATTTAAGCGTTCTTGAACAGACATAACTTATCTCCAAAAGCATAAGTTATTATATCAACTAATTTGCAACTAATTGTTGTTTTATATTAGCCATAAGGTTTAAAAAAACGGCTCCAGAACCCCCTTTTTTCTAGTTCTGGCTCAATATGTTCAAATGGCGATTCAGCGTTTAATTGGTTTTGGAGAAAAAGCAGAATTTAAGGAAATTCTGGCAATTTTAAGAAGGCAGAAGCCTCATAGGATAAGGGTTCTGTGAAATTTGTCGTGTACAGAGGAATTTATTACTAATTTTTATCCTATTGTGCTTAGCGCATGAATTCTTCACAGACATATATCTAAAAAAGTGTAGCAAGTTGCTACACTTTCTCCTAAATAAGCTCTTTCCCAAAAATATCATTCAGTCTTTCACGAATACTTTGAACGAATTCCGGATTATTTTTAAGTTTATGCTTCATATTTCGTTTAAAGTCATTCAGACCCATACCAATTTCAGCAAAATCCATTTGGAATAAAGTGTCATTAATAACGATATTTGCTTGAGAGTCAGTGAGACATCCTACTTTTTTAAACCACTTCTTGAATTGCTGATAATTTTCATGATTATTAAAAATATACCAAGAACGTATATTCGTATCGAATTTCGCCCCCAATTCTTTTACGAATGCATTGTCTTCAAATGGAACATCAAGATAGATTTTTTCAATTACTGCAATTTCATCCGGTGCTTTATCAGCAATCCGATGATGCAGTTTAAAATTCACACCCACGATTGGACGGCCTTTCTTAACGGTTTCATATTCTAATTGTAGGTCTGTATTTTCATTAATTTCTGCCACTATTTTGTCTAATACATAGCGTCTAAAGTCTACCCAGCGATCATATTTGGTTTCATTAATATCAATCAGTGCTTTCAAGTTTTCCAAAAGTAATGGCACTTCATAACTCTTTTGATTGGCGTACTTGAATTCGTTTTTAATGAAATACGTATAAAGACTCATACTAGCAACAGAATCCAAGGCAAAAAGATGTTTTAGCTGATAGGTGGTAAAATTTCCCCCCGCCAGTTGAGTGAAATACGGTAATACCTCATTGGTAAAACGAATCTGAATCGCATTTTTAGAGTCATCTTCCCATCTTAACTCACGGATAATGGGAACGACAGAATGTACTTTTTTAGTTTTTCTCTTACCATCATCAGCAGGCTCCTCAATAATAAAATGAGCCACCCGGGATGACAGTTCTTTATAGATGCGGTCTATTGCAACATTAATTGAATTACGTTTATTCAATCCTAATAAATCTGCCAGATCATCCTTATACAAATAAATATAGGTTTGTTCGGTGATTTCACCATTTACCCTATTTTTCTCACTATAATTCGCAACTGCCATTGCATATAGAAGCGCTTTGTATTCATTGGCTGATAACTCGATTGGGCGAATTAAACGGTTACTGGTACTGACAACACCATTATGGCGAATGTTGCCTATACAGTAAGGAATATAATTCGATTCTTCTTGCAATGATTCAGATTCTGTCATAACCGTGGTATTTATAATTTGACTTAGTTTTTATATACAAAAGTGGAAAAACTTTCAAGACTTTCACCACAAGATTCTAAAAGTGGAAGGTTTGTCATCAAAAAAAGCGTTTTATCCGGTTTTTTGCCTTTAAAGTGGAATTAAATATAATATTTCCACCCTATAGTGACAGACCTTCCACCTTTAGCTCCTAAATTACATTTCAGAATGCCTATTTTTACTTGTTTTCATCCACATTCAGGTAGGTTAAGTCAGATAGAAACCCTGATGTGACAAGGCTTCCACCTTTCAGTTAGATTTGAAAGGTATAACTGTACATATAATCATCAGGAAATATCCAATAAAAACAGATTATCCACAGGTTAAAAATATACAGTGACAACCTTTCCACCTTTAAAGCTTATTTACGGGACTTTATTAACATCCTAAATTATTGTTTTTTTGCTATTTTATTATAAAAATAGCAGTTTAAAAAATAGCAGTGACAAACCTTCCACCCTAGTGACAGACCTTCCACTTTACAGTGACAGACCTTCCACTTTAGGATGACAAACCTTCCACCTTAGAGTGACAGACCTTCCACCTTACGGTGACATACCTTCCACTTTACGGTGACATACCTTCCACTTTTAAAAACATAAGTTTTTGTTTTATATAACAAAAATATGCTCTTAATTATTAATTAGCTAAATAACTAATTATTCTAATTATTAATTAAGCTAGCCTATTTAAAGATTTATTTTTTAAGCTGTTTTACATCTGAACAAATAGGTTTATAAATTTAAAAACTATAGTAAGATAAGTGAAAGTTATTTATATTACTAGACATTCAAATACGGAATCATCTGACACGCATGTCTGCAAAAATTATTACTGTTGCTAACCATAAAGGCGGATGTGGCAAAACAACGACTGTTGTGCACCTCGCCTCAGAACTTGCTAATCTGGGCAACAAAGTTTTAGTCATTGATTTAGATCCTCAAGCAAACGCAAGTTTACATATTGGGATCCAACATCCAAGCGAAATTGTTGTGACTACAGCAGAATTACTGGTGGGCGATATTTCGTTGTTGGCAGATGCATTACAAGAAGAAACGAACTTTGAAAAAGTATCATTAATTTATGGTTCCTTGAATTTAGGAAAAACAGAAGACCAACTAAAAGAAGAAGCTCCCCGTCCTTCTGAAGAGTTAAATATCAAGCTAGAACTGTTAAAAGATCTTTATGACTTCATATTGATTGATTGTCCACCTAGTCTTAAATTATTAACCAGCAATGCGCTGGCATCTTCAACCCATGTCATTATCCCTATCGAATCCGGATCACAATATGGACTGTATGGGGTAACAGATCTTTTAAACCATCTTGAAAAGATCAAACGTATTAATCCAGATTTAGAGCTTTTAGGCGCTTTACTGATTAAGCATGATGAACGTCAGAATGTTTGTAAACTGATTCGGGATGAAGCCTTAAAACAGGTGGGCAAAATTTTAGAAACCACCATTCCTCAAAGTACTAAAGTCAATCAAGCAGCGATTCTGCAACAATCACTTTTGAAAGTAGAAAAAAATTCAAAAGTACGTAAGGCTTTTGAAAGCCTTGCCAATGAAATTGTAGCGAAAGTATAAACCTGAGAGCATTATGGCAAGCACCAAAGAGCTTTTAGCTCAGAAACTGAAACAGAATACAGAAAAACATCAGCAAGCACAGAAAGATAATATTAAAGAGCTAAAAGAATTTAGACGTAATGTCCCTATTGAGGATATCAGCCGCAGTCCAAACCAGCCGCGTAAAGTCTTTGAAGAGTCACAGTTAAAGGAACTGGCGGATTCTATTAATGAAATCGGCCTCTTGCAGCCCATTACAGTGCGTAAACTGGATAATCTGAAATATGAACTGATTGCAGGCGAGCGACGCTTACGGGCGCATCAGCTACTCGGTAAGTCTGTGATTGAAGCCATTATCATTGATGCAAATGATGTAGAAGCATCTTTGTTAACCTTGGCAGAAAATTTAAAGCGTCAGGATCTGACAGATTATGAAATTTTTATTGGCCTGAACTCTCTCGATGAGAAATTAAAGAAAAACAAGCAACGTTTAGCCAATTCACTGGGTTTAAATCGCGAAGATATGTACAAGTATTTAGCGTACGAAAGGCTGCCTCAAGCAATTTTAAATGACCTTGATCTGGAACCAGGCCTGCTAGGTCGTACTGCTGCAACTGCATTCAAAAAATTTCTATCGGATCATCTGGAACAACTTTCTGAGGCCGAAACGGCTTTACTCGGGGCTTGGGAAAAAGTAAAAGACAAAAAACTTGAGCAAAGCAAAGTTACTGCCTATGCTGAAAAATTATTGAGTCAGGATCCAGAAAAACTGACCACGACATCAGTAGTCAGAAAAATTGAATATGCGGGTAAGATTGCGGGGAATATTAAACTGAATCAAAAACAGCTTAAGGTTTCTCTGAATATCTCGGAAATTGACGAAGCCAGTCTATTACAACTAGAAGATTTTTTAAAACAGCTGATTCAAAAAAGCGAAAAAGTGTAGCAAGTTGCTACACTTTTTTTAATAACCTCAAACCAATTATATTCTCATGCATTATTGAAATTTATTTTCTTAAGTACACTTCTTTGTATTTTGCCTGATCCTAGACAGTATCGTGGACAACAAATCCCTCTAAATTCTTAAAATATTTCTGTTCAAAGGCTTCTGGGCTTAACCAGCCGTTTGCGGAATGCCTTCTGACCCGATTGTAATAAATCTCAATATAGTCAATGAACCGTACCAGGTTTGTCGGAGACTCAATATTCTGAGAGACTATTCCGATGAAAAAACCAAACTATACCCCCGAAATTAGAGAAAGAGCGGTTCAATTATTGATTGAATCTGAAAAAGATTATCCTTCTACTTGGGCTGCAATCACCGCTATTGCTCCCTGAGCAGTATACTGCGCAAGGGTTGTACTCCTGAAACTCTACGTGTTTGGTATCAAAAATATTTAGATAAACAAAACCCAATTAAAGTACAGCAACTTTCAGATCAAGAACGTATTAAACAACTCGAACGTGAAAATAAAGAACTGCAACGTGCTAACGAAATTCTACGTAAAGCAGCCGCTTTTTTCGCCCAGGCGGAGCTCGACCGCCCACACAAATAATGGTGGATTTTATCCAGAACAATAAAGATCGATATGGTGTTGAAGCGATTTGTAGGATTTTACCGATTGCAGCTTCGACCTATTATCGGGCTTTAGATCTCGTTGATAACCCAGAACATCGAGCGAAACGTGCTCTGCATGATTTACATCATGCAGAGCAAATCAAACGTATTTGGAAAGAAAGTTTAGGTCGATATGGTGTGCGTAAGGTCTGGCAACAATTGAAACGTGAAGGTTATGTTATCGCACGTTGTACAGTTGCTCGATTGATGCAGAAGCTAGGTATACAAGGTGTTTGGCGTGGTAAGAATAAACAAACCACCCGTAGCCGAGATGATCAAAAACGAGCAGATGACTTAGTAAAACGCAATTTTAATGCAGATCATCCTGACCAGCTGTGGGTCGCTGACTTCACGTATATTCAAACTCATTCAGGCTGGGTCTATACCGCCTTTATTATTGATGTGTTCTCGCGAGCAATTGTTGGATGGAAAGTATCAACACGTATGAATACAGATATGGTGCTCGATGCACTGGAGCAAGCATTGCATGATCGAGGCATGCCAAAGAACGTGATTCATCATAGTGACAGAGGCGTGCAATATCTTTCCATTCGTTATACCAATCGTTTAGAAGCAGCAAATTTACGAGCATCAGTCGGTACGACCGGTGATTCATACGATAATGCTTTGGCTGAAACGGTGAATGGCTTATACAAAACAGAGGTGATTGAATATTTAAAAGCAGATTGGCAAGGTTTAGCGGATGTACAACTTGCGACATTAAATTGGGTAGATTGGTTCAACAAAAAGCGTGTACACAGTGCACTGGGTTATGTATCGCCTTTTGAGTTTGAAGCAATGTACTATGATAAGATTAATCCGTTAGGTCAGGTGGCCTAACTTAAATAAAAAAGTCTCCGATAAACCCGGTACGGTTCACAAACAAGACTGTATTCGCTTCTTTTCGAGTGGCAAACACACTGCCATGGACCACATGACCTTTCAATGTATGAAAGAAGCTTTCGGTCACTGCATTATCCCAACAGTTTCCCCTGCGTGACATACTTTGAACGCAGTTATTCGTCAATAATAGCGCCCTAAAATCACGACTACAGTACTGTGAGCCTTGGTCCGAATGCACCATGACACCCATTGGATACCCCTGACGAGCCATTGCATAATGAAACGCATCACACACCAATTGACGGTCTATTCGATGGCTGGTTTGCCAACCGACAATACGACGGCTGAATAGATCCAGCATCACACACAAATACAGCCAACCTTGCTTAGTACGGATATAGGTAATATCCGTTGTCCAGATCTTATTGGGTTCATTGACCGTAAATTGACGATCCAACAAGTTAGGCGCTGTAGGCAAACGATGGTTTGAATCAGTCGTATACTTGTATTTACGTGCAATCCTGCTACGTAAACCAAGCTTTTTAAGCATTCTTCCAACGGTTCGTTCGCTCATGCTGTAACCTAAATCATGCATGTCATGTACCAATGAAGGTGCACCCAATCGTGCATGATGCTGCCAATATACGGCTTTTAAATCATTATATTTCTGCGCTGGATTGGCCTGGCGTTTTCGCCAGGCATAATAGCCTGAAGTGCTGACACCCAGGCATTGACAGGCAGAAGATACAGTGACTTCATTCACATCCAGATCTTGAATTACCGTGTACTTTTCTTGGCATGATCTGTCAGAAAGTACACATGCGCTTTTTTTAAGATGTCATTGGCTTCCCTGAGCTGTTTGACTTCTTTCTCTAATTCTAAGATCCGCTGTTGTTCTGGTGAAAGTTGACGTTTGCTTGAACCTACTGGATTGGCTTCACGAATCCATTTGTCTAAAGTTGAATAACCCACACCTAATTTCTGGGCGATTGCAGCTATAGGTTCGTGGGAGTTTGAAAGTGCATAATCAATCGCTTGCTGTTTAAATTCAGGACTAAAACGTTTAGCCATTTCTTGAATCTCCAAAGATTAAAGTTACGTTATCTTTAGAGGGACGTGCTGTCCATTATTTTGGCTAGGATCAAAGTATGGCTTTGTTGCACAAACATTTAAAAGTTAAAATGTCTTTGTACGCCACGATCAATTCTATAGCCCTGTGAAGCAACAAATTTCGATTCACTTAGATACTGATGTTCTTGCATTTAACGAGTCTGGCATCTAATCGAGTTGTCGTAAAATTTAAAACATGCTGCCTACGATAGCTCAATTAAAAATATTTGTGTAGATAGCTCCTTGAGGGTAGAACTGGCTGTTTGCAGGTTCGCTACGCAGTAGTCAACGAGCAGCGAACATCATGACCCTGATCCAGTCAGCAAAGATGAATGGGCTATATGCCTATTTAAGTGATGTGCTGAAAGGTTGCCGACACATAAAGTGACCCAAATAGTTACTGCGACACCGCTTGGAACCTGAACCGAATTAAAAAATAGCGATGGGGTTCAGCGGATGCTTACCAAAATTTGAGGCGAGGCACATGATTTTCTGCTCAATTTAAACTGCTTTAACAGCATATCGATCACTTTGACAAGCTCAAAGATTTACATCTTAGGCGGTTTTTTCACTTGGTTTTTATGACTGGATTTAATAATTTTTTGTTGAAACTGTTTATGAAAATTGAGGGGTTGTAACTAATATAGTGGGGAAGATTGCAGAATATTAGATATTTTAAAATCATAAATATTTGAATAATATTGTTATTGTCAATATTTGCTAAAAAATCTTCAAAAGTAAATAAAAAAAATGTTATAAAACTTTGTGTGTTAATTTTTGGTCATTTATTATGATTTTTGCTCAGTCAGCAAGCAACACTGCCCTCTTTCTTTATCAGTTTATTCTTCCTTTCGTGACCACAACACCAAAGCTACTTAAGTTGAAGAAGGAGGTGGGGAGTCTGATGAAACAGAAACCAGACAGGAATAAAGACAAACAGAAGGAATTTACAAAATGCTATGTGCAGATATGGCAGCAGATTATCGAGATCTTAAAAACGGACAGTGCCGTGCGTGCACATGTGCACTATATGCCACAGCTGCAGTTGATCCGTGAACTTGATATTTATATTGATCCAGAAGTGCAGGCTGATGTTTTTGGTCAGTCAGGGAAACTCAGTGCCTATTTTTTGATGACGTTTTTTAACTTGCGCAACGAGGAGGCTAAAAAACAAGTTAAAGAGCTCCTGAAAATTAAGCGTCAGTGTGATCTTAGTCCTGAAGAAAAAATTGAATTGTGAGTCATGAAACGTGGCAAAAGTACAATCTTTAGAAAACTATCTGCAATCTCATCTCACTGCTGAAACGCAAGAATGTGAGAAATTAAATAAAGCAGACAAAAGCGATAGTGAGAAATTGCGGGTCAACTTCGCGATCCTATACTTGCAACTACAGCAAACTGTGACGTTCACAGAATTTTCTGAATTATCTGTAGATGATTTACTCCAAATTGAGAAATTGAAGCTTAATGCAGCTAAAGTTTATACCTCGATTGTGAGCGCCCGACAACTAGGCAAGGATTATCTATTTGCGGCATTCACTTATTTTGCTACGTATGTCTCTAAACAGCTGGATGAAACCGGTTATTTGCTCTTGCGGGTCAGTTATTTGTTTTACAAGCAATATCAGGCGATTTGTCCGTTAACGGCTTCTGACGCCAAGCAAAAAGAAATCTGTGATTTGTTGCGCTACATTTGTAAACCGCTGGTTGAGCTTGGTCTGCAACAGCAAGAGGAAAGCAGTGAGGAAAGCAGTGAGGAAAGCGACAGCAGACGATTACTGGAACGCTATTTAGATTTTATGTTGAATCTGGTGCAGTTCAATAAGGAAATTTATGAGAATTGGACGGAGTTTATTCAGGATTTTTCTTTAAAAGAGAAAAAATTTTCCAACTACTTGCGTGCACTAACCATCATTTTTAAACGTCTGGCCGACAAAAAAATCGTGTATCGAAAAATACACAGGAAAATACGAAGAAAACGCATACTGCAAAGAATAAAAGCTAAAAAACGGAAACCGAGAAAACCAAGACCTAAAAAGCTGAAACCTGTGCCGGATTGGCCCTCGCAAGAAGAGGAAGTTGAAAAGGACTACCCGTCGCAGGGGAAGATCACTTTATCTTATTTTCCGGCTGATATCACGTTTGATCCATGGATCGTGATAGATGAAGAGGGCGAGATCGATGCGATTGAACAAGGTTGGCAGATCGAAACCACAGATCCGGGAACTGGTCGTTTTTTTAGATTTGTAAATGAATATGCGACGCATATGTTGCGACATCGACAGCGTCGTTTACAACCGCTGGTGACCAACTCTTATTATATGAGTCAGGATGTAATTCAGCATCTTTTTTACCTGTTAAATGGCGAATTAAATAGCCAAGATCCGGACAGTTCTGCCATGGCTGCCGCCTGTTTACTCAGCCTGAGCAGTGGCTTGTCACCTATTGCACTCCTGAACTATGAACAGCTGATTGAAAAGGGGGTGCTGCTGAAAACGGGGAGCGCCAAGCGGACGGAATATCAGGTGAGACTGTATCTGGCGATTACTCAGCAAAAAAATGAAAGTTTAATGCCACATCAGTTGAATCATATGGTATCTCATGAGCTGTATTTGTCCAGCAGCTGGTTTGAATATCTACATTTACGTTGTAGTACTTCGCCTGTGACGGTGCAAGAGGTCAATCAATATCTGAAAAAATGCATAGCAGGACAACAGCTTGGTTCAATCACTGTCGAAAAGTTACAGGCACAGTTGTACTTCCATGTTTTTCACCACACGTTTAATGAATATATTGCACATGTGCTGTCGGGTAAAGATAGTTCTCATGATCTTCCCGGCAGTTTTTACGGAGGGGTTGCAAAGAAGCAGCTGAATGAGAAGTACCGGATTTATCTGAATACGCTGTGCAGACCGGACACGGAAGCCGAGATCAAGATCGTCGAGCAGCAGTTTGAAAGCTCGAGTGAAGCGGATACCACCCGGCTGGGGAGTCAATTGGCCCTGACTCCGGATTTTGTGTCTGATTTCTTCCAGCAGCTGCATAAGGTCTGTCATGAGAAAATTCAGTTGCATCAGCACTTGATCGAGCGGATCAATGCCTACAGTTTGTGGATGTGGCATATCAGCCTGTTATGTTTAACACGACGTCCGCAAGAACATTTGTTGGGGGAGTGTAGTGCTTATGATCTGGATTTAAGACTGCTATATGTGAATGATAAAAAGAATAGCCAATCACGTAAGGATGGGCGTTTTATTCCGTTAGCGAAGTTTTTTACTCAGGCGTTTAAGCATTATCTCGATTTCTTAAACAGTGTGGTCACTCACTATGCTGACTTACTGAAATTTGTCTTCAAGAAAAATTTCACCCTTGAAGATCTGTTTGGCAAGGTGATTGTCTATCCGGGAAGCCTGCCGGTGACGGCTCAAGCATGGGACAGTCCTAAAATCAGGATCAAGCCTCTTAGCCGAGCTTGGGTGAATGAAGCGTTGTCGCGCTATGCCTCAGCGCCTATTTACAATAACTGGCTGCGCCATTTTGCAATGAATATGCTGATGGATCATGGAGTGGCGTTTAATGTGATTCAGGCCTTGTACGGCCATGATCAACGCGATCAGGAGCTGTTTTATCGTTATTCCTCAGCCTCCTTGTATCAGTATATATGCCATGTCAGTCAAGGCATCGATGAGATGATCAAGATATTGCAGGTTGAGCATTTATCCAGTCCGATGCCAAAAAAGGATAAAGCACATGACAAAGCATGATGTGATTGCTACGTATATTGGTGAGCAAGTTGAACTGACTTTTCAGCAGATGCTCCAATCGATTGCAGGGCGTAAAAGAAGTACGACAGATATTGATAAAGGGCTTGAGAAAATCTGGCTAGATTTTCAGTCAGCGCTGAAGAAATTTTTGAAGAACCATAAGCTTAGCACGGCAACACTCCGAGCCCCTTATCTACAACAGAGCGAAGCCTATTTTTTTCAACTGAAGGAAGACTACCTGAGCGAAACGCAAGAGGCTTATCCGATTAAAATCATGTCCCTGATATATGAAAATATCAAGCAGCAAGTCGAAGCGGATTTTAATAATAAGATGTCGGATGTCATTAAAAAAAATCAGGGTAATACGCTTGAAATCGATAGCGAAATTGAGAAAATTTGGGTGGATTGTCAGGAAGAAATCAAGGCATTTTTAAAGGAAAGAAAGATTGCCACGGTCGCGCTGAGAGCCCCTTATTTACAATGGGCTGAAGACTGTTTGATTAAGCGTAAAGAAGCTTATGAAAGCGCGTCGGAAGATGCTTATTTGATTAAGATTCCATCAACCATTTATCATCAGATTGCTCAGCAAGTGGCCTTTACTTTTCAACAAATGAAGGAGGCTATTGCAGGACAGAAGGACAGCCAGCAGGATGTCGATGACCAGATTGCCCGAATCTGGGCGAATTTCGCCAAAGGACTGGAGACTTTCTTAAGGAACAAAGACTTCACCACTCGTGCCAAGCGCAAACCGTATATCAAACACAGTGAAGCCAGTTTTTTAGCCTGTTTAGAACAGTATCAGAATGAGGAACACCAGCCTTATCCGATTAAGCTGCGTCCTACGACGCTGTTTTCTGATCCTCCACCGCGGCAGATTCTCAGCACTGAAGCCAGACTGCGGTTGGGACAGCAGCATTTTCATATTGCCAGAGGACTGAAAGCGTATTGGCGTAGCGAGACATTGCAGA
Source organism: Acinetobacter sp. CIP 102129 (assembly GCF_000368305.1). Lineage (NCBI taxonomy): Bacteria > Pseudomonadati > Pseudomonadota > Gammaproteobacteria > Moraxellales > Moraxellaceae > Acinetobacter > Acinetobacter sp. CIP 102129. Next base: position 814,822 of record NZ_KB849340.1, read on the forward strand.
TGCCAACAGCACAACAGTGCTTGGGTCATCTGTATTTAAGTCTGATTTATTGTTCAGGCTGTAGTGATCTCACTCAGCTGGTCGCCATCGGCAATCGTCTGCTGGAGGAGGAGAAAGAGAAGGAGAAAATGTGCCATCCGTTGTCTGGGTATTCAACACTGTATCGAAGTGACTATAAAAAAATTACCAATCCACTGGTTCTCAGTTACTGCATGCCACACCGCTATTACGGCAATGAGATTAAAGACAAGAAGATTTATCAGTGGCGGCATGTCTGGTTCAATCCTTATGCACAACTTTTTTTACACATCCTGAAACAGCAAGCAGAGGATCTGCAACCACAACATCCGCGTAAGGTGCTGGAAGCGATTCTGAGTGTGTTCGAGAATCTTAAAAAACAGCTCAAGGTCTCGGAACAGATTGCGGCATTAAAAAAAATCTTGCAATCCGAGGATCAGGATCTCATTGAGATCACTGCACTCAAGCCCTTTCAGCATGTCAACTTGGCGCTAGAAATCCATCCAGACTTGAGTCTGGATATGTGTTTAAGTGAAGTATTGCAGAATCATCTAAAAACCGTGTCTTTAACGGCAGAAGACCAAGGTGTAGCCTGGTTCAATACCTTGAAATCCACGAATGATCTTGTCAAAGTAGAATATGGGATCCTCCCGTTAGAGACTGAAACAGCCAAACCGGTGGTTATCACGGCACATCAGCAACTGAACGAGCTTCCATTTGAGTTGGATTTTTTTGAACAAGAGCGAGCCCCGGCAGGGAAAAATAAGCAAAGCCAAAGACAACGCCATCAGCAGCAGTTTAAGCAATGGCGCAATATTCAAACCCGGTTGAGTGTAAAGAAGGCAGCCTTAGCGGGCGACAATTATAAAGAATGCAATTTGATAGAAGCACAGTTAAGACTATTGAGCTGGATCTTTTATTTGAGAAAAGAAGAAAAAGAAAACGGCAAGAAATTAAAATTGAGTAGTATCAAGCGTTATCTGAGCAGTTTTGCGAAAGACTATTTCTTTCATATCTATATGTATGACAATGACCTTGAACAGATGAGTGTAGAGCACTATGAGCAATTGTATGCCTCCATCCTGAACCGCATCGATGAACGTGCTGAAACACAGCGTGAATACACAGACACTCGCTCTCAGGGTCGGGCACAATATGCCTTTGGACGACTGAAAGATTTCCATGCTTTTTGCCAGAAAGAATATCCGGAGAATGTGCCAGCGGTCAGCAGCTTTGACCACAGTGATTTTCAACGTATCCAGTTCTGTCAAGCCAAGCTCATCAGCCCACAGCTGTTTATTCAATTAAAAAAAACAGTCATTCAGAAAATTGAGGCCTGTTCAACTCAAAAAGAAAAAGTCCATTTGCAGCTGTTGTTGCTAATGTACATCCTGGCTTATCGTTTGGGATGTAGACTCAATGAAATCCGGGGGCTGACGCTGGGTGAAATCATTTGTCCTCAACTGCTGTGGAAAGACGATCCAGGCAATCAAACGGTCGCCATACGCATCACCTTGAAAAATAATGTCTATCGACGACTGAAAAGCCAAAATGCGCAACGTCAACTCGATTTGAACGCGGTATTACTGGATGATGAACTGCAAGCGGTGAAAAGCTATCTTCTGCATTGTTTTCAGCAGCCGAATAATAAGAAGGCGAACGAGCAGTTGGTTTTTGAGATCGGTGGAGAAATCCTGAGCGAGCTGTATATCTCAAAAATGACCCGGCTGCTGTTCGATGAAGTCATCAAGCCAGATCACGGCTATACCTTCCACAGTTTCCGCCATAGTGCCGCCACTCATTTGGCAATCGCCTGGTTGGGATCGAAAGAAATGGTGATGACCTATACCGACTACAGCTGGCAGCAGGCTAAGTCTATGCGCAAGCATCTGTTCGGTGAACAGGCTATCAGGCATGAAGCGGTGATTCAGCATAAATGGCGTTTGCTGGCCGATTGGATGGGGCATAGCTCGATTGAACAAACGGCCTCACACTACCTGCATACCCTGGATCTGCTGGCGATTGATCGAATTTACAATACGCCCTGTGTAGTTCATCCTGCTGTTCTGAATAGGCATTATGATCGTGAAGAAACTGAAGCGGTGGATCTGAATCGCGACCGCCAACACCGAAAGTGCTTTGAACGTGAGCAACCGGTGTTGGGTATTGATCAGAAAGTACAACCTTATCTGATGCCCAAGATGCAATTCGAGCTAAAGCCATTATCCTACAAGGTCATCTACACGTATCTCAACACATATCAAGATGCAGAGATCCAAGCACCTCATATAGTGGATAACCTAGATATTTGGATTAAGCGTGCGCTTTGGCTTGCTGTAAAATGGCAAGTACCTTCATTCAGTAAACTTGGATGGAATTTGGACAATGCTGCATCGATCGAGAAAAAGTACTTAAGCGACCTATATGACAAGCAGATCAAAACCAAGCTGAAGCCAAAGAGCCTACAGCTATTTATCGCATTAAAAGATCTTTTAAAGGAGAAAGTTCTGTCGGCTTTAGCTGTATTGATTCAGCATGGCAAACTCAGAAGAAACCAGTTTTGTTTCCAATGTCGTTTTGATGCCCAGCAAAAGCCAAAAATGGGTTGGGAAATGCAGGATTTTATCGAGGGGATGCAGCTGTTGTTACCTGAAGATGTCCAATTACAGTACGAAAACTATCCGGTGGATCTCACGCAAAAAAGTCGTGAGATTCACGTCTATTTTATCGATCAACAAAGCAATAAAAACATTACATTATCCCTTGCATTTGATTTGCTATTGGAAGCTGTACAACACCCTTCCTTATGGGAATAGCCTAAGCAGATATCGTTCAATTTAAGGGGCCCAGGCCTTTGCTTTGTCAAAATCTGATTTGCCAAGCAAAGGCCTGGGTTTCCGCGAATTTGATTTTTTGTTTTAATTATTCTCATGATTTTAATTCATTGAGGCCCTTTCATAGAATTAAAAAATAAATGTAGGTAGTGCTTCAAAAAGTATGCTGCATAGATTTTGAGCTAAACACGCATCCTTGTATGTAGGTAAAATACAGGGATTTTTTCGGCTAAAATTTTGAAAAAATTAAGCCAGCATTCAATTTTAAAATATCACTAAAAAATGAATAAAAAATTCTAATTTGGTTTGACCAAAGAAAAAGATACCCATATGATAATTACGTTACAGCAAAATCTGTAATCGGGCGTGGAAACCTGAAAATTACTACAGAAGCATTAAAACCGCTTTAGCGGTTTTTTGTGCTTATTATGCTTAGTTTGCCATTATGGTAGGCCAGGCAGGGCAGTCTATGACTGGCCGTCTTCTGTAGTGCGGTATTTCCACCCCTGTTTGGTCTACCTCCATCTCGTGGAAAAGATGGTTGTAGATAGTTAACTCTAAACTACAGGTACTAAACATGAAGATTTTATTATCTAATCCCCCCATTTCTCTTAGGTCTCTTTTGTTAGCGCTGACTGGATATTGACGGTCATTTAATTCACAGCTTTAACCAAATCGAACTATATACATTTTCAAATTTCGTACTTGAGCGAAAGTAGGAAAGTGTTGCCTGGAGAAAATAAGAAATGGGTTCTACACGACTATTGACCAATATTATTCAGCGTAAAGTCATGTTGCCAGAAGAAATGTCACCTTCAATGCAGCGTGACAATTTTGAAGTGGCACTGACTGATTTTGAAAAGCATCCAATCATCAAATGTTTATTTAAAGCGGATAACCAGCGTTCTACGGAATGTTGGAGCGTGCAAGAAATTGCAAACTTTATTGAGGATTGCACAGAAGATCAAAACATCAATTTATGCATTTTGTATTGGAAAGATATACACAGCAATATTTACATTATTGATGGAGCACATCGTCTTTCCTGTATCTATGCGTGGATTAATAGATATTTTGCGGATGAGCAAGTCACTCAAGCACCTAATTTCAATGATCCACAAAAACAAGATATTCGTTACCTCCGCAATTATTTAGGAGATCTCGCTGATTTTCAAAGAATTTGCACTGATGCTGAATTTGCAGAAAAAAAGTCGAAGTTAGAAGATATTAAAATCAGTTTCAGGCAGGTACTGGGGACTCCGGAAGATGCGCGGCGGGTATTTCAATCGATTAACTCAGATACTAAACGTTTAGATAAATATGAGGAATATCACCTAAGAAATCGCGGTAGTGACGCGTATTATGCGATCTATGCCTGTTGTTATATCAATGACAATAAATCTAACCTAGAAGAGCTCCAATATACACGTTTAAATGAGTTGATTGAGTTAGGGGAGAGGATCCACCAGCTCCTTTTTTCGACCATTTTATTAGACAATGAAATGAGTCATGGCAAAAAAATTGGCTTGGTCAATGAGCTGATGAATATCATTGCGGGTGATCAGATTCATAATATTATGAGTCTGAATCAGGGGGAGCGCGTTGAAAACCTAATGTCGCATCTGTTGACCATTCTTTGCAGAATAGCGACGCCTGTAAAAAATGCTGGGGTTCCGAGTTTGGGCTTACATCCATACTTATATTTTTATAAGGATCAGCGTTTTCAGATTACTTCTTTTCTTGCATGGTTTTCAATTGTGTATGAAATTCATGAAAGCCGCATGCAGATTCATCATCGAACGATTAGTTTCAAGGACTTCACCCGGATACGCCGTAGTATTGAGTTCTTGATCGCCAATTTCCCCGTGGCGACCACCGAAACGGTCGGCAAGTTCGGCAGTGGTATCAAGGGCTATGATCGGCTACAAATTGTCTATAAAGCCTTTATTTGCTTAAGCTTGGAAATGGAAGTTGATTTTGATGATGAGGAATGCCTGAATACCTTTATTCTGTCCATGTCTAAGGCCTTCAAGTACATAAACTTTAACGAGTTTTATGTCGAAAGATTTTTGGGTGGTTATGATGATGCAGTCGTCAAGCATGTGGTGGGATATGTGGAGTCGATTAGTCCAATTTCTCGGTCAAAGCCCAAGGCCTTTTCGGCATTAACCAAGAGTCTGCTTAAGCACAATTTTGTGGTGGGTAATCATAACTTTTGCCTCATTTGTGATGGATTGATCTATCTTGATTCTACTGAATCGGATCATCGGATTGCCAAAGCCGTAGGTGGGCAAGGCGTTCTAGAGAATGGTCTGCTGGTTCATCCCATCTGTAATAGGATGAAATCAGATCTGAGCCTGGAAGAGATTAGAGCGGATTTGTTTGGTGAATTACTGTATTGAGCAGCAGAGCGATGAGCTCATTTTTGCAGATGTATCAATGATTAATCACATGATTTAACTTTTGATACATTCAGCCAATGTGGTTATTTTTAATTCAGTCCAGAATCACAACCAGAAACTAGCTGTAGTTTCTGAATGACCGTCAAGGTCCTTAGTTTCGCCCATAGATTCCCTCTGTGGGCTTTTTTTTGATCAAAAATTGTATAGATGCTCTAAAATAAACCTTTTAGCATTTCATAAGCAATTAGGATTAAGGCTGAGACCATCAGCACAACAAAAATGAGTTCCACTCTAGTTAACATATTAATTCCTTTTACTTTTCACTTAATTTATATAGCAGTTAAGTCGCAGCATCAATGACATAACATGACATGGAAAATAATCAAAAAAGATAGAATCTAGATTTTTATTACATTTACTATCCGTATACTTCAACAGCAGCTTTGAATGTTTCACTTAACCTTTAAACTTTTTCTAAAATTAAATATATTTACATATACATTCTAAAATTTGATAGAATTTATTAAAACTTTAGATTCTAAGTGTAAATAATGAGAAGCGCTAATATTCGACGTGATGGCTACTTAAAATTTCTGAATACATGGCAAGACCGTGATGTCATTAAAGTACTTTCAGGTGTGCGTCGCTCTGGAAAATCCACCTTATTGGCGATGTTTCAACAAGACCTAAAAGCACAGGGTGTACAAGCCGAAAACATCATTGCCATCAACTTCGAATTTATGGAATTTGAAGAACTCACCGATTACCGTAAACTACATGATTATGTATTGTCCAAAGTTGATAAAAGTAAAAAAAACTATGTTTTTTTAGATGAAATACAACATGTTACAAATTTTGAGAAAGTAGTCGACTCTTTATATGTTCGGGATTATATCGATTTATATATTACAGGCTCAAATGCATTCTTTCTAAGTGGAGAACTTGCGACTTTACTTACAGGACGCTATATCGAGCAACATGTTCTACCTCTGTCATTCCAAGAATTTAAACAGTGGCATATTGAAAATAATCCGATCATCCAACAATTATCCAATCGTGATTTGTATGCCATGTATACGCGCAGTAGTTTCCCTTATACGCTTGCCATGACTAGCCAGCAGGAAACTTATGATTACTTGCAAGCGGTCTATGCCAGTGTAATGTTTAAAGATGTTATTCCCCGTTTGAATACTGCCGATATTAACTCTCTCGAGCGTGTCGCAAGATATTTGGCAAGCGTGACAGGCTCACCTATTTCCATCAATAAAATTAAAAATACCTTTGTTTCAAGTGGGGTTAAAATCTCATTTGAAACAGTAAAACGCTATATTCAGGGCTTACAGGACAGTTTGTTATTTTATAGTGCCGCACAATTTAAAGTACGCGGGCGTGAGTTATTACAATCCTCTGAAAAATACTATTTAGTTGATGTCGGATTGCGCCGGATTATGTTGCCTGATGCTAATGCTGATCAAGGTCATATCTTAGAAAATGTGATTTATCTTGAGCTTGTCAGACGAGGTTATACGGTCTATGTAGGGCGGGTTGATGAATATGAAATTGATTTTGTTGCTGTCGATACTTTACAGAATTTAACTTATTATCAGGTGGCATTAGAAACGCTCAATGAGGAGACACTCAGCCGAGAGTTACGTCCATTACAGAAAATTTCTGATTCGTATCCCAAGTATTTGCTTACCTTAGACACCATAGGGACTGAAGCGAATTATAATGGTATTGTAAAAATGAGTGCTCTCGATTGGTTGCTATCTGAAAATAAGTAAAGTTGAGGGTAGACATGGATACTCTTATTTATTAATTAAAACTCAAAGACTTTTCAGCATCATTCAAGAATGTATTCAAGCATAATTTCTGCTCCAATTGTAATGGATCGATTTACCTCGATTCGATTGAGTCAGACCATCATGATTGAGCCAGAGTCGCTTACTGAAAGTAGCGAGAATTGCGCTGGAGTTTCTGAAGGATATTAATTCCTTAGTTTGCCCATTCATCCATCTGGGCATTTTTTTTGATTAAAATACAATGCGGTTCTTGCTAAAAAATGACGGCACCCACCATAAAACACAATATTCCAAAAATAATCCAAGGCCAGATCTTTGTCTTCGGTTGTTCTAAATTCTGAGGATTATATTCCGTGTGTTCTAGCGATGTCGGTTGTGGAACACGGGTCTTTTTAGAGTAAGGTTGGTGTTTAGAGTAAGATAGTCCCGTACCTGGAATGCCGACACTGGTTCGCGTACCTTTTTTCCCAATATTTAGAGAAGCACCAGGTTTGCCAATGCTGGCACTGCTGATGCCTTTATGGGTTAGATTAATTTTAAAACCCGGGAATAATTTAATACTTTTACGAAATCTAAAACCCATATTGCTCTCATTCTAAAACTTAGCTCAATTCACGCGCTATACCAGGATCCATGATCTGCTAGAGATCGTACTTTGACGGCTATCATCAGGATACTAGTATATTTTTTATCTGATGATTGCAATACTACCTTTAAATACCGTCAAAAATGTTTACTGTATATTTGCTGTAGGGTAATCTTAAAGCTGCTATTTATTGACTGATTGGTATATGACGACAGATAAGCATGAAGTCCTGCTACGAATGCGAGCGATCGAGCTGCTTGCATACTGGGAAGGTCGTTTGGTTACCAATCGTTTGATGAGCTGGTTTGGACTGAGTCGACAGCAGGCTTCTGCGGATATCAAGCGCTATAATACGCTGTATAACCCCGATGCCTTGATTCATGATCCCTCAGTCAAGGGTTATGTGCCTAAAGCCAGTTTCCAGCCTGTACTGACTACAGCGCATATCAATGAATATCTCAATATGCTGTCAGGTTTGGTTAGTGAATCACATGCCCTGATTGCGACACCGGAACCGAATCTCTCAGCGGTACAGTTACCCGATCGCAGTGTACGTCCTGAAGTCATCAGGGAAGTGTTGCGTGCCTGTCGAACACAAAGCTGTCTCAAAATTATTTATGCCTCCATGCAGAATCCGCAGTGGCATGAGCGCATGATTTCCCCACACACCCTGGTGTATACCGGTTTTCGCTGGCATGTCCGTGCCTATTGCCATCAGAGCAAGCAGTTTAAGGACTTTTTACTCTCCAGGATTGATCGCACACCTGTTGTGGTGGCGATTGATACAGTAGACCCTGTTCAGGATCAACACTGGCATGAAGAAATTCTACTGACGCTGATCCCTAATCCAAAATTGAATGAAGCTCAAAAAGCGCTGGTCGAAAAAGACTTCGGCATGCCTGATGGCAGATTACAGATTCCGGTGAAAAAAGCCCTGGCTCACTATACCTTGCAGCGATATCAGGCCGCGATCACGCTGGCTGAGGCGGAAGATGCCTTGAAATATCCCTTGGTACTACAACGCTCAGATATCGAAAAGCTGTCGTCTTACCTGTTTGATCAGGCCTCATAGGAGATTGGCCATGTTAGAACAATTTCATTATGACAGTGACCTGATTGGTGGCTCCCTGATGGTGCGTGAAAGCCGGCTGATCGCGGATCTGTTATTACGAGAAGCGACTCCAGAACAATGGCATCAGGCCATTCAGATTGACAATATTCTGCAAAAAAGAACGCCTGCTTCAGCTCAACGCAATGCCACCGCTATTCGTAAGCGTCTTGAGCGCTTAGAGCCTGATTTCTGGAAAGCTTTGCGTGATGGGGATGATGAGCTGGCGACCCAGGTGGCTTTTTGTGGGGCACTGGAACGCAACCTGTTGCTGCTTGAGTTTATGGAAACGGTGATGAGGGATGCCTATATCTCCCAGGCGCAATACTTGGACAGTTATATCTGGTCAGACTTTCTGGATGAGCGCTCACAACGCGATCCGGATATCTGCGAATGGAAAGAGTCCAGCAAGAAAAAAATGGGGCAGGTGGTGTTTCGCATGCTGGCAGAAGCCGGTTACTTAAAAAGTACCCGTAAGCTGGAGTTACAGCGCGTGATCGTCAGAGCAGAGCTGCGTAGCCTGTTGGAAGAACATTATAAACAACGCATTAAAAGATCTATGGAAGTGTCGCTATGGACGCGGTAGTTGTAGAGGGGCAGCAATGAGTCAAACAATACATGAGCGTCTGAACCAGATTCCAGAGCGAATTCTTTCCACCGAGTTTCTCACCGGGCAAGGACTGGGCAATGAAATTGGCTTCTGGATTTTTGATTATGCACCTGAAGATGAGCTGAAAGTCCGCGAATATCTTCATTTTCTGGAAGGGATGCTGGAGAAAAAACACAGTCAGCTGAAGGTGGTGAATATTAATCTGCTACAAGCAGTGGTGGATTACCTGGCTGAGCGCAATTTCATTGATAAAGCGATCCAAATGCAAAAAGCCAAAGGCGATGAGGCACTGCTCAAGGCTCTGAAAGGTCCACTGCATATGGATAAGTTTGCGCCGTATCTGGTGAGCAAATATGCCACCAATGAGCAAGATATAGTGTTGATGACCGGGGTGGGGTCGGTTTGGCCACTATTACGTGCACATCATTTGTTAAACAGTTTGCATTCCTTGCTGGGGCATAAACCAGTCGTATTGTTTTATCCGGGGTATTACGACGGTCAGGCCATGAGTTTATTTGGAAAAATTCCAAGCAATAATTACTACAGAGCCTTCAGATTAGTGCCATAAGCACGACAAATAGCCATAAAAATTCGGGGAAATGGATTGAGATGAATATTAAAGAACTTTTTTACAAGCCATTAGATCGTGCGATAAACGGGGTGGTCAAGGCAGACCAGAATGACAATACCACGGTATATCAGGAACTTGATGAGTATGTGGTCACCAATGAGCTGGAAAAGCATTTTCGGGACTTTTTCCAGTCTTATGGCACAGATCTAAGCGATCCTTCGATTGCGAACCGAGTCGGTGTGTGGATTTCAGGCTTCTTTGGTTCAGGTAAATCACATTTCCTGAAAACCTTGTCGTATATTCTGGCCAATAAAGTGGCACGTGACGCGGAAGGTAACGAACGCAGTGCTGCCGAATTCTTTGATGAAAGCAAAATCCGTGATGCGTTTATCCGTGCAGATATTGGCAAGGCCGTCAGCCATCATGCTGATGTCATCCTGTTTAACATCGACAGTAAAGCCAGCTCCAATGATGACGGTAATCCGATTCTGAATGTGTTTTTACGCGTGTTTAACGAATATCAGGGTTTTAGTGCTGACCATCCACATATTGCCCATATGGAACGTCACCTGAGCCAGAAAGGGGTGTATGAGCGCTTTAAACAGGCTTTTGAAGAATCTAGCGGCATGTCTTGGCTAGAAGAACGTGATGGCTATCAGTTCTATCAGGATGATGTCGAAACCGCGATTTCCCAAGCCCTCAACTTATCAGCAGAAGCTGCGCATAAATGGTTTGAGGATTCTGAGCAGACCTTTAGTGTTTCGGTTGAAAATTTCTGTCAGTGGGTGAAAGAATACCTGGACAGCAAAGGACCCCAGCAACGCATGTTGTTCTTGGTCGATGAAGTGGGGCAGTTTATTGGCAGCGATACCCGCTTGATGCTGACATTGCAAACCATTACTGAAAACCTGGGTACGATCTGTAAAGGCCGCGCTTGGATTATCGTCACCTCACAGGCAGACATCGATGCTGTTTTAGGTGAGATGTCTTCTTCCAAAGCCAATGACTTCTCCAAGATTGCTGGACGTTTTAAAACCCGTTTATCACTGTCCAGTTCCAATACCGATGAAGTCATCCAGAAACGTTTATTACGTAAAACCCCAGAAGCAGAAGCATTGCTCAGATCGGTGTTTGAGCAAAAGGGCGATATCTTAAAAAATCAGATTACCTTTGACCGTTCAGGCCCAACCCTCAAGAACTATGAGGGGCCAGACAGCTTTATTCATAACTATCCTTTTGCGCCGTACCATTTCCAGCTGGTGCAAAAAGTATTTGAAGAAATCCGTAAAGTCGGTGCGACCGGTGCACACTTGGCCTATGGTGAACGGTCCATGTTGGATGCGTTCCAGATGGCCGCGAATGCGATTGCCACAGATGAAGTCGGGGCACTGGTTCCTTTCCACCACTTCTATACTTCAGTCGAAGGCTTCCTAGATACAGCGGTTAAACGTACCATCGACCAGGCAGGGCAGAATAAGACCCTGGATGGTTTTGATGTGCAGATGCTGCGTACCCTGTTCATGATCCGCTATGTCGATATCATCAAAGGTACGCTAGATAACCTGGTGACTTTGTCGATTGAGAAAATTGATGAAGATAAGCTGGCATTGCGTAAGCGGATTGAAGAGAGCCTGCAGCGTCTGGAAAAAGAGAGCCTGATTACGAGGAATGGTGATGAGTTCCTGTTCCTGACCAATGAAGAAAGGGATATTACTAAAAAAATTAAGGATATTAATTTAGCTAGCTCGGAAGAAAACAAAGAATTAGCCAATCTGATCTTTAAAGATTTACTGCGCGATCAGAACAAATACCGCCATCAAGCCAACAAGATGGACTATCAGATTGGTCGTTTCCTAGATAGCCATAGCCTGGATGGGAAGTATGAGAGCGATTTGAAAGTTGAAATCATTTCTCCACTAGATACGGAATATAACCTCTACACTGAAGCTTACTGTATTGGTAAAAGTACTCAGGCCGAAGGACAAGTGCTGTTTAAACTGGCAGATGATAAACAGTTCTTTAATGAACTGCGCACCTGGCTGAAAACCAATAAATTTATCCGTTTAAATGATGATGGCACTCAGTCCGATATCACCCGTATTCTGGCAGACCGTGGCCGTGAGAATCAGGAGCGTAAAAAACGCCTGCGTGCCCGGGTCGAAGAAATGTTGCTGGACGCGGAAAGTTATGCCTTGGGTCAACGTCTACAACTTTCATCTTCAAGTCCAACCACCAAGCTGGATGAGGCTTGTCGTTATTTGCTGGAAAACACGTATACCAAACTGAGCTATCTGCAGGTCTATCAGCAGGATGCTTGGCGTGAATTGAACGCCGTCTTGACTGTGGATGATATGGCGCAGCTCGGATTGTCTCTGGATGGCGGTCAGAGCAATCCCAAAGCCCTACAGGAAGTGGAGCAGTACATTGCACTACGGGCCACCGGTACAGAGCGTATTCTAGTCTCAGATGTGATAGATCGTTTTGTCAAACGTCCTTATGGCTGGCCGGATGCCGAGATTTTACTATTGGTGGGTCAGCTGGCTGCGATGGGGCGGATTTCTCTGCAGTTAAATGGCGGCAGCTTACAGTTAAAAGATGCCTTTGAGCCTTTACAAAACAGCCGCCGTCGCCGTGATGTGTCGATCATTAAAAAACGCCAGACTGATGATCAGGTGTTGAAACAGGCACGCCAACTCACCCAAGACCTATTCTCGGCTATGGGACCAGCGACAGAGAAAGAGCTATTTGAATTCTATACCCAACATTTTAAAAACTGGTTAGCCAACTTTAAGTCTTATAAGAGTAAAACTGATGTCGGGCAGTTCCCAGGCAAGAAAGTGATTGAAAAGTCGATTCTGACTTTGGAACGTCTGCTGGCCAATAGCGACAGCTTCGATTTCTTTAAGGCCGTGGTTGAGAACAAGGACGACTATCTGGATCTGGAAGAAGACTACCGTGATATTCATGAATTCTTCAGTAACCAGATGCCAAGCTGGCAGCAACTGCAACAGGCCTTACGTCATTTTGAGAAGAACAAACAGGCACTGGGCAGTGATGAGGTGGCTAAAAAAGCCCTCTCCGAATTACACCGTATTTCGACCCTTGAATCGCCCTATGGCCTGTTAAATAAAGTGGCTGATTTGGTTCGCACAGTGGAAAGCGTCAATGAGCAATTGCTGACTGAGAAGCGCAATCAGGCAATAGAACACATTGATGACAAGATCAAGCAGTTAGAAGCTGAGATCAAAAACAGTGGCATCGCTAGCGCTGAGCTGAGTAACAAGCTATTACGCCCACTACAACTGCTGAAAACGGATATTGAAGTGGAAACTAGCCTGTCCACCATCTATATGCTGCAAACCCAAACCAGCGTCGAGCGTTTTGATGAAGCCTTGTATGAGTTGGAAAGCGAAGTTGAGGCGGAAATCCAGCGTCAGGCCAAAGCGGCACAATTGGCTCAGAGCAAAGCCGAGAGTATAACCAACACTGCAACCACCTCCAGCCCAGCTACATCAACACCTGCTGTGAGTCCGGTACAGCCTGCGACAGCCGTAGTGCCACCGAAACCTGTTGTCGAAGTTGATGTCGCCAGCATTTACAGCAAAAGTTCAAGTAGTGTCTACCTGGAAACAGAAGAATCAGTGGATCAGTTTGTAGACGCACTCAAAGCTGAATTGAAAAAAATTGTGAGTGATAAAAAGCGTGTGCGTATCCGCTAACAGGGCTTAGGGATATCGGCATCAGTCATTAATTAAAGGTTTAAAGATGAATACCAGTAATATTAAAAAATACGCACCGCAAGCACGTAATGATTTTATCGCAGCGATGCGCAAGCAGGCGGCCAAATATGGCATCACCGCAGACAGTATTTTACCGGCTGAACAGAAAGGCGACTTGCTGCTGATTGGCGATCAGGTTTTTCCGCTATCCGTCATGAAACCACGTGACAAGCTGATCAAACGCATTCAAACCAGCAGTTTTGAGCAGACGATTGATTATATCGCTTACAGCTGGTTTAACCGTCTCTGTGCGATTCGCTACATGGAATGCAAAGGCTTACTGGATCATGGCCGTCGTGTACTCAGTAGTGCCGATGGTAGTGCAGGCTTGCCACAGATTTTGGAAGAATGTCTGGATATTGACCTACCAGGTTTAGATGCCAGCCGTGTGGCTGAACTCAAACTGGATGGCAATAAAGACGAAGAACTGTATCGTGAGCTATTACTGGCCCAATGCCATGCATTGAATCAGGTCATGCCACTCTTGTTTGAACAGGTTTCTGATGAGTCTGAACTACTGTTACCGGATAACCTGACCAAAACCGACTCTTTGATCCGTGATTTAGTGACCAGTATTCCGGAAGAAGATTGGTCGGATGTACAGATTATTGGCTGGCTGTATCAGTTCTATATTTCTGAAAAGAAAGATCAAGTGATTGGTAAAGTCGTCAAAAGTGAAGACATTCCTGCTGCGACGCAATTGTTCACGCCAAATTGGATTGTGAAGTATCTGGTACAGAACAGTGTCGGTCGTTTATGGATGATGGCACAGCCTGATAGTACGCTGGCCAGTGAATGGGAATACTATATTCAGCCAGCGGAACAGACCGATGAAGTCAATGCCCAGTTAAAACAGCTGATTGATGTGAGGATCAGTGAAGATGGCGATACTTTAAACCCTGAAAGCATTACGGTACTCGATCCGGCCTGTGGTTCGGGGCATATTCTGGTGGAAGCCTATGACTGCTTAAAAGCGATTTACTTAGAACGTGGTTACCGTAGCCGTGATATTCCACGTTTGATTCTGGAAAACAACCTGTACGGCATTGATATTGATACCCGTGCAGCACAGTTGGCGAGTTTTGCGTTATTGATGAAAGCACGTGAGGATGACCGCCGTTTATTTAGCAATCCACCGAAGCTGAATATTATTGCGTTACAAGATAGTCAGCCAGAACGTTTGGATGCATTCAGTCAGGATTTGGCAAGTACTGGTATTGCTCAGACCGATTTAAAAGAACTGCTAGATTTATTTGAATATGCTTCGACTTTTGGTTCTTTGATTCAAATTCCTCAAGCATTCGCTAAGAAACTACCTGATTTAGAAAGCAAGCTGAATACAGCATTAGAATCAGGTGATATTTTTGCACAGCAGTCAGCACAAGAGTTATTGCCTTTACTACAACAAGCTAAATTACTGGCTAAACAATATGATGCCGTGATTGCGAATCCGCCGTATATGGGCAACAAGTACTTAAATCCAAATCTTAAAAACTATTTAAAAAAGAACTATCAGGGTTATGAAAAAGATCTTTTTTCAGCATTTATGATCCGAGATTTGCAGCTAACTAAAGAAAGTGGACAGCTTGGCTTTATGTCACCTTTTGTTTGGATGTTTATTTCATCGTATGAAAATTTGCGTACGCATTTTATTGATCATGCAACAATCACAAGTTTGATTCAGCTTGAATATTCTGGTTTTGATGGAGCAACGGTTCCAATTTGTACATTTACATTAGCAAAAGCACATATTGTAGAATTTACTGGTTCATATATTCGTTTATCTGATTTTAAAGGTTCTGAAAATCAGGCACCTAAAACATTAGAAGCGATTAAAAATCCCAAGTGTGGATGGTTTTATAATACGAAGCCAGATGACTTTAATAAAATACCTGGAAGTCCTGTGGCTTATTGGTTAAGCAAAAAGATTTTATCTGGTTTTGAAAAAAATAAAGTTAATTCTGTAGGTACAACTAGGGTTGGTTGCCAAACTAGTGATAATAATAGATTCCTAAGAGTTTGGTTTGAAGTATCGAAAGAAAAATCTTATTGGAATGCAGAAGATAAAAAAATAGCAGAAGCCTCAACAGCCAAATGGTTTCCTTATAATAAAGGAGGAAATTTTAGAAAATGGTATGGGAATATTGAATACGTAGTAAACTGGGAAAATGCGGGTGATGAGATTTTTTCTTATGCTAAAGATCTCTATGGTTCACCAACAAGAACTGTAAAAAATGCAGCATATTATTTTAAATCCTCTGTTACATGGTCAAAAATTTCTAGTGGTATTCCTTCGTTTAGATGGCAACCTGTTGGATCAATTTTTGATGTAGCTGGTGCATCTGTATTCTTGGAAAATCTGGATCAAGAGTTTAAATTGCTAGCACAGTTAAATTCAAAAGTAACCGTAAAGCAATTGGAGGTATTATCTCCAACCCTAAATTTCGAGACTTCACATATTGCTGCATTGCCTGAAGTTATCAGTGTTGTAGATAAAAAAGTAATAGAAGTGTCTAGTAACGCGATTAACTTGGCAAAAAAAGATTGGGACTCTTATGAAACCTCATGGGACTTTTCCCAAAACCCAATTATTAGTAATCAGCAGCCAAATTTAGAACAAGCCTTTAATACATGGCAACAGCAAAATGCGAACGCCGTCGCTGAAATGAAACATCTGGAAGAAGAAAACAATAAACTGTTTATAGAAGCTTATGGTTTACAGGACGAACTCACACCAGATGTACCGGATGAACAAATCACCCTAACCCGTGCCAACCGTGAAAAAGACAGCCAGCGGTTAGTCTCCTATGCACTTGGCTGCATGATGGGACGTTATAGCCTGGATGAACCAGGTCTGATCTATGCCCATGCAGGTAATCAAGACTTCGATGCCAGCCGTTACCAAACATTCCCAGCCGATGCGGATGGCATTATTCCACTGACCGAAATGCATTGGTTTGAAGATGATGCAACACATCGTATCCAAGAGTTTTTAACTGCGGTTTGGGGTAAAGACACACTAGACGCTAATATGCTGTGGCTGGCAGAAAGCTTGGATAAAAAAGCCAGTGAAACCGCTGAAGACACCATTCGCCGTTACCTAGCCAGCAAGTTCTATAAAGACCATATGCAGACCTATAAAAAGCGCCCGATCTACTGGTTATTCAGCAGTGGTAAACAAGGTGCTTTCCAGGCGTTAGTGTACTTGCACCGCTATAACGAAAGCACTTTGGCACGTATGCGTACTGAATATGTCATGCCACTGATTTCAAAAATGGCAGCGATGGTTAATTCTTTGCAAAGTGAAATCGAAAACAGTGATTCCGCTGCTGAAATTAAACGTAAAGAGAAAGAACTACAAAATCTGCATAAGCAACAGGCTGAACTGAGTAGCTTTGAAGAAAAACTGCGCCATTATGCCGATCAGCGTATTAGCTTAGATCTGGATGATGGAGTGAAAGTAAACTACGGCAAGTTTGGGGACTTGTTGGCTGAAGTGAAAGCAGTGACGGGGGAAAAGTGATGAATAGCTTTTCTTCCACACTAGATCATGCAGAGGTGGTTGCATGAACTTAAGTCAACTACAGCAAGGCCTGGAACAAGCCTTTTATACTGAACAGCACCGAATTGTCTTTTGGTACGATGCAGAGCATTCATTTACTGAAGAAATCAAAGCCCTAAAGCTAAATGATGTCCAGATTTTGAATATGGCAGAAGAGTCGAGTTTGGCGATCAAGCTTAAACTGGAACTTGAGGATCAGCAGGGTAAATACTTGCTGTATTTCCCCAGTGCTGAGCCTGAAACCGAAAAAGACTGGTTACTGGACATCAAGCTGTATTCACGCAGCTTCTATGCCGATCGTTTCTCGATTATTTTTAATGAGCTGGGTTTACAGCAGCAGAGTCTAAGAGAACATCTGGCCAAACGTGAAGAATTCCTTAAAGCCAAAGCCCGTCTGAGTACATTGAAACGCTATATCCAGCCTGATGCAGATGCACAGGATCTGGATATGGCCATGATTGCAGCTGTGGTCAAGGCTGACAGTGCCGAACTTATGCATATTGTCCTGGCGTTGGCAGATGAAATGGTACAGCAGAACCTGGCTCTGGAAGTCAATCCAGAATCCTTTGCTGAACTGGAAAAATTCCAACTGGTGCCAGCTTTAGTCACAGCATTACAGGCGGAAATTGGTTATCCAGCATCGGTTGAAGAGTTGAATGGGGAAGCACCATTCAAGCTCGGTACGTTCTTTATCCGTTTGATGAGCACAGGTTTCTGTGAAAGCCTGGGCGATATACCGCTATGGGCTCAGGAACTGGTGATGTCATCCGTCAGCTCCCGTGCAACAGCTAGAGCCTTTTTGTCGCGCTGGAGAGACAGTTCCAAATACTACCCAACCTTCGATACACTCTCCCAGACCGTGGCGAATGCACTGCGGATCCAAGAAAAGGTCGGGGCTTTTGATCTGGAGCAGCTGCTCGATGTCATGACCTTTGAAGTGATTGAACAAAAGATCATTGTTGATTTGGCCAGCCAGATCCCTGCAGCAACCAAAGCTGAACTGGAACATTTCAGAACGGTTATTTCTACCCGTCTGGATGGCTATTGGGCGTCCAAACATAAGGACGATGCAACCCGCCGTAAATACCGTACCGTCTATACAGCGTTGCAGGCAGCGATTGAGCTGTTCAGCCTGCGACAGCAGTTTGATTC
>NZ_KB849341.1:0-51301 GCF_000368305.1 Acinetobacter sp. CIP 102129
CGACTCAGTCGATGAGTTATTTCGAGTTTTTTTCGAATCCTGTATGAATAATAAAGTAGTTTGACTATAAACTGGCTGTTAAATCAATTTAATGTCTTCTCATCTGCTCAGCAACATCCAGCAATAACTGTTCAGTTTTATCCCAACCTAAACAACCATCTGTGACGGATTGGCCATAGTTCATATCACAAGAAATCTTTTGATTGCCATCCACCAAATGACTTTCAATCATCACACCACGTACTTTGGATTCCGCACGTTCTGCAATGATTTGCTTTAAAACATTCGGCTGCTGTAATGGATCTTTACCACTATTCCCATGACTACAATCAATGACTAACGCAGGTAAATGCTTATGTTTAAAGTGCATGGCTTGGATTGAAGCCAAATCATAATTAGTTCCATGATTTGAACCACGTAAAATCAAATGTGGTAATGGATTTCCATTACTATGCAAAATTGCAGGTAAACCTTGTTGAGTCATCCCCAAGAATTGATGACCATGCAGTGCAGACTGAATCGCATCCAAAGCAATTTGAATTGAACCATCTGTACCATTTTTGAAACCGATGCTATATGGCATATGGCTAGCAATTTCACGATGAATTTGTGATTCACTGGTACGTGCACCTATTGCACCCCAAGCCAATAAATCATCGAAATAACCTGTTGCCATTGGACTTAAAATTTCGCTGGCAATCGGCAAGCCTTTTTCAATCAATTGAATATAAAGTTCACGGGATTTTTCTAAACCCAATTGTAAATCTGATGATCCATCTAAATTTGGATCGTATAAAAAACCTTTCCAACCCACTGTAGTACGTGGCTTTTCAATATACGCACGCATCACCAAAAATATATGATCTTTTACCTGTTCTTGTAGTTGTTGGAGGCGATCAGCATATTCGAGTACTGCGATAGGATCATGAATCGAGCAAGGCCCTGTAATCACCATTAAACGATGATCCTGACCTGATATAATATTCTGAATGGTTTGACGATGGTTTGAAATTTGCTGCGCTAAAGTTGCAGACAAGGGATACTGTGCTTTGAGTTGTGATGGCAAGCTAAGTATTGATTCTTTTGAATGAGTGTGTGGTTGTGTCAAAGCAGTATTTAAAGCATTCATTATTGATTTCCTTTGGACTGTTGTTCAGTCCCATCATTTATTTGAGCAAGTGTGATCTAAGTGATGTTGATTTTTTTGCAAAGTAAAACCAAGAAATCTTGCTAAAATATGAATAGTTAAATGTATACATGGTATTTCTCCTAAAATCGTGATTGTTAAAGCATAAAAAAACCTGATCGGGGTTGCCGATCAGGTATTAACTGCTTGGGCAACCTTTTTGCTGCCCGAAACGCATCAGGCAACCATTAATAGTGCCAGAAATAAAAATATGCGTTTGTGTTTACAGTATGCTTTAACATGTTTCTTTAAAATATCTAAAAACTGTTCCTAAGTTCTAAATTACGCACTATTTCAGTGTTTGACAAGCACTTTTTATCTTTTTTAATCGAAATGGGAAAATAGTAAAATTTGACCTTTCACATTTTCATCCATAGAATAGTTGAAAAATAAACCAATTCGAGATTACGCCTTTAACGAACCAAACCTTGCGGTTGTAAAATAATCAGGCAAGCACCGCAAACAACAACGATCCCACCTAAAATATCCCAACGCGTTAGCATGACTTGATCAACATAACGCAACCACATCAGGGCAGTAAAAATATAAATTCCACCATAGGCTGCATAAATACGACCTGATGCCGCAGGATGCAAAGTCAGTAACCAAACAAAGACTGCTAAGCTTAAAGCCGTAGGAACCCATAACCAATGCGACTTTCCTTGATTCAAAATTAAATAAGGAAAATAACAACCTAAAATTTCAGCAATTGCTGTGACGAAAAATAACCCAAATACTTTAAGTACTTGGGTTATCGAAAAAGAGAGTTCAAACATTAAGCAGGTTCAGCACTCGGGTTAATATGATCTTCAAACACTTCCAGTTTTAAACCTACCTCTTTGCCATCTTCTGTTTTCACAGAAACCGCAACATTACCGCCATGCTCAGCCAACTCACCAAATAGAATCATTTCAGCAAGTGGCTTTTTCAAATGTTCCTGAATCAGGCGTTGCATTGGACGTGCGCCCATCAAACGATCATAACCATTGGTTGATAACCAGTCACGCGCACTTTGATCAACCTCAAGTACCACTTGTTTATCATCTAGTTGTGCCTGTAACTCTGTTAAGAACTTATCTACCACTGAATCAATGACAGTGGTTGGAAGCGCCTTAAATTGAATCACGCCATCCAGACGGTTACGGAATTCAGGTGAGAATGCACGTTTCATGGCATCCTGATTATCTGTACTATGATCTTGCTCAGTGAAACCAATACTTGAACGTACAATACTTTCTGCGCCAA
Source organism: Acinetobacter sp. CIP 102129 (assembly GCF_000368305.1). Classification (NCBI taxonomy): domain Bacteria; kingdom Pseudomonadati; phylum Pseudomonadota; class Gammaproteobacteria; order Moraxellales; family Moraxellaceae; genus Acinetobacter; species Acinetobacter sp. CIP 102129. The sequence goes on from NZ_KB849341.1 coordinate 2,432, forward strand.
TATTGGTGGTCAAAACAATAATCACATTTCTAAAATCAGACTTGCGACCATTGTTATCTGTCAACGCACCATGATCCATCACCTGTAGTAACAAGTTAAATACATCTGGATGCGCCTTTTCAATTTCGTCCAGCAATAGAACACAGTGCGGATTTTTATGGATTGCATCGGTCAACAAACCGCCTTGATCATATCCAACATAACCTGGAGGCGCACCAATCAAACGGGAAACCGCATGACGTTCCATATATTCAGACATATCAAAACGGACTAGCTCCACACCCAGTAGTTTTGCTAGCTGCTTGGTGACTTCTGTTTTACCCACGCCTGTTGGACCAGCAAACACAAAGCTACCCACTGGTTTATCTGGTGCTTTTAAGCCTGCACGAGATAATTTGATCGCTGATGCAAGTGCTGTAATCGCTTCATCCTGACCAAACACAACACGTTTTAGGTCACGTTCCAAATTCTCAAGTACAGTCTTGTCATCTTTTGACACAGTTTTCGGTGGAATACGGGCGATCTTGGAAACGATATCTTCAATGTTCTCTACAGAAATCATTGAACTATCAACCTCAGCTTTTAAACGGCGCTGTGCACCAGCCTCATCAATCACATCGATGGCTTTATCTGGTAAAAAACGATCATTGATAAATTTAGCTGACAACTCAACAGCAGCGACGAGAGATTTATCATCGTATTCAACATGATGAAAATCTTCGAACTTGCTTTTCAAGCCACGTAAAATTTCAATCGTTTCGCTTATACTTGGTTCATTGACATCAATCTTTTGAAAACGACGAGACAATGCATGGTCTTTCTCAAAAACCTGACGATATTCCTGAAATGTAGTTGATCCGATGCAACGTAAAGTTCCATTTGCCAATGCAGGTTTAATCAGGTTTGATGCATCCATAGTACTGCCCATACTAGAACCAGCACCAATAATCATATGAATCTCGTCAATGAATAAAATCGCATTTGGATTCTTTTTCAAAGCATTCAACAATTGCTTTAAACGCTTCTCAAAGTCACCACGATATTTAGTCCCTGCAACCAAAGCACCAATATCCAGACTATAAACTTCGGCATTGGCAAGTGGTTTCGGGGCCTTGCCGTTAACAATCAACCACGCCAAACCTTCCGCAATCGAGGTTTTACCTACACCTGGATCACCGACAAGCAACGGATTATTTTTACGACGTCGACATAAAATTTGTGCTGCACGCTCAATTTCTTTTTCGCGTCCAATCAGAGGATCTGTTTTACCCTTTTGCGCTTCGATATTTAAATTAAGTGTATATTGCTCTAATGGGCCCGCATTGGCAGAAGCTGCATTTTCACCCTCAATATCCTCAACTTCTTCCTCAACCTGAATCTCATCTTTACGGGTACCATGAGAAAGATACTGAGTTAAGGTCAAACGATTGATTTGATGACGTTTAAGCAAATAAACCGCAAAAGAGTCTCGCTCTGAGTACATCGCAACCAAAACATCTGCACCTTCAACTGTACGGTCTCCACCGCTGGATTGAACATGGAAAATTGCACGTTGCAGAATCCGATCAAAACTTTCCGTTGGATGAGGTGCCTGTTCACTGTTGTCACCAAGTTTCGGGGTATGTTGCTCTACATATTCCTCTAACTCCTTACGTAAAGTAACGATATCAGCGCCACATGCCTTTAACGCATTTACGGCCGAATCATTATCAAGCAAGGCAAGCAACAAATGTTCAACTGTCAGAAACTCATGTCTCTTTTGACGAGCCATGCTAACAGCCAAACGTAACGATACTTCCAATTGACGACTGAGCATGTAACCCCCTTATATCTTGGGCTCCATCAAAAAAAGACCTCTCTTTTAATGAAAAAGCGAATTATTAACTTGATCCGCCAGAGCTTCTGTAATTGCCATTTCATGTATGCCTACAAAGCTCTTGACTTCATAATCTACTGTTAGCATTAGTTGAGCATCTTGGTCAAGATTCAAAACATCGTATTGTTGTAAAAATTCAATTACAAAGAGAATAAGACTTATCTAATCGTTCAAAAAGACAGCAGATTTATTATTTATAGGACTTACGCACTGTTATTTATAGACTCTCTGTGGTAGCAGATGATTTTTATCGAGAATAAAGTCATCAATGAAGTTTTTGATGATTGGTCTAAATAATTTCTTCTGCCAACGATATACATTTTCAAAGATCCGCTCAAACTGGTTCTTTTGTATCTCCACGTAGGCCATCAAGGCTGAAAAAATATGATTCAAAATCAGTTTAGATCGTCTTACTTGAAACTTTTCAATATGACAAACCTGTTTAATCACTCGGTGATATTGTTCTATTTTCCAATGACTTGAATGTAATTCATGAAAACCCTCAAAGGACAATAAATCATCTTCATCTTGATGCACAATATAAAACCTCTGCTGTTCTTTTAACTGAGTCTTAAATAATTGTACAAAGCCAAAATCTTTGAGCCAGACCACTTGACCCTGATGGAAATTCGGCAATAAACGCAGTTGAAACCATTGTCCTTTTTCAGGGGAAACCTTACGGTTACAGTCGATACCAAACATAAATCGAATACCATGTTTTCTTATGGTTTTTAGATTTGCAGTCGATGAATACCAACTATCACCTGTAATAAATTGAATCTTTGCACCCCAACTGAGTACTTCAGTTAACATATCCATAAAGTAATCATTCTTGGTTTTACCTTCAGATTTGTCATAAATTCGAAAATTAATGGGAATATTTTGACCATTTTGATCTGTGGCATACAAGGTAATGAGATTAATCCCCTTGACGGATCGGTTGTGTTTGCCTGACCAAAAATAGCTAACCAAGTCCATATGTTGACTATATGGTTTATCTAAAACAGTATCATCAATACTGACTATAAGTTTATTATTATCAATATGTTGAATTGCTTCTTGATACAGGTCGTGAGGTGTGTAGTCTTCACGCTCTAGAAAGCGATTTACACTATCATGCGAGATATTATAAGTCTCGGCAAGTTGTGTGCAGCTAATAGAGTTCGGCTCTGTCATGAGAAAGCCCATATAAATGGGTAATGTACAAGTTGCTGTAGAAGCATGTTTAGTTCGTCTGATCACAGATACGTTATAAAGTATTTTAATACTTTTTTGAATCCGTCAATGCGTAAGTCCTAATTTATTTAAAGAATCACTGATTAATATTAACTTTTGATAAACTTACTCTAAGAGGAATATATTCCGCAATTACTTCGCTTTTCCAACGCTGTTACTCGCAACAGAGTTGCTCGTCTTACGCTCGGAACAAAGCTTCACTTTGTTTTTATCCTCGCTCAGGTTCGATCTGACACAATAATGGATGTCCTTGAGAACGCGCATAATTATTCACCTGATTGGCTTTGGTCTCGGCAATATCCCTTGGATAAACACCAGCAGTGCCCTTACCTTCGTAATGAACGGTTAACATCACCTGATTTGCCTGTTCAAAGCTCATTGCAAAGTAGCTTTGCAACACCTCAATCACGAAGTCCATTGGTGTGTAATCATCATTCATTAAAACAACAACATAGAGCGGTGGCCGCTTCATTTCTGGCGGGGCTGTTTGCACAACCACCTCACCCTCATGATCCTCTTGCGAATCACCTAAACGTGGATTCAAGTGCCAGTCAACATAACCCGATTGATGAAAGGAATTTTTCACTTCACTTAAATTCATTTGACGTCTATATCTTCGCATATTAAGTTCTTAATCTAAAAATTTACTGGGCATTTGCTTCAGCTTGAGGGATTTCCGACACGAAAGCAGAACTTACATCAACAGGCTTGCCACGCTGCCAGCTAAAACGTTTAATTACAGGTGTACCTGAACCTGATAAACGCACTTCGATAAATTGGGGTGTAAAGCCCTTTGGCATGGTCCATCGACCAGTCAAGCGCTCAAAGTCTTCAAAATTAAAGTTTTTATCCTCTAACGGTATATCCAGTATTTCAGTGTCCTTAATCAAACGTAATTCAACTGTACCCATTGCACGGCGTTTATTTGGACTCACCTGAACCAGATCCAGCTGATATTCAAAAGCATTTTCAGGAAGTGATTTAATCGCAAAATCCTGAACCGTTAAGCTTAGACCGCCACGCTGCCTAAGAATGTCACGATAAATGGTATTCATGCTTGCAAATTGCGCTTTATCTGCATTGGCCTGATTAATTCCCTTGAATAATTCCTCTGCATTGCCAACAGCCATATCTCGTTCTTGCACAGCGGCATTCAGGCTTTTGCTTACAGAATCGAGCGCGGCTTTTTGCTTCTGTACAACATCAACAAGTTGTTCTGCGTCCGCATCATAACCCACAACGGTTAATCCCTGACGATGACCGACAGTGTAACCAAGCATAAAACTGCTGCCAATAAGTAAAGTTGCAGCAATGACTAAGGGTAAATTCGTTTTGAGGAATTTATTTTTGTTAACGGAACTCTCTGGTAAAGTGGTCGGTTCAGCGTTTTCCATCATCATCTCTATCGTTATGGACTACATCAAAACACACATTTAAATCCATATTTAAATGTGTGTGAAGTAAAAAAGCGTTTTTTATGGTAATAAACCGATACCATTCAAACCAGCAGCCTCATCAAAACCAAACATGAGGTTCATATTTTGCACTGCCTGGCCAGCGGCACCTTTCACCAAATTGTCCTGTGCAACCAAGATAATCAACTTATTTGGCTGAGGACGATATAAAGCGATGCGTAATTCATTGGCACCACGGACACTACGGGTCTCAGGCGAACTATTGGCTGGCATCACATCCACAAAGCGTTCATTTTGATAGAAGTTTTGGTAAAGTTCCTGCAAATCGGTTTGCTGGCCTTGCTCTGTCAGGTCTACATAAATGGTACTGAGCATGCCACGAATCATGGGCACTAAATGGGGTACAAAAATAAGCTGGTCAAACTGGCCCTGTTGACCTGAGATATTCTCTAGGGCCTCAACAATCTCAGGATGATGACGATGACCCGCAACACCATAAGCCTTGAAATTATCCGCATTTTCACTATAGATCATGCCCAGGCTAGCTTTGCGACCTGCACCAGATACGCCTGATTTTGCATCAACAATAATGCTTTTTGTATTTATGAGTTGATTTTGCGCTTTTAACAAAGGCGCCAAACCCAATTGTACTGTGGTTGGATAACAACCTGGATTACCAATCACCTTGGCGTTTTTAATTTTTTCACGATTCAGTTCAGTCAGGCCATATACTGAATCTTTTAGCACTGTTGGGCAGCTATGTTGCATGCCATACCATTTCTCAAACTGTTCTAAATTCTGTAAACGGAAATCAGCGGCAAGATCGATGACTTTTGTACCAGCAGCAATCAGTTCTTCAGCATGTTGCATTGCAACTCCATGAGGTGTTGCAAAAAACACAACATCACATTGCTTGAGCAGATCCAGACTAAGATCGGAGAACTCAAGATCAGTATGTCCACGTAAACTTGGGAACATATCCGCGACACGCTTTCCTGCTTCAGTTCGGGAAGTTAGAACACGCACTTGAGCTTGTGGATGTCTTAATAATAGACGCAATAATTCAACGCCTGTATATCCAGTTCCCCCAACAATTCCAACAGAAATCACGTGCTCTACCTCAAATGATATATGTACCACTAGTATGGCAGTTTGATGGGGTTTTCACAATCCACAACCCTATAACTTATATAGTGTTTCTTATGTTTATGGCTTTATATATAACAAATCCAGAAATTCATGGAATCAGCACATACGGGATTTAATCACTGTAAAAGATTCGCTATTCAGCAAAAAACAGTGTAAAAGATATTTTTAAATCGTTTTACTGATGCCGATTTTACCACTGGTCAAAAAATACTATTGAATCATTGAAGTATTCGCATAGAATAAAAACCATGCGGTAATAATAAATTTCATGGATGCAAATTTTGGAGAGCGGGAATGCCTTCTTTGAGTGTAAAACAAAGAACATATCGTCATATTGGTTTAGGCTTAGGCACACTTATATTAAGTTCGGTACTCATTAGCTGTGGTAGTGGTGAAAGTAAAGCACGTATTGAGAATACCCCTGTTATTACAGTTCCAAAACCAAAGAATTTTGACATTAAAGTTCCTGTAGAAATGCGTAATGTCGTTGTTAAGGTTCTCGACAATACCGATAACTCCATCGTTCTTGAACAGACGTTAAGTACAACAACAAACTTGAGCCTTACATTACCAATAGTGCTTAATCGTAGTCATTTATATAGAGTTGAGATATCAACTCTTCCAAATTCACTAATCTATGATTTTATCAGTGGTCAGTATCAGAATTTTTCTATGACCTTACACGCACTCGTTGACGTTGATACTAGTAATCTAACTCAAAAAATTTTTATTAATCCAAGTTCTGAAGCTATTTATCAACGAGCATTAATCCGATCTGGACAACTACCTAATGAGCCAGAAGACCCAACACGCATTAGTTCACTACATCTAAAAATGGCATCTGGTGATGTAAGCATTGCTTTATTAAATGCTTTTAGTGGAATGGATATTCACAATCTTGAACCATCCTATTTATTAAGCGCTTTTACTCCACAAAATATGAATTTGGCTCAACAAGCCAATCTCTATACAACTACATATTTAAGTTTTGGCTATTTAAAGCAATGGGCAAATCAATTTCCAAATAATACCCTTACAGAATTTACCAAAAATCTGGCTATAGATTTACGGGATGGCTATCTGGATGCGAAAACAATTCGTGGAGATCAAGCAAATTTAAGCTCCATTATCCCTGCTGCTCCTGAAAATATTGATCCAGCTAAAAATACATTATTAAATATCACAGCCAATCAAAAAGTTATTCGAGATCAATATGGCATCTCATTAAAAGCAGCAGTATTTGAACTAGCAAATAATTACCAACAGCAAAACTTGAATCCGACAGGTTATGCCCTATTACAGCAAAAAAGCTACGTAGGTGAAGACCCCATACTTGAATCCACCTCCTCTTTCCGTGTTGCTGGTGCTGGTGACTATCGGCGTGCTGTTGGTTTTGTAGACACAACTGGAAGTTGCAATGACTCAAAATATCCATGTAAGCAAGGCATAACTGGCATCAATCTAGTCAACCCCAATCTACCCTCCATCGAGTACTTAATTGGTCATTACGAAGATAAATCGAATGGATGTCAGTTAAATATTCGTGCCAATGGGGCACTGGAGCTGATTAAGGATTCAAAAATGTATCGCTCAGTTTTGGATGCGGATAGTACGGATAATTTATTACAGCTGCCAGATCCAACAAAATCTGAATATTTACTGAACAGTAGTTCTCCTGAGCCAAATAATGATTCGTTAAAATATGCATTTGTACAGGTTCACATTAAGGCCAATCAGGTATTAAGTGCACAGGCAGGTTTCGATAGCCGTAAAGCACCTGATGAACAGTTACAAGAAACTCAGGCACAATGTAGTTTTAGCTAAACATACCACCACGCAGGCAACTGGATACTTTTCAATTGCCTGCGATGATGTAAATATTCTGGATCATGTTGACTTACGCTATTCCAGAACGCAGGACTATGATCAAAATGCCGTGTATGAACCAGCTCATGCACACATACTGCGCGAACATTCTGCTCAGGCATAAGCACCAATGCCGCATGAAGCATAATATCCTGTCTTGAACTACAACTTCCCCATCGTGTTTTAGGCTTTCGAATTGTACATCTTTGATAGGGCAAACCTATTTCCTGGCTAATTTGGGTTAAATATTCAGGTAAAAATTGTTTTGCATAGGCAAGTGTTGCAGCCTGTAAAGCCTTTTCAGGTTGTTCATTTCGAATGAACAAAATATGTTGTACCCAGTCGAACTTAAAAATATTGCGTTGTTGCTGATGAATAATTTGAAATGGCTGTAAATGATAAAATAATTTAATCTGTTCTGGAAAAGCAGCTGTTAAATTTAATTGTTTTTGCTGTTTATCCCAGGTTTCAATCAGCCATTGCTCTGATTGATTTAAAAACTGCTGAATCTGTTTCTTGGTACAAAATAAAGGAACTGTTAAACGAATACCTGTCGGTTCAACACGCAGGCGCAAACTTCGCGCGCTGGCATGTCGAATCATTTTAATTTCAGGTAATTGAGCTTTTAATGAAAGCAGAGCCATTATTGCGCTATACGTTCTTCAATACCGTGATCAGTCGCAACAACCGCAATACTTGCTGCATTTAAGGCAAAAATACCATTAGTCACCACACCTGGGATATTGTTGAGTGTTTTTTCCAGTTCGATGGCATTTAAGATATTGAGATTAAAAACATCCAGAATTACATTACCATTGTCAGTGACAACACCCTCACGGTAAACTGGGTCACCACCCAAAGCAACAATCTTGCGAGCAACCGCAGAACGTGCCATTGGAATAACTTCCACAGGCAATGGAAAATCACGCCCCAATTGCCCCACCCATTTTGAGTCATCCACAATACATACAAACTTCTTGGCAATTGAGGCCACAATTTTTTCACGGGTTAAGGCTGCGCCACCGCCTTTGATCATATGCATATGACGGTCAATTTCGTCTGCACCATCGACATAGGCATCCAAACCACCCACCGAGTTCATGTCAACCACTTCAATCCCAATTTTTTTCAGCCGCTCAGCCGTTGTATTGGAACTCGCCACAGCTGCTTCTAACTGCAATTCAGGCAATAAATCAATTAAAAAATTGACGGTACTTCCTGTTCCTACACCCAAGATGCCGCCTTTGGGCAAATGTTTCAATGCCGCTTTTGCCGCAGCCTGTTTCTTTTCATCTTGGGTTGCATATAGACTCATGACTTCACTCAACTATTTTGACATTTGCTGCAAGAAAACAGCGCAAATGCACAGGGGTTTGCTACAATGTTCACCTATTTTAAACTGTTATAGGGGAGATGAACATGCTGTCTCGTGTGGTACGACAAATTTTACAAGCAACGGTTTATGATGTTGCGATTGAAACACCGCTTGAAGCAGCTCCACGAATTAGTCAAAAAATTAACAATAACATTCGATTTAAACGTGAAGATTTACAGCCTGTATTTTCGTTCAAACTGCGCGGTGCCTATAACCGTATCAGCCAACTTCCCAAAGATCAATTAGAGCGCGGTGTGATTTGTGCTTCTGCAGGTAACCATGCGCAAGGTGTGGCTTTATCTGGCAAAAAACTCGGCATCCCTGCCATTATTGTTATGCCAAGTACCACGCCAGACATTAAGGTACAAGCAGTAAAAAATCTGGGGGGTCAGGTTGTCCTGCATGGTGACAGCTTTGATATTGCCAATAAATATGCCAAACAGCGTGCTGAAGCTGAGGGCCTAGTCTTTATCCCTCCTTATGATGATGAACTAGTGATTGCTGGGCAAGGCACGATTGCCAATGAATTACTGCGTCAATGGCGTGACGTGGAATATGTCTTTGTTGCTGTAGGTGGTGGTGGGCTGATTGCGGGTGTCGCCGCCTATTTAGGTGAGGTTGCACCTCATGTCAAAGTCATTGGTGTTGAATATGAGGAATCCGCCTGTCTAAAAGCCGCACTTGAAAGCAATGAACGTGTGATTTTACCGCATGTGGGTTTATTTGCGGATGGTACGGCGGTAGCCCAGATTGGTGAATTACCATTTAAAATGATTCGCTTAATGAAATCAGACAGCTCAGGTCCGATTGTTGAACCTGTTATTGTCACGGTTGATACAGATGAAATTTGTGCTGCGATTAAAGACACATATGATGAAAACCGCTGTATTGTTGAGCCATCAGGCGCAATGGCATTGGCTGGAATCAAGAAATATGTGGCAGAACATCAATTAACAGACAAGAACATGGTCTCAATTGTTTGTGGTGCCAACATGAATTTTGATCGTCTGCGTTATATTGCAGAACGAACTGAATTGGGCGAGCGTAAAGAAGCGATTTATGCGGTTACCATTCCTGAGCAAAAAGGTGCTTTCCTGCAATTCTGCCGTGCCCTGCAAGGCCGTAACATCACCGAGTTTAACTATCGGACCAGTGACAGCAATCAGGCACAGGTTTTTGTCGGGATTAGCCTGAAAGGTGGTGAAACTGAACGTCACGAAATCCATGAATTACTCAAGCAACAATATGATGTTGCTGACTTATCGGATGATGAAGTTGCAAAGCTACATATTCGTTACTTGATTGGTGGTCATGCTAATCTTGAAAATGAACGTTTATTCCGTGTTGAGTTTCCAGAACGCCCAGGTGCCTTGCTGACTTTCCTTGAACGTTTAGGCCCAACACATAACATCACCCTGTTTCATTATCGTAACCACGGTGCCGCTGAAGGACGTGTACTGGTGGGACTACAGGCGACTGATGCCAAACAGAATCCTGATGGCCTGATTGAAACACTGGAACAGATTACCTATCCATATGCAGAAATCAGCAACAATATCGGTTATCAGCGCTTTCTTAAATAAAACAGATCATCAGCTAAAGCCGACCATGCGTTGGCTTTACTTTTATTACAGTACGATCTTTTCATATTCACTTTTTTTGACGCCAACAAAATCATTACAAACAGACCAACTGTTCCATCTTAGAATAAATAAAAAGATATTTTTATCATTTAGTTAAGGATAGATATGGCACAATTTGCAGTGATTGGTTTAGGAAGTTTCGGTGCAACTGTTGCGCTAGAACTCACTCGACTAAGACATGATGTCATCGGTATTGATACCAATAAGCGCAATGTTGAAAATATATCGGATCAGATCACCCATGCCGTTATTGCAGATGCAACTGATGAACACGTCTTGGATGAACTGAATATTCAAAATTGCGATGCCGTGGTGGTCGCGATTGGTGAAGATATTGAAGCCAGTATTTTATGCGTCTTAAATTTAAAAAATTTAGGTGTAGAAAGAATCTTGGTTAAAGCCAAAACCAAAGCACACCACACCATTCTGTCACATTTACACGTCAGTAAAATTATTCATCCTGAAGAAGATATGGGGGTTCGGGTTGCACAGGCATTAAATTATCCGATGGTCAGCCGTTATATGGATTTAGGCGACGAACATTATATTATTAAGGTTCCTGTACAGGATAAACTCAAAAATGTAAACCTATCAGGCATTCTGCAACAGGGACCACATATTAAGTTATTGTTATTGAAACGGAATCAACAGGTGATTTATGAAACCGATAGCAATTTTACTTTACAGGCAGGTGACATCCTGATTTTAGAGGGTTCACTGCATCATCTTAAAAAACTCTCAGGATGTTTCTTATAAAATGGCAATAAAAATAAACTCCCAGAAGATATTCAACCTGAGTCCACCCTCATTGTTGGCAATCGGTTTTCTTAGTTTTATTGTGCTTGGGACAATATTATTGAAACTGCCTTTTGCCAATAATGGCAATGTCAGCTGGATGGATGCCTTGTTTACTGCCACTTCTGCGGTAACGATTACAGGTTTATCGGTGGTGAATCTAAGTGAATCATTCAACCATTTTGGGCAGTTTATTATCTTGTTACTAATCCAGTCTGGTGGTTTAGGTTTTATGACCTTTGCAATTTTGGCGGCATTAAGCCTTGCCCCAAAACTTGGTCTAAAACAGCAAATGATGGCACAGGACAGTTTAGGACAGACTAGTCTCTCCAAAGTGACTTTTGTCGCCAAAGGTGTGGTGATGTATACCCTGTTTTTTGAACTAATTGGCGTGGTTATATTAACTGCCTCATTTACGCCCATCTACGGCTTTGCACGTGGACTATATTATGCAGTTTTTTACAGTGTTTCCGCTTTTAACAACGCGGGTTTCTCATTATTTGACAATAACTTAATGAGCTTCCAGAGCCATTACCTCATTTGCCTCACCATCAGTTTACTATATACCTTGGGTGGAATTGGCTTTCTGGTTTTAATTGACATCAAGCAGAATAAACGCTGGAGCAAACTTACACCGAACAGCAAACTGATTCTCAGTACAATCGCCATCCTGAATCTAGTGGCTTTTGTTTTAATTTGGCTATTAGAATCCAATAACCCACTGACTTTAGGTTCTATGAGTCTGGGTGAACAAGCCATGAATGCCTGGTTTCAGGCCACAGTTCCCCGCTCTTCTGGTTTCAATACCATTGATACAGGTGCGATGGAACATAGCACCGCCTTACTCACCATGTTGCTCATGTTTATTGGTGGTGGTTCCCTGAGTACAGCAGGCGGCATTAAAGTGGGCACTTTCGTTATTCTGGTGTTATGTGTGATTTCATTTTTAAGACGCAATGAGGAAATTCGCATTTTCAACCATTCTGTATCACAGGAAACTACCTATAAAGCCCTTGCGGTCACCGCAATTACAGGGATGCTAGTATTTACAGGTTGTTTCATCCTGTTGCTGCTAGAACCTAAACTGGATGCACTTGACCTGATGTTTGAGGTGGTTTCGGCTGCATGTACTGTGGGCCTGTCGCGTGGCGCAACAGGTGAACTGCATGATGGCAGTTTATTTGTCTTGAGTTTACTGATGTATACAGGCCGTTTGGGTCCACTGACCCTTGCCTACTTAATTGCAACGCCAAAGAAAAGCCGTTTAAAACATGCCATCGCCAACATTCAGATTGGGTAAATTGTCCAAAAATTGAGGCGAGCTAGAAAATTGATATATTTTGCTCAACCACAAGGGCTTGTCGACAAATCCCCTCGGCTTGGCGTTGCTGCTCAAATACAGTTTTTGACATGACGTCAAAATGATCACAAAAACTGATTTCCTTTTCATCAATTGAATAGATCAAGGACTGATTCCCAACACCCTGCAAGGTATCATAAAATACAATCACAAATTTACCCGCTTCAAATGCCTGTTGAATCTCTGTATAAGTCAAGGCAGCCCGAATGGGAATCTGTAGGCGTCGTGCATCAATATAGCTTTGCTGTTCTTTCTCATCAATATTTCGGTCAAGATCAGTATACAGCGACACTTCAAATCCCAATTTTTTCAGGGCCACAGCCAAGGCAATGGTAAATGTTCCCTCTTCCTGATCATGGCGACATAACTGAATCAGGTCAGCAATATCAATATGGGTTTGATATTGCTTTAAGATCAGCCAGACCGCAAACACCCCACAATTTGCCTCAAGCTGCAATAATGGCTCTGGAATATTTAAACCCATTTAATACCAGTTCATTAACGACACACCCAAACCTGCATAGGTTGCATGGTGGTTATAGTCAATCAGGCTTTCACCATATCCATCAAAGAGTTGTAAATGACCACGCAGTTTGCCCTTGATTGGAAATGCCCAGTCAAACTGCACCGCGCCATGTGATTTATCACCACCTTTAAGGGAATGACGCAACATAACAGAAAAGTCATTTTCTCCCTTGCGATAAAATGCGGTTAAATCACCACGACCAATATAATCCTTAATATCAGGATTATTATCATCTTTGGCATTTTCTTCGACACGGTACCAAGGGCGAAGCATCAAAGCAAAATTGTCTTTTTCAAACCCTAAATTAAAAATCACCCGATTCCAACTACGTGATAATGGATCAGAACGACCATTGGATTGATGATTTAAGGTGACACCTAGCAAACGTGCATTTAGACCTAAAATTTCATAATTGGTTCTAAACATTAAACTTGCTTCAGGCTCATAATTGGTCTCACGAAATGGACGTGATTCCTCAGAGTTGTAAACCTGCCAACGCGAAGACTGAGTATAACCTATCCATAAATCGCCATTATTACCCAGGATGTTTTCCCACGCCTTGGTCTTAAAGGAAATCTGGAACTTTGCCTCACTAGAGGTTAATTCCTGTTTCTCATTGACGGTATTTTGTGGGTTTGGGCTGCTTGGAAATTCATTCTTATCACTGGTCCAGAACACTGGCAGTAAATAAACAGGTTGATAGGCACGAATATTCCATACGCCCAACTTACTTTCTTCTGACAGCTCCCAACGGCGATCCAGCAAGGAAACATTCGGATCAAACTTAGGCGCAGCACCCAGCAAATGTAGGTCACTGAGTTTTTGAACCACTTTATCCTTTAAAGATTCAGGCTTGTTTTTTTCATTGGTTTCAGCAACAGGTACAGATGTGGCAGCAATCACAGGTTCAGCCACCTGAACCTGTGGCTCAATAATGGTCGGTGCTTTAAAAAGCGCATCATAACAAGCCAGACGTTCAGCATTTGAAGCCAATGCCACACAGGCGTCAACTGTTGCAGGACTGGCTGGCGCCGTTTCCTGTGCATGGGTAAATGACGTGGTTATAGAGCTTAGTATAGCCACCACACTAAGCTCCAAATGACCCCGATCAAAAGATTTGAACGCCATACTTTTCTCCGATTCTTATTTTAATTGACCTGTTGGATACTAAATCCGAGTTGCTGTAGTTCTTCACGTTTTGCAAATGGTGCAACCACTGCTTTCACAGGTTTTTGTTGCAACAAATACTGTTTTGCCACACGGTTTAAATCATCCAGAGTCACATTTAACAGGCGTTCACGTAGCATTTTACGGAATTTCGGTGTACGGGCATGCAGCAACGCATAACACGCTGTAATTGCCTCACCAGCAGGTGAACCAGGCTTATCCATACTGGCAACCAGACCTAAAATCGCCTCTTCAAGTTGATGCGGCTGCTGTTCTGTATTCAGCAACCATTGCACGCTGGCTTCAAAATCATTAAATGTTTCCGCCAATCGTGGATCACGGTAGCTATAGAAACGGAATGAGCAGGCATTGCCATCATAACTGGCTCCACCACCATAGGCTCCACCTTTTTCACGGATGGCACTATGCAAAAAGCCATTACGCAGGTAGGCAGCCAACACCATTAATGGTGCAGCATCAGCATGGGCAACATCAACTGCCTGATAGGCGGAAGCACAGAACTGCACATTAGTCTGGATCAGCCATGCTTCATCATTTGCTGTATTGACTTGTTCAACCTGGGTGAGTGTTACAGGCGCTTTATTGACTTGCAACTTATCCCAGACGTTTTGCACCTCTTCCACTAAACGGTCAGAGTGATGCTCTTCACACACCAATAGGAACTGTTTAGGAGCCTGCAATAGTTTACGATGAATTGCCTGTAATTCAGCAATTAATGCATGATAGGCATCTTCATCCTGATCAATCTTAGTGACTAAATCACTCAGCCAGTTCAGCGCACCCAAACCTGTATTGTGATAGTCACGGCGAGCCAAGGCACTCATTTGACGTGAAGCCGCCTGCATCGCATAGCTATGTCCTGAACCAGACAAACGTGAGTGCCAACGGGTTTTCCGCTGCTGCAATAATTCGATGATACGGTCTTTCTCATCAAAGCGAAGCTGTTCAAATGCCAGTTTTAATAACTGAATGGCATCAAGCTTCTGCGTTAATGACTTGGTAGTTAGCGTCAGCCACGCACTGATCCGATCCTTATTATCTACTTTACTGCGTAGCGATGCACCCATACCCAGCCCACCACTGACTGCCGTCTGGAGCTGCTGCAATTCAAGATAATCGTATTCACCTGCCCCTACTTCACCCATCAAGATTGAAAGTAAGTTGAAATACGGTGATTGCACAATGTCGTCAGGAATTTGAATCAAGACCTGTTGGTAATAAATGCCATTAGTCCCTGCATGGTAAAGATTTAATGGTGTATCCAGACCATTACAGATAATTTCACGCAACTGACCTGGCACAATATGTAGATCAGCAGGAACATCTTCCAGTCCTACTTTTGGCAATAGCTCAAGATCATCAGGCGTATCTTGACGCTTTTTCAATGCCTCAGTTTTTTCCTGAATCTCGATTTTCTGGGCTTCGGTTAGGTTTGCGGTAATCTCAGCCAAGCGAGCCTGTTCAGCCTGTTGCTCTTTCACTGATTTAGTTGCATCAGGAACCAAAGTCATTTGTACACGATGCGGATTATCCAGCAGATGCGTTTGAATCAGCTTGGATAACCACATTGGGTCTTTTAATTCTTCCTTAACCTGTTCAATCGCAGAATCCACATCCCAGACATGAATCGGGTCATTGTGGTGAATGGCACTGCCCAAACCATTTAGGATCAGGCTTAAGCCATACGGTGTGCCATCGCCATTGATTTCACGCTGATGCAATTCAATCTGATGCAGAATTGCATCGACCAAATCGGTATCAACAGGCTTGGATGCAACGTCCTGTAGAATGTTTAATACGCCATTCTTAAAGTTTTCAGCATATTCTGCATTTGAACCTTGTACGCCACAATAGAAAGTCATTTCAAAATTACTGTCATCCACACCCATCAATGGCCCTGTGGACTGTGCATAACCACAAGTTTCCAAATAATGACGCAACGGCGAAGCTGAATTTTCCAGCAAAATCCCCTCAACCAGACGCATGCCTAAGCGCAGCTTAATATCGCTGGTTTCAGGCAATAACCATGACATCACATGAAAGGTCTTGTCTTTCAGGTCTTCACTATCCACCGCATAGGATTCAGTCACCTCAATGGGCGCGGTTAAACGCTTCTCAGGTGTGGAATATAAAGTCGTTCCTTTGGAAAACTTATGTAAAGCCAATGTTTCAAACTGTTCCTGTAAATCATAAGCATTTTGATTGCCGAAAGTCATAAACACCGCATTACTTGGATGGTAATGGGTTTTATAGAACTCAACCAATTGCTCATAGCTTAAATCTGGAATTTCTTTTGGATCACCGCCAGAGTTGTAGTGATAGGTGGTTTCAGGGAATAAATGATAGGCTAGTTGATGATAAAGCTGATCGGTTGGCGAACTCATAGCCCCTTTCATTTCATTAAATACAACACCTTTATAAACCGCCTGATCATTCTCTAACTCAATACGGATTCCCTCCTGGGCAAAATCCAGAGGATTCAGGTTTGCGGCAAAGGCAGCATCTAAATAAACCGACAACAGGTTTTGAAAATCTTTCTTGTTCTGCGTTGCAAATGGATAAGCCGTCCAGTCTGCCGCGGTAAAGGCATTCATAAAGGTATTCAATGAACGGCGAATCATTAAAAAGAATGGATCGCGGACTGGAAACTTCTCAGAACCACATAAAGCGGTATGCTCTAAAATATGTGCGGTTCCCTTTGAATCCATCGGCTGCGTTCTAAATGCCACCAGAAACACATTTTCATCATTGTTGGTTGCGAGATGATAGTGAACTGCACCTGTCACTTTATGTTTATATTCTGAAACGTAAATATCAAGTGCTTCTACATGGTGTTGACGTAATAGCTGAAACGCAGGGTGAATGGTTTGAGTAATGCTTTCAGAAACATCGACAGTCATGTGATCTCCAATTTATCTATTTAATTAACGCTATTGATTATAGAGAGTCTACCGAAGAATATGCATGGATATCCATGTAAATTGGTATGTTTTTGTAGAAAAATTCAGCAAGCAAGGTGTGATGGTCAATGCATTAGTGTAAACTTTGCTTTTTGATTTTTTAATGTGATGACAAACATGGCAACAGTTGATCTTTTTGCAATTGGAAATGCACTCATTGACCAAGAATTTAAAGTTTCTTATGAGTTTTTAACACAGCAGGCTTTGCAAAAAGGCACAATGCAGTTGACCGATGGTGAAACTCAAGCTGCTTTATATCAACAATTACAAGATACTCAAAGCTACAAGGGTCAAGCAAGTGGTGGGTCGGCTGCAAACACAACTGTTGCATTCAGTGCTTTAGGTAGTACAGCTTTTTACGGATGCCGTGTAGGTAACGACGAACTTGGTTCAATTTATCTGAATGGTTTAAATGATGCTGGTATCCAGACCACAACCCAATCAATCAGTGAAGGCGTAACAGGAACTTGTATGGTACTGATCAGTCCTGATTCAGAACGTACCATGCATACCTATCTAGGCATTACCGCTGAATTAACTGCTGAACAAATCGATTTTGAACCGTTAAAAACTGCAAAATGGCTCTATATCGAGGGTTACTTATCAACCAGTGATACGGCGCGTATCGCGGTCAAACAGGCCCGTGAGCTTGCAAAAGCGCATGGGGTGAAAATCGCCCTATCCCTTTCTGATCCAGCAATGGTGCAATATGCCCGTCAAGGTTTGGAAGAATTACTGGATGATGGCGTTGACTTACTGTTCTGTAATGAGCAGGAAGCGTTGATGTTTACCAATACAGAAAATCTTGATGATGCCATTGCAGCATTAAAATTAAACAATCAGCATATCGTCATCACGCAAGGCGCAAATGGTGCGGTGATTATTGATCCAGCACAACAGTTCCATGTGGCTGGACGGCATGTTGATGCTGTGGATACCAATGGTGCAGGTGATGCCTTTGCGGGTGCATTTTTATATGCCATCAATGCAGGTCTCAGTCTGGAAGCGGCTGCCCAGCTTGCCATTTTAATTTCCAGTGAGGTTGTTGCTCAATTCGGCCCACGTTTGGCCGTCGAAAACTACGCCAAGCTATTCGAACAATTCAAATCCACACAACAGGAATGTGCATAATATGGAAAAGATTTGCATGACTGAAGAAGTTCCTGAACGTGAAGCACGTGCATATGACACCATGAAAGGAAAGACTATCTTCATCACTCAGCGTGACGGACAATTTTATGCCTACAATAATCTTTGTCCGCATTTGCAAACTGAGCTTGAATATCTGGAGAATCAATTTCTGGATCAGGACGGTGAATATATTCAATGTTCTACACATGGTGCCTTGTTCTCTGTAGAAACAGGTGAATGTATTTCGGGTCCATGTCTAGGTGAATTCCTTGAAAAAGTAAATTTGGAAGTACACTCTGATGGTGGTATTTATATTGATTAGTGCCTAAATCATGAATTCTGCGATGACTGAGTTTTTTTTAAATTACTACCTTATGCCATTTCACATGAGCGTAGTGGCTTTGATTTTGCTCAGCATTGCGGAAACACTTGGCATCTTTATTGGGTTGCGGCCAAGTCATCTGGTCAAAAAGCTGACACCTGAATGGTTACTTCATTCACCGCTACTCGATGTTAAATTCTCCAAGTATCTCATCTTTGTTTTTTTACTGATCAATTTCAGTTTTGCTGGCTACTTTCTGGAATTATCATTCTTTGCCTTACAGCACCACTTTATTTCACCCTATTACCTTTTTATCCCAGCATTGATCATCGATATTTTCTTTACCGTGTTTATGATTCACTGTCTGGATCAGGTGATTAAACCTAAAGTCACGCATACTCATACCAATTTGGTTGGGCGCCTGGCAACCATTTCCACAGGTAACGCACGACCAGGATTCTCTGCCCAGGCGCGTGTACGTGATGAATTTGGTCAACTGTACTATGTTCAGGTTGAGCCTGAATATGGTGAACTGGAATTACAATCCCAAGTGTTGTTAATCAGTCAGAAATCTAATTCGTACTATATTGCTAAAAAAATCTCCATATCAAATAAGCTATTCACCGCAGAGTAAGACCTATATCGTTAAAATTTTGAGCACCCCACCAAAAATTACAATATGTTACAAAAAGAAAATTTATAAATATTGCAATTCCCTCTTCCATTTTCATCAATCTATTGATCTAACTTTCAAACCAAAATGAAGGATGATATTTCACACATTTTTTAAACCAAACTCTACCAATACACTAGGTTTTGTGCAGAATCCATTATAAGAATTACTTAATTGTGTAATCAATTACTTAAATGATTGTAAATATTATATTTTTTATATCCATACTATTTTAGTTGGTTTAATTTTTCTTAAATTAATCATAAACCAAACCTTTTAAATCAGATTTAAAAATATAAATACAACTGTTTTAATCAGTTTTTTAAATTAATTCATATTATTTTAGTTGGGTAATAATAATATTTTTCAAAATTTGATCAAAATTTATATAATTAATTGATTTTTATAAATAATATTAAATTAATTCATTTTAAAGCCCTTAAAGGTTTATTTTTAATAAATTTTAATTAATAATGTGTAACATCTTTAAAATTATGAGGCTGGCTCGATGAAGACAAGTTCTCAAGACCCAAACCGAAGATTAATCTGGGAAATAGCAATTATTCTAATTATTAAAGTTGCAATTCTTATGCTGATTAAACATATCTGGTTTGATGCCCCAACGATTCCAAAAGATTTTAACAATGAAGTTGCCGAGCGTATTGCTGGCGATATGTCCAAAACTCAGGAGACACGTTGATGATTTCTGAAAGCGTGGTCGATCTTTCGCGGTTCCAATTCGCAATGACCGCAATGTATCACTTTCTTTTCGTTCCTCTCACTCTAGGTCTGGCGTTTATTCTTGCCATTATGGAAACCACTTATGTGATTTCTGGTAAAGAAATTTACAAAGACATGACCAAATTTTGGGGGAAACTCTTCGGGATTAACTTTGCCTTAGGTGTAACTACTGGTCTAACGATGGAATTCCAGTTTGGTACCAATTGGGCTTATTATTCTCACTATGTAGGCGACATCTTTGGTGCACCGCTTGCAATTGAAGGCTTAATGGCTTTCTTCCTAGAATCGACTTTTATTGGTCTATTCTTCTTTGGCTGGGATCGTCTTTCTAAAGTTCAACACTTAGGTGTAACTTGGCTAGTTGCGATTGGCTCCAATATGTCTGCCTTGTGGATTCTCATCGCAAATGGTTGGATGCAAAACCCTGTCGGTGCCGCATTTAACTATGAAACCATGCGTATGGAACTTGTAGACTTCGGAGCGTTGATTTTCAACCCTGTTGCGCAGGTTAAATTCGTTCATACCGTTTCCGCTGGTTATGTCACAGGTTCAATCTTTGTACTTGCGATCTCAAGTTATTACCTGTTAAAGAAACGTGATTTACCATTTGCACGCCGTTCTTTCGCAATCGCCGCAATTTTTGGCTTAGCTTCAACCCTATGCGTCATCTTACTGGGTGATGAATCGGGCTATGAGCTAGGTGATGTTCAAAAAACCAAACTTGCTGCAATTGAAGCTGAATGGCATACAGAACCTGCCCCAGCCGCATTTACCTTGTTTGGTATCCCCAACCAAAAAGAAATGCGTACCGACTATGCAATTAAGATTCCATATGTTATGGGTATCATTGCAACACGTTCTACCGATAAACAGGTCACGGGTATCCATGACTTGATGAAAGAACACGAAATTCGTATCCGTAATGGTATGGTTGCATACAGTGAGCTAGAAAAGCTTCGTGCAGGGGATCGTTCTCCTGAATTGCTTGCTTCATTTGAGAAAAACCAGAAAGACTTGGGTTATGGTCTTTTATTGAAAAAATATTCTCCAAATGTGGTCGATGCAACTGAAGAACACATTCAGGCAGCAACTAAAGATACAATTCCAAACGTAGCTGCATTGTTCTTCTCTTTCCGTGCCATGGTTGCCTCTGGCTTCCTCATGTTATTGCTATTCATCTTAGCAACTTGGGCTGTGGCTAAACGTAATGCAGAGAATAAACCTTGGTTACTTAAATTTGCATTATTTGCTTTACCACTACCTTGGATTGCAGCACAAACGGGTTGGTATGTCGCAGAAGGTGGTCGTCAACCGTGGTCAATTGGTGAAATCTTACCTACACATCTTTCTGCTTCTAGTGTGAGTGCTGGTGATGTATGGGGTTCAATTATCGCCCTAGCTGCGTTCTATACAGTACTTCTCATTATTGAGATGTACTTAATGATCAAATTTGCTCGTTTAGGTCCAAGTTCGTTGCATACTGGTAAATATCATTTTGAAAAACTAGCTGCAAAAACTGGGGAGGCTCAATCATGATCGAATATGAACTCCTAAAAATTATTTGGTGGGTATTGGTTGGTGTATTACTGATCGGCTTTGCCCTCACTGATGGTTTTGATATGGGCTCAATGGCGCTGATGCCATTTGTAGGTAAAACTGATTCTGAAAGACGTGCTGCAATCAATACGATTGCACCACACTGGGATGGCAACCAAGTCTGGTTTATTACCGCTGGTGGTGCACTTTTTGCCGCATGGCCAATGGTTTATGCTGTCGCTTTCTCTGGAATGTATTGGGCATTACTACTCGTTCTATTTGCTCTATTCCTCAGACCTGTTGGATTTGACTACCGTTCTAAATTAGAAAATACTCAATGGCGTACTTCTTGGGATTGGGGTCTGTGCATTGGTGGTGCTGTACCAGCACTAGTATTCGGTGTTGCATTTGGTAACTTATTTTTGGGCGTACCATTTAGCTTAGACGACACCTTACGTTCTCAATACACAGGCAGCTTCTTTGCATTATTGAATCCGTTTGCGCTGATTTGCGGTATTGTGAGTTTGTCGATGTTATGTGCTCACGGTGGTGCATGGTTAATGCTTCGTACTGATGGTGATTTACATAACCGTTCAGCTAAAGCAACTCAAATTATGGCAATCGCATTCCTTGTATGTTTCTTAGCAGCTGGCGTTTGGTTATTCTTTGGAAATATCTCAGGCTATAGTTATGCTACTGCTGTTGATACCAATGCTGCATTAAACCCACTTGCAAAAGAAGTTGTAACAAATGCAAACCATGGTTGGTTGAATAACTACTCAACCTATCCAATTACTATGGCTGCACCAATTGTTGCAATCCTAGGTGCATTATTGGTTATTCTTAGTGCTGGAAAACGTAAGGCAGCTGCAAGTTTTACAGGTACGAGTCTGATGATTGTGGGTGCGATCTTAACTGCTGGTTTTGCATTATTCCCATTCTTATTGCCATCAAGTATCGATCCAACATCAAGTTTAACGATGTGGGATGCTGTTTCTAGTCACAAAACTCTTGGTGTAATGACTGTTGCTGCTTGTATTTTTGTTCCTCTCATTTTGATCTATACCTCTTGGTCTTATTACAAAATGTGGGGTGTCATCACTAACAAACACATTGAAGAAAATTCACATAGTTTGTACTAATGAGGAGATGTGAAATGTGGTATTTTGCATGGATTCTAGGCGTTTTGATGGCGTGCTTCGCAGGTGTACTCAGTGCGCTCTATATCGAACACCATCAAGATTTAGATGAGGAATAAGTAATGGCTCAAGCAATGACAACACCGAAGAATAGTAAGGCACAAGTGCTTGCAATGACCGTTTCGTTTTTGTTGGCATTGCCCCTTGCAGCCATTTTATTGGTACATCCTGCATTGATGCTGGATGCCAATGGACATTATAACCATAGCCAACTCATGTTGGTTATGATTGGAATTTCTGGCGGTTTTATTCATGGTGTTGGGTTTATACCAAGATTCTGGTTATGGAAATGGTTATTTAGTCCTTATATTGCATGGCCTCTGATGATCTTAGGCTATTATATTTGGATTGGTAATTAATCTTTAACAAATCAAATAAAAGGAGGAAGCATGGCTTCCTCTTTTTTTGAGTCATTTTGAATGATCATTTAATAATACACAAAGTAATTACAATGTAATTTAAAATATTGAGTAATAAAATTTTTAATTTATAATCAATAGACTATATGATCGCCTTTTTCATTTCAATTAACTGAATTGGTACCAACGGCTGACCTACATTTGCATTTACAGGATAAGGCGCTGTATGACCTGTAATCTGATAACCACGACGCTGATAATATGCGATTAACTCAGAGCGGACATCTAAGACATACATAATTAAATCTCGAACTTCCATACAACTCTGTGCAACATATACTTCAACATAATTGAGCATTTGTTTGCCATATCCTAAGTTTTGAATCGATGAATCAATCGCAAAAGTTCCAATTTCAACAGAGTTATGATCAAGACTGAGCCCAATACAAGCAACTAACAAACCTTGTTCATTCTCACCAATAAACAGTTTAAAATTTGATCAGCTCAAGTCTCCACTCAATTGTTCATTGGTAATCCGTATTCCATCTACAAATGCTTTTTCAGTGGTCCAACTTCGCTCAGATTGAGCCCGATCAGCCAAATTGATTCATTCAACCAATTGCGCTACATCATCAATTTTTGCAGTTCTAATGTTAAAAGACATTTCTATTTTATACGCTCAATAAAAAACCGATGATAACATCGGTTCTTTTACAGTTGAGCAATTAGTTCGTTTGCCCTGCTAACCATGCCATAAATTTTTGACGTTCAGCTTTCGATGCTTTTTGCCACAACTCTACTAATTGCTGATCTGTGGTTTTTATATTGCCAGATACTACCGTTGTTGCTGTTACAGCAACAGGTGCTACATTTGTTGTCGAAGCTGCATAGACGGGTGCAGGTTGATTCACAACATTATTTTTATTTTTTTGGGTTAAATCTAAGGTACGAGCTAATAAACTATTACCTGAAAACCACGGTTGAGCTTCATTATTTGCACCTGTTTGCTGTACTACAAGTTTTTTACTTTGATCATATAAAGCAACCGTAGGCTGTTCAGCAAATTTTTTTGCTTGACTAAAGTCTTTTGGAGCATTTACGAGTGCCAAATTATAAGTTTGATTATCTTTAAGATCTGTTGTTTGAATTGTTACCACACCAGATTTCACAATATCGTGTTCACCATTTAAGTGTTCAAAATATTCACGGTAACGAACATTTACCGTTAAGTTCCCAGGATCAACTTGATAGTTATTTTTCTTTGAAGGAATTAAACCATTATTTACTTCTTGACCATTTACCGCAAGAATCACGATTTCTTCAGGTGCAGTGATTGTGACTGCTGAAAAAACTGAACTACTCAATAATAACCCGAAAGCAGCAACACCAACTCTTAAAGACATTAGACTCTTCTCGATATAAACAATTTATGAAATCGTAAGCACTATGCTCTGCGATTATGACCATTTTATGACATAAAACAAAACTGTCTATTCCAACAATTTGGCTTTTTTAAGATATATACATCATTTCTAATGCTAAGCACCGTAGTTCTTTTGGCGAATACAAACCTTAAATAAAAAAAGAGCACATTGAGTGCTCTTTTTAGTGATACATATATTTACTTAGTTAAAAGTTTTGAAACGTGCAGCGTCATCCATATAGGTTTTTTCGCCAGCAGCTGCTTCAATAGAACCGAATACTAACTGGGCACGTAGTTTCCAGTTTGATGGAATATCAAAAGTTTCAGCCACTTCGGCATCCACGATTGGATTATAGTGCTGTAATGATGCACCAACACCAATTTCAGATAATGCAGTCCATGATGCGAACTGTGCAATGGCACTTGAATGTTCAGACCAAACTGGGAAGTTATCCGCATACAATGCGAATTGCTCTTGTAAGCCTTTTACAACATCTTGATCTTCATAAAATAACGCTGTACCAAAACCTGCTGAGAAACTATCAATTTTCGCGCTAGTATTTGCAAATGCTTCTGCTGGAACCATTTTACGTAAAGTTTCGCGAACAATTTCCCAAAATTTATGGTGTGATTCACCATATAAAGTTACAACACGTGAAGTTTGTGAGTTGAATGATGATGGGCTGTGTTTTACTGCTTCGCGAATTGTTTCTTCAATCGTTGCTTGGTCAACGGTAAGATTTTTACCAATTGCATAAATGCTACGACGCGATTTAATGCTATTTAAGAAGTTACTCATGTTGTTATTCCTACTTTATGCTCTTTGAAGCGTTATCTTGGATTAAATGTAGTGTATAACGATGCATTTTTTAGGAATAGTCTAAAAAACATGACAGATCGTTTTATTTTTGAAACACTTATCAGCACCTAAAAATATACCGAGTATTTCACTTAAATATTCTTTCACTCCATTATTACTATCGCCCAAAACCTGTGAGTGCATCAGATCTGAAGCTGATGCGTTGTATGAATGAATTACATATGCAATACCCTTTTGCAGGTAGCCGTATGATGCGTGATTTGTTGAATCGTCAAGGACATCCTATAGGACGACGTCATACACGTACTTTAATGAAGAAAATGGGCATTAATGCGTTATATCGTAAACCAAATCCAAGTCAGGCCAATCAAGCTCAGCGTAAATATCCATATCTGCTCAAAGGATTGAGTATTCAGCGGAGTAATCAAGTGTGGGCAACGAATATAACATATATCCCTATGGCAAAAGGCTTTGTCTACTTATGTGCTGTGATTGATTGGCACAGCCGTAAGGTGCTTGTGCATAGGGTATCGATCTGAAATCTTTAATACAGACCAAGGCAGTCAATTTACCAGTGATGCATTTATTGAAGCATTGAAATCAAATGACATCCAAATCAGCATGGATGGTAAACTTGCGCAGTATACTGCTCATGGATTGATAATGTGATGGTTGAACGGTTATGGAAAAGCGTTAAATATGAAGAGGTGTATCTCAAAGCCTACAGCAATGTTTTGGATGCGAAGAAGCAATTAAACGCATATTTTGAATTTTATAATTTGAAACGACCTCATTCGAGTCTGGACAAAATGACTCCAGATGAGTTTTCCTATGACCAGCTACCACAACAAAATAAGGTAGCTTAACTAGAGCAAAATATCACTTATAAATAAGCTTTTAGTTGTTCAAACAAGTGGGACCACCTCTATTTCCACTTGCCCCACATGATGATAGACACGGTTAAAATAAACCAGTCCCTGCTCCTGCTGACTTTGTTGAATTGCAACAATACGGCAGATAAAAATACTATGTGTGCCCACTTCCTGAATTTGCTCAATCTCACAGTCAAAGCTAACTAAAGCATCTGTTAAAATCGGTGAACCTGTTTCCAGTTCTGTCCAAATGGCTTGTTTAAAGCGCTCTTCTGGACTAATTTTAGAGGAAAATGCAGTAGAAAGATGTTGCTGATGTTCAGCCAATACATTGACACTTAGGATTTTATTTTCGATAAAATGAATATGCGAACTCGCAGCTCTATTCATACAGACCAATAAAGTCGCAGGACTATCCGATACACCACACACCGCAGATGCAGTAAAACCATAACGACCAGACATGCCTGCCGTAGTCACGACATTGACCGCACTACTTAACAAAGACATTGCATTTCTAAAGTCTATTGCTTCAATCATCATTTTATTCCCAATAAAAGTGACCTGTTTAATCCTAACCAGCCATTAAACAGGTCACTTTTACATCATGTTCTCAATTCTAAATTATTTGCCCAAAATTTCTTTTCGAACGATTTCCGCACCTGCGCTTAACGCATGCAATTTGCCTCTAGCAACATCACGAGATAATGGTGTCATACCACAGTTGGTTGATGGATAAAGCTTATCCGCATCAACAAACTGAAGTGCTTTACGCAAGGTATCTGCAACTTCTTCAGGTGTTTCAATGGTGTTGGTTGCCACATCAATGGCCCCGACCATGACCTTTTTGCCACGGATCAGCTCAATTAAATCCATTGGCACACGTGAGTTCTGACATTCCAGTGAGACAATATCAATTTTAGACTGTTTCAGCTTTGGAAAAGCTTCTTCATATTGTCGCCATTCTGAACCCAGCGTCTTTTTCCAGTCGGTATTGGCCTTGATGCCATAGCCGTAACAAATATGTACCGCTGTTTCACATTTCAGGCCTTCAATTGCTCGCTCAAGGGTCGCAACACCCCAGTCATTCACCTCATCAAAGAACACATTAAATGCAGGCTCATCAAACTGGATAATATCCACACCCGCAGCTTCCAGCTCTTTAGCTTCTTCATTAAGGATTTTGGCAAATTCCCACGCCAGTTTTTCACGGCTTTTATAATGGGCATCATACAGCGTATCAATCATGGTCATTGGACCTGGCAATGCCCATTTAATTGGTTGTGTGGTGTGCTGACGTAAAAACTTGGCATCTTCCACAAAAACTGGCTTTTGACGAGAAACAGCATCAAATACCGTCGGGACACTGGCATCATAACGATTGCGGATTCTGACCGTTTCTCGTTTTTCAAAATCAACGCCATGCAGATGTTCAATAAAGGTGGTGACAAAGTGCTGGCGGGTCTGCTCACCATCACTGACAATATCAATGCCTGCATGGAGTTGTTCCTGCAGGGATACCAGCAACGCATCACGTTTGCCTTGGATCAGGTCATCGCCCTCTAATTTCCAGGGCGACCAAAGTTTCTCAGGTTCTGCAATCCAAGATGGTTTCGGCAAGCTACCCGCAGTTGAAGTCGGTAATAATATTTTCGTCATGATCAATCATCTTTTCTATAAATTGGTGAATTTAAGCGGCTTCGGTTTTATCGGTGTAGTTCGCAGCCCATTGCTCAAGGATATTTTGGTATGGCTTGATAAAATGCTCTTCAGTCCATTTGCCTTGTTCAATCGCCAATCGGCTACGTTCTTCACGGTCATAGACAATTTGCGTCAGTGAAAAATCCTGATAGTTCAAGCTTGGTTGATAGCTTTGTGCTGCTACCGAATTGGCATTGTAAATTTCAGGGCGATAAATCTTCTGAAAGGTTTCCATGGTGCTAATCGTGCCGATCAGTTCAAGATCGGTGTAGTCACTCAGCAAATCACCATGATGATAAAATGCCAAAGGTGCAACACTGTTTGGTGGCATGAAATAGCGAACCTGCAAGCCCATTTTTGCGAAATATTCATCAGTTAAGGAATAATCATCCTGCTGATATTCCACCCCCAGGATAGGATGCTGATTGGCAGTGCGATGATAAGTCTTGGTGGTTGACACACTCAGACAAATCACAGGTGGTTTACTGAAATTATCTTTATAAGATTTTGAATTTAAAAAAGACTTAAAGATTTTACCATGAAGCTCGCCATAGTTTTCTGGCAGGCTAAATTTGGCTTGATGCTTGTTATGTTCTGGCAATAAGACACTAAAGTCATAATCGCGCACATAAGAGGAAAAATTGTTGCCAACAATGCCTTCAATACGTTTATTGGTTTTATGATCAACAATATTGGTTTTCAATATTTCAATGGTTGGGAAAGTCTCACCATTACCTTCCACATCAATATCAACCGAGATGATGTCAAGCTCAACTGAATAACGGTCTGCTTTAGGATTATCCCAATGTGCCAAGGCATTGAAACGATTGTCAATCATTTTTAGCGTGTTGCGCAAGTTCTCCTCACGACGTTCACCTCTGGCTAAATTCGCAAAGTTGGTTGTCATACGTGTATTGTCTGAGGGACGGTAGTTTTCATCGAAACGAATACGCTTAATCGAAAATGCAAACTCATTGCTCATTGTGATCCACCACTCTAAATTCCACGATAAAACTTGAATGATGTGATTTATACCGAAAGCATCACATGAATAAAAACGAGTTAATTTCATAGAAAAGTGAATTTAATTCATGTTTACCCATTCTATAGCTTTCAGCCTTGTAAAATGAAATGACTTCATCTTGGGCTGAGAAAATATCAGCTTATTCACCCTTTTTGGCTGATCCAAATTGCTAAGATATTCACTCTTCGCTTGTCCTATGGATATTGGCAAAGCGATTTACACGACCAATGCGATTGAATCATTGAACAGCGTTATCCGCCATGCAACTAGGAAAAGAAAAATCTTCCCAACCGATGATTCCGTGAAAAAGGTAGTATATTTAGCAATTATGGCAGCAAGCAAAAAATGGACGATGCCCATACAGAATTGGAAAACTGCCATGAATCGCTTTAGTATCATGCTTGAAGAGCATGTAACCAAGTATTTTTAAAATTGCATTTACACAGAATTATTTACACCCTCTAGCTTATATATTTATTTGGATATCTTTATGAAATGTCAATAGACCTTAATCTTTCTATTCTTTATTCACCACCTTATAAATCATTTTCCCCATTTCGTGTGCTTGCAAACCCCTCATACCATTTTCAGCCAGTAAATCCCCTGCTTGTGCATGCAAACTCACAATTTCATGCAATGCAACTTGCTCATGAAATTGTGCTTTTAAAGTGGCAATCATCCCTGCCAGCACATCACCCATGCCCCCTGTTCCCATCCCTGCATTACCCTGTGTACAGATAAATAATTCATCTTCTAAAATCAGGCTACCTGCACCTTTAAGCACCCATTGCCCTGCATATTTTTGTTGTAAATTATGAATCGCAACAATACGATCTTGTTCAACATCAGCAGGCTTGCAACCCAATAATGTCGCTGCTTCACCAGAATGTGGAGTTGCGTAAACATGAGGATTTAATTGTTGCGGATGTTTTGCCAAAAACCACAACCCATCTGCATCTAATACCACTTCTAAATGTGAATTTTGATTAAGTAAATTGAACCACTCTAGATAAACATGCTCTGCCCATTCATCTCGCCCTAAGCCCATCCCGAAACATACGGCATCAATTTGAGTTAATAGGTGTTGGATCGTTTTTTCATCTAAGGCATTAATATCTCGCACCATAATATTCGGTGAACGCGCCAGAATAGCTTGATGATGTTTGGCATGACAGACCACACTGACTTTCCCTGCTCCAGCATGAAACGCTGCTTCAGCAGACATAATCACCGCTCCGCCCATATCCGTATGACCACCAACGACAAGCACATGCCCATAACTTCCTTTATGTCCAAAAGCTTGGCGTTTCGGTAATACAATTTTTTCAGAGGATAGATATGCAAGTGGTTTTAATTCTGCATCAATTGGGATCAAGCTGACTAAATGTAGTTTTCCCACATATTCCTTGCCTTGCCCAGTGAACAACCCTGCCTTATAACCTAAAATTGTAAAGGTTTGATCTGCCTGAATTGCAGAGCGTAAAGCCTGACCTGTATTAGCATGTAGACCGCTCGGAATATCGATAGCAATCTTTAAACCAATCTGTGAGTTAAATAAATGGATGATCGATTGCCATTTCTGATCCAGCATTCGATTGAGACCTATGCCAAACAGAGCATCAATATGACAATCAAAAGTTGGAATTTCTTGGTGATTCGCATTTTCCGACAATAAATAATCGATACTTTGAATATCAACTCGATTTAACAGTGCATATTGTACGGCTTGTTTTAAATCTAAAGATTGACCGAGTTCAGCTGCATAAACCGTGATGTGAAATCCATGTTGCTTTAGAAAAGCAGCGATATAGTAACCGTCACCTGCGTTATTGCCTTGTCCGCACCAAATTGCGATCTTTTGAATTTTATTTTTATTAAATGGTTCAATTAACTGTTGTGAGATTGTCCAAGCTGCTTGTTGCATCAGTCCTAAAGATGAATTTTGCTGCGCAAACCAACGCTGCTCCCATGCTTGAATGCTTTGGCTATGGTAAACTGAACGTTGCATGTTATCCCCTAATTATTGGTTTATGGCTTCAACCACATCCTCTGGAAAATCACTTGATAAAATTGAGCTTCAGCAGCTTGATCCTCAAGAACTTAAAACATGGATAAAAACTCAAGCTTTAGACTTGGGCTTTTCTGATTGTGTCATTGCCAAACCTGATGCTCAAGATCAAATGCCACGTTTTAAAGAATATTTAAAACGTGGTTATCATGCAGATATGCACTATTTAGAGGAAAATCTAGAAAAACGTGCTGATCCAACATTGCTTGTACCTGGAACTAAAAGCATTATTTGTGTGCGCATGAACTATCTTGTGGCATCACCTAAGCCCCGTTATGTACCATTTGAACCAAATTCAGCCATTATTGCACGCTACGCGCGTGGACGTGACTATCATAAAGTCATGCGTGGTCGACTTAAAACCTTAGCCAGTCGTATTAAAGAAAAAGTGGGCGATTTCGAATCACGCCCGTTTGCGGACTCAGCACCTATTTTTGAAAAATCACTTGCTGAAAGTGCAGGTATGGGTTGGACGGGAAAACACACCTTACTCATTCATAAAAAATCAGGTTCATTCTTCGTTTTGGGTGAGCTATTTACTTCGCTTGACCTCCCTTTTGATCAACCTGCAACAGCCCATTGTGGCTCATGTACTGCTTGCATCGACATTTGCCCAACACAAGCCATTGTTGAGCCTTATATGTTGGATGCAAGGAAATGTATTGCTTACTTAACTATTGAATATAAAGGAATCATTCCTGAAGAGTTACGCTCAGGTATAGGTAATCGTATTTTTGGTTGTGATGATTGTCAGTTGATTTGCCCGTGGAATGGCTTTGCTAAAACCGCGTTAATTCCAGACTTTGACCCAAGACATAGTTTAGATGACATTAGCTTGTTAGAGATTTGGCAATGGGATGAAGTAACTTTTCTTGCAAAAACAGAAGGTAGTCCAATTCGCCGTACAGGCTATCAATCCTTTAAACGGAATATTGCAATCGGCTTAGGAAATGCGCCATACTCGGCTGAAATCGTGAGCCAATTGCAAGAAGCAAAAGCTCTACACGATGAGATTGTCAATGTACATATTGAGTGGGCAATTCAACAACAATTGCAGCACATAAACGTACCTGAATAGAAAAATGATGTTTTTTGCCCTTTGGCTTTGGCACGATTTCTGTATGATTAATCTCAATGTTTGTAATCAATCATCATGGATATAACAATGACTTTACGTAATGACTGGACTCGTGATGAAATCCAAGCTTTATATGATCAACCTTTTCTAGACTTAGTATTCAAAGCACAAAGTGTTCATCGTGAGCATTTTCAGCCAAATACCATTCAAGTCAGTACACTGCTTTCAATCAAAACAGGTAAATGCCCAGAAGATTGTAAGTATTGTTCTCAATCTGCACATTACGACTCAAAACTAGAAGCAGAAAAGCGTATTGCAGTAGATAAAGTCATTCGTGAAGCACAAACAGCAAAAGATTCTGGTTCTTCACGTTTCTGCATGGGCGCTGCTTGGCGCAATCCACACGAACGAGATATGCCTTATGTGTTAGAAATGGTTCGAGAAGTAAAAGCACTCGGTTTAGAAACTTGTATGACTTTAGGTATGCTCAATCAGTCACAAGCTGAACGCTTAAAAGATGCTGGTTTAGATTATTATAACCATAACCTTGATACCTCTCGTGAATACTATTCACATATTATTAGTACGCGTACTTTTGATGATCGTTTAGATACATTAGATCATGTACGTCAAGCGGGTATGAAAGTTTGTAGTGGCGGGATTGTCGGTTTAGGCGAAAGCCGTAATGACCGTATTGGTTTACTGCATGAGCTTGCAACCATGCCTGTTCACCCTGAATCAGTGCCAATCAATATGCTTGTCCCGATCGAAGGTACACCGCTTGCTGAAGTTGAAAAGCTGGATGTAACCGAATGGATTCGTACGATTGCTGTTGCTCGCATTATTATGCCTCATAGTTATATTCGATTATCGGCAGGACGCGAATCACTGAGTGATTCAGATCAAGCGCTTGCCTTCATGGCAGGTGCAAACTCGCTTTTTTCTGGTGATAAGTTATTGACTACGCCTAATGCTGGAGAAGGTAAAGACCAAATCCTATTTGCTAAATTAGGTTTAACAGCAGAAAAACCAAAACCAACTGTTGCTGAACTCTCTGTAGATGCTATGAGCGCATAGATCAAAAAGCTGTTTCATGAAAGTGGAACAGCTTTTTTTAATTTTGTTCAGCATTTATAAATTGTCTCTGTACACGACAAATTTCACAGAACCCTTATCCTATCAGGCTTCTGCTTTCTTAAAATTGCCAGAATTTCCTTAAGCTCTTCTTTTTTCCCAAAACCAATTAAACGCTGAATCGCCATTTGAACATAGTCTAGCCCAGTGAATACACTCTTGTTCAGTATCCCTTGTGCAATACTCTCTTTTACCATTTATCATAATTGATGTGGACCAACTATTTCCACGCTGTCTAGGTTTTGGTAATTTCATTGCTGTCACCATTATTGTAAAGTTATGTTAAAATGACCACAACGTTTTATTCAAAGCGTTCTGACCCATTTTTGACACAAATATATCTTTATTAGCAGAATTAAATGCAGCAAATAAAGCAAACGAAAGGCATAAAAAAAGACCTACAAGTCTTTGAAATGCTTGTAAGTCTTTGATTTATCTTGGTAGGTATATCCAGACTCGAACTGGAGACCTCTACGATGTCAACGTAGCGCTCTAACCAACTGAGCTATACACCTAGAATGAGAAGTATAATATTCATTTTTCAGCGTGTTCACAAGTTTTTTGGGACTGTTTGAGTGCAATTGCGCAGTCTTTAAGCAACTTCGTGAATTGATGAATATCGGAACCATTCTTTTGTTCTAAAAACACGATTTTTTGATATAACACAATTACTTTTTCAAATGGTTGTTGATCCTCAACAAGTAAAGACAAACGTTTGATCCAGCAATGGAAAGTTTCAGCAGGATATTTTTGCAAATATTTCGGTAACTGTTTTTGAAATTTAAAAATGATACGTTGATATTGCTGTTGGCGTCTGCTTTGTCTCCACCAATAGAAACCAACGTAAAGCATTAAAACACCACCGATTCCTAAAATGAGAACCACAGCATAGCCATAGCTTGAATCCAGCCCCAGTCGAGCCAACCAGTTTTTCTGTTTTTCGGCATCATATCCTACGACTTTGCTTTGCCATTGATAACTTAAATAATCGCTCCAGATACGCATATTTTTTAATAATTTAAACTGCTGAACACGCCAAGCCTGTGTTTGATTATCGCCCCAAACTGTTTGATCTTCTGCCAGATAATCCTGCATCCCAGTATCAATTCGTTGTGGCGCAATCATTGCAGTCGGATCAATTCTTTTCCACTTGCCATTGAGATAAACCTCACTCCAAGCATGTGCATCCAGTTGACGAACCTCCCAGCTTTGACCATCAGGTGCAAGTTGCCCCCCCTGATAACCTGTTACCACGCGTGCAGGTATTCCAACATAACGCATCAGCATCACAAAACTGGAGGCATAATGTTCACAAAAACCTTTTCGGCTGGAAAACAGGAATTGATCGATACGATCACCACCTAAAGTGCCTGGTGTCAGGGTATAAACAAAGCCATTTTTCCGATACCAGGACAGCACTGCCTGAATATATTTTTCAGGTTGCTGCTGATTCTGCTCAAATAATTCATGCGCCAATTGCTGGGCTTTTTTATCACTGTCCTCTTTAAACCTGATACTGAATTCAAGTTGACGTGGTGACAAAGAAACAGCTTCTGTTGAGGTTCTTCCCAACCATTGCATTTGAATGGGTTGATTACGTTTAATCAATCGGGTTGGTCGAATACTATCATCCTGATAAAGCTGTAAATAACGTCCCTGAGGAACTGAATATTCCAAACCCATAATCCAGTTTGCCTGTTCATCTGCAGGCAAATATTGGTATGGCACACTATGGGAGGTAGACTGTATATTTTTGACTTGCTGATTAAAAAAACTACTGGTCCAGGTGGTGCCATCATATTCATCCAGCACCAAAGCACGCCAATATAATTCATTGCGACTTGGCAACTGATACATATTTGCGACCACACGAAAAGCCAATGCCGAGGACTGCGAAAGCTCGGCAATATCCCCAGGTGACATGCGGTCACTAATCCCTGTGGTTGCCCGATCTTTCTGAATTGGAATTGACCACAGAGGAGGCAGACGTGGGAAGAAGATAAACAGTAAAATAAAGAACGGCGTTGCAATACCAACAAACTTAAAAATCTGTTTAATGTCCTGTTTCAGTTGATTGGTAGATATGGTGTTGTTGTTAAATAAGCTGGTCTGAATCCGATACAATCCCATCAGGCACATCACAAATGATGCGAATACAAGTACCGCCATCCAGAATGCCTGACTGTGCAACAGCAAGCTCGCACTAACGAATAAAGCAAAGTTGAACACGATCAGCAGATCACGGGTATTTTTAGCCTCCAGACTTTTGGCAAATAAACAGGTGCTTAAAAATGCGACTCCTGCTTCTACTCCCAGTAAAGTTTGATAATTTAAATAAATAAGACCTAAAGACAATAAAGAGAAAAAAACTAAAAATAAGCGTGGAAATGGTGAAATTTTTTGTTTTCTATATCGCCAGACCAGTGTTAACCAAACCACACCCCATAATCCACTTAGGGTGACTGGAATAAAGGCGACTTGCCCCATCAAGACAAATGCCAGTGCAGCCAAAATACAGAAATAGATTTGCTTGGTCATCATTAAGCCTGCGCCAGTAAAAGTTTAGCCTTGATGAGCTGTGATTGCCCTTGTCCACTTTCCAATCTTGCATGTGGCAAAATCACGGCATAGTCATCACCCAACTGTTCACATTGCTCAATCAAGCCCATCATGAAACTGAGCTTTTCTTCATGTCCCTGTGCTGGAATCTGTTGATAATCAATTTCCAGATGTTGATGGTTGGCCTGGGCTTCAAACATCTTGATAAAAAATCCCTGCCCACGTGCAACCTGCTTCCATGCAACATTTTGATAGGAATCACCCTGCTGAAATGCTCTCAACTCTTTAAACTCATCCAGACTGTCATTCGCATTTGTGCTCTGATGTTTATGCTCTTTCTGCCAGTCATGGGCTTTGGGTGCAATCCAGACTTTCTGTTTGGGATATAGGTAAGTCCAGGCGCGTACCAGCCCTAAAGGATAGGTGGAATAGATTTTTACTGAGTCTACATCGTAGATACCCCGTTTTTGCGGAATAACTGGTAATTCTAAAGTTTGTTGAGCCTGCTCAAGAAAAAAAATCTGTTCCTGTTGCTGCCATTGCACACGCAAATATCGGCTGTGATTTACTGGCTGTTTAAACAGCAGTTTTAGCATTAAAGCCTGTTCAACCTGTCCAATTTCTGGGGTTACAACCTCAATGTGTAAGCCATGCAACTGCTTAAAAGTCAGGTAAAAACTAATACATAAAATGGCACTGATTAAAAAGCAGAATCCTAAAATCAGGTTATTGGCATAGTTAATCCCAGCAATAAAGGTGATCAGGATCAGAATGAGATATAAAAAACCCTGTTTATAAATGAAAACCAAAACATCTTTCTGCAACAGCGTTTTACTGCCATCCACCTGAAAGCGTTTTGCAATCCACTGCTGTACTCGCTGCCTAAATCCATTCTGCATAGGTCAATCTCAACTATAAGACTTCAACTGACTGCAAAAGCTGTTTCACCTCAACCTCTCCCAGACTTAGACGATGCGCAACCACTGCCACAAAAACCGTTTGCACATCATCGGTTGTGACGAAGCTTCGCCCCTCAACCAGTGCATAGGCTTGGGCTGCCGCCTTGAGCGCCAATACGCCACGGGTAGAAAGTCCATGCCGTTGCTTACGGGTTTCGGCAGCCAAATCAAGAATATAATTTAACACCGCATCGCTTAAAAAAACCTGTTTTGCCAATTCACGTAATTGCAAAATATCAACTTGCGTAAATACCGCTTCTAATTGATGAATTAAAACCTGACGTGAGCTTTGTTGTAATAGTAATTTTTCTGCCTGCCGTGATGGATAACCCAAGGATAAACGCATGAGGAAACGGTCAAGCTGCGACTCAGGCAAGGCATAGGTTCCACTTTGAAACAGCGGATTTTGGGTCGCCAACACCCAGAATGGCTGTGGCAATTCATAATGAATCCCATCTACCGTGACTGCCCCCTCTTCCATTGCCTCAAGCAAGGCACTCTGTGTTTTGGGGCTACAACGGTTAATTTCATCAGCCAGCAAAATTTGGGTAAAAATAGGACCTTTCTTAAATTCAAATAAATGTTCTTTTTGATTAAAGATATTGATCCCGATGACATCACTTGCCAGCATGTCATTGGTAAACTGAATACGCTGAAAATGCAGTCCAGCTAAACGCGCCAGTGCACTGGCCAACGTGGTTTTTCCCAGACCTGGTAAGTCTTCAAACAATACATGGCCTCCTGCCAATAAACAGGTTAGCGCTAATTTAGTTTGTTGTGGTTTATCTAAAATAAGTTGATTCACTTCAACCAAAAAACGCTCGATTTTCTGAGTAAAATTTTTAATATTTTGCTCTACTTCCTGATTTTTTTGTTGTTTTTCTTGAATAGAAGCTTTTTCCATGCCCCACATAACGCAATCCCCAAACTAAAACAGTGCATGATTCAACATACACTGTTTTTGCTTTTTTTCAAAGAAATCAAAAGATTTCTAGCAAGGA
This sequence comes from Acinetobacter sp. CIP 102129, assembly GCF_000368305.1. Taxonomy (NCBI): domain Bacteria; kingdom Pseudomonadati; phylum Pseudomonadota; class Gammaproteobacteria; order Moraxellales; family Moraxellaceae; genus Acinetobacter; species Acinetobacter sp. CIP 102129. Next base: position 40,421 of record NZ_KB849341.1, read on the forward strand.
CATTTCTTCATATTACCGCCTGCTGACGGATAACGCGCATCGATACAATGACGATAAAAAGTCTTAGCATCCATTGGCGTTAAATCTGGATGATGCGCTTGCATATGCTTTACGTAGTTTTCATAATCAGGCACACCGACCATCAAACGAAAACTTTTTTGCAGGTTTTGCCATAAAGTTGCAATACGAGACCAATTCTTCGGAGATAAAAGCAAGTGCTTTTGCGACATGATGGTGAATTTAATAATCTTCACAATCACAGCACTTCCCTGCCGACCAATCTTAAAATCCATGCCTACTCTCCCTTGATGCTATTCGCGGTCATCGGTGTTTCTGAATAAACTGCGGGTGCCTCATTGACAGTAGGTACAGAACTTTGCAATGCACGGCGTACAATTCCAATTGAGGCAATTACCATCACAATCGCCACAATCATAAAGAAGCCACACAATGCGGCATTGATCTGATTGGACATAACAATGGTCTGCATTTCAGCAACAGTTTTGGCTGGAGCAAGCACCTCACCACGTGCAATCGCGTCAGAAAAACGGTTGGCTTGTGCAAGGAAACCAATCTTTGGATTTTCATGGAAAATCTTTTGCCAACCCGCGGTCATTGAAGTAATGAACAGGAAAATTGTTGGGACAATGGTGACCCAAACATATTTCTCTTTTTTCATCTTGAACAAAATGACTGTACCCAAAATCAATGCCATTGAGGCAAGAATCTGGTTACCGATACCGAATAGCGGCCACAATGAGTTAATCCCACCCAGTGGATCAACCACGCCCTGATAAACAAAGAAGCCCCACCCTGCAACCGCAACAAAAGTTCCGACCAGATTTCCAAAGAATGAGCTGGATTGTTTCACCGCTGGCACTACGATGCCGACCGTATCCTGTACCATGAAACGGCAGGCACGTGTCCCTGCATCCACCGCAGTCAAAATAAATAAGGCCTCAAACAGAATGGCAAAATGATACCAGAAAGCCATCATGGAACGGCTATTGAATATTTCCGAGATGATGTGTGCCATCCCAATCGCAAAGGTAGGCGCACCGCCTGTACGAGACAGGATTGAACTCTCACCCACTTCATGCGCCAGCACCGTCAGCATTTCAGGTGTGACGATAAAACCTAGATTACGCACCGCTTCTGCAGCCGTATCCACGGTTGTGCCCAGAACTGCCGCTGGGGCATTAATCGCAAAATAAACACCAGGATCAAGCACGGTTGCACAAATCATTGCCATAATGCCGACAAAAGATTCCATCAACATCCCACCATAGCCAATCATGCGGATATTGACTTCATTATCAACCAGTTTTGGGGTTGTTCCAGAAGAAACCAGTGCATGGAAACCTGAAATCGCACCACAGGCAATGGTAATAAATAGGAAAGGAAATAAACTACCCGCAAATACTGGACCTGTGCCATCGACAAAATGAGTCACCGCAGGCATTTTCAGGTCAGGCATGGCAAAGATAATCCCAACAGCCAGACCTGCAATCACACCGATTTTAAGAAACGTGGATAGATAGTCACGAGGCGCTAACAATAACCACACAGGCAACACCGAGGCAATAAAGCCATAAATGATCAGTGCCCAGGTCAGTTGCGTTCCACTTAGGGTAAATAACTGTCCCCAGTATGGATCTTTCGCAACATCCCCACCAAAGACAATTGCGGCCATCATCAGCACAAAACCAATGATGGATACCTCTGCAATTTTTCCTGGGCGTAGGTAACGCATATAAATACCCATGAACAGGGCGATTGGAATGGTGGCGGCAATACTAAACACACCCCATGGACTATGTGCCAAGGCTTTTACAACAACTAAAGCCAATACCGCAAGGATAATGATCATCACGCCCAATGTACCGAGCATGACAATAACACCTGCGAAAGTGCCGAGCTCCTGCTTTGCCATTTCACCCAAGGAACGACCATCACGCCGTGTTGAAATAAACAGAACCAGAAAATCCTGCACTGCTCCAGCAATCACCACACCCACCAGAAGCCAGATTGTTCCAGGTAGGTAACCCATCTGCGCTGCTAGAATTGGTCCCACCAACGGCCCTGCACCCGCAATGGCTGCAAAGTGATGCCCGAATAAAACGTACTTATTGGTCGGGACATAATCCAGACCATCATTTAAGCGATGCGCTGGTGTTAAGCGTCTGGGATTTAACTCAAATACCTTGTTCGCAATAAATAAGCTATAGAACCGATATGCAATGCTATAAACACAAACCGCAGCGAGAACCAGCCAGACTGCATTGACATGCTCACCGCGACTCACCGCCAATATCCCAAATGAAATTGCCCCGACTATGGCAACCAAACTCCATAGGAGTTTTGAGGGAAGTGTTGATTTTGCTTGTGTTATCTCCATTCAAAACCTCTCCAATACATAACTTGTGGTTATTTTGATTTCCCTTTCTCTATTTTCTGTAGAAAAATATCTTTGTTAGTCTATCTTTTATCAAAAATTATTTATCTAATACTTTGGCATAAAAAAAGGGATGATTCTTCATCATCCCTTCGATAATCGTATGTTTTGTGTTTAACGATTATGCACGCTCTAAGTAATCACCTGTACGCGTGTCTACACGAACACTTTCTTCCTGCTGTACGAACAATGGAACACGCACCACAGCACCTGTTTCAAGTTTCGCTGGCTTACCGCCACCGCCAGAAGTATCACCACGTACACCCGGATCAGTTTCAACGATTTTCAATACCACAAAGTTCGGTGGACTCACAGTTAAAGGTACGCCATTGAACAACATGATGGTACATTTTTCATTTGAATCGTCTTTTAACCATTTCGCAGCATCACCCATTGCGGTTTTGTCAGCAGCGATTTGCTCGAAAGATACAGGATCCATGAAGTTCCACATTTCGCCATCGTTGTAAAGGTAATCCATCTCAACTTCCACAATATCAGCGGCTTCCAGAGAATCACCTGACTTGAAAGTTTTTTCCAATACCTTACCAGAACGCAGGTTACGCAGTTTCACACGGTTGAACGCCTGACCTTTACCTGGTTTTACATATTCGTTTTCCATGATTGAACATGGGTTGCCATCAAGCATAACCTTGAGGCCTGCTTTAAAATCATTTGTAGAATAATAGGCCATGAAAGGCGCACTCCAAACTTAAAACTCAACTCTATTAATGCTAGACTACACGTACAGGCATAGTCCTCACACTATTTTTAACGTATGGCATGATAAACTATTTACATCAAGAGCAAAACTGGCAATCACAACTGAGTGACCTCATTACTGATCCTCTGGAGCTGTTAAATCTACTTGAGTTATCCACCGATCAGCTATTATCAGGGGCAATCCTCGCCTCTGAAAAGTTTAAATTGCGTGTCCCGCGTGCATTCGTCGAAAAAATGAGCATTGGCGATCCACTTGATCCGCTGTTGCTACAAGTCCTCCCCCATCATCTAGAACTTGAGGAACATCCTGAGTTTGTCACCGATCCACTGGGTGAAGAGGCAGCCAACCAGATGGCTGGCGTTCTACATAAATATCAGTCCCGTTTTTTACTGACCTTAACAGGTGCATGTGCAATTCACTGCCGTTACTGCTTTCGCCGTCACTTTCCCTATCAGGAAAATTTGCCTAAAAATGATGACTGGCCACATATCAAACAATATATTGAGCAAAATCCGCTGATCAATGAAGTGATTTTGAGTGGCGGAGATCCCCTAACTTTGTCGAATCGCAAATTAGCACTTTGGTTGGAACGTCTAGCATCTCTCCCTCAGATTAAGATTCTGAGAATTCATTCACGTGTTCCCGTCGTTATTCCAAATCGAATCGATGAAGAGCTGATTTCCATATTAAAAAACAGTAGGCTACGCATTGTAGTAGTGATACACTCAAATCACGCAGCTGAACTTGACGACTTTACTTGCTCAAAGTTATTACAGTTATCAGAACACCATATTACAGTGCTAAATCAGGCAGTTTTATTAAAAGGTGTGAATGATTCTGCAAAAACTTTGCATGAGTTGAGTTTCCGTTTATTTGAAGCCAGAGTAATGCCCTATTACCTGCATGTTTTGGATAAAGTCAAAGGGGCTCAGCATTTTGATTTAAGATCTTCAGAGATAGATCAGATATACAGTGATGTATTGGCAAGTTTACCAGGCTATCTGGTTCCGAAACTTGTGAGGGAAATTGCGGGCGAAAAAAATAAAACACCGCTTTTTGGGGTTCAAACGTTCTGAGATTGATAACACAATGATGAATAATGCTTTTTCGGATATATTTCAAATTCCAACTGTCTTGAGACGGGATAAACTCAGCTTTTGCGACACCAATTCAAAAAGCTTGAATGAATGGATTTCCAACCTGTCCATCATGCAGTTGGGCGATACCTCCAAAGCACTATTTGCAGCCCTGTTGGAACTCAGCGAACTTGAGTGTTCTGAGACACTGCGTTTCGATCTGGTACAAATTTTACATCCCACAATTGAAAATGTACTGGGTAGTCTGGAAAAGAACTTTTTTAATCAGGGTGTCATCAGTTCAGACCGTAATGAACACATTATTGAACTGGCCATGTTGTTACGCTGTTATTTTGCGGCTATCTACATCAATATTGTGCGTCGCAGCAGTGACCAGCTCGATAATCAGAAATTTTCAATCTTTGCACTAAACCAGAAAAAGAACTTACAAACCGCCAGAACACTGGCAACTTTTCAGGCATTGCAGCAACTGACCCAACTTCTCTATCAGCAACATATGCTCTATAGTGAACCTGTTGCAGGACAATGGCTGATTTCCCATCAACTTTATGAGGCTGCACTCACCCATAAATACCACCAGACCAATCTGGAACAGATTCAGGGCAGTAAACCCAACTCTCTCAGCAATATTTCCCAGGCCTATGCCCAACTAATTTTGATGGATATTTTTAATACCAATCAAATTCGCCAGTCTGAAATTCAGGCATTGTTCCAGTGTAGTTTTGACTGGGCAAAAATGCTTCAGATTCTGTCTAAAGAGACTGACCTGACCAAGTATGTGGTGGACACCAGCAAAGACCACCCACCCATCTACAATAAAAAGCAAAGCTCAGGGTTTAATCCCAATGTTTTTATCAGTACCAATACCCTGCTGGACCATGTCACAGCAACCTTGCATAAAAATGCTGAATATATTTCCAAGAATGAAAAAATTTACCTGACTCCTGCACTCAAGTTTCATGTTCAGACCATTCTTGGAACCACAGCAGAACGCCGTCATGAACGTTATGAATATTCAGCTCAACTACATATTTGTTTTGGACTCTTAACGGCCCACTTCTATTTATCCAAAGCAAAAAACTTTGGTGAAACATTACTCTTAGAACACGGGTATGGACTACAAAGCGAATCAAAATTTCTATCGACTTGGGATAAAAAAGATTCTTCTGGAAATCAAGAATCCTCAATCCAGCGTTTAAGTCGAGAAAATAAAGCAATCTATCAAGCAGATATTTTAGATATTAGTGTCAATGGTTATCGGATTAAATGGTCAGCAGAAGCGCCAAAAAATCTAAGAACAGGTGAGTATATTCTTGTAAAAGAAACATCACATGGCCACTGGCGTGGCGGCGTGATTCGCTGGCTTAAGCAGTCAACCGAGAAAAGTCTGGAATTGGGATTGGAGGTTCTTGCTCAGGAAATTTTCCCATGTGCTGTACGCGTTCAGGCCGATCGGCATGTCAGCAACTACCATCCAGCACTTTTATTAAAAAACCAGAATTTGGATGAAACCAAAACAACTTTAATTTTGCCTGGTTCACAAATTTTTCGGGAACAACAGGCGATTCATTTAAGATTGGGGAAAGAGGAAGTAAAAGTGTATTTATTAAACGCACAATTAATTACCCAGAGTTTTGTTCAATTTGATTTTGAACTGCTAAATGAAGATGAACAGTCCATTCTTCATAAATTCATGGCACAAAATAATATGGATACCAATGATCAAGATTTATGGGAAGCATTGAAGTGAGAAATTCTTTACTCTCTAAAAAGTTAAAACGAACTGAAACCCGCTTACTCATTATTGATGATAACCAGTTACGTTATAACCAGATTCTGGAGTTATTCGCCAATCAGGAGCATCAGGTCAAGGCGACCTTGCTTGACGACCTCAAGGCATTTGAGAAGCAACTGAATCTTCCCTGGGATATGGTTATTTTTGGACGTGCGTACGATCTAAAGATTGAACAGACTCTTTCACTGATTCAGGCATCCTCACAGCCTAGCCTGCCTATACTGTTACTTGAACCAGATGACTACAAAGCTGATCAATATCAGACGTATATCCATAAAGGGATTTATGATGTCCTAAATCTTAAATCACCTGAAAATTTTTATATCAGTATTATTCGGGCCCTGTCCTATAGCCGCTTGGTTCAGGCGGAACACCGTCTGCTCAGTGAACTGGAAGCGGCTCAAACTCAGGCGCAGTCACTGGTTGCAGAAACCCATAAAGCGGTCGCAATTTTGCAGGAAGGCATTCATATTACGGCCAACACCGAATATGCACAGCTTTTTGGATTCAGCAATGCAGACGATTTAATTGGCCTACCCATTCTGGACGTTTTGCAGCCTGAAGAACTAGGTCAGTTTAAACTGCGTTTTAAGAAAATTTCACAGGGACAGTTCGAACAAGGGCGATTTGAACTTCGCACCCAAAACCCAAGTGTAAAAAACAGTGCATTACAGGTTGAGTTCCTTCCTTCAGGAAATGAGGATGAAATCCAGCTGAACATCGAATGTGAGTCCACCATTCAGTCTTCAGCGACAATACCAGCCGTTACTTCTTCTGAAAAAATTTCAGGCTTGAATAGTGCACTGCAACATATCAACCGACAGCTTGCAAACCACCCAGCCAATGCCAATGCACTGGTTTTATTTAGCCTTAACAGCTGTCCAAACGAAGTATTCCAGACTGACTGGCGTGCCACCAAAACCTATTTCTCCAACATTGCAGGCTTTATTAAGGAGCAGGTCAATGTTCCTGTCTATCAGGTGGACCATGCGCTTTATGTTGCGCTGTTTCAGGCAGAATCAACCCATGTACTCAACTCACTTCTGATTGGGTTGAATAGTCTGCAAAAACCGCAGTTACTGGTAACTGAGAATTATACATTCCCTCTTCACCTAAAACTGGGCTACAGTGAGCTTGCCCAGCCAATTGCGGATGAAGCCAGTTTTGAACAGATCCTGAACAAGGCATTCTCACTTGGTTTGCCAACCATTGATGGCCCAAAAATTGATGCAGATATTGGTTTAACAACCGAACAGATTCCAACCAATGTAGAGCTAAGCCTGTTACAAGAACTCAGGCAAAAACTGGATGCAGGCGATATCCATCTGAAATACCAGCAGCTTTATGACAAGCAGGATCAACATACCCATACTTATGAAGTGTCGGGTGGTTTTATCCATAACAATCAATGGCAGGATATCGCTGATCTGGGTGATTTAAAGGATGATCCTGAATTATCAGTTCAACTGGACCGCTGGATACTGGTTGAGGCATGCAAGCAGTTGCATAACTTTATTACCCAGTATCCTAAAGCGAAATTGATTGTAAACCTCAATCACCATATCTTGTTGAATGACAAGAAACTGCCTGAGCTGGTTGCCAAGTTACTCACCATTGTTGGTAGTAAACAGGCTCACCCACTGATTCTGCAATTCTCAGAACAGGCCCTACAGCAGAACCTGTCTCAGGCACAGCCACAAATTGCCTTACTGCGACAACATGGGGCAGAGATTTCCATCCGTGGTTTTGGCGACTCATTGTATAGTGACAGCATACTTCAACAGATTGATACCCAATATCTCAGCTTCCATAGCAAGCTGGCAAAAATGCTGGGGTCTGAAAAACAGATGGCGGCACTACAGGAAAAGATTCTACACTTTATTGCCCAAAAACCTGTTGAGATTTTCCTGACTGAACTCAATGATATGAACCAGTTTGCCAATGCATGGAATGTAGAGGCCCGTTTCCTACAGGGTAACTATTTCCAGAAGAAACTGGACCGTTTAACGGACGTGCAAGACCAATAAATTCACATAGGGCGTATTCAATACGCCCTATATCTAGAAATTATAATCATAAAAAAAACGGGCATATTGCCCGTTTTTTGTTTTCTTGATATTAACGCTTGATAGAACGCGACATACCAGAGAAACGTTGCTTGAATTTGTCGATACGACCACCAGTATCCACATTCTTTTGTTTACCAGTATAGAATGGGTGGCAAGCTGAACATACGTCAAGGTAAATTGTTTCTTTACCAAGCGCAGAACGAGTTTCGATCACATTACCACATGAACAGGTAGCAACTAATGTTTGGTATTTAGGGTGAATATCGGCGCGCATGGTCGATGCTCCTATTTAGCAAGAAAGGCTTAAGCTGTTATCGCAATTGATCACTCTCAACATGAGGAAAGCTAAGTGTTTTCACACTCGCAGATCAACACCACAACAGACCATTTCTTTTGACTCACCGAGACTCCAGGTCAGAGCAAAGCCAACAAGTGGCGAATATTATACACCAATAAATTAAATTTTGCGAACTATTCCCGACCTGATTTTGACCAGTGATTGGCGATCACCCCACACACCATCAACTGAATTTGGTGGAAAATCATAATCGGCAACACAATCATCCCCAATGGCTGTCCAATAAACAGGATTTGTGCCATCGGAACACCACTGGCCAGTGTTTTCTTGGAACTACAAAAGAAAATGGTGATTTGATCAGCACGGTTAAAGCCCAGCCATTTTGGCAGATATATAGCAAGCAACATCACCACAGTCAACAAAACAGAACATGCAACTGTTAAATAAAGCAGCGTCAAGCCACTCACTTGATGCCATAAACCAGCAACTACGGCACTACTGAAAGCACCGTACACCACCATCAAGATGGAACCCTGATCAAAAGCCTTTACCAGACTCGGCAGCTTGAGCATATAAGGAAAAATATAAGGACGTAATAACTGACCCAAAATAAAAGGAACCAGTAACAATAAGGTGATTTGAATGATCGACTTGGTTGGATCAAAACCATGCTGGCTTTGCCCGAGAATAAAATAGCTGACCAAAATTGGCGTAATAAACATGCCAATGATATTGGAAAAAGATGCGCTACACACTGCCCCAGCAACATTGCCCTTTGCCATTGAGGTAAATGCAATGGAGGACTGTACTGTTGATGGCAGGAAGCACATAAACAGGAAACCCCAATACAACTGCTGACCTAAAAGAGGTTCCAAAATGGGTTTTGCCAGTAACCCAATGGCTGGGAAAATCACAAAAGTAAAGACAAATACCAAGGCATGCATTTTCCAGTGCAACATCCCCTCAACCACTGCTTCACGTGAGAGTTTTGCACCATGTAAAAAGAACAGGATAGCAATTGCGACAGTTGTGAGAATATTAAAATAATGTGCAAGCTGACCTGATACTGGAATAAAGGTCGCCAATATCACCATTGTAATTAATAATATTGTAAAACGATCCAATGCCAATAATTTCAACATAATAATTACGCTCACTGCTAAAAAAATTCTGAATCTAAGATATTTTTTTATTCAACAAGTATATAAAATAAAAAAACATTTTAATTCAACACAATATAATAAACCTCTTGCGAAAGTAAAAACTGACTTAATATAGATTTCATGAAATATCAGAAATTAAACCGTTTTTCAGATTCTGAATTCAAGCGCTTGGTTGGCGTACCTCGACCAGTTTTCAGTGAAATGGTCGAAGTTTTAAAAGATGCAGAATCACTTAAAAAGAAATCAGGGCGTCCTTATACTTTAGCTATAGAGGATCAATTATTATTAACACTCAATTACTTACAAAATTATAACACTCAATTGGAATTGGTGGCAAATTGCCATATCGCTGAAAGTAATGTGAATCGAACTATTAAAAAGGTTGAAGATGCATTAATGAAATCAAGGCGTTTTACCCCGCCAAAACGAAGCATTACAACAGCAGACGAACAGTTTAGCTGGTTCATTATTGATGCGACAGAATGTTCAATAGAACGCCCCAAAAAAAATCAGAGTAAGTTCTACAGTGGTAAAAAGAAGAAACATACGCTAAAAGCCCAAGTGATCTATCATCCGAAGAGCAAACAAATCATAGGAGTAGATATATCGAATGACAGTCAGCATGACATTAAATTGGCAAGAAAAACGGCTAAGAAATTCAAACATTGTGAATATGTTATGACCGATTTAGGGCATTACGGATTAGAGCAAGATGGATTTAAATTATTGATACCAATCAAAAAAAAGAAAAATTTCCCATTATTTAAAGTTGAGAAAAGGTACAATAAAATGATTGAAAAAATACGAGTTGTAATCGAACATACTAACTAATAGTCAATTGGAAAGATTTAGAATACTCAGTAAACGCTATCGAAATAGACGGAAAAGATTCGGTTTACGCATTAACTTAATCGCTGCACTGGTGAACTGGATGAACTTGCAATAACGACTTTCGCAAGAGGTCTAATCGAGCCTGTAAATAATTTGACTTTTTCACTAATCACAATAGACTTTTTACTTTAGTCAAATTTTAAGCAGTCGAAAGCCATATTTTTGGGGTTTTAGCCAATTAAAAAATTAGATAAAACTATACTTTCGCAAGAGGTCTAATAAAGTTCCGTATAAAAATTCTAACGTTTTTATAACACTTCAGCTCTATTACAGTACGAGGAGAGCATATTATGTATATATCTAAAACACTTTTGGCGACTATTATCGGAACATCTCTTATATTAAGTGGATGTAATGATGGTAATGACTCAACACCAACACCAACACCAACA
>NZ_KB849341.1:51517-53187 GCF_000368305.1 Acinetobacter sp. CIP 102129
CACCAACACCAACACCAACACCAACACCAACACCAACAACCGTACAGACTGAGGCAACTGTTAGTAGCACGAAAGCGAATATTGCTATTTTTGGTGCAGTTGATAAAAACTTTTTCACTGAAACAGCTTTAGCATCAAATACTGGCGTACTATTACTAGATGATACTCAAGCCAATGCTGTCGGTTTTGCATTGGATTTAAAAAATAATCCAAAAACACTTGACGAATTGACCACGAAATATTTATCAGATTTCACACAACTTTTGAAAGATAATGGTGCTACCGTTAATGTGTTAGTCAATAAAATTTCTAAAAACTCACAATCTGATGTTGCACATATTACTTTAGAATTAGATTTTAAAACTGCTCAAAATGTCCGTAAAATTCGTGAATTATTAATTTCACATTTGAATGGCAATGTTGCACTAACAACATTACCAGCTACAGTAACTGATCAAAATGTAAAATTACGTCTTAACTTAGCCTTTTGGATTGCTAACCAGACTGGCTTCCTTTGGGCAAATAGCTATAGTATTAATCAAGCAACAGTAGTAAATAAATTATATGGTGATCTCAACATTGCTACTGCTTTATCAAGTAATGTACCGATAGAAATTAAAACGGTTTCAAATGAATTTACACAGAATGCAACAGGCTCTAATGCTGTTGATATTCTCTGGTCAATTGATTCCTCTGGATCAATGGGTCAAGAACAAAGCAATCTTGCAAATGGTGCAACACAATTCTTTAACACGCTTAATAAAGCAGGGATTGATTATCGCTTAGCCGCAACAACTCAAGATGCTCGTACTTGTACTACTTTACGTACATTAACAGATGGTACAACCAATTTTATTGATAAGAACACTGTCAATGCAGAAGCAGAATGGAAAAAACTTTCCACGCCAGGCACATCAGGCTCAGGTACGGAAACAGGTTTTTATTGTGTACGTGAAGCAAATTTAACTGGTTTTGATCGTACAAACGCGAAAAATCTTGTGGTATTTTTATCAGATGAACCAGAGAATGAGACTGTTTACGGTAGTCGTCCATCTGGAGCATCTACTAATTATACAATACGAAGTTTTAATGATTATAAAGACTATTTCGTCAAAACAGGTTCAACCTACTTCTCCATTGTAGGTACAGGAACTTTACTTAGACCAGACTTCACCACTACCCGACCAGACGATCCAAATTTTTCTTGTAATGGTCAAGGTGGTAGTGCCTCTGGTGGCGCACACTTTAAAGAAATCTCACGTTTGACAGGCGGCAGCTCTGCTTCTATTTGTACAGATGCAGCAAGTTGGTCCGTTGTATTTGATGAGATTATTAAATCTGCTTCTGGTCTAGCCAGTAGTTTCACCCTTACACAAACACCAATTCCATCATCAGTGAAAGTCACCGTTGAAGGACAGAATGTTGCTCGTGATGTAAGTAATCAAAATGGCTTCGATTTAATTTATAGTAATACTGGAACTTCTGTGGTCTTCTTTGGTAATGCTATTCCACAAGCGAATCAAAAAGTTAATGTTGAATATAAATATCTAGCAAAATAACTTAATTTGCTGATTAATTGACATCCTCCCCGACCTAAAGGACGGGGATTCCTCCTGCGAGACGCTCATGTCCGAGCGCAAGAATATTCAGTGCGGAATTTACATCCCGAT
>NZ_KB849341.1:53930-284670 GCF_000368305.1 Acinetobacter sp. CIP 102129
TTGAATTGCTTGCGTCTTGTCACTAATTCTTCTGTGACCGCCTGAATCGTTTGGCTATGCAAATTACATTCTTTCGATGTGCCTTTTGTGTATTTAGCAATATCGTATGCTGAAAAGAATTGTTGTTTGCGTTGTAGATGCTTGAAACACAAATCATTGACATAATTCCAAACAAAGTTTACCTCCAACGCTAGTTGGTCTAGCATCTTGCAATGTTTGTCTTTTATGCGTAATTTGAGTGTCTTCATACAATTATTTTAACCGTATTTTTCTTAATAGTGATTATAGCAAAAGTATTTAAAACGACATTTCATGTCGTATGGCTTACGCCAGTCGCTTATATCCTCGGGCTAAACCCCGAGGTTTTACGCTCCAATGGATAAAAAAACTGCAATATGAGATTAAAAACATCATATTGCAGTTTTTAAGTAAAAGGCTTAATAAAAATCAACCCTATATGACTCAATATACACCATACTAATTATTACGTGCGTTTAAATCCTGCTGAATCAACTCGACTTTATAGCCATCTGGATCTTCAACAAAAGCGATCACCGTAACTCCACCTTTCATTGGGCCAGCCTCACGTACTACTTTTCCACCAGCTGCTTTGATTTCTTCACATGCTTTATAGGCATCATCAACACCAATCGCGATATGACCATAAGCATTGCCTAAATCATAGCTTGCTGTATCCCAGTTATGAGTCAGCTCAAGCACAGTGTTATTTTCTTCATCACCATAGCCCACAAAAGCCAGGGTGAAACGCCCCTCTTCATAATCACGTTGACGTAGTAATTTCATACCAAGTACCTCAGTGTAGAACTTTAAAGATTGTTCTAAATTACCTACTCGTAACATCGTATGTAACATGCGCATAGTTATTCACCTGTCTGTTGAATTGTTTGGTTTTCATGGTCACGTAATAGTTTCGCAACCCAAACCACAAGAATCAAAATTGGAATTCCAATTAAAGTCGTCATTAAAAAGAAATTTGGGTAGCCAATATTACTCACAATCGTTCCTGAATATCCTCCCAATAATTTGGGTGTGAGCGTCATTAAAGAACTAAAAATCGCATATTGAACCGCAGTAAATGACACACTCGTTAAGCTAGATAAAAAGGCAATAAATGCAGCACCAGCTAAACCTGAGGCTAAATTATCGACAATAATGGCAAAATACAGCCACAATGAGCTATAACCCTTTATCACTTTGCCAGAAAGTTCTATTGTGCCTGACTGACTTGGATCGACCACAGCAATTGGCTGAATATCGACATCGAGTGTGGTTTCAACATGTGATGCAGTATTAATACGATATGATCTTGTTGCAAATAACTTGCTTGCACTATTATTTTTGAAATTAACAAAAGCTTTAATGGTTTTAGTGGGAGATGCTTGTAATAGCTTTCCATCTACAGCACCAGTAAATATTCCTTTATCATCCAGTTTCGCAGCAAACTCTTGATTATCTAATTTAAGAATAACAGGCTTATCCTGATTTAAATCTTCATTTTTAAGCCCTGCTAATTGCCCTTTAACGACTAGACTTTGCTTCAATTCTTTTTCCGTTAATTGATCATCACCACTGATTGGTAATAATTGAATCTGAGCGTGCTGGGCATTTACTAAATATGGTATTGCAAGAGTTACATTGGTATCGCTCTGATTTTGGTACTGAGTACTTACCTGTACCGAATTTGTTTTTGCCAAGACGTCATTCGGCACTTGTAATTTCCAATATCCAACATCATCGGTTTGCACTTGATAATGTTTATTTCCGACCTGAACCTCAACTGGAGCAAGTGGTTTTCCTGATTTGACCAAGCCGATAAAAATTAAATTGGTTGAACTGGCCAACACTGCGCCCACGAACATCAGTTTCATAATGTTCATGCGTTGCGCTAACAAACCACCGAGAAAACCACCAACTAAACTAAAGATCACACCATAGATTTTCACAGCCTCAGCAATTTGTTCTTTACTGAAATTTAGATCTTGATAGAACACATTGGAAATCACTCCTGCAATGATGTCTGAGATGCGGAAAAAACCAATCAGCAGCAAAAGCACTAAGGCAAGTTTAATACCGTAACGTTTGAAGAATTCTAAAACTGGGGCAACCCAGGTTTCTTTTGCCATTTGTTGATTCACGACGCCAATTTTAACTAAACCAAAACCAACCAATAAAGCTGTGGCTGTAGCAGTTAAAAAGCGTAGGGCTTCTAAACCAAATAAAGCTGCGGTGTCTTTAATATTTGCGGCTTTAGCGGTAGCATCTGTTACATTCCCAGAGTAAATATAACTGACAACAAAAGTTGCAACAGCAATAAAGAATACAAAGACTAAGCGATAGTAATCTGTAGTTTTATAATGTTTATAAACACGATTTACTTGAGGTTCACGAATGCATAAAGTTGTAATAATACCAACCACCATAACTGCTGCCATGGTTAGATAAGTATATTTCCATGCTTCATAGATATAATTGCCTTTAGCTGTACCTAAATAAGCAGCAAGAAATAAAGCCCCTGCACCTGCAACGATCATCCCAATACGATAACCTGCGTTGTAAGTTGAAGCTAAAACCGTTTGCATCTCACTTTCAGCAAGTTCAATACGATAAGCATCGATGACAATATCTTGAGTCGCTGCCGAGAACCCTAATAAAACGGCACCAACTGCCATTTGAATTAAATAGCTTTGTCCAAGTGCTGGGTCGGAAAATGCCATGATACAAATTGCACATATAATCAAAGACTGTGCAATCAACAACCAGGCACGGCGACGGCCTAAACTTTTCGTTAATAATGGAACAGGCAATTCATCAATCAATGGTGCCCAAACGAATTTAAAAGAGTAACCCAATGCCGCCCAACTAAAAAAGGTCACCGCACTCTTATCAATACCAGCCTCACCCAGCCACAGCGATAAACTGGAAAAAATCAGTAGAATCGGAATCCCTGCCGAGAAACCCAGAAATAACATAATCAGGGCACGGCGATCCCAAAATGCCTTAAATGCGGATGCCCAGCCAGTGGCTTGAGTTGTCATTGGTTATTATTTTCCATGAACATGCGTGAATGTGCCTATTCAATCGCGTCTTGCGCCTGCTTGCAAGTTGCTTTATGCAATCAAATAAAATTATTGTTTTGTTTTGTCGATAAAAAACACAAGTTCGCTTGATCTTTGGACCTAAAACTGTATACCTTTAATTACCTAACTTTCGTTTCTTTGTTGGATAGCAATAGTGACCCAAAAACTCGATCAAATGACCGCAACAACTTTATCCTCGACACCAACAAACACGATTACAGCAAAAATCAATTCATTTCCAAGTGCTTTTGAACAGACCGACATCCAGGCAACTCTACTTAAAACCGCATTACATGCACACCAACTGACGCATACGCCAGATTTGGCTGAAATTCCAAGTTCAACCAAACGCATTAAACCACTGAATAATTTTTTAGGACAGGACCGCGCCCGTGCCTCAGTCGAGGCAGGGATTTCTTTACCCTATTCAGGCTATAACATTTTTGCTGTGGGTACGGCTGGTCTTGGTAAACGAACCATGATCAAGCGTTTGCTCCAACAGCACGCCAAAACCATGGCTACCCCTGATGACTGGGTCTATGTCAATAATTTCAAGAACCCAAGACAACCGATTGCTCTGCGCTTCCCAGCGGGACAAGGCAGCAAATTTCAAAATGCCTTGCAGCAGGCATGGCAAATTATCTTAAAGCAGCTGGAACGCCGTTTTAGTGCGGAAACCTATCACAACCGTATTGAACGTATCCGTCAGGATACGGGTGATGTACAGCAACAGGCATTGGTTGAACTGACCAAAGAGGGTGAAGAACTCGATTTAAAATTGATTTCCCGTAATGACAAGCATGTCTTTATTCCAATGCAGTTGAAAGACAATGAATATCATGAACTCACCCAAAATGACCTGAACGCATTAACTAGCAAGGAACGTGCTGAAATCAACTCCAATATGCGTTATATGGAGAAAAAACTTGAACGTCTGGGTTTACATCTGGGCGATCTGGAAGATGATGCGCGGGATCAGGTGTCCAGCTTAAACCGTGATATTGCCACCCAGGTGGTGATGCCTCGTATTGAACTGATTTTAAATAAGAACAAAGAGGTTAAAGGTCTCGATATCTATTTAAAGCAGTACGCCGAAGACATTATTGACAACGTTGAGTTGATTTTAGAGCAAGAGGAAGATGACTTTACTCCTGCACTGTTCAACCGGGTACCCTCTCGTTATCAGGCCAATGTGATTATTGCCAATAAACCAAATAGTGGCGCACCCGTTATTTTTGAAGATTTCCCAACACACTACAATTTATTGGGTCATGTGGAGCAACTGACTCACAATGGTACGATCACCACTGATTTCACCCTGATTCGTTCTGGTTCACTGCATCGGGCCAATGGTGGCTTTTTGATGCTGGAAGCGGAACAATTGCTGGAGCAACCTTATGCATGGCAAGGCCTGAAACGTGCCTTAAAATCTGGACAACTCAAGCTTTCTTCACTGGAACATATGCTCACCCTCACAGGCAGTATCTCCATTGAACCCGCTTCCGTTCCACTTGATATTAAAGTGGTTTTACTGGCCGAACCTGAAATTTATTATGAAATTCTGGAAGTGGAACCTGAGCTTGGCAGTGTCTTTAAAATCCGTGCCGACTTTACCGATACATTACAACGTAATGACAGTAACGAACAGGCTTATATGCAGCTGATCGCCGACTATGTTCAGGCAGATAAATTACTTCCCTTTGACCGTTCTGCACTAGCCGCATTGCTTACTGATTCCAGCCGTCAGGCTGAGGATCAAAGCTCTTTATCATTACATGCCTCAACCCTTGGTGACCTGATCCGCGAAGCGCATCACCATGCCTTTAAAGCGGATGACAAGATTGTCACAGATCAGCATGTCAACCAAGCCCTGCACCATCGCCAATATCGCTTAGGCTATTTACGTGAGCTCTACTGGCAAGACCTGTCTCGCGGTACGCAGTTGATTGAAACTTCTGGGCATCGTCTTGGTCAAATCAATGCCCTTTCTGTGATTCACTATGCCGATGTCGAGTTTGGCTTACCGTCGCGTCTAACAGCTTCTGTATATCAAGGTGGTGGCGATATTCTGGATATTGAACGCAGTGTGGAGCTAGGTGGCTCATTGCATGCCAAAGGTGTATTGCTCATGTCGAGCTTCTTAAAAGCACACTTTGGCCGTGAACAAATCCTGCACTTCTCTGCCGCCTTGGCGTTTGAGCAAAGCTATGGGCAAGTGGATGGTGATAGTGCCACTGTTGCAGAACTTTCTGCGTTAATTTCCGCAATTTGTCAGATTCCAATTGATCAGTCCTGGGCAATTACAGGCTCGATGAACCAGTTGGGCCAGGTACAGCCAATTGGTGGAGTGAATGCCAAAATTGAGGGCTTCTTCGATGCCTGTAAGTTGCAAGGCTTTACAGGCAAACAAGGGGTGATTATTCCACGCCAGAACATGCAGCACCTGATGCTCCGTCAGGATGTGATTGAAGCGGTACAAACTGATCAGTTCCATGTCCATGCGATTGACACTATTGATCAGGCGCTGGAAATTCTGATGGCCCGTCCAGTTGGCACCCTCGATAAAAAAGGTCGATACAGCAAAAACTCCATTTATGCTGCAGTGATGGAACAGTTGGAATATTGGCAAGCCATTGAGGATGGTGAAGCCGTTGAAACGGAACAGCCCAAGAAAAAGAAAAAACGTAAGAAAAGCAAAAAGGATGAAATGGAAGCCAAAGCCGCGGATGAAACTGTAGTCGAAGTTGAAACTCTCAATACCTTAGCTAAAAAACGTAAATAATCCATAAAAAAAGCCATGCTCTCTCTAGCATGGCTTTTTGGTTTTATTGATCAGTTCAGGCAACCCCCTGCAAAGAGCGACCACCAGGTCACTGCACAAAGTATTGTTTCAATGCATCAATACAGCGCTGTACTTTCATTGGATACTGTTCACGCTTGGAGGTTAAGGCATGCAAGGTATAGGCAGGCATGTGCCAGTCAGGCAACACCTCAACCAGCGTGCCATTAATCAGCTCTTTCTGGATGTCCATGTATAAAATACGTGCCAGCCCAAGACATCCAGTGTGACAAGCCTGGAATGACATGCAGCGCACCCAGCTCAGGCGTGGTTGCAATACGCAAATCTCCCACCAGATCATCACGCAATTCGTTAATACGGATTTTGCCACGCTCTGCCGCAGCCAGCATTTCCTGACAGCTTTAAAAGAATGCTTGACCCGCCTCGGTTAGACTCAGTTTTCGGGTCGAACGATGAAGTAAGGTGACTTCCATTTCTTGTTCTAAAGATCGGATTTGTTGACTGACCGCACTAGTTGTAATGCCCAGTTCTCTTGCTGCACCGCTAAAAGAATTTTTTTTCTACAACGCAAGCAAAGACCCCCATTTCACGCAATTGATCTAACATAGACTTCTCTCGTAATTTATTAATATGCTTATTGTTCTAATAAAAGCAAACGAGCTTAACATACAGAGAAGTCTATTTGTAGGCTAGAGATTATTAACAATTTGTTGAAAGTTTGTTAAACGGAATAAATTAATTCGGTAAAACAGTCGCTGGATTCACAGGTTTACCATCCAGACGAACCTGAAACTCCAGCATCACACGGTTAGCGCCAGAAGAGCCCATCTCCGCGATTTTTTGTCCTGCGGTGACATTGTCCCCACTCTTCACCAGCATCTTGCTGTTATGGGCATATGCTGTGATGTAACCGTCAATATGCTTGATCAATACCAAGTTTCCATATTCTTTCAGACCATCCGCAGCATAAACCACCTGACCATTTGCAGCGGCAAATATTGGATCGCCCTCATTTCCGCCATAGCGAGTGCCTTTCACATTACTTGCGAGATTAAAGCTTTGAATGACCGCACCATTTGATGGTTTTACCCAACGCAGGCTAGATGCCAGAGTTGAAGAGGATGGATTTACGGGAGCCACTGGAACAACAGGCTGAGTTCTAGGAACCACAGGTTGCGGTTTTGGAACCACTGGCTGTTGTGCTGGCAAATTAATGCTCTGGCGCTGGATTGGAGCCGCCTGGGTAATCACCTGGGTTGAGGTGGTACGTTGCGCCACAGAGCCCTTTAAGCGTAGAGACTGGTTGACATAGATGCGGTACGGCGCCGCAATGTCATTCAATGCGGCAATATCCAGATAATTCAGGCCATAACGATTTGCGATTCCACTCAAGGTGTCGCCTGAACGCACTGTATAGTAATTTGGTGCCTGCACATTGCGAACGCCACCATTCACCTGCGGTTTAGATGCACAACCAGTAACCAGCGCTGTGAGTGTTACCACCGTAGACAGCACGATTGTTTTCATCATTTTTTGTGATAGAAAAATCGAAACATGATTTAAGTGCATCTTCGCCCTCATCGAAAAAACCTTAACTTATTTGCGCCTAAGAGTACCAAAAAAGTGAGAAAAAACGAGTTCTCACTTTCCATATTCACAAAGTTATAACATTTAGGTGCTTATTCAGGTCCATTCACATAGCTATGTAGATTGTCCAGTACCGCATAATTGGTCGCATCCATCTGGATTGGGGTGATGCTGACATAGCCATTCGACACCGCAAAAAAATCAGACTGGATATGGCTGGAAGCCGACTGTGGATCAGTCACCGCCTCTCCAGCAAGCCCAATCCAGTACACCTGACGACCACGCGGATCAACATGGCTGCTGATTGGCTTGGACTGCGCACGGCGCCCCTGATAAGTCACCTGTGCCCCTTTGATCTGCTCAACATCGGGAATGTTAATATTAAAGATATGACGCGGTGGCAACACAGGCAGTCCTTTGGCAATGAAGTCATGTACCCATTGTGCCGCTTGCGCATAATGCTGCGGATGTTCATAGGAACGTACATTTACACCCGCCAAAGACACGGCAATTGCTGGATGTTTCATCAATCTTCCCTCAAATGCAGACCCAACCGTACCTGAATATAGAACATCATCGCCCAGATTGGCGCCACTGTTGATTCCACTGACCACAAGGTCAAATTCGAAATCAAACAGGCCATTCATGGATAAGTATACACAGTCCGCAGGTGTGCCATTCACAGCCCAGACATCTTCAGAAATGGGGATGGGACGTAAGGGCCGATCCAGGGTTAAGGCGCTTGAATAACCACTACGCTCACTTTCAGGGGCAACCACCACCACCCGCCCCAAAGGTTTTAACGCCTGCGCCAAGGCTTGCAGTCCAGGTGCAAACACACCATCATCATTTGCGATTAAGATATTCACTAAGGTTCTGTCTCTTCAAAAATTACTGTGCAGTTTTTTCAATTGAAATATTAATTGAATTATATATATTTATATCTTCATAGTATGAGAAATTTATGCAGCCATGAGACATTTATCCAGTTTTGTTCGAGTTTTAGCGGTTAGTTTCACATTTCTTGTGGCACCAGCAGTTTTTGCTGACGCAGCTTCAGTAAAAGAAGCGGATGCATTGATTAAGGATGATATTGCCAATGCACAAGTGCTGATTGAGATGTGTCCTAACCTGATCGGTAAGAATGCAAAATTTGACCAGAATATCAAAAAAATGGTGGATTCTTATTTGGGTAGTTACTCAGACAAGTCTGCTTCGCTTGAAAACCTGCAAAAAGATGCTGAATTCAACACTTTACTAAAAGATGCCCGTCAAGCTGCCACAGAGGTTGATAAGGCTGAACAGAAAGCGGTATGTGAAGAGGTATTGAATTTTGAGGGCTAAACAGGCCATTCAGACCTTAAAATGGTTTTAGATATTGATATTTAAAACCACAGTTTCTCCATATTCCCTACAGCAAACATACAAATTTTTATCTGTTTTTATGCTATAAATTGTTCAAATTCTTTAAGTCTTGTTTTGAGTTTGATTTCTTATGAAGAAAAATGTTGTAAAAACACTAGGTTTATCATTCCTCATCGCTGCCAGCACTTTTGTTCCTACCGCATTCGCAGCAGACAAACAGCCTGAAACTGAAAAGATTGAAGTCACCCCAATGTCTGATGAAATTTCACCACGGGAACTTGCAGTCATTTATGTATTGTCTGAAACCTGCCCAACTCTAATTGGCAAGGATTTAAAGTTTAACAAGGCCTACGATACACTGGTCAAGTCCTATTTATCCAATGAAAAAAATGCGGTTGAGATTCTCAGCAAACGCATGCAAACCAAGGAATATAAGCAACCCTTGAAAGAAGCCCGTGACATTGCCAAGGCAGCCTCGGACGAAGATAACCGTCAAATCTGTAATGATGTCCGTAATTATTATTCCAAGTAACCGATTTGCTACAATAGCATGATAAAAAGCCGACTTCGCCCATAGCAGTCGGCTTTGCTTTGTCCTAAAATGCTAGGCTCTTCTGCTTCATACAAGATATTGGAACCACCTAGAATGACTCAAAAAAGCGCTCTTGCTGCATTACTACTTTTGCCAAGCTTTTCATATGCAGCAACTGTCCTATCTGCTCCACCAGAATTAAATAATAAATCCTATGTGCTCATGGATTATGAGACAGGACAGATTCTCGCTGCCAAAAATGAAAATGAAAAACTTGCACCCGCTTCTATGACAAAAATGATGACAAGCTACATCATAGAGCAGAAACTTTTAAAGGGTGAATTGACTGAAGATGAACAGGTGCGGATGAATGAATCTGCGTGGTGCCGTGGTAGCAGCACTGAATCCTGTATGTATGTTCCATTAAATGGCACAGCAACCGTATTAGAGATGTTGCGTGGTATTATTATCCAGTCAGGAAATGATGCTTCTAAAGCGATGGCTGAACACATTGCAGGCAATGAGGGCACATTTGCCCATATGATGAACCAAGAAGCAAAACGTGTTGGTATGGTGAATACACATTTCATCAATTCAACAGGTATGCCTGCTGAAGGTCATTATTCAACAGCTAAAGATATGGCTGTTCTTGCTCAGCACATTATCAAAGATAGCTCTAAATACTACCCAATCTATTCTGAAAAAGAATTTACCTTTAATGGTATCAAGCAAGGCAACCGTAATGCCCTGCTTTACACTGACCCAAGTGTTGATGGCCTCAAGACAGGACATACCGAAGAAGCGGGTTACTGCCTCACTACCTCAAGCAAACGTGGTCCAATGCGCTTGATTTCCGTGATCTTTGGTACTCCAAGCATGAATGAGCGTGCCAGCCAGACACGTACCCTTTTAGCTTGGGGTTTTGCAAACTTTGAAACGGCTAATGTACAACCAGCCAATCAGGTGCTTGCCAAAGCCAAGGTTTGGTTTGGTAAGGAAGATGATGTTCAGATTGGTTTAGCTGAAAACTTCAACGTAACCATGCCGAAAGGTCAGGCTGACAAAATCAAGACCCAGCTTGTGGTACAGCCTAAACTGAATGCACCTTTGGCAAAAGGTCAGGTCGTTGGTAAATTGGTGGCCAACCTTGACGGTAAAGTGATTGCTGAAAAACCACTGGTTGCACTCAAACCTGTGGAAGAAGCTGGCTTCTTTGCCCGTATGATTGACCATATCAAGATGTTCTTTAGCAACTTGTTCTAATTTTAGAATTGCCAAATCAGGCACCCACACACTTTAGTCTGGGTGCCTTTTTATTTTATAATTCATGCAAATTATTTATTGTATTTTCTCATGGCTAAAAACATTCGCCCTTATTTAGATCATTACCCTGATATTGATACGAGTTGTTATATTGATGAAATGTCTGTGGTCATTGGTGATGTAAAATTGGCTGAAAATGTTTCGGTTTGGCCTTTTGCCGTGATTCGTGGCGATGTAAATTCCATTCGAATTGGCAAAAATAGTAACGTGCAAGATCATTGTATGTTGCATGTCAGTCATAAAAATCAATCTAAACCAAATGGCTCTCCACTTGTCATTGGAGAGGATGTGACGGTTGGGCATCATGTGACTTTACATGGCTGTACTGTTGGAAATCGTGTCCTGATCGGTATTAATACCGTTGTTTTAGATGACGTGATTATTGAAGATGATGTAATGATTGGTGCCGGTAGTTTAGTGCCACCACGCAAAGTCTTAAAAAGTGGTTATTTGTATGTGGGTAGCCCAGTCCAACAAGTCCGCCCTCTCACAGATAAAGAAAAGGCATTTTTACCTTATTCGGCGCAGAACTATGTGAAAGTGAAGGATAATTATATGAACTCAGTAACATCATAATTACAAAACATCATTACATTATAAAAATAGGAGAGATTTATGGATCACACACCTAAGCTTGGTAAAAGCAATTTTCAATGTCCACATTGTAAGGTCGTTTCTCAACAGGATTGGTTTGACAAGCGCAATGCAACCACGGTAGTAGAAAATATAGTAAATAATACTTTTTTGAACTATAGATCGAGTATCAGGGATTATCATCAAGAAGCTATTGCCCTATTTCTACGTCGCTTTTATCAAGAAAACGAGAAACAATTACCTAATTTCATCCCATCTAAATTTTCACTATCTACATGTTTAACATGTTCAGATATCTCTATTTGGGTAGAAGCAAAACTAGTTTATCCAAAGCAAATTGCCATTGAACCACCAAATCAAGATATGAGTGAAGAAATTCAAAACCTATATAATGAGGCCTTATCAATTGCTATGGAATCACCTAAAGGTGCAACTGCACTTTTAAGATTAGCATTACAACTTTTATTAAAACAACTTGGAAAGTCAGGAAAAAATATTAATAACGATATAAAAGAATTAGTTTCTGAGGGTTTAAGCCCAAAAATCCAACAAGCATTAGATTTATTAAGGGTGGTTGGAAACAATGCAGTTCATCCAGGCCAAATTGACCTTAATGATGATAATGAAATAGCCATAAAACTTTTTCATATCCTAAACTTTATTGCAAATGAAATGATTACCAAACCGAAAGAGTTAGAATTTTTATATTCCAGCATAATTCCTGATGACACCAAACAACATATTAAAGATCGAGATGGAAAATAATAGGATAGCCACCACGTCTCAAATTTTGTAGAATACCTTTTTTAAAATCACGGTACTTTCTATGACCGCTTGGACACCTCATGTCACAGTCGCCACTGTAGTCGAAAAAGACGGACGTTTTCTGTTTGTTGAAGAACACAGCGAAGGCTTTGTACATACCGTGTTTAATCAACCTGCGGGACATGTCGAATGTGGCGAAACCATTGTTGAAGCAGCGATTCGTGAGACCTTAGAAGAAACAGGTCATCATGTTGAAGTCGATCACTTGCTCGGGATTTACACCTATACGCCGCCCATGTTTCCTGATCGTACCTATTACCGTTTCTGCTTTCTTGCCCATATCACTTCCGTTGAGGAAAATGCGCAACTGGATACAGGCATTGTCGGTACGGTCTGGATGAACTTAGATGAGCTACAAGAATCAGCACGTGCTAGAAGCCCATTGGTTTTAAAAGTAATTGAAGATGCCCTTGCTGGCAAAAAATATCCCTTATCGCTCATTTATGAGCACCCTTTCTCTCCCTCATTAACTTCTCATTTGGACGCTTAATTAGATGCAACAACGTGTCATCGTCGGTATGTCTGGTGGTGTAGACTCCTCTGTTTCTGCCGCATTATTACTTCAACAAGGATATCAAGTTGAAGGTCTTTTCATGAAAAACTGGGAAGAAGATGATGGTACGGAATACTGCACAGCACTTGAAGACTTAGCTGATGCACAAGCCGTTGCAGATAAAATTGGCATCAAGCTGCATACTGCAAACTTTGCAATGGAATATTGGGATCGTGTCTTTGAGCACTTTCTGGCTGAATACGCTGCGGGTCGCACACCAAACCCAGATATTCTGTGCAATAAAGAAATTAAATTCCGCGCTTTCCTCGATCATGCGATGACTTTGGGTGCAGACTTTATTGCCACAGGCCACTATGCACGTCGTGGTGCGAGTACACAAAACTCTCGTGGTGAAACCTATGCACCATTATTACGAGGTGTTGATAATAATAAAGATCAAACTTATTTTTTACACGCTGTTCATGGTCGTGAAATCAATAAGACGCTGTTCCCTGTCGGTGAAATTGAAAAGCCTGAAGTTCGTCGCATTGCTGAACAACTTAATTTAGCAACAGCGAAGAAAAAGGACTCAACTGGTATTTGCTTTATTGGTGAACGTCGATTTACCGACTTCCTCAAACAATATCTTCCTGCTCAAGCTGGAAAAATTGTCTTGGATAATGGCAAACAAGTTGGTGAACATCACGGCTTAATGTACTATACGCTCGGTCAACGCGGTGGGATCGGTATTGGTGGTATGAAAGGTGCACAAGAAGGTGCATGGTTCGTATTGCATAAGGATGTTGCCAATAACCGATTAGTCATTGGACAGGGGCATGATCATCCGCTTATGCAAAGCACACAGCTCTGGAGTGAGTCAATTGATTGGGTCGCAGGTGAACAGGACATCCCAAGTACAGGATTCCGATGCACGGCAAAAACCCGTTATCGCCAGCCTGATCAAGCGTGTACAATTTATCGTGATGAACATACAGAAAGTGGTATTCGTGTTGAGTTTGACGAACCACAACGTGCTGTAACTCCTGGGCAAAGTGTGGTGTTTTACTCAGGAGAGGTATGCTTAGGCGGTGGTGTCATTCACCATACTGATGCACCTCAACCAGATTTTATTTAAGGATATTGGAATCGAAGCATGGCGGAGTTACCCTTTCAGCACACCCAAGCGTTGAATGTAAGACAAAACCGTGCTTTAGCATTGGCTGCTGTCTTCCAAGCAACTCAGCTCACGCATATGACGGCGATGGCGGGACAGCAGAGTATTGGAGATAGTGGTAATTTTTATTTTGAACTACTGATTAAAGCCAGTCTTAATATTCGCCCAGCCACCAATAATGCCACTCAAACTTTAGATTTTTTTAATCAACTTGCAGATATCTCTCTTGGTTTAAAAACATTAGAAGGTTGTATTACTCAACCCTTTAATACTGCACCAAAATCCAGAGTCCCTAAACTTTCGACAGCTAAACTTCCAATGTCGTATGCTATGGCATTATTGCAGTTGGAAAAGAAAGTTTATAGCAATCCTGAATACGTCAAAATTATCGAAGCAGCTCAGCAAAAAATATTAAAACAGCTTTCATTTTTCGATAACAATTATTTGCATCCAAGTATTATTGCCAATTTAGCTCAGACCTACGTTGAAACTGCTGGGCAAATTAATCCACGTATCCTTGTCCGTGGTAATGCTGACGCGTTTAAAGATATGAATCATACAAATCGAATCCGTGCTTGCCTTTTTACAGGTCTACAGCTTGCGCATTTGTGGCGACAACTGGGCGGTAGCTCATGGAGTATGATCTTTAGTAAACGTAAGCTTTTACAAGATATTCAAGCTCTCGCTCGTTTGCAGTATCAGGTGGTATAAACCGATGCTAAGACGAATTTATTTTTATGTTTATTCCAAAATTAAGGAATCTGTATGAATGCTTTAACCGCACTCTCACCACTTGATGGACGTTATGCAAGCAAATGCGATGCGTTACGCCCTTTTTTGTCTGAGTTTGGTTTAATCCACGCTCGTGTTACGGTTGAAGTGCGTTGGTTACAAGCACTTGCAAATCGTGCAGAAATTATTGAAGTTCCTGCTTTTTCTGCTGAAACAAATGCAGCATTGGATGCAATCGTAACCAATTTTTCTGAAGAAGATGCGAATCGTATTAAAGAAATTGAACGTACGACAAACCACGATGTAAAAGCAGTTGAATATTTCCTTAAAGAAAAAATTGCGAATATTGATGAGCTACAAAATGCGGGCGAATTTATTCACTTTGCATGTACCTCTGAAGACATCAACAACTTGTCTCATGCATTAATGCTTAAAAATGGTCGTGAAGTTTTAGTTTCAAGCATGAAACAAATTCTGAATGCGATTTCTGCTTTAGCAATCACACATGCTGAACAACCAATGTTGTCTCGTACACATGGTCAAACTGCAAGCCCGACGACGTTGGGTAAAGAGATGGCAAACGTTGCTTATCGTTTAGCGCGCCAAATCAAGCAATTTGAAAATGTCGAATTACTCGGCAAAATCAATGGTGCTGTAGGTAACTACAATGCTCACCTTTCTGCTTACCCAGAAATTGACTGGGCTGCACATGCTCAAGCATTTGTTGAATCTTTAGGTTTAGCATTTAACCCATACACCACACAAATTGAGCCACATGACTATATGGCTGAATTGTTCGATGCATTACGTCGTTACAACACGATCTTGATCGATTTTAACCGTGATGTTTGGGGCTATATCTCACTGGGTTACTTCAAGCAAAAATTAAAAGACGGTGAAGTTGGTTCATCAACCATGCCTCATAAAGTAAACCCAATTGACTTCGAAAATTCTGAAGGTAACTTAGGTATCGCAAATGCGGTATTAGGTCACTTAGGTGAAAAACTTCCAGTTTCTCGTTGGCAGCGAGACTTAACTGACTCAACTGTTCTTCGTAACATGGGGGTTGGTTTTGCACAAAGCTTGATTGCTTTTGATGCTTGCTTAAAAGGTATTGGTAAACTTGAACTCAATGCTAACCGTTTAAATGAAGATTTAGACCAAGCACAAGAAGTTCTTGCTGAACCAATCCAAACCGTTATGCGTCGTTATAACGTTGAAAAGCCATACGAAAAATTAAAGGCATTGACTCGTGGTCAAGCAATGACACGTGAAATGATGGTGAACTTCGTAAATGGTGATGAGTTATTACAAGTTCCTGCTGACGAACGTGCACGTTTGGCTGAATTAACACCTGCAACATATACAGGTAATGCAGCTGAACAAGCGAAACAAATTAATGATCTAATTAGCAAAATCTAAGTTTTGTTGATAAAAAAGCAAAGCCTCGGCTTTGCTTTTTTATGCGCTAACATCTTAATTTCTATATTTTTTAATTGATATTTTTGAAAAAATAAACCAACAATCTGTTTAATTTAGCTTACTCAAAAATTGCAAATCACGCTTTTTAGTTTCAATGATAGAACATTTATTAAATTTTGAAATTCACGCACATAAAATGACTAACAATACTGTGATAAGCAATATAGTCAAATCATTATAAAACTAATACAACTCAGTCGATGAATTATTTCGATTTTTTTTTGAATCCTGTATGGATAATAAAGTAGTTTGACTATATTTTACATATTTTAAGAAAACGAGGTTATAAAAAAAGCCTCCGAGGAGGCTTTTCAGTTTAGAAGAAATTAATCACCTGTATAACCTTTAAGTTTTAAACGTGCAGCATGTAACAATGGCTCTGTATAACCCGATGGTTGCTCAGCGCCTTTGAAGATCAAATCAGCAGCAGCTTGGAATGCAATACCATCAAAATTTGGTGCCATTGGCGTATAAAGCGGATCATTGGCATTTTGCTGATCAACAATCACAGCCATACGTTTAAGCACTTCTTCAACTTGTTCTTTCGTTACGATACCGTGACGCAACCAGTTTGCAACATGCTGAGAAGAAATACGTAAAGTTGCACGATCTTCCATTAAACCAACGTTGTTGATGTCTGGAACTTTAGAACAACCTACGCCTAGGTCAACCCAACGAACGACATAACCCAGAATACCTTGACAGTTATTTTCAAGTTCGTTGTTAATTTCTTCAGCAGTCCAGTTGGTTTCTGGAGCAAAAGGAGGTGTTAACAAGTCATCCAGAGACAACATATCTTCATTAGCCAACTCATCCTGACGTGCTTTCACGTTGATTTGATGGTAATGCAATGCATGAAGTACCGCACCTGTTGGAGATGGAACCCATGCACAAGATGCACCTGCATTTGGATGTGCAGTTTTAGTCGCCAACATATCTTTCATGCTGTCTGGTTTTGGCCACATGCCTTTACCAATTTGTGCCTTACCTTGTAGGCCACATGCCAAACCAATCGCAACGTTACGATTTTCGTAAGAAGCAATCCATTTCTGAGCTTTAACAGCTTCTTTACGGACCATTGGCGCTGCTTCCATAGAGGTATGGATTTCATCACCCGTACGATCCATAAAACCAGTGTTAATGAAAATCGTACGGTCTTTTGCAGCAGCAATACAGTTTTTCAAATTAACTGAAGTACGACGTTCTTCGTCCATAATCCCGATTTTAAGCGTCTTCGCTGGCAAGCCAAGTGCCTGTTCCGCACGCTCAAACAATTCAACTGCGAATGCAACTTCTTCTGGGCCATGCATTTTTGGTTTAACGATATACATAGAACCTTTACGAGAGTTCTTATTTTCGTTTTCGCCACGAATATCTGAAATTGTAAGTAATGGAGTAACTAATGCATCCATAATACCTTCAAATACTTCTTCACCTTCTACAAGGATCGCTGGGTTAGTCATTAAATGACCAACATTACGAAGAAGCATCAACGAACGACCATGTAAAGTTGTAGTGCCACCAATCAGGTTTTGAACAGTACGGTCTTTGTTTAAGGCACGTGTAATGGTTTTACCATTTTTCTCGATAGACTCCTGCAAGTCACCTTTCATCAAGCCCAACCAGTTACGGTAGCCTTCAACTTTCTCTTCAGCATCAACCGCCGCAACAGAATCTTCCAAATCCTGAATGGTTGTGATTGCCGCTTCAAGGGTTAAATCTTTCACGCCAGCAGCATCAGTTTTACCCACTGGGCTGTTTGCATCAATATCAATGATAACGTGCAGGCCGTTATTTAATAAAACGATTTCAGTTGGGTTTGCGGCTTCACCATTGAAACCAACAAATTGAGCTTCATGCGCCAAAGAAGTAGTCGAACCATCTTTTAAAGTCACAACTAGACGATTGTGATCAACCGCATATTGAGTTGCATCAGCGTGTGAGCCTTGTGCCAACGGGAAAGTCTGGTTTAAGAAATCTTTAGCGAATGCAATAACCTTGTCACCACGAACTGGGTTATAGCCTTTACCTTTTTCTGCACCGTTTTCTTCAGAAATCACATCTGTACCATACAGCGCATCGTACAAAGAACCCCAACGTGCATTGGCTGCGTTTAAGCAATAACGCGCATTACGTACTGGTACAACTAGCTGTGGACCTGCCAATAAAGCAATTTCTTCATCTACATTTTCAGTTGTAACTTTAAAGTCAACAACTTCTGGTTCCAGATAACCAATTTCAGTCAGGAATGCTTTATAGGCATTCAATTCAAATTTATTATTGCGGTGCCATTCATCAATCTTGGCTTGTAGTTCATCACGCTTAGCCAATAATGCCTTGTTTTTTGGGCTAAGATCGACAACGACTTGCTCGAAGTTTTTCCAGTAAGTTTCACTATCTAAACCAGATCCTGGTAAAGCTTCATTTTCGATGAAATCGTAAAGTTCTTTAGCAATCGCTAGCTTGCCTTGTTGAATACGTACAGTCATTGTCTTTCCTGATGGTGCTAACTTTTTATAACAAGATTCCTAGTATACCGATTTATACTAGCCTGAATAGTAATATCACATTCCTAAATAGTAAGCATTTTCTCTATAAGACGTATTGACAAGCGCAATTTTATCTCTTTATCAAAAAATCAAATTCCTGGGTACTTACAGTTTAGGCCTGCAATGTCCTCACATTTTTAAACGACTTTATTTATAGCAAAATTCAAACAAGAATAAAGCTTTCTCCCTCTAAATTTATAAAAAAGACATTCCGAAGAATGCCTTTGTAAATTTATGAGGTTTTTGCAACCTGTATCTGTCGATGTTCAGAATGCAGGTAGTCATCCGACTGCATTTCCAGCAATCTTGAACGGGTACGCTCAATTTCAAAAGCCAATTTCTGACCTTCATAAAGCTCAATAATTGAATCTTCTGACGTCAGCAATAATTTCACTCCCCGATCATAAAACTCATCGACCAGATAAATAAAGCGTCGGGTTCCTTCTGACAGGAAATCGGTCAAATTCGGAATATTGCTGACCAATACAGTATTGTAAATATTGGCAATTTCAATAAAGTCTGCTGGACTACGTGGCTTAAAGCATAATTCAGAGAATTCACACCACAATACATCTTCGGTATGCCCCAGCGTCTCTACCACACGATTGTTAATCATGATGGGTGTATTCGACTTGGTTTGAGTATGTGTAAGCGATTGGAAACGTTCAAGCATCCATGACTGGGCATCACTGCTTAATGGATATTTAAACAACTGTGCCTGTTTCAAAACTCGTAAACGGTAATCAATGCCTGCATCAACATTTAAAACCACACAGTTTTTCTGTACCAGTGTAATCGTGGGCATAAAACGGTCACGGTGAATCCCGTTTTTATATAAACCCTCTGGCGCAATGTTTGATGTTGCAATCAGGGTAATGCCACGCTCAAATAGTTTCTGGAATAAATCACTAAGAATCATTGCATCTGTCACGTTCGACACAAAGAACTCGTCAAAACAAATCACAACTGCATTTTTATAAATTTGATCGGCCACTGCATCCAGAGGATTACGCTGGCCTGAAAGCTTGTTTAATTCTTTATGGACGTGCTGCATAAAGTGATGAAAATGCATACGGGTCTTGCGGCGGAACGGGACAGCATCATAAAACTGGTCCATTAACCAAGTCTTGCCACGGCCTACACCGCCCCACATATAAACCCCTTTTGGATAGGTCTGACGACGGAAACGTCGAAATGCTTTCTTGGAAGCTTTATAACGAGTGAGTAATTCTTTCCATACTCGATCTAACTCTTGCACTGCCTGAGCCTGAGCTTCATCAGGCATAAACTGACCTGACTCAAGCGCTTGAGTATAGCGTTCAGCAGGTGATGCAGGAATAAATGCAGTGCTATGTGAGTCTGGTTTAGAATTTGACATAAGGACTTATTGCAATTTTAATTGGTGAAAATTATATCGAACATTGAGTTCAAAGGCATTAGATTTTAGGCTTAATTATCATGCTGTTTAAACATCATAATCTACCATTTTTAATTATTTAGCTATTTCGATGATATTGTCTAGGGCTTTGTCCAAACCATCTTTTAAAGGCATGATTAAATGCTGCAGGTTCAGAATATCCCAACATTTCGGCCACTTGCTCAATCGAATACGAACTGTTTTCAATGAATTTTAATGCCTTTTGCTTGATGAGCCTTTCCCGAATTTCCTTATAGCTGGTCTGCATTTGCTGTAATTGGTGCCTTAAAGTTCGTTCAGGCATGTTCAATGCACAGGCTGTTTCCGTCATGGTTGGAATCACGCCATTCTGCAGTTCCAGATAATCTTCAACATATTCGACAACGGTCAGCTTGAGGTTTTCATTCTTCTCCAGCTTTGCTAAATCCTGTAGGCAT
The DNA here is from genome assembly GCF_000368305.1 of Acinetobacter sp. CIP 102129. Lineage (NCBI taxonomy): Bacteria > Pseudomonadati > Pseudomonadota > Gammaproteobacteria > Moraxellales > Moraxellaceae > Acinetobacter > Acinetobacter sp. CIP 102129. The sequence continues at coordinate 74,339 of NZ_KB849341.1, forward strand.
TTTTCCTCATACACCCGATAGGTCAATGTATCTGCGGAGGGGACTTTAATTTGCAGGATTTGAATATCGTCCAGAATGAATGCCGCCTGATCACAATCAAATTTGACATCCTGCCCATAATAGTCCTGATAGGCAGCCATCAATGCCAAGTCTTTTGGCCTTTTAAATGGTAATTCAATTTGAATGTGAGGAATTTCCAGCCCCATCATTTTAAAAATATCTTGTAAAAACTTATAGGTACCTGAGATTTCACATTGTGCTCGGAGATGACGCATGCCTTGAATCAAATACATTAATCCGAGGATAGATCTCTTCATAATTCCAAATGCAATTCTCAAGACTTTAATGTTGTACTATAAAAAAGCATGTAAATGAATTGCCGAAATGATCAAGTTCTGCGTCTATACAATCATATTTAATCTCGATAAAACCTTTAAACTTGCACAAAATTTAGCTGTGTAGGGGATGGGCTATGCGTAATGCGAACAAGGATGCAATTCAAAAAACCAAAGTTGCCATTATTGGTGCAGGTTTTGGTGGTTTGGCAATGGCTATTCGACTATTACAAAGTCAAATCAATGATTTTGTGATTTTGGAAAAGACCAATGATGTGGGTGGCACATGGCGAGAAAACCAGTATCCAGGCGCAGCATGTGACGTTCAATCGCATATGTATTCCCTTTCATTTGCACCTAAAACCGACTGGTCCAAACGTTACGCAGAAGCAGATGAAATTTTTACTTATATTCAGGACATTACTGAACAATATAAATTAAAAGATTATTGTAAATTTAATCATGAAGTGACTCATGCTCAGTTTGATGAAAACCGCAATGTCTGGACTGTAGAATTTAAAGACCAGCCAACACTTGAAGCACAATTTGTTATTTTTGCTTCTGGTCCACTGCATGTTCCCCAAATTCCACACATTAAAGGGATTGAGAAATTCAAAGGCAAAGTCTTCCATTCTTCAAAATGGGAACACGATTATGATTTAAGTGGTAAATCTGTTGCCTCTATTGGTACAGGTGGCAGTGCCATTCAGTATATTCCTGAAATTGCACCCGAAGTAAAACAGCTTTATGTGTTTCAGCGTACTGCAGCATGGGTCATCCCACGTGATGAACGTAAATATTCACAACTCAGCAAGACTTTGTTCAAGGCATCGAATATTTATCGCCAAATCCATCGTACCCGCTTGTACTGGACCAATGAGTCTCGTGTCGTGCCGATTGTACAACCTCAGATCATGAAATATGGTCAAAAGCTTGCAGAAGCCTTTATTCGTTTTCAGGTGAAAGATAAAGAACTCGCCAAGAAACTAACTCCTGATTTCGTCATGGGTTGTAAGCGTATTTTGATTTCCAACAAATACTTTCCAACCTTTAACCGTAAAAACGTTGAACTGGTTACAGATGCTATTCAGGAAATTACTGCAAATGGCATCATCACCAAAGATGGTAAAGAACGTCAGATTGACTGCCTGATTTATGGTACAGGTTTTATTACCGATCCACGTATCTACTTAAAGCATTTTGATTGTGTCGGTCGTAATGGCATTGAGCTGAAACAGGCATGGAAAGATGGCGCTGAGAGTTATTATGGCATTGTCACCAAGAACTTCCCGAACCTGTTCCAGCTACTTGGTCCTAACACAATCTTAGGGCATAACTCTGTGATTTTCATGATTGAATCACAAGTGAACTATATTCTACAGTTGATCCAGACCGTGGATAAAACAGCTACTCAGGCGATTGAAATCAAGCATGATGCACAAGATCAGTTCAACGAACGTGTACAGGAACAGCTTAAAGGTACGGTATGGCAAGCAGGTGGCTGTAGCAGTTGGTATCAGGCGGCTGATGGCAAGAACTTCTCTCTATGGCCAACTTATACCTGGAAATACTGGTTAGAAACGCGTAAAGCGAATGTTGCTGATTATAATTTTATGAGTAATGACGCTAAGCAATCAAAAAAACAAGTCGCTTAAATTGTAATGATAAACGAGAGGATAATTTATGATCCTCTCGTTTATTGTTTTAAGGTTCGTAATAATCGCCATTACCTGACATTGGTGTGGTGTAATAAACATCCACATACGGACGCTTGTGATCTTTTAGTGGAAAACGTTTCACTAAAATCATGGCATACGTATTTTCAATATGCTGATAATCTTCAATTTGATCTTGTTTAATAATTTGCCACTGTCCTTTTTCCCGATTCTCCCATAATCCGACCTCTTTAATTTCACGAATCTTTAAGCATTGTGGTCGTTCGGAAGCTGCACTGTTATTTTCACAAGATACGAAATGAGGAAAAACCTCAAATGTTAAAATTTCAGGTTTAGACTGATATTTTGTTTCAGGTGTCATTTTTCCTACAAATGAATACTGCTGACTATCTAACATTTTAAATGTTAAGGTTGGTTGAGCAATATTGGTTGAATCCAAGGTAAATATAGCCTGCTTGTCTTGATCAAATAAATTTGTCGCTAATACTTCTTGTTTTGCTAATTCATCAGGACATCCCCTAGCGGTTAGCACAAAACTTTCTGTCGCAATTAATTTTTTCCCCTGAATTTTATAAGGCGCACCACCAGCATTACACCCTGTATTCACCCCAACACTATTATTTTCAAAGTTTAATTTAATTGGAGGATTCTCATTCGGGGGTTGATATTGCCAAAAATATGAAGTTAATATTTTCTCTGGATCTACTGAAATCTTTTTTGGCTCCTGTACAACTGGGGTACAAGCAAGTGAACCCACACTACAGCATAAAAAGAAAAATATAGATTTAACTTGCATTTAGTCCCTCCTCCATATCTATCTGCTGATATTTTGTATAGCACTTTTCTGGGCATAATGGATGAATCATATACTGGGATAAAATAAAAAATTAAGCAACTTCAATGGATGTTACCCTGGCAATGGTGAAGCAATCATGTGGTACGTATTATGTACCTCATGCCATGATGAGCGGATTAATTCTTTCGCTACTCCCCCCTATTGATAACTCTGTTTTTAAATCTGAAATTCTAATGAATGTCAGTTGAATTGATCAAATCAATATAAAAGGCAAACACAAGTTCGCCCTTACATGAAGATCTATTGATTCAAATCGAAGCTAAAATAGACTTGAGCATCTCAGTTGGGTTTTCTGCCTTGGTAATTGGACGGCCAATGACCAAATGGGTTGAACCATCTTGCATTGCCTGTTTAGGTGTCACAATACGTTTCTGGTCATCTGCATTCGAACCCTCAGGACGAATACCAGGTGTTACCAATGCAAAATCTGCCCCTAACATTTCACGAAGAATTTTTGCTTCCTGTGCCGAACATACTACACCATCCAGGCCACTCTCTTGAGTGAGCTTGGCCAAGCGTTTAACTTGCTCTACAGGTTCGATATCCAAACCAATATCACGCAAATCTTCACGTCCCATTGACGTTAAAACAGTCACTGCAATCAATTGTGTTTGATAATTTCCTGCTTGCAAACGCTCAACACAGGTTTCCATCATCTTGCGACCACCAGATGCATGTACATTGACCATCCAAACACCTAGATCAGCCGCCGCACAAACCGCCTGAGCGGTGGTATTCGGAATATCATGGAATTTTAAATCCAAAAAAACTTCAAAACCCTTGTTCTTTAAGTTTTTAACAACAGATGGACCTTCATGAGTAAAAAGCTCTTTGCCTACTTTGACACGACATAGAGTAGGATCAAGTTGTTCCACAATTGTCAGAGCGTCGTATTCGCTTTTTGCATCCAAGGCAACAATGATACTCAAGAGCTTTTCTTCCCAATAAAAATAAAGCCCATATTATAATGGGCTTTTATTTTCTGTGTGAATATCCAGCACAGTTTTTTCATGTCTTGTACTTGCAGCAGCCTGAGCAGCAGCTTGTTGAGCCACCTGAATTTGTTCTTTTCTCAGATGATCAATGTCTTTACGTAAACGTTTAATTTCCCAATTGGTTTGGAAAACCCTAAATACCTGGACACCAAGAAGTAGACCAACAACAATGCCTAATGCCAATGTTAATAGAAGCAATAGACCTAAACGCATCGCAGGGACTTGGGTAAACAATAAGTTTACCTCCAACTCTGCTGGGTTCTGCAAAACCAAGGCAAGCGAATAACCAAATATAGCAATAAGTAATGCAATTAATATATAACGCATACACACCTCGAATATTATTCAGCAGATTCGTTTACCGCATCACGAAGTGCTTTACCTGGTTTAAAGTGAGGAACGGCTTTCGCCGCAACATCAACAGCCTTACCTGTTTTAGGGTTACGTCCTAAACGTGGTTCACGATGATGCAATGCAAAACTGCCAAAACCACGAATTTCGATACGATCACCATTTGAAAGCGCTTCAATCATTTGGTCAATCATGATCTTAACTGCATCTTCAACTAAAGGTTCAGCCAAGTGTGGGTTTTTAAGTGCAATCCGTTCAATCAAATCAGATTTATTAAGTGCTTCAGTAGTCATTGATGACCTCTTTAATTATTGCTACTTTTTAATGTTTTTAATAATAACCTGTTTAAATACAAAACGGTAGCGCAGTACATCAATACTACGCTACCGTTTACAGTATTTTTGTATAAAAAAGTACTTCTCTGTTACAAGAAACGTACTTTTTAACAAATTACTTCATTTGAGCTTTAATTAAGTCACCAATAGTCTTAGGACCATTGCTGTCAGCAACTTGTGTAGCAGCAGCTTGACGAGCATTGTTTACAGCTTCTTTCTCTTCAGCTTCGTCTTTCGCTTTGATAGACAAGTTGATTGAACGAGACTTGCGATCAACGTTGATGATCTTCGCTTCAACTTCCTGACCAACTTCTAGGAACTTGGTTGCATCTTCAACGCGGTCACGGTTGATTTCAGAAGCTTTAAGTGTTGCTTCGATGTCATCAGCCAATTTAACTGTAGCACCTTTCGCATCAACAGCAGTTACAGTACCTTTAACCAAGGCACCGCGCTCATTCGCAGCCAAGAAGTCATTGAATGGGTCGCTGTTCAATTGCTTGATACCAAGGCTGATACGGTTGCCTTCAGCGTCAACAGACAAGATAACCGCTTCAACTGTGTCACCTTTCTTGTAACGACGAATTGCTTCTTCGCCTTGCTCGTTCCAAGAAATGTCAGACAAGTGAACTAGACCATCGATACCGCCTGGTAAACCGATGAAGATACCGAAGTCAGTGATTGACTTAATTGTACCTGAAACTTTTTCACCTTTGTCGTGGTTCTTAGCAAACTCTTCCCATGGGTTAGCACGAGTTTGTTTGATACCAAGAGAAATACGACGACGCTCTTCGTCAACTTCAAGAACCATAACGTCAACTTCATCACCAATCTGAACAACTTTAGATGGGTGGATGTTTTTGTTAGTGTGGTCCATTTCAGAAACGTGTACTAAACCTTCAACGCCTTCAGCGATTTCTGCGAAACAGCCGTAGTCAGTTAAGTTCGTTACGCGAGCTTTAACGATAGAACCTTTAGGATAACGGTTCATGATCGCCAACCATGGATCTTCGCCTAATTGCTTAAGACCTAAAGATACGCGGTTACGCTCTTTGTCAAACTTAAGTACTTTAACAGTAACTTCTTGACCCACTTCAACCACTTCTGATGGATGCTTGATACGTTTCCAAGCCATATCTGTGATATGCAGAAGACCATCAATACCACCAAGATCAACGAATGCACCGTAATCTGTAAGGTTCTTGATTGTACCAGTAACAGTTTGACCTTCTTCAAGCTGAGCAAGCAATGCTTCACGGTCAGCTGAAGATTCAGCTTCCATTACGGCACGACGAGAAACCACAACGTTATTGCGTTTAGCATCAAGCTTGATAACCTTGAACTCCAACTCTTTACCTTCAAGGTGAGTTGTGTCGCGAATCGGACGAGTGTCAACCAAAGAACCTGGCAGGAATGCACGTACAGGACCGATGTCAACAGTGAAACCACCTTTAACCTTACCAGAGATAACACCAGTAACGATTTCGCCATCTTCAAAGATTTTTTCAAGTTTAGTCCAGGTTTCAGCACGTTTCGCTTTTTCACGTGATAAAACTGTTTGACCCATACCGTTGTCAAGCGCTTCAACAACAACATCAACTTCATCACCAACCTGAACTTCAAGTTCACGTTGTTCATTTAAAAACTCAGCACGGTCAACAACACCTTCAGATTTAAGGCCAGTGTCAACAGTTACCCAGTCAGAGTCGATACTAACAACGATACCTTTAATTACGGCACCTTTGTCAATATTAAGGGTTGATTCGCTTTCTTCAAAGAGGGCTGCAAAAGATTCGGTCATGATATACCTAAAAAATTCAACGGTCTTGGATCAGACAAGATCGGTTTAGTTAAGTTGTTACATAGCCATAAAATCTGACCAGACCATGCTTCAACTGAAAATTCATTGAATATCTATTTATATACGACTATCGATATAATCAACCATGAGCTTAAAGACCTCATCAATGCCTATTGTAGAGCTATCAATGATATAGGCGTCTTCCGCTGGCTTGAGCGGAGCGACTTCACGCTCCATATCTCTTTTATCTCTAGCCTGTATGTTAGATAAAATGTCGCTTATTTTAGCATCAAGCCCCATACCCTGCAACTGTTTTACACGTCGCTCAGCACGCGATTCGGCTGATGCCGTAAGGTATAGCTTGGCTTGCGCTTCAGGAAAAATTGAAGTTGCCATGTCACGGCCATCGGCAACCAGTCCTGGATGCTGGATAAATGCACGTTGACGTTCAAATAATGCCTTTCTTAATTCTGGCACAGTTGCCACTTTAGAAGCATACTCACCGACCTGCTCTGTTCGAATGATATTGGTGACATCTCTCCCCTCAAGCAACACCTGCGTAGCGGTCTCATTTGATCTAAACTCAATATCCAAATGAATTGCATAATCAATGCATTGTTCCAGCCTTGCCTCAATCTGGTCCAACAAGCCCTTTTGAAATAATGACAGCCCGAGTAAACGATATAAAGCACCAGAGTCTAAAAGATTAAATCCATAATAAGCAGCTATTTTGGCTGCCAAGGTCCCTTTGCCAGAACCACTAGGACCATCAATCGTAATAATTTGAACTGTCATTCCTGTCTCTTATGAAGCAACTGATTTTGCTAATTTTGAAAAACCTAGTGTAATCGCTGCCTTGAGTTGTGCAAGAACTAATTTACTTACAAATGGTGCTTTTGCGGTAAATTCAATCTTATAGGTCACCAAAGTGATGTAGGGTGTAATTTCCCTAAAATCAATTTGTCCCAAATGATGTTTTACCAATGGGTTGTTAATCAGCTTATATTCAATCCGCTTGTTTTCTTCCAGCAGGGTAATCTCTTCCTGTAATGGCTTAATCGGGCCAAAACCCATACGACGAATTGAGCCGATGCCATCAGGACGTTGAGGGTCAGCAGAATCCTTTACCCGCACCACCTGTAAAGGTGCAAACGCCTTGTTGTAGGTTGCATGTTTTGACAATAAATCAAAAACATCAGAGATGGGTGCATTGAATTCTTTTTGTATGGTGATTGCATTACGCATAGCTTCGCCTTTTTGATCTAACCAAAATCATGGGAGGGCCTAGTTTGCCACAACTACAAGGGCATTATGAATCATTTAAGGGCGTTTTTGACGAATGGATTTTTCTCTTTTCATCACGTCTACGCTTAAAAAACTCACTTAACTGGGATGAACACTGTGCCTGCATGCATCCCTGTTCGAAAGTGAATTTATGATTGTAATAGCCGCTTTCAAGTAGCTGTCTTGCACTGACCAACGAACCAGCTTTAGGCTCTGTTGTAGCAAACACTACTTTTTTGATACGGGCATGAATGAGTGCGCCAACACACATCGTACAAGGTTCAAGCGTCACATAAAGTGTGGCATCATCTGGCAAACGGTAATTATCTATAGCCTGACAGGCGGAACGAAGTGCCTGGATTTCAGCATGTGCAGTTGGATCAGAAAGCTTGATGGGTGCATTATAACCCGAACCAATCACCTTATTCTGGCTTACAATTACAGCCCCAACTGGAATTTCGTCCTGTGATGCGGCTAGGTTAGCCTGCTCATAAGCAAACTGCATCCAGTATTCATCGTTAAAGTTTTCTGAAATTGTGACGTCAATACTCATCGATTTTAAGCAATAACACCATATTGTCTTAATAATGCATTCCAGCTATCAATCGTAGTTACTGGAGCACAATCAGATAAAATATCTTGTAACGTAATTTTTTCGGCTGCTTTCCATTCTGGTGATAAGTCCTTATCAACTAAACGTGCACGGACACCCTCAACAAAATCTGGATGACGAATTTTCCAGTCAGAAATTTGTGATTCAAGCGCAAAAACCTCATCCCAGGCATGACCCTGCTTGCCCCATTGCCACAGCAACCATGTAATCGCAGCAGTACTTGGAGAACCTTTTTGCAGATTCTCACTTGCCTGACGTAACCAGTCACTACTTGCATCACTCAGACCAATAATCGCTTGATAGTCATACTCAAAACTTTGACCACGGCAAACACTATGAATCACATCGATTGAGTTTTGCAGAGGACCTGCCGCTACAGGACGATGTAGACTATTTAAAGTATCATCAATGGCACGGAAAGCACCCGCAGGATAGTGATTCCAATCCACATTCAAAACTTTTTGAAGAACATTATCTCGCTGTGCTTCACAAATATGAGTTGCCCAACCAATGCTAAAAGCACCAGCTGCAGTCATAATTGAACCCGTTAAACCTGTAAACAGCCCAATTTGACCACGATCTGCAAGAAAACGACTTCCCCCTACATCAGGATAGAGACCAATATTGATTTCAGGCATTGCAAGACGTGAATAAGGTGTGACTAGACGGAAAGGCGCGGCCATGAATAGTCCTAAACCACCACCCATGACATAACCTTCACCCCAAACTACGATTGGCTTAGCATAGTTATGAAGCAATAAATCAAGCGCATATTCTTGTTCAAAAAATTTATTTGCCGTATCTACTTCATTATTAATGACAAGTTGACGGAGTTTACGAACATCACCACCCGCGCAAAAGGCTTTTGGTGTGGTTGAATCAAACCAGATTGCTTTAACACTGTCATCTTCATGAAAATATTCAAATACTTTCAATAAAGCACTCACAATTGACTCATCAAGTGCATGTAAAGATTTTGGTCGGTTTAAACGAACAATACGCCAACCATTTTTAGCGTTTTCGATAATTAAATCTGGGTGATAACTATTTAAATCGGGAGAAGTCATTATGCGTCCAGTTGCCAGTCTATTGGCTCAATGCCATGTTGTTTCAAATAATGATTTGTTTTAGAAAATACTTTACAGCCAAAAAAACCACCTCGGTTTGCAGACAAAGGTGAGGGATGTGCAGCTGTTAACACTAGATGTTTATTTCGATCAATGCGCTGTCCTTTTCGCTGGGCATACGCACCCCACAAAATAAAGACCACATGCTCCCGCTGTTCATTCAACACATCAATGACAGCATCGGTAAACTCTTCCCATCCCTGTTTCTGATGAGAAGTTGGCTGTCCTGCTTCAACAGTCAGTACACTGTTTAATAGCAATACCCCTTGAGCAGCCCATTTACTTAAATCCCCATGACGGGAAATCGGCACTGTGAGATCAGTATGTAATTCATGAAAAATATTACGCAAAGATGGTGGTAATGCAACCCCTCTTTGTACAGAAAAGCTTAGACCATTGGCTTGATTAGGGCCATGATATGGATCTTGACCCAATATCACGACTTTTACATCCTGTAACGGGGTTGTATTCAATGCATTGAAAATTTGCTTGCTAGGCGGATAAATTGTTTTCTGAGCAAGGATCTGTTGCTGTAGAAACTCTCTTAAATGATCCATCTTCTGACTGACTAGAAATTCTGACAAAGAGATTTTCCATGACTCATCCAACTGAACTTTATTAAGTTTTTCCTGCTGTTGTTCAGTAAATTGCATCAACATTCCCTGCAATAAATTCATTTGTTGTAAAGTAACAGACCACTCAAATATTGACTTGTAGTTCTACGTTTGGATTCTGGAATCTTATTCCTTTTTTCAGATTCTCATACATTTGAGGATCACTCCATTCCGCCTGTACCTGTTCTGAAAAAATAATCTGGTCTAAATTTAAGATACCCATTTGTTCGTTTTCAATATCTTCTATGAAACTTTGTGCATAACCTGTATCCGTTTCATGCACAATCACCGAATAAACCTCTACATCACCCTCACCATTTTGGGTAGTGGTTGAATGAAGCACCTGCTGTGCCAGATAAAAGAAAATCCGTGAAAATTGCTCAGCAGATGGCGAAACAGGTAACGCAATCCACCGTGCACTAAATGTTTGACATGCGGCGATATATTCAGGGTCATCTTTTTGCCAATAGCAAATGGCATGATCAAAACTGTCAAAAAGCTCCTTAATCACACCTTTTAACAACCCAAAATCATAAACCATTTGCCCATGATCCAGCTTTGAGGCTTTTAACAGTAATTCAACTTTATAGCTGTGCCCATGAATCGAACGCTTACAACGGTCCGATGTACAGTTACGCACAATATGAGCATTTTCAAACTTAAATAATTTACGAATTAACATGCACCAAGCTGATCTTATTCTGCAAAACGGATTTTATTATAAAGCAAAAAACCAAGCATTGTGATTGATTTTAAACCCTGTGACCATTCAATCATCCAATTTATACATTTTAGATTTACCCACTCGATTTCTATGGTGCTGGTACAACTGTATTAAATGGCGCAAGGCTTCTGGAATAGACTGTTACCTGCTTGTCTTTGCGCATCATGGCACTGGTAAACTGTCGTTTGCGTTCACTTAAAACCACTTCAATTTGAGCAGTAAAATAATTTGATTTACTGTCTAACCATGCCGCAGCATCGGTCTTGTTTTGTGGTTCTATTCCAGAAAAAGCATTCAGTTTCCATAAATCTTCAACACTATTGAAATAGGTCAATTCTGCCTGTTTGGCTTTTAATTCCTGTTCTAGCGTTTTTACATCTAATTTGGGATCAATGCTTGCCAATAATAAGGGAGCCGCCGTGTTCATATTGATTTTTGTGGCTTCTGGCAATGCGGTGACATAAGGTGCAATGAGGTCATAATTTTTTCCCTCGAACCCTCTGACCAGCTTTAACTCCTCTACCTGATGAAACCTGGTATTGGAAGCCAAATAGGATGGATCCAAACCCTGATAATAATTACTTTCTGCGCCCATCGCCCCCGTAGTTTCATCATTGGCATCTTGCCAGTCAATTACGGCCTGACTCAATTCAGCAGGCAACCCGACGCGTTGCAATAATTTTTCAAACCAGCGTCTTGCAGAGTCATCCACACTGCCATCAGCTTTTAACAAATTATTTAAATTGAATTTTCCAGACTCATCCAGCAAACGACCTGAAATAAAACCATCCTCTACAGGAAAGGCTGGCATTGGTTTCGCCCAGTTTTCCTGTAAATGATCAATGCTGCTACCATTATCACTGTCCTGAATCAGCAATTCAGAGAAAAATGCCTCTGCACTTTTAGCATAAAGCAGGGATTGATCCTGACGCATCAAATAACCTGTATTTTCAGAGGTATTGGTCTGTCGTTTGGCAATGGTTGCAGCCAGAATGGTGGCTAAGGCCACCATCACTAAAATAGTGAGTAATGCGATACCACGTTGAGATGAATCATCCTTCATAGCAATCATGGCCCTGTTTTATTTTCTGACAATTTATTGGTATTCAGTAGACTATAAATCCACTCATAATCTGTGCCTGCAACAGTCAACTGTACCTTAAACCCTAAAGGTAGTTTTTTTAATTCAGTCACATTATTCGGATCACTGATATTTTCAGGCCATTGGGTCAGTTCTTGTGGGTTGAGAACGGTAATTTTAAACTGGTCCACCCGTTCTAACAGCGTACTGGAAATCGGTTGCACCCGATTAGGGATATTGAGATTTGCATATTTTAAACGATAGACTTTCTTCTGTGCAGAATCATAGCGATATTCAATCCGTTCATAAGGCGACACACCCTGCTTTAATGGATCTGAGACACCAGCCTTACTAAATATAAAACTTCGATCATTTAACAATAAAGCCGCTTGTAATTGTCTGCCATCATTGGCCGTTAAGGGAATGATTTGTAGGCTATCCCTCAAAATTTGCTGATAAGCGTCCTGTAGTTCAAACAGGTAGGTTTCATGTTCCGCATTACGGTCTTTTACTTTTAATAAATAATCAAAGACTTTCCAGCCCAGCATTGAAAGTACCGCAAAAATTGCAATCGCAACCAACAATTCAACTAAAGTAAATGCCTGTTTATATTTCATGATGTCTTGGCTTTTGCTGGGTAGTTAAAAAACACCATGTTGGTGATCCCTGCTTCAACTTTACCTTGTTCGCTATTAAACAGGCTCACCTGCAATTCGATGCGCTGAATATTGGGACTAATGGTTGCCTGTGCTTTTTTATCAATCTGCCAGGTTTCCCCCTGTGAGGTGACTTGTCTGGACTGTGTCCCCTCCAGCCATTCCTGATTCATTTCCATCATGGCCACTTCATTCATGGCAACAAATTGTGCCTTGGTCCGCAAAATCGCATTGGAGGTTGACTGTGTGTATTGCATGGCAATTTTAGTTAATGCAATCGCTGCCACAGCAAAGATAGCAAGTGCCACCATCACTTCAAGTAAGGTAAAGGCTTTAATCTTGTTCATTTATTTTACCCAGGTGATCGAGTTCCAGCTCATGGCCAATGGGTTGTTGTTCATAATAAAACTGAATACGAACAGGTTTGGCCTCGCCATTGCCAAACCAGATCAACTGGGGGGATTTACCACCTAATAAATCTTCATTTTTGGCTTTCGAATAATTTTCGTCATCTAAACTTTGAATGCTAAACGACACTTGATCAGGTAACTGGCGTGGTTTAAATTCAGGATAAGGTTGCCAAGTGCGATTAGCCTGTTGTATTTGCTCAAGGCTTTGATCATGATATTCAAATAAATTATAGCTAAAGGGTGCAACATCAGTTGCATTTTGGGTATTTAATGCCAGCACCTTGGCTTGATCAGTTGCTTCCTTATTGATTTTTTTCAAATCGAGAATAAACATTTCTCTCGCCTGCATGGCACGGCGCTGATCAACACCACCAATATTTAACACTACCAAGGATGCCATGATGGTCATAATCACAATCACCACCATAATTTCAATGAGGGTGAATGCCTGTTGTAATCGACGGGGTGATCTCATTTGCTTGACCAATTATGAAGCAGCCACTTGTTCAAGTTGTTTTGGCATCGCCAAAGCCTGCTCAATATAGGCAACGCGCAAGGTATCTCGAGAGCCCAAATAACGCTGATAAAAACTTGAGTTGAGAATCACCGCAGCGCCATAAGTCAAAGACCAGATGGAAGCCAAATAATCGCGTGTGGTCATGCTGCTATGGATATCTACCAGATGGCTTTCTGTCATACGGATAATAATCCGCAAACGTTGACGGCGAATTCTATACAACTCACTGAATAGCAATTGAATCCCTTGCCCAGTCGTGGAGAGACGTTCTTCAATCTGGTGAAATAAGGCGGTACGTTCAGGATGATGGAGATGATGCAGCATAAAGAATGCCAGATGTTCAGGAAAAGTCTTTTCAGTATCCTGAATCATTTCCAGCAACATTTTCTCATTACGAATAATCAGCAACATATACAATTCATCTTTACTCTGAAAATGTTTGTATAAAGTCCCTTTCGCAAGATCCAGCTCAGCAGCCAGCGCATCAAGTGTCATACCTGCTTCACCATTTTCCAATAAGAGTTGTTCAGCAATCTGAAAAATCAAGACTTCTCGTGCTCTAAACTGAGCTTGGCGATCCATTTTCACGTGATAACTTTTCCTAGCGCAACAAAACCGTTTATTTCAAATTTAAAAGATTTTCAAAATTTTGGGCAGTGATCATGCCAATTTCTTCAACCGATTTATCATATACATCACTGAGTGCTTTTGCTACATACGGCACATATTTCGGTTCGTTGGTTTTACCACGATAAGGTACAGGTGCTAAATAAGGACTATCTGTTTCAATCAGTACACGGTCAAGTGGAACCTGTTTAGCGACATCTCGCAAATCCTGTGCATTTTTAAATGAGATAATGCCAGAGAATGAAATGTAGTAGCCACAGTCCAGAACAGCTTTCGCAGTTTCCCAGTCTTCGGTAAAACAATGCAATATTCCATGCGTTGACTGCTCAGTCTTTATAATATCAACCGTGTCATGCTTAGCCGAACGTGTATGTACCACCACAGGTTTCTTTATAATCTTTGAGGCCTGAATATGCCGTGCAAAACACTGCTTTTGCGCTGCAATAAAATCAGTGCTGTGATAGTAATCCAGACCAGTTTCACCCAAAGCCCAGACTTTTTCAGATTGGGCAAGCTCCACCAAATAATCTGTTGTCGCACGTGCCATGGTCTGCTCATCCTCACATGGATGAACACCAACCGTATAGCCAACATCCACATGTCTGGACGCGATCTGTGACAATTGAATATGGTCATCCAGATCAACTGAAATTCCCATAAATTTTGACACACCCGCGAGTCTGGCCTGTGCAAGTGCCTGATCCAGATCTCCTTGATAAGGCGTTAAATCCAGCATGGTTAAATGGCAATGCGTATCAACAAACACTCTTTTTTCCTATCTATATCTATAACGCTTACATGGTGTAACTTGGGCGATCAAGGCCTTTTGAACCTGCCAGCAACTTTTCAGCCTCATTTTTATAATACACACCTTTTTCACCCATCAGTTGGATTGCAAAACCCTGTGGTTTAAAATGTGTTTGTTTATAAGAAATCCAGATCACTTTACCTGTCAACGGAATCTTCTGTGCCTGATCTGGCAAGGTTGCCAGAACAAATACTTCCTGTCCCATCTTGACCGCCTGCCTGGCTGGAACAAATAAACCGCCGCCTTGCACAAAAGGCATATAACTTGATTGCAAAGTTGCTTTATCAGGAATATTGACCTGTATAATTCCACCCATCATTTGTGGTTGCATAACATTCCCCTGTTAACACAAAAACCGAACACTTTATATCACGCTGATTAATCTAACAAATTGAACCGTCTATAAAAATCAATCTAACTCAGACTTAGCAGATAAAAGATAAGTAATGAGTTAAAGCATTTACATCGTTACTTTTGATTATAGGAAACATTGCTGGAAACAACAAATAATGTTTAATAAAAACGTCCAAACCAAAGGAATTTTCTTGTTCTTTAAACAGAAGAATTTTCTTTATATTTTTTATCTATAGCTGAATACTTCATTTATCATCACACCTAAAACCATAGGAAATGAGGTTTTACAAATATTTCCTTGTGCTAGTATTTTTAGAATTTAGCTATATAATACCAAGAATTAAGCATTCATTAATTGTATGAACAGCTCATCAAGCACCAATTGCGTCTGAACATTTTGCTCCACCATCAATTTCTTCTGCTGTAGATCTGAATAAATTGAAAACAGGCATTCCAAATCATAGCATTGAATAATTTCTTGAAAATTCAGATCGTCATTCTTGATTGACTGATTTAATTTTAAAGCAATGACATCAGCTAAAAGATATTCAAACATGATCAGAAATTCTGAAAAATTTAATTCCTTAGACCACTTGTTGGCGTAGTACAAAGGCATATTCTTTTCAGATACCAGCTTCAACCAGTCATTTAAAAATGTAGCCCGTTTCTCTAGCCAGTGACTCTGTTGAATCTCGATTGCCTTTAACGGCATATCATTGCCAAGATTCAACAACAGTGAAGTTTGCTCAGATGTTAAATCTGGAATTTGCTGTCGCACAAAAGTCTGTGACTCTTGAGGGGTTAGACGATCCAAGGCGAAATGTTGTAGACGACTGCGGATGGTTGCGGGTAGTTTCAAGTAATGATCGGCAACTAAAATCAGCACCACACGCTCACCTGGTTCTTCTAAAGTCTTGAGCAATGCATTGGAAGAGGCAATATTCAGTGCTTCCGCTGGCTCAATCATTACCACACGCCAGCCTTCACCTGTCTGCTGCACGAAAGGTAATAAGTCACGGATTTTTTCAATCTTTATTTTTGCATTTTGCTTTTTATTGTCGTCGTCTGTGGTGATATGCACATAATTGGGATGGGTGTCAGATTTCAGCCATTGGCAGCTAGAACACTCACCACATGCCGCCTCAGCCTGTTTATTCAGACAAAGTACCCATGCAACAAACCGTTCGGCAAACTCCTGCTTGGCACAGCCTTGTTTACCATAAAACAGTAAACCATGACCAAGCTCAGGAAAGCGCGTGGTGAGCAAAGACCATGTTTGCTCATGCCAGGGATAAATCATGGTTTGTTGCATATCACTCAATACTATTCAAATAAACTAACAGGCATCGCATTTAAACGGTCTAAATCTGTTTGTGTATCTACCCCAGGAGGTAAATTCGCTTTTGCAACAGCAATCGCAATACGGTGGCCATTTTCCAATACACGCAATTGCTCCAGGCTTTCCAGTTTTTCCAGATTTCCCTGTTCCCAAGTGACATATTCTTGTAGTAATTTGACACGGTAAGCATATAAACCCAGATGGCGGAATGCCTGATCATGCAAGGTGGGTTGTGACTGTTTTGCCCCATCACGATCATACGGAATGGTGGCACGGCTAAAATACAATGCTTCATTGCGATTGCTCATCACCACTTTCACAATGCTGTCACGTTGAAACTCATCTAACTGATGAATAGGCTCACATAAAGTAGACATTGAACATTGTGGTTGCTCAACCAGAAGTTGCGTTACCTGCTGTACCAACTGTGCTGGAAGCAAAGGCTCATCACCCTGAACATTGACAATAATGTCATCGGCAGACCAGCCTTTTAGACGGGCAACCTCACTTAACCGATCTGTGCCTGATGGGTGATCAGCACGGGTCAAGACCACCTCCACTCCCTCAGCTCGACACACTTCGGCAATACGCTCATCATCCGTTGCCACACACAAATCATCAAAGCCCTGTACTTTTTTGGCTTGATCAACTACGCGCAAAATCATTGGGCGACCATGAATAAGCAATAAAGGCTTGCCTGGTAAACGAGAACTGGCAAAACGTGCAGGAATAACGATGTGTTTCATAGTTGCCCTCTAAGAAAATTGAATCCCGACTTGCTGTAACTGTTGCCGCAGCAAGTCATAACAATCTGATGATAAAACTGCCTCAACAGGCACCACCCAAATGGGAATGTTAAATTCAGGATGTTGCTTTAATAATGTCTTGAACTTAACCGCATCTTTTTCAGTCGTGATAATTACATCATGATGATCAAATGTTAAATCAGCAATTTCATAATCATGATGATCTGGAAACTCATGTGCCTGATATTGGTTAACACCGAGCTTATTCAGTGTTTGATAAAAACGCTGCGGAAAGCCAATCCCCACCACAGCATTAAAATACTGCTTGGCATCAAAAGTGTTTGTGCTTGAATTGGGATTAAGCAAATAAGGTTGGCCAATCTCTAAATGCATATTTCGCTGAGCTCGTGCAATTTTAGTATGTTCAATGACCGTACTTCTATTTAAGCGTGATTTAGGCTCACGCAGATAACCTTCAGGTAATAACTTTTCATTGCCCAAACCACGGTTTTGATCCAGCACAATCCATTCAAGCTGACGTGCCAAAGCCAAATGCTGCAAACCATCATCACTCATAATCAGGTCAATCGCGGTAGATTTTAATAACAGTTCAATCGCTGCCTGACGGTTTGGACCAACGGCCATGGGAACATGGGTTGCCTGTACAATCAGACAGGGTTCATCACCCACTTGATCAGGTTCAGAGGTTGTGGTCACCAGCGCAGGAAAATCTCCCTTACCGCCATAACCACGGCTAATCACTCCAACACGAATATTGTGTTGTTGAAGATACTTGACCAGTTGAATCAACAACGGCGTTTTGCCACTTCCCCCAACCGTGATATTACCAATCACCATCACAGGCACAGGTGCGGTATATACTTTCTTGATTCCAGTTCTATACAAGCCCTGATTCAGGCAAAAACCAAAACGGTACAACCATGACAATGGACGCAACAACACTAACCATGCTGCCTGTTTATTCCAGGCATCCTGAATGGTTTGCGCCATAGACATGTTTAGTGTTCCTCAAAATTGCGTTGATGCAATTGATAATACATGCCATGTTTTGCGAGCAATTCGGTATGTGTGCCTTGTTCAATGATCTGCCCTTTGTCCATCACCACAATCACATCAGCATTTTCAATGGTCGATAAACGATGCGCAATCACAATGGTAGTACGACCTTGCATCGCCTCATCAAAAGCCTGTTGAATAAAATATTCAGACTCATTATCCAGCGCACTGGTTGCCTCATCAAGAATCAGGATTGGAGAATCTTTGAGAATCGCTCTTGCGATGGCGATACGCTGACGTTGACCACCAGAAAGGCTCAAGCCCTGCGCACCGAGAACAGTGTCATAGCCCTGTGGCAAGTTCATGATAAAGTCATGTGCATAAGCCGCTTTTGCCGCCGCAATCACTTTCTCGTCACTTGCATCCTGTAATTGACCATAGGCGATATTGTCACGGACTGAACGATTAAACAGAATCACCTGTTGATTGACCATTGCAATCTGTGATCTCAGGCAAGACAATTCAATGTCCTGAACAGGCACACCATCAAAATTCAGTTGCCCACCGCTTAACTCCTGAAAGCGTGGCAGCATATTCACCAGTGAGGTTTTACCCGCACCTGAACGTCCCACCAATGCAACTGTCTGTCCAGAATGTATCTTTAAAGAAAAATCTTTAATTGCATGTGTACCGTCTTCATAACGTAAATCTGCATGCTCAAACTGGATATTGCCTTTCAGCACAGGCGTGAGTTGCCCCTTATTCTGTTCTTCAGGCAAGTCCAGCAGTTCAAATACAGAGTGGGCTGCTGCCAAACCACGCTGTAATTTTTCATTAATATCGGTCAGGTTCTTCACAGGTTTTGAGATTAAACCTGCCGCCGCAATATAAGCAACAAATTCACCAGCCGAAGTATCACCTAAAACTTCTGGACGTAGTGCAATCCATAAAATCACTGCCATCGCACAAGATAAAATCAACTGGATAATCGGGCTGTTAATATTTTGCACCACCACCATTTTTAAGCCACGGCGAAGATTCTCTTCTGACGATTTATAAAAACGCTGCTGTTCAAATGCTTCACCTGTAAAACTTTTGACGACACTATTGCCATTGATGGTTTCCTGTACCACATGGTTGACATCACCCATGGTATTTTGTACCTGAATCGACAGCTTACGCATTTTTTTCGAGGCAATACGCACCAAGATGCCAATCACTGGTATAAAGACAATAAAACATAGTGTTAAACGCCAATTGGTATACAGTAAATAGCTCAACAATCCAATAACAATCAAACCGTCTTTAATCAGGGTTTTCAAAGACTCTGATGATGCGGCTGAAAGCTGTTCAACGTTATACATTAACTTGGCAGTAATATGACCAGAGCTATGATCAAGATAATATTGTGCAGGGAGTCTTAATAGTTTGGCGTAAACTTCCTGACGAATACCAAAGACCAACTGACGTGAAATAACGGCGGTAAAATATCCACCTAAAAATAATCCAACGCCACGAAAAAACATCAATAGCACAATTAAAACAGGAAACCAGTTCAGATTCTCTCGATCACCATTTTGAATGGCATCGATGATATATTTCATCAGCTTGGCGACTGAGACTTCTGTTGTGGCATTAATCGCAAAACCGATCAATATAAATAAGGCAATACCCCAATAAGATTTTAAATATGAGATGAGGCGCAAATAAACCTTAAAATCCTGATTCACTCAGTAAAACCTCTAGTCGGAACTTTAGTGCTGATATTGACATTAACAAAGCCAAGCTGACCTGCCACGTCCATCACACGAATCACGTCCTGATGGGTTGCCTTGGCATCAGCCGCAATAATAAACATGAGATCACGCCGATCCTGTGCAGCCTGCTTGATTGCGGTACTTAAATCCGCAATATCCTTGGTTGATAATGCCTGACCATTCACAGAATAATGTCCAGTTGAGTCTACCATGATTTCAATTTTCTGATCGAACTGTTTTGGTGGCACACCCTGTGCATCGGGCAAAGTCAGATTGATACGGCTTTGCTGGCTGAATGTTGTGGACAATAGCAAGAACACCAGAATGAACAACATACAGTCAATCATGGGTGTCAGGTTGATATGAATATCTTCAACTTGAGAACGTTTAAATTTCATAATGTCACCTATGCTCAGCTTGCATGGCGATGTTCTTGCACATGAGGTGCTTTTTTGTAGAAAAGTGCAGCATGAAATAATGTTGATTGTTGTTCTAACTCAGCAATATATTCATGTACTACACGTTGAAAATAACGGTAGGCAATCATGGCAGGGATCGCTATCAGCATACCTACAGCCGTTGTGATCAAGGCTTTAGAGATACCAGGCATCATCATACTTGCATTTCCGGAAGAACCGATATCAATCACTAAAAATGATTCAATAATACCAAGTACGGTTCCTAACAAACCAAGCAAAGGTGCAATGGCACTTAAGGTACCCAGAAAATTGATATTTTTTTCCAGATGGCTGATTTCCCGTGAAGCAGTTGCCTCCATCTGCGCACGCGCGAACTGCTCGCCCTGGTCACGATGTTCATATCCTGCCTTAAGAATACGACCCAAAGGACTTTTTGCGGCAGCATCCTGCTCTAGTTGTGAAATGACAGATTCAGCATCCGAACCATTGACCAATAATATCTGTGGCAGCACCTGTGCCCGTTTTAACCGAATATAGCGTTCAATTGAAATTGCAACCGTAAAAATTGATGAGAGAATAAGCGGTAGCATTAACCAACCACCCGCTTTCACAAGTTCCCACATATTATTCCCCAATAATATTTAAAATATAAAAGGACGCACCTTGAATATTAGTTAGGTAAACAAATATTTAAAATTCCATCCAACTCATCCAATGAGTGGTAATGAATGACCATTTTTCCTTTACCTTTTTGGTTATGGTCAATTTTCACATTTGCCCCAAAACGTTCCGACAGTTTCTGAGTCAATTGTTCAATATCAGGAGAAACCTGCACCTTTTCCTTTTCAGGCTTTGGTTCACACCACTCACGTACCAGTTGTTCAGTCTGACGCACTGACAGGGCTTTTTCAATCACGATTTTAGCAACATCCATTTGCTCTTTGGCTTTCAGGGTGAGAATGGCACGAGCATGTCCCATATCAATCTGCCCCTGTTGCATCAGGTCCTTAATTGGGTCAGCCAGACTGAGTAAGCGTAATAAGTTACTCACTGTGGTACGGGCTTTACCCACAGTATCGGCTATTTCCTGATGGCTCAGACCAAACTCATCATGGAAACGTTGCAAAGCCAATGCCTGATCAATCGGGTTAAGGTCCTGACGCTGAATATTTTCAATCAGTGCCAATGCAATTGCGACCTGATCGTTCAGTTCACGAACAATGGCAGGGATTTGAGTTAAACCCGCTAACTGCGCTGCACGCCAACGACGTTCACCCGCAATGATTTCGTAAGGGTGCTGTTCATCGTCAACAGGACGAATCACGATTGGCTGCATCACCCCATGCTTCTCGATGGATGACGCAAGTTCCTGTAAATCCTGTTCCTGAATAAAACGGCGTGGCTGATATTCGCCACGTTTTAATAAGTTGACATCAATCTGCTTGAGTTCACCATGATCCAGGGCTTGTGCTTCGAGTTGCAGTTTTTCTTTTTGAATTGAACCCAATAGCGCATCTAAACCACGACCTTTAGCCAATCCGCGTTTTTTGATGCTCATACAGCACTTCCTTTTTTCACTTTACTTTTCTTCAACATTTCTGCGGCAAGGTTTAAATAGGCAACCGCACCTTTTGAACTTTTTTCGAAATAAATCACTGGCAAACCATGTGCTGGCGCTTCAGCCAAACGAATATTTCGAGGAATCACCGTATCATACAATTTTTTACCAAAATACTGCTCCAACTCTGCCGACACATCACGAGTCAGGGCATTACGGGCATCATACATGGTACGCAACACCCCAATGATTTCCAAGTTTGGATTGAGGGCTTTTTGTATACGGTCAATGGTCTGGGTCAGATCAGCCAGACCTTCCAAAGCATAATATTCACACTGCATTGGAATAATCACACCATCAACCGCTGCCAAGGCATTCACAGTGATGAGGCTCAAACTTGGGGCACAATCCACAATGATATAGTCAAATGAGGACGCGACTTCCTGCAAGGCATTTTTCAGGATAAATTCACGCCCATCCTGCTCCGCAATAACAAGCTCCACCCCTGCAAGCTCACGGTTTGCACCCAAGACCTTATAACCCACCTCAGCCTTTTGAATGGCTGTTTCAATGGGCACTTCGCCCAACAGCACATCCGTCACTGAATAAAGCAAGTCATTCTTTTGAACGCCAGACCCCATAGTGGCATTACCCTGTGAATCCATATCGACCAGCAGGACACGTTTTTTCAAAATTGCCAAAGATGCGGCAAGATTCACTGCGGTCGTGGTTTTCCCTACACCACCTTTCTGGTTTGCAATTGCAATAATTTGAGCCATGACTACCCTTAATATTTTTTATTGAATACGTTGAAGTAACAGTAAATGACGTTGTTCATCTAATCTTGGTACACGAAGTTCGATCACCGTACATGAATATTGATCTTTGATTTGCTCAACTTCGTCGGTTGGAATTAAACCTTTCATTGCGGCAATAATACTCTGTTCGTGCATATAAGGTTGTGCAGCATCGACAAAGTCAGTCAGGGAGGCAAAGGCCCGACTTGTAATGACATCGAAATGACCAAGCTCGTTAATACTGTCTTCATTTTCTACACGTGTTTGCACTGCAATGACATTTTTAAGCTTTAGATCAGCAATAAACTGCTTTAAAAAACGAATCTTTTTTCCATTGGAATCCAGAAGCACACAAGAACGCTCTGGCTGACATAACGCAATGATCATGCCTGGCATGCCACCACCCGTTCCCACATCCAGCAAACGGCCCTGGGGTAAATCATTCAGGATACTGAGACTATCCAGTAAATGTTTCACCAGCATTTCTTTCGGGTCACGGATTGCTGTCAGGTTATATGCTTTATTCCAGAGCACCAAAGCATCTTGATATTTCAATAAGAGTGTTAAGGCCTCATCACTCAGGTTTAAACCCAAAGCCTGGCTACCTTGCTTTAATTCTTGAAAAAAAGGATGCATAGCGGTATAACATCTCGATAAACTTGCCGTGCAGTATACCGATTTCTGATGCAAGGCACAGTAGGACTTGTTGAACGATTATGCAGTTAAACAGTGGCAAACATGATAAACTGCACAATCCTGTAGGCTTTTGTCTTTTTCCATACAAATCAAACAAAGACAATGACCTACTACGAAAACTTATTTTGCTTAATTTGTTGATCTAGCTGCTCCAAACGTTCAGGTGTGCCAACATCCACCCAAATCCCTTGTAATTTTTCAGCCGAAACCTGCTGTTGCTGCATTGCCTGTTTTAACAATGGCGCCAAAGGTCGCTTGCCATTTTCCAGACCAGCAAACATCCGCGGATGAAGCACCGCAATACCGCTATAGGTTAATGCCTCGCCCAACTGTTCCTGTTCAAAGGTATAAGCCAGCCCGTTAGAAAGGATAAAATCACCCTTTAAATGTTGTGGGGGATTTTCCACCAAGACCAAATGTGCCTGCTGCTCACCTAACTGAACATCTAATAATGAAGCAAAATCCATGGTGGTCCAGACATCTCCATTTACCAGAATGAATGGCTCATCACCCAACAATGGCAAGGCATTGATGATTCCACCTGCGGTTTCAAGACCCTCACCCTCATGTGACCATAGGATTTTGACACCGAATTGAGAACCATCACCCAGCGCATTCGCCAGTTTTTCGCCTAGCCATGCGGTATTGATGACGATCTCAGTCACACCAATCTTTTGCAACTTTTCAATATGCCAAACTATCAGCGGTTTTTCACCCACTTCAAGCAAAGGTTTAGGAGTATGTAGGGTTAGCGGACGCATGCGATTCCCTAGCCCTGCAGCAAGAATCATCGCTTTCATTATGCAACCACCTCATAGCTACCATATTTTGCAGTAAATTTAGGCATGACCACATCACGAATAAACTGCATAAAGTCATTCAATTCGTCGTAACCTTGGCTTTCTTCAAGCAAATACCACATCACACGCGGTAAATCTTTTAAATAACCCGATTTACCATCACGCTCAAACAGGCGAACGAAAATACCTAGAATTTTCAGATGACGCTGAATCGCCATTAAATCAGCATCACGCTTGAATTGCTCGAAACTACGGTTTTCTTTTGCTGCCGCTGGTAATAAGTTATAGAACACCTCAAACCATTCGTAGACACGCTCGGCATTCCACTGTACATAAGCATCACGTGTAATCGAGATCAGATCATAGGTATCTGCACCAATGACGGCATCTTGGAAGTCGATCACCCCTAATGCTTGCTCGTTTTCTATTTTCATCAAGTTACGACTATGAAAATCACGATGTACAATGACTTGTGGCTGATGGGTTGCTTCAATCGCAAGAAAGTCGAATGCCTGCTCAATGGTTTCAAGCTGCTGCTCTGTAGGCTGAATATTCAAGGATGGTAACATCCATTCAGTCAATAGACGCATTTCTGTCATCAGCTTTTCATAAGAATAGGCTGGTAAATGGTCTTTTCCATCAATCTGCTGCAACTCAATCAACTGTTTAAAGCTTTGTGCATAGTATTGGTCAACAGTTTCGTCATTCAATAGAGTGGACAACACCACATCACCAAAATCTTCAAGCAGCAACAAACCCTGGGTTAAATCCTTGGCGACGATATGTGGCACACGAACCCCATGCCCATCAAAGAACTCATCAATACTCACAAATGGAACACAGTCTTCTTTTTCAGGTGGCGCATCCATGAGCATATAGGTTTTGTTTTGTAACTTGATTCGCGCATAACGACGAAAGCTTGCATCTCCTGCCAAAAAACTGATCTCAAATTGATCGGACTGAAGAACGGCTTGAAGCCAAGTTTGTATCAATTGTTCACGTTGTGTATTCATTTGCAATAAAATCTAAAACTAGCTGAGATTTTGAAAGCTTAAGTGTAGCCACTTATCAACTTTTTCTCTATGATGCGACAATAATTAATTGTGAATTAGCGTACTGGTTAATGAGACAATGAAACATCAGTTTAAATTTAATCCTTTAGCAACAGCTATTTTGACACTTTTGTGTGGCGGCTCGATTCAATCAGGTTTCGCAGCTTCAGCTGATGCCGTCTCTACGCTTGACAATAAACAGCTTAAAGCCCTCACCCAACAAAATCAGGCTCAGCCAGAGCAAGAAAGCTATAAGGGTGAAAAGTTTTTCCAGCAATATTATGTAGACAAATCAGCAGCAGAAGCCCAGTTACGCGACAATCGCTATTTAAGTTCTTCCTTTTGTCAGGGCACATGGATTACCCCGATTAATCCACAAACCAAACCATCCGATGCCAATAACACCACTTCAGTAATCACCGCAGACTATGGTCATTACAATCCTGAGGGAGATTCTTTCCTGCAAGGCAATGTTGTGATTGATCAGGAAGGGCGCAGTATTCGCGCAGATCAGGTCACCATTGATTCAACCCAAACCCATGCAAAAGCGCAAGGACAAGTGCAGCTTGCACAATCAGGCCTGCTCACGCAAAGTGATGAGATTGACTACAACCTAAAAACACAGACAGGTGATTTAAACAATAGTTTCTATATCTCTGAACAGCAGCATGCGCATGGTTATGCAAGTCAAATCCAGCGTCAGAATGAAAACCTGGTTGTCTTAAAAGATGCAAGCTATACCGCCTGCCCACCTGGACAAAAACCAGCCTGGAAAATTCAGGCAAAACAAATTGAACTGAATCAGGATACAGGTCGTGGTGTAACACGTGGCACCAAGCTTTATGTCAAAGACATACCTGTACTTGCCGTACCCTATTTCAATTTCCCGATTGATGACCGCCGTACCACAGGTATTTTAACCCCTACTTTCGGTTATACCAATGATGGTGGTGCACAGCTTGGCGTGCCTGTTTATCTTAACCTGGCACCAAACTACGACTTAACACTTACTCCAAGCTTTATGAGTAGACGCGGTGGCAAGCTGGATGGTGAATTCCGCTATATGACTGAGAATTTTGGTTCAGGTCGAATCTGGGGCGGATATTTACCAAACGACAATCAATATGACAATAAAGACCGTGATAACCTGCATTTCATCCATTACTGGAAAATGAATAATCAATGGTCGACCAATTTAGAATATAACTATGCATCAGATAAGGATTATTTCGCAGACTTTGAAAATAATCCAAATAGCAAAACCGATCTGAATCTACGTCGCGCCTGGGAACTGAATTATCAAAATGGTATTCCTGGACTTAAAGCTCAGTTGAAAGTTGAAGATTTCCAGACACTAGATAAAAGCATTAAAGATGCAGACAAGCCTTATGCTCGACTACCGCAATTTTTATTAAATTATGTTACAGGCGATCCACAGGGATTACAGTATGAATTTAATAATGACACTGCATATTTCAAAAAGTCGATTGGTGATGATTCAGCATTAGAGTCAAGTGGTACGCGTATCTACAACCAGTTTGCCGTTCGCTATAACTACATCACGCCATCATGGTTATATGCCATCCCAGAAGTTTCTGTGCGCAGCATCAATACATTCTATGATCAGGACTCCAAGAAGAGTATTGGACTATCCAAGTCAGATGATTTAGAAAAATCTGTTGTTGTACCCCAGTTTACGTTGGCAACGGGTGTCACCTTTGAAAAAGATGGCAAATACCTGCACAGTATTTCTCCACGTGCTTTTTATGCCTACTCACCTTATAAAAAGCAGGATGATTATCCAAACTTTGACTCAACCACAGCCTCGATCAACTACGATCAGCTTTTTAACCCCTACCGTTTCTATGGCCATGACCGCCTTGATGACAACAACTTTTTGTCATTGGGGGTAACCTATAGTTTATTGGATACAGAAGGTCTGGAGCGTATTCGCGCCAGTGTCGGTCAAAGCTATTATTTTAGTGATCGACGTGTCAGCCTAAACCAACAGCCTGACGAGTTTGATACCCAGCGTCAGACAGGTCCTATTGTCAGTGTATCTAGTCAGCTCAACCAGAATTTCACCATTAACGCCAATTCAGCTTGGATGTCGAATGGTGACAATGCTCAGCGAGATGTGCAAGCCTACTATACAGGCGATCAGGGTAACTTATATAACTTAGGCTATTTCTACCGTAAAGACATTCCTGACCGTCAGAATTATTACGATCAGGTTGTTGCATCCTTTATACAACCTGTAAAGGATAATTGGCGTATCATGGGCCATGCTCAATATGACCTGGACAACAAACTAATGCGTGAGTACCTGCTTGGCATCAATTATGAGTCTTGCTGTTGGGCTGTTTCAGTTTATGGTCGTTCCTACTATAACGATCTGGATGATCCAAACTCTCCAGATGTTCGCAAAAAACGTGCAGTTATGGCCGAGTTTACCCTGAAAGGTTTAGGGGGCTTAAACAACAAGCTTGCCTCTCTTCTGGAAAATAGAGTTTTAGGTTTCAACAAAATTAATCAATCTTGGACACAACGTTAATGAAGATACAACACTTTCAACATATCTTTAGAGCCACTGTTCTCGCTGCCCTAGTTTCTTCATCAATGCAAAGCTTTGCCCAACCTACGGATGAGGTTGTCGCAATTGTGGACGATAGTGTTATTCTTAAAAGTGACTTAGAGCAAGGAGTTGCGGAAACGGAACACCAGCTAAAAGCACAAAATAAAACGGTCCCACCTCAACAGTATTTACAAATGCAGGTGCTGGACCAGTTGATCGTTCGTCAAGCCCAGTTAGAGCAAGTAAAACGCTATGGCATTAAACCAGACGAGAAAAGCCTGAATGCAGCCGTACTAAAAGTTGCGAATCAGTCAGGTGCCAGCACATTAGAGGCTTTCCAGCAAAAGCTGGATGCCATTGCGCCTGGTACTTACGAAAATCTACGTAACCGAATTGCTGAAGATTTAGCCATTGGCCGCCTGCGTCAACAACAAGTGATGTCGCGTATTAAAATCAGTGACCATGATGTTGAGAATTTCCTAAACTCACCTGAAGGCCAGGCTGCCTTAGGGATTCAGGCACACGTCATTCATATGCGTATTTCAGGTGAAAATACCGATGAAGTGCAAAAAGTCGCTCAAGAAGTTAAGCAGGCTTTGACTACAAGTAATGATCCTAAAGCGATTAGCTCAAAACTGTCCACTTCAACCGTTAAGGTTGATGGTGCAGATATGGGGTTCCGCCCACTGTCTGATATTCCTACCGAACTTTCGGCGCGCATCATCCCATTAAAAGTAGGTCAAACCACTGAACTGATCAATGTTCGTGATGGCGTCCACGTGCTTAAATTACTTGAACGCAAACAGAATGATCAAAAGGCCTTGGTTTCTCAATACCAGACCCGCCACATCCTGATTCAACCATCAGAAGTTGTAACCCTGGACCGTGCCAAGCAAATGATTGAAAGTCTTTACAAGCGTGTAAAAGCAGGCGAAGATTTTGCAACATTGGCCGCAACCTATTCAACTGATACAGGTTCTGCCCGTGATGGTGGTAGTCTCGGCTGGGTGAGCCCTGGTATGATGGTTCCAGAGTTTGAACAGGTCATGAAAGACACACCAGTTGGTCAAGTCAGTAAACCATTCCAGACCCAGTTTGGCTGGCATATCCTACAGGTTACCGATACTCGCCAGCAGGACATGACCAAGGAAGTTCAGGAACGTATGGCTCGCCAGATTTTAGGTGAACGTCAGTTTGATAGCGAAGTGGATAGCTGGACACGTGAACTTCGCGCCAATGCCTATGTTGAAATTAAAGATGCCAACCTAGACACCAAAGCTCCACAAAAATAACCCACTTACTTTAGCAAATGCCAGTTTTAAAGCTGGCATTTTTTTATGTTCGTGATAAAGAAAAAACAGCGGCAAATGCCGCTGTTTTTAGCTACAAATGAGTTATTTGTAACGATCAACCATCTTCTCTAAAGAAATTGGACGAATCTTGTCAGCATTGCCTGCTGTACCAAATGATTCATAACGATCGATACAGATTTGCTTCATTGCTTCAACTGTCTCGCCAAAGAATTTACGCGGATCAAATTCACTTGGTTTTTCAGCCATCATACGGCGCATTGCACCCGTTGAAGCCAAACGCAAGTCAGTATCAATATTGATTTTACGCACACCATGTTTGATTGCTTCAACAAGCTGCTCTACAGGCACACCATAAGTTTCTTTAATATCACCACCATATTGGTTAATCACAGCCAACCATTCCTGTGGTACGGAGCTTGAACCATGCATCACAAGATGCGTGTTTGGCAGTGCAGCATGAATTTCTTTAATACGGTCAATTGCCAGAATATCGCCTGTAGGTGGGCGAGTAAACTTGTACGCGCCATGTGAAGTACCAACAGCAATCGCCAGAGCATCAACATTGGTATCTGCCACAAACGAGGTTGCCTCTTCAACAGAAGTCAGCAATTGAGAATGGTCAAGTACGCCTTCTGCGCCAACACCATCCTCTTCACCAGCCATACCAGTTTCAAGGCTACCTAGACAGCCAATCTCACCTTCAACTGAAACACCACATGCATGCGCCATCGCAACCACGCGGCGAGTTACATCAACGTTGTAATCGTATGAGGTTGGTGTCTTGCCATCTGCACCCAATGAACCATCCATCATGACTGAGCTGAAACCCAACTGGATAGAACGCTGACAAACATCAGGGCTTGTACCATGATCCTGATGCATTACCACAGGAATATGCGGCCATTCTTCAATCGCTGCCAAAATAAGGTGGCGGAGGAACGGTGCACCTGCGTATTTACGCGCGCCAGCCGAAGCCTGCACGATTACAGGTGAGTTTGTTGCATCCGCAGCGAGCATGATTGCACGCATTTGTTCTAAGTTGTTTACGTTAAATGCTGGTACGCCGTAGTTATGTTCCGCAGCGTGATCCAAGAGCTGGCGCATTGAGATGAGTGCCATAATATCCTCCCAGGTAATGCGCCATATTCTACATGCTGATTTATTTCAATTCAGCAACTAATCACAGGAAATCAAAAAAAATCCCTGATCTTTTGTGCAATCTGGTGAACGAATTGTATTTTGCAATAAAAAAAGACCAAATCTATGAATAATTTGGTCTTTTCCATACTTACACTGGGTTGATTAAAACTAACAATACCCATCCAGACGAGTCAAAGGTAATTTTTTACCAATCGCCTTTTCAATTTCTGGCAGATAAAAAGCATCATCTTCAGACAGGAAACTGATACTTACGCCCTGCGCCCCTGCACGACCTGTACGCCCAATACGATGTACATAGTCATCCGATTGCTCTGGCAAGGTAAAATTAATCACATGCGACACACCATCAACATGAATACCACGACCTGCCACATCGGTTGCAATCATAATGTTGTGCTTGCCCTGCTTGAATTGGTCCAGCATCTTTAAGCGCTTGTCCTGGGCAATTTCACCCGACAACATCCCAACCTTATAACCATCACGCTTGAGATGGTCATACAAACGGCGAACCTGATCCCGACGGTTCGCAAAGATCATGACTTTATCAATAGGCTCATCACGCAAAATTTCTTGTAGAAGCTTATATTTGTCTTTTTTCTCAACCACATACACGCGTTGCTCAACATCGACATTGGTTTTCTGCTCAGGCTCAATCTCAACCGTAACAGGTTCAAATAACCATTGGCGTGCAAGATTGAGAACATCGTAGCTAAACGTTGCCGAGAACATCAATGTTTGACGCTGCTCCTTAAATGACGAATAACGCACAATACGTTTTACTGAAGGAATAAAACCCATATCCAGCAAACGATCCGCCTCATCAATCACTAAAAATTCAATTTTATCAAGCCAGACTTCTTTTTGCTCCACAAAATCAATCAGTCGCCCAGGAGTCGCAACAATAATATCGACAAAATTCTTGTCCAGCATTTTCTTTTGCTTGTCAAAATCAACACCACCCAACAAAGTGACAACATGCAAATTTGAGAATTTTGTTAAAGCCTGAGCATCACTTTCTATCTGTAAAGCCAACTCACGTGTCGGTGCCAGAATCAAGGCACGCGGTTCACCACGAAAACGCTGGTCCTGAATAGGATTATTGAGTAGATCATTGATCACGCTAATCAAAAAGGCCGCTGTTTTGCCTGTACCCGTTTGCGCTCGACCAATGGCATCATGTCCTGCCAACGTATATTTTAAAACCTTTTGCTGAATTGGGGTCATTTGTGTAAAACCCAAAGCATCAATCGCTTTTTTTAACTGCGGATGTAAATTTAAGGTTTCAAAACCAGATGTCATATATGCACTCGAACCATCAATGAGCAAAAGAAAGTCGCTATTATAAACCATAAAAAATAAAAACGCCCCAATAAGATTGGAGCGTTTTATAACCCCTTTGTTTTCCCCCTTATTAAGGGGGAACTATAGGGGGTTAAAGCAACAAATTAGTCTAAAGGCTGAACGTTTTCAGCTTGGAAACCTTTTTGTCCTTGAACTACGTTGAATTCTACGCGTTGGCCGTCACGTAAAGAACGGTGGCCATCGCCCATAATTGCGCGGAAATGAACGAATACGTCATCACCACCATTACGCTGAATAAAACCAAAGCCTTTAGTGTCGTTAAACCACTTTACTACGCCTTGTTCACGAGCTGTCATAAGTCAATCCTCAGATATTGAAAGATAAGGACCTTCCGGTGTTGCAAACAGCAGAGCCAACAAGGTTTTAAAATTTTTATAATTTTAAAGCTTGTAATCATTCTGTAAAACTATCAACAATTTCCGGTTACATCCATTTGTTATAGGGTTTAATACAATAAAATTTAATTAAACACTTTCTAAAACGCATCGAGCTTAACATGGGTTTATGATAATTAATAGATTTATTTTAAGTTATTTCTAATGTTTCTATCTGTTTTTTTCAATCATTTAGCTGTTTTTTTAATGAGATTCCCCCCTCTAAAGTCACACGAAAATTTGCTAAGATAATGACGTATTCAGCGGTTTAAACGATTATGACTCTTATTTCCAGTTCACCTGAGATTATTGATGCCCTAGGGCAGCCCTGCCCAATGCCCCTGTTGATGTTGAAACGTGCCTTAAAAAAGTCACCCGAAAAACAGCAGTTTTTACTCAAGTCATCCGACCCACATAGTGAAATTGATGTAACACGATATTGCCAAATCCAGCAACTTCAATGCCAGCCTCAAAAAATTTCAGAGAATGAGTTTCACTATTTAATTGAATCTATGTAATTCTTTGCTAAACTCTGACTAAAGATAAATGCATTAAATTTACATTTCTATACTCAAATTTCCTTAGTGATGAAGTCTATTCGCATTAAGATGAAATTGTTGACTTAAATATAATCCTATAAGGAGACTCCATGACTACTGACAGCAGCAATCAATTGATGCCCCTGTCATTGTCTGCGCCAGGTGTAAACCTTGGCGCATATATCAGTACTGTCAATCAAATTCCAATTTTAACGGCTGAGCAGGAAAAAGAACTTGCTGAGCGTTACTATTATGATCAAGACCTTGATGCTGCCAAACTTTTGGTGATGTCACACTTACGTTTTGTGGTGCATATTGCACGTAGTTATGCAGGCTATGGTTTACCACAGGGCGACCTAATTCAGGAAGGTAATCTCGGCTTAATGAAAGCAGTAAAACGTTTCGACCCAAACATGGGCGTGCGTCTGGTTTCTTTTGCCGTACACTGGATTAAAGCCGAAATCCACGAATATGTGATTCGTAACTGGCGTATTGTCAAAATTGCCACCACCAAAGCACAGCGAAAATTATTCTTTAATTTGCGTAGTCTTAAAAAATCAAGTAAAAAACTGACCTTAGAAGAAGCACGCTCAATTGCAAATGATTTGAATGTAACACCTGAGCAAGTGCTTGAAATGGAAGGTCGTTTAACCGCTTATGATGCTGCGTTTGAAGCACAGGGCGATGATGATGACGATACTCCACATACCGCCCCTGCACTATATTTGGAAGACAATCGTTACGATCCTGCGCGCTTGATTGAAGAAGAAGATTACGAGGAACAAAGCACCACTGCCTTACATGAGGCCATGGATCAGCTTGATGATCGCTCACGTAACATTCTACAACGTCGCTGGCTGGATGATGATAAATCGACCTTGCATGAACTTGCGGCTGAATATAACGTTTCTGCAGAACGTATTCGCCAACTTGAAAAGAATGCAATGGAAAAAATCAAAACCGCCATGTCTGCGAGTTAAGATTACATCAAACACAAGGGCTTTCATGCCCTTTTGTTTTATCTGGCTTTGTTTAAACACCCGAATATGTTAAGTTTGTTCATCAAATTTCTAGTTCCATTATCATTATGTGGATAGCAATCTCTGCGCTAAATCTCGCGCTTGCGGTCATGTTAGGGGCCTTTGGTGCGCATGGACTCAAATCTTTTGCCACACCTGAGCAACTGGCTTGGTGGAGCACAGCAACCCAATACTTTTTCTATCATGGCCTTGGCTTACTGATTTTAGGTGTGCTTCATAAAACCACACCAACTCTGCCAATAAAAATTCCTTTTATTTTGATGCAAATTGGTATCATTTTTTTCTGCGGTTCGTTGTACATTATGGCACTTGGTCTACCGAAAATCTTAGGTGCGATCACCCCGATTGGTGGTGGATTTATGATTGCAGGTTGGCTTTTGCTCGCATGGCAAGCGCTTACGCATGCGAAATAAGGATTTATCATGAAGATCTATTTAAATGGCGAGTTGACTGACACGCCTTGTGAAAACCTACAGCAATTGATTCTGGTGTTGGCTTTAGAGGGTAAACGCTTCGCTGTGGAGAAAAATCAACAGATCATTCCGAAAAGTAAACTTGAGCAAACCACAATTGCTCCCGAAGATCGTATTGAAATCATTCAAGCTGTTGGTGGCGGCTAATCGGCTAAAAATGGAGTAGCCCATGCAAGATTCCTCTTTAATTATTGGCTCACGTACTTTCCAGTCTCGTTTATTGGTCGGAACAGGCAAATATAAAGATTTAAATGAAACTGGTTTAGCCATTCAGGCAAGTGGCGCTGAGATTGTGACGGTGGCAATTCGTCGAGTCAATATCGGACAACATGCAGATCAACCTAACCTGCTTTCAGTGATTCCACCTGAGAAATATACCATCCTGCCAAATACCGCAGGTTGCTTTGATGCGGATAGCGCAATCCGTACCTGTATGCTGGCGCGTGAACTTTTAGATGGACACAATCTGGTCAAGCTGGAAGTTCTAGGTGATGAGAAAACCTTATACCCAAACATCACTGCAACACTAAAAGCGGCCCAAACCTTGATTGACGATGGTTTTGAGATCATGGTCTATACCTCGGATGACCCAATTGTGGCCCAAGAACTTGAAAGTATGGGTTGCGTGGCAATCATGCCTTTAGGTAGCCTGATCGGTTCTGGTTTAGGCATTCTCAATCCACACACTATTTCGATTATCAAGGAAAACGCCAAAGTACCTGTGCTGGTCGATGCAGGTGTCGGTACAGCCAGTGATGCAGCGATTGCAATGGAATTGGGCTGTGACGGTGTCTTGATGAATACAGCGATTGCGGCTGCTCAAAACCCGATCTTAATGGCTTCTGCCATGAAGAAAGCGGTTGAAGCAGGTCGTGAAGCTTATCTTGCAGGCCGTATGCCTCGTAAGCGTATGGCAAATGCAAGCTCACCTGAAACTGGATATTTCTTTAAATAGTTCATCAAAAACATATTCATTTTGTTATAAAAAGGTGCAATTATCATTGCACCCTATTTAAATTCTGCTTTGCCTGTAACTCAAAATTCTGTTGAAAATATTCCGTCTGATAAAGCGGTTGTGTTTGATAAAAATGCTGTAAAACTTCTTTTCTCTTCACTGCATAAAGTTCTGGTTCAACCCAAACATACTCTTTTTGAATCTGTTGTTCATATTCTACAAAACGTGCTGGCGATGCTGCTAAAATCGATAAATCAATATCCAGTAAAAACTGTAAATCCAATTCATCTGTTGTTGCATGTTTTTGTGTGGCTAAAATCCATTGCTTAATTTTGATAACCGTTTGATCAGATAAATCAGCAGCCAAATATTGTTCAAATAATTCAGCACTTTTCAGTTCATTGTCTTTGGCTTGTGGATTATAAACAGCATCATGAAACCAGAGTGCCAGAGCAACTGCATAAAAATCATTTAAATAGGGTTTAACCAATTCAAGTAAAATAAGACATTCATATAAATGCTGAATGGTATGATAAGCCCGTTGTTTTTCGCTATAGGCAGCGATGAGTTTATTCAATATTTTCTGTGGTTCAGAAAAATGATAGTGTTGATGCAACTCAAACCATGATTTTTCTAGGGCTGGTATATATTGCTGCATCGATAACACCTTTAAAAATTATTGATTTACTTATTATTCATCCCGCTTAAAGACCAACTCTTTGTCTGATGAACTTTCAGTATCAAAATAATAGCCATCACTATTAAATGCTTTGAGCTGCTCTACCTGACTCAGTTTGTTTTTAATGATATATCGTGCCATTAGACCTCTTGCTTTTTTCGCATAGAAGCTAATGACTTTATATTTTCCATTCTTTTGATCCAGGAATACAGGCTTGATAATCTCCACCTGAATTTTCTTTTCATTTACAGATTTATAATATTCGTCAGAGGCTAAATTTATCAATACTTTTGCATCAATATTTGCCAAGTCCTGATTGATCTGATCGGTAATAATATCACCCCAAAACTCATACAGGTTATGGCCGCGTGTATTGTTTAGTTTTGTGCCCATTTCCAGACGGTATGGCATCA
Source organism: Acinetobacter sp. CIP 102129 (assembly GCF_000368305.1). NCBI lineage: Bacteria > Pseudomonadati > Pseudomonadota > Gammaproteobacteria > Moraxellales > Moraxellaceae > Acinetobacter > Acinetobacter sp. CIP 102129. The sequence goes on from NZ_KB849341.1 coordinate 110,565, forward strand.
TCAAGTCCAAAGGACGCAATAAACCATAGAGACCTGACAACATCCGCAAATGCTGTTGGGCGAAGTCGATTTCCTGATCATCGAGATCATAAGCATCCAAACCTGTATAGACATCCCCCTTAAATGCAAACATGGCTTGACGGGCATTGGAAAAATTAAAATCTGCATTCCAGTCACGGAAACGCCCAACGTTTAAATTTGCAATTTTCTCACTAACTGTCATCAGAGAAGCAATTTCAGTTGCCGAAAGTTTGCGGCACACGTCAATCAATTGTTGAGACTGTTGTAACAAACGAGGTTGTGTATAAGTATCTGTTGGTAAAGCTGTTTCGTAATCTAAAGTTTTTGCTGGAGAAATTAAGGCAAGCATAATCAATCAAAGTGAATCTAAATTCCCTAAACTATAACAGTTGATAATTTTTAATGCCAATTCGTGTTCTCGCTAAGTTTTATCGGTAAAATAGTGGATTCTTCCATTACCCATACCATGTCTTATGTCTGAGCAAATATTCATTCAAGGTCCTGTTGGTCAAATCGAAATATTTGTCGATCAACCTAAAGGTGAAGTGACAGGTTTTGCGGTGGTGTGCCATCCTCATCCTTTACAAGGTGGTACACCGCATCATAAGGTTCCTGTGTTGCTGGCTCAGATTTTTAATGAAATGGGTTGTGTGGTCTATCGTCCAAGTTTTCGGGGTCTGGGTGGCAGCGAGGGTACACATGATCAAGGTCATGGTGAAACGGATGATATTCTGACTGTGATTGAATATGCCCGTGAAAAACATGCTGGCTTAACATTCTACGCAGGTGGCTTTAGTTTTGGTTCGCATGTACTGGCAAAATGTCAGGCGCAACTCAGCCAAGAACTACGTCCGAAACAACTGGTTTTATGTGGATTACCCACAGGTTCAGTGATCGAGTTGCGTCATTACACCACTCCAGCAATTGACGGGGATATTTTATTTGTTCATGGGGAACAGGACGATATTACCCTGCTTTCAGATATGATTGCCTGGGCAAAGCCACAAAAGCATCCGATTACCATCTTGCCTGGCGCAAACCACTTCTTTACGGGCTATTTAAAACAGCTCAAACAAGTGATTAGCCGTTTTTTAAACGTGTCGATTTAACAAGATATCGAGGACTTACGCATTTCCCAATCAGCTTCTGCAATTGATAATTGACATACTTCACCCACTTTCGACTAGCTCGAATAAAAGCTATTAACTCAGGCCTGTCACCATTAAATGAGGGTTATTTTGCTTATTGCGCCAGTTGCTCAGAGTCAGAAGTTTATTCACTGCTAAGCACCACAACAGACACTAGCTACTCTTTATTTCAACAATTGAAGTAATGCTGTAGCGGTTGCAGCAGAAGAGGCTGGATTTTGTCCAGTAACCAGCAAGCCATCTACTTGAACATATACTTGCCAATCATCCACTTTAGAATAATGACCACCGTTTTCTTTAAGCATGTCTTCGACTAAAAATGGTACAATTTCAGTCAAACCTACAGCAGCCTCCTCAGTATTAGTGAAACCAGTCACTAATTTACCGCTGACTAAAGGTGCTCCATTACTCGCTTTCACATGACGAAGAACACCTGGGGCATGACACACTGCTGCAACAGGTTTGCCAGACTGAATCGCCTGTTCAATCAGAGAAATTGAAATCGGATCTTCTGCTAAATCCCACAATGGGCCATGCCCGCCTGGATAAAACACTGCATCATAATCAGCTACAGAAATTTCGCTAAGTTTATGCGTCTGTGCCAATGCTTGCATTGCAGTTGGATCAGCTTCAAAACGATGAGTGGTTTCAGTTTGCGCATCGGCTAAATTACTTTTCGGATCTAGTGGTGGCTGCCCACCTTGAGGCGACGCCAGCGTAACTTCAGCACCAGAATCAATAAAGGTGTAATACGGTGCAGCAAGTTCTTCTAGCCAGAAACCTGTTTTCTTACCAGTATTGCCAAGTTGATCATGTGAGGTTAAAACGATTAAAATTTTCATATTATTTCTCCGATATTTTTCAGGATTGAGGAGCATTGTTGCATGATCACTTGTCGTGTAGCGTGACCATGACAGATACGCTTATTTAGATGCTCGTCTCGAGAATTTCACGACTGATCTCTAATGAAACAGTTTTATGTTCGCCTAGCTGTGTAAGATTGTGTGATTTAAGTTGGGTAATGATGATCTCAATATCTGTCTCCCCCAGTCCATAATCGCTAAGACGAGTCGGCAATCCGAGTTGCTCAAAGAAGGTTCGAGTACGGGTAATAGCTGCATCAATACGTTGTTCTTCATCACCTTCGACAATCTGCCAGACACGAGCTGCATACTGTAGTAATTTTTCTCGCTTCTCTTGACGACGCACTTGTAAATTGGCGGGCAACACAATGGCCAAGGTACGAGCATGATCAATACCATATAAAGCCGTGAGCTCATGTCCAATCAAATGGGTTGACCAATCTTGTGGTACACCAGCTCCAATTAGCCCATTCAGTGCCATGCTAGCAGCCCACATCAAATTCGCACGTGTGTCATAATCTGCTGAATCTTCCAAGATTTTCGGTCCAATCTCAATCAGAGTTTGCAATAGACCTTCGGCAAAACGATCTTGTACTTGTCCATTGACAGGGTAAGTTAAGTACTGTTCCATGACATGAACAAATGCATCGACTACGCCATTTGCTAATTGGCGCGTCGGCAAGCTAAAGGTTTTATTCGGATCAAGCACGGAAAATAATGCGGCTTTTGACTGCACCATGTGCTAACTATACATAAAATAGACCAGTCGTCTATTTTTATAAAAATTATTTCAGCTTGCCAACTTGAGTGATGGTTAAACAAATTCAGGCTTGTTCTATACCACTTTTATTATTGATGTATTTTCACGAGCGATTGTTGGATCGAAAGAATCAACACGTATGACTATTGACATGGTCGTGAACGCATTAGCTAAAAGAGTGAATGGCTCATACAAAATAGCGATGATTAAATATTTTAAAAGCAGATTGACACGGTTTAGCAGAGGTACAAATGTGACAGTAAATTAGATAGATTGGTTCAATATAAAGCATGTAAATAGTTATATTCGTTTATTTACCCTGTTTTGGATATTGACCCAAGTAAATGATGAGATTAAGCCATTAAATAAAGTAGCCCAACTTGAATAAAAAGCCTCTGACAAACCTCACAGGGTTGAAGTGCTGCCTTTCATTCAAAATTTCAGGCAGCACACTCATACATTTAAGCGTCGGTTTAAGCTGGTAGTTTACTCGCCAAAACATCTACTTTTTCAATAGACGGTGGCTCTGAAAATAGCTCTTCGGCCTGAGCCATCAACGCAGCTGCAACCTTGCCAGATAAATGTGCTTGGCGACCCGCCTCATCAGGAAATGCATCAAAAATACCAAATGTTGTAGGTCCAAGACGTAGGCCGAACCACGCAACTGTCGCAGGTTCTTCCATTACGATTGGTAAACCGCCTTTAAGGAAAGCTTCCACTTCGTCTTCTTTACCTGGTTTAGCTTCAAGACGGACATATAAAGCTGTTTTAAGCATGACTAAAACTCCACAATTGATTAGAATTAAAACGATTCTGACATTGCTAATGGATGCATGTCAGAAAGTTTTGTTGTACAAAGGTTAAAAACAATTTTCCATAGCAGAGCCAAAATTTGGATGTTTATTTCGACATAATGCTATGAATTTATTCAAGTTAAGATCATTAACATTTGAATCAAAAAATATTGCTCAAGAAGCACTCAAGAACAACATTGTACATCCGCATATCTATGAAAGTTATTTAGCTAGGAATTTGCTGTGAAACTCCATATGTTTCTCTATAAAGCTCGCAATGAAGTAATAGCTATGGTCATACCCTTCTCTTAGGTTAAGTGTAAGAGGATATTTTTGTTCTAAACAAATATCACTCAGAAGCTTAGGCCTTAACTGTTCTTCAAGAAAATCATCAGCTGTTCCCTGATCGACTAAAATAGGTAAATGAACTTCAGCGTTTTTGATTAATTCAATCGCATCATAGCTTTTCCATAAAGTTTCGGTTTCACCTAGATAGTGTGTAAAAGCCTTTTTCCCCCAAGGTACTTGGCTAGGTGCAACAATTGGTGCAAAAGCAGAAATACTTTTATACAGCTCAGGATTTTTTAACCCAATTACTAATGCACCATGACCACCCATGCTATGACCCATAATACTTTGGACTTGATTGGTCGGAAAATTTAGGTCAATCAGATTTCTGAGCTCTTCCACAATATAATCATACATTTTGAAATGCTGCGACCAGGGTGCTTGTGTTGCATTCACATAGAATCCTGCGCCTTGGCCTAAATCATAATCTGCATGATCTGGTACATCCTCTCCACGTGGGCTGGTATCTGTTGCAACAATAATGACTTTATGTTCAGCCGCATACTTTTGTGCTCCGGCTTTAGTAATAAAGTTCTGTTCGTTGCAAGTCAGTCCTGATAACCAATATAAAACTGGCAACCTCTCATCTTTATCATGAGGTGGCAGATATATTGAGAATTTCATTGAACAGTTTAGTGCTATTGACTGATGACGATACACTTCTTGCGATCCACCAAAAGAAGCATGTTTCTCAATTATTTCCATAATCAATTACCTATGTTGAGCAAGACTTCATGAGAAATCGAGTAAACAAAGAGTCTTACATTCTCCACAGAGAGAAGTCATAAAGATTTAAAATGTAGGCAGGTTTATTGAACCTATACACGATGCCTACACAGATAGATCTGTTTTACAGATGATGTGCCGTTTTAGAGGATTCCATGCATGTCAATCATGATTCACATGCATGGAAAAGTATAAGGTCTGACGGAATTATTCGTAATGAATTACAGTACGAATCGACTTTCCTTCATGCATTAGATCAAAGGCTTCATTGATCTGATCCAAACCCATCGTGTGTGTCACAAATGGTTCTAATTGAATTTTACCTTTCATTGCATCTTCAACCATTCCTGGAAGTTGCGAGCGACCTTTTACGCCACCAAAGGCAGAACCTAGCCATTTACGACCAGTAACCAGTTGGAATGGACGGGTAGAGATTTCCTGACCTGCGCCAGCTACACCAATAATTACGGATTGTCCCCAGCCACGGTGTGCACTTTCAAGGGCTGAACGCATTACATTCACGTTACCAATACATTCAAATGAATGATCTACACCCCAGCCAGTCATTTCGACAATGACTTGCTGGATTGGTTTATCGTAATCTTTAGGGTTCAAGAAGTCCGTTGCACCAAACTCTTTTGCCAGCGCAAATTTATCTGGATTCATGTCAACCACAATAATACGCCCTGCTTTAGCTTGACGTGCGGCTTGTACGACTGCCAAACCAATACCACCTAAACCAAAGACCGCAACACTATCACCTTCTTGTACTTTAGCCGTGTTATGTACTGCACCGATACCCGTTGTTACCCCACAACCCAGTAAGCATACATGTTCATGATTGGCTTCAGGATTGATTTTAGCCAATGATACTTCTGCCACTACCGTGTATTCACTGAACGTTGAGCAGCCCATATAGTGGTAAATCGGTTGACCATTGTAGGAAAAACGAGTGGTACCATCTGGCATTACACCTCTACCTTGAGTTTCGCGAACGGAAATACACAAGTTCGATTTTCCAGATTTACAGAATAGGCACTCGCCACATTCAGCGGTGTAAAGTGGAATTACATGATCACCTGGTTTGACGCTAGTCACGCCTTCACCAACCTCAACTACAACGCCAGCACCTTCATGCCCGAGAATAGCGGGAAAAACACCTTCAGGATCATCGCCAGATAAAGTAAATGCGTCTGTATGACACACACCGGTATGGGAGATCTTAATTAATACTTCACCTTTCTTCGGTGGTGCAACATCAACTTCAACAATTTGAAGAGGTTGACCAGGACCAAACGCAACGGCAGCACGTGACTTCATGGAATAATTCCTTATACAGATCTATTTTAAATATGATTTTAGAATCTTGGCGATTTCAGCCAATTCTTCTTTTCGTTGTTGTTCTGTGGTTTCACCTGATACTAAAGTGTCCTTTAAATGAACCTCCAACATTTCATTCATCAAACCATTAATAGCACCACGCACAGAGCATATTTGTTGCAGAATTGCACCACATTCCACATTGTCTTCTAACGCTTTTTCAATCGCTTGCGTCTGACCTTTGATCTTTCTGACGCGTAGAAGAATCTTTTTTTTGTCTTCAACCTGATTAGGCATCAGACCTCCTTATTTGCTAGCATTTATACTATAGTACCCCATAGTATAAAAAAAGCAATATTTTTTATAAATCGAAAATCAAAAAGACCTTTAGCGAAAATTTTCTATCCCTGTTTTTAGTTTTTTTAAATTAACATCGTAGAGCTGATGCTAAAGTCACAAAGAATGGGACTTTTAGCTCCCATTTTTTTATTTTGGCTCATGTTCTTTGTGATGCTGTGACCTTTTAGAATTATGTTTCAAATTTTAGCCACTTTGTAGATATTTTGAACGTTTCAAGCCTTGAAAATACTACCGACAGTTTAGATTAAACTGCCTTTACAGACTGTACTAGAATATTTTTAGTGAGCGGATGATATTTATTATTCATTATTTAGGAATTATTAAATCCTATAAATATCATTTATTGGATTAATTTATTTTGGTACTGTGCATATCATCCCCCAGTTAAGAATAAGGAATAACTATGAATAAGATGATGAATGCTCTTATCCTAGAAAATTTTGGTGATCATGAATTTAAACGTGTAGAACTCCCTATACCTCAACCAGAGGCTGGGCAAGTTCTAGTACGTATTCATGCTAGTGGTGTAAACCCTATTGATTATAAAATTCGTCTTGGTGAAGCACCATATGCTATGCCAGAGCTTCCTGCCGTGTTGGGAACGGATATGGCTGGGGTTGTAACTGCTGTTGGTGAAGGTGTCACACACTTCAACGTCGGAGATGAAGTTTACGGTCTGATAGGTGGCGTTCGTGGTCTTCAAGGATCTTTAGCAGAATATGTTGTAGCAGATGCTGATCTGATCGCATTAAAGCCACGGAATATCTCTATGCGCGAGGCAGCAGTACTACCATTGACGTTCCTCACCGCTTGGGAAGGTTTAGTGGATAATGCTAAGGTCCAACCAGGGCAAACTGTACTGGTTCAGGGTGGTGCTGGTGGCGTTGGTTATATGGTTGTTCAGCTTGCAAAAGCACTTGATGCAAATGTTTGGGCGACTGGTCGTACAGCTGATCAATCACTGATTTCAGAACTCGGTGCAACACCTCTCGATTACACAACAGCATCTTCCGATGACATTATTGCTGCAAGCCCTGAGGGTCAAGGTTTTAACATTGTTTACGACACTGTGGGTGGTCCAGTACTCGAAGCTTCACTTTCCATGACAACTCACTATGGCCACATTACCAGCTGTGCTGCATTTGGTAATCATAATTTAGCGAGTTCATCTCTACGGTGTGCCACAGTGTCTGGCGTATTCGTCCTAATGCCGATGTTAACAGGCAATCGACGTTCTCATCATGGCGATGTCCTTAAGATCGCGACTCGTCTCGTTGAGGAAGGTAAACTGCGTCCTATTGTTGATCCTCGTCATTTTACTCTAGATCAAGCGATTGAGGCTCATGATGCTGTTCAAGATCGCTCTGCCAATATTAAGGTTGTTATTGATGTCATTTAACGCACTTCAGGCCAAGACTTGGCGCTTCAATTGTATTGGAGATACAGATGTTCTGACATTAGAAACACTTCCTGTTGCTTTACCAGCCGCAGGAGAAGTTCTAATCCAGATGAAAACGATCGGACTCAACCGGGCTGATGTAATGTTTCGGCGTGGTACTTATATTCAAAAGGCAGTATTCCCCTCTCGTCTGGGATATGAGGGAGCAGGCATAGTTCTTGCCATAGGTGAAGGTGTACGCCAATTTTCTCCAGGAGATGCAGTATCGATTCTTCCGACTGACAATCTAGCCAAATATGGGACATATGCGGACAAGCTTCTGATTCCAGAAACTTTTTTAGTTCACAAACCTGATAGTTTAAGCTGGGAAGAAGCTTCTTCAATCTGGATGCAGTATTTGACGGCTTGGGGTGGTCTAATCCATGCTGGTGGAGTTTCGAAAGGAAAAACGATCTTGATCACAGCAGCTTCAAGTAGTGTAGGACTAGCTGCGATACAGATAGCTGAAGCAGCGGGTGCTAAGGTCATTGCAAGTACACAGACGATAGAGAAAAAGCAACGTTTACTAGATCTCGGTGTTAAAAATGTTATAGCCAGTGAAGATGAACCCGATTTGTATGAGGCGCTTGTTTTACGTTTGGGTGGAGAATATCTTGATGTCGCCTTCGATGCTGTAGGAGGGCCGCATATTGAACAGATTGCAAAAGCGATGTCTGTAGGAGGAACTATGGTTATGCATGGTGCACTTAGCCCTGAGATCACACCATTTCCGCTTAAAGTTGCATTACGCAAGAGCTTAACCATGCGAGGTTTTTTGTTCCTTGAGGTTCTGCATGACCCTGTTCTAAGGGAGCAAGCCAGACGATTTATTCTTAGCAGTATAGGTGCAGGATATCTTCGTCCAGTGATCGACCGTTGCTTTAACTTTGAGGACATGCATGACGCTCAGCGCTATCTTGAATCAAATCAGCAAATAGGAAAAATTGTAGTTACTCTAGATACGTGATGGTCTTATCTGATTCAGGTTTCTATACGGCCCAGCACTTCCGCTAAGTAATCAAACAATGCTCGGATTCGCAAAGGTGTCGGGCCCCGCTGTGGACGATATAAATACAGGCGCCAAACGGGAGAGGTTTCCTCATGAAGTATCTGAATGAGCTTACCACTCCTAAGCCACGGCAAAACTAGAAATCCAGGCATGTGTCCGAATCCAACTCCAGCGAGAATCGCTTGAAATTCAGCTTCTAGATCATCTGTAATAAAACGGGGCTTTGATGGCGTAAAGCTTCGACTTTCGGTGAATGTCCATGGCCAGTAACGCCCTGTTTTATGATCGACTAGTGCTGTTAGAGGGTATTTATCAAGGTCAATAATTTTTTTGGGCATTCCAACCTTATCAATTAACTCTGGCGTACCCACAGAATAAAAGTTCACTTTAGCCAATTCCCTTGCCACATATCGATTGTCCGGCAAAAATCCAAATCTGATCCCGATATCTATCCGCTCATCGATCACATCCGAGTGTGAATCTGTTAGCACACAATCCACGACAATATCTGGATAACGTGTGGCAAATTCTGCTAGTGCAGGTACTACCAATTTACGCCCTAACACAGACGACACAGTAAGACGGACAGTCCCACGCATTTCATCTCGTTTTTCCTTGGTGTCTTTTACAAGCAAAGCATCGATCGATCCCACCGCAAAACGTGCTTGCTTTGCCAGACGCTCACCATCAGCGGTAATTTTAATTTGTCGAGTACTCCTGTAGAACAGAATCTCTCCGCGCTGCTCTTCTAGCTCTTTTATTGCCCGTGTCACTACCTGTGGGGAAATACCCAGCTGAGTTGCTGCCTCTTTAAAATTTCGAGACTCTGCTGCGACACAAAAGATACGCATCATTTCCAATTTGTTCTGCATGTCCAATCCTGTGTTATGGTGATTATTCCGTAAATAGGAATTCTGAAAGATAATATTATTCATTTATTATACCTAACAAGGCTGTAATACTTAACCCATCAAATATGATTGACAGATAGGTTGAAGGTTACTTGTATGAATAATATAGAAAATAAAGTTATTGTTATCACTGGTGCAAGTAGTGGTTTAGGTGAAGCTACTGCTCGCTTACTTGCTAAAAAAGGTGCAAAGGTTGTACTTGGTGCTAGACGTACTGAAAAATTAGAGGCTATTGTTCACGACATTCGTGCTGAAGGTGGTCAAGCTGAATTTATTGGTATGGATATAACCAAACCACAGGAAGTACAAGCACTTATTGAAAAGGCATTAAGCGCATTTGGTCAAATCGATGTATTGGTAAACAATGCTGGATTAATGTCTATTGCACCATTAAGTGAGCTAAAAGTTGATGAATGGGATCGTATGATCGATATTAATATTAAAGGTGTTCTTTATGGTATAGCAGCTGCCCTACCTGTTTTCCAAAAACAAAACTTTGGACACTTTATTAATCTCGCATCTGTTGCAGGGATAAAAGTATTTAGTCCAGGCGGTACTGTTTATAGCGGTACTAAGTTTGCTGTAAGAGCCATCTCTGAAGGACTTCGTCATGAAGTTGGGGGAACAATTAGAACGACGACTATTGAGCCTGGTGCAATTGAGTCAGAACTAAAATTTGGTTCTTCTCATAAAGAAAGTTCAGAGTTTGTTACTGATTTCTACAAGCAAGCCATACCAGCTGACTCAGTCGCTCGAGCAATTGCTTATGCAATTGAACAGCCTGCGGATGTAGATATTAATGAAATTGTTTTGCGCCCAACGAGCCAAGAGTTTTAATGATTGAATAACATAAAATGGGAGCACTTCGCTCCTATTTTTACTATATTTTTTAAATTTAAGGACAAATCTATGAAAGCCGTATCGTATGTTATAAATAACCATGATGATTTTAAAAATTCATTGGTAGATATTGAAAAAGCAAAGCCTACGCTTAAGGAGCGTGATGTACTGGTAAAAGTTCAGGCAATCTCTGTGAATCCAGTTGATACCAAAGTGAGAAAAAATTCGTCTGAAGCAAATAATCGTATTTTAGGTTGGGATGCCGTTGGGGAAATTATTGAAGTTGGCTCAAAAGTTACCTCGTTTAAAGTAGGAGATTCTGTTTGGTATGCTGGCGATTTAACCCGAGATGGTAGTAATGCTGAGTTTCAAGCAGTCGATGAACGAATTATCAGTCTTAGACCAATTACAGTATCTAATGCAGAAGCAGCAGCATTGCCATTAACTGCAATAACGGCATGGGAAATGTTGTTTGATCGTTTTCAAATTTCAGAAACAGAAGTTGGCAGTATTCTAATTATTGGTGGTGCAGGCGGTGTAGGATCAATCGCTATCCAACTCCTAAAAGTAAAAACAAATCTGACCGTTATAGCAACAGCTTCACGTGAAGAAACGAAATCTTGGGTGGAATCACTTGGTGCCGACCATGTCATTGATCATAGCAAAGATTTAAATGCACAAATCGAGACACTAGGCATTGAAAAACCAAAATACGTATTCTCTACAAATCATACAGAAACCTATATCAAGCAAATAGTTTCTCTGATTGCACCACAAGGCAAGCTTGGATTGATCGATGATCCACAAACATTTGATATTATGCCGTTTAAGACTAAATCTATTTCTATCCATTGGGAGTTGATGTTCACCCGTTCAATGTATGAAACCGATGATATTGAAAAGCAAGGTGATCTATTGCAACAGGTTGCTCAATTAGTTGACCAGCAAAAAATTAGAAGTACCCTCAACCAAAATCTAGGCAAAATTAACGCTGCAAACTTGGAGAAGGCGCATAAGTTGCTTGAATCAGGCAAGTCAAAAGGCAAAATTGTACTAGAAAACTTCTAAAACAAATTAAAGGTGAAATAATGACTATTTCAGTAATTGCGAACTTTAAGGCAAAGTCAGATCAAAAAGAGACATTAGAAGCGCTTTTAAAAAGTGTAATAGAGCCTACGCTTCACGAAGAAGGATGCTTGAAATATGAGCTTTATATTAGCGAAAATGACTCGAGTAGATATTTCTTCTTAGAAGAATGGCGTAGCAGAGAGGATTTAGATATCCATATAGCGTCTGATTATATTCAAAGTTTATTTGGTAATATCCAATCGCTCATTGAATCAAGTGATATTGTAGAAATCAAAAAAATATAGCTGTATTCGGACATTATGATGAAGGGCGAATTCGAGACTGTAAATAACAGTGTGTAAGTCCTATATTTTTATTCTATCCATTTAATTTTCAGATAAAAAAAGCTCACCAAGGTGAGCTTTTTTTCAAAAGATTTTATTAGTTCTGGGCAACTACAGTAATACCCGTCGCTTGAGGACCTTTTTTACCTTGAGCAACAGTAAATGATACACGTTGTCCTTCATGAAGAACCTTAAAACCATTGCTTTGGATTTCACTGAAATGAGCAAATACATCTTGCCCAGAATCGGCATGAATAAAACCAAAACCTTTAGTTTCATTGAACCACTTAACTGTACCAGTCACAGAATTAGACATAAATTAACCTATATACAAAAATACTTTGGATGCTTAGCAGCAATTAACTGGAAATAATAAACTCTGAAACTAAATCTGATGAAACGAAAGGTTTGGTTAAACTACGAAATCTAAGATTTGCTGAATCAACAGTATTATTCTTCTAGTTATTATTTACTATACACGCTTTCTCTTAACACGCAATCAATATCTGTTCATATTGATATACAAAATTTGGATGCGGGGGCTGGATTTGAACCAACGACCTTCGGGTTATGAGCCCGACGAGCTACCAGACTGCTCCACCCCGCATTAGGGAGTTAGCGTTATACGCCCATAGGCTGGACAATGCAAACTATTTTTAGAAATTTCACTTAATTAACGTGAATTCGGTTTAAGCGGATTTTAATTCAATCGGTTTTAAAATCTGCTGAATCCCAGACTTATATCCATTTAGCAGATTAATGAGGCAATTTGATAAGTTTTGTGACGTCGTAACCATAATGTTTTGCAGTTTCCAGATAGGACTTATACGTAGCTTCATCGAGTTGCTGTTCACGTGACAAAATCCATAGGTATTTATTACTTGGTCCCCCCACAAGCGCCACTTTGTATTCTGGATCTACTCGCAATACCCAGTAATCACCTTTGCTAAATGGTATCCATCTTAAGCCTTGAGGCAAAAAGCTGACTTTCAGTTTGTTGTTCCCCTGATTTTGCGAATACGCAACACTTTCAGAGCTAATTATCTCGCGATTGGCAATGAGGCGCAGCAGTTTCTGCTTGAGTCGTTTTACTTAAGCTGATGATAGACAGTGCTATAGCTGCAAAAGCAGACTTAAATCGCACCTTCATTTTTTAGCCTTGCTAGATCTCAAGATTAAGATAACCCAAGTCGATGTGAACAAAGTGTGAAGATTAAATGCAGGATGAATGTAGGCGAAATTTCAATCTTACAGCCTGAGAAAATGAGAAAAATGATTTTTTCTTGGATCCCCTTTTAACGCGGTAAATTGGTTTTTTCTGTTTCAATGTAGCAATGTTGTCGATAGACTTGTTAAAAAATTCAACTAGATCAACAGATTAATTACTAATTCAGTCATTTTTTATAAGATAATTAAATATACATATAAAAAAACTTGATTAATTTTATTTTTAAGGTATAGTTAACTCAACTAGAAAAAAGTCTTGTTTCATTAAATCTCTTTTAACTATCGTCGTTTTATTCATAATTCTTCGTTTTTTTCAGATTTTAAGTTTCATTCTTTATTATTTTCAAAGTTATATGCAGTCAATAAAATGACTAAAATTATTAAAAAATCAGTAGGATTTATTATGTTAAACTCAAATGTTGTTAAAGGTACCGTTAAGTGGTTCAATGAAACTAAAGGTTTTGGTTTTATTCAACAAGAATCAGGTCCAGATGTTTTTGCACACTTCAGTGAAATTGCCAGTTCAGGTTTTAAAACCTTATTTGAAGGTCAACAAGTTGAATTCAGCATCGCTCAAGGTCAAAAAGGACCGAATGCGGTCAATATTGTTGCTATATAAGCACTAAAATACGAGTTGAAAAAGCACTACTCAGTGCTTTTTTAATTTTAAAGAAAAAGTTGTTGTTCCATATTGGAAAAAATCATAAAAACAGGATATAAATTGTTAAAAGTTAATGAATTAATTGCAAAATCTAAAAATGGTACTGAAATTATCGTTTCTTTAATTCCCTTAAATAAAATGCAGAATACACGTCAAGGTTTTAAAGAAATTGAAGTGGGTAAAAGAGTTCTGCTGGAATCTGGAATTGAGGTAGATTTAAATTTAGATGGTCGTACATTTTATACGTCTTTAAATCAATTATTTAAGCTAAATCAAAAAGTAATTTAAATAAAAAAACTTCTGAATGATGAAGCCATGTAATGGTTTCTCTTTCCTGCTGTTATTCAAGGTATATCTAAGTATTCCCTGCCTATTCAGAATGGTGTCTGTTTATAGTGCTCTGTAAAATACAGCGCATTCACATGATCGAGCCGATGACACCGTACTAAAAACCATGCAGCACCATCATTGAAAGCCGTCATAATCTTTGATCAGGTCTGGAGTGGCTATGCGTTTTAGTTTATTTAATTTTGGGTGACCAGCTTCATTCTCAGCTTGCTACGCTTAAAGCGCTGGATCGCACCTAGGATGTCATCCTCATGGCCAAAGTTGTGGAGGAGGCCACGTATGTTGCCCATCATCCACAGAAAATTGCCCTGATTTTTAGCGCCATGCGTCATTTTGCCAAAGAACTCAAAGCAGAAGGCTGGCGTGTACGTTACCAAGCTTTTCAATTTAGCCAGATCAATGAGTTATAAACGATGAAAAAACAATATCTCCCTGAGAAAATCTGTGCGCATTATTTGCGATCTTTTACTTGGCGCAAAAAAATGGCACGGCTGCTGGGCAGAAGTACGATATTGTTCTGAACGATGTAAACGTGAGTCCAGACGCTTATAAAAATCAAATACTTAGAAACGCTTGTATTGGCCTGAACAATAGGCTCGTATCACATCAGTTGAACGCAGCTGCAGATGTTTGGTTTTTCGACCAGTCACGCGTGCACGCCACATTTTAAAGCTACTAATTTTCATATTTTGCCGCATCAAGCGGATCACCGCCGCTTCATTTAAGCTATACTCACATAAAATAGCTTCAAAAGGAGTTTGATCTGATTAAAAGCATAACAATACAATCATGAATTTTTTGTGATTTTTCTCTAGTTTACGGTTTCAGTGGCTTTGCTGCATAAATATTTTGCAAGATACTGATTTTTTGCTGAAATCAATTGATTTTTCCAGTCGATAATTTGGTTTTGATGAACATCAAATATAGTTACGAGGTTCGATATATGGTGGGCCCAGACAGACTTGAACTGTCGACCAACGGATTATGAGTCCGCTGCTCTAACCAACTGAGCTATAGGCCCCTATAAAGTTTTAATCATATTTCTTATGATTAAGGCTGCCTGATCTTAGCCAAATTTAACTTAAATTACAAGCAGATGATTTTATCAAGTCGCTAAAAAACTAAGTAAAACCAAAAACTGCGCTGATTCTATCTGATCTCTGCGTCTGGAGTAAAGATAATATCTGCATATTTTGATCAATTAAGAAACATCCAAATTTCTTTTTAGTGTGGAATTTTAGGATATGTATTTTCTAAAAAACTCGCATTACACTGCTGCCATTCATCATTCATTTGTCATGTATTTCTGCCATGAAAAAATTCTTAGGAAAATCTATTTTTAAAGCAACGGGTTGGACATATAATGTCAATCCAGCCATTTTAGAAAACAAACAAGTTATTATTGGCTTTGAACACACCTCAAATCTGGACACCATCCTGTCACTTGCACTATTTGAAATTTTAGAGCTTAAAATCCATACGCTTATCAAAAAAGAACTGTTTAAAGGCCCTCTTAAAACGATTCTGGAAAAGCTTGGTGGCATCCCTGTTGACCGCAAGGCCAGCAAAGATATTGTCACACAAATGGTTGAGTTGTTTAATCAAAATGATCATTTCAACCTTGTGATTGCACCTGAGGCAACACGTGCCAAAGATGGCGAAGAACGCAAGCCAATTCGGACTGGTTTCTGGCATATTGCCAAGGCAGCCAATGTACCCATCATCCTGATGTACGCCAATGCCAAAACCAGGCAAGGCGGTATTTTAGGTAAAATTTATCCAACCGACTTGCAGCAGGATTTAGAAAAAATCAAAACCTTGTATGCCGAATATGGCATCGATGTGAAAATTCAATAGCGTTTGTTCTGTTCACGTTAAGATCATCAGGCCAATTTTAAATTTGGAATATCAAATACGGTTGTTTTCAACAAAACCATCGCTATGCTAATATTCCTGCACTTTTTTAAGTTTTAATTTTTGGAGTTATTTCCATGGCAGGTCATTCTAAATGGGCCAACACAAAGCATCGTAAAGCAAAACAAGATGCCAGCCGTGCTAAAGTCTTTACTAAATATATTCGTGAAATCGTTACAGCAGCGAAACTAGGCGGTGGCGATCCAGCCAGCAATCCCCGTCTGCGTGCAGTGATTGAAAAAGCACTTTCAGTGAATATGACGCGTGATGCAATCAACCGAGCTGTTCAGCGCGGTGCAGGTGGCGAGGATAATGAAGATTTAAACGAAGTCACTTATGAAGGTTATGGTGTGGGTGGTGTTGCCGTTCTGGTTGAAACCATGACAGACAACTTAAACCGTACTGTGCCAGACGTCCGTCATTGCTTCTCAAAAAATAATGGTAACCTAGGCACATCAGGTTCAGTGGCTTATTTGTTTACCAAACGCGGTGAAATTAGCTTTGAAGATGTGTCTTTAGAAGACAAAATCATGGATGTGGCGCTGGAAGCTGGTGCAGAAGACATCGAAGTTTCTGAAGATGGCATCCTGGTTATTACCACGCCAGAAAGTTTTGGTGATGTACAAGATGCCTTGAATGCTGCGGGTTTGAAGTCCGACAATGCAGAAGTGGTCATGAGCCCATCAACCAAAGCTGAAATCACAGATATTGATCAAGCCAAGCAAATCATGAAAATGATTGATATGTTTGAAGATCTGGATGATGTTCAAAACGTTTATACTAACGTTGAGTTCTCTGAAGATGTTTTAGCTCAACTCGATGCGTAAGCCACTCAGATGAATAAAAAAATGCATCTTTTTAGATGCATTTTTTTATAGCTTGTTCAAAAGCTTATAGCAGTTAAATACGTTATATTCCTTAATCACAAAGCTTGAATGTAGTGCAACCACGCTGTCAATCTTGCCAATACGGCGTAACAGGATTTCACTGTAGTCATCCATATTGCGAGCCACCAGTTCCAGAATAAAATCTGCACTCTGCCCTGTCACTAAAAAGGCATTGGTGACTTCTGGAATATCTTCAATTTCTTGCAGGAATTTATCAAAGGTTTCACTATCATGCTTGCTCAATGAAACTTGTAAAAGAATATGTAAGCTAAAGCCGAGCTTATTAAAATTAATTTCCCGTTTGAGCTGTCCCATCACCTGAGATTCAATCAGGTTCTTGATCCGACGGTGTACTGAACTGACAGATAGGTTAATACGCTCTGACAGTTCATTCAAGTTGACATCCTCATGGGTCAAAATTTCCAGAATCTGTTTATCAAAACGATCTAATTCCATTGTACAGTCCTCAGTCTAAAATTAGGTGGCATCGGAACTGTTCTCTTATGTGTAATTTGGGGGGGGATCAAGGGAAAAACATACGTTTAACTTTTGACCATACTACATAGATAATGTAGACACTATTCCGATAAACTTTTGGCTTATCTTTGTCTCAAGCTCGAAACCAAACTTTTTAAATCACGGTTCAACTGTCTCCCAAAAGTTGAACAACTGGTTTCGATTCCCTTGCGGAACTTATCGTTCCTCACCCTGAAACATAAGATAGCAAAGCTCTTTCATAATTATTTCCCTCTTTTCATTTTTTTTAAAGCAATTTTGGAAATAAATTCCAATTTTTAATTAAAAAAAGGAATTTTCTTTTAGATATTAAACTCATTAATCATTTTTTTCTTATATTTTGTGAAAGATGTCTGTTTTTTTCTCATAAAAAAGCCCTAAACATTTTAGGGCTGATGTATAGCTGAAAATTTACATCCCTCGCCAATCAACACGGGCATTACGCTCAGTGGCATAAATACGCTGTGCATATTGTCCAAGTGGTAAATCCAGTAAATAGTCGTGATACTGCTTTAATTCGTCTGAGAACTGTTCAATATCATCATTTTCCAGTTCCCACGGTGTTCCCTTGATCACCAGCAAGGGTGCAAGGACTGAACAGACCGAAATATCAGCCAAACCCAGACGATCCCCCACCAAGTAACGCCCCTGATTATCAACCAGACGCTGATTTAAATCGGCGATTATCTCTGTCATGCGAATTTTGGATTTAGCGACTTTTTCGGGATTAAGCTTATAGTTGGTTGAGACCAGACTTTTCAGAATTGGTTTAGAAATCTTCTCAAACTGGCGTAAATAGCCTTGTTCACCCATCATGATTTCAAGCGGATGATCACCCACTAAAAGTGCCTGTGCCAGTGACCAGCGGCGTACATGGATACCCAGCTCATTTGCCAGTTTATCAATTTGCAGCGCCTGATCACGCAATTGCTCATCCCGTCTTAACAGTGTATGTTCAGGATAGGTTGCATCCAGATATAAGGCGATTTGGGTCGAATCAGCAATCCAGCGTTTACCATCTTTCAGCATTGGCAATAGGTATTGCCCTGACTTGAAATAGGTAAACGCACGATGAAAACCAGGAATTAAATTATGTGCCACATAGTCCAATTCCTTATGATCCAACAACCAGCGAGCTTTTTCACAATAGTGAGACAAAGGAAATTGGTATAAAACCCGCATAGACTCTCCAGCTTTATTTTTCTATTCGTTCAAACATAAGGTTTGCCATACTTTAGAAGTAAAAGCGAATCAATACAATGTCCTTTTTTTCCTATCTCCTGTAATTTGGGCGAGATCGATTTTTCATTCCAGCCATGACCTGACTTTGTCATGGCTTTCATGTAAAATCAGCAGCAATTTTTTAAATAACACATTTGTGAGTGGTTTCATGGGTTTTAATTGCGGTATTGTTGGTCTGCCAAACGTAGGTAAATCTACATTATTTAATGCATTAACAAAGGCAGCCATTGCTGCTGAAAACTTTCCGTTCTGTACCATTGAACCCAATACAGGGATTGTACCTGTACCAGATGCACGTCTGGACAAACTTGCGGCGATTGTAAAACCTCAGCGTATTCTGCCAACCACGATGGAATTTGTTGATATTGCGGGTCTGGTTGCGGGCGCATCCAAAGGTGAAGGCCTCGGTAACCAGTTCCTTGCCAACATCCGTGAGACGGATGCGATTGCCCATGTGGTGCGTTGCTTTGAAGATGAAAACGTCATTCACGTGAATGGTAAAATTGACCCGTTGGATGACATTGCCACCATCAACACTGAACTTGCACTGGCTGACCTTGATACTGTTGCTAAAGCATTGTTACGCTTAACCAAAGCAGCAAAAGGTGGTGACAAAGATGCGATTGCAACCAAGGCAGCTTTGGAAAAAATCCAGCCTTTACTGGATGAAGGTAAGCCAGCACGTGCAGCAGACCTTTCTGATGACGAACGTAAGGCAGTCCGTGGTTTTGGTTTAATGACACTCAAACCAACCATGTACATTGCCAATGTGGCAGAAGATGGTTTTGAAAACAATCCACATCTTGACGCCGTAAAAAAATTGGCTGCTGAGGAAAATGCGATTGTGGTACCTCTTTGCAACCAGATCGAAGCTGAAATTTCACTACTGGAAGATGAAGACCGTGCTGAATTTCTGGAAGCGATGGGAATGGAAGAGCCAGGCTTAAACGTGGTGATCCGTGCGGGTTATAAATTACTTGGCCTACAAACCTACTTTACTGCAGGTGTACAGGAAGTCCGTGCCTGGACCGTTAAAGTGGGTGCCACAGCGCCACAGGCGGCAGGTGTGATTCACACGGACTTTGAAAAAGGTTTTATCCGTGCTGAATGTATTGCCTATGATGACTTCATTCAATACAACGGTGAAAACGGTGCGAAAGAAGCGGGTAAATGGCGTTTGGAAGGCAAAACCTATATTGTTCAGGATGGCGACGTATTGCACTTCCGTTTTAATGTGTAATCATTTATAACAATGTAATGGAAAAGACCTTAGAACGATTATTCGCATGAAATACCAACCTACGACGTTTATTGATTTTACTCATACTCGTCGTGTTGGGCATTATTGACCTTGATGGCTTCAAGGCAGTCAATGACACTCAGGCAAATCACTGTGACCAGCGTATTAGAGCATTATTTCAGGAAAGTGGTTTAAAACAACAATACCGCGTGGACTTTAGTATGGGTTTAGCAATCTTGACTGAACTACCTGAAAATCTTGAGGATGCGAGCAAAATCGCAGACCAGCTCATGTATGAGTCAAAGTCTTTGGGTAAATCTCAAACCACCATTCAAAGTTTTACGAATACTGAACCAGCATTTTAGGCTGGGCTCAAACAGCGATTATTTGACGGCACAATAAATAAATTTCTTGTAAGATAATAAAATTCTAGACTTCATATAGGACCACTTCATGCAAGCCATTATTCTGGATACTGAGACACATACACTGAATGGTTTGCCAATCGAAATCGCCTATGCGCCGATTAAAATTGAAAGTGGAAAATTAAGTCTGGATAAGAGCCAAATCTTTGATCAGCTTTATCAGGTCAATCAACCCATTTCCTATGCGGCAATGGCCGTACACCATATTCTGGAATCAGATTTGGTCGATCAGCCCAATTACCGTGAATTCCAGCTACCAGAACAGACGAGCTATATTATTGGACATAATGTGGATTATGATATTGCCGCAATCGCACGCTGCGGGGTTGATACATCCAAACTGAAACCGATCTGCACCCTTGCCCTGGCCCGACATGTTTGGAAAGAGGCGGAAGCACACAATATTTCAGCCCTGATTTATTTAATTTCAAAAGGCAGTGACAAGGCGCGGGAAATGCTTAAGGGTGCGCACCGAGCCGATGCCGATATTATCCTGACAGCCAATATCCTGATGCACATCATTCACCGCCTCAATATTCAGGATATTGAACAACTTTATATTGCTTCAGAAGAAGCTCGTATTCCAAAGAGCATCACTTTCGGCAAACATAAGGGTACTGCCATTCAGGACCTGCCTGCCGACTATATTCAATGGTTACTACGTCAGGATGATCTTGATCCTTATTTACGCAAGGCACTGGAAACTCAGTGAGCCAAATACTCCATAACGTGTCGCACTGTTAGATTATTTTCCACTTACTCCAAACGAGACAATGATATTTAATAAATTGTTAACATTATTGTCATTTATTAACCGTATCTTAATCTCCATCTAGTTTTTGGCTGGGGAGATTCAGAAATGTCACATTTTTTTAAAACAGAACTTGGGCAAAATGCGTTGCAGCAACGCAATATTGAGCTGACCGCACGTCAACGCCGTTTGTTGCTACTGATTGATCACGAAGACTTTCAGGACCTAAACCATGACTATAAACAAAAAATTGCCCCGACAGAACTGGTGCAACAACTGATTGATATGGGTTTATTGGCGCAGCAAGCTACGCAACCCCCAGTAAAAAATGAAATAAAAGAAGATTTAAGTGTTCAAGTCAACGAAGTGAACAGTTCAGAAACATCCGCTATAAAAGAAGTATCTGAAATCAATACTGTTCCTGTCCAGCAGATTCAACCAGAAAATATTTCACTGGAAAAACTCGCTTTTGTTGAAATTCAGCAAGTGATGATTCAGACCTTAACCACCTATTGCGGCTTGATGGCTCGTCCACTGGTACAAAAAGTTCAGTCCATTAAAACGCTACAACAATTGAAAGCGTGTCAAATGCAATGGATTACCTCATTACAGGAATCCCGTATTCCACCAACCCAACTGAATCAAACGCTAAAACTGATTAATTATTCAGTTCAGCATTTATCATGCTGATTTTGTAAAAATGGCTGAATAAAAGCAGAAATCGTTGTTTTAATAAACAATAACGGCCTTAAGCGAAGTTATATACTTTACCTATGTGCTTTTTTTGCCTATGATGTGGCTCGCACGCGCTCATAGCTCAACTGGATAGAGTACAGGTCTCCGAAGCCTGTGGCGTGGGTTCGAGTCCCGCTGAGCGCACCATCTTCTTAAGATACTTCCCTTTCTGTGATCGTTCTGTTTTTAACACGCCATAAACCTGTTTTTCCACTTGGTTTATTCTTTTATATCGCTCAAAATACGCATTCTATTAAATAACGTGAGACATTCATGACTGATGCTTTGGTGTTGAGCGATTTGTCCAAAACTTATCGTAATGGTTTTCAGGCATTAAAAGGTATTGATTTAACTGTGCCTGAGGGTGAATTTTATGCACTACTGGGTCCAAATGGTGCAGGTAAATCAACCACAATCAGTATCATCAGTTCCTTAACCAAAAAGACATCGGGTTCGGTTGAAATCTTTGGGCATAACCTTGATAGCCACCCCTCACATGCCAAACAATGTCTTGGTGTCGTCCCACAAGAGTTTAACTTTGGTCAGTTTGAAAAAACCTTTGATATTCTGGTGACCCAGGCGGGTTATTACGGTATTCCGAAAAAACTGGCTGAACAACGTGCCGAACATTATTTAGAAAAACTGGGGTTATGGGAAAAGCGTAATATCCAGTCACGCATGCTGTCTGGCGGGATGAAACGCCGCCTAATGATCGCCCGTGCCATGATGCATGAACCCAAACTCTTGATTTTGGACGAACCAACTGCGGGTGTGGATATTGAGCTACGCCGTTCCATGTGGGATTTCCTCACTGAAATGAATGAGAAAGGCACTTCAATCATCCTGACCACACATTATCTGGAAGAGGCCGAGATGCTGTGCCGTCGCATTGCCATCATTGACCGTGGTGTGATTAAGGAAGATACCAGCATGAAAGGTTTCCTTAATCAGTTGAACGAGGAATCTTTTATTTTTGACTTAGCGCAACCGATTGAGCATTTACAACTCGATATTATCGGGTTCAGGTTTAACCTGGTCGATCCTGTGACTTTGGAAGTGACCATGGACAAGGCGCATAACATGAATGACTTGTTCCTAATCCTGCAATCACAGAATATTCAGGTCAACAGTATGCGCAATAAATCCAATCGTCTGGAAGAATTGTTCGTGAAAATGGTCGAGAAGAATCTTGCGGGAGCGAATCAATGAACTTCAATCAGCTTAAAACCGCACTCTGGACTTTAGTTGTTAAAGAAATTCGTCGTTTTATGCGGATTTGGCCACAAACCTTACTGCCACCTGCCATCACCATGAGTTTATACTTTGTGATTTTCGGCAACCTGGTCGGCTCACGTATTGGTGAAATGGGTGGCTTTAGCTATATGCAGTTCATTGTGCCAGGCCTAATTATGATGGCTGTGATTACCAACAGCTATGCCAACGTCTCATCAAGTTTCTTTAGTGCCAAATTTCAAAAAAGTATTGAAGAACTGATCATGAGCCCTGTGCCCTTACACCTGATTCTTTGGGGTTATGTGATTGGCGGTGTAAGCCGTGGTGTGCTGGTTGGCTTGATTGTAACCCTAATGAGCCTGTTCTTTACCCATCTGGAAATTTACAATTTATTTGTGACGGTCTATACCGTCATCATTACTTCGTTGTTGTTTTCACTTGGTGGTTTTATCAATGCCGTTTATGCCAAGTCATTTGATGATATTTCGATTATCCCGACTTTTGTATTGACCCCGCTCACCTATCTGGGTGGTGTGTTCTATGCGATTAGCGCGTTAAGCCCATTTTGGCAAAACCTGTCTTTAATCAATCCAATTGTCTATATGGTCAATGCGTTCCGTTACGGGATTTTAGGACACAGTGATGTCAATGTATCCTTTTCATTGAGCATCGTGACACTATGCTGCGTTGCCCTCTATGCAATTGCCTATCATTTATTAGCTCGTGGTTCAGGAATGCGTGAATGAGTGTTGAACTTTCCTTGTTGGGCAAAGACACCCAATACCCAACTCAATATCAGCCAGAGGTTTTGTTTCCAATTGCCCGCGCTGATTCCCGTCAACAATATGCACATATTGACGGCATTAGTCAGGGTAAGGATTGGTGGCATGTCTTTGAAATTTCATGGTTAAACCAGCTCGGTTTGCCACAGGTGGCGATTGGCCGCATCACCCTGCCAGCCAGCTCCCCCAACCTGATTGAATCAAAGTCGCTCAAGCTATATTTCAACAGCCTGAACTTTACCCAATTTCAGTCAAGAGAAACATTTATTGAAACAGTGGAACGTGACTTGTCTCAGGCTGCTGGTGCAAAGATTGAGCTACAACTGTTTCAGGTCGATGACTTGGCCATTTCCAAACCGACAGGCATCTGTATTGATGAGCTGATTCCTGAACGCCTGTCTGAACACCCAGACTCAAGCTTGCTGCAACTCGACTCAAGCAGTCAGGATCATGTTGAAATTGAACTGTATTCACATCTTTTAAGAAGCAACTGCCCTGTGACAGGCCAACCTGACTGGGGCACGGTTTTTATTCGTCTGCAAGGCAAAAGACCTTGTTATCGCAGTATGTTAGCCTATATTATCTCGTACCGTCAGCATAATGGTTTCCATGAGCAATGTGTTGAGCAAATATTTGCGGATATTTGGCAACTGCTTCAACCAGAAAAGCTGATGGTTTATGCAACCTATACACGCCGCGGGGGGCTGGATATTAACCCATGCCGTGTATCGGATTTGTCATGGATGCCCGAGCCAATTCGTCTGGCACGACAATAAAACGAATAAATTTGATATAGAGGACGTTCTTCAATGACCAGTTATTTCGGTATTCTTCCATCAGCAGGTTTGAGTCAGGATATTAAACTTGCACAAGCCAACCGTGACAGTAAAGAACCACAATATCCGTTGCGTGACAAAATTTCTCTACAGTTGACTGATGAATTATTAGATAACATGCTGATTAAGCTGGTTCAAAAGTTTCCGCCAAGTGATAAGCGTGACACCACCGAGAAACTTGCAATCAAAATCCGTGGCATTGTTGAGACTTTACTTAAGCAATTATTAGGCAAGGCATCGAACGAGCAGGTTCTTGAATCGTTGTCGTTTATGGAAAAAAGCCTGTTTACTGACAATGATGGTCAACAACGTATTGGTACGGTTCTACCTGATACGCTGGTCGCTGACATGAAAAAAAGCTTTGCAGAAGTCGCTGCTGGAAATGGCAAGGCACAACGTGATGCATTAACCCAGCAATTTAAAACTTTTGCTGATGCATTGACTCACCACTTCATGACCGAATTTAACAAAACGCTGGGTCTGGGCATGATGAAACGCGGTGTTGCGAGCGTTGCAACCAGTGGTGTCGAAACAGCCGTTCACATTGTGATTAACAAGCTCATCCCAGGTTTAAGCCAAGGTGAACTTGAAGTATTTGCAAAACATTTTGATCAGTTATTGGTTCAAAAGTAATTCAGCAAATGATGCAAAAGCGATGGTCATGAAACCATCGCTTTTTATTGGGCGTATGCACTACAGCCCTACTCATCTATTAGGTTGATTTATAGCATTTTATGGTATAAATCCTATGAACAAATTTATTGCCATTTCATTCTATAGATTGAATGCTTATAAATGTCACATTTTCTAAATTTGCACGCTCTAAATCCGCATTTATGTTAGCATTCGCCAAGCATTGATTTCCCGATCTACACTCGCATGGCACCTAGTTCCCAGTATAAATTTCTACGTCAAGCGCCGCGTGACGGCTTGAGCACAGCAACCCAGTTATCCCGTTGGCAACAACTGCATATCGACCCCTGGCTTTGCCTGTTTCTTGTGCTGAATGCTCTGCTGGGATTGACCATTTTATATAGTGCTTCTGCTCAGGATGTCGGCTTGGTTAGCAAGCAGGCCATGAGTTTTGGCATTGGCTTTGTGGTCATGTTCAGTCTGGCACAGATTCCTCCCAAGGTTTATCAGGCATTCTCACCCTACTTTTATATCTTTGGTGTGCTGTCGCTGCTTGCAGTGGTGATTTTTGGTGAAGTGCGTATGGGGGCACAACGCTGGATTGATATTCCTGGTTTCGGTAGCGTCCAGCCCAGCGAATTTATGAAAATTGGCATGCCGATGATGATTGCATGGTTCCTGTCGCGCAAGGCACTACCACCCAGCTTTTCTCAGGTAATTCTGTCTCTGGTTTTGATTGTCATTCCATTTTTGCTGATTGCTGAGCAGCCCGACTTGGGAACTTCATTACTGGTTCTTGCCAGCGGAATTTTTGTTCTGTTTCTAAGTGGCCTGTCATGGCGATTGATTGCGGCGGCAGCGGGTGCTGTGGCCGTGATCATCCCAATTGCATGGGAGTTTTTACTGCATGACTATCAGCGTCAGCGCGTCTTAACCCTTTTTAACCCTGAAGCGGACGCTTTAGGGACAGGCTGGAACATCATCCAGTCAAAAACAGCGATTGGATCAGGCGGGTTCTCAGGCAAAGGCTTTCTGGAGGGAACACAATCCCATCTGCACTTTCTGCCAGAAGGACATACCGACTTTATTATTGCGGCCTATTCCGAAGAGTTTGGCCTGATTGGCGTCAGCCTACTGATTCTGCTCTATTGCGCCATTATTTTCAGAACGTTCCAGATAGGCCTGCAAAGCTTCCATAACTATGGTCGTCTGGTCGCGGGCGCATTTGGTTTGTCCTTTTTTGTTTATGTATTTGTAAACGCTGGCATGGTCAGTGGTATTTTACCTGTAGTGGGTGTGCCTTTGCCGTTTATGAGCTATGGTGGCACTGCAATTATTACCCTTATGTCAACATTTGGACTGGTGATGTCTATTCATACACATCGATAATGAGGAACGATATAAACATTATGTTTCATCAAACTTTAAATAAAACTTTTAAACTTGTTACCTTGAGTGCCAGCCTATTTTTGAGTAGTAACTGGGCGCAGGCAAATGAATTTTTCACTCATCCCAATTATTTTGCATTTAAACAAAAGGCCATGAACACTTATGGCCTGAGCAGTGAGCAGGTAGATGCCGCCATGAGTGGGGCACGCAACCTGCCCAATATCCTGAATATCATGACCCGTCCTGGTGAAAGCAAGCCCTGGTATGAATATCGCTCAATGTTTCTGGTTGAGGGCACTATTCAACGTGGCGCTCGCTTTAAAAGCCAGTATGAAGATGCCCTGAATCGCGCAGAACAGCAGTTTGGTGTGCCTAAGTCGGTCATTCTGGGAATCTTAGGCGTAGAAACAGGTTATGGCGCCAATAAAGGCTCTTTCATCACACGGGATGCGCTTGCAACACTGGCCTTTGGATACCCACGTCGGGCAGACTATTTTGGTGATGAATTGGCAGCACTGATTGCATGGACATATAAGGAAAGCTACCCAACTAATAGCATCGTCGGTTCGTATGCGGGTGCAATCGGCTATCCACAATTCATGCCAAGCAACATTCAAAAGTTAGGCGTTGACTATGATGGAAATGGCCATATTGATCTAAGGAATTCAGCCGTTGATGCAATCGGTTCAATTGCGAACTATTTGGCCCAACATGGCTGGCAACGGGATCGTCCAATTGGCTTCCCCGCCCGCTATCTTGGCAACAATCCAGACAGCATTATTGCCAAGGATTTAACCCTGCCAACTCCGTATGGAGAGCTGAAAAGACTGGGTATTGCGCCTATTGACCCGTTGGTAAAAATAGATGATCTTGATTTAGTAAATGTTATTCAATTACAAGACCAATTTGGACCTATTTATTACATCACCTATCCAAATTTCCAAGTAATCACGACTTATAATAAGAGTCGAATGTATGCCACAGCGGTGTGGTTATTAGGCACTGAAGTCGCAGGAAGATAACCCGATTTTTTAAACAAAATCTGAAAGTCAATAAATTTATGGTTCAAAAAGGGTGTTAAATAATCAAATTTCATATTTTGTTACAATATTGATTATTTTTTAATCTAAAACTGTAAGTTTTTACCCTTTTTGTAACTATTTATCGTTAAAGACTAGACACACTTCGTAAGCGCTGAATATTATCCACCCAAGAAAAGTAATTGCAAAAGTGAATAATTAGACATGTGCACTGTATTTCAATGCTGTTTTGTTGAGATAGAAAAGCATGTTCTCTAGGAGTTTATACAATGCAGTTTTCGCTGAAATATATTCTAGCGCTGACGGCAGGCTTAAGTTTAAGCCCGTTACATGCTGAAATGGTACAATCATCATCATTAACAAATGATGTTGAAGGTTCTAATTTAGCAGCCCGCGTTTTGAGCAAAGATTCTCAAAATTTTAATTCTCGTTTTTCTAACGTCAATAGTCTTTCAATCACTGAGAGTTCTGGTGACAAAGTACGTCGCCAAACAATTGCTGCTAAAATTGATATCCCTGAAGAAGAGCCTTCAGTGATTGAAAAACTTAACACTGTTGCGTCTAATACCGTACGTAAGTTTAGCCAAACTGGCGTAGCATCATGGTATGGTCGTCAATTTCATGGTCGTAAGACTGCAAGCGGTGAAACATTCGACATGAATGGTTTAACTGCTGCTCATCGTAGCCTGCCATTGAACTGTTACATTCGTGTGACCAATAAAGACAACGGTAAAAGCGTTGTAGTTAAGGTTAACGATCGTGGTCCATTCCATGGTAACCGTGTATTAGATTTATCTTATGGCGCAGCTAAGCAACTCGGTGTTACCAATGCCGGCACTGCGAAAGTAAGTATAGAACGCGTTGATGGTCCAAATTCTTAATTCAGGTTCATCAATTCGATAAAAAGCCACCTTGTGTGGCTTTTTATGTTTTAGGTTTCCAAAATTTTTATTTTCTTTAATTAGAGACATCATTTCCTTATCATTCCCAAGAATCATTTTGACCCTCTCGCTTTTCTTCGGTATATTCAAAAAAACATAGTCGCATAGCAAGGAGAGCGCTGTGAAATCAATTACTGAATGGTTTGATGAATATAGTGACAGCCATCAAGACCAAACCAATAAAAAAATTCACTGGGTCTGCGTTCCAGCCATTCTTTTTTCAATCATTGGGATTCTTGCTCACTTTAGCACGCTACTCACCGCCCTGCTGCTTGTACTGACCCTGGTCTTTTATGCCCGTCTGGATATTGTACTGGCAGTGGCAATGGCCGCGCTATTGGCAGTCATGGCATGGCTGATTGTAATTCTGCCTGTAGGGGTAGGTTTTTATATTGGCGTTTTTGTGGTTGCCTGGATTGGACAGTTTTATGGGCACAAAGTAGAGGGCAAAAAGCCATCATTCTTCAAGGACCTGCAATTCCTTCTGATTGGCCCAGTATGGTGCATGGACGCTTATCTGGCTAAAGTCCTACCTAAATGGAAATCTCGTCAAAAATTGGCGCTTACAAGCTGATTTAGCGCATGTTAGGTTCATCAGGATTCAGGGAAGATGTTATTGATACATTCTTCCTTGATATTTTAGCCATCCATCAATATGTTTTCCTTGAGGATCATGGTGGGTCCAGTGAATCACCCCACCTTTTTGGTTGTACTCATATTCACCATAAAACTCAACCTTATCGCCTTTTTTAAGTCCCTCAATTTTTGGCGCCAAATCAATGTTGTGGGCAATCAACACAGTCAATCCGTTCTCAAGTTGTAAAATTATTTTTTGATGTCTTGAACCTTGATCGTCATCTGGCAAAATTGCTTTTATTGTTCCATGGGCTTGAACCTGAATATTACTCCGTTGCTGTTGATATGCCTGCATGATCTTCTGTTGATCATCTATGACTAAATTGGTAGAAGGTGGCAGAGCTGAGCCATTGGTTGTATTTTGTTTTTGCTTGAAATCCAATCCCAAATAAGCAGCAATAAGAAAAACCATCACGATGATAATTAAATTATTTTTTTGAGTTTTCATATCCACCTTTTTATCAAACACACCATAGCAAAATGCCAATCATATTGATTGGCATTTTGTTGCTTATCGAACTAAATCCATCGCAATTTAAAATAAACGATTTATACCATTCAAAGCTGCTACACGATAGGCTTCAGCCATGGTTGGATAGTTAAATGTTGTTTCAACAAAATACTTCAAGGTATTGTTTGGACTATGCATAACCACCTGCCCAATGTGGATAATCTCTGCTGCATTGTTACCAAAGCAGTGAATACCCAAGACTTCCAAAGTATCGCGGTGGAATAGAATCTTTAATTCACCTACCGTATCACCCGTAATCTGTGCACGGGCCAAGTGACGGAAAGATGCCTGCCCTACTTCATAAGGGACTTTCTCATCGGTAAGCTGTTGTTCAGTCTTACCAATCGATGAAATTTCTGGAATGGTATAAATTCCTGTTGGGACATCCTTGATCGGTTTAACGTTCTTCTCGCCCACCATATTCGCCCCAGCACAGCGTCCCTGGTCGTATGCAGCCGATGCCAACGATGGCCAGCCAATGACATCACCCGCAGCATAAATATTATCAACTTCGGTTTGATATTGGTCATTGACCATAAGCTGACCGCGACTATTTGGAACAAGCCCGACATTTTCCAAGCCAAGGCCATCAGTATTACCTGAACGGCCGTTACACCACAGGATTGCATCCGCCTTGATTTTTTTGCCACTGAGCAAATGCATTACCACGTGGTCATCAAAGGTTTCTAAACGATCAATTTGCTCATTATGGCGAATCAGGACACCTTGCTCACGCAAGTGGTAAGACAATGCATCGGCGATTTCATCATCCAGATAGCTTAAAAGTTTATGCTGGGTATTAATCAAGTCAACTTTATGGTCCAGCCCAATGAAAATGGAGGCATATTCACAGCCAATCACCCCTGCACCGTAGATAATGATTTTATGGATCGCGTAATCCAGATCAAGGATTTTATCTGAATCAAACACACGGGGATGGTTAAAGTCTAATTCTTTCGGTTGATATGGACGGCTACCTGTTGCGATCACGATTTGTTTACAGATAATGCTATCCTTAATGCCATCCTGACCAAAAATCAGGACGGTGTTTTTATCCTGAATATAGGCACGACCATGAAAGACCTCAATTTTGTTGCGGTCATAAAAACGGGTATGTGTATCGACTTGCTGCTGAATCACTTTATGCGCATTACGCAGCACCTGTTTCATGGTGAACTGTTTCCATTCACCTACTTTTTGAAACATTGGATCACGCTGATAACGGATAATACTGGAAACCGTTTGACGTAATGCTTTACTCGGAATTGTTCCCACGTGTGCACAGTTACCACCGAGTTGATCACGAACATCAACAATTGCAACACGTTTACCTGCTTTTGCAAGCTTCATTGCCGCGCCTTCACCCGCAGGGCCAGAACCGAGAACAACTGCATCAAACTTCACAATATTCCCACCAATGACCTCTTTCTTACGTGGCATTCAAAGCTCCTTTCATTCTTGCTGTTACTTCTAAATATATGATAACTAATATGCGGCGAATTAATGTATTTCTCAACCATATATTTTAAATATTGACATTTTCAAAATGAATACCTGTTTCTACTACAAACTTGACTATAATAATGCAGTCTTGATCGGTTCAATAATTAAGGGAAAAGTGAAATATGTCTGAACACCGTAAACCTGAACAGGGTATAAAACTTCGTGGCGCAGAAAAAGTCGCAAGAATTCCTGTAAAAGTGATTCCTACGGTTGAAGTACCTCGTAAGCCAGACTGGATTCGTGTCAAGATGGCCGCACCAGAAGAGGTTCAGCGTATTAAAACCACCTTGCGCGCACAAAAACTCCATACTGTTTGTGAAGAGGCGGCCTGCCCTAACCTGCCTGAATGTTTTGGGGGTGGTACAGCAACCTTTATGATCATGGGCGACATCTGTACACGTCGTTGCCCATTCTGTGACGTTGCACATGGTCGACCAAATGCACTTGATCCTGATGAACCTCGTCATATGGCGGAAACTATTTCAAATTTGGGTTTGAAATATGCGGTTATCACCTCTGTAGATCGTGATGATCTTTTAGATGGTGGTGCTCAACATTTTGTGGATTGTATTAAACAAGCTCGCGCTTTGAGTCCAAAAACTTTATTAGAAATTTTAGTTCCTGATTTCCGTGGTCGTATGGATATTGCCTTACGCATCATGACAGAATGTCCACCCGATGTGTTTAACCATAATATTGAAACTGTGCCACGCTTATACAAAGCAATGCGTCCAGGTTCTGATTATCAGCACTCTCTTAATCTATTGAAAATGTTTAAGGAATATTGTCCTGATATCCCAACCAAATGTGGTTTGATGGTTGGGATTGGTGAAACTGAAGAGGAAGTGCTTGCATTACTGGATGATCTGCGTGCGCACGATGTGGACTATGTAACAATTGGACAATATTTACAGCCGTCCAAACAACATGCGCCAATTGATCGTTTTGTGACACCAGAAGAATTTGAACGTTACGCTGAACATGGTCGTAAATTAGGCTTTAGAAATATTTGGTCAGCGCCAATGGTTCGTTCAAGTTACTTCGCCGATCGCCAGTATTATGGTGAACCTGTGCCTGCGGTACGCCGTAAAGTTGACCCTGCCAAGAAAATTGCTGTACAAACTGTAGAAGCTTAATCAAGTTTGTATAAATTAAAAAAGGGAACAATCATGTTCTCTTTTTTAATTTTTGATATGAGATAATCCAATTTTAAAAAATAATTTCTGTGAACTAACTAACGTTTCTTAACGCGCGTGAATTCCTCGTGAATAATTACCAATCGACACGCTACTACAAAAAAATCACTTAAAAACATTAATTTACTTTATACCCTAGTCCGCATAACCTGATTGGAGTAGAAGTGAATTTCAAAAAATTGTGATTTGTATTTTTAAACTTAATACATCCATCTTTTTTGGAATTTCCTCCAAACAAAAATGAATATCAAGAAGCATTGTCAATTTAAACCGTTCATTGGAAGACGACTTCTTATTATAAATAACTTTGAGATCAGGATAGACACATGAATAAGAAAATTACAGCTTTGACTGTTACTGCATTAGCAAGCTTTGCATTGTTAGGTTGTAATAATGATTCAGACAACGATGCCGAGTCGTCAAATGTGAATACTGGCGATACTTTAATTCTAACTGCCAATGGAATGATTAGTTCAGTCGATAGATCAATGCCTGACAAGCTTGTGTCTAACCGCAAGATTAAAGGATTAATGTCTGGGGATGAACTGGTAGGTATTGATTACCGCCCTAAAGATGGCAAACTTTATGCTGTTGGTCTACAGGGGAATTTATATACTTTAAATCCAAACAATGGCGAAGCAATTTTTCTGAGAAAACTCATCGCCGACCCGAGCGATACTACAGATGGAAATGCATCTTTCACACAAATTATGGGTGATGCCAACCTTATCACTGTTAATTTTAACCCTGCTGCAGATCGCCTACGTGTAATTTCTAACACAGGACAAAACTTGCGTATCAATGTTGATACTGGTGCAACCATTACAGATGGCACGATTAATTTAGCCACAGGTAGTGCAGCAGTTGTTGCAGGCGCTTATACCAATGCCTTTGCTGGCACAGGTTCAACCAAACTATATAGCATTGACCAAAATAGTGATCGCATTTATCTTCAAAATGCGAACGCAGGTACATTAGGCAATTCTACGGCTTTGGGTGCAGATATTAATACAAACGGCGGTGGCGGTTTTGATATAGACCCTGTCAACAATGTCGGTTTTGCCGCACTCAAACTCGCATCAGGCAATTATAAATTTTTTAAACTTAATCTAGCTAATGTCGGCACCTCAAGCGATGCTGTTTTTGAATCACATGACCTGAATAATAGTTTTAATAGCATGGGGATTCGTGGCATTGCATTAAAACGTTCAACCGATGCCACAGCTCAAGGCTATGGTTTAACAGCAAACAATAAACTGCTTAGCTTCGCTATTACTAATCCAAATACTGTAACTGAAAAGAGCCTCACTGGATTGCTTGTAGATGAGAAATTTATCGGTATAGACTATCGTTTTAGAACCTCAACTGATAATTCTGGCAAGCTATATGGATTAACCAATAAAGGGAATTTGTATACGATCAATACAGACACTGGTTTAGCAAGCCTCATCACTGCACTCAAACCAGCTACTGGCAGCACTTTCACAAACCTAGATGGTACAAGTTTCGCAGTTGATTTCAACCCTACAGCAGATCGACTCCGCGTAATCAGCAATACTGGACAGAACTTAAGAATTAACGTCGATACTGGCGATACTATAAAAGATGGCGATATTAACGGAATTTCTGAGGCTAAAGTTACTGCAGCTGCATATACCAATAGTTTCGCTACACCTATCGCGATGTTAGCTACAGAACTATTTGATCTGGATCAAACAGGCAAAACTCTCACTAAACAGAATCCACCAAACGCAGGCACATTAAACCTGATCGGTAATTTAGGAATCAACTTAGGTATAGACAATGGTTTTGATATTGCTGGTGGTGACAATGGCTTAGCTTTAGCGACTGTGGCAGGTGAAACTGGACCATCTGTACTTTATCGAGTCGACTTAAATAGCGATACAACAATTACAACACCTAGAGCACGTTTAGCTATCAGTGTAGATGGAACACCAAATTTAGCAGCTTCAACTATTGGTGGTAACACCACTCCGCAAGTCATCGACCTAGCGATCTTGCTTAAATAAGCTGAAATCAAAAAAACCGCATCATTGATGCGGTTTTTTATTTTTGCCTATAAATTTTAAGCAATATGTTTTTGTACGATAATCGAACCAACCGAATACCCTGCACCAAATGATGAAATTATAGCATATTCGCCATTATTTACTTGCTCACCTGTGCGGTGCATTGCAATAATTACGCCCGCAGAAGAAGTATTGGCAAATTCATCTAAAATAATTGGTGCACGATCTAAATCAGCATCTTTACCAACAACGAGTTTTAAAATTAACTCATTCATATTGGCATTCGCTTGATGTAACCAAAAGCGTTTAACTTGTTCAGGAGTTAATTCAAGTTTTTCTAACTGTGCAGTAATGATTTTTGCAACCAATGGGCAAACTTCTTTAAACACTTTACGACCATCTTGGCGGAACAATTTGTCATCAACCACAGCATCTTCACTGCGGTTCAAGAAACCAAAGTTATTACGAATGTTATTTGAGAACTGAGTAAACAAATGAATATCTAGGATTTCATAACCTGATTTGGTTTCAGTTTCTTCAATAATTGAAGCAGTTGCAACATCACCAAAAATGAAATGTGCGTCACGAGTACGGTAGTCTAAATGACCTGAGGTAATTTCAACATTGAGCAATAATACACGGCGTGCGCCACATTTCACTGCATCATAGGCTTGCTTCAAACCGAATGTTGCAGCAGAACAAGCTACATTCATGTCATAAGCATAACCTTGGATACCCAAAGCTGATTGAATTTCAATTGCCACAGCTGGGTAGGCACGTTGCATATTTGAACAGGCCAAGATGACAACATCGATGTCTTCTGCGGTCACGCCTGCATTTTCCATTGCCTGTTTAGCAGCAATCACGCCCCACTCCGCTTGAAGTGAAAGTTCATCATTGCTACGCTCTTGTAAACGTGGGCGTAAACGTGCTGGATCAAGTATCCCTGATTTCTCAACTACATAACGGCTTTTGATACCCGATGCTTTTTCAATAAATTCAGGGCTTGAGCCACGCAAGGCTTCAATTTCGCCTGCTTCAATCTGAGCGGCATGATCTTGATTATATTGTTCTACATAAGCATTTAAACTTTCAACCAACTCTTCATTGGAAATAGATTCGGTCGGGTGGAATAAACCTGTACCTGTTATACGGATGCCCATGTAAAACTCCTGTAAAGAATGGTTCTAGCTTTCATCATCGCTCAGTTTAACCGATTGCTAATCGATCCCATAGTTTTTGCAATCTAGTTGGTGAAATAGGCAGCTTTGTTTTCATCGGTTGAGAAAACAAGGAAATTCTAAGCTCTTCCAACATCAAATACAATTCTTTGATTTTAGGATCATTTTTAAATTTAAATACTTTGTCCATCCATGGATCGACATCATCAATTGCAGCGAGGTCACGTTGTAGATTATTGGGCAATCGGTCTAAACGCAATAGCAATGCTTTCAAATAACGTGGGTATTCCTGCCAAATCTCGGCAGATCGGCTATAAACAAAGTCTGCCAATGACATTAAATCAAGTTGGTCTTCAATGTCATCCACACTTCGACCAAAGATATCCTGATCTAAAACCAATAACTCGCGACGAATTTGCTGCCATTGAGTAAAAATATCAGTAATATCAATTAAAACTTTTTGACCATCTGCCAAAAATTGCTTTTTCACATCAACGATTAGCTGATTAAATTCCGCTGTATTTTTAGGCAAAGTTTTTATTGAAACTTGTAAGGTTGCATAAACCAGCATTTGTTCCAACTTCGCCCGATCACCTAAAGGCGAATATGCCAAAGCTAATGGTTTGGAAATCTGTTTTTTCAACTGACGGATTAAATCACCCAACTGCATATGCACAAGACGAATAATCCCCTCACGATGTTGCTTGATGGCTTCATCTTGATCATTAAAAGTTTGAATCACCACACCCGATTCATCTTTGGCATCCAATTCAGCAAAGGCTTTTGTAGCAACAAGTGCCTGATATTGCTTGACAATAACACCTGTGACTTTTTGGGAAGCCTCAAACACAAAATTTTCAGGAAAAGTCTGGAACTCACCCTTTTGCTGTTTCACAGGGCGATGCGTTTCAACACGACAACGCGCTTTGAGTTCATCTAAATCACGTCCTTGCGCAATGAGTTTGCCTTTTTCATCCACAACTTTAATAAAAGGTACAAGATATTGATCAATTCGTTCAAAAGAAAAATCTTTTTCAGTAATCTGCTCACCACGTAAGGCAAAAGCTAAATAACTAAATAAGTGCTCACGTAAATGTACTGCATCAACACCTTGCATCAGTTTTTTCGCAGTATCTGGAATCGGGACTAAATTACGACGTTTGTCTTTAGGCAACGCCTTGAGCAAAGCCTCTATTAAATCCTGACGCCACCCAGGAATCCCCCATGACCATTGCTTTTCATCGACCTGTGGCAAAGCCTGCACAGGAATTTTAACTGTTGCACCATCTTCATCATGGCTTGGATCAAAACGATAGCTCGCAGCTAAACGCAATTGTCCATTATGTAAATAATCTGGGAATTGCTGCGTGGTTGGCCGATCATTCATCCACAACGCATCATCTTCAACAAACAGATAACGCGGATTTTCTGTTTCTACTGTTGCACGCCAATCCTCAAAACTACGGCGACTGGCAATTTCCTCTGGCACTTTTTCAGCATAAAATTGATAAATAGTTTCTTCATCGACCACTAAATCACGACGACGCAGTTTATCTTCAACACGCTCAACTTCTTCAAGCTTCAATAAATTGTGCTTTAAAAACGGTGGCGTAATACCCAAATTACCAGTCGTTAAGGCATCCCGTAAAAAGATTTCATGTGCCGCGGCTTGATCAACTTTCTCAAAATTCACCATACGTTTTGGTTCAATAATTAAACCAAACAATGAAATTTGCGCATAGGCATTCACAATGCCTGCTTTTTTCGACCAATGTGGTTCGAAATAGTGATATTTCAATAGTTCACGTGCAGCTAATAAAATCCATTCAGGATCAATTTTTGCCAAAGTGCGTAAGTACACTTGAGAAGTTTCCACCATCTCAAATGCCATCACCCAAGCAGTATTGGTCTTATGCAGCGTACTGGCAGGAAATACTTTGGCTTTCTGCTGACGTACCGCCATAAAGGTATTACGTTCATCGGTTTTATTGGCGATAAATGAAAGTAAACCCGTTAACAAAGCACGATGTAAATTTTCATAATTGGCTGCCTTTTCATTAAAGCTCAGCTTTAATCCTTCAGCCAATTCAACTAATTGTTGGTGGGTTTGCTTCCATTCCCGTAAACGTAACCAACTTAAAAAATGTTGACGCGCAAATTGACGGCGCTTGTTTTCAGACTGCGTATCAGGACTGGTTTGGAGCGTATTCCAAAGTTTTAAATAGAATAAAAAATCTGAATCCGCTTCTTTGAATAAGGCATGCTTCTGATCGGCTTGCATTTGTTTATCGGCAGGTCGTTCTCGTGGATCTTGAATCGCTAAAGCACTGACAATAATCAATGTTTCTTTCAGAACACCAAAATGAGCGCCACCAATCAGCATACGTGCTAATCGTGGATCAATCGGCATGCGTGCCATCATTTGACCGACTTTAGTTAAATCATTTTTACGTTCGCTTAATGCACCCAACTCAATCAAAAGCTTGCGCCCATCATTCACCAAACGGAAATCAGGTGGCTCAATAAAGTCAAAATCTTCTAAACTACCTAAACCAAGACTTTGCATCTGCAAAATAACAGAAGCTAAGTTAGTTCGTTTGATCTCTGGTTCGGTAAATTCAGGACGACTTAAAAAATCTTCTTCACTGTATAAACGAATACAAACACCCGCAGCGATACGGCCACAACGACCTTTACGCTGATTGGCTGCTGCCTGTGAAATCGCTTCAATCGGTAAGCGTTGCACACGTGAACGGTAGTTATAACGTGAAATACGAGCAAAACCGCTATCGATCACATAACGGATATTAGGAACGGTTAATGCTGTTTCAGCAACGTTGGTTGCAATAATAATACGGCGACCTTTGCCGCTTGGACTGAAAATCTTTTGCTGCTCGGCGAGTGCCAAACGTGCATATAAAGGCAACACTTCAGTATGCCGAGGACCATACTTCTGTAGGGTTTCTTGTAATTCTCGGATTTCTTGCTCAGTGCTGGCAAAAATCAAGATATCAGCATGTTCTGGATGCCCTTTACCCTCAGCATCAGCAAAACACTCTTCGACCGCTTGTACAACAGCACGCGGTAGATTTTCTTCAAAATCATCAAACTCATCATCATCACTGCCAACAATACTCAGCTCAGAGATCGGACGATAACGCACTTCTACAGGGAAGCTGCGCCCTTCTACTTCAAAAATCGGTGCATCATTGAAGTATTGGCTAAAACGATTTACATCTAACGTTGCTGAGGTGACGATAACTTTTAAATCTGGGCGCTTGGGTAAAAGTTGCTTGAGATAACCCATGATAAAGTCAATGTTGAGGGAGCGTTCATGTGCCTCATCAATAATGATGGTGTCGTATTTTGAAAGAAATCGGTCATTGGTCAGCTCAGCCAACAAGATACCATCAGTCATTAAACGAACAATCGAATCCTGCGATCCCTGCTCATTAAAACGGATTTTAAAGCCAATCGCCTCGCCCAGTTTCTGCCCAACTTCTTCTGCAATACGTTGTGAGACACTGCGAGCAGCTAAACGTCGCGGCTGAGTATGCCCAATCATTCCCGTAAGACCACGACCTGCAAGCATGGCAATCTGCGGTAGCTGCGTGGTTTTACCCGAACCAGTTTCACCAGCCACAATAATCACTTGATGCTTTTGTATTGCGTCAATCAAACGATCTGCATACTGAGTAACAGGTAAATCCTGATTGAGCTTGATCTTGGGAAGACGAGCAAGACGTTGCTTGACTTTGTGGTTAGACTGTTCAAACAGTTTTTCGATTTCTGCTGGTTGTGTTTTTTTATCTTTGCGCAGTCGATTTAAACGGTGACGGTCACGTGCCATAACCCATTGATCTACATTTAAATGAATCTGCACTGAACAGCTTTCCTAGAAAATAAACTAATCGGCTATTTTACGCCTTAAAGTGTTGCTATGCAAAGTGACCACATTTGGTTCTTTTCAAAAACATGCAATATCCAATTGATGCATATGGGTACTTTTGCATTTTCTTATCTTTAAACTGAGTACAATATATAGCAATTAGCAAAATATAAGCTACACTTGGATTTATTTGAGATTTTACCCATACCTAAAATATATTCTGTAAATTTACGTGAAAAAGTCATGAAACATTATCATGATACTCACCATAAATCGCAAACTTGTCATTTTTTAGAAATACTCAAACGAGTTGATCCATCAGATATCTATTATATGGATGAAGCTGGCATGAGTTGCAATGAAGTCGCCCAAATGGGATGGTCAAAGAAAGGTACAAGATGTCATGCCACCCGTTCAGGTCTATCTTCCAGACCTATGAGCTTTATTGGTACTATATCTTTGGCAGAAAAACTAAATTTATCATGCCTATACTATTTGAAAGCTGTTGTAATCGTAGTGTATTTGAAAGTTGGTTAACTTCATTCGGATAATCATTTGGGAAGTCAAAACCGATGAAAGACCGTATTATCATTTTAGATAATGCGACTTTTCACCAAGGTGAAGAAGTTGAAAATTATGATGCCCTAGTGTTTGGTTTTAAATCAATGTAGCTTATATAGTAGGGTTTGCTATAGCTTAGCTAGAGCAAAATATGACTTATAAATAAGCTTTTAGTTGTTCAAACAAGTGGGACCATCTCTATTCATTTGAAAATCATATTGTGGAATAACCCTTAGAGATAGATCTGTGCAAAAAAGCCGCTTGCATATACATTTAGTTGCCATTATTAAATGTCAACCGACCCTAATATTTCAATATGTTTCTTTTGTTACTAAACACTATAAATTTTAACTTTTAATAAAATATTAGGCCTTTTTTTTAACAAAATCCTATTTTATTGTGGAATAGACAATTTAAACATCACTGAAGATTTTATTAAGAATGTAACTCTTACGGTGATTTATCCATTTTAAGGAGAATAGAAATGACACATGCAGATGATTTTGATCGTGAGCAAATTAAGAATGCTCCAGATGAAGTTAAAAAAGAGTTGAATGCCGATCCAATTACTGGAGAGCCTGGTTCGCATCCTGTAGGAACAGGCCTGGGTGCGGTAGGTGGAGCAGCGGCAGGCGCTGCTGTAGGTAGTGTTGGTGGGCCATTGGGTACATTGGTTGGTGGAGCAGTTGGTGCTGTCGTGGGTGGTTTGGCAGGTAGTGCGGTTGGTGAAGCGATTGATCCAACGGTTGAAGATGCCTATTGGCGTGAAAACTACATTAATCAGCCTTACTATGGTACAACCAAGGCAAATTATCCAGACCTGAATTATGAACGGGATTACCAGCAGGCGTATCGTTTAGGTTATGACAATGATGCAATTTATGATCCTGATGTGGCATTTGAAGAGATTGAGCCAGAGCTAAAAGTCAATTGGGAAAAATCAAGAGCTGAATCACGCTTGTCTTGGGATGAGGCAAAACTTGCTTCCCGTGATGCCTGGAATCGTAATCGTAAATAACCAGATTAACTTATTCTGAAAAAAGAAAAGCCTTTTATTAAGGCTTTTCTTTTTTATATTTTCTAGGACTTACGCATTGACGGATTCAAAAAAGTATTAAAATACTTTATAACGTATCTGTGATCAGACGAACTAAACATGCTTCTACAGCAACTTGTACATTACCCATTTATATGGGCTTTCTCATGACAAAACCGAACTCTATTCGCTGCACGCAAATTGCCGAGACTTATAATATCTCGCATGATAGTGTAAATCGCTTTCTAGAGCGTGAAGACTACACACCTCACGACCTATATCAAGAAGCAATTCAACATATTGATAATAATGAACTTATAATCAGTATTGATGATACTGTTTTAGATAAACCATATAGTCAACATATGGACTTGGTTAGCTATTTTTGGTCAGGTAAACACCACCGATCCGTCAAGGGTATTCATCTCATTACCTTGTATGCGACAGATCAAATCAAAATATTCCAATTAATTTTTGAATTTATGACAAATCTAAAGGTAAAACCAAGAATGATTACTTTATGGATATGTTAAGTGAAGTACTCAGTTGGGGTGCAAAGATTCAATTTATTACAGGTGATAGTTGGTATTCATCGACTGAAAATCTAAAAACCATAAGAAAATATGGTATTCGATTTATGTTTGGTGTCGACAGTAACCGTAAGGTTTCCCCAGAAAAAGGACAATGGTTTCAACTGCGTTTATTGCCAGATTTCCATCAGGGTCAAGTGGTCTGGCTCAAAGATTTTGGCTTTGTACAATTATTTAAGACTCAGTTAAAAGAACAGCAGAGGTTTTATATTGTGTATCAAGATGAAGATGATTTATTGTCCTTTGAGGGTTTTCATGAATTACATTCAAGTCATTGGAAAATAGAACAATATCACCGAGTGATTAAACAGGTTTGTCATATTGAAAAGTTTCAGGTAAGACGATCTAAACTGATTTTGAATCATATTTTTTCAGCCTTAATGGCCTACGTTGAGATACAAAAGAACCAGTTTGAGCGGATCTTTGAAAATGTATATCGTTGGCAGAAGAAATTATTTAGACCAATGATCAAAAACTTCATTGATCA
This sequence comes from Acinetobacter sp. CIP 102129, assembly GCF_000368305.1. Classification (NCBI taxonomy): domain Bacteria; kingdom Pseudomonadati; phylum Pseudomonadota; class Gammaproteobacteria; order Moraxellales; family Moraxellaceae; genus Acinetobacter; species Acinetobacter sp. CIP 102129. The sequence goes on from NZ_KB849341.1 coordinate 152,935, forward strand.
CTTTATTCTCGATAAAAATCATCTGCTACCACAGAGAGTCTATAAATAACAGTGCGTAAGTCCTATCATCTTAAAAGGAATAGAAAATGTCATCATTATTTTATATTTGGGATGCCAAACAACACCATCCTGATGTTGAAATTAACGATCTTGAACAAGCAGAATATTATGCGACACATCCACAGTATACGGGGTATAGTGAGAATTTAGCACAATGTTTACGTGCTATTATTAAAATAGTGACTGACCCAGAACTTTCAGAAAACTTTGATCAGGATATTATAGATTTTTTTGATAATGCAGAGGGATATATTGTGCCAACACAAGAGAATGTGTTGGATATAGATCGCTATTTCTTTGAAAAAAGTCAATATTTATATAAAGTTGTTGTTGAAGCGATTATAAAATATGATGTGGTAGGCTTTGATGCAGGGGCTTATATTTTCTTCAGTAAAGATAAAATATTTCCAAAACAGAACAGTATTCAACGCTGGTTAAGTACAGTTCAACCCATTACCAAAGATCAGTTAAGCCAGTTTAAAGTATTACCAGCCAGTCAGGATAAATTGGTTCAGTTCTATCATCAGTGGTTAAAGGAAAATGAAAATATATTGGGTTTTTGGGATAAAGAAAAAAATCAGAATAATCAAGGGTTCGGTTTGTATAGAGATTTTAGTCAAAATATATATGAAAAAATTCTTATAGTAACTGCATCAAATTTATCTAAATATGAACTAGGTTATTCTCATGTTTCTTTAAGCAGTTATATTCAAGTTTCTGAAGATAAGGCTTTTACTATTCTTAGACAACATCCGATTAAAGATTTTACCCTACAATATATACCAGAACTGCATGGGGTTGAGGGTAAACCCTTGGCGATAACACACCCTAAACAGCTTGAAAGTATTTTTAAACAAATTTATGATTTTTTAATTTATGATGCTGAACAACACAAAGATTTAGAAACATTAAATCAGTGGATTAATCATGGTGATGAAAAAAAATATATAATAGGTAATGCAGTAGTAAATCGGCTGGCTTTCGCTAAATACTTAAATGATCCTCTATATGATCAACTAATTCAGGAAGCTTTATCTTATGTTGAAAGAGGAGCTAAAGCTCTACCTCATCTTGCTAATTGGACAATAGAGAAATTGTACGAAGAAGTTGAGAAAAGATATAATAGTATCGTATCCTAAAATTATTTGATAGATTTTTATAAAAATGAGTTATTTAATAGCTCATTTTTGTATTTTAATAGTTTTAAAAGGAATAGAAAATGTCCTCATTATTTTATATCTGGGATGCGAGGTAGCACTATCCTGATTTTGTTTAGTCGAAACTTATACTTCAACAGCAAACCAAGTCTATGCAATGGTCGGACAAACAACCTATCTACCAATGATTGCAGCCTATAGTAATGATCAGGATGGTTCAGAAACCATCAAACTGGAGTTGTCAGGCTTTAGTCAGGGTACGGTACTGACCGATGGAACGAACTACATCACCATTAGTTCAACCCAGCAATGGATAGATATCAGCACATGGGACTGGACACAGTTACGCTTTGCTAGTAGCAAAAATCAGGATATGACCATACAGGTCAAAGCCACAGCGATTGAACAAAGCAACCAGCACAGTGCAAGCACGATAAAGAACATTGCGATCAAAATGTTAGATGGACAGGCTTGTGTCAATCCATGGCAGTTGGTGAATGGCTTTGTATCAACGTGGATAAACCAAATTCCATCTGTTTCTTTAACAGTGAAAGCACAGTGTGCAAAATACTGGATAAAACGACCACCTATTCCTGTTCGTAACATACCAGTCATTCCTATTTCTTGAACCACTTGGATATGAGACAAAATCTCATATCCTTTTAACTGGTTACATAGCTAATTTTGCGGATACTAAACGATTCATACTTACACCACGTTCTGCTGCTTCTAATGCTAGTTTTTGATGAACCATTGATGGAACACGTACAGCAAAACGACCACTATATTTCTTCTCTGAAAGTGGCACTGGTACTTTTTCATTATTACTGATCATATCGGCTACAACCTCAGCAACAACATTAACAATACCTGAAAATGCTTTAGATTGATCTGCATCAAGCCAAGATAATGATGGAAATTCAGCACATTGTCCAACGTATTCATTATCTTCTGCTGACCACATAACACGGTAAGTATATTGCTTACTATCCATTTTCCACCTCACAATACGTTAAGTTTATCGAGTGCAGCCAAAACTTGCTTCACTTGGTATGGTTTAGCTTTCCCACCATCATCTTGAAGGTTTATACGAGGATCGCCTTGCCACGGTGTTTTAAATACGGTGTGACTACCACCTGTTTGTCTTGGCTCACCAAAATACTGTTTGCAAACCTTGATTAAATCCACAAAACGAATATTTTTTGGATTATTCCGCATTTGCTCTATGAGTTGATCAATATTAGCCATTAATATGCTCAATAATTCCAATCTCTAAATAGTATCAATAATGGTACTATTATTCAAGTGCTGATTTCACCATCACCATGTACAAGCCAAGACGGATTAACCTTTAGATACTCTGCTATTTCTCGAAGTTGATGGAAAGATGGTTCATGTTTACCTTGTATCCAATCTAATACAGGTTCAGCAGTTTCATATCCTAGTTGTTCAGCAATGTGTGTATATTTAATTTCTTTTACCTGTAATGAATTAAACAACTCTATTGCTTTAGTTAAGCGATTTGATAGTTCTTTCTTGCGATCAATAAGTTGATATTGGTTCAATACACTATTATTGTCTAATTTTTTAAAGTTAAAGCTTTTTTCTAATCGTGCCACAATTTCAGCATTCATAGATCGTTTCAAGCCTTGAGCTTCATTTTCAATTTTTAACTTTAATGTTGTTGGTAATCTAAGTTTAAATTGTGCATCTACTGTTTGTGGTTTATTCATTTTCGGCTCATTACGAAAGGAACGACTGGTACGTTACGAACAAGAATGGGTGGTATGTTTATGCAGGAATATGCAAATAAACTTATAGTCAGTATTGATGATACTGTTTTAGATAAACCATATAGTCAACATATGGACTTGGTTAGCTATTTTTGGTCAGGCAAACACCACCGATCCGTCAAGGGGATTAATCTCATTACCTTGTATGCGACAGATCAGAATGGTCAAAATATTCCAATTAATTTCCGAATTTATGACAAATCTGAGGGTAAAACCAAGAATGATTACTTTATGGATATGTTAAGTGAAGTACTCAGTTGGGGTGCAAAGATTCAATTTATTACAGGGTCAAGTGGTCTGGCTCAAAGATTTTGGCTTTGTACAATTATTTAAGACTTAGTTAAAAGAACAGCAGAGGTTTTATATTGTGTATCAAGATGAAGATGATTTATTGTCCTTTGAAAGTTTTTATGAATTACATTCAAGTTATTGGAAAATAGAAAAATATCACTGGGTGATTAAACAGGTTTGTCATATTGAAAAGTTTCAGGTAAGACGATCTAAACTGATTTTGAATCATATTTTTTCAGCCTTAATGGCCTACGTTGAGATACAAAAGAACCAGTTTGAGCGGATCTTTGAAAATGTATATCGTTGGCAGAAGAAATTATTTAGACCAATGATCAAAAACTTCATTGATGACTTTATTCTCGATAAAAATCATCTGCTACCACAAAAAGTCTATAAATAACAGTGCCTAAGTCGTATATATACAATTATCTTTAATTGATTAGCCAATTGTCTTACTTGTTTTGCTAAATTGATAAATTTAGACCTGATTAGATATGTATAGTCAAATCATTATAGAACTAATACAACTCAATCGATGAATTATTTCGATTTTTTTTCGAATCCTGTATGGATAATAAAGTAGTTTGACTATACATATCCAAACCCAACATTTTTATTATTTAAACGTTTTATTATCATGATAAACAAGCTGTTTTTATTGATAACCGAATAAGAAATGCAGCATTTGAGCAAGCCAGACACTGCATTTTCCGATTAACTTATTGATCTACAACCTGTAAATCTAGCCCTGCCGCATTGGCAAGTTCGGTAAAGGTGGGGAAACTGGTTGCCACTGTTTCCGTACCGTGAATGATGATTTCGCCCGAAGTACGTAACCCTGCAATACTGAAACTCATGGCAATACGATGGTCATGGTGTGATTCAATTTTTCCACCTGTGAAAATTGCTGACCAGTCACCAGACTTACCCTTACCCTCAATGATAATGCCGTCCTCAGTTGGGGTGCAATCAATACCCATGACTTTCAAGCCATCCGCCATCACCTGAATACGGTCAGATTCTTTCACGCGAAGTTCCGCAGCGCCAGTCAGAACAGTTTGACCTTCCGCACAGGCAGCCGCAATAAACAAGGCAGGAAATTCATCAATCGCCAAAGGTACCTGATCTTCAGGCATGTGAATACCTTTGAGTGTACTAGATCCCTTGATATGAATATCGGCAATCGGCTCACCGCCAGCGATGCGTTCATTTTCAACACTGATGTCCGAACCCATTTGCTTGAGGATTTCAATCACACCTGTACGGGTTGGGTTGATGCCCACTGCTTCAAGGATCACATCAGCACCCTCGGTAATCGCAGCACCGACCATAAAGAATGCAGCAGATGAAATGTCTGATGGCACCTGAATATCTGTACCAACCAGTTTACCACCACCAACCAGCGAGATTTTATTGCCCTCGGTTTTTACCTCATAACCAAAGGCACGCAACATACGCTCAGTATGGTCACGGGTCGGCTCTGGTTCAGTCACAGAAGTCTCACCCTCAGCCCATAAACCTGCCAGTAAAATCCCTGATTTCACCTGAGCCGAAGCCATTGGCAAATCGTATTGAATACCTTTTAAAGCTTGACTGCCTGTAATGCTGACTGGCGGCGTACCTTTCTCACCTGTGGTTTGAATTTGCGCACCCATTAAACGTAATGGTTTTGCAATACGCTCCATTGGACGTTTAGACAATGACGCATCACCTGTCATCACCGAATCAAACTTTTGTGCTGACAACATACCAGATAGCAGACGCATACTTGTGCCTGAGTTACCCATATATAAGGCACTGGCAGGTGCTTTTAAACCTTGCATGCCCACGCCATGAATGGTCACCTCACCATTTTTTGGGCCTTCGATGCTGACCCCCATATCACGGAATGCCTGTAAAGTTGCTAACGCATCTTCACCCTCAAGGAAGCCAGTCACATGGGTTGTACCCTCAGCAATCGCCCCAAACATGATGGAGCGATGTGACACTGACTTATCACCTGGCACGGTGAATTTACCTGTAAATGTTTTCTTGCCTGGTAAAATGGTAAATTGCTGTGTCACCTTGTTTTTCTCCATCAAAGGTTTTTTGGCTAACATATGGTTAAAGTGTTGGCGTGCCGCTTGCGCATGTCCAAGCAGCCCCATCAACGCCTGAGAATCTTCATTTTCAATCAGTTGCTTTAAAACAGAAAGTTGCTGCTCAAAGCCAGCAACGGCATTGAGAATTGCGTTTTTATTGGCAAAGAAAATGTCATGCCACATCTGTGGATCACTGGCCGCAATCCGAGAGAAATCCCGAAAACCACCCGCTGCATAGCGGAAAATATCCAGATTATCTTCACGGTTGGCCAGTTGCTCAACCAAGTTGAACGCCATCAAATGCGGTAAATGACTGGTATGCGCCAACACTTCATCATGTTTCGACACATCCATACAAATCACTTCCGCTTTGGCGACTGACCAAAGCTGAATCAGTTTCTGCACCGCCCAATCTGCACTACTTGGCAAAGGCGTTAGAATCACTTTATGGTTAGCAAATAAATCGACTTTACCTGCATGTACACCTGTATGTTCCGCACCTGCAATTGGATGCCCAGGTACAAAACCAACAGGCAGATTTTCACCAAACACTGCCTTCGCTGCATCCACCACATTGCCTTTGGTACTACCCACATCGGTAATGATGACATTCTCTGCAAGATAAGGTTTGATCTGTTCCAACACTTTTTGTGTGGCACGAACAGGCAATGCCAAAACAATTAAATCCGCACCCTGGACTGCTTCTTCAGGATTTGTATAACCATGTTGAATTAGACCGAGTGCTTTGGCATCTTCCAATGTTTTTTTTGAGCGTGTTGAAGCCACAATTTCAGACGCAAGCTGTTCCGCCACAATCACACGTGCCAGACTTGAACCAATCAGCCCAAGTCCGATAAAAGCGACTTTTTTAAACAATACTTTGGAAACAGCTGCTTGTGACATAAAAAATATTTGCCTAGTAAGACGATTTTGATATGGATAGATGATTCATCCACCTATCCATACGATAAAACAGTTTTATAAAACAGCGATTGGATAAGAACCCAGTACACGTAACTCTTTGACCATTGGACGGATTTCATCTAGTGCAGCCGCCACATTGTCCTGATCAATATGCCCCTCCAGATCAATGAAGAACACATAGGCCCATTTTTCTGGTAGAGCTGGACGAGTTTCAATACTGGTCAAGCTGATTTGATGCTTGGCAAATGGCGCAAGAATTTCCAGTAAAGCTCCTGCACGATCATGTGCTGAAATCAACAATGAGGTCTTATCATTGCCACTTTGTGGAATTTTCTCACGACCAATCACCAGGAAGCGTGTGGTATTTTCAGGATTATCTTCGATATTGCTATATAAAATCTCAAGGTTGTACATGCTGGCTGCGATATCAGAGGCGATTGCAGCAGAATGCCATTCGTTACGAATACGGCGAGCCGCTTCCGCATTTGAGTTTAGTGCAACACGCTCTACTCCAGGATAATGCGCATCTAACCACTTACGGCACTGCGCCAAGGTTTGCTGATGTGCATAAATCTGCTTAATGCTGTCTTTACGGGTATTTTCAGAAACAAGGAATTGATGATGAATACGCAATTCAACTTCACCAATCACATTCAGGCTAGAAGCCTTAAAACAGTCCAGTGTATGGTTAACAATTCCTTCTGATGAGTTTTCAACAGGAACCACGCCATAATGCGCACTACCCGCCTCCACTTCACGGAACACTTCATCAATGGTTGGCAATGGACGAACCACTGCATCATTACCAAAATGTTTCAGCACCGCGGAGTGGGTATAGGTTCCTTCTGGCCCTAAAAAAGCAATACTTTGCGGGGCCTCAAGTGCCAGACATGCCGACATGATTTCGCGGAACAAACGCGCCATCGTTGCATCGGACAAAGGTCCCTGATTACGCTCCATCACTTTACGCAAAACCTGAGCTTCACGTTCAGGGCGATAAAACAGTGGGTTGTCTTCGGCTGCAAACTTCGCCTTGGCTACGGCTTCCGCCAATGTGGCACGGCGATTGAGTAATTCTTGGATTTGTTGATCAACACTATCAATATCGTTACGAATTTGTTCTAAATTAAGTGAAGTCGATGTGTTTTGTCCATCGTTTACCATTGAATGCAGCCTCAGCAAAATCATCTATAAGAATGGATTACAATTCATCTGTGAATTGGTTATCTTGGCTAGTATAACAAGACTTTAAGCTATTAAACACGCTGAGTTTTAACTCTTTTCATGACTCAACTTTATTGATAATGATTTTCATTATATGTTTGATGCTAAATTTCAGTTCTCGTGGGCTTTGTTGCACAAATAGCTAACACTATGATTTTATTATATTTATTTTTATTAAAATTTTAGGAAAAACCTTAAAAATCAGTATCTTGCAAAATATTTATGCAACAAAGCCTACCCCAATAGAAAAATAGTATCTATCAAAAAACAGCCTGCTCGAAAGCAGGCCGATTTATCAAGATTAATTAAGCTTTACCAATCAATCCACGTGCCACGATTTCTTTCATGATTTCATTGGTACCACCGTAAATACGCTGGATACGTGCATCAACAAAGAAGCGTGAAATTGGATATTCAGTCATATAACCATAGCCACCAAATAACTGAAGCAAGTTGTCAGCAACTTTCATTTGCATGTCAGTACTGAAGCTCTTGAGTGCAGCCGCAGTTTCAACATCCAGTTTACCCTCATTATATAAGGCCACGTTTTGATTATAGAAAGCGGCAGTTGCCAATTCATCAATCTTCGCCTGAGCTAAGACAAAACGTGTGTTCTGGAAGTTAGCAATCGCCTGACCAAATGCCTGACGCTCTTTCACATATTGGATCGCAAGATCAATTGAACCACGAATTGCTCCCAAAGAGGTCGCTGCGATTGCAGTACGCTCACGAGGTAATTCCTGCATCAAATAAGCAAAACCTGAACCTGCGTTACCCAACAACTGGTCTTTAGGTACTTTGACATTATCAAAGAAAAGCTCTGAGGTATCCTGTGAATGCAGACCAATTTTGTCTAAGTTCGTGCCCTTTTTAAAGCCTTCCAAATGGGTATCAACCAATAATAAAGACACACCTTTGGCACGAGCTTGCGGATCAGTTTTCACTGCCAGAACCACAACATCAGCATGCTGACCATTTGAGATAAAGGTTTTAGAACCATTTAACACATAGTGATCACCCTGCAAAATTGCACTGGTACGCATGGCCTGCAAGTCTGAACCAGCACCAGGCTCAGTCATACCAATTGCACCCACCACTTCACCAGACACCATTTTTGGCAACCAATACTGTTTCTGTTCTTCTGACCCAATATGTTGGATATATGGTGCAGCAATTTCAGAGTGACACGAAATACCAGTTGATAAGGCACAATAACCAGCACGCGCAGATTCTTCAACCAACATCAATGAATAATGGGTTGGTACGCCATAACCACCATATTCTTCTGGCACGTCTACGCACAGGAAGCCATTTTCACCCAATAATGTCCAGACAGAACGCGGCATAATGCCCTCACGTTCCCATTTTTCATAATGAGGTGCAATGTGTTCACTCATAAAACGTTTAAAGTTGTCACGGAAGAGTTCCAAATCTGCATCATAAGCTAACATCTTTATTTCCTTTCGCTTTCATTTTTCTTGAAAATTTGCTTCGCAACCATGCTAATGATTTTTAGGTAGGATGTCATGTCCCTTTTGCATCAAATCACCCGACTGATGCGGTCAATAATTTTGTTTGCAGTGGTTATTTTCGAGACCCAATTGCTTATTGAATAAACAGAAGTTCTGATTTTTTACGCTAAATGCATCACTTTTATGTCATATTAATTTTAATTCTTCACCATGACTGCAAATACGATCATGAATACCAAACGCAATATTTATAAAGATGCTGAACATCCTTTCGCCCAATACATACGAATCGTTGGTAAGGGTAAGACGGGTGCGCGTTCACTGAGTTATGATGAGGCCTATCAGGCTTTTAGCATGATCTTAAAAAATGAAGTGCTTGATGTTCAATTGGGTGCTTTTTTAATGTTGTTACGGGTTAAGGAAGAATCTGTTGATGAACTGGCTGGTTTTGTCCAGGCAACGCGTGATCAACTTAATTTTCAACCGCTAGATGTTGATCTGGATTGGTCATCATATGCAGGAAAACGTAAACATTATCCATGGTTTTTATTGGCAGCCTTAACACTGGCCCATCATGGTTATAAGATCGTGATGCATGGTGCATCGGGTCATACCATTAACCGTGTTTATACAGAACAGGTTTTACAATACTTAGGCTATTCAATCTGCCAAAATGAACAGGAGGTTAAACAACAACTAGAAAGACATAACTTTGCCTATTTGCCTCTTGAAGTGATCTCACCAATTTTAAGTGATCTGATTTCATTGAGAAATGTGATGGGCTTACGTTCACCCATTCATACCCTTGCCCGCCTGATTAATCCTTTTAATGCCAAAGCCACTTTACAGGCCATTTTCCACCCTGCTTATCGAACCTCACACCAACACACCGCGTTCCGTTTAGGTTATCAAAATAGTGCGGTGATTAAAGGTGAAGGAGGTGAATTTGAGCGTAACCCTGATGCAAAAACCCTTATTTGTGGGATTAAAAATGGTGAGTTATATGAGTATGAATTACCCAAACTGACACCTGAACGTAGCCCTATTGAAGAAGAGCTCGATCTTGAAGTGTTTAAAGCGGTTTGGCTTGGTCAGCAGCAACATGACTATGGTGAAATGGCCGTCACTGAAACCATCGGAATCGCTTTATATACGATGGGTGTGGTCAGTAGTTTTGATGAGGCGATGGTTAAAGCAAAAGAGCTTTGGGAAAGTCGAAAAATTTAGGCTTCATTCATTAAAAAACCCAGTGTTTTTACTGGGTCTTTAATTTAAACAAACCGAATTGGTTTAAATTCAGGTTCATGTTTGTGATGGTCATCATCACATTCCTCACCCTCTTCCTTTGTACCACGATCAATATAGCCACTACGCTGTTCTTCTGGTAAATGTTTCATTTCCCATGCATAAACAGCCTGCATACAGGTTTCACGTTGTTCTTTGGTCAATGCAATACCATTTGGCCATTTGCCAATTTCAACGGCTGTTTTTAAGCGCTCAACAATTTCAGGATTTAAAACAGCGAGCATTTGTTCAATATTCATGAGTCATCCTGTTGAAAAGATTCGAAATCTTGATTCCAGCCCAGTTTAGTACGGCAAGCCATATAAAAATCGTACCCAGGCGGATGTAATAAGCTTAGTTTAAATGGATGTTTGCGAATATGCACAGTGTCACCCACATTTAATGCAACACTATGTTGTCCATCGGCGCTGACCATGGGTAAAACCCGATTTTCACGAATGGTAATTTTAATCTCACTTTGTCCACCAACCACAATCGGACGGGAGGATAAGGTATGCGGATGCATGGGCACCAATGCAATCGCATCCATACTTGGATGCAAAATAGGTCCACCACCAGACAATGCATATGCTGTCGAACCCGTTGGTGTGGAAACAATTAAACCGTCACTGTGCTGACGATAGACATATTGCCCATCAATACTGAGTTCGAAATCAATCATATGGACTGATCGTCCAGAATGTAGAACCACATCATTTAATGCAATTGCATCATAAATGGTTTCACCATTAGACCGAATTTCCATTTCCAGCAGGAAACGGCGATCCAGTTGAAAATGTCCCTGCAACACCTGATCTAGCTTAAAGATTGCTTCAGCAGGTTTAATATCGGTTAAAAAGCCCAGTCGCCCACGGTTAATCCCAATCACAGGAGTATTGTATCGAACCAAGGCACGTGCAGCATGTAGTAGCGACCCATCACCGCCCACTACAATCACTAAATCCACGACTTCGCCCAATAAATTACGGCTGACAGTCTGTCCATGGCTATAAGGTACGAGTTTCGCTGTTTCCTGATCAAAGACAGGATTTAAACCTAAGGTGATCAAGTGATCATGAATCAAACATAAGGTTTCTACTACAGAATCTTTATCTGGTCGCCCAATCAAACCAATATTTCGAAAGGATTTATGTGAAATTTGCACGAATAATTCAGCTCCGCTGCGCTTCCTGACTATCATATCATTAACTATCAGAAATTCGTTGACGATTGTTAAAAAGTATAAAAATGTCTATTCGTTGTTTTTTTACTCAGTTAATGTCAACACATTCTTAAATTTTTTGTTGCATGTTGCTATTTATTCACAGTTTTACGATTGCAAATTGCGCATAAGCTATCGCATCATTAACCCCATTGTTTTGATTTTAACGCAAATCTATGAAGTGTGAACGTGGTATCGGTTTTCTTGCGCTAATTTTTTCCATTTTAGTGATTGGTGTTTTTATTGCCTTTAGTATCTATCTGATCCGTCTGGATAATATTATTCGCAATAAGTTTGAAGGTCAGCGCTGGGATATTCCAGCCAAGGTATTTGCTCGTCCTCTAGAAATCTATGCAAATGCGCCAATTACTCAGGAAAACTTCATTCAGGAACTGAAATTACTGGGTTACAAAAATACCACAAATTATGAAAAATCAGGTAGCTATGTCACCCAAGGCAACCAGATGTATGTCCATACACGTGGTTTTGACTATGGTGACAGCAATGAACCTGAACAGGTGCTTGAAATTGGTTTCCTGAATGGGCAGGTTGGTGAAATCCGTTCCACCAAACCATCAAGCACAGGCATTGCACGGCTGGAACCTTTATTGATTGGTGGTATTTACCCTCAGCATAATGAAGATCGCGTACTCATTAAACTAGATAAAGTACCAAAAACACTGATTGAGGCTTTGATCTCAACTGAGGACCGCAACTTCTATCACCATCACGGTGTTTCAGTTCGTGGCACTGCACGTGCTCTAGTCAGCAATGTGACGGGTGGTAAACGTCAAGGTGGATCAACACTCACACAACAGTTGGTGAAAAACTTTTATCTTTCTCCTGAAAAAACCCTGAAACGTAAAGTCAATGAAGCGCTGATGGCCTTATTGATTGAACTGCATTACAGCAAGGATGAAATTCTTGAAACCTATCTGAATGAAGTGAATTTAGGTCAAAATGGCAGTTATTCCATCAATGGTTATGGTCTGGCTTCACAGTTCTATTTTGGTTTACCTTTACGTGAATTGAATATTTCCCAACAAGCCTATTTGGTTGGTTTAGTACAGGGTCCTTCTTTATATAACCCTTGGCGTAATCCTGAAGCGGCAAAAAAACGCCGTGATGTTGTACTGAACAACATGAAAGTTATGGGCTATCTCAGTGAGGCGGAATATCAGGATGAAATTGCACGTCCTTTAAATGTAGTGAGCAAACCGACTCTAGGACCTGCGAAATTCCCTGATTTCCTTGATATTGTCCGTCGTCAGCTACGCACCGAATATCAGGAAAGTGACATTACCAATCAGGGTTTAAGAATTTTTACCACACTAGATCCAATCACACAGATTCAGGTGCAAAATGCGTTTAAAAATTCAGTTGATCGTCTGGCGAATGCCAATCCTGCCCGTTTAAAGAACTTACAGGGTGCCATTGTTGTCGCTCATCCAGACAATGGTGAACTGGTTGCCGCTGTGGGATCGACTCAAGACTTTACAGGTTTTAACCGTACACTGGATGCTAAACGTCAAGTGGGTTCATTACTGAAACCTGTCATCTATTTAAGTGCACTTGAGTCAGGCCGTTATACATGGGCTAGCCCAATTGAAGATACAGCCATCAGTATTCCAATTGATGGTTATAAAAACTGGACACCCAAAAATTATAGTGGTGGTGAGCATGGTGTGGTTCCAATGCAGCAGGCTTTGGCAAATTCATACAACCTTTCTACTGTACGTTTGGCGAACGAGTTTGGCCTATCTACATTCACAAATAAGCTCAGACAGTTTGGGGTAAGTTCAGATATTCCAGCCTATCCATCCATTTATCTGGGGGCGGTGAATATGTCACCAATGGAAGTGCTGAGCGTTTATGGAAACTTTGCCACAGGTGGCTTTAAATACCCTACCCGTTCTATCCGCACTGTTGTGGATGCAAAAGGGCATTTATTGGAGCGTTATGGTTTGAATGTACAGCAAACCATTGACCCCGCCACCGCCTATATCCTGAATTATGGTTTACAGCAAGTCATGCGTTCAGGTACAGGCCGCTCTGCCTATGGCAGCTTGCCTGAATCACTGAATCTTGCAGGAAAATCAGGAACAACCAACGATACACGCGATTCATGGTTTGCTGGTTATTCTGGCAATCATGTCGCTGTGGTCTGGTTAGGGCTGGATGACAACAAGGTTACTGGTCTGACAGGTTCCTCTGGTGCATTGCCAGTCTGGACCAATGTCATGAAACAGCTTCGTCAGGAACCTGTAAATCTTCGTCAAACCGACAACGTTCAATGGCAGTGGATTGATAGCGCCAGCGGTGAGCTTTCTGCCGAGGGCTGTGATGGCGCATTGTATATTCCATTGCTTCGTCAAACTGTACCTCGCCATGCAACGGTTTGCGGTCAGTCTCATTATGAAGTTGAACCAACCTATATACCTCAGGGTGGTACATCAGAAAATGATCATGATGATGGCACAAACAATTATATTCGGGAAAGCGAAAACCAGATGGACAATGATTTATCAAATCATACGCCAACACGCATCATTTCCAGTGGTAGCTACAGCGGTGAAAATTAATTTCTACAGGGATTTGGACATGATCAAGAAAATAACTTTCGCAATTGGTGTACTTGTACTGGCTGGCTGTACCGCCACTCCAGAAAAAGTCACGACCACTAAACCTGTTAATCCAGCAGCAGGCACGAATACGCAGAAGAAAAAAGTGACTCCGCCTGCTTCTGGCGTGAAAGTCATTCCGTATGACCAAAAAGAGATTAAACGGCAAACCGTGACACCACAGGTGGTGGTACCTGAACAAAAGGTGAAGCAGAAGTTTAGTAATGATGGTGCTCAACTCCCCGCCTTTAGAACCCTGATGCAAAAAACCCAGACCGCTTATAAAAGTCAGCAACTCGCGGAAGCAGAACGTTATGCGCTTCAAGCCCAACGGATTGCACCACAGGCTTCTGAAACCTATTTATATCTGGGTCTAATCGCCAACCAGCGAAAAGAGTATGCCAATGCCGAGGCTTTAGCGCGCCGTGGTTTAAGCTATGCACAGAGCAATGCCATGAAAAAGCAGCTTTGGACAATTGTGCTTCGTGCCAGCGAAGCACGTAATCATCCAGTCAAGGCACAGGAAGCGAAAAAAGCAATTCAGTCACTTTAGAGCCTTGTTACTGGATTGATTCAAACTGGCGAATCCCCGCAAGCCCATAAGCATGATGTTTTTGGGCTTGTTCCAGATCAGTAGGCGCAACACCACCCAAAGCAAAAACAGGAATATCACTTTTTCCAGCGAGTTCAGCAAAACCGTCCCATCCCAACACTTTTGTTTCTGGATGAGTCTCAGTTATATTCACAGGACTTAAAAACACCGCATCACAGCCAATATGATGTGCATGTTGCAATGAAACTGCATCATGGCACGCTGCAATAAAACGTTTCCCTACAATTAATTCTCCTTTCTTTAATCCCATCAGCTGTGATTGTTTTAGATGAACCGTGTTAATTTTTTCCTGACATGCTGAATCCAGCTGATTGCAGATTTCAAAATTCACAATGAGTTTTTGATACTTCTCATCAGTGAGTGTTTCTAACTGCTGCTCAATCGCATCAATATTTTCATCCTGTGTCCGCCAATAAAATAAACTTTCCTGCTGCGGGAGTTTGACCAACTGTTCATTCACCTTAATCAGATGTGGCCACACCAAACGTTGCAGAATCACGTCATTGGCTTTAGGAAAATTTAATTCTTTCAGTTGGTCACGACTGTACCAAGCCCAAGGCTGGTGAATCAGTTCCAGTAACGCATCAGGGACATAGGCATGAAAAATATGCAAGTTCACAATCACATCATCATATTCATGGCGAATCACATCAAAACGATGCCAGTCCTTTAAGCCAATGCCCACCTCCTCATAAATTTCCCTGCGGCAGGTCTGCTCAGGTGTTTCTCCCTGCTCAACCTTGCCCCCAGGAAATTCATGCTTATTGCCCTGATGTTGGTTGGCCTGACGCCACCCCACCAATACCTTGGATTTATGCAATAAAATTGCAATTGCGACATCAATGACGCTCTTTGCTATCACAGTCCACATCCCTCATCTCTACAGAGTAAATCCCTGTCATTCATCAATTTGCACATCGTTCTGAAAAAACTTATAAATGATTTTGTAAATTATTCAAATTTACGTTGACAGGTATATTTGATAATGATTATCATTTAAAACGTTAGATAATACGCCACGGAGCATAACAAATGAACGCACCATTTAACCTATTTACTCGTAGCACTGATGCAACTCAATCCTTACCAATGCTGCATTCAAACAACCTATTTGCCTTAGGCCGCGAAATTCGCATTATGCACGCTGGTGAAGAGTATCGCCTACGCCTCACCCGTAACAACCGTCTGATTTTAACCAAGTAAAATAATAGTAATCGGATAATAATAAACGTGGAAATAGCAGTATGTTCAGCGCGTACTGCTTTTTAATTCATCTAGAAACCAAAATAAAGCTTTAGACAAGCAATCTGATCACGACTTTTAATCCGCCATATGAAGATGGCAACAATTCCATTTGCCCATGATGTAATTCGATAATTTTCCTACAAATGGATAAGCCTAAGCCTGATCCCTGGGTTTTGGTTCCCAACGCACGATAAAAACGTTCTCCCAAATGCTGCAATACTTCTGGGTCGATACCTTGTCCCTCATTTTCAATAATAAGCTGTAAATACTGTCCCTGCTTATCTAAAGTGATATAGACACAGCCTTTTTCTAGCGTATAGCGTATGGCATTGTCCAGCACATTACGAATACAGGTAAAAATCAGTTGTTGATTGGCAAAAATCATATCTTCGTGCTCTGCCACTACTATCCGCTGCTGAATCTGGATTGCCTTTTGCTTGATAAAGGGTGTTAGAGCCTGAATCGCCTCGTCAATCACCGGGTGCAAGGCAAAATGTGTCTTGGGCAGGGTCTCAGCATGTTCAGGGTCTAAACGTGCCAGCAACAGCAAATTTTCCAGCGTTTGGATCCCTCGACTAATATCCTGCTGCATGGAGGCAAAATCACTGGCGCGTTCTGGATATTTACGTTGTAAAAGCTGTAAACGCATTTGAATTGCAGATAAGGGCGAACGCAGCTCATGCGAAGCATCCGCAGTAAAACGCTGTTCGGCTTTTAGCGATTGATCCAGACGTTGCAACAAGTGATTTAATTGCCCCAGCATCGGCTGCAATTCTTTAAATTCAATGCTGGAGGACTGGATTGGAGTGAGATCATCGGCATTTTTCTCTGAGATTTGATCGGATAACTGATGAATCGCCCTAAACTGCCGTTTGACCAGAACATGCAGCATGATCCACTGCATCAGCCACAACATGATCAGAATGACAGAATAGCCAGCAAAGCTATGCATCAATTCTTTAAAGCGATCACCCAAAGGTTGTAATAGCAATACCTGCATGTGGGACTGGTGATCTTCCACCCGATAACTACGCCAGAGCTGTCGCTCCTGCCAGATAAAGCTATATTGATCATCACCTGTATTTAAGGTGTAATACTGTTGCTCAAGCTGAAAATCCTCGGACTGGGTCAGAATCTGTTGCTGGTAGCTCAGGCGATACTGGATATCAAACTGGTCACTCAGTTCATCAATCTGCGGCCCCGAAGTTGAGGTCAGATCAGCAATCAGTAACATATCTGAGATTTCATCCATGATTTCATCTTGAACCTGCATGGTTTGATAGATTGAAATCACCACAAATAGAAGCAATGCCACAGAACCCGCAATCACTGAACTAATCAGTGAGGTTTTAATCAGCCTGTTTTGTAGCGACACCACTTTCATAAACTTAATCCTGATGCATCCGATAGCCTAAACCACGAATGGTTTTGATATATTGTCCGCCAATTTTTTTGCGAATTTGGTAGATATACACCTCGATGGCATTACTCTCGATCTCCTCGCCCCAGGCATACAGTGATTCTTCCAGTTGCTCACGGGTCAGGATATGTTCTGGTTTTTGCATTAATTTATGTAAAATCTGAAATTCTTTTGCAGTCAGGTTGATGACTTGACCCGCTTGCGTCAGGGTCTTGGCTTGCGGATCAAGCTGAAGATTGGCAAAAGTCAAATACTGGCCTGTCTGAGTCTGGTGTTGCCTCAGTTGTGTGCGCACCCGTGCTGACAGTTCTTCCAAATTAAATGGCTTAACCAGATAATCATTGGCTCCCAAATCCAGCCCCTCAATCCGATCATGAATGGCATCTTTGGCGGTAATAAAAATGACGGGCGTATTGGAATTTCGATGGCGAATAGTTTTTAGAATGTCATCACCCGAAGCTTTAGGCAAACCCCGATCCAGCAGGATACAATCATATTGATGCTGCTCAGCCGCCAGTATCGCATGATCACCCCGTTCTACCCAGTCGACGCTATAGCCATCCAGTTCCAGCCAGTCCTTGATACTTTCTGCCTGAGAGGCATCATCCTCAGCCAATAAAATTCGCATAAAGCCATACTAGCATCTGATCCATCCACATCCATCATGCCTTTAAAATAAATCACATGCAAAAAAACCACATGCTAAACATGTGGTTTTTGATGATATTTCAATGATTAGAATTTCACCTGATCTACATCCACTTCTACACGTTTGGTCGGTTTATAATCAATGTCGATTTCACCAATAAGCGTCACAGGAGTTTTGGCAGAAACAGGCTGTCCTTGCCATAAATCATCATCAATATTAACGGTGATGCTGCCTGTCTGGTCGCTAAACTGATATTTTTCATCACCTGTTGCTTTGACTACATAACCCTTAAGCTGAACAGGCGTATCATCCTTTAAGGTCAATGCCTGTTTCACCGTAGTAATTTGTGTAGGCGCCAATGCCTGCTGATTGACTGCTGTCGTATTCGCAACCGCAAATGTTGTCGCACCAACCAGACCTGCAATTACAGCAACTTTAGAAAATACGTTCATTTTAATTTCCTCATCTTTGTTGATCATCTCGATGTGGTCATTAAAACAAAACAAGATGAGGTGAATCTGAAGAACTAAAAACTGCTTAATTTAATGGCACAACCCGAAGCACTTCTTCCAGTGTGGTCATACCCTCAATCACCTTGCGTGCCCCTGCAATACGCAACGGTTCAATACCCTCTTTCTTGGCTTGCGCACGTAAATGATCCAGTGTGCCATTCGCACTAATGATGGACTTTAATTCCAGACTGACTGGCATAAACTCATAAATCCCGACACGCCCTTTATAACCCGTTTGGCGGCACGCCTCACAACCCACAGCCTTATACATGGTGGTGGGCATATCCATCATATAGTCAAAAGTCAGGTGTTCCCATTCCTGCTCATTGATGGCGGTTTGCTGTTTGCAATGCGGACAAAGGCGACGCACCAGACGCTGTGCCAATACACCCAGAATCGTGGCTGCGGTCAAAAATGGCTGTACTCCCAGATCATGCAGACGGGTCAAACTGGATGGCGCATCATTGGTATGCAGGGTTGAGAGTACCAAATGTCCTGTTAAAGCTGCCTGAATCGCCATATTGGCAGTATCATGGTCACGAATTTCCCCAACCATAATAATGTCAGGGTCTTGACGCATGAGGGCACGCACCCCATCGGCAAAGCCTAGCTCAATGTTTGGATTGACCTGCATCTGGTTAAAACTTGGTTCCAGCATTTCAATCGGGTCTTCAATGGTACAGACATTGACCTGTTCCGTTGCCAGTTGTTTAAGCGATGAATAAAGTGTGGTGGTTTTACCAGAACCTGTTGGCCCTGTCACCAGAATAATCCCGTGGCTATGCTGGGTCAGTTGTTGCCAGCTTTGTAAGAGATGTCCCTCAAAACCCAACTGCTGAAAACTGCGTACCAATACTTCTGGATCAAAAATACGCATCACCAGCTTTTCACCAAAGGCAGTTGGCAAAGTGGAGAGACGCAATTCGGTTTCCTGACCTTTTGGTGTTCGTGTCTTTAGACGTCCATCCTGTGGTTTACGCTTTTCTGCCACATTCATCCGACCCAGAATTTTAATACGGGAAATCACCGCAGTTAGTGTATTGGCAGGCATGTTATAAATGGTATGTAACACGCCATCAATTCGGAAACGCACCTTACCCTTGTCTTTTCGGGGTTCAAGGTGAATATCGCTGGCCCCTTGTTCAAAGGCAAATTGCAGCACCCAGTCCACCAATTTGACAATATGCTGGTCATTGGCATCGGGATTCTGGGTATCGCCCAACTGTAACAAGGCCTCAACGCCTTTATTATCACGGTCAAAGGCACTGGTGTTTTGTGATGAACTGACCGCACGACTAACCTGATAATATTCCACCAGATAGCGCTGTAATTGCTCAGGATTGAGTAACACTCGTTCAATCTTTCTGGGCGCTAAACTACGCTCCAGATTATTCTGCCATTCCGTTAAAAACGGCTGATCTGTCCCAATCAAAATCCGATCTGAATGTACTTCAATGGCCAGAATATGATTCCGTACCGCAAATTCCTGTGACATAACGCTGGTTAATGCCGCCACATCAGCTTTTAGTGGATCAATCACAAATAAGGGAACTTCGGCTTTTTCAGCTAACCACTGACATAAACGATTCAGGGTTAAGGTCGTGGCAGGATTGAGTTGATCCTTTAAATTAAAATTGGCAACCCACTGTAAAGGATGCCATTTCAACTGGTCTTTTTGCCGATGTGTAGTTTGAATAAACAGTTTATCCCGTTCAGTAATCCGTCCATCTTTTTGTAATTGTTCCAGACACCACGTCACATCAATTGAAAAAGAAAAACTTGCAAATTTTGCCTGCGCTTGCATAACCGTCAAATCCCCAAATTTATGATTTTATATTTTTAAGTTGCCTATTCCACAGCAATGACTGTGACATTGCTTGCATCGACTTTAAAACGAACATTCAAGTCTGCAAAACACATTCCATAAACTCGTTCAGCATCTTCCTGATAGGCAGGACGAGGGTCTAAAGATAACACCTGTTCCAGTTCATCGAATACCTTTTTATTTAAAATAGCCTGCTTTAGTAATTGCTGTTGTTGTGTTTGTGCAGTTTCTGTCCATATCACTGATTTACGTACAGGCTCATCCTGGGCATAACCACTACTTGCATCTGGCACTGCATCCGAATACTGGATATAGGGCTTAATATCCAGAATCGGTGTGCCATGTAGTAAATCACTACCCATTACATAAAGTCGCACACTTTTCCCTTGCTTTTCTACTCGTAAAAAATGCACCACAGACAAACCAATCGCAGACGGACGATACATACTTCGGGTAGCAAACACCCCCATTTTCTGGTTTCCACCCAAGCGTGGTGGACGTACCTGGGCGCGAAATCCAGCTATTTGGTTTGGTGCATTATCATTTTGTTTATTCTCATGAAACTGCCACAACAGCCATAAATGGCTAAACGCCTCAATTCCTTCAAATGCCAAAATATCGTTATAAGGTGCCACCATCTCGATATAAGACTCGACCTGCACCAGATTTGGCTGCCTCGGAATACCAAACTTTTCACGGTAGGGAGAATGCATGTAGCCGATAATCGGCACCTCAACTGAATTGCTCATCACTTTTTCTTATAAACACAATTAAATATATTCAGTTTATCGAGAATGAATTTAGATTAGAATAGCAACCTGTTTCTTTTAACTGTGATCGAGACCTTGAATGGCTGCTTTTAACGTTGAACGCATTACTCATGTTCACCACTGGAATGACACACTTTTTAGTTTTAAAACAACACGTGACACCAGTCTACGTTTCAAAAATGGTCAATTCGTCATGATCGGTCTTGAAGTGAATGGCAAGCCTTTAATGCGTGCTTATTCGATTGCAAGCGCGAATTATGAAGAAGAACTGGAGTTCTTCTCAATTAAGGTACAAGACGGTCCATTGACTTCCATTTTACAAAAAGTACAGGTTGGTGATGAAATCCTGATTTCTAAAAAACCAACAGGAACGCTCGTACACGACGATTTATTACCAGGTAAAAATTTATACCTTTTATCTTCTGGTACAGGCCTTGCTCCTTTCCTTTCCCTGCTTCGTGATCCTGAAACTTACGAAAAGTTTGAGAAAGTGATCATGGTTCATGGTACTCGCTATGTTTCAGAGCTTGCCTATCAGGATTTAATCCTGAATGAATTGCCAAACAATGAATTTTTTGAAGAGCTTGGCATCAAGGATAAATTGGTTTATTACCCAACCGTAACCCGCGAGCCATTCCATACACAAGGTCGTGTCACCACTGCCATTGAAACTGGTGAACTGTTTGAAAAAATCGGTTTACCACGTTTTAACCGTGAGACAGACCGTGCCATGCTCTGTGGTAGCCCAGCATTCCTGAAAGATGTGGCTGCCCTGCTTGATCAACATGGCCTGGTTGAATCACCACGTATGGGTGTTATGGGTGATTATGTGATTGAACGTGCTTTTGTAGAAAAATAACTTTTTCATGATGAACAAAAGAACCGAGGTAATACCTCGGTTTTTTATTTTAACTTTTATTTGAAATAGGCTTTGTTGCACAAAGATTTGAAAGGTAATCCCCCAAAAAAATAATTGAGTTTAAAAGTAGAAAATCGAATAAAGCTGAATAGACTGGATCCGTATGCCTATCTCAGTGATGTGCTGAAAAGGCTGCCGACCCATAAACTGACCCAAATAGAAGAATTGCTACCACACCGCTGGAAACCTGAACCGAATTAAAAAAATAGGCATGGGGTTCAGCGGGGGCTTACGCCTAAACATACAGCCACTAAAACCTTGTAATTGTTTGTAGAACAATAACCATGTGGTTCTATAAAGATGAGTCAATAAAAAAGCAGACCTAAGTCTGCTTACCCAACGTGAATTCGGTTTAAGCAGATTTCAATTCAATCGGTTTTAAAATCTGCTGAATCCCAGACTTATATCCATTTACAAGCACCAAAGCATATAATGTTAAAGCAGCAAATATGAATCTTAAAACCATAAAACCAATCGACAGAAGTTTTCCCCCGAGTTGCACTATCGGCAAATATATGATTAATCTTGCCACAAGTGAGCATGTATTGCTCAACCCGCTCTGAAATATCAGTGCAGAAATCATCAATTAGGCAGAAAAGTGTTGTAAGCTGTGTGTCGATAGGCATTTTGAGATCATTGTTTTTTGTCATGATTAAATTTTGACTTAAATGCCTATCCTTTTACAACGTCCTTATCCCGAATTCACGCTACCCATCTTATAACTTACATTGCAGAATTTGCTCTGAAAACAGACTTTTCCATTGTTCACGTAAAGTCGGCAAATAGAATTTTTCCCCAATCATGACCAATTCCGCATCAATCAAGGCATGAATTTCATGCATGAGTATATAATCCAAAGCAATAATTGAGAGTTCAGGATGTCTCTGGGAAATTTGCTTGCGTCTAACTTGAGCTTTTTTTACCAATTCATTGGCAAAGTTTTTATCTTTATAGGTGGTAATTGCACTTAAACGAAGCTCAATAATGCCCCAGCCCTCTAGTAATTTTTTAAAAACTTCAAAATCTTTGGCCGTTGCTTCCCATGTCACATTTTCCAGATTATTGTCTTCTGGCAAGACAGGTAACAAAAGGTCTGCCGTACTTGGAAAAATTTTCTTTAGATTCAACAAAAACTTGACAGGATTTTCATGAGACAGACCAGAATATTGAATATGAGTTTGAGTATCTGTCAAATAAATATTAAGCATAATAAAAGCAATGGTCTAGTCAATCAAACGGATATTGTACGCACTTGCAGGAGAGAAGTACACTTCGCAAGGGCAACCATCACACGCCTCTCAAAACAATAAGGGCGTATACCATACGCCCCTACTATCCATGATTATTTACTACTCGGTGCAATCATCTGTTCAGGACGAACCACTTCATCAAATTGTTCAGCAGTTACCAAGCCTAGTTCAACCGCAACCTGTTTTAAGGTTTTATTTTCCTTATAGGCTATTTTAGCGACTTTGGCAGCGTTTTCATAACCAATCACTGGATTTAGTGCAGTCACCAACATCAGTGAGTTATGCAGGAAATAATCAATTTTCTCACGGTTTGGTTCAATTCCTACCGCACAGTGGTCATTGAAACTATTACATGCATCACCAAGCAACTGGATTGATTGCAACAAGTTATAAGCAATCACTGGCATAAACACGTTGAGCTCAAAATTACCAGACGCACCAGCAATATTGATAGTCGTATCATTGCCCAAGACTTGAGCCACCACCATGGTCATGGCTTCACTTTGTGTTGGGTTTACTTTCCCAGGCATAATACTTGAGCCTGGTTCATTTTCAGGAATACGGATTTCCCCAAACCCACAACGTGGACCACTTGCCAACCAGCGAATGTCATTGGCAATTTTATTTAAACTAGCAGCCAAAGTTTTTAATGCACCAGAAGCGAATACTGCCGCATCACGCCCTGCCAAGGCTTCAAATTTATTAGGTGCCGTTACAAATGGTAGGCCTGTCAGCCCAGCTAATTGTTCTGCGGCTTTTACGGCATAGTCACGATGAGCATTGAGTCCTGTTCCCACCGCCGTTCCACCTAAAGGCAATTCATATAAACCCTCAAGCGCCTGATGTAGACGCTTTAAGCCATGGTCCAGTTGCGACACATAACCACTAAATTCTTGTCCTAGCGTTAATGGGGTCGCATCCTGTAAATGGGTACGTCCAATTTTGACAATATCATCAAACTCTTCGGATTTACGCTGTAAAGTTTGCTTAAGTTTCTCAACCGCAGGAATTAGTAATTCATTGATTTGCAGACTTGCGGCAACATGAATCGCGGTTGGGAAAGAATCATTGGTGGATTGCGCACGGTTGACATGATCGTTTGGATGGACAGGTTTTTGTGCGCCCAAAGCTTGCCCTAATTTCTGGTTAGCAATATTGGCAATCACTTCATTACAGTTCATGTTGCTTTGCGTACCAGAACCTGTCTGCCATACCACCAATGGAAACTGAGCATCCCATTGCCCAGCAATGACTTCTTCAGCAGCACCCACAATATATTGACTTAACTCTTCAGGCAGTTGTTTAAGTTCTGCATTGGTGATGGCAGCAGCTTTTTTTACAAGTCCCATTGCACGAATCATCGCACGGGGTAAACGCTCCTGACCTATTTTAAAGTTTTGTAAACTTCTTTGCGTTTGCGCGCCCCACAAGGCTTCATTTGGAACCTCAATTTCACCCATGGTATCGTGTTCAATTCGTATGTGCATAACAACCTCTGCTCTATCTTGGTAAGAATTTTCACGGGCTGAAGCAAATAGATGCCTTGGCTAGCTCATATTGAATGTTCATCAAGGATATTCAACAAACCGCCGTATTATCCCCAAATGGCTTAAAAATGTAAATAATAATCATTATCTAAAACATATTGCCAGCTTTAATGGACTGTATTCGTAATCATAAAGCGATAGCAGACTTAGTTACCTTTTAACGTATTTAGGTAAAAACGCCATTCATCTCCAATCATTTGTGTTAAGGATCGTTTCGGTGTCCATGCAAGCACCTTTTCTGCCTTATCAATGTTTGCCCCCAGTTGAGCCAATTCCTCATGTTGATAAACTGCGGGCTGAACCCGAATTTCGGATTGGGTTACTTTGGCAACTTCATCTAACAAACCTAGGATAGAGGTGGTTTTTGAGTGGGCGATATTAAATGCCTCCAAACAGCCAACCTGTGTTTCCAGCCACTTTAAGCCTGCCAGTACGGCATCACAAACATCCAGCACATGCAAGAAGCTTCGTTCAACCGTACCATCTTTAGTCTGTGCCTGATTTTGCAACTCAATGCAATCACGTTGCATTGCGGCCACCTGCAAGGCTAGAGGCACAATATTCTTCGGTAATTGAACGACATATTCACCCAATACCCCATGTTCAAAGGCACCGACAATATTGGATAACCGCAGGTTAATGATCTTCCATTCATGGTCAACCCTGTAGGTATCCGCAATAATATCCTCCACCATTTGCTGGGTACGAATATAGGGATTAGCATAGTGATAATTAAATTTAGTCTCCTCGGAAAGTTCCGAATCAGACTTTCCATAGACCGCCACGCTGGATAGGTTGATAAGCTGTCTCACTCCCATGCGTTGCATGGCACGTAATAAGCTCATGATACAACTGACATTATCATTATAATATTCAAGAGGTTTTAAAACCGATTCCTCCAGCGATTTAAAGCTTGCAGTATGAATCACCGCATCTATGGAATATTGTTCAAACACCTTATTTAAGGCAGGCGTGTTGCGTACATCAAGCTTTGCAAAAGGAATATACATGCCTGAAATATATTCCAGACGTTCCAGAGTCTGTAATGTGGAATTGGCCAGATTATCAACAATGACGATTTCGTGCCCACGAGCCAGCAAACTCAAAGCAATATGTGAACCGATAAAGCCTAAACCACCTGTCACCAAAATCATTGTATAATTACCTTCTTTTTAATATGTCCATCTTTATTTTTGCCTATGACCATAGTGAATGTTCCATGAGTACACTACTGTTAATTACCTCATCACCTACTTCAATGATGGCCTGGCATGCATTTGGTTTAGCACAGGCATTACAAAATAAGCATGAGGAATTTCGTGTCTTCTTTTACCAGGACGGTGTTCAGGTTGCCAACGATTTACAGTGGTTTCCTGATGATCAGCGCAACCTGAAACTGGAATGGCAAAAGCTTGGCGTTCGACTCCCTGTCTGTGTCAGTGCCGCGCTTGCTCGGGGAATCACGGATGCCAGCAATGCACAACGTCATTCACTTCAGCAGCACAACCTGGCCCAGGGTTTTGAGCTGGTTGGGCTTGGAGAACTTGCTGATGCCGTACAAAGCTGTTCTCGTCTAATTCAATTCTAGATCAAGTTCTTTATATAGCGTGTTGCTTTTAAAAGGTAAATTGTGTGAAAACTGTACTCGTCATCCTAACGCAGCCTAATTTAACCAGTTTGCAGGTCAATGAAAGCTTGTCTGCAACTATGGTTTTAGCAACCTTTGGTATTTCTGTCAAAGTATTATTAAAAGATGCCGCACTGAGTTTATTGAACAATCAACTAGCGTTCGATCAGTTCACGCATGCCTTTAAAATTGCCGCCAATATGGTGGAAAGTTTTGAGTTTTACGATTTAACCCCAATTTTGGTTGAAAGCAAAAATCAACAATTAGCTATCGTCAAAAATACAGATCAGGATATTGAATTTATTGATATTCATCCTGAATTTATTCAGTCATTTGATCATGTACTGTATTGGTAAGGGATTCGCTCATGAAAAATTCAACCTTGTTTCTCGTCCAATCTCCTTATAACAATGTCAATAAAATTTTAGATGAGTTAGCACACATGGCAAAAGCGGATGACCATATTGTGATGATGGGTGATTCAGTCTTACAAGTCACAGATGCCGTTGTGGATATTTACCAAAATATCTATTGCCTAAACAATGAACAGAGTTTATTGCAGGATGCTCTTAAACAGCATATACGCATTTTGGAATATGCTCAATTTGCAGATTTAGTATTACAGTTTCAGCGTTGTATTACGTTGAAATGAATATATCGTTAATTGAGTGATACCCATAAATTATTGGGCGTATACAATACGCCCCTACTTAGGCTATTTTATGCAGTTAGAGTTAGACCAAGACGGTCATTTAGTCGATTACACCATTTGGAATCCAGAAGTTGCACAGGAACTTGCTAAATCACTCGATTTAGAGCTGACAGATTGGCACTTTGATATTCTCAATGCTGTACGGCAGTTTTATCAGCAGTTTGGACATTCACCTGCAACACGTCCGTTGATCAAATTTCTCATGAAAACAGTAAGCCCTGAAATCAATAATGCTGAGCTACAGCAAAAGTTTAATACAGGTCTAGTGGCCCGACATTTAAGTCGCTTGGCTGGTGTTCCCAAACCTGCCAATTGTTTATAGATCATTGAAAATGATCTATCAGGCACTATTTTGCTTTTGTTGCATAAACGCAAAATAACCTGGGCCAGCAGCGACCTTTACCTCTTTTACATCAATGGGTTCATTACATTCTGAACAAACAACCTTAGAGCTAAATTTGTGTCCACAGGTTTTATGGGTAAATTCAATCGGTTTGCCCAAACCCATGTCCATCCATTTATCGGCCCATTGCACCATTGTCAGAATAATCGGATACAAGTCCAACCCTTTATCGGTAAGTTGATATTCAAAACGTTCCTGACGCTCCACATAGGGAACTTTGGTTAAAATTCCATATTCAACCAGACGTTTTAACCGTTCTGAAAGGACATGACGCGTAACTCCCAAACTACGCTGGAACTCATCAAAACGGCGTATACCCATAAATGCGTTGCGCAAAATCAGCATGGTCCAACGGTCACCCAATACTGAAAGCGTCCGCGCCACTGAACATGGCTGATCGCCAATCTCATCCCATTTCATTATTATCACCCATCATTTTTCAAACTTATAAGGTATGTAATCCACACCTTGAACCCTAACACTAAAAAGTGAATCAATATAAAATATACACTAATGTATCTTGGTCACCAGATACAAATTACTGCCTTTAATACAAAGGCGTCCAAAATTAGATGGATGTTCCAAATCACCAGCAACCTGAACCGTTGTTCCTTGTGCTTTATGATTTACCGTGACATCAACACCACATCCAACCCCACAATAGGGACATGTTGTTTTTGTAATGATTGTTTCTGCTTGATCGGAGCGACTGTGTTCTAAATTTTGAATACTGTTCATGACTGCCCCTTCACCTATTTCATCTATGCCTGAATTTCACGTTCTGTTTGGGTTTAGGCACCGAGGAACCTAAACCCCAAAGATGATTAACCTGCTTTCTTCATTGCAAAATCCTTACCAAATAACAATTTATTTCTAAATGTTGAAATTGGTGTTTGATCTGCAATCAGTTCCGCATACCACATGCCATCTTCAGTATCACCGAACAGTACCGCACCGATGACTTTATCTTTTTGAATAATGATACGCTTGTAAATTTGTCGTTTTTCATCATTCAGGATAATGTCTTCGTAATCTTCTTTCGGTTCAAAATTTCCAGCCGAGAATACATCAACACCACTCACTTTAAGCTGAGTTGGAACGGTTGGTGATTTGAAAGTTAAACTACCGTGTTCTGCCAAATGTGTTGCACAGATAAATGCTTGTCCCCACAATGGTTCGACAAGACCAAAAGTCTGATTACGATGCTCAATACATTCACCCACTGCATAAATACTTGGGTCAAATGTTTGCATCGTATCATTGACCAAAATACCACGATTACAACGTAAACCAGCACTTTGAGCCAAAGCAATATTCGGACGAATACCTACAGCAAATACGACAAGGTCGGCATCCAACACTGTGCCATCTTTCAGACGTACTTGGTTAACATGACCATCTTTACCAATCAATGCTTCAGTATTTGCCTCAGTGATAATATTAATCCCTTTTTCTTCAATACTTTGACGCAACATACGACTCGCACGACCATCAAGCTGACGCTCCATAATGCGATCCATCAAATGAAGAACAGTGACATTCATGCCACGTTGCTTGAGACCGTAAGCTGCTTCTAAGCCAAGCAAACCACCACCAATCACCACAGCATTTTTCTTCGTTTCGCAATATTTAATCATGGTATTGACATCATAAATATCACGGAAGCTGATCACACCTTTCAAATCCACGCCTTGTACAGGTGGGATAAATGGAGATGAACCTGTTGCAATGATCAAACGATCGTAATCGACACTTTCGCCTTTTTGCGTATGCACTACTTTACGAGTACGATCTATTTTTATAGCAGGATCGTCAGCAATAAATTTGATGCCCTTATCGCTGTACCATGCATGTGGATGCAACATAATGTCATCAATAGTTTTCTCACCTGAAAGCACTGGTGAAAGCATGATACGGTTATAGTTACCCCAAGGCTCTTCACCAATCACCGTCACATCATAACGATCAGGTGCCATGTCGAGTAAATCCTCTAGACAGCGCATTCCAGCCAAACCATTACCGATCAAAACGAGCTTCAGTTTTTCTTGAGAAACACCATTATTGGTAATATAAGTTTTTTGCGGAACAGTACCTACCCAAACTCGACCATTTTCGATTTTGGTTGGAAAAACAGAAAGCTTTTGATCTTTATCTTCTAGGCATCGACCTGTTGCTAAACTGAAGTGTTGTTTGTAAATCGGTGAGGCAATAACACGCTCACCTTGCAAATCACCAATAATACCGCGCGCCATGACATTTGCTTGGCTAAACGGATCTTTATTACTTAATGCGTAAATACGTTTTTCGTTCCCTACGCGGAATAAAGCAACGGATTGACCCGCAATAAGTGCACCTACACCTGTATTTGGCGTGATGTCATCAAGATGACACACATCAATCCATTGATTTTCTGGAAGCATATTCATGTCTTTTAGATTTGTCATTTTGATTCTCCTTATGCTTCTACCATCGGGATACGATCAACTGAACGTTCAGCTTCATTTAATGGACGAATCTGATCACGCACTTCAGTAAATTGAATATATGGATCAGCTTGCTCTTCAGCGCTTGCATTAATGTAAGTTTGGAAGCGTTTACGAATCTCGGGATTCTCTACCGCAGTACGCCATTCGTCTTGATAAGTTCCAATGACATGCGCCATGCGGTTTTCAAGTTCTTCTGCAAGACCAAGCGAATCATCGACAATTACAGCTTTGAGATAATCTAAACCACCTTCCATGTTGTCACGCCATACACTGGTACGTTGTAAACGATCAGCAGTTTGGATATAGAACATAAAGAAGCGGTCGATATAACGAATCAAAGTTTCAGTATCTAGATCAGAAGCTAAAAGCTCTGCATGGCGTGGTTTCATTCCACCATTACCACACACATACAAGTTCCAGCCTTTTTCTGTCGCAATGACACCAACATCTTTACCTTGTGCTTCAGCACACTCACGCGTACAACCCGACACAGCCATTTTTAGTTTGTGCGGTGAGCGTAAGCCTTTATAGCGGTTTTCTAATTCAATCGCTAAACCAACAGAATCATCTACGCCATAACGGCACCACGTGCTACCTACACATGATTTCACAGTACGCAATGATTTACCGTAAGCATGGCCTGACTCGAAACCTGCGGCATTCAACTCTTCCCAAATAAATGGTAGCTCGTGCAGTTGTGCACCAAATAAGTCAACACGTTGACCACCTGTAATTTTGGTATACAGGTTATATTTTTTAGCAATTTGACCTACAGCAATCAAACCATCTGGAGTAACTTCACCACCTGCCATTCGCGGTACAACTGAGTATGAACCATCCTTTTGGATATTTCCTAAGTAGTAGTCATTACTGTCTTGTAGACCTGCGTGCGTTGGTTCCAATACAAAGTCATTCCAGCACGATGCCAAAATGTTTGCTGTCATTGGTTTACAGATATCACAACCTAAACCATGACCATGTTGTTGAATCAAATCATCAAATGTTTTGATTTCATTGACACGCACCAAGTGATAGATCTCTTGACGTGAGTATGGGAAGTGTTCGCATACATGGTTATTAACCGTTACACCTTGACGTTGTAACTCAGACTTTAGAACTTGAGTAACTAATGGCGCACAACCACCACATGCTGTTGCTGCTTTAGTACATTTCTTTAAAGCACCTAAAGAGGTCGAACCATCACAAATCGCTTGGCAAATATCTGCTTTCGACACGTTGTTACATGAACAAATCGTTGCACTGTCTGGAAGTAAATCCACACCGCTACCGCCCGCTTTCGCACCAGAATCAGCAAATCCTGGCATGATTAAGCTTTCAGGTGTTTCTGGCAATGCGATACCATTCAACATCATTTGTAAAAGATCGTTATATTCTTTTGCATCACCAACAAGTACTGCGCCCAGTAATTTGGTTTTATCTGCATCTACGACGATTTTCTTATAAACCAATGCATCTTCATCAGCATAGAAATAGCTAAGCGAATTCGGTGTCATGCCATGAGCATCACCAACCGATGCTACATCTACACCCATCAATTTCAACTTAGTACTCATATCAGCACCAGCGAAACAATGTGTTTCTTCAGCTAAGATATGCTTGGCTGCAATACGCGCCATATCATAGCCTGGTGCAACGAGACCATAGATTTTATTGTCCCAAAGCGCACATTCACCAATTGCGTAAATATTTTCATCAGAGGTTTGGCAGTAATCATTGATCTTGATACCACCACGCTCACCAAGCGCTAAACCACTTGAACGTGCTAACTCATCACGTGGACGAATCCCCGCAGAGAACAAAATCACATCCGTTTCAAGCTCACTACCATCAGCAAATTTCATTACATGCTTAGCATTATTGCCAGCTTCGATACATTGTGTCGCTTTTTGCGTGTGAACTTTTACACCTAAGTTTTCGATTTTACGGCGTAATACTTTACCGCCTAAATCATCGATCTGAACCGCCATCAAACGTGGTGCAAACTCAACTACATGTGTTTCAAGATTTAAATCACGTAAAGCTTTAGCCGCTTCCAAACCGAGTAAACCACCACCGATCACCACACCTGATGTCGCGTTTAGGCTTGCAGCACGGATCGCGTCTAAATCTTCGATGGTACGATATACAAAGCAATTTTCACGATCATTACCTGCAATTGGCGGAACGAAAGCATATGAACCAGTTGCTAAAACTAATTTATCGTAGTGAAGCACATCACCCAAACTCGTAGTGACCGTTTGCGCAGCGGTATCAATGGCAATGGCTTTGGTGTTTAGTCTTAAATCGATACCATGAGCATCGGCAAAATCGAAACGAGCAAGTGATAAATCTTTCGCTGATTTACCTGAAAAATATTCAGTCAAATGTACACGGTCGTATGCAATACGTGGCTCTTCGGCAAGAATCGTAATTTCCAGTTTATCATCAGCTTTCTCCAGAATGGCTTCGATGAATTTGTGCCCCACCATACCGTGACCAATCATCACTAATTTCATTGTGTCTCTCCTCAATTCTTCTCTATTTATTCAGCTAGCGGTTGCTTGCGTTCCTGTTGTTGCTGATATATCTGGTATAAGGATTTGCAAAACCAAGGCAGAATTTATCCACACGCCATTGCTTGCATTTGCATGGCATGTAATTCGGATAAAGAACTGGAAATGTTTTGCGAAATTGAATAATGTGCAGTTGGCACCAGAACAGATAAAAAAGCGAGCCGCCCTGTTGAGCGAGCTCGCGACGCTGGAACTAAAATTTTAAGTAGGCTTACGATTACTTTATTTGTAGATAAAAAAGACATTGCCATCTCCCATACTGAACGTATACTGCTTTGCTGACACAATTCACTTGTGTAAACAAACCGATCAGATCGGACATCGTTGGCCGTCTTACAATTTTAAAAAGTCATCTTCGACTTACAGAATAATTAGCAAATGCTGTGCCAACTTACACAACACATTTACATAATTACTATTAACCTTTGTTTTTTATAAACTTTATAGATATAAAATAAATATCGGTAGATAGACCAATGGATTCTCATACCGTCTTAGCAGGCACTGACCTGTTTTAAAGCACAATTCACCCTGCTTTAAAATAACTCTTTTTATGCACTAAAAACGAACACAAACTTATTTTCCATAGCTAAATGCAGATTTTCATTTCTTGAATAGAGAGGTAACGATACAATAAAGCGCATAAACCATATAAGTTAGAGAGCAATTGCACCGAATAAGACAATTAAAAACATACTTTATGGCATTAATTTTGCTTAAAAATTATAGGATCTTTCATATTTCGCAGTTGAAATGCCCATAAGATCTACTCCTAGCACGACCTAAAATGTGCAACTATCTACTGTTGACCCTGTACACTTATGCCGAAACTTAAAATTGCACTCATTGACGATGATCAGGCTCGGGCTGAGTACATCAAAAAGTGTTTGATTGAACACGACTTCGATGTGATTGCCTGTTTTACACTTGATCACCTGAATATTTTTAAACTCGAACATCTACAGGCAGATGTGATTCTGCTGGATATGGACCATCCCCACCGTGATGTGATTGAGAGTTGTGTCAGTAATTTTGACCTGCCCACTGTCCTGTTTACCAAAAATACTGATAAAGACACTATTAAACAGGCCATTGATGCAGGCATTACCGCCTATATTGTAGATGGTATTGATCCTAGCCGCCTGCATACCATTCTGGATATTTCAATTGAACAATATAAAAAGCACAAAAAACTGGAATGTGACCTTAAGGATGCCAAAACCAAACTTGCTGACCGCAAGGATATCGAAAAGGCCAAAGTATTGCTGATGCAGTTGCATGGCTTAACGGAAGATACCGCCTTTCAATTACTGCGCAAAAACGCCATGAGCCATCGCATGACTATTGGAGAAATGGCACGCCGTTTACTCGATGCACAACAACTTTTAAGTAATCAATTAAATAGCCAGCTAAAGGATGAATAGATGAGTCATTTAGTCGAATTAAAGAAAGTGGAAAAAACTAAACTGCAACTTGGCTATATTCCTTTGCTGGATTGTATTGCACTGCTTTGGGCAAAACATCGTGGTTTTTTTGATGATGCTGGACTGGATGTCACACTAGTGAAAGAAGCATCCTGGGCAAGTTTACGTGACCGTCTTGCCTTTGGACTTTTGGATGCAGCGCATTGTTTATCAGCCATGCTACCAGCCGCAGCCGCAGGTGCTGATCAAACTGGTATCGCCTTACAAACCCCTTTAGTACTGAGCGAAAACCGTGCATTTATTAGTTTAAGCCAAAAACTCTGTTATGAGCTTGATATTCAACAACATAATTCCGCAGAGACATCTGCAAAAAAACTGCTCAGTTATATCAAACAGAATCATACGGTTGCCTTAGCCCATGTGTTTAAATATTCCATTCATCATTATTGTTTAAGGGAATGGCTGGCACTGGCCGATCCAGAACTGGCCCAGTCAATTTCAATGAAAACACTCCCCCCACCGTATATGGTTGAAGCCTTGAGCAATCATCTGATTGATGGTTTCTGCGTGGGAGAACCGTGGAATACACAAGCTGAGCTGCAAGGACTAAGCCATATTGTCTGTTCAAGCCAGAATATTATTCCAAATGTGGCAGATAAGGTTTTAGCTGTGACTCAGGAATGGGCACAACAACATCCAAATACTTTAGTTGTATTAACAGCTACCATTCTAAAAGCACAGCAGGAACTTCGGGAACTAGATGATTTTGCACCTATATGGCAATTACTGATTGAGTTTGATGTGATTCAGTTCAACTGCTCTACAGAAGTGCATGTCGAAAAATACTACACCATTCAAAATATTGTTCGGAATTTTGTCCAAGAGAATGCTGAACCCAAGCTCAGTGACTTTGAATGGCTGTTTCAACAAATGCAGAAATGGAATGGTTCTGATCAGGACGTGATGTTTGTTAATCATCAGGCTCAAAACTGTTTGTTGCTTGATATACATCACATCGCATTACAGACCATCAAACAATAGGCAAAAAAAGCTGTCTTTAAAATTAAAGACAGCATTGAAAGACCCATAAGAGATTACGCCAATCAAAAGTAATCTCTTAAGTACTCACCATCTTAATTAACAAAGGTTATCTTTTTCGGACATTTTTATGTCATTAGCAGCCATCCCGAAATGAAAAAATCATCATTTTTGCCAACTCTAAATTTTTTAAAGCTATACAACGAACAATCACTTTTTTTAAAACCTTTTGTGCCTGTTCCAAACCTAATACAGATGCTATCCATATAAATTAATCCAAAACAATATATTTCAACTAAAATAAATAAAAACAATAAATTAAGATAAAAATTAATCCTTATTGAATCAAAATCGTACATGCTGGTTGAAATTTATGATGAGTTTGCATGTAGTTTAAAAATCATCATTTGGCGATTTTGACCATTGAGTTACACAAATCCCATGAACGAAAAGTGGCAATTCAGTTTAAAATAATGAAAAAGCACAACACCCTAAAATTTGTCATATTTTAACATTGCCAATTCCTTGCAAAGTTTTCATTATATGCAGCATGCTTGGTATGCAACTTTCTTCATAGATTAAAATAAATTATAAAAAAATTGCAGAATTTTGTGCCATAATAAGCAAACTTTGCAGACATCTTGCAAAACATATTTGCAGTTTTAGAATTGGAGCAGGCTGAATGAGCTCAACCATTTTGGTGATTCATGGACCGAATTTAAACTTGCTAGGAAAGCGCGAACCAGAAGTCTATGGTTATCTCACCCTAGAGGATATTAACCAGCAACTCACTGCTCAGGCTAAAAATTCGTCATTGACACTGGATACCTTTCAAAGTAACTGGGAAGGCGCAATTGTGGATCGCATCCATCAGGCACAAAATGAAAATATAAAATTTATCATTATCAACCCTGCCGCCCTTACCCACACTTCTGTGGCCTTACGTGATGCCCTACTTGGTGTTGCCATCCCATTTATTGAGGTGCATTTGTCAAATGTTCACGCCCGTGAAGCATTTCGTCATCACTCATACCTGTCAGATAAAGCTATTGGCGTGATCTGTGGATTAGGTGCCAGGGGTTATTCCTTTGCACTCGATTATGCCATCGAAAAAATTCAATCTTCTAACTAATTTACACATTTAGGAATGCTCAGTCATGGATATCCGTAAAATCAAGAAACTCATCGACCTGATGATTGAATCTGACTTACAAGCGATAGAAGTTAAGGAAGGCGACCAATCCATTTCACTGACTCGTCCAACGCCTGTATACACAGCGGCTCCTGTTGCAGCACCAATCACTTCAGCGCCAGCAGCGCCAGCTGCAAAAACACCACGTGGTGCGGTTGAGACCTCTCCGATGGTTGGCGTTTTCTATTCAGCACCAAGTCCAGGTGAACCCCCATTTGTCAATGTAGGCCAAACAGTTTCTGCGGGTGAAACTCTGGGTATTATTGAAGCCATGAAAATCATGAATCCAATTGAGGCAACTCAAAGTGGTGTAATTGAAGAGATTTTGGTTAAGAATGGTGAAGTGATTCAATTCGGTCAAGCGCTTTTCCGCTACCGTGCCTAATGAGTCTGGGGATTCCTATGTTGCAAAAAGTACTCATTGCAAACCGTGGTGAAATTGCTTTACGAATTACGCGGGCTTGTAAAACTCTTGGCATTAAAACCGTTGGAATTTATTCCGATGCCGACAAGGATTTAATGCATCTACGCTTTGTTGATGAAGCGGTCTGCATTGGCCCAGGTGCAAGCAGTGAAAGCTACTTGAATATTCCTGCCATTATTACCGCCGCAGAGATTACAGGCGCGGATGCCATTCATCCTGGTTATGGCTTCCTGTCGGAAAATGCCGAGTTTGCTGAAATTGTTGAAAACTCTGGCTTCATTTTCATTGGCCCACGTCCTGAACATATCCGCCTGATGGGTAACAAGGTTTCAGCAATCATGGCAATGAAGAAATCTGGGGTGCCAACTGTGCCAGGTTCTGCCCATGCGGTAACACCCAACAACGCACTTGCAGAAGCCAAACAAATTGGCTTTCCATTGATTGTCAAGGCTGCGGCTGGCGGTGGTGGTCGTGGTATGCGTATTGTCGAGCGTGTCGATACCTTGCTTGAATCTGTGCAGGCTGCCCAGCGTGATGCAGAAATGTGGTTCGGCGATGATACCGTCTACATGGAACGTTTCCTGCAAAAACCCCGTCATGTTGAGGTTCAGATCCTTGGCGATGGCAATGGCCATGCAATCCATTTGTATGACCGTGATTGTTCGCTACAGCGCCGTCATCAAAAGGTTCTGGAAGAGGCACCTGCGCCAAATCTGCCAGAACAGGCACGTGCAGATATTCTGGAAGCCTGTGTCAATGCCTGTAAATTGATGCAGTATCGCGGTGCTGGTACTTTCGAGTTTTTATTTGAAGAAGGCGAATTTTTCTTCATTGAAATGAATACACGGGTACAGGTTGAACATCCTGTCACTGAAATGGTCACAGGTGTGGACATTATTGAACAGCAGCTTCGTATTGCTGCGGGTTTAGGTCTAAACCTTGAACAGGATGAAATTGAGGTTAAAGGTCATGCCATTGAATGTCGTATCAATGCAGAAGACCCAACCACGTTCTTGCCATCCCCTGGAAAAATTGAAACTTTCTATGCACCAGGTGGCGCAGGTATCCGTCTAGACTCTCATATTTATCAAGGTTATAGCATTCCGCCTTACTATGATTCCATGATTGCCAAACTGATTGCACATGGCAAAGATCGCGAAACATCGTTGGCCCGTATGCGTCAGGCGCTGGATGAAATGATTTTGACAGGAATCAAAACCAATATTCCACTGCATAAAGACCTGATTTTGCAGGATGCCAATTTCTGTGAACAGGCAATGGATATCCATTATCTTGAGAAGCATTTATTAAAACAGTTGGCACAACAGGCCGAAACTGCTTAAACAAAAAACCTCTTATAAAATTATAAGAGGTTTTTTATTGATCTTGATTCTTTATGGTAAAATACGGCGTAAGGTTGCAAAGCACTTTTCGCCTTTTTCATTGGCACAAAAATCAATGGTATTGTCATTCGTCCATTTCACAAAATATTGTGAAACCTCACCTGTTTGATCCTGTTGCTGACCAGAACAGTCCATCTGATTATTGTCATACTTAATCTGTAAGATCAGTGCAGGCAAACGTTCCTTGTGATCTTCAGAGGGCTGGTAATCATACAGGCCATAAGACCATTCCTGACCACTTTTTATCACCACATCACTCATGCCACGGAAGTTATAATATTCGATACATTTCTTGTTATTGGTAATTTCCATTCCCCATAAACCCATAATTTCTGGGCGGCTGGTGACACGAATTGCATTTGCTTTTGCAATTTGCTGGGGTGTCACTGTTTTCGCATTCACAACCGTATCTGCCATAGTCCATGTTGAGCAAGCCCATAACAATCCAATAATATAAATATTTTTCATAGATTTAATTAAGTCGTAATCTAAACGTTGCAGTGGCTTAACTTAGCATATTTTTAAAGAAAATCCCGCAATCATAACAGCATATAAACACAATATTTTTAATATGCAATTTATTTGATTGTTGTGCATTTTTTTCAGGTATTCTTATCCAGAATCACAGTTAAAATTTTCCATTTTATTAACGGTTTAGCTTTAGGGATAAAAGCCATGAAATTTTCTGAATACATTCAATATGACGGACTCGGTTTGGCCAAATTGGTCAAGGACAAGGAAGTTCACCCATCTGAACTGTTACAGGTGGCATTGGAACATACCCACAAAGCCAATCCAAAACTGAATGCCATCATTATCCCGATGTATGAACAGGCTAAACAGCGTGCCCAGCAACCCCTTACGGGCACATTTGCAGGTGTTCCCTTTTTGGTCAAGGACCTGTTTCAGGAATATCAAGGTGTACCCACATCCTATGGCAGCAATGCACTGAAAAGAATCAATTACACACCTGACTTTAATGCAGAAATTGTCAATCGCTGGGAAAAAGCAGGAATTGTGACTTTTGGCCGTACCAATACACCTGAGTTTGGCATCAAGGGCATTACTGAGCCTGATGCCTGGGGTGCATGTCATAACCCGTGGAACTTAAAGCATAATAGTGGTGGCTCTTCGGGTGGATCTGCCTCAGCAGTGGCTGGCGGTCTGGTTCCTGTTGCTGGAGCGGGTGATGGCGGCGGCTCAATCCGTATCCCTGCCTCCTATTGTGGACTGTTTGGACTTAAACCGAGTCGAGGACGTACACCGTGGGGACCACAGTTTAGTGAAGCCATGCATGGTGCGGCCATGCAACATGTACTCTGTAAAACCGTTCGGGACAGTGCCGCCATGCTGGATGCGGTTCAAGGTCCAGAACAAGCCTCACTTTTTATCATTCAATCCCCAACCCAGAAATATCTGGACGTTATCCAGCAAATGCCGAAAAAATTAACAATCGCATTTAATACCCAGTCACCGATTGGCACCAAAGTTTCCAAAGATGCGATTCAAGCGGTTCAGCAAACAGCCAAGCTTCTAGAGTCACTTGGACATATCGTGGTTGAAGACCGTCCGCAAATAAATGGCCTCGAACTGGCTAAAGACTTTATCACCACATGGTTTAGCCAGTTTTCCTACATGCAGGCACAAATTAAACACATGTCAGGTGCGACCGATGAGGATTTTGAGCTTGACTCCAATGCCCTGGCAGCCTTTGGCGCGAAAACCACAGCAACAGATTATATTCACACCCTGGAGAATTGGGGAATGTATAGTACCCAAATGAATATCTTCTTTGAAAAATATGATCTTTACCTAACCCCAACCACCGCATCAGTTGCACCCAAAAATGGTGAAGTTGCAATGCCTAGCTGGCAAAAGCCTATCCTAAAAGGCTTCTTAAAAGTTGGAAAAGCCCATTATCTTGCACAAGGTAAACTGGTCGAAAAAATGGTGCAAGAGAACTTAAGCTGGGTGCCTTTTACCCAATTGGCGAATGTCACAGGCTTACCAGCCATGTCTGTGCCTTTATACTGGAATAAAAATGGCTTGCCTTTAGGCAGTCAGTTTATTGCACCATTTGGGCGTGAAGATCGTTTACTTCAACTCGCTGCACAGCTTGAGCAGGCACAACCGTGGATGCCACAATATAAAAATATTCAGCTTTGATTTAACTTAGACGCTGTCGTTTCAATTTGATTCGGCAGCCAGACCACCAAAATCAAGCCTAGAAGAACGACCACACTGGCACATAAGAAAATGGTGGCACCTGATAGAATTTGCCAGTAATGCCCTGCCAATAAACTTCCCGATGCCACACCAAGCCCCCACATGGTACTGTAAAGTGCCTGCCCACGACCTTGCTGTTCAGCAGAGAAATTCTGGAATATGACTTTCATTGCAATCAGGTGAAAAAGCCCAAAACTAAATGCATGCAGGCATTGTGCTAAAAGCTGCCCAATAAAATGCGTATTTAACATACCCACTAACAACCAGCGTAAACTGGTCAGGATCAAACAGGCAGCAACCAATGTTCTCCAGGAAAAGCGGATAAAAAAGACTTTCTGCGCCACTGCAAACATCACAATCTCAGCAATCACCCCTGTCGCCCATAAAGTTCCAATCTGCATGGTACTAAAACCGATTTCTTTCAGGAAATTGCTATAGAAGCTATAAAAAGGTGCCTGTGAAAACAGTAAAATAAACTCAATACCAAAAAAGGCAGCCACCATTGGTTTTTTTAAAATTGGTAATAAAGGTTCCAGCCTCTTTTGCGAGCTTGGCGCATGTTCAGGCTCTTTAATACTAAATGACCATAAAAAGGCCAAAAATGAGACTGATAACAATAGAATAGGTAACATTGAAATTGGAATGATTTCCAATAACGCGCCTACGGCAAATACCCCAACAATAAAGCCGACTGAACCCCATTTCCGAACCTTGCCATATAACTCAGCCCGCTTTTCACCCAGCCAGAATAAAGTCACCCCCTCAAACTGTGCCAGAATCGCATTCTGAAAAAAGCTGAAAACCAGCATCAATAAGGCAATCGATTGAAAGCTATTCGGAATAATAAAAATTGCAAACCAGATACAGGCTTCCATCCATGTTGCGATTCGTACCAGTAGCATCCGCTTGCCTGATTTATCTGCAATCCAGCCCCAGATCAACGGCGCGAAAAAACGGGTAATAATTGCAATCGAAGATAAAATTCCAATTTGCTTATAATTAAAACCCTGATCTTGCAGATAAAGGTTCCAATAAGGCATAAACGTTCCCACTATGGAATAGTAGAACAGGTAGAAACCTGACAGTTTTGCTGTGATTGTTAATGGTTGCATGCGGTTGCTTTATCTTGCATTATCAATGTGTTGATTTAAAATTAAGTTGCATATAGTTGCCTACGGATGTTTTGTATTGCAGTTTACGAGTCTACAAATCAGTCTACAAACAGAATAAATATTTTTTTCACAAATTTTTGTAGACTTGGTAGATAGCATCATACATTTATTACTTTAAGTGTCATCCTGATTTTATTTGACATCCTCCCCGTCCTTTAGGTCGGAGAGGATATCAACGAACCTTACAGTGGTTTACCATTCAAGCGCAAGTCGTTTTGGCTTTCAGATGCAGATATTAAAGTCATTGAAAACTTTAAACAGAGCAATAATCTGAAAACAAATGACGAAGCATTGCAACAAATATTAAAAACCCTCAATTGAGGGTTTTATCTTGTTCTGGCCAACTTTCATTTAATCGCCTGACATCAATGACGTGTCCATCAGCTTTTTCTGCCAAGCTTCGATATTCTGTTGTGCAACTTTCGAGTAATTCTGAGTTGGCAATGGTGTAGTTAATAATGGTTTGCTTGGGAGCACTGGACAAACGTTTGTTGGCTTCACTGAGTTGCTTTGACAACCTACTAGCAGCCAAGTCAGCACTACGAGCGGCAGCATTCGCATCTTGTATTTTTTTAATCGCATTTTGTTCTACCTCTATAATTTTAGCTGACCATGTTTGCATAATGGCGGCTTTTTCCTCTTGCGCCTGATCAATTGCATCTTGATAAGGCTTAATAGCATCAGCTACTGCTTTAGTTTTAACTTTTTCAGCATTTGCCAATTTTCCAGCAAGAGAATTGGCATAAAAAACATATCCAAAGATAAATATCATCAAGCCTAAAATGATGTATTTGTAAAATTTACCTAACACGGCATCAATCATTTAAGCCACCTTTAGAAATAATGATTTTTCTCGTGCTCGACGATTGACTAAGCCTTGGATACGCTTTCCATTATCAAACACCCAACGATCAAATTGACTTGCAGCTGAGGTCAAACTGTTTTGATTAATAAGAGTAAGCATTGTGCTTTTTACAAATGCTGTTTCGCCTATGTTGTAGACAAAAGAAGCCAATGCATCAAATTGGTTTTGATTAAGATTGACTTTGACATTTTTATCAAGACAAGCATCAACCCATACACAATCGTTTTTAAGCCATTGTTCAGCTTCATTTCTCGTGCAAGTATCGCCTTTTTTAACTGATGTGCCATTTGGGTATTTAATGGTACCAAAGCCAATAGTCCAAACACCTCCTGTATCTAAATAAGCTGTTGAACGAAAACCCTCAGCATCTCTAATAATTGCATAACCATTCTCAGAAATATCTCGCTGTCCATTTACTAAAGGTGTAGGTATTTCAAAGCCAATAAGTTTTGCAAAAACATTTAAGCCATTTTTCTCAATAATCTGATCACCAGCCATAACCTGAGATTGACTTAATTTTCCGCCAGACATAGCACGAAGCCATGAATATGCCTGAGCTACTTGTTGTGATTGATTTACACTCATTGTTTATCACCTTTACCATTACTAAGTATTGAAATAAAGGCAGCTTTGACCTCACTAATAACCTCAGATAAAG
Organism: Acinetobacter sp. CIP 102129; assembly: GCF_000368305.1. Taxonomy (NCBI): domain Bacteria; kingdom Pseudomonadati; phylum Pseudomonadota; class Gammaproteobacteria; order Moraxellales; family Moraxellaceae; genus Acinetobacter; species Acinetobacter sp. CIP 102129. The sequence goes on from NZ_KB849341.1 coordinate 196,017, forward strand.
GCTTACCCTGCATCAGTGCAATGGACTGATAAAGAATGCCTATCCCTAATAATCCAAAAACTGCAAACATAAGCATCACAAAGCCTTGAGCCATGTGAGAATATTTTGATAATTCGTAATATTCAATAAATGCTGAACCGCCATAAAGGCTGACTGAAACGCTGAATAAAAACTTGCCTATAACACCCAAAGAAACTTGAATTTTTCCGTTTTTATCAATGTCACCACTTAATACCAGGGCAAGAATAGCCCCCACTACGGCAGGCACAACTTTGATGATCCATGGAATTGTGTTTTCTTGCATAACTTGCCCCGAAATAAAACTCTACTTTATTTCGTAGAGTTTTATTTAAAGGCGGTTATTTAGCGAACCTTACAGGGGGTTGATACTGCTTTAAAATTAAACTATCGTGATTTCATATAATTATTAATTTTTGGTGGGGATATGTTTTGCAGTCAATGCGGGCAAGCAAATAGTAATGACGCGAAATTTTGTAGTAATTGTGGCAATAAATTAGAGATTCAAAATATTCAAGCTTCACATGCACCACCGCAACTAGAAAAAACTGACTCTCCACGACCAATAAAAAAACGCGTTGAACTCTGGAATCCTAATGCTGCTGCTAATTGGAGCTTATTGTTTACGCCAATTTTCGGTTCATATTTGCAGATGAAGAACTGGCAAGCTCTTGGAAAGCTAGAAGATGCAAATACTGCTAAAAACTGGATAATTTTTACCATTATTTTTATTTTGTTTATAAATTTCGCTACACCTTTTATTTGGGATGATATTGAAAAAGTAACGACCATTTCAAGAGGTTTAGGCTTTTGGTATATCATTATTTGGTATTTTGCCTATGCAAGAAAACAACCAAAATATGTAAAAGAAAATTTAAATGATAAATATCAAAAGAAATCTTGGCTTACCCCTTTATCTAGTGCAACGGTTATTTTATTTATATCATTTACCGTTTTAATGGTTGTTAGTTCTTCAATTATTCAATCACTACCAAATCAACAAATATCAGAACAAAAAAATGATGTTGATTGGGATAATGGAATAATTACCCCTCCATCTTCTTCATTAACTTGTGGAGAAAACTCAGGCTCATCACCCAAAGGGCTGGAGTTTTATGGACCTATAAGCTACAAACTATCTGACAACAATCCAGTAAAAACCCAAGTAACATGGGGAGTTAAATACGCAGATTCAAATTTGCAAAATGACTCATATTCAGGTTCATTGCGTATTCGTTTGTATGCTGTGTCTGAATCTTATTCAGGATCTAGTTTGAATGGCTACGTTATAGGAGAGTATTTTCCTAACTTCAATGGCGATGGCTCAGCTTCTACGAATCAACTTAAAGTTAATTATAATGTAGAGAATATTGTTTCTAAAGATGAAAAAAATCTAAAAATACCATCAGGAAAGTACTGTACAGTAATCACGCTTGAGGAGTTTGATGAACAATCCTGCTCAAGTACTGACCGTTTTTGTATCCAATCGTGGATGCAATTTAAAGATCCTGCAACTTTTTTTTAAACAAATACTTATATATAAATTACAACGAAAAAGCCGACTTAATGTCGGCTTTTTTAATTCAATTGATTAATTAATTCTAACATTTTGCTTTTCGATGGATCGTCATCAGGTAGCTTTTCAGCTAGTTTGAGTACAAGAAGATTAGAGATTTCTAATTGTTTTTTAATCATATCATTTTTTTCTTCAACAGCCTGCATATATTCAGAAACTAATGCTGAAGGAATATTGTTTTCGAAGCTCTTTTCTAAACGAGCAACCATTTCAGCACTTTGAGAACGATTATTCTGCTCTGCTGATTCTTCAATTTGTTTTTTTAACTCTGGTGGAACTCGCAATCTAACAATGGTGTGATCGGCTTGATTACTCATTTTTACCTCATGCCACAAAAAGTGGCAAATATTTTCATTTACGTATTTACAATACCACAATATGTGGCTATAGTTATTAAACGCCACACATTGTGGCATTAAAGAGGGTAATTATGAAACAAAATCGCCAAAAGCCTATTGATGTTCGTGTGCGAGTATCAGTTGATCTACATGAGTTACTAAAGGCTTATTCTGAAAAAGAAGAACGTTCAATGAATTACTTGGTTAACAAGGCTATTGAATTTTATTTAAAACAGCATGAGAGTGCGAAAGCATGAAATCAACAGGCACAAAAAAACCTTGTTCAACTACCACATCGCACAAGGTTCAGTTGCCATCACAAAGGATGAATACCTATGAACAATATAACCCAATTCACCCAAGACAAGCAAGTTCAGGTCAGTGAACAGCAATTACGGAGTTTGCTTGAATTTGTGCGTATCGCAAATAATCGTTTTGATGAAATTTCAGCGTTAACAACTGTAATTGCTGAAAAGTCAGAACTATCACCAACAATCAAAACTTTGGCACATTTAGCTTCATCAATAGCAAATAACTTTCGAGATATTTGTGTTGAAGAATTTGATAACTTCAAAGAATACTCACCTGACTTGGTAAAGTTTTTTGCAGAGGAGTTGGCAGCATGAATGCAATTGTTCCTGTACAAATTCAAATGATGACAAGTTTGGAAATTGCTGAACTTGTTGAAAAACGCCATGACAATGTTAAGCGTACTATCGAAACGCTTGTAAAGCAGGCTATTATTACTTCTCCTCAAATTGAGGAAAAGCCTACAGCAGGTCGTCCAAGTACATTTTATGTATTCACAGGTGAACAAGGTAAGCGTGATTCTATTATTGTAGTTGCTCAATTATGCCCAGAATTTACAGCACGCTTGGTAGATCGTTGGCAAGAACTTGAAGCTCAAGTTGCTCAACCAGTATTTGATATTTCAAATCCTTATCACCTACTGCAAGCAATTGAAACTCAGGCAAAACAAAATATCGAACTCACCCAAAAAGTTGAAAAACTTGAACCTAAAGCTCAAGCACTCGATACCATTGCTGAAACAGTACATACCTACTGTATCCGTGAATGTGCCAAAACAATTGGAATAAAAGAAAAGGATCTCATTAATCTTTTACTTCAAAAAAAATGGTGTTATCGAGATGCTGAAAAGAAATTACAACCACATGCACAGTATGTGTTGAATGGTGTTTTTACCAATAAAGCATCACCAGTAATCAAAAATCAAAATGATGGTCAAGAGCGTGTATTTTTACACATGCGAGTGACAGCATTTGGCTTGACTAGGATTACAGGTTTAGTAAATAAGGAAAAACTCAAATAAAATCCAATAAAGAAGCCACCATAAGGTGGCTTTTCTATCACTAATTACTCACCAAAAGCAAAGTAACCAGCTTCACGTGCATCTTGACGATTCCGTGACAAATATATGCCATCTTCCGCACGATCTATGCGACGTTGGCGATTACGATAACTTTGATTAAGGTTGATTTTGGTTATACGACGTGATGGATTCTTTTCGTTGAAGCCTTTAATTTCTTCCCAAATCTCATCCATCTCTTGTCGGTCATCCATCATTTTTGCCCGTGACCATAAAGCCATTAAACGACTACGACGCTCATTAAGCTTTCGGTTAAGCTGATAAATTGCTGTTTTGCCTTCACTGGCTGTACGAACATCAGATGGTGAGAACCCCATACCTTGGACAAGTAAATCCATTGAACTAACTTCATCCATGATAGATACACCAGTTTTGTCTTGGACACCCTCATCAGCATAACGATAGGTTTTAGCAAAGTTTTTAAGAAACACTGGCAGCATACTTTCCACTCCACGTAGATTATGCCCTTCTGAAATTTCCTGTGCACCTTTTGCGATATTTGCCCCAATCCCGCCAATAGGCCCCAAAGCTGCTGATGATGCAGAATCCCACCATTTTTTACCTTCTAAACCTTCTTGTACGTCTGGTAATAAAAGATTATTAATACCAACACGACTAGAAATATCCACACCAATACCGCGTGGCGCACCTTTCATCAGCATATTTGAAATGGTTGGATTAAATGCTTCGGCAAGATAGTTTCGCAATGCGACTTCTGCATCCCAAGGCTCGTCATCGTCCCCACCCATCCAAGATGCGACTGACAACAACATTCCAACCATAGGCAATCCAAGCGCACCAGCAAAAGTAGCGTGCATTGCCAAGATTGCGCCAAGTGCCCTACGTGCTTCTCTACGTTCAGCTTCCGTTTCACCTTTGATTGATTGATAGGTTTGTCTAACCAATGTGTAAATCATGTTCTGACCAAACTGCTTAAACAGCAGAAGAACTTTAGCCACATTACCTTGCATGATACGTGGGCGGTTGCCAGAACTATAATCAAAGTGTCCTTTGTAGGTCGCATCTACAGCTTGATCAAATGCTGAATCGTGATTTTCACCTGATTGACGTGCTAGGCGATACGCTGCGATAAAGGTAACTTCACGGTTAAATCGTTCAGCACTATGGAACATAATACTTGCAGCACGCATAATCGGGCGTGTTTTCCACATAATGCCGCTATCTTCACCTTGAGCAATGCCTGCTAAGTCATGTGCTTGAGTTACGTCAATTACACCACTTGCCACAGCATCATCATAGGCCTGTTTTTCATCTTTGCTTAGGAATTTAGAAATATCAGAACTAACCGACTTATAAAGGTCAGTCTTAGTGCCTTGCCATTTCACCTTATGAAATTCTACGCCTTTCCTAAAATCATTGGCTGCTTTTAGCAACTCATTGGCGGCATTGTCGAAACCCCATTTGGCACCCATAATCGGATATGCAACCAACGCTGTCTGCGATAGATTGACCATAGCTGCTGCTGGTGATAGCCCCAGGTAATAAATAAAGCCCATACTGGTTAATGCACTTGATAAAGGATGGCCTTTAGGGTTCATTAAGTTGTCATGGCGTTTATTCATTTCATCAATGACACGTTGCGCGGTTGGCTGATCGTAAGAGTCATCCTGTTTGCTCTTTTCAGATGCGTACTTCTGCATATCATCAAGTTGCTGCGCCAATTGGTCGCCATAACGCAACTTAGCTAGATAGTTCGCACCGCTAAACATATTTTGAGCAAATGCACGACGGGCATCTTGGCTAAAACCTGCCGTACCTTTTCGATGAATACCATGTTTTGCCCAACTTAAATCAGGCATAGAAGATAAATAAAGCTGACTTAAAGTATCTTCAAATTCCGCCTGTTCCGAAGTTGATAGACCTAAATTATCCACCTCTGCAAATAGACTAGACATAAACCCACGCCCAACACCATCACGAGCTGCATTAAACTCTTTATCAAGAATTACTCTATCCACCTTGAAATTAGGGTATTTCTGCATAAGTTCAGAACGTAACGATTGTGCTTCTCCCATTGTTTCGGAACGACTAACACTTTCTACGTCACCGTTCTGGTTACGCATTACCACTACATACTTACCAAAGCGAGCTAATGGGAAATACACCCCACGAATAGAGCCAAAGAAGTTATCATCCATCTGTTTCAGCAAATCAGCTTTCTTTTGGTTTGAAAGTTCTGAACGTGAGATGCGCTCTTTAATTGCCTTATGCACTTCTGCATAGTGCTTTTTGTAAGCATCACGCGCTTTCACATACATAGCCTGCGCTTCTGGCGACAGTGATTTATACGCATCACGCAACTGATTATATTTAGTGATGTTGTCTCCACTTACATATGGTTTTGATGGGTCAATTTTGGCTAAGGTTGAATCGTGCATTACCTCTGCAAGCTGATCTTCGTCTCTTAAATTTGACCATTCACGCGCGATACTATCAGATTTCGCACCTGCATCGTTTTTATCTGCATCCATTTGAGCAGCAAGATCGTTGTACTTGTTTAGTTGTGGTAGCAACTTACTGTAGATTTCAGTTAATTGGCGACGGCCTAATGCTTGTAGCCCTACACCTAACCAGTCGGTCCACTTATAACCTGCTTTATCCTTGACGGATTTTGCCGACAAATTCTTAATGCTCTCACTTAAATTATTGATTACATCATCAAAAGACTTGCGACTGTATAGAGGTTGATGCTGCTGCTCAAAGAAATTGACAACATCATCAGGGGTGAGTATAGTTTGTGTAGAGGTTCTAGTACCTACTACTCCCACATGGGCAGTTTCCAACTGCCCTAAGAAGTGGGGAAGCGTAGGATATTTAGAGCCTTTACTTTTTTCAGAATTAGAATAAATAACTTTATCCTTACGTTTTTCTAGCCATGTCATAAAACGCTCACGACCAAAGGTTGTGGCTAGTTCATTAATAACATATTTACCCTTTTGTTTATTAAGATGAATAGCTGATATTACTGGATTGCCTGCTGGATCTTGCATTGCTGTAACAATTGTCAAATTACGCCCATCATCAGACTGTAATATTACCAACGGATTAGCTAACTCATTTGGCAATTGCTTAATCTGTTCTAAAGTGAGTTGATGGCTTACATCCTTCTTACCATCAACTTGACCTGTCATTTTACGCAAAGTAAAGCGATCAAGTTCTAATGGTAAATCCTGCACATTCAACCCATCACGCACACCATCCAATGCCAATAGAACAGGTGGCATCTTCATCTGTACTGGTTGCGGATAGCTTTGTAATGACTCAATTAATCGGTCAATATCTTTAGCAATCCGCTGCTGTTCATCTTTGGCAATGGTAAAAGCATCAGTAAATACAGATTGAATCTTTTGGCTAAAACTAATACCTGTATTGGCTTGGTTTATGCTGTTATTGGCAGCCTTATCAATCATCCGTTCAGCCAAAGCAACCATGTCATCAGGATTAAGATTTAAGTTAATGCTAAACTTATCAAATAACCATGCTTTTACATGCGAAATAAGATTGCGAATCAACTTTTGCAGTGCATTACGCTGTAATACATTTTTTTGCTGCATGGTTGATGCTAGTGTTAGCAGGTACGGTAAATATTCAAGTTGTTGTCGCTCTAAACCTTGTTCACGCTCTGCAAGCTCTTTAGCCGCTATAGCAACTGGATTGCCTTGTTCAACTAGCTTATCAAACTGTTTCATCAACTCGTTGTATTGAGCGTCAGTCATCATGTTTTGAAAGCCAGCATGTCCACCCAGTTCATGTAGGAATGTTGGTACGATGGTGTCATCCGTTAATGCGTCTGCAATTAAGGTTGCCTTGCCATTTTGATAAAAACCCTCAATACCTGCCTGATCATAGGTATCAAGAATATTTAACTTGCCATCTTTTTCCAGTTTGGAAATAGTTGATTCACCAAACCGCGAAACAAGCTTATCCCGTACTTGTTTTACTGTAGTGTTGGTACGCGTTGCAGACTGACCACGACTAAACAACTTGTCGCTATTATTTTTTGATATAGTCTGATCTTTAAATTTGCCAAAATGACTACGGTCTACAACCGCTTTTCGCGCCTCTGCCAAGAACATTAAAATATCGGAATCGTTGTACTGGGCCAATTTCATAAAGCCATGATCACGTAACCACTGGCGAATATAGCCTAGTACCTCTTTTAATTTCTGGCGTATAAAAGGTTTCTTTTCTGTGTTCTGGGCAACAAACGCAAATAACTCACCCACAAGTGCCTGTTGCACATCAGCAGCATCATAAATACCGTCTGCTGCGCCTTGGGTGTATGGCTTGATGTATGCATTTTCAAACTGTCGCATATCAACACCATTATCACTGGCAATTTTACGGATACCATTCAATCCACCAAGCGCATTGTAAAATTGCTGGAACTTGACTTTATATTCTTTACCGAATATCCGTTGGACACCAAAATGCCCAATTATTTCGTGTAATATAGTTTCCTGATAGGCTTCAAAAGTAGTAACCTGCTTAGCACTGTTACCCTCTATACCATCGGCAACTAAATACAGAGTATCGCCATGCCATACACCACTAACTATATAGTTTTGGGTATTACCATCTTCATCCTGATAGGTGGCGGCTTCCTGTATTTCCGCTGGAAGTCCATCAAAACCAGAAACAACCTGCACAGAGAAAGCACCCAAACCGCTACTATCAGTAATCTGGATACTGTGTCCAGACGACGTATCTTGTGTAGTGGACAGTTTGAGATGTTGAAAAACCGAAAGGACATGACGGGTAGCACTGGTACTGGAGAGAGTTCCGAAAATCGTATCGAAAGGTGAAGCGCCTTTACGTTCATTATCGGGTTTTAATTTGTCACGGCTATAAAGTTTAATCCCTGTTTCTGTTTCTTCTGTTTTTAGGGTATCAACCAAATCAGAAAACTTTGCATTGATTGCTTTGCGTTCATCACCATGTGGATATGGGCGCATCCACCCCCATGGCGTTTCTATCGCAGCATTTTCAGGGGCATGGTTTAAAAATGGGCTACGTCCATTATTTTCAGTTATCTTATCCTCAACAAATCCCTGAAACGCACGTGCACTCAATTCATGCGGAGTTGTCCAATAATCAGAACCACGTCCTTCATCAAGATTTTTGGCATCCATCACAAACTTAGTAGGTATTTTCCTAGTCTTGCTAACTTCTTTTTGAGCATCAGCCAACATTTTCAGACGATTTGCATAACTGTTCATAGCTGAACGCAAACGATCCAGTACTGCATCTTGATCTTTACTAAAACCAGAACGCCCACGTACTGATTTATAAATTTCCCCTAACTGTTCTAAAGCATCATTAGTCCAACGAGCACCTGAAAATATACCGCTTGCAGATTTGTTTTTTACATCAGTTCGCCATTCTGTTTCGAGTAACTCACCATTGATCAACTTCTGTGAAATTGTATCAAATACAACCAATTGCTCAGCACTGGCTGGCTTGTTATGGCGTTTATAATATTTTGGATCACGTTGCCGAGATAAATCCTCTCTCAATGAATCCAACTGCTCTTTCACTCTACCCCGACTTTGACCTACAAACTTATCCACTGCCTGCACATCTTCAACATATTGCTCAGCTTTTGTGGACATAGTTTTCATTAAATCAGTATAGGCATTTCGTACATCTTCTCGTACACCTGAATTTCTATAAGAAAATCCATGACTCACCATACGGTCTTTACTATTGTTCGATATTTTTAAACTACGTGTGCCATCAGCATCCACAACCCACTCTGCCGATGCAATACCATCTTGGCGTGCAAGATAATGATCAAAAGCATGCCACCACTCATGCGCCAACGAACCAGCACCATTCATTTTGGTTAAGTTGATCACTACCTTTGCAGGCTCATAATGTGCACGTGCGCTACTTAAACCTTGTCCTCGTGCACCAAATGCCAATGCTAAATCACCATTTAAACTGATTGCTTTTGCAGGAATTTTCAATACTTCAGCAAGATCAAGTAAGCCATCGTAGGCATCATTTAATAGCTGTTGGCGTTCTTCCTGGTTATTCCAATTTCCAAATTCAACACCACGAAAGCCAAACACTTTCATAAAATCGGTATCTTTAGCATCACCTTTACGACGCTCAATACCCTTTCGCACTGTATTTTCAGGACGTGGTAAATCCAGCTCACCAAAAGTGGTACTGGTTTCAAGAATATTATTCGCATTTTCAATTAAATAGGTTTGAGCATCCTGTTTCGTATCAAAAACCTTGTTTACTACTTTGACACGTTTTACATCATTAATTTGTCTCCAAATTTCAAATCCACTCTCCCCATCACGTCGTGCATATACTCGATGCTTCAAGCCAACTGCAACCACAGGCAACATATCTTTTGCTTCCTGTTCGCTATCAAACATCCCAAGTTTTTTAGGACTTCCTTTCCAATCGGTTTTTTTACTGTCCTCAATGACCCATTTACCAGTTTCATTTGAATTGGTCGATGACACAATTTCACTGATCGTATATCGCTTTGCCCATGTAGGTCGGTCATCATTTGACTTGGTTTTTTTAGATTTCCCTGTTGATAATGCAGTATCTTTTCGAGCACCTCCAATTTTTTCACCCAAGTCCTGAATGGATTCTTTACTATCAGAACGCTTATCCTGAATACGTTCAATCCCATCTTCATTCTGAATAGCACTTGATGAACTTTCCATATCAACAGCAAATACCTCAGCCATTTTCTGTTCAAACTGAGCTTTCAGATTTTCCTGAGTGAAGCCTTTCAAACGTTCACGCTCACCACGTAAAGCTTTTAATATTAATTCTTGACCTTTTATATTGATTTTACTTAAACCATTTTCTTTCGCTTTATTAGCAAAAGAAGCAGAATCTCCTAATCGACCACCATGTTGACTGACAACTACAAAACTCGTCCCCTGTTTTTCCTTGCGCAATACAAGATAAAGTGGATTACTTTCAACTTCGGCAACCTGTTCCACGACGAAATAAGGCTCAACTTTGCCCTGATCCTGAACAAAGATCGTTTGAACATCTGCATTTTGAGCTATTTGATATGCATTAAAAATGCTGTATTCATCCACATTATCTGTAAGCATAGCCTTAATGGAGTTAATCGCATTAAAACTGCCGACTGAAATTACATTAGATTTTTTAGCCTTGCTTGGTGCCTTAAACCCAGAGTTGGCTTTAACTTGCTTTAAGAATTTACTTAAAGCTGCTTTGTTGTTGTGAACTTTAAATTTACCATCACCTTTAACATCAAACGTAATTTGCTCTGTTGAATCATTAGGTGCAATTGCAATTGCCTGTTCAATATCAGCGATCAACTCATTACGCATCTTGTCATATTGCGCTTTAGTTAAATTACCCTCTGCTTTATCAAGGGATTCTTCTACAACACTATTGGTTGCTTTCTCAGACTTTTTACCCTCAATATGAGTAACTTCATTTTCTTGTAAATGGCTTTCAGTTTGACTCACCTCACCATCTGACTGTTGAGAATTATCTAGTTTTTTGAGTTCAGCACGGACGGTATCGGCACTGGTCTTAGTAGCTTCGGTCTTAGTAGCTTCGGTCTTAGTGGCTTCGGTCTTAGTGGCTTCGGTCTTAGTGGCTTCGGTCTTAGTGGCTTCGGCTTGCTTTGGCTGCTTGCTCTGCTCACTGGTGCTTGCAATCCGCCCACGTGGTAACTTGACAGCAACACGTTTACCTTGAGCGCTGAACTTGGTTAAGTTCTTTACGTTTGAATCATTCAGTTCACTGGCAAGCACCATATGGGTCTCACCATCGTTTGTAGTGACACTTACCAAATCTTCAATATTTGGTGCGGCATTAGGTGGTGCTGTCTCTTGTGTAGAATCTGCTAAATTTTTAATGTCAGCATTCTGCAACTCATTATTAGGTGGCACATCACCTTGTGACTGATCTGCTAAACCGTTTTGCAACTCTGTAATCTGTTTATGGATCTGTGCCTTTTTCGGTACGCTTTTTTCATTCGCAAACTGTTGTTCTAGTGCTGCGATTTCTGATTTAGCATCATTTGATTGCTTGCCACCAGATAACAATGCTGGCATTTCATTGGCATAACCAAACTTCATGTCTGGAAAGTCTTGGCGTAATCCATCAACTACCGCTTTCGGTACGGCAGAATTGACCATAACCGCTTCAACTTCGGAAATATTGCGTATATCTCCAATGCCTTGCTTTGCTACAAGGGTAAATGGACCATCCCCATAAGATGAACCGCTAGACGTACCCGACATTGAAGCCGCACGACGTTCTTCTTCATTCGCTACAACATTATTTAAAGGCGCTGTAAATAAACGACCTCCACCACGGTTAGGGTCGATTCCATCGTTGAGTAATTTTTTTAGGTCTGCAACGGCAGAGGCAGGTGTGGACTTAGCCATTCCATGAGCAGAACGTGATTGCACATCCTTTGGTGAGTTTTCTAGCTCATTCCTATCGTTGTGACCCCCCTCGAAAAGATCATCACCAATCATATTCCGATTCGTGCGGTAGTGTTCCGCCCAAGCCTTGTCGCTTTCTGTTTCTTGGTATTCTTTTTTTGGTGTCTGGTTCGTACCAGGTTGATTTTTTGCAGATGCAATTTGCCATTCACGTGATACTTTTTGCATCTCGTCATAGATGTTGGTTGCATTAACATCATCACCAGCCGCTTCAAAAGCTGCGCGTTGCTTATCCAGATCATCTAATTTGCTTTGGAAATAAGCATCATCCTGAGCTTTTGGCTTTGGCTGAATCTCAAAACGTTTACCATCCTGAACTACCTGATAATCATTACCTAGATTTTTCTTATCAATGAATGCCTGAGCTTTATCTTGACTGCCAAACCATTTGTTTTGACCATCTGCACCCAAGATTGGCTGAATAGTTTCAGTCTGATCGGTTGCTGCATCGTTTGTTTCAGTTTGTCTAGCTATTGCATTAGCGTCATACTGCTGAGAAGTTGATTCACCTGCATTTTCAAGGCCTGTGCTAAATGGCTGTTTCCCATTCTGGCTTTCTAACAATTGGCGATAATCACTCGGTAGCGCATCGCTGATAGGTGTATTACTTTGCTCTTGGGTCTGCTGCATTGGCGTATAACCAAGCTGTGCAACTGGAGATGCACCGCTATCGACAGCCAAAGCTGCCGCCGATGACATTGGACCAGTATTAGGGTCAATGCCTAAACGCTCAGATAGTTTTGTTTGATCAACAATTGGCTGCTGTACGTCACTAAAAGGGCTTAATGCATTGTAATCAACAACTGGATCAGGTATATCCTGACCATACGTGTCATTAAACTGGATTTGAGATTCTAAATTACGGGATTTGGATTCAGGCGAGCTAAACTCAATTGAATTGCCATAATCTTGCTGTGTATCCTCAGTCAAAGACCATGTATCGTGCATTTGCTGTGGTTCGTAAGGGATGCCATCCGTATTTGGTTGCACCTCATCGCCAGATGACGGTTCACTATTTATCCGTGGTGGCTGATAATCAATACCGTTTTTATAGCTGAGTGGATTGGGCTGCAATCTACTTTCATCAATTACAGGGTTCGGTGGGATACCTGTTTTCGCATACACATCATCTAAATTCAGGGATGCATTAGGGGTTGTGCCAAAACCAAATAGCCTTTGCTGCTGTTCCTGTTGTTGCTGCTGTTCCTGTTGTTGCTGCTGTTCTTGTTGTTGCTGTAGCTGCTGTTCCTGTTGTTGCTGCTGCTGTTGTCGCTGTAGCTGCTGCTCATTATAAGCCCGATTATTCCGTACATAATCCATAGGAGCAGAAAAGGTATTCATCCCTCCACCCATTGCCATGCCAGCAAGTGTACCCATGACAATTGCTGAATCCACCCCCTCATCCAAAGGTTTTCCTAAAGCATAGTTCTGTAGTAATTGCTCAGAAACAGACTGTGGTAATTCTTCAAGCAAGCCCTCTGACAGCGCACCGCCGATAATGGATTTCGGGATACTTCTTAATGGTATTTTCTGAATCTCACCAACAACCTGTTGTGAATTTATTCGTCCTGATGCCATTGCCGTGTTAATGTCATCAAAGCCCATTCTCTTAGCTAGATTACCACCTGCAAATCCAAATAATGAGCCTAAAGCACCTGTGGCCAATGCTGCGCCAGACTGTTCAGGCGTAAGTGATTTATCATCAGTTTGATAGCGAATATTTTCAGCTTGAGCGCCTGCCATTACAGCACCCTCACCGACTGCACCACCAACAATCGGAGAAATGGCTTTGCTCGCCATTCCTAAGCCACGACCAATTGCACCACCAGCCAGCATTGACGGAACAGATTCAACAACTGTATTTGCAATCATTGACGGGTTTTGTAGGGCGACCTTGCCTTTTTCAATCACCTTACCTGCAAGTGATTCTTCATTTTGGCCTGCTTCATTAAACTTTTGTTGTTGTTCTTTGTATTGGTCTGTGTGCCATTCGCCTATCGCTTCTTTGGCTTGCTTAAATTGAATCGGAGTGCTTTCTTCAATAAACTTACCAACACGTCCACCAGTAGGAATATCTAATAGACCAACAGCAGTCTCAGGAACAGAGACAACTCCCTTGAGTAACGATGTACCAGCATCTTGGGCAAGGCCGAGGAAGCCTTTTTCTTGTGGTTTTTGGGGTTCTTTTTGAACAAATTGAGAAAATGGGTTTTCTTCTTTCTTTTCTTGTGGCTTAACAAATTGAGCAAAAGGATTCTCAGACATGACGCACTCCTATAATCTGCGTCTATCATGATTTTTATATATAAAATGGTCGAACCTTAGAGGGGGTAATAAAAAACCACCCGAAGGTGGCGGCATCAACTTGCTGATTTCAAAGCAAAGCTCAAAATTGAGTTTTGTAAAATCAATAGATCGTCGAATTATTTTTCGTCATCATATAAGTTCAAACGAGGTTGAGCCTGATGAACCAAATCATCCAGCTCTTTCAGTAATTTTGGTTTGGTCTGTTTGCCCACAACACTAAGAAAGCGACCTGCATCCGATAATGATGCTGTAATCTGCTCAATATGCCGCATCACCTTGCCAATCTCAACTTGAATGCTTTGACTGACACTTCGAGCAATCTTTTCCTGTTCAATAAAGTACAAGCGAACTTCACGCCCTTTTGCTGTCTTCTCGACCATAGATAACTCTTTCGCCATCCCAATAGATACAACATACTCTAAAGTCGTGACCTCACGAAATCCACCCTGATGAGGAACTTGATTTACCGATTGATAAGTCAAGTAATCAACACCCTCAACAAATCCATATTGGCTAATACGTCTTTTAATCCAGTTTTGGAAAATCTGCTTACTCTCAAGGTATAAATGCACATCACGAGCATTCACACCAAGTTGTTGTTCGTCACCAAGAGTCACATTTGAGAATTGGACAAGGTTGTTTTCAAAATTCATTTTTCAACACTCCCACACTCCTAAATAAATTAAGTGCAGGCAAAATGATTTGCACGAGTGTGTATGCTTTCTCATTCTTTTCGATGTACGGTCTAGCCTGCACATCTATCTTAAAAAGCAGTGATAAAATGGCGTTAGCCTTACAGGGGTATGGACTTTCACTCCTCTTTAAATTATCGTAATTTCAAATAATTATTATTTTTGGTGGCTTTGATGCGTATTTTATTTGGGTTAATATTTTTTCTTTCACTTACAGGTTGCTCATCAAAATGCGATGAGGGTTGTTTACTTGTTAATGGCGAAAAAATTCCTTTTGGGGATGCCGAAATACTTGTTTCTCAATGTGATAGATTTAGAAATAGCTCATCGAGGTATGATGCAGTGGGTCTTGGGTTTAATGAAATCTCAAAAAAAACAAATAATAATCCCAATTCTCCCCTTATGAATACTCACATGGTTTATGTTTTTATTTCAGAAAGCCCTTTAGTTTTCAACAGAGAAACAAAAAATGTGTTTAAAAAAACTGATGAAATAGTGCAAGCCTGTATTCAACTCAAACAAGATTTTAATAATGATAGGCTTTGGACAAAAAACTAGCCGACTTAAAGTCGGCTTTTTTAATCTTTCTTAGTTATATAACTCATTAAAGCATTTTTTAACTCTTCATCAATATTCTTTTCCATAACTAATGTTGTAACGATAGTTTTTAATATCTCTTCTTGTCTTTTAAAGCCTTCAACAATTTTATCATTTACAGAAAAATAATCATTCATCTGATCTTTTGCTTGATCTAATTTAAAGCTTGCCTCTAAGCGAGCAATTATGTCCGCATTCATTGATCTGTTATGGTCTTTGGCTGACTGAGTAATCCTATCCCTTAATTCCTCTGACCAACGAAGTTTATATTGTGGATCACGCTGATTTGCACTCATAACCATAAACCATAATTAAAAATACATGATAAAGCACCTCTTTGGTTCTTGACAATGGTCACCAAGAGGTACATTATAAATATCACCAAGAGGTACATATTATTGGAGCAGTATATGTTTGATGATGAACCACGTCCAAAACAGCGTGGAACGCAATACAAAGTGCGTTTACCAGATGAATTACACGCATGGCTAAAAGAAATGGCAGAAAAGCATGATCGTTCTATGAATTATTTAATTGTGAAAGCAGTTAAACAGCTTAAACAACAACAGGAGCTTTAAAAATGATTGCACTTGTAACCATAGATAATGATGGATTAATTCCCGTCATTGATGGCGAAATTGGTGGTGAAACTCAACCTTGTGTAGATGCTCGTACTCTGCATGGATGGTTGAAAAATGGTGATCGTTTTGCCACTTGGATTAAGAAGCGTATTTCTACCTATAAATTTATTGAAAATCAAGATTTTGCTATGGTTTCGGTAATTACCGAAATCAAAAAAGGGCGTGGTGGTAATCGTCGTAGTGTTGATTATTTACTTACTCTTGATATGGCAAAAGAACTTTCAATGGTGGAAAACAACGAACAAGGTCGCATGGCTCGTCGTTACTTCATTAACTGTGAAAAGGTTCTGCGTAAAACGGTTTTTGGCTTAATAAATCAGTTTAATAAAGCATCATTAGAATTTGATAAGTTTTGTGATATTGCATCACATGCAGGTCGCACACTTAATTTGGTTGGTAAGCAATATAAACCACAAGCTAAACAGCGAGTGGATGATTTGAAAAAACAAATCCAACCCATGTTTCCCAATTTGGAAGAACCTAAAGATGATTAATTTTGACAACAAAAAAGCCCCTGACTTTGGACGGTACGGAGCTTTAGAGTTGTTAACAAAGGAATATTAACGATGAACAATATAACCCAATTCACCCAAGACAAGCAAGTTCAGGTCAGTGAACAGCAATTACGGAGTTTGCTTGAATTTGTACGTATCGCAAATAATCGTTTTGATGAAATTTCAGCATTAACAACTGTAATTGCCGAAAAGTCAGAACTATCTCCAACAATTAAAACTTTGGCACATTTAGCTTCATCAATAGCAAATAACTTTCGAGATATTTGTGTTGAAGAATTTGATAACTTTAAAGAATGCTCACCTGACTTGGTAAAGTTTTTTGCAGAGGAGTTGGCAGCATGAATGCAATTGTTCCTGTACAAATTCACACTATGTCTAGCCGTGAAATTGCTGATTTAACAGTTAAACGTCATCCAGATGTGAAACGTGATTGTGATGTAATGTTTAAAGAGCTTAATTTAGATGTGAGCAAATTTGCTCACATCTATCTAGACACTATGAACCGCAAGCAATCTGAATATTTACTACCACGTGATTTGGTTGAAACTCTGATCACAGGCTACAGTATTAAATTGCGCCATGCTGTTTTAAATCGCTTGCGTGAATTGGAAGAAGCAGTGAAACAAAATGCTATTTCTTTACCAAACTTTTCCAATCCTGCTGAAGCAGCACGAGCTTGGGCAGATGAAATGGAAGCAAAGCAAATCGCACAGCAAGAACGAGACCAAGCAGTTGCTCAGGTTGATGTGTTGCAACCCAAAGCACAAGCGTTAGAGGTGCTATCTCAAAATAGAAATGGTTATTTGTGCCTTACCGATGCTGCAAAACATCTTCATGTGAAAGTTAAAGATTTAACAAATCTATTAGCAAATAAAAAGTTTATCTATCGTCGTGCAACCTCCAGCCCCTTAAAAAAAGGAAAATGGGCTGCTTATGAACGTGCTATCCAAAAAGGTTGGTTATTCCATGATTATGTTGCAGGTGAAAAACCTGATGGAACTGACTACGCACCTCAAGTACTTGTCACTCCAAAAGGTTTGGCTCTAATTGCGGAAATTGTATCCCAAGAAAAAGGAATATTAGTATGAGTGAGCAAGCAAAAAAATATCGTGTAATAGGTTACAGCCAAACTCGTTACAACGAAGAAATGTGGACTTTTGAGTGGAAAAGCAAAGCTGCTACTATTTTTCAATGTGACACACTCGATGAAGCATTAAATCAAGTTAAGTTTATTTCAGAAAATCACCATGACTGCACAAGATTTGAAATTGTGCGTGGTGAGTGGTATTGAAATAAAAACTTGAGGAAAAAGAAAAGCCACCTTACGGTGGCTTTTTATTTTAACCTTTTAAATATTTATCTGAAGCACCTGCTCCAAACATCTCATTAAAATAATTAGCTTGGTCTGGATTTTTACGAAGATATTCGATAGCAGCTTGAGGTATGCTTTGTTGATTTTGATTCGATGTATCAACAAACTGCTGAGTCTGCGTATCAAATAGTCGTTGTGGCTGAGTAAGTGTACCTTGCGCCTTGTCATCCCACTGCTGACCACCACCAACAGTCATAAAGCGATCTTTACCAGTATTGCCTTTACCGCCATCATAACGATTGATTTTTTCCTGAATAGACTTGCGATCTTCATCTGTCTTGGCTGCATCAAGTTGCTCGTATAATTTCTCTAATCGTGCTGAGTTGCGAATACCAAAACCTTTTTCGGTAGCATTCAGATTAAATTCTCGATTCGCTAAATCATTGGTCGCTTGGAATTTTTGTGCATCGAAGCCTAGATTTGCATTAAATCGGTTATTAGTACCTTGCTCATTTAGTTCTGTACGATAGTTCTGTCCAGCTTGCCCCATAGCTTCACGTTGTAAGGCAGCGGCATTATTAGCATCTGTTTTGTATATATCCAACGCGTCAGGGTCATTACTTGATAGCCGCAACAACATCTCAGCCTGCTTTGCGGTAGGACCACGTCCAGGGTCAATAGCTGAATTAATCTGACGTGCTAGAGCCGCTCTATTTCCTTTCTCCTCATCCGACATTACTGGGCGTTCAGGCTGTTTAGGGGTACCTGCAAAACCTTGCATACCGATATTCATTTCACGTTGAGCAATTGCGTTTTGAATCTGTTGTTCAGATGGTCCCATTTTGCGCGTATTGGCCATAAACTCATTGACACCACGAATACCACGTCCCGTTTGAATACCTGAGCTTTGTAGCTCTGGAACACCTGCCGCCCTCGCTTCTGCTGCTGCACCTGGATTAGCATAGCTAAAACTGTTTCCTTTTTGCTGAATAGCATAAGGATCAGAATTTTGCTGCTGCCCTATTGGTTGTTGCGTAGTAGGGAAATCACTTGGTTGTTGCGTATTGTTTGCTGCCTGAGCTGCTGTATCCGCTTTGGCTTTTTCTGCTGCTTTAGCTGCTGTATCCGCTACTTTTGCGTCAGGTTTAGTGGTTGGCGGTGTGGTATTAGGTTGGGTGGCTAGATTTTGCTTATCCTGATAAAATTTGCCAGCCAATCCAAGCGTCATATTATTACCTAAATCTGACGCAGCACCTAAAGCACGTACACCAAGGTCTTTCGCAAATAGCATACCATTAGAATCATCAGGATCATAAGCACCCAATCCAAAACGTTCACGATATTGTTCGGTTGGTGTGGTGGCTGTATCTAATGCTGTCACACCCAAAGCCCCGATTACACCCGCCTTACCTGCTAAACTTTTTGGCGTTGTCCCAATAGAACTTTTTAACCCATTTGATGCTATGCGCCCTACGCCTTTTGCTACCTGCCCTGCGGTTGTTGGTGTGTTTGGTGCGCTACCTATTATGGATGGGACACTATTAATCACCTTAGCGGCTCCATACGCTGCACCAGCCCCACCTAATACTGCGGCTTTGGCTTTATCAGTAGCACTCCATTCAACGCCATCTTCATCTGGGACCACTCCGCCATTTGCAAAAAATAACTCAGGCTTATTTTGACCAGGCTTAAAACCCAATTGAGGTTGATTAACAGACATATGTGTCTGATCTTTCATGGCATCAAGTGTTTGCACACCCACCTGATGAACCTGTTCAGGGGGGAGTTGGAACTCACCGTTACTAAGATTAACTGCCGTGGGACTGCCCATGTTTTTTAAATTATTAGCGCCAATCTGCTTGGTACTATCGGCAGGCATAATATAACTGCCTGCTGGTACACTTTTTTTAATACTATCAGAAGTGCCTGTACCAGCACCTTGAATTAGCCCACTTTCATCTTGCTTTGAACGTTTTTTTAAGCCGTACATGACAAACTCCCATATATATGCCATGTATGTTGTGATTTAAAGTGGATTCCGTCTAACCTTAGAGGGGGATTTAAAGATAATAAAATATAGACAGTAATTGAAAACCAAAACCTAGTTGATTAAAATCTCAATTACTGCCGTATAGGTAGCTTAGAAAGTACATGACACCTATTCAAATATGAATATCATTTCACTGCCATATAGGCAGCTTAATTTTTGGTTAGTACGAGTAATTATGGCTCGTCGATTCCGACACACCAGCACTATAACCTAACGAACTTGAACCACTACCACCAATGCTTGCTGAAACGTGCATAGCCGACAAAGCACCAGCCGCCAATTGTGCTGAATACTGTGCCATCGCTTTTTCCGCTTCAACTGCCAACTGGGTTTTTTGGAAAATCTTGCTGATCTGTGAATCATACTGTTTAAGGCGCATCTCATTATTAGAAATGCCGATTTTAGAATTTAACTCAGCAAAACGAGTCTGCATTTCGGCATTTGACATACCAACACGCGCATGAATATCAGCATTTTTGCTTTGCATATCTGCAACAGCAAGATTGGTACGAGTCTGCATATCAGCATATTTAGCTTGCACATCCGCTTTGGCAGCATACATACGGGCATTTGACTCAGCAACGCGAGTCTGCATTTCGGCATTTGACATACCAACACGTGTCAGCATATCGGCGTGCTTCACTTGTGCGTCAAGATTGGCAAGCTGTGAACGGTTTTGTATATCCAAAAACTTGGCCTGTAGATCAACATTAGATATGTTAATACGAGCATTCGTATCGGCATACTTTGAATACATATCCGCATTGGCGATTTTAAGATTGGCTCGAATCTGGGCATTTTTCCCCTTCGCATCTAACACCCCCAACTGCATACCAACTGCCGTTTTAAATGCTTCGATCTGGCGAACATAATTATTGGTTAAATCCTGACTGGCTTTCGACTGTTCCTGTAATAATGTGCGACGGTAATCCAGATCAGACTGGTAGCGCTGTAGATCAACCTTAGCAGCCTCAAGTTTTAAGCCTTGCTGCTTATTTTTTACATCTGCCTTTGCGCTCAATCCTTGAACACTAGCAACATAATTTTTTGCCATTGTTTCAAATAGGCCGAGTCGCTGACTCTCTGACTGTACCTGTGCGCCATATAAATCAACTTTTAATTTTTCAATATTAGATTCAGTTGAAAACCCATCCACTTCTGCCTTATATAAGTCAAACTGGGTTTTAGCGGTATCCACTTTTAGTTTGACTGCATCAATCATCGCTTTGTAGATTTCCACATTCGCCATGACTGCTTCAAATTTCTGCTTATATAAATCAATGGCAAACTGACGAATTTTTACTTCAAAACCCGTATATTCAATTTGAAGACGAATAACCTCCATTTTCTTCATGGTCATCTCAATAAAGTATTTATAGATTTCCATAAAATACTTGGTCGCATCTATACGAAGTTGAAATGCTTCTTTTAATTCAGCTAGATGCATCTTTGCAAAATCAGACTTTAATTGAATAATATCCAGTTCATGTTTTTTCTTCTGCATGAAACGATCATACAAGCGTTGCTCAATATCGAGACAGCGATCAAAGACCAAACGCACTTCCTGAATTTTCTCTTTAAATGCTTCAACGGCTAAAGCGCGTGACGCTTCTGATGCACGCAAATTACCCTGCGTGCGAACATAGTCAACACGCTTTGCCATAGCTCCCTGTGGCATAGAAAATCCACGTGCAGCCCAGTCTTGATAAACTACCTTAATCTCGCTTTGGGTAACACGATTTTCCCTGTCCAATACAGCATCAATGCTTTGCTGTTCTATCTGTTGCTGTACACCTGACCAAGGTGTCGCTTCACCAGTTCTCCACCTATCAAGCATTGTTAAAAAAAACCATTCGGAAGCAACTAATTTCCTTCGCTCAAGTTCATTATAGTCACGTATAAAAACTTTGTATGCCTCAGACCGTGCTTCCTCTAAAATGCTATGTGTTTCATCGACTGACTCAAGACAACTATCAATAAATTCTGTTGTTTCCTCTTTAATATCATCGTTTGTTTCATCCACATTCTTGATGAGTTCATCAAACCCCTTATTAATTTCTTTAAAATCAAGTTTAGGCAACTCTATTTCTTTATCGAACTTAGGAAACTCAGGAAATTTTGCAAGCGTAGGAAATTCTGGAAATTCTATTTCATCAAAAACAGGCTTTTCAGGTTTTGCCAAAACATTCAAAGCTGGAGCAGCAATTTCGGTTGGTGTTGTAATAAATGGAGCTTGTGGCAACTGAAAATCAGACAAATCCAAATCAGTTAAGATTTTATTTAAATCAACTGGCGCAGGCATATCGCCAATTTGAAAAACATCCTGACTAGGGAGTTCTGGCACAGTTAGAGTCGCCATATCAAATACAGGGTCATCTATCTCAATCTCATCCATTTCTGGCGACTTAAGCAATCCAGGTAATACAGGCAAATCAACACTAAATGTAATTTCAGGAATCTCTATTGGTTGAGGTGCTGCTATTGCTTGCATCTCGCCAAAATCCAGTGTAGGTGGCGTGACTGAGGGCAAGATAAAATCAGGAGGTGTAATTAACTGATAATTTGGTGGTAAATTATTGTTGTAGTCCAGTTGTGGCGCTTCGGGTAGATCATCACCTGTCAGAATATCTGTTATAGCATCAAGAGAAGCATTGAGTTGACTCGTATAAGCAGATACACGACTCTCAAACAAACGCATTTTATCTTCAACTTGCTCTGTTGCCTTGTCCACTACACTTAACGTTGGAATTAATACAGGAATACTCACAATTACACTCTCCGTTTGGTTGGAGTCAAATCAATGCTTAAATCATTAATATAGCCTGAATGACCGCTAATCTTAAATTCAAAGGAAAAATGCCGACCACGCAAGCCACGCCCAAACAATACTCGACCATTGGTTAAATAGTCGGCCTGCTCGTTTGGTAACGGATAATAATAAGTCTGCTTTGTGCCACTTTGTGTGGTGGTCACGCCCACTTCCAGCTTTTTAGAAATACCTGATAATTGGTATTCAAGATATGCGGCAACGGGATGAACGAGCTGACCTTGCCCTATATCGAGCTGACCAGTCACCACTTTGGCATCAACTTCGCTATCTGCATTAACTCTAAAGACTCCACTGTCATTAATGCCATATAACACCCCATCAATGACAAGCATGTCATGGAACTGATAGCTGTCGTAACGTGACATTGCCCACGTGTCCACATTGGCGGTCCACGCAAAACCGCGATAACGCTCACCTAGTACCTCATCATCAAGAAACAGCAGTTCATTGATAAACTGTTTGGCGTAGCATTTTCCTGTTGGCTGCTCCACAATCGCCAGATTCTCATAAATCCATTGTTTAGCTCGACGTACTTGCTTAAATTCTTCTATAGGGTTAAGCACGTCCACAACATACTGCACAGCAAATAAACGCTGTAGATAACGCTCTGTAAAGCCGACATGATCAATAACCTGTTGGTAGAACCGCCCTACTCCCTTATCTTTAATGCCAATACGTTCATAAACCCTGGACTGGGTGTGTCGGGTACTATGCCATGTATCAAGGTTGGTAATCCTTTCATGCATGAATGAACGAATCTTATGCCGAGCAAAAACGTCAGTAACAACCAAGACATCAGTCACATTATCCCGATAGCGTGGGCGATTGAAATGGTCGCCAACCTTAATCCTGTCGGTAATCCTTGAAACACTATGCTTGCGGCCCACAATATTCTCAGACACAACCAGTATGTCCTTGGTGGCACCCATATAATGTTCACGATGACTATTGGCGGTATCAATCACATCGGCAATCAAAGTCTTGGTGTGTAAACGTGCCTTGACGCGATCATCTACAATGATTTTTTCAAAAATATGGTCAATGTGACGCTTGCGCCCAGTAAAAGTATCGACCAAGGCAATCTGGTCATTTAATGCCTGAATCCTGCGGTCAACAATCTCATCCGCAGCCATAACCTCATCAGCATTATGAACTACGATGATTGATTTAACATTTTCGGTGACACGTATCACTTCATCAGCAACAACCGCCTGCTGTCCCCATGTGCTATTGGAATAAGCAATGATTTCGTGAATATCATCCCGATAGTAATTACTCATTGATTACTCCAATAAAATGGTAAGCAGCTTTATGTTCAACTAAACTGGTATATCCCCATTTACAGCGACGGTTATACTGGTCTGTTTCAGATATGTTGGCATATTCACTATCCCCAAATACAACCTTACAGGCATCCCGATAAAAATAGAAAGGTGTACCACCTACATCGGCAGGTGAGAAAGAAAAGTACCATGGTTCAGGTAAATTTCGATGAATCACAGGTGTACCAGCATTCCCGTAAGCAATACTTACACGACCTTTTTGGATATTCGATTCATGCTCACTTTTATCGAAAGGTTCAATCGTAGGGCCTTCACCGCCAATAGCCACACCTCCTGCATGATGAACCCCCGAAACCCTGTCTGTATAAGGTGAACATATTGCGCTTACATCCACATACCCGTTACCTACACCGAACCAGTCACCTGAGTCAGCAAAGTCGCTGTATTCGCTTGGGTTATAATTGGGTGGACCCGAAATGTACACATAGTCACCTGTTGTCGGTTGAGGTTCCCCTTTACCCGCGACACCTATCCAATGGAATATAAAGTCGTATGTCCACATCATATACGATGTCGGGTCAGCCATAGAGTGTAACGTGTGTTTCTCTTTTTTAGATTTCGATTGAGTGCTTTCTTGGAAGGCGTACAAGATGCAGTCCCTGTTAAAGTTCGGCACACAGATTGCGCAATCCATACCGTCACCTGAAATACTATCTGTGACAGTTACGTGCTTATAGTATCTTGCACGGCTCAGTAAACCGTTCATCATCAACACACCAGGTGTCTTATACAAAGGGTTACCGTAACCTAAGTCTGTACCGACAATTGAGGTGTGTGTTTTGCTCGGACTTGCCAATCTACGATCGTCAAAATCGGATGTATAAAAATACCCCATTAAACCTGTGGAACCAGTTGTTTCCGTTTTTTCCCATTGACCAACGATCATTACATCCTCAAAAGTGGATTGCACTTTTTTATGGAATGTACGGTCATCAATGAAGAATTTAACGACTTTAAGCTGATCATCAACATAACAACCAAACATAACCGTATCACAACGTACAAACTCTCCTTTGTAATCAGGAGAGGCAAATATAAATGATTCACATCCTTGCCCTGTTAATTCAGGAAACTTTAATCGGCCCATAGAGGTAGGATATTGTTTACCTAACAACCAACATACTGCACCGCTTGATACTCGTGTCACACTTCCTGAGTGTGATGCAATGGGCTTTACTTCGTAATTATCCCAATAATCCACATCAACGGACGTAACGCCCAAGGGATTGTATAGGGTGGTTAATGCCTGCTGATAAATATCTTCCTGTGGCACCCGACGCAACTTATACATAATTGCTAATGTCTTTTGCTCGCCTTTGGGTAGCAATGCAGCCAACTTATTTAAGTATTGAGAAATTACTTCAACATAGTTGCTATCCACATCTATTTTACCAAGCCAGCCTTCTTTCTGCGCTGGCACCAAATTTAACTTAATCTTGTATCCATAAGCGTACATTAAGCCATTATCAGCATATCCCCAACAGGTGTTAAATCCCTCATGTCCCTTTGAATTAAACGACCATCCACACGCCATATACATGGCTGAATAATTATAAAAATCAGCCGTATCACATACTTTAATCACAACCCCAGCTCTGCGCCATGACTGGAAATCTTGCCCAGTAGGAAAGCTCTCCCCACTTGGCATTCCACCAAAACGATCCAATATCTTCAAAATTTCATCATCACTCACTTCTTCGATATATTCACGAAATGCTTCGGTAGTCGTTGCAGGTATAAGTGGTAAAGGCATTGCCCAAACACCACTTGGATCAATTTGTATTAACCAAGGTTTATTTTCACTATCAAAAGAAACAAGATGAGTCTTGCCGAACTTATAATCGTATTGAAATTGGCCATCAATGTTGGGTAAACCTGAATAACCAGGCAATCGAACTCCATCCAATTCGCTTGAAATTCTCTCAATGTATTTATCCGTGATTTTAAAACTTGCTCTTTCAATAGGTGTATCTGGCAAATTATTTACGGCTTGTTTTCCGTAGCCACCAACAATCTGCATCACCTCTGCCATCGCACCGCTATACCATGTAGGGCGTTGTTTTACATACTGTGTATGCGTATAAATACCTGTATAATCAGGTTTGAAGTAATAAAATTTTGGATGATATTCAATAAAAAAACGTTCTAATGCTACATCTTTGGCTGGAAACTCTGACTGTGCATCAGCATAACCAGCTAATCTTCTTCTTGCCTGTTCTGTCAGCTTAATACCAACTTTTTTATCTTCAGTTCTAACAATCGCCTTGGTAATCACACCACTGTAGAGCATTGGAACATATGTTTTTGCGAAACCATCCAGTTCAAACTCATCAAACGATAGTTCTTTATGGGCTATGGCTTTAAGAATACCGCCCATATCTTGCAAAATGACATAACCGCCATCAGGCAAGTTCTTGACCTGCCTGATGCTGTCTAAGTTGGATAGGGTCTTTTGGTTTGTTAGCTTTTTAAGTTCCTGATCAATAAACAACTGGTCACGATCACTTAACTTACCATCCAGCACCAAAAGCCCATAAGGACGTGGGCTGTGCATCGGTTTATGCGGCAGTGAAACTTAAACGGTAGCCGATGTCATAAACATCACCATCTTGGAATGTACGAGCTGCACTATATTTGGTTGCAGAAATTAACGTCCCTGATGTACCACCTTTGGTACTATTGGTGAGTAATGCTGCACCTGTTACATTCAATTGTGATGATGTTGCAATCGTCACCGATGCAGTGGCAGTAAAATTGTCAATCTGGTTGCTTGTGGTATCAGTTGGTGTCCATTGTGGACGTGTGGCATTGGTGTACCCCTCAGTCATGCTGACGATTTCAGATGACACCGCAGCAAAATTTGCAGCAGTCCAGTTTGCAGCAGGTGCTGTTGCCCCACTAAACAACGCAAGATAGTAGCCTGATGACTTGGCTTTACTGCCCATTGCTACATTCAGCAGATGAGCTAAACCCTCATTGACCACAAGATTGCAGGTATGTTGCCATTCCCCACCATTAATGCGGTCAAAGTATTCGCCCGAAACCAGAATACCCTGACGTGGAAGATAAATTCCGTTTGCAGTGTAGTCATAATTCTCTCGACCTAAATCGGAGGCAATAGCTTGTTGTAACTTGTGGTCCATGACATAAGCCTTTCATTGAATAAATCATGGTTTAGCCTAACGCAGTAATTATTCTTCTTCCTAGCCTTACAGACCTACCAGACTTTGCGGTGATTCCATGTAGCGTCCCTGCATGTAGCTCAATGATTTGTCCTGTTGCCGTACCTATTACATAGCCGTTTTCAGCCAGCCATAATGCAGACTTTGCACCACCTTGTGAAATATCACTCCCTACAAGGTCACCATCAACACTTATGGCACTGAATGGGACAGGTGGATGCGCTGTTTTTCTAATAAATGTCATTTCATCAGGCTGTCTACCACTCAAAAAAACCACATGATCAACTTGTCCAACCCATATTCCACCCTCTACAGGCACAAGAAACGTAATGCGTTGAGGTAACATCACAAAGCCATACTTTTCATCATGCAGATGGTAAGCCATAGGTTCAGAAAAATAGATGATATTTTTATCCGCAGTAATCAAACGACCATTCCAGTAATCGAAATATTTACCAATCGGCATTGGTGAATAATTCTCAAACTGTGCTTCAAAACCAAGCTTGTCCACAGAAAGAATATCAATGGCGGAACCCAGGTCACTGATGTTGAAATCATCATAATGTCTAAGCACGCTACCATTTGTTGTTGTGATATAAACCCTTACCGCATCAACATCTAGTGGATTCAATTCAAGAATATTGATCTGTATTTTTTTTAAACTATTGATTGCAAAATCAGGATTGCTTTGTTTGAGGTCATTATCAATTTTAATCAATCGTGATTCTGACAACCCTGACTCTTTACCATTTTTTAGACATGACATGGCAATCACATAGTTGCCGTGTGGCAACTGTCCGCCATCACTTAAAACAGGTGCATTACTAAAATAAGGTACAGGGACATTTAAAGCTGTTAATGCAACACCATCAAAGACAAATAAATCAATATCAGTACAGATATACACTAGATTGTTGATAACTTGATAACTCACAGACTGAGCCACAATATTTTCACCTAGTATCCTGTGGCTCCAATCTAAAGGGCTTACCAATACGACATTATGATCCAGTGTTGCAAATACATCCCTATGCAATGGGCTTTGCCAAATATTTTTAAAGTTCAGCTCAGACACCTGAGAAGCACCCTTACGCAAGGCAATACGCCCCGTATCTGAAATATCGACATTCAGCGCATCACGGACGAATAATTTAGGCGCATCACCACCACGCTGCAAACTGTCATCGCCAGAAACATTGTTCATCCCTGAGATCGGAAATAGTTTTATGCCTGCCATTAAAAAGCCCCTTTTCTGTACTGATCTGCATTACCATCTGGACGAATATAATGTGCCGCAGGGTTTACATTAGGCACGCCATAGCTTGATAACACAAACCCTATAGGCTTGATCAACAGTTCTGGTATAGGTAAATCATTCCGAATGACGCGCATTCTCTTATCAAAAGCCGTGTAGTCATACTCACAGGTGAATGATTCAAAACCCGCCAATGCGACCTCTCGAATGCGATTTGAAATCCAGGCTTTCCCAAACTCCTGATTTTCAAATCCACCATAATTACCCTTAACAAGCTCACCCACACGCAAACCTTGCCACATGAACGGGGTATCACCACTTTTTTGCGTTCCCATTTGCTGAGAGAACAAGCCACTCGCCTTCAAGGTTCTATGATAATGTGAAACCCAATTGACTGATGAAATACTTAATGAGTTAAAACCACTTGGTCGAATCGTTCTATGTAGCTGCTCATTCCGTTGTAATGTAGGTCTTCCAAATAAAGTCATTATAGAAGAACTAAATTGAATGATTTTTTGAGTACCATCACCAATAGAAGGCCAGCCCATTCGATATGATTGAAGTCCTTTTACATCAATATAACGCTTTCTTAACTGTATTTTATGCGCACTATCTAAACGACTTTGATTACCTAAGCTAGTAGCTATTTTTCTGTGTTGCAAAGTTACGCTTGAGCGACCAAAAATCTCTCCAGGAGGATAGCTTGTGTTTGGGTGTTCGTTGATGTAGTCAATTCCACGATCAATAGGATGGTTGATAATGGCCTGTAATGGTGCGTTTTTTACTGCATAAATGGTATGTGGTGATAATCTTGGCGCACCAACGGTTATTGTAGAATCAATTCCCTTTCCAACAGATATGGTTCTATTTTTTAAGGCAACACGTGGCATTTGTTTGAAATCAGGCATACTGATTCCATACTCCATCAAAATACCATTGGATTGAAGGTGCTGTTCACCATATCGCGTTGCAATAAAACCTTCTGTAAAAATTACATTCGTTTTCACGGTAGGTATTGAGACTTGAGCGTTCAACCTTGGTGGCGGTTCAATACCATGACCATCTTTTTCCTCACCATCTATTTCAACTGCATCCAACCATATATATTGTGGATAATATGGCGGTACGCCTGTTTTGGTGACTTTAGGTCTTGGCACATTCCACTGAGTAAATCCATTCACTAAGAGCTGTCGATCTCTAAATGCTATTTCACTTCTACCCCATAAAACCGTTTCGCTGCCTTGCTGTAACAGTTCACGCCATTGTGTACGAATACTAGACTGTCCAAATTCTTCGCTGTTGCGTCCACGTGTTCCTAACTCTGGCGTAACGTTTTTAAGGGTTGGATACCCGTAAGCATCTCGCATAGTCCAACGTGGAGTAATGATATTCCAATGAATGCTTAATGATGGATTGCCAAAGGCTTGATAGTCATCAAAACGTCCAACTTCTTCAATATAACGTGTGTATAGATGGACTGAATGTATAGGGATATAAGGTGGAGCAATGGCATATCTATGTTCAAATGATAAAGTCCTGATTCGATCAGCAATCATCGGCGTGCCCATTTCAAGACTTTCAAAATTACCAATACGATTGAAATATCTTCGAGTATTTAGAACAGTACCTACACCAAAGGTATCGGCTTTAAAACCTTTCTGAGCGATAACAGACGCTGCATTATAAATTGCAGACCAACCACTTATATATGGCGCTTCCATGCCTTGTAGTTTTAAAGAACGCACACGGTCAGCAATCATTGTTCGACCAAAGGTCAATGCGCTCAATCCACTTGGAGACAATACACGCGCTTTGTTTTCAATGTTTGGCTCGCTTATGCGTGCACTATTACTACCAATAGCACCAATGGTTTTGTTTCTATTCTCAATGTTTGTCCAACCCGTCCATTTAGGAGGTGTTAAACCGCTATCAACATCGTAGTACATTTCAATGTATTGGCGTAAATTCCAAAATTTATGCGTACCAAAACGATGACCACCCTCTTGACCTGTGGTTAAAAAGCCATTTGGTTTTATATATTTTTTCCATAAATCTATAATTGTTAAACCAAACGGATTGATGAAACCTTGCGGATAAATCGACTGGCTTTCAGGAATAATACGACTGCCAAACAATGTTGCAACATATCCAAAAGGTTGGATATGCTGTGTACCACCTACACGATGAATAGGTATGTTCGGATAAGTTATAGAACTTGGCGATAATGACCGTACCGCATAAGATACCCACGCACTGCCACCATAAACAGAATGAATTGAACCCTTAGCGAGTATTGTTCTACGCCCATGTTCTACACGTGGCGTTCCGTATCCATCGTTAAAGATACCTGTTAGCTTTAAATACCTTGCAAAGTGCCAAACAGTAATCTCACCAATGGCAAGAGAATCACGTCCAAGTCCTGCATAAATAGAACGAGTTTTGTTTGAAACCCATGTGGAGCCAAAGGTGCTTTGATTAAATCCGCTAGGCTTTAACTCAGGAGTCTTGATAAGTGTATGTGTGCCAAGTTTTGGTTGATACCAACCACTTGGCTTAATGGTGCGAATGCGATAACCAATGGCAGAATTTAAACCATCAAGAGAATAAATTCCAATCGGTGTAATAGACGGTGTTTTGTTGTAAATGTCGGTTATGCCAAAACTTCTTGAATCAAAACCCTTTACTTCAATAGTGCGTCGAGTGCTTTCAACAACACCCCAATCACTGAATGCTTGCGAATAAAACCCTGATGCTTTAATTATTCTTCTAGTATTTTTTGCCGAAATGTCACCAAAAACACCGCCAGCAATTACTGTATTTACACCAGTTACATATATTTTTTGAGTAGGGTCAAATACTTTCGGATAGCCCGATATAAATGCTTCAACTTTAGCAGGCTGAATATAGCGTGGACTATGTGAAATCCATGCCACGCCATAAGATGATGCATCAAAACCTTTAGGAGATGGATTACGTTGTACCCATGCTGTGCCAAATGGTGCAGGTGATATGCCGAATGTATAGATAATACGTGGTGATACGTTTGGACCTAGTATTACTGGAGGTGCAATACCAAGTGATGGAGAGCGTAGATCAACATACTGATCAGCACGCGTATTTAAAACGTTTGATTGACCGAAGACTTCCGAATTAAATCCTCGACCTGTGACATATTTTACGCCACCTTGTAGATAGGCATTACCGTATCGTGATGGCGTGAATGCAGCAGCACGAATATACTGTCGCAGGTTGTAGACTTTTGATGGAGTTCCAACCGATAACGCACTAAACCCACTAACTTTAATTTCTCTATTAAAGTTCCAGACATAAGCAGCGCCAAAAGATGCAGCGTCATAACCGCCAACATTTTGAATATATTGTCGTAGGTTGTAAATTCTAGGATTGCTAAATCCTAGTGCATCAAAGCCATAAGGTTTTAAATATTGGGTATCGTTACGGACACCTGGCACCCCGATACCGAAATCGGCAAAACCATTTACGCTGACACGACGATAACCCAGGCGAATGAATACACCATCATCACCAAAGGTTTTGCTTTCAAAATGTTCCGGGTAAACGTATTGCGTATTACGTGCTGGTGGTGCAATTTCACCTTCTTCGCTTTCAAAATGAAAACCAATTGCATCACCTGATGGCGGTGTATAGCGTTCTGTGAATTGAAAACCTAACTCATCCCCTTTTGGTGGAGTGTATGGTTTAGCACTAAATTTAAAACTAAGGCGATTACCATCCGAAGGTAGATAAGGTTCGGTAAAGTTAAAACCTAAATTATCGCCTGCGGGAGGTGTATAACGTACAGTCTTAAACTTGAACCCCAAACGATTACCCTCAGGCGAAGCGTACCGAGTATCAAATTCAAAGGTAAATTTTTCATTGTTCGGCACATACTTAGCCATGTGGGGGTTGACCTTACACTTTAGGTTTTACATTGGAGAAAATAATATCGTTATAACCCTCCACACGACAAACCACATCGTACCGATAGCTCAGGTTCAAGCCGTCGATGCGCCACTGGCCCGTATTGTCTGACATTGTTTTAGCCACTAACACCCCGTCACCCTGAGGTACTGTAGCTGTTCTCAATAGAACTCTGATTTCCCCAACCGAAGGTCGCCCCTCAACAATGATTAAATAGTCGGGAAAGCTACTACTAAAGTAACCATTACCGCCTTTGGGTATGAAGGGGGTATATCGACGATTAAAGCCGATATATGCGAAAGCGTTAGGGGGTACAACTGAAAACGTTTGCTCGCTCATTAGTCACCCCAAGGTAGAAGCATGACAGGGATTTTTTCTATGGGTGTTACACCTGGTAACCAATTGGTTGTTCCGAAACCATAAGATGCGAAATATTGTCGATCACCGTTACCGTCAAGATTTACAGTGACAATACCCATATCACCGACAGCACCTGCATGGACACATCCCGCAGGTATAGGTAAGCGTTCACCTTCGACTGTGGTAAGCAATTGAGCTACACGCACACCATATTTATCCGAAACAACGCCCGACTCAGTAGCAGCACTGACGCTTTGACCCGCACCCATATAAACCCATGTACCGTCTACAGTGTTTATTAACCACTTACGCTGTAACCCCATACTGTCGATATTTAAGTACATGTTTCCTACCTCCTGAAGGTATGACCCATTGGCGTTCATATTGCGTGGTAAGAACACAATGTTGTATGCGTCACTCAATTTGAAGATCGCTATATTCGATGTGGAAATACCTGTCTTATGGGCGATAGAAGCATTGCCGTTTTGTATTGCGTCCAAACTCATAGAGTCCGAAGTAGTACAAAAAACGAAATGATCTGACGAACAACTTACCCGTAAAGTTAGCTGTACACCTGTGCGAATACCTCCGTAAGAAGCATCCCAATAACCCCCCCAATTATCGTTCTTGGGATTCAGTGTTATAGGGTTTAAAAAACCACCGTATACATCAATATCTTGAGCATATTGAAAGCGAGCCAAAACACAACTTCTATTAGGTGTATCCCCTGTCTCCAGAACACTAACTTTTAAATAGAAATTTAGCTGGGGGTGGCGAAAAACCTTATACCCTACCTCATAGCTTTGCTGAGTAGCCGTGTTCTGAGTTTTAGCTGTCACAACAACATCCAAAGGGTCTTCAGAGGCTGCAACAACAAGTCGATTACATTGACCAGGTATGATGACATTAGACACCTTAATCATCCCTGAGCCTTCAATAGCGTCGAATATAGTATTGCCCGCAGTCGCAATGTCCAAAGCGGTCAATGTACTGCGAGCTTTTGAATAAAAGAACGTACTTACAGTTCCCATTACTTACTCCACAAAAGGTTTAATGTTTGACATGATTTTGATGCTATGCTTGGTCGGAATTACTGACTTTCAATCAGTTCCCCATAAATGGTTTCATTCTTCCAATAGCCTTTTTGATCATGCCATTTTACATATTCATCAAAAAAGTTTTGTTCCCCATAAGAGTGAATACGGTCTTGCACATAACCCATAATCCATTCCATGACATTACCAACATGACCATATTGGCGACCTGCAACCTCTACTGTATACATTTGAAACTTGGGTAGATGAATCAAAATATGCCAGTCGATTTTTTTAATATCACTGGCATATAAATCAGCCTTAAAACCTGCGACACCTACGGATTGTGTAGGTGGTTTTATAATTTCACTCATACTTCTACACCACCTATATCATCTTTAAGATCAATGAAATCCCCTTTCATTTCAAAGATTTTTCTTGCGGAATTATCCCACGTAACGTCAATGTTGCCGCCATTTGGGGTGACAGGTAAAGAAACTGCTTTGTCGATAAACCCGATAAGATGATGCTTTTTACAGTCTTGATAAATTAAAATTCCTGTTATGTCGTTTCCAGAAACGCAAGGAAAGGAAATATCGTCAGCATCAAACACGTAATCTTCAAATGACTTATTTTTAAGCTCTACTGGCTCACTTGAAATATTTATTTTGGGTATCTCAGATAAAAATTTATTGTCTTTATCTGGCGTAAAATAACCATTTAATAAGACAGCGCAGATTCTATCGCTCTCTAGGTTAAGTCTTTTTTTTATCAGCAAGGTTTTAACTTGATTGAATATAAAACTCATGCAACTTATCCTCCAAAGCCTTTTGTACTAAAAGCAATTCATGCTGCTGTATATAACCTGCCAAATGTTCACAAGGTATAATGAATCTCCCATGTTGCTGTGCGAACATAACAACATGGGACTTGTGCGGATTCTGCTTTTAAACCTTAAAAATCTTATTTGTCATCTGTATTCGCTTGAGTTCGTTACGCTCAAACCGCCTTTAGGGCTGCTGCAACTTTCATTGCAGATTAGACTATATCTTCACCTCTAATGAGGGCTTGGCACTTCGGATTACTTAATCCTACGCCTTGCGGCTAGTCGTTGAGGCTTCACCTGTACGGTGCTTGCCTGCTGATTACCCAATCCTTAAACTTTTCAACCATTCACGCTTGCCATTTCTAGCTACGTTGTAGGGTTAAGGCTCTAAGGGCTTTCCAGCATTTCACCAAGTTTTCAATGTTAATCACTTAACAAAGTGGCGCAAACTTCACCATTATCCCAAGTTACGATTATCAACAGCATTCAGTATAGTTCGCTACGTTATACCCGTTCCTTTCAGAACCGCTTATGCTTTCACATAAGTTCAGACTATATCATCACCCTAAGTTAGGGGCTGGGCGCTTCGTGCCGCTTGGCACTACGAGTAAAACTCTAGTCGTTGAGGTTTCATCATATTGCAATAGCAACTTAGACGCTTACCTGCTGATTGCCTAATCCTTACCGTTTTTAAAACCATGACGTTTATCTTTTCAAATTCCGCTTTGGTCGTAAGGCTCTAAAGGGTTTCCAGCATTTCACCCAGTTTTATGGGGACATAATACGTTTATCCCCACCGTTTGGCGTAATCGGTCACGCTGCCAAACGATTGCTATCAATTACTTGATAGAGGCTCACCGAATTTAAGCCTGTCGCAGTGTCAATATAAGCAATCAACGGACTTGTGCTTTCTGTACCTGTATCAGCATAAATCACAATTGCTTCAATTGATGCACCTGATACTGCTGTAAATGTCACATCAGCTCCATCAGCTGCACCGCCAGTAGTAGCTTTAGCAGTCAAAGTAACTGGACCTGCAATACGTGCCGATGTTGGAATATCAGACAAGTATTGGTGAACCGCTGTTTGTGGTGTATATGCACCTGTATCAACCAAGATGACCTTAATTGTGTCGGTCATCCAGTTAATTTGTGCCTCTAAAAAACGCTGCCGTGCAAAGTCAAATAGTGTGTTTGCCATGTGCTTGAGTCTCCGTAGCTGAATCTGAAGCACTCATGCGCTCATGTTTAATTTCAATATGATTATCTGCTTCAACACAAATTCGAGCCAAACGTCCAGATTTTTCAAGTAGCTGAACTTTTGTCTCGCCTATATGCAGCGTATCGCCAATTTTTATATCTAGGTTGAGTTTGCCCATCTTGTGCATCTTCATAACAACATGGGCTAAGTATGGAGGGGAATATTTAAATGCTCACGCCTTACAGGGGTTAAAATAATTATGGAAAAAATGGTTGCACCACGTGTGGAACATCTTCACGGGTCATTCGACGCAGATCGCTATCAGGGCGTGGACCAAAATAATCAGTAAAGGCCTGCTCTGCAATTGCTGCTCGGTTCGGGTCAAAGAACTCAGAATCAGGTACGCTAAATGCCCGATACAACGCCCAATTGATTAAATGCACATGATGAATCTGGTTAATTTCTGGAATATCGGTATCATTCTGCATGGGTGAGAACGGAACACGATAGCCCTCTAACTGCAATTCACCCGACACATCGGGAGTAGGGACAAGCCTAATCGTTGTATCATCCTGAATAGCAAACTGTGGCATCCCATTTAAACGCCTCCAATTTTCAGGACCATATCGCTGATCTAAATATTCTGGAGAAACAAGAGATAAGCTAGAGCCACGAAATCCGTTATCTGGTTCAAACCAAACTTGCGTTAATTCATAAAGTGATGGGTGTAATTGATATTGTGAACTACTTGCCGTTACAGCGATTTTACATACATCTGGACTCTGACTTTCATGCAATAGTCGTGAACGTATACATGCTTCATTGACTGCATCATTTAGCCATGCAATAACATCAATATCTTCATTGAAATAAGGTTCTACCTTATCATTGGCATCTACACGAAAACGACGTAGCAATTCACTTAATACCATCAGACCACTCCAAAGCTATGTACTTTCTCAATAGCGATAGCCTGTAGGTCGGCAAGTTTCAGATTTTCCTGAATATCATCACCATAACGAGCCTTGATGTATTCTTTTACAGAATCCTTAGTTCGCATACCCTTGATGGCTTCGATTTCATCAAAAATCTTATCTTCTTGCTGACGTTCTTCTTTCTGTTTTTGCTCTAAAGTTTTAGCAACCGCATCCTCAACTAATGCAGTATTCTCTGACCCAGCATCGACACGTTCAAACTCGGTATGCGCTAAAAACTTCAATGCAGTATCTTCTGGCAGAACGACTGTTTCTCCACGCTCAAAAGTAAGACCTGTGCCGTACAAATGGTCCTTGAAGCGCTCACGTGTTTTGTGAATATATCGAACACCTACACCAACAATCTGTTTTTTAGTAAGTACCGCAGTAGACTTCTGACTATCCAAAATCTGTTTTTGCAGTTTAACCAATTGGCCACTTAGCCCTAAATAATCATCTGGATCAGGCAAGTCTTTAAGCAAATGAACTACGGTTTTAAGTAGATGGTCCTTTGCTCGCTGCTCAGGTGTCAATTCTGCATAAGGTAAAATATTTGGATGGGTTTTATTCGCCAAGTCTTTGACTTCACCATATACCCAGCCATTTGCTTCCTTGTCTTTCAACCATTCTTCATGTGATTGTTCAGGTGTTGCATCAGGATTTGCAAGATGCATTTCTACACCAGCAATCGCACTGTTACGCTGCCAATCTAGCGCATCATCCCAAGCAAGCTGTTCATCACCCATAGATGCACAGTAGGCGACATTAATACTGTATGCGATTGCTGCAATCAAACTAATTTTCATTTTAACTCTCCAAATAAAACAAAGGGATAGATAATCTAAAAGTCACCTATCCCTATAATTTATCCACTGGAACCTATTAACGAGGACCAGTTAATTCACCAGACACTACCACCTTAATATCGGATGCCTTTGCGTTGGCAGCACCACCAGTGGTTAAGGTCAAAATGGCATCCTTGGGTAATGTGACCAGCTTCGTTCCATTTGCTCGTAATCGCGCTGCACTAGATAAAGCGCCAGCATTGATAAAATATGCTGCATCCTGCGGTGCTTCCGTAGAATCAACGCCATCAGCATATTTAAAGCCTAATGAACCTGTGACTGTTGCAGACATTGCAGTGGTGATAATCACTTGAGCATCATCTAAACGCATACCACCTGGTAATAACCCAAGTTCAATGACATCCCCTGATGCAACTGCAGCTGTAGAATTTGAATCAATTACTGCGCCTGCTGCGGTTGTCGCTAAAGTAAATGCCAATGCAGTTAAGTTACCAAACGGTGCTGCGCCACCAAACATAAGCGGATTACGCTTGCATTTAATTGTTGCCATGATTGAAATACTCCAAAAAATTAAAGAAAGGCTGTACAGTCACTTCGACCATACAGCCTGTAAATTAAGAACCTTGCAGTTTCACCACGGTATCAACCGTAACAATGCCGTGATCGGTGTATTGGAACTCGCTACCATCGCCATTTACATCGACATTGAAGCGGATTTTCTTCACACCACGAATTGCACCCACCAGCAACTCGGCTTTATCACCATGATCCAGTTCTTTTTCAGACCAGAAATACGAAACGCCTGTACCTTTATGTGCGGCAAATGCTTCTGCCAATGCCTGACCACCCAAGATAATTGAACGATCCACCGCATAACCAGCACCCAAAGCAGGAACTAAAGCATCCGCTTCTGATTCACTGGTATAGCTTGTTGAATAGCGAATCGGGTCACCTGGGTTAAAGCGAATCGCATGGGACATCTTGCGGATTAAGAAGTTGTTCCACAAACCAACTTCGCCACGGAACAATGGATGGTTTTTCGCATTGGAAGAACGTGCCACTGCATTACTGATCAATGTACGGAAGCCCTGCTGTTTGGCAAACCAACGGTACTGTGCAGGTGACACAATCCATAAACGCAATGGTTCATCGGTTGCAGCCTCATCACCCTCAACCTGAACACATGGAGGTGGTAAAACCATGTCATCCATAACTGAACGCATACT
Source organism: Acinetobacter sp. CIP 102129 (assembly GCF_000368305.1). Lineage (NCBI taxonomy): Bacteria > Pseudomonadati > Pseudomonadota > Gammaproteobacteria > Moraxellales > Moraxellaceae > Acinetobacter > Acinetobacter sp. CIP 102129. The sequence continues at coordinate 234,914 of NZ_KB849341.1, forward strand.
ATCCACGGTATCCATTGTGAACAGGTCGGTTGTTGCAAAATCAGCTTCACCAGCATTCACTTTGAAAGGTTGAACTGCATCCCCAGCAACAATAAAGTGCCGATTCTTGGTCGGTGCCTTAACATCATTGACCATGATCTGTTTAAACTTTGGATGTGAAGTAAGCGGCACAGCCCATTCAGCACTATTCTGGTAACCACGTGCACCGCATAAATGTACCAGTGTTGATAAATCAGAATAACGATCCATCAGATCCTGAGCAATTGGTCGACCAATACGACGAAAATCAACTGGTGAGCGAATTGAAGTCATCACGTTACCAAGATCAATTGGGAAACGTGCCTGATCTACTCGTAATCGATCTTCCACAATCGACATGCCTGTACCACGGCCCTCTGCATATTCGCTACCCATGATCGGGTATGCATTTACAGGTTGAATCAAGTTATAAGTAACTTCATCGCCTTTCTGCTTACCCAAATCCATCACACGAAGGATAGGCATATGAGTCGAAGTTTCATTTTTAATTTGGCTTGCCGCGCTTGACTCGCCATTTTGCATTTTGCCTACCATGTTATTGATTAGGCTTTTACGACGTAAGCTTTTTGCAAATAGTCCTACCGACTGTTGCACAGCATTTGTTTTGTCGCCATAAGCGGCATTTGTTTTACCTGGCATGATTTATTTCTCCACAACAATGTAATTAAGCATTGCGTGCGTAATAAGCGTCGATCTGCTCTGGTGTCCATTTACTCATCTCTGCAAGTAATTCAGGACCAGATAGGTTAGCTAGACGCTCATCATTGGATTGTCCTGTGGGATTGCCAGCAGGAAAATCCGTCACGCTATGCGGAACGTTTGTTGGAGCTTTGTTCACAGCTTGCATCGCTGCCACACGTACAGCATCATTTTGCTGTTGTGCAGCCTGAGTTGATTGTGTTCCAGACTTATACAGTCCCAAGAGTTCAACAACTTGTGAAGCTGAACCTTTATTTAAAACTGTGTTGTACGCATCCTTGGTAATGCTCGGCTGATTATCCAGCCATGCACTAAATTCCTTGGACTCCACGATGGATTCAGCATCAGGATGTGCTGTAAAGATTTCATTAAAATGCGCTTGTTCCGCACTCACCTGTTGTTGCTGTTGCATTGGTGCTAAAGCAGTTTCTAATTTCTGCTGCACCATTGCTGATACACGCATATCAACAAGTTTCTGAATACCATCGGCTAAACCTTTTTCGTCAAAATCACCAAATATTGCAGGGTCTACACCCTCATCAATCGCCTGTTGAACGATATTCGCTTGGTTATCCTGTACGGTTGGGGCTACACCGTTATCTTTACGTTCCTGTGCACTGGTTTGAAGCTCTGCAAGCTGCTGCTGTGCAGTATCAAACTTTTGCTTCCATTCCTTTTCACCGTTTCGTGCTTCCACTAACTTTTCATAAGGAATGGTGTGCTTACCATCTCTGGCAACAATCACTGCATTTTCAGCATTCAACTGGCTTTCATCGACCGTTGGTTGCTGCTGTTGTGCCTGTTGCGTACCGCCTGCTGTATCAGTTTTGTCATTTCCAGCTTGGGTAGTGTCTGGCTCACTACCAATTTCCGCAGCTTGCGCTGCGGTATCGCCATCATTCATCGACTGACTTAATAGTTGCGATGCAAGTTCTGGTGTAATGTCACCTGATTCAATCAACTCTTGTTGTTGCTCTGTAATGTCCATGTCGTTCCTACTACTTATCGCTGTAGCCGCTAAGGTCTGAATGGCTAGAGTTATCTAGCGTTTAGCTGCTGATTGCTCAACATGAGACAAGTTTCAATGAATTAGATATGATGGCGTTAGCCTTACAGGGGGTACAGAAATGGCAGAATATTGTGCTCAATGCGCCAAGCAATATGGAATGAGTAATGGGTTTATCAATGAATGTAAGCCGAACTATCTAGCAAATGTTATTTGTGAAGGTTGTGGTGTAATTCAGGTGAATCACAAAGGTGAATGTGTGAGCCATGATTGCGACAATGGAAATCATGCCGTTGAATGGAAAATCAAGAAATAAAAAACCAGCATATTGATGCTGGTTTAAAAGTCTATTCGATAAATTTAAATCAACTCATCTAATAATGCAGTCATTTTGGTTTCAGCTTTTTTGCGTAAATCATTATTGATATTTGGTAAACTCAATAATTGAGTAAGCAAGTATGCATTTTCACGATTATTTAAAAGTTTAGTTCGATGAATGCATTCACCAACACTACCACTGACACATGCTTGGTTATCATTTGTAGGATTGGTGGATTTAACAGCATCACTATATTTAATTTCTAATTCAGGCAATTCAGAAACTATAGGGCTGTCTTGCAACTTCCCAACATCCACACCTTGACTTGCAAAATGTTCTTGGATTTTAATTTGATGGTTTAATTTTTCTTTCAGCAAATAACCCTCAAGCATCCATACTTTGTTGCGAGCATTTTCACGAGCAACCTTTTTGCCAATTTCAGGATCAAAGTTTTCAGGACTTGCACACGCTGATTCACCTGTGACTGTAAATCCATTTTTAAGAACTAATACGCAAAATGTGAGCTGTGCTAAATGTGGAAATTCTCCACGATTACACATTTCGGGAGGTGAGTTTGTTGCGCCATCTTCGGCTGTAAAATAATGCTCTTCAACAATCACCGCATCAATATGATTAGGCGTTAAACGTGGCGCATTTAAGTTTTTAGATTGAATTTCTTGCTCAATTTGCTGTTCAGTATTCAGACCAGAAATAATAATATCTTCGCCAGCTATTACTGAGAATTGTGCTTTACCCACTAAAACTAAATTAAATAATGTTAATTTATCACCATTAACATCCCATGAATCTGCTTTAACAAAATCTGCAATCTCAGCAGCGTTGTGGCTGCCATCTTCATTTATTTTAAAGGTCATACAATGTTGTTGGTTGTTATTAGGCATTCGCTTAATCCTCAATAAAAAGACAGTCGATTTGACTGCCTTATTATCTGCGAACAATAAAAATTACTCTTGCCTTACAGGGGTGGGGATTGGACATCCTGGTGGGTTGCGATCTCCCACTTGTGATACGCATCAATTGTGCTGTCGATCACTACGCTACACTGCATCGCCTACAGATTCAGGATTAGTCCAATAACTTATATTACCACAAATTATCACTGGTTCGTAGAGTCTCAATTCCCTGCATTCCTGTTGAGCCTTGTTGTGGTACTGGTGGATTCATCGGGCTAGTATTCTGTTGAACCTCTGCTAATCCCTCACTGCCAAGCTGAGCGCCCTCACCCTCAATATATGGTGAACGCACATCACGGGCTGCTGTCTGCTCTGCTGTCGGGAAATTAGGATCATCACCAATCGGATTCGGCCGCTGATAGCCTGCACCTTTCATAATCTCGTCAGCAATAGGTGCGATCTGTGGCATCATTGCTACCTGTGAACCTCCTTGCATTGCTGAATATGCAGCTTGCACACCAATTTGTACTGAACGTGCGTCTATTTCCTTAATTTCACTTGCTGCTTTACGCTCTTTCAACTCCAGTTCACGCAATTTAATCTCATTACCTGCATCAGCCAAGGCCTGTTTAACGGCATCCTGAATTTGTTGCTGGATTTGCTCTGGTGTAGCGGCTTGAGATGCGTCCTTAATGGCTTGAATAACATCTTTCTTGAACGGGGTATCAGTAAGCGCAATAACATAAGGCAATACAGCAACCTGAATATTCGCTGGTAATGACTTGGTAATCTCTGACAACGCATTCATTTGTTGTTCCATAAAGCTTTTTGAACTCGGAACATCGGACAATGCAACCATAAGCCTTGTGCGTTGCACATCATTGGAAAGATATGAGTACCCCAGCTCGTCCACTTCGGGTTTATTGATATGCACTCGACGTTCTTCCGTGACTGCATCACCCTCGATGATGACCACTTCCTCTTTCTGCCCAAGGTCCTCAATGATCAGGGCGATCAGTTGCTCGCCAACCAATGTACGTGATTCCCTAAAGTTATCCATCACCTTTTGCATTGAGCGATCAGACTGTTCAACCTGAATGGCTTCCTGCTTGCCTGACGTTGCTGTACCCTGCTTGCCCTGAAATCCTGACGTAATGCTACTGGTACGTTCAATTGCCTGTCGACCATCATTCAATAACTGGAATTGATGCTGGTTTAATTCAAAGTCTCGATCTACATCAAAGCGTGCACCTTGCTTCTGCATGTGTGCTTGATTTAATTCAATGTAACTGTCAGGGCGAGCGATTTGTTGCCGTACTTGCATTGGTGTTAAATTAGTAGCTCCTTTTGTTGCTGTTACTCGGACACTACTCATACCCCATCGCAACTTGGCTTGTGTACTATTTACCAAGTCCTGCGGATACTTCATGTCACGGATAAAACCAAACGGCACACGTGTATTATCCTCTCGAAATGCAAAGAACGGCACGTATGGAAAGTGTTTATGCGGATATGGTGACGGTGAATCATGCAACTGATGTGGACCAATCCAGTAAGCACGACGTACACGGGCGACTGTTGCACGTTCTGGTATTGCATGGCCATTCGCTGCTGCAAATAAATGGGCAGGATTGTTATCATCAAACTCAACGATGCGACCATCGTTGAATCGCAACATAATGACTTCAACCCAACGTCTATACCAGTATTCACATACCAGAATCTCTTTAGACGATGGATTGTACCAATACTGTTCTTCCAGCGACCAAGCGCGTTGATTCACCCAAGCATTGCTTAAATTTGTGCTCTGTCCACCATCTAGCACTCCATCCTGTTCCCACCATGATGAACCATGCTGTGCAATACGTTCAATCAGTTCTTTATGCTGTGAAAATGCAACTTTCAAACGTTGTGGGTGCACCCAACGCTTACGTCTAAGCCAGCGTGCATCACTTAAATCATATTCCTGGGCTTTCATATCCCAATGTATTTCATTACGGTGCACTGCTAGACAGCGATACGGGTAAGCCAGTGGATCAGATTCTCGCTTAACTTCCACCCAACCTAGGCCACAACATATCATCGGTCTAAATGCGTCAGTACAGGCCTTGTCAGCCTTTGACTGACGTTCAGCCTGATTCAATTTATAGTTAAGGGCATCTGCAACATCATGTCCATCTGGCTCACCATTCGCTGTCACACGCCAATCTGTACGTGTGCTTGTCTCAAAACCCTCAATGGCCCGTATCGCTGGACCAATTAAATTCTCCACTGCAGGCGGTATGCCAATCTCTTTCATGCGTTTAAGCAGGTCACTATCCAATTGATTACCATCGGCATAGTCCATTTCCTTGTCTGCGGTACTACGCCAAAGCGGCTGGTGCTCAATCTCGTAGTTTATCTCTTGGACTTCATGTAAATTTAGTACAAGCTCGTCATCGGCTGGCGTATTGTCTGTCATGTTCATAGCTCCATATTTCTACACTAGCCGCCAGTCTGTCGGCTCATCGTGATATGTATCGTGCATATCATCCTGTCTTTTTTCACTTTCACCTAAACCTACACGGCTTTGTGTGTACGCATAATCACCCAACAAACCTGATTCCTTTGCCTGTGCATGCTGTCGTAGAGCATCTGCACCCTCACTACAACCATTGGCCTTGTTTGGTACATCAATAAAGCGTTTTTCAGTCTGGGAAAATTTCTTTTGATAACCCTCAATCCGTTCTATACCTAATTTGCATCGTTTTTTATCAAACCAGTAATTTTTCATACATTTACGGGTTAATTGAATGCCTGTATTCAACAAGGTAATGCGAGGTACGATTACAAAATTATGCCCAGGTAATAAATCCTCTAATTGTTCCAGTGTGGATTTGTTGAAATCACCTAAACGTCGATGTGCTGCATCATGGGGTAAATAATGTGTACCAAATACATAACCATGACTGGTTAGCTCTGCAACATAATGCTGTAGGTTCTCACCGTGGGCTTCATAACAATTAACAAAACGGTCCTGTTGGTTCATTGACTGGTGATACCAAATAAAACAGCCATCACTATTTCCAATATCCCAAAAAGTGTTTACAGGCATATCAAGGACTTCAACCTCACATACACCGCCACGTCTTCTAAGTGCCAGCATATCCTTGGCATAATAGTTTCCATCTTTGGCAACCTGGAATGCCTCATCAGGAAATGATGGATATTCTTGCCACATCTTCGATTGATCACCACGTAGGTCATTGTCACGTGTTAAGACATACCATGCCCGTTGATCAGGATCGATACGGCAATCAATGTTCATGACCTCTTTGACTTTTATTTGAATTTCATCAAAATAAGCATGATCTTCTGGTGAAATAAAAATAGCTGACGCATCAAGGCGATATTTAGGTTCTTGCCACCAAGCATAAAAATGAAAGCGATATTCCTTACTATTTAGTATTTTGCGTAAAGCGTAGTTTTTCTGTGCAATCTGCACCATTTCATAGAAAGAACCATTACGGCCCTCTGCTGTTGATTCAATAACAAGAACACCGTTGGTTGGTACGGTTGGAATTGAACCCTCAATAACTTCATCATCTTTGGCAGGATCTGTTGCACAGATTTTACCGAACTCGGAAATATGTAAGCGGTGAATGGTTCCTGAACGGAAAGAAGTTGCTACACGAATGGTTGAGCCATTATGGGCAAACTCCATTTCTGACTTATTACAGGTTTTGAGTGGAAAACGCTCACGTATCTCTGGCGGTAAATTATCGTAGGCAAACTTAATCTTATCTTTGAAGATGTTATAAACCGTTGGTAAATCCTGAGCGATAATACCGCAGTTCTGGTTTGCGTTAAAAAGTGCGTGGTCAAGCCAAAGTACACATATCAGTGTCGTAAAGCCAAGCTGACGGGCTTTTAAAATAATGTTGCGGTACCAAAGCCGATCCATAAACCTAATCTGGGCTTCATTCGGCTTAAATGGCATTTCAAAGGATTCTGCTACCTGCAATACGCCATATTCATCCCTAAAATCATCACCTTTAATTTTAATCTTATACAGGCAACCTGAAAAAATACGCCAAATAGGGTCTGCAAGGCAGCGTTCCAGTTCTTCCTTATTTGTTGGTAGAGGCTTCAGAGCAGCATTAAACACGTCATTTCACCTCATTTTGTATAAATTTAGGCAAAATAAACGCGTGTACGTGAATAGAATAATTTTGATGTGGGTCAATCATCGTGATATTCACGTACACGGCATTAATTCTCATAGTCTTTGTCCTGTGCAACTGGTGACAGTGCTGAACTATTACCCTGAGAGATACGATCAAGTAGTGCTTGAAGTGGGTCTATCGTTGTATTGTTCTTATCATCAAGATCAAATGCCTGACGTTCCAAACGAATCAATGTGCTAAGAGCATCACTTAAATCTTTGGCTGCTTTCACACGACCTGGCAATGAAATGATTTTGTGGTAAATATCGTTTAATTTATCCTGACCTTTCTCATCCTCATCTCGCATGATCTCGCCAAGCTGTTCCAGTAGTTCAGCATTTTCCACACCGACTTGATGCTCCAGTTCATCAAATAGCTTCATTGTGATTGAACGGGAACGCTGAATATCCTTACGTTGGGACAATCGTACTGCTGCCTGTTGGTGTGCATTGGCATCAATAGTTTCTTTTTCTGAAATAGTGTTTTGGGTGCGTACTTCACTGCGTACTAAATCTTTGCGTACCAAATCCTCTGCTTTAGCTTTGATTTTTGCAGATAGATCACGAACCCAATCTTCACGCTTGGCACGCTTACGAATTGCACCCTCTGAAATTTCATGGTCGGTTGCAATTTCACGTAATGACTTAATACCAGCCCGATAATCGAGTTCAATTTTTTCCCAATCAATTACTTTTTTTTCAGCCATGTGAGGAATATATTCCGCAAGAAACCTCATATTGGTTTAATGATCATGTATATATGTGGGGGAGGTCTAACCTTAGAGGGGGGTGAAGCCGTTTTGATAAATTACAACAGCTCTCCTTGCTTGCCTATATCCAATAAATCCCCTACTTGCTTCGATAATTTACGTACTTGACCTGAAACTTCACTCTGAAGTATTGCCATATGATGGCCCATTTCAATATTTGCATATTGCATTGCTTCAGCAACCATAAGATTGCCAAGGTTGCGTGCTTCACGTGGTGTTAATGTCAAAATCTGATCATCACCAATTTCAATTTTAACGGTACCATCAGGTAGAACCATTTTAGACATCAAACGTGCTACACGATGTTTAGGGGCTGGAATGAATACACCACGCTGAACCCGAATAATCTGGCCACTATCGACCAAATAACTTAAACGATCATCAACGATAGATAATTTTAAGCCTGTCAATTGTGACAAAGTTTCTCTAGTAACGATCTGCTCTTGATTATGTAAATCCTCAATCGCCTCAAGAATTGTTTCAGCGTTAGACTTCATTGTCATACTCCCCTAAATCGTTTTTAAACTTCAACTACGTCAATATTGTGAATTAATTTCATCAATTTACGTTTGATGATGTAATCCGCAGTCTTGTGGCCTTTGGCATCTTCACAAATGAACTGGTTATCTTTGGTCCAGTAAACAAAATCTGCGATGTAATCTGTACCACGCACTTTCTCACCACAAATTTTCTGAGATGGGATCAGGTTGTAACGTACTTGCGTATGCAGCTCTTTTATTTCCCCTGCACGCTGCAAAACTTTCAATTCACACAAGCGGCTATACTCGTGTTTTGAATCAGCAACTTTTTTACCGTCAATCAACACCTTGTGATTTCCATACTTAGGCTGTTTAGGCTTTTTGTCACGTTGATGAACAAGTCTTTTGATTTGAGATTGTGATAAATAATTTGTCATGCCACATCCTTTTCTTTATTCGTCCAATCGTGCCAAACACGTTTCCCATCTTTCTCGCCAAAACCACAAAATAAACAGGCAATATCAAAACCATGTGGGCAATTTGTTTTTTTCAACATGGAAGCATTGCTTCTCTGTTGACGTCGTTGCTGTGTGATGCGCTGTTTCATTTTTCTTTTCATTGACTGCTCATCCGCAAATCCTGCCAATTACACTCAACAACGGTAAGCCCATCATGCTGGATTCGTGACCAGAGTCGATCGCCCAAATCATCATGCAGTTTTTTTAAGGTGAAATTTGAAATGAGCATGGTTGGTTTTTTACGGTCATAGCGGGCGGTTAAAACCTTATGGACCAACTCAAGGCGCTTATCGCGGTCATGTAAACCATACTCATCGAGAATGAGTAAATCGTATTGGGTAAACTCATAAATCACGGATGCTTCCGATTGATCTTTCGTGTCCTTGTCCCAGGCGTTCATAATGCGCTGCGCCAGTTCTTCACTGGTAATGTAGCGTGCACACAACCCGTTTTTGAGCAATGCCTTTGCCATGGAGCAAGCCAGATGAGTTTTACCCGTGCCAGTGAAACCAACCATGATGAAATTGGATTTAAATTTTGAGCGGTTCTGGATCAGTGCTTCCGCATAACCCATGCACTGGTTAATCGCATTGGCCTGTCCAGTGTGGGTTGCCTTGTAATTTATAAAATCAGATTCAGCATGACGTTCAGGAAGCATTGCACCACCAAAATGTTTTTCACGAACCATCCGATCAACACGCGCCTGATCAGCTTTTCGAGTCTCTTCCGTCTCCATGTTTTGCTCAACTGCGCACTGAGGGCAAATCTGATACGGACCTGCCTGAACCTTTGCAACCCGATGTACTGAGCAAATCTCATCCGCCTGTTTAAAACCGTGTGAAAATCTTGTCATGCTGTTCATAGGAGACTCCTTGGGATTTCAATCACCCCGTCAAAAGGCTCATCGTCGTTGCGTGGCTGGCCTTTCCAATCATCGTTGACATTCAGGCCTGTTTGCTTTGGTTTTTCTGGTTTAGACTTCGCACCTGTTTTGGGTTTGTCATTCGAGTTATCACGCTTCACCCATGCGATGTATTTTGAGTAAATCTGGTTTTCAGTCATTCGACTCGTTCGGATTTGTGGTGCGTAGTACGGCAAGAACGTAATCATGGTTTGATCAAATTCTTGTTGTGTCGTGACAGGCAGACCTGCTCGCTGTCGCCAAGCGTTGATCTGGTCGAGTTGTGGTTTCCAGAGATTCAGATCATCGTCGAGAGAATTTTCCTCGCGTGTATTAGAGTGAGTGTTATTAATAGATGAAGGTGACGATGACGGGCATTCATCAAGCATACTTTTAGCATTGCTTGTGCATTCGTTTTGCATTGCTTGTGCATATGCATTAGCATTGCTTGGGTCATGCTCGTTATTTGCATTAGTATTGCTAGATTCTTGCTTGTTGCCCCATCGTGCTTCGGCTGCTTTCTTGGCTCTGTCTGACTTTGCAGACTTATTGCTTTCAGCTTGTGCCTTTAACCCATCTAAATATTGTGATGTTAATTGACCGTCAATCACTTCAAATAAATTGCAATTTATTAAGGCATTTTTTAATGCCTTTGCTTTAGCAATATTTAAACGAATTACGCTGGCAATTACATTATTGTCATCTGGTATTGCGCCATTACGCCAGTAATCCATCATCAACAAAAATGACGCACCGATTTGCTCGGTGGTCATTCGTGTAGTTTTAGCAAGCATGTCACCTATATATATAGGCATCCAAATATCAACGTCTTGGTTACTCATACTGCCTCACTGAATAGCTTTTGTTGATGGAATGTCACAGCTTCATCAAGGCGAATTTTGGCAGTTGCAAAATAGCCTGTATCTTTTTCAATACCGATGAATCGTCGCCCAGTGTTAATACTAGCTACTCCTGTTGTTCCACTTCCCATTGTGTTATCGAGTACTGTTTCACCTTCATTTGTGTATGTACGAATCAAGTACTCACAAAGAGCAACTGGCTTTTGCGTTGGATGAAAGTTCGATTTCTGCTTATCACTACTGAATAATTGAACTGAACGTGGGTACCGCTCTGTTGAGTCATAAGATTTAATGTTTACCTGTTTGCCGTAGTGCTCTGACCCAATGTCTTTACGCTTCGCTGTCTTGCGTTCATGTCCAAACGTTTTGATCGGATTGAATGTTGGTTTAGCCTTGTAAAAAACGAGGATGTTTTCATGAGCACGTAACGGCTGGAAATGTGCATTAAAGAATCCAGTAGCGGCAGGTTTCTCCCATATCCACTCATAACGAAATAGCTTTAGATTTGATGTTGCAAGTACTGCTGTAAATGGTTGCGCACTGAATAATACAATTGCACCATTCGGCTTTATTACACGCTCATACTCTGCCCACAGTGGTTCAAATGGAATTACCGCATCCCAACTGCAGCACGTTGTCCCATATGGTAAGTCGCAAAGAATCATATCGACAGTACCGCTCTCGATTTCTTTCATGCGCTCGAGACAGTCTCCTAAAATTATGTGAAATGGTTTCTCCACAGTGCACCTCACCACAAATCTTCACTACATAACCCAAGGCGAGAAAATTCCATCTCACCTAAGGCTATTAGCTCTAATTGGTTTGCAGTCCATTCTTGTTGGCCACATTCAACTGCATGTAAAAATGCTTGTGGACGTGTATAGAACTTCCCATTTTCACAGTAGAAACCCTGATGTGCAGATTTCCCCCATTGATTTTGAATATCTGGTACCAAACCAAGTGACAGAATAATATTGGTACAATCAGCATGGCGAAGAAGTACCGCCTTTGCTGTCGGATTACCCACTTTTAATTTGCGAATCTGGTCAGTTATTGCGTAGCTCATACCACCTCACTGAATAAATCATGTTGATTTTCAGCTTGTGGATTAATCCAAAGCACTTCTTCACGTAGAACCGAACCTGATTGACCAGCAGCTGCAACAGATTTTTTAATTTTTTTCCATTTTAAGGCTTCATATATCGGATGTTCATATCCACATAAAATCACCATGCCTTTGCAGTGTTGTAATACGCTTACAAGCTGTTCATGGTCTGCATTAGTCATTTCATGTCGGTATGCTTTCCCCCCCATATTTCTTGTGTCTAAAACATATGGTGGGTCCACAAAGAAAAGCGTGTTTTCTCTGTCATGGTCTTGAATAACTTTGACAGCATCACGATTTTCAATAAGAACATTTTTTAAGCGTGCAGCAGCTTGAAGAATTACTTCTGGTTGTCTTTGCCAAATCGTTACGATGTCACTACCACCTCGAGCTGTGTCTAAACGAAAACCAGTATTTCCTTTTGTTGCTCCTGCACTTCCAAATCCCATTTGTGCACGTATCACCAAACGTCTAGCTTGCTCAACCTTGCATGTGGTATCAGCTCGAGCATTTAAAAACTCAGTGCGTGAATATGGCGTGAGCTCAATTTGTTTCGCCAATTCAATTGAAAGATTTGGATCACGTATAACTTCAAAGAAATTTACGACATCACTATCAAGATCGTTATAAACTTCCATACGGCTTGGTAGTTTTGACAAAAGAACAGATGCTCCACCACCAAATGGTTCAACATATGTCTCATGAGGAGGGAAATGGCTAATAATCCAGTCTGAAAGCCGAAACTTACCACCATGGTATCGAATAAGAGGATGATTCATAAATTTCACCTCACCACAAATCTTCACTACATAACCCAAGGCGAGAAAATTCCATCTCACCAAGGGCTATCAATTCAAGTTGATTTGCACAAAATTCCAACTGACCACATTCAACTGCATGTAAAAATGCTTGTGGACGTGTATAGAACTTCCCATTTTCACAATAGAAACCCTGATGTGCAGATTTCCCCCATTGATTTTGAATATCTGGTACCAAACCAAGTGACAGAATGATATTGGTACAATCTGCATGGCGATTAGGTTTTGGTAGAGCGACCATAAGATCACCTGCTTTTACAGCAACTCCTATAATCATGACCGTCCCCCTTTTGCATTTGCTTTGATGCAGCGCACACATGCCAAATCTTTGACCCGATGCTGCGAAATACCGTGCTGGTGACAGTGAAACAGGAATAAGCGGCGTTTAGCTTTCCTTGCAGTCGCTGCAAGGCTTTCTTTCGACTTATCAAAGCAAGGACTAACAAAATCACCATGGGTCTGATTTGAAATCTGACCACCCTGTGCTAAAAATGCTTCAACTTCATCTTTCAAGGCTTGGCTTTGGTTGTGTTTCACGGGTGAATATGAAGCGAGACTGTGCTCTGATTTGCGTGGGTCGAGATTCATGAAACCTCCTTTTGAGCTGCCAATGCATTACTCAAATGGATCTGCACATCATTGGAAATGGTTTTACACTTTGGAGAAATGTGGTTTTCGATATGAGCGTCATCACCCATAATAAAATCCGAACCATTTGAAATTTCCGAATTACCAGGTATCAAACAGTGATGGCACTGTTCCCCTTTAAACTCTGGACATTTGCCAGCGCACTTATGTTCTGTTAAATTATTCATGTTCATTTTCCTGAATGATTATGAATTGCTGTACTAGAAGCTCGACCTGCAACGTCGGGCTTTTTTAATGCCTGCCAAAAACTTTTTAAATTTCTGCATACATTCTTGAATACACTGGTAGACGTTGTATTCTTTGATTTTTCTATGTGCTCAGATGATGATTGACCTGTCTCCAGTTCGATCTTTTTATCTATGGCATCTCTTAACCATTTCGCACGATCACTGCCTTGGCTTTCAGCCAAAGTATCAATGATCTCTTGGACTTCCAGCGGTACACGTGTTGACATGGGTGCCAACAGTTTTTTGCTGAAAACGAACATTATTTTTGTTTCCATAGGTTCACCTATTGAATTTGTTCAGGCTCTCTTAGTTCAATCCAAATGTCCTGATAATCTTCTGGGAAAAGGTCTTTGCGTGTGCAGATTCCACGATCTTCTGCAATCACAGCTAGGCGGATTTTTCTGTCAGTTGGAATAGCTTTCCAACCACTCACTGAAGGTCCTGTAATACCTAAAAGCCGTGCAACTGCATTACATCCACCAAGGGCTTCTATAAGTTGGTTGTCATTCATGTTGCTCTCCTATAACAAAAGCAATTATTAGGCATTCCTTATAAATAATCAATAGGCATACCTAATTTTATTCGTGTTAGGATTTCCTAATGGTTTGAGAGTTATTTATGAAGACACTTGCTGAAAGACTAAAATATGCAATGGAAGTTTTACCACCAAAAAAAATCAAGGGTGTAGAACTTGCTCGTGCTGTTGGTGTTAAGCCACCATCTGTAAGTGACTGGCTTTCTGGTAAATCAAAAACAATGGAAGGTGAAAATCTTCTACGAGCTTCACATCACTTGAATGTGAACCCTATTTGGCTGGCGACTGGTAAAGGCTCACCTAAACCAGATGGTGAAATTAATCCTCAATTCACCCAAGTAAATGAATGGGATAGCAATACTCCAGTAGATGATGACGAAGTAGAAATCCCATTTTTCAAGGATTTTTCTTTTGCTTGTGGCGGTGGTTCATTTAATGAAGCTATTGCTAATGAAAGACGTAAATTAAGAATGTCCAAAGCTACTTTACGCAATTTAGCAATCACAGAATCTAATGCTGTTGCAGCAACTGCATCAGGTGACTCAATGACACCAACCATTAATGATGGCGATACAATTCACATCGATCTTGGTCGCAAAGAGGTTAAAGATGGTCGTATCTATGTGATTTGTATAGGTGGGCTTCATTACTGCAAACGTTTATATAACCTACCCTTTGGTGGAATCCGATTGTTATCTGATAATTCAGAAGAATATAAAGAAATTGAACTAACAGCAGAAGAAAGAATCTCTCAACAATTTGAAATTATTGGTTGGGTTTGGCAGATTGCGAAATTGGAAAAATGGTAACACCTGAAGGTATAAGTGTTTTAAGCCCAAACGAGTAAGAAAAAATTAAATAATTATAATTTAGGTATTTAAAAATGCATGACTTTATATATAACTTGGGCATTATTGGTTTAATAATTATATTTTTTTATATCGTTTTTTGGCTTGATCGCAGAAATAAGCCAAGTGAACTTGATTTACTCAGAAATCACTTACAAAGAGTCACGCACCCCAATTTAACAGTTAAGGGTTTTGGTAATTATCATATCGAATATGTAATAAGAGGACACCAAACTTTCGAATATTTTAAATACTGTAGCCAATATGAAAAAAGCTTAGAAATAATGAAAAAAGACTCATCTATAAAAATTTTGAACCATGGCTTAACTGGCTATCGTGACTGGGAGAAATGGGGAAATTAATATTACAAATTTGGCAATCCACCTATCTTAATGATCTAATAAAATTCCAAAAAACTCCACTCAACCTGCTCTATGCAGGTTTTCTTTTATCAAAAACAAAAAATTAGGCAAACCTAAAAATAAATTAGGAATACCTATTGACTAATTAATTAGGTTTACCTAATATTTGCCTCATACACAGCAAAAAGCCCTGCCGACTCTCACATCAAACAGGGCTTCCCACTACACATGAGGTTCAGTATGGAACAAAACGATATTCAAAGTCAACACATCGAGGGGCAACGATGGTTGATACGCAAGCTGATCCAGAATCAGCAAACAAAACAGATTAAGGCTTGCTCAGCGCAGTTAATTGAGCACCCTGCTGCTGGTTTTACATCGTATTTAATCGGTGGAATAACAATGATGATTTTAACAATGAGTTTTGCGCTTGCGTCAATCAATGTTGGGCAGCCTGTGCAGCCAATTGAAATCCATTCGCCAGAGTACACAGTTACCGACCTTGATTTAGGCCATTACAACGACTGCCGTTTTGATTGCACAGCACGGGTTTGGACTGAAAATGATCAGTATGCGATTGATGTCGAGTTCGATTATACGGGCTATAGAGATAGCAATGGCGCAGGTCACAGTTGGCAAGCGATTGAAGTCACACGCATAGAACCAAAAGCGGTTCATGGTGATGAGGGTGAAATCAACGCATATCTTGATCGCATCGAAATCTCAAACATCAATGATGCGCTTGAAAGTGCAATCAGTGAAAAATTAGGAGTTTAATCCATGAACACTCAAGTTAATCGTGACCAGTTTCTTGCAGGTCGTAAAAAAGGTATCGGTGGTTCAGACGTTGCTGCAATCCTTGGTTTCAGCCCATACAAATCACCATACCAATTGTGGTTAGACAAAACTGATCGCAGTGAACGTAAAGAATCACAAAATGAGTCTGCCCATTTCGGCAACCTACTTGAAGACGTTGTTGCTAAAGAGTTCTCTCGTCGTGCAGGTGTAAAAGTTCAACGTGTTACTCAACAGTTATTTTTAGAGGAACATCCTTGGGCACTTGGCAACATAGACCGCGCAGTTATCAATCCTGATATTGCTGGAAATGTGCGTTTCAAAGATGGTGCTTTAACAACAGATCGCCTACTTGAATGTAAAACTGCATCTGAGTACATGAGTAAACTTTTTGGTGAAGAAGGTTCTGATCAAGTCCCTGATTACTACCTTACCCAATGCTTATGGTACCTGCTGATTACAGGATGCAAAGTTATTGATCTTGCCGTTCTCATTGGTGGCAACAAATTCCGTATGTATCGCATTGAACGTGATGAAGATTTAATTCAATCCATTTTCAATCAGGTGAAAGCATTTTGGTTCAATCATGTCATTGCTGATGTGCCACCCGATCCTACTTGTTTTGATGATGTTTTACATCGCTGGTCAAACCATGTTGTGGGTAAACAAGTCGAAGCTGATTTTGAACATATCAAACTCGCTGAAGAACTTATCACTGTTCAAGGTCGTCTAAAAGCAGATAAGGCTCGTGAAGATGAAATCAAGTTAAAGATTGTCTCAACGATGCAAGATGCGGAAATGATGATTAGCCAGGGCAAGTCCATCTGCACCTACAAAGAACAATCTTCTACTCGTATCGACAGTACGCTGTTGAAAAAAGAAGAACCTGATTTATTCACGAAATACAGCAAAACATCCAGTACCCGTGTTTTCCGTATTTCAAACAAATTTAAAGAAACAATTTAAGGAATTTTATTATGAACGCATCAACTGATTTACAAGTACCGCACTCAACCCAAACTACTGATCTCATCCTTGATTTTGATGCGCTAGAAAAAATTGAGCGATTCGCAGCAAAAATGGCTAAAGCTCGAGGAACTGTTCCTGCACATATTGCAGGTAATGAGGGTGACTGTATGGCTATTGTAATGCAGTCAATGCAGTGGGGCATGAACCCTTTTGCCGTCGCTCAGAAAACTTTTAGCATCAAGGGTGTGTTAGGTTATGAAGCCCAATTAATCAATGCCGTCATTACTGCACGTGCCCCAATTAAAGAGCGTTTACAATTTGAATGGGTTGGCACACAAGAACAATGGGACAAAGTTATTGGGAACTTTGAGGAAAAAACCAGCACCAAAAAAAATGATGAACATGGCAATCCAGCTAAATACCGTGTTCCTAAATGGCATATTAATGATGAGCGTCCATTAGGTGTTAAAGTGTGGGCAACCTTGCGTGGTGAAGATAATCCACGTGAATTAACTATCATGTTATCTCAAGCTCGTACTCGTAATAGTACATTGTGGGTTGATGATCCTAAACAACAGTTAGCTTACTTGGCAGTTAAACGTTGGGCACGTTTGTACTGTCCAGATGTAATTTTAGGTGTGTATTCGCCTGATGAGCTTCTTGAGCGTGAGGAAATGGATGTTACTCCAGCTCAATCAACGGCAAAAAAACATCAAGGTGCAAGTGGGCTTAAAGCTCAAATGGCTGAGCGTGAGCAATCTCAAGAAACAGTTATTGATATGGCTCCTAATTTTGATGTTGAAGGGCTCATTAATCAAATCAATGTAGTTACCTCACTTGATGAACTAAAAACACTAGCTAAGACGTTCCCAACAGATTTAGGTGAACCAGCGGAAACTGACATTAAAAAGGCTTACGCAAACCAGAAATTCTACCTTCAATTGATTAATGATTTAGAGGTAGCAACTTCAATTGAAGCTATCAACTCAATCATGGAAAAACAATTTGAACCAAATACATCATTCTTGACTGATGCACAGATTGATGAAGTTAGCGCACTATTTGAACGTAAATCAGCAGAACTTACACCTTAACTAATGGCATGTGGTGCCCTCACACATGAGGGTGCCAATAGTGAGATAGAAATATGAATCCAACTATTGAACAACAACATGCCATTGATATGGCATTACATGGACATTCTTGTAAAGTGACCGCATACGCTGGTGCTGGTAAGACCTCTACCCTTAAACTGATTGGTAATGCAAAGCATCACCAACATGGAATGTACTTGGCATTTAACAAGGCTATTGCAACAGAAGCACAGTCTAAATTTAACCATAATGTGAAGTGCAAAACATTTCACAGCCTAGCTTATAACTCTGTTCCACGCTGGCTGACCAATAAATTAAAAAATCGTCGCTTGATGCCAAGCCAGATTGCTAATCGTCATGATCTTGAGTCATACCAAGTGCCTGTAGCATTGACAAAACAACGTGGTGAGGATGACCAGAAACGCCTTTTTGGTTCAAACCGTATGGCAACCTCATTGATCAATGCAATTGGTTATTTCTGCCGTTCTAATTACAGCGAAATTCAACTATCACAAGTTTATGCTGCTTTACCTGATTGGATGGATGATACATATCGTGCTGAATTGGCAAATATTCTTTTACCTAAGGCACATGATTACTGGAATGACATTTTAAATCCTGCTGGCATTAACCGTCTCGAACATGACCATTACCTAAAATATTGGGCATTGAGCAATCCAGTAATCAATACTGACTTTATTTTATTTGATGAAGCGCAGGATGCGGACCCAATCATGTTGAATGTACTCAACAATCAACGTGCACAGGTAATATATGTTGGGGATCGTCACCAACAAATCTATGCATTCCGTGGTGCGGTCAATGCCATGCAGTCACTTGAAATTGCTGAAACACGTTTAAGTCAGTCATTTCGTTTTGGACAAGGTATTGCTGATCTGGCAAACAACATTTTATTCAATGTGCTCGATGAGGAAATCCCCTTGCGTGGCTTTGAAAAAATTGATTCACAAGTATGCGAAATTCCTGACAGCATCACCGATGCTTTCATTTTCCGTACCAATGCGGCCGCACTTTCCAATATGGTCGAGTTGGTGAAAATTGGGCGTGAGCCAAGACTGGAAGTTGACACCCAAACCTTAATCAAAAACATTGAAGATGCCAAAAAAGTTAAATCTGGAATAAAAGTCCACGATGGAAGTGTATTTGAAGGCTTTAGCAATTGGGAAGAAGTCATTGAATACACAAATGAAGTCTCTGGAAATGACTTAAAAGCACTTGTTAGCCTAATCAATAAAGTGGGTGAAGAAGCTCTAATCAGCTCATTACTAAAAAGTAATTCTAGTGATTATGACTGCATTGTGACCACAGCTCATAAGTCTAAAGGCTTGGAGTTTAACAAGGTCAAACTTGGTGGTGACTTTTTCTATAAAGAATCAGTTGAACCAGGTGAAAAAATCCTAACCGAAGATGAAGCTCGACTTTTATATGTTGCTGCTACTCGAGCTAAAAAGCAGTTAGATATTTCTGCATTGAACCCACTGTTTAAAGCTATCGGATATAACACCCAAGCTGAGGTAAATGCCTTATGCGTCCAGTAGTAAAACAGAAAAACTTCTTAGGCTTCAAAATCTGGTTAGAAAAACTGGGGTATGAGGTGAAGCAGTTAGATGGTGGTTTTGTGGCACGAGCAAAAAGTCGAGAAGCACAACGAGCATATAAAAAGTCACATCATTATGTGCGTGTTGGCTCAGACCTTTCAGGTAATCAAGCAGCTTATGAGCTTGGGGCTGAATTTGAAAACCATCTTCGTGCACCTGAACAGACTTGTACAGCAAAAGCAGAAAAGGAAATTCTGCATATTGTTAAAGGTGAATCACATGGAATGGGTTATCTGGTGGCTTGAAGTTATGTTGCTAGTGAACGAATCTGCATTTATTAACGCGGAGGTATGAATGCTAAAAGACCTTAGAAATTTGACAGAAGCAGAACAGCAAGAACACTTGGATAGATTTATTCGGGCTAATGACGAACAAAATTTTCCCCAGGAAGTTGTTGCTCTATATTTAGACTGCTCACCCTGGACTCTTGCTAGAATGCGCTGTGATCAATCAACCATGCCTTTCTATAAAATTGGTAGACGTGTTTCATATAAAAAGAAAGATGTCTTGCAATATGAAAAAAGCAAGACTGTGCTAAATACTGCACAGCTTGCCACAGTATAAGGCGGTTACCCCGCCTTTATTTCTTTTAGACGCTCATCCCATACGGACTGGTAATTAAAACAATCAATTTTCCCTTGATATACAGCTTCAATCATATTCATAGAAGCACGTAATTCTTCATCAGGTATTTGAACATAGCCACCAGTTACATCAATCCTTGGGCGGGCTGTATGGTTAAGAAGTCGTTTTGTGACATAAATATTAAATCTCAATAGGTTACAGATCGTCGCGAATGTTCGTCTAAAATCGTGCATTGATACATAATATCCGACTTGCTCTCCCACTCTATTTATCAGGGTATCTACCTTGGTTGCATGCATATTCCAGGAAGTAGGCATCTTGGTTGCTGGAAAAACCCAATCATTTTCTTTCAACATCCATCTTTCTTTTAATACACTAATTAAATGATCGCCAATCGGAAAATGATGATCAGTACCATTTTTTGTATCACGAAAAGTCAAACTACCTGTTTTGAAATTTACATCTTCCCATTTCAATTGACACGCTTCTTGCCTACGGCAACCTGTATACATACACATCAGAACCATATCTCGATGAGTATTTGAGCGTGCAGTATTTTCTAAATTAAGTTCGTCCTGATAGTTGATTACAGCTTGATAATACTTATGGATCACATCTTTATGTAGGTGCCTCTGTCTACTTTTGATGCGATTCCATCCTTTGGTAACGGAAATAATATCTACAGGGTTTGATTTAAGTATTGGCTCCTCATCTGTTGAGTAAAGCACATGGATATATTTCCATAGTGTCCCCAACAACGATACGGAGCCATTCGCTGATGATTCACTGATATTAGAGACCTCAATAAATCTATCCAATACCTCTTGCTTAGTTATTTCAAAAAGCTTTCTATTACCCCATCCAAGGTAAAGATCAAAATATTTCTTATATTGCCGTATGGTCTTTGGCTTAAAGTCATTCCTATCCAAATAAATCTGGAGAGCTTCATTAACCGTTATATCCAATGGATTGTTAATTTTTTTTAACTTAGTCGGTTTTTCATACTCATTGTTTGAAATCTTTGCCAGGATCATCTGCGCTTTGGCACGTGCATTTGTTGCAGGCAGATCAGTTGTCTTTCCTATTGTGACCCTAAATAATTCCCCCTCATGCCTACGCTCAACTATATAAGTTTTGCTTTTATTGGTAACTCTGACTGCGAACCCAATAAGTTCAGAATCACGATATATTTTTTGACCTTTTTCCACCAATGGAATAGCATCAACATTAGATTTGTTGAGTTTCATGTTTAAATCCGTTTACCACCATTTAAGGTGGTTTAGAAAAGTTTTAGCGAACTTAGATTTAACCATGTTTCTCAACAGTCTACAAATAGTCTACAGGTGCATCTTTTATCTAATAAAATCCTATCAAAAAACAAAACAACTAATTGTTATTTATTAAATTATAAAATTAAACAAATCCACAGTAGTATTATAGAACAGGTAGAAACCACCCAAACGGGTCTGGATATTCAGGGAGTGCAACAAATTAAGGGCCTTATCAACAAATGTATATTGAAAAAAATCGGAAAATTTATTCAGATAGGTTGAACTGAATTTTAGCTGATTTAAGAGAATAATTCTCAAGTCTAACAATTCATTACTTGTGGTTAGAGACTGTTCTTGGCATGGTTTGTGGATTGCTTAATTATAGGAATCTCCTGCCTATGGCTAGCCCTGCACAAGCTATAAGACATAAACTACTCAATACTTTCTTTTCAAGACATTCGGTTTGGTTCCTTTGTATCCTGATCACGCTGACTATTAGCTGGTTCAAGACCATTTATACGCCACATAGTATTTATTATTTTATTTCCGACACTTTATTGAATGGGCTTTGGCTTGTGACAAGCCTGCTCAGTGTGCTTGGCTTGTATGACCTGCTCCAGAAAAAGCATGCAATTTTAAGAAATTATCCAATTCTGGGACATTTCCGTTTTATTTTTGAGGATGTGCGCCCCGAAATTCGCCAGTATTTTATTGAGGCCGATCAGGATGCATTGCCCTTTTCCAGAATGCAACGCAGCTTGGTTTATCAGCGTGCAAAAAATGAAAATGCAGACAAACCCTTTGGTTCAATCATTGATGTCTATCAAGCCAACTATCGTTTTATTGTGCATTCGATGACACCCTGCCCACCTGCCGATCCATCCACTTTTCGGGTTCTGATTGGCAATGCGCAATGTAGCCAGCCTTATAGCGCCTCAATCATGAATATCTCGGCCATGAGTTTTGGCAGCCTAAGCGCCAATGCGATTCGGGCTTTAAACAAGGGTGCCCAATTGGGCAACTTTTACCACGATACGGGTGAAGGTAGTTTAAGCCCTTACCATCTGGAAAATGGTGGCGACATTGTCTGGCAAATTGCCAGTGGTTATTTTGGTTGTCGTACACCTGAGGGATTATTTGATCCTGAGAAATTTACCCTACAGGCGCAAAATCCAAAAATTAAAATGATCGAGCTTAAGCTTTCACAGGGTGCCAAACCAGGTCATGGTGGCATTTTACCCAAACATAAAATCTCTGAGGAGATTGCCCGTATCCGTGGCATTTCCAGAGACCACGACTGTATTTCTCCCTCTCGTCACCCAAGCTTTAACACTCCCATTGAAATGATGCATTTCATTCAAAAACTGAGGGACCTGTCTGGTGGCAAACCTGTTGGCTTTAAACTGTGTATTGGGCAGCCCTGGCAATTTATGAGTATCGTCAAGGCTATGCTCGCAACTGGGATCATTCCTGACTTTGTGGTGGTGGATGGTTCTGAAGGTGGAACGGGCGCTGCACCCATTGAATTTAGTGACTACATTGGCACTCCCTTACGGGAGGGTTTACGTTTTGTCCATAACACTTTGGTGGGTGCAGGATTACGCGGTCAGGTCAAGATCGGCGCCAGTGGAAAGATTATCAGCGCGTTTGACATTGCCAGTACATTTGCACTTGGCGCGGATTGGGTCAATTCCGCACGGGGATTTATGTTCGCTGTAGGTTGTATTCAGGCACAAAGTTGCCATACCAATCAATGCCCTGTAGGGGTTGCGACACAGGATAAAGACCGTCAGAAAGCCATTGATGTACCCAGCAAGGCGGAACGTGTTTTTAATTTTCATAAAAATACACTGCATGCGCTTTCTGAAATGATCGCCGCCGCGGGTTTACGTCATCCTTCAGATATTAAGGCGCATCATTTGGCGCAGCGTTTGAATGATCGTGAAATTAAAAATTATGCCCAGATTCATTTTTTCCTCAAGGAAAATGAATTACTACAAAATAATTTGGATGATGATGAAAACTTTTATTATCGGATGTGGAAACTGGCAGATGCGGATCGGTTTTAACAGAAGAATTTAAATAACAAATCACCACTAATAATAGTGGTGATTTGGCTTCGCATGTAAAAAAGCAGGAATCAAACCTGTCAGTGCAGCACGTATATCAGCACGTTCATTGATCAATTGATGTGATCCTTCTTCCAGCATCAATAAAGTCTGCAACCTAAATTTACGGCGAATATATTCAATGTTATAGCGCCAATCGACTGTTTGATCGAGTGCGCCTTGCGCTAACCACACAGGAATACGACAGGCTGGACGCTGTTCCATTTCCAGCATCCATTTCGACATGGCCAGAATCCAGTCCATACCCATCATACGCGGTTGTAATGGATCTTTTAAACGCACAAAACGCAAAAATTCAGGGTTATGGTTATTACGGCGAAAATGTCGTGGCACTTGGGTTTTAATGCGCCGAATAATACCCAAACCAACTGAGTTGTGCCACCAGGCGGTTTTAGCGGGACGAATCAGTGGTGACAGCAACAGAACCCGATCAACAATTGGATCTTCACGGCGTTCTGCAAACTCCAATAAATGATGCATCCAGATTGCACCACCTGTACTTTGGCCAATGCCCAGCCACGGTCTAGGCAACTGTTTAGCCCCACAGACCGCTTCATATACTGCATGTAAAACCTGTTGGTAATGATCAAAATTCTGGATACTGGCAGGTGAACCATTACTTAGTCCGTGCCCAGGAAGATCATAGGTAATCACACTAAATCCCTGATCCAGGATTTCCTGGATAATCGGCTGATAGATTCCACTGTGTTCCAAATAGCCATGCAGCAGGCAGACTGTCCCCTGAATCTTTTGTTGTCTTGGCTGAAATACCTGTACATGCAAACGGAACAACGGCATTTCCACATAACCCTGCCAATGCTCACAATCAAGCAAGTGTAAGCCATAAAGCTTGCGATAGGCCTGTAAAGGTTTAGAGGGTTCAGTTGTGGTTGATAAATCCAGTGGTTCCAAAACCTGTGGTGTGGTTTCACGATTCGGAACAGGTAAATCCAGTTGTTTGAGTATTGTCGGATTTAAAAAAGGAATATTGGACATTATGGTATCTCCCGACAATCACTAGAGCCAAATAACATATCACGAACCGTAGCCAGCATTTCATAATTGGCACGGCGACTATGGTCATAATTTTGTTGGCTAGGGCGCCAACGGGTCAAGCTGGTTGGCATGGGTGCAAACACAGGAACGGTTTCTATACCATTCAAGGCAAATAAACGGCGTGTCCGTGGCATATGATACTCATCGGTAATCAGGATCACGGTAGGTGCACCACCTTTCTTTTGCAGAAGCAAAGAGCTGAATCTGGAATTCTCACAGGTATTCATGCTTCTATTCTCAAGCAGCTTAGCCTCAATACCACGCTCTTTTAACCATGCATGCATATACGGTGCTTCCACACCACTTAACACAATTGGCAAGTTATACTTTTTTTCCACACTCAAGGTCTTTTCCAGACGTAAGCGTGTGTAGTTGTTCACCACAATATCTTTACCATTTTCAGCAAGGGTTAACCCTCCACCGAGCACCACAATTGCATAAGGCTGTGAGGTATTTTTAGGCTCGAAACCATCATCTTTATTCTTTTTAAGTTCAACCAGGTCTTTATTGGTCTCGTCCTTTTCATCCTCATTTACAGGCAATGCAACAGGATAGGTTTCTAAAAATGCCAGATACTTGCCCATGAGCGCCTGATTATCAGGTGTATTGCCTTGTAAGAAATCTGTTGGAGAACTGATCACGACTGCTGAACTGTCCTGATCCTGCTCGGCTTTTTGATTTAATAATGGAATATTGTTTTTCTTCTCTTTTTGCTCTTCCTTTTCCTGTTCATCAATAATGGTTTGTTGCAGCAATTTATAGCGTGCCTGTATCAACCTTAAATCTTCAGGCTTTTCTGACTCAAAGGTTTTTTCCATCAACTTTAAATAGGCCTGACGCGCAATCCATAAGTTGGAACCAGGTTCCAGATTCTCATGCTCACTTAAAGCCGCTGCTTTCTGGCTTTCAGCGGCCACCTCATTGACATCAACAGGTACAAAATAATTTAACCCTTTCACCACAAGCTGTGAGTAAAATGGAGAATATAAAAAAAGCACAAAGCAGCCGAATAGCACAAATAGTATGGTGACTATCCGCACTAAACTAACCATCCAGTGTACTTGTGCCATATCACTCCTTATACAGTATGGGGTTGAATCAAACCTTGCTCACTATATAACACAGGTTCAGGTTCAAGCTGAATACTAAACTTTTGTTTTACATCATTTTGTACAGCAGTATAGGTGTTTTTCACATCTTCCAGCGTTGCATCGGCATAATTGACCAAAACCAGTGCCTGTTTATGAAACATGCCGACACAGCCTAATTGTTTACCTTTCCAGCCCGCCTGATCAATCAACCATCCAGCAGCCACCTTAACATTGTCGTTGGCTTGGGGATAATGCGGAATGTTGGGAAAGTGTTGAGAAAGTTTTTCAAATTCAGCCTGAGTCAGAACGGGATTTTTAAAGAAACTGCCCACATTCGGAAACGCTCTGGGATCAGGCAATTTACTTTGACGAATCTGTATCACCTGATTTTGCAGGTTCTCAGCCGTTTGTTCATCTCCAACCGCCTGCTTTAAATCACCATAACTCAGTTTTAAACTGGCATGTTTTAACAGCTTAAAGGTTACACTAATGATGATGTAACGATCAGGAAAGTCTTTAAAAATACTATGACGGTAAGCAAAATGACAATCCTGAGCTAAAATGGAGTCAAAGCATTTCAGTTCACGGTCATACACCTGTATCGACTCAATAAACTCGCACACCTCAACACCATAGGCACCAATATTCTGTACAGGTGATGCTCCAACCAAACCTGGGATTAGGGCCAGATTTTGCAGACCGAACCAGTTCTGCTGGGTGCTGTATAAAACAAAATCATGCCAGACCTGCCCCGCACCTACTTTAACTGTAATGGTTTGGTCATCCTGAGCAAGGACTTCAATGCCCTGAATATTTAAATGAATTGCCAATGCCTGAATATGCTGTGGTAATAACAGGTTGCTTCCACCCGATAAAATCATGACATTGAGCTGCTGTTGTTCAGCAAATGCCAATGCCTCAACCACATCATCAGGATGATTGATCTGGGCATAATGCGAAACAGTGGCATTTAAATTGAGCGTGTTTAAACTTTTGAGTTGAACCTGCTGTTGTACATGCATGTTGAAAAATCCTATTGCCCTGCCTGCATTTGCTTTTTAAGAATGTTGATCCATGCCTGACTGCTTGATTCGCATTGATCCAGAACCCGATCAAAACCATCTGCCTCACCATAGTAAGGATCAGGAACCGCCTGCTGGTTAAAATGAGGATCATGCTCACTCATCAATGCAATTTTGGCACGAATCTGTTCAGCACCAAACTGGCGTAGCGCTTTCGACAGAAGTGACTGAATATCATCAAAATTCTCATAGTCCATTGCAAGAATCAGGTCAAATTCAATAAAATCTTCAAGACGAATTTGTCTGGCACGTAAGCCCGATAAATCATAACCACGCTGTAGCGCATGTTTTTGGCTTCGCGCATCAGGTGCCTTGTTTGGGTGATAATTGCTGGTCCCTGCCGAATCGACCCATACATTTAAACCATGCACATCACAATAATGTCTGAGAATTGCTTCCGCTGTGGGTGAACGGCATATATTTCCTAAACAGACACATAACACCTTATAGGGCGTTGGGGATGGCATAATCACCTCAAAACTACACTTTTTAGAGCATCTTATGGTAATTTATTTGTGCACTGAAACCTATAGTTGCCTTATATAAAAATGTTGTATTTATTAGAATTTGTTGGCATTTTTTCTAGGATTGCGACATAGGTCAGGTATGGACAATGATTTATCAAAAGATAGAAATAAGGATGTATGTATGAACCAGTTTCAGTTCCAGACCGTTCCCAACATTATTGGGGGTTTAGGCTCAATACAAGAACTTAAAACCATCTTGTCACAACATGATTATAAAAAAGTGCTTCTGGTCACTGATGCAGGCATGATTCAGCACCAGCTTCATTTACCCATTCTGGAAATTCTGGATCAGGTTGGCCTCAAGCCTATCATTTATTCTGATATTCAGGCTGACCCACCTGAACATATTGTTTTAGAAGCGGTTGATTTCGCCAAACAGGAAAAAATTGATGTCATCATCGGTTTTGGCGGCGGTAGTTCCATGGATGTGGCCAAAATCATTGCCCTACTTGCTCATCCTGAACAAAAACAAAACCTCAGTGAGATTTATGGGGTTAATCAGGCCAAGGCTCCCCGCTTACCGCTTATTCTGATTCCAACAACGGCTGGAACGGGTTCAGAAGTCACGCCAATTTCGATTGTCACCACTGGTGCAACCACCAAGATGGGGGTGGTCTCTCCTATCCTTTATGCCGATGTTGCCATCCTAGATGCAACGTTCACCCAGGGTTTACCTGCACATATTACTGCCGCAACAGCTATTGATGCGATGGTACATGCGATTGAGGCCTATACCTCCAATATCAAGAAGAATTTTTATGCCGATATGCTGGCGAAAAATGCCTTGCAACTGCTTAACCATAACCTTGCCAAGGTGTTAAAAAATGGCGCTGATCTGGATGCACGGCAAAATATGCTGGTCGGTTCAATGTTGGCAGGTCAGGCTTTTGCCA
Organism: Acinetobacter sp. CIP 102129; assembly: GCF_000368305.1. Taxonomy (NCBI): domain Bacteria; kingdom Pseudomonadati; phylum Pseudomonadota; class Gammaproteobacteria; order Moraxellales; family Moraxellaceae; genus Acinetobacter; species Acinetobacter sp. CIP 102129. Next base: position 263,277 of record NZ_KB849341.1, read on the forward strand.
ATGCGCCTGTGGGTGCGGTTCATGCCTTGGCCTATCCACTCGGTGGGCATTTCCATCTGTCACATGGGCATAGCAATGCACTGGTGCTGGTTGAAGTGCTAAAATTCAATGCACCAAAAGCAAAACAGCACTATGCAGATTTAATGCAGCTATTAGACCCTCGCAGTACAGGCTGTACCGATGGCCTGTGTGATTTATTCATTGACCACATGCAAAACCATCTGGATCAAAGTGGTCTTACCCTGAAACTCAAGGAACTGGATATTGCCGAGGCAAAATTACCACAGTTGGCAAAGGATGCCATGCTGCAAACCCGACTGTTGCAGAACAATCCAAGAGAAATGACCGAACAAGATGCTTTACAAATTTATCAGGCGATTTATGCATGAGTAAACCCAATTTAAAAACACGCGAACAGTTTAAGTTCTTTTTACCAATTCAGACCCGATGGGCGGATAATGATATTTACGGCCATGTCAACAATGTCACTTACTATAGTTACTTTGATACCGCGGCTAATTCGTTACTGATCCAAAAAACGGGATTTAACATTCACAACAGTGAGATCATTGGCTTGGTGGTGGATTCAGCCTGTAGTTTCTTACAGGAACTCTCCTTTCCTGAAATGGTTGAAGTTGGTGTAGCCATTGGAAAAATTGGCAACTCTTCACTGCGTTATGAGCTGGCAATTTTTAAACAAAGTCAAACACAAGCAGCCGCTCAAGGGCATTTTGTGCATGTGTTTGTAGATCGACAAACCAGAAAAAGTACAGCAATTCCACAATATATGCGTGAAGTGTTACACGCCTATATGCTGATGGCGTAAATCAAACCCACTTTTCCAGATTATGACTCGGAAAAGTGGGTTGCTTAATTATTAAACGTACGGTAACACATGAGGAACAATTTCCTGAAAGGTACGTCCATTCACATTTTCACCAATCGCATGCATTTTCCATGCGCCATTATGGCGGTAAATTTTGGCAATAATCAAGCCAGTATGTGCGCCTTGTGAAGATAGTTTATAACTTGCGATCACCTGATTACTGCTTTGATCAACCAAACGGCAGAATGCGTTTTCCACTTTTTCAAAAGTCTGCCCACGGAAGCTACTTACAGTAAATGCTAATGACTTGACATGACTTGGAACTTGATTCAAATTCACCCGAATCACTTCATCATCACCATCGCCTACACCAGTCAAGTTATCACCTGAGTGTACGATACTGCCATCCTTACTGCGTAACTGGCCAAAATAAACCACATCTACAACCTGTTTATTTTCATCAAACAGAATGACGGACGCATCTAAATCAATGTCTCCACTGCCACCACCAAAGCCAAATAAACCCTTGCTTTTGGCAACATCCCAGCCTACACCCAGAAAAATTTGTTGTAAGCTGCTTCCATCCGCTTTTTCAAGATTAATTTTCTGACCTTTTTCCAGATTAATCGCCATTGTTTTCTCCTCTTTGTGAAATAAACGTTTTCAATGATTTATCATTCATTATAAAAAATTACTGACCTGAACGTGATGGACCTAACTTACTTTGTAACCATGCCAGAAAGTTCTGACGATTACGTGAACAGATAATGACTTTACCCTTACCTGAAAAACGTAACACCATACCCTCGCCACTCATGACGCTATTCATCAGGTTTCCCAACAAACCACTACTTTGTGAGGTGGAAACAGATAAATTATAGTTTAAGCGTGAGTCCCAGCACACCACATGACCGTTATCAATCACAACCTCTTTATTTGGTTCCACTTCCAGTTCGAACAATGTACCGCAACCCGCAACTACCACCTGTCCCTGCCCACTGCTTTCCATGACCAGAAATCCGCCTGTATTTCCAAAAAAAGCACCGCCAATACTGCTGTTTAAACGTGCCTTGATTTCTACGGAATCATGTGCTGCTACAAATGCCCCATCACTTAAAATATATTGTGTTGCGCCAACATCAAGAATCTGCATATCACCATCCAGTGCAGCAGAAAGCAGACAATCACCATCACCACGCACTGCTTCAATATGCTGTTGAAATAATGATTCCTCATTGGCAAAACGTCGCAATAATGACTGCATTAAACCACCTTGTAAACGTCCTTTCAGTTCTAAAGGAGCTTCCATCATGACCATCGCATTACTTTCACAATAGATTTTATCACCACGACGCATTGCCACATGTAAAAATGGTTCAGGTGAACCAACCAGACTAAATTGTGCCATTTCTCTATTCCTTCAGTTCTGAACAATATTTTTTTGCTGAGCTACTTTAAGCCAATCGGGAAATTCTTCCAATAACAATTCATATAAACGCTCGTCAGAAACACTTTCAATTCGGTCAAGGCTGAAGAAATTGCAGTTATCGACAATACGCCCTGACATTTCGTCCAGTTTTTCCAATGCGCCATAATCTCGACCACCGATGCCAACAAATTGCCAAAAAATCGGCAGTTCGGCTGCTTTCGTTAATAATTTTTGCATTTGTCGGCGGCTGCCCACACCACCATCTGAAATAAAGAGCACATAGGTTGGGATCTGGTCTTTCATTTTTTGGAAATACGCAATCACGGCCTCAATGGCAGGAATTTCCTCATTATAACGGGCACCGACCTGCCAGTTTTTCCAGCCACGCTGGGTGGTGTTGATAAAGTCATTGACATTATTTAGGGTGACATTATCCAGTTGTGTGGTTTTTTGTGCAAATGCCCAACATTCAAAACAACCATCATCATCAAAATGAATTGCCAGTGGCATGAGACGATTCACCACTTTTTGCACGTCACCACGGCGGTATTGTCCGTCCATCGAACCCGAGGCATCGAGTACCAATGCCACTCGTGCTGTCAAACCCAATAAGTTTTTCTTTTCTAATTGAACCAGAGACTTTTTAGTCAGATCAATAATTGAGGCATTGCCTGTTTTTTCAGCTTTTTCCAGCGAAAGTTTTTTCTTTAAGTCCAACTGGGAAGTGACAGCCGTTGGTGCTACAGTTGGCTGTGGTGATGGTGCAGCAAGTGGCGTACTATTTTCTTCCGCCACTTGACCGCCAAAATGTTGAATCAATGCAGCCAAACCTGCATTGAATCCTTGCCCAATTGCAGCCAAACGCCAAATATTATCTTTACGATAAATTTCAACCAAAATCGTAGCCCGTTCCTGAGCAAAGAGCTGCCCGTCTAATTTCAATTCAGCAATCGGCTGTAATTGTAAATTTAAAATTTGAATCGTAGCATGTTGCAACTGTGACATTACTGCCTGCCCGTCAATTGCAGCAGTTAAGACAAGATATTGAATGGTGTTTGGCAACTGATCAAGATTGATCAGGAAACGACTCTGTTGTAGCTGATTATCGAGTAACTGTACCGCCTGACACGGTGTTTTAGGCTGGTTATAAAACGTCATATAACGCTCATCACTCAATTTATATTGAGCATCCAGACCAAAACTGGCAAGGTCAAGTATAAAGCTGGCTTGATATTGAATCTGAATATAAAAAGCGTTTTGGCCCTGCAATAAATCATTTAATTTTATTTTTTGTCCACGAATTAAATTCAGCATTTCTTTTAATAGCCTATTTTATCATTATTTTTTCAGGTAAGGAAAAATAGTGCCTAAACACTATTTTTCCCAAGCAGGTTTGCCGACTTAAACTGCTACGCCATAAGAGGCTGCTAAAGGCCCCAAACCACCTGCAAAACCCTGACCAATGGCGCGGAATTTCCATTCGCTGCCATTTTTATAAAGCTCACCAAAGATCATTGCTGTCTCAGTGCTGCTATCTTCCGATAAGTCATAACGTGCAATTTCGCTACCGCCTGCGTCATTGATCACACGGATATAAGCATTACCAACCTGACCAAAGTTTTGGTTGCGTGTCTGACCATCATAAATCGTCACTGCAAAAATCACCTTGCTCACATCAGCAGGAACTTTGCTTAAATCAACGCTTAAAGTTTCATCATCGCCATCGCCTTCACCTGTGCGGTTGTCACCATTGTGTTTTACTGAACCGTCAGATGAAGTCAAATTATTGAAGAAAATAAAGTCAGTATCTGCACGTACCTTACCATTTTCTCCAACAAGGAATGCAATCGCATCAAGGTCAAACGCCTGACCATCTGTCACGCGAGGGTTCCAGCCTAAACCGACTGTTGTTTTAGTGATTCCTGGCGCTTCTTTAGTCAAGCTAACATTGCCACCTTTAGTTAAGCTAATTGCCATGAGTTATTCTCCTTATCTCATTGCTAAATTATATTTTATGGATATAACAGTTTTGTTATATCCCAGGATTTTATCAAGATTGTGTCTGTCTTTTTTCATAGGCAATTGATGAGAGAACTGCCCATATAATGAACGCCACTCCAATCAGGCCTGTTACCACTTCTGGCACATGCCCACCTGTACCTGTGTATAGCATAATTGCTGCCAGCATTCCAATTGCATACATTGCACCATGCTCCAGATAAATAAAGGCTTCCAATGTGCCTTTTTCCACCAGATAAATGGTCATGGAACGTACAAACATTGCACCAATCGCAAGACCAAGCATAATCACAACAACATCAGTTGTAATTGCAAAAGCACCAATCACACCATCAAAACTGAATGATGCATCCAGCACTTCCAGATAAAGGAAACCACCAATACCAGCCTTGACAACCGTACTTGATGCACCTTTAGTTACGCTTTCCTGTGGTTCCTCTGCCTCTTCTGACTGGCTGCTTTCAAGTAAATGCCCAAGTGCCTGAACACCCACATAAACCACAATACCCCAGATGCCTGCAATCGCCACCACCAATTTCGTCTCTGGCGCAACAAAACCCACCATAATGAGAAGGGCGATCATTGCAACGAAAACTGACATGGCAGGAACATTCGCTAAATTTGCTAAACGTGATTCCAGCCAATGAAACCAATGCGTGTCCTTACCATCATCAAACAGGAAGTTAAGGAAAACCAAAAGCAGGAACATGCCCCCAAAGGCAGCAATTTCCGCGTGATGTGCCAATAACTTTTCAGAATACTGAACTGGATCGTTGAGTGCCATCTGGACAACTTCGACCATTCCCATATCTGCGGTTATGGCCACAATTACAATTGGGAAAATCAGGCGCATACCAAAAACGGCAATCAGAATCCCGACAGTTAAAAAGATTTTTTTCCAGAATTCATCCCAGTGACGCAATATTGATGCGTTGACCACAGCATTATCAAAAGATAGCGACACTTCCATCACAGCCAAAATCGTAGTGATCAGCAATACCCGAAGCATTGCCTGCACCCCTGCCTCTGGTCCATGACTGAAGCCCCACCATGCAGATAACGCCAGACAAATCACGGTAAAAATAATTGAGAAACGAAAATGTTTCATTGTTACCCTTTCAAAAAAAATCTCAAAACATACATCTTGTCTGCTTTGAGATATCGGTTTTAGCCAACTTGAATACCATATTGTTGACACATTGCAGCAAGTCCGCCCGCATAGCCCTGACCGACTGCTCTAAATTTCCATTCGCCATTATGACGATAGACCTCACCAAATACCATGGCGGTTTCGGTTGAATAATCCTCAGCCAAATCAAAACGAACAATTTCTATGCCTGAATCCTGATTGACGACACGGATAAAAGCGTTGGCAATTTGTCCAAAATTCTGTCCACGACTTTGGGCATCATGAATGGTGACCGTAATGGCAATCTTTTCAATTTCAGGAGAAACTTTAGATAAATCAACCACTAAAGACTCATCATCACCATCGCCCTGACCTGAACGGTTGTCACCCGTATGCTCAACCGAGCCATCCTGTGATTTTAACTGGTTGTAGAAAATAAAATCATGGTCGCCACGCACCTTGCCTGAGGCGGTTAATAAAAACGCACTGGCATCCAAATCAAAAGATGCGCCATCAGTTGCACGTTCGTCCCACCCCAAACCAATTAAAATACGAACTAAAGTTGGATCTGTTTTACTTAGGGAGAGATTTCCCCCTTTATTTAAGCTAATTGCCATATTTTTTCTCCCTCATTGCATCATGATAGAAATTTAATTGGAGTTAAAAGTCAATAGGTTTTTATTTACTACCTGCTACCCAGCGCAAGCCAAAACCAAAAGCCTGATCCAGTTCTTTATGACCAGGTACATAACGAACATGTCGCTGCACCTGAATATTGCCAGCCTGATTGGTCAGTTCAACAATGCCACACATACCCAAGGGCTGTCCCTCAGTTAAACGAATTTCAATGGGAGGCTGGTCTGGCACAAAAATGGTGACCACAGCATCTGTTGCAGCCCAATTGGGCACACCCTCGTAAATAAATGCGAATAACACGACACGGCGAATCTCTTGCCAATATTGCCCATTGATCCTCAGCCACTCACCACCTTGTAATGCACCAGTACGGTCGTCCGCAGAAAGCTGAATAAATGGAAAACCGTTAAAATCCCCAAAGCGATTGCCCAGAGCCTGTATCACCGACTTGGTACCATCCTGCATTTCAAATAGACAGCCTAAATCCAGATCAATTCCCTGATTCTGGTTGAGCAGTTTTTTAAAGAAGCCTGCCGATTGGGGCTGTATAGAACGCTGATTCCAGTTGAGATTAATTTTAATCTCACCAAAACCCTGTGTCTGTTTGGTTAAATTAATTCGACTGTTGCCTTTGTCCAGCGTAATTTTACTGAGGTTTATTTTAGACTGAGGCGGTGTAGCAACAGGTGCTGGCGGCGGCGTGTTGGGTTGATCGTTGATTTCAACACCAAAATATTCGGCAAGGGGTTTTAATCCACCATTAAAACCCTGACTGACAAAGCGGAATTTCCATTGATCCTTATAACGATATACTTCTGCCAAAATGAGGGCCTTTTCAGTCTTTTCAGCACTATTGACAATCGCTGTGGCACTTAATTGTCCATTTTGCCATAACTCAACCTCAATATTCTGAAGCGCATTGATTGCACTCTGTCCATCAATGGTGGCACACAAAGCGATCTTATTCAGTTCCAGATCCAGCAATTGGGTATTTAAATTGAATTGCGCCAAATAAGGTGTTTTAGCATTTGCCTCAATTAACTCAACACTACGGTTTAGAGTGTGTTTCTGTCCATAAAAAATCATGTCCGCATCACCACGAACCTTGTTTTGGGCATTGAGTAAATATGCACTTACATCTAAATCAATATGTGCAGGTAATGCAGTTTTGATTTTAATCTGACACTGAGGTTGTGCCAGTACCAGATTTGCACCCGCAGTCAATTGTTGCATTATTCATTATCCTCTTTTTTTAGTGTTATTGCTTCATGCCAAATATTTGTGATCGCTCTAATATACGTTCTGCCCAACGGCGATGTGTGGCAGGCTCCAACATACTTCCATGACAGGCGAATACAGCCTGACCAGAATCTCTTAAAATATCCTGAGCTTGTTTCAATTCAATCTCATTGACTTGATAGGCCTGATGCACAATCGCAATCTGTGCAGGGTGAATAATGGTTTTTCCAGATAAACCATGTTGTAAATCCAGATATAACTCGTCCTGCAATAACTTCACCTGAGTAAAATGCTCACAGACAGGCGCACTCAGTGCAAAGCCATAAGGTAAAAACTGCCCCACCAGATTTGCAATTAATGCCCCAATAGGCGTTTGATACAGGGTCAAATCACTTGGACGGCGCACAGCCAGACAGTTGAGTAAATCATTGCCGCCTATTCGCAGCACCAGAACCTGACGAAAGTCCTGTTGCAATGCCTGACGTAACTCACGCATAGCACCCATATCAAAGGTTTCTGCGTCTTCAAGCGTTGGCATCACCTGAATAAAGTCAGGCAATATCTGCTGCCATTGTCGTAATTGATTTAAGCAGAATTTAGGCAATACCATGCCATCCGCCATGATCAGTTCTGGCCACTGTGCCAATTCTTCCGCCATTGCAATATGGCGAGGGCGTATGAAGATTTTAGGATGTTGTGCTTGACGTGGTTGATCCTGAACCTGTCGCAACAACTGCCTTAAGTTGACTTTTGCAGCCTCAACCTCATGTTCGGAAACCGCATCTTCCAGACAGATGACCAGAGAACGTAACTCAGGGTACTTTTCCCCATTCACCACTTGCCATAAATCGGGTCTGGTCGCAGGCATATAAAGTGTTGCACCTAAAGATAATGCCGATAACATCAACCTGCTCCCAGTTTCTGAATAAGGGTAATTGCCCGATAAGGTGCGATTTGATCACCGACCACCTTGACTGGTGTCTGTGTCACTTCGGTTAAATGACGTAATAATGCCGTGTCAGCGTCATTCGCATCCCTTAACAGAACCAGATCAGGTACACGCCTTAAAATCGCCCGTGTTGCTTCAGCAATGCTTGGCTTAATCCGATTGATATTGGTAATTTGATACTGTTCTGCCAACTGTTTAACCACAGCTTGGCTCTGCCGTTTTTGTAATTGCTGTTGGGCGCTTGTCCAAACAGCATTTTGTTCTGATTTAATTTTTCGGCGTATCTGATTGATTTGTCCAACAAATGATTGTGACATATCAAAGCTGTTTAAATGCGTATATTCAATACAGCCATGCCACTGACCAAGATTACTTTCCTCAACCTCGTTGAATTGCAAAGCCTCATTCTCACAAATACTACGGGAAATTAATCCTGAAATAGTTGAGCCTAAAACACCTGATGGAATCAACCAATCCTCACCACTGGCTGCCAACCAAGCACATCCACCAATATCTGACAACACCACCAAGGGCAAAGGTCGATCAATGAAACGAGGGTCATCTGCGAGACTTCGCTGCAATTCTTTCTGAATGGCGCCCTTTCCAGTCCAGCCATCCACAAAAACCAAAGATTGATGACCATGCTTGGCAATAATCGTTTCAAGTGCGGCAAAATCTATACCACGATCCCTGATAATGCTGATGCCATAGTGCACACAGTCACGTCCCATATCCTGCAATGCATGATAAAGTAGTACACCTAATGGCACACCAGCACGTACGAAACTGACCAGAACAATGGATTCGGCAAACTCTGCTGACAGTGTTTGTGCCAATTGCTGCACTTCTTTTGCCAAACGTTGCTGCCCATACTGCATTGCCTGTTCAAATAACTGTAAATGACGTTCAGTAGGTGGATTCTCCTGACCAATCATCTGTGAATAATGTTTTTCACCTGATTGAATCAGGCGTTCCTTTTCCAATGTGTCTGTTGGTCGAATTTGGGTACGTTTTAATAAAAATGTGACTTGCTCAGGCTGATAACTTCCACTAAACCCTTGTGTTAAAATGAGTTCTGATGCTTTTTCCCTACTAATTTTTGGTTTACTGGTAATCGCCATAATACCCTTCTTGTTTATATTGCTGCGTTAGATTGTGTTTTACCCAACGATTCAACTGGCTATGGTTTGGCATTCCCCACCAGTGACATAAATTCAAGAACTCAACATCCGACAAACTGTCGCCATAGCCTAAAATTGGGCGTTGTTGTGCGCCAAGTTGCTGCAAAAGAAACCTGGCCGCATTGGCCTTACTCACAGGCTGTGGAATCAATGCCAGGTTATTGCCATTTAAATGGAAGTAAAAACCTGACAATAAATTCACATCAAGGCTATTGAGCAACTGGGGCAAAAAATTCGGTGCATAGGGATTGTCATTTTCTGTATTTTGCTTTGCCACAACATACAACCCCAATCCCTGATCCTCAACCACCCATGTCCGAATTGAACCAAAATGTCTGGAATGCTGCTGCACAGCTTCAATCAGGGCTTCCTGACGTGTCTGATAGGGTTGTAAAGCCTGTTGCATCTCTCCATGCCATTCAGCATTGACACTAAGGTCCGCATTCAGCACTGTTCCACCATGAGAACAGACCGCCCCATACTGAAAGGGTAAATGAACTCGGGATAAAGCCTCGGCACAGCGTGCAGTCACTGGAATCACATGGGTACTATGAAATAGCCACTGTACAAAATGCTGTTGTATCGGGTTCATATAGGCCAGAGCTTGTCCCTGTTTATCTGTGGTGACCATTTTAAAGTCAGCTTCAGGTGTAATGCGGCGATGGGTCTGGAACAACGTGTCATCCAGATCCACCAGCATTAAGGGTGTACGAATTTCACTGGAGTCAAATAAAAAATCAGTCATTTACAACACACAAGTTAAAATTTTGATGAGGATAGTCCACAGCACTGATCACTTCGGCATTTGGCAACGCTTCAAGTAGGCTTTTCGCGACTGAATGTGTTGCGGTTTCGACAGTAATCAACACTCGGTCATAATCCTGTGGATTGATGTTGTAGACAAAATTCTGAATACCTAAACCATAGTTATCCGAAAATGCCAGAGCAGACTGAATGGCATGTCCCACAGCAATCGGTGAACGGGTAATTGCACTAAATTTCACATCTGCGCCTTGCTGCTGCAAATACTCTGCCAACAAGAAAGAAGACCAGACATACTCGCCACTGCCCAGCACCAAAATACGTTCATCAGGCTGTACCGCCAACCGAATATGCGCGCCACTGTCCTGAATGGGTAAACGTCCCCAAGTCGGTTCTGCTAAAGTAGCAAACGCGCCAAAAGCAACTGTATCGACCTTTGGCATATTGATCTGGATTGGATGCTCAGCATCACGCCATTGCCATTTGCCTGTCATTAATGCCACAGACTGACAGTTTAGATCGGCAATATGAATGCCTGATGACCAATCTGCCAGCGTGGCAGTCACCACATGAGAAATTTGATTCAGCCCTGCCTGTTGTAAAGCATGGATTAAATTGACAAAGGTCTTGCCAGTTGATGCTTCATCGTCTACCAGTACAATGCTTTTGCTGTTTAGAATCTGTTGTTGAAGCTCTGCATCAGGTGAACCATATAACAATTGATCCTGTGCATGGCTATGTTCTTCTAAAAAACGTGCCAGTAATGGCGCACCATGTACTGGATGGCGTGTTGTTGTCACATAAATCGCTTCAGGATAACGTTGCTGCAACACCTGATGAACGCCTGCGCCCAGCCCAACCGCCGTTTCCGCCATGCCAATAACCAACACAGGTTCAGGTAAATCATCAGGAACCAGCTCAGCCAAATCAGTAAAGGCATGGCGCATAATGTGAGGACTGACGGGAATATGCCGCCCTAATACTTTTGATACAAATAAGAATGCACGCTTTGGATTAATGCGCTCGGCAAAACCCAATAAATCCTGCCATTTCCAGTGGCTATTGTCATTGGGTTGTAAGCTTAATACTCCCCTCTGTAATTCAATCTCAACCATATTTATCTTAAATCTAGCTTAAAAATTATATTTATACCGTTCTTTATACCACACAAACACTTTGGCTAATATGTCGAACCATGACAGTATTTTCAATTTTTTCAGGCTGATAATCCAATCCGAATGTTTCTGCAATAGCAGCGTGTACCAGATTGACACCACTATAGAATGTGTGCCCTATTCCACCCGAAGGGCGAGGATTAACTTCCAAAATAAATAATTGCCCACGATCATTATAACGGGCCTGCATATTCACCAAACCATCACAGCCAAACAATTCAGCAACCTGTCTAGCCAGTTCAATGGCCTCATCTTCGAGTTTCAGTTGCTGATAGCCACCGCGCTGTTTACAACGGACAACCGCACATCGGACTTGCCCATGCACACAAAACATATCCACTGAACATTCCTGACCCGATAAAAATGGCATCACCAAATAGGCAGGCGGATTGGGTGATTGTCGATAACTTTCAATAAATGTTTGTGGATGCGCCCTAAAATTCTGACTATTGGCAAACATATCAAATGATGTCGCCTTTGTATCCAGATGCCAAAAACCTGATGCAAATACACCTGTCACAGGCTTTACACATACTTCACCTTTCTTCGACCAGCTTTCATAGGCGGCTTGCAACTCTTCAGCATGATATACAGTGGTGGCAGGGACAACCGCAATCTGATGGTCTAAACAGGTTTGGGTAAATACTGATTTATCATGTAATTGGGCAATCTGCTCCATGTGATCGCAGCCAGCCATAATCCGAATGCCCAAAGCCTCAAAACGGTGTTTCTGTTCCAGATAAATTCGTCCAAAACGCCCTGCAATAATTAGCTTTACCTTTAGGCGCTGTGCCTGTTGTAGCACCCATTCCACTCGCTCAGCTAAAGCAGGTTCCTGTAACGCAATATCTGCAACAGACGTGATTTCAGGCCGCCAATCGGGATGGGAGGCCACCACATGAATAGGCAGATTAAAAGGTGTATGTTTTGCTGCAAAAATTAAATCTCGCTGACAGGAATGGGCCTGGGTAAACCAGATTCCAATAGAGTTTTCAACGATATTCATTTCTGTATTTGTTCCCATCACTTGTAAAGTTGCATTCATTCACATTGCACCATTTGTACAACCACTAAGCGTCCGCCATCTTGGCGTGACAATAAAATCTGCTTGCCATCGGTCAATTCAATTTTTCCACCTATCGGAATAATCTCTTTGCTTGCCACGTCCATCAGTTCAGGTAAATTCTCATTAACCAGCCACCATTGCTGTTGATGGAAAATAAAATAACCCACCCGTTTGGTTTGCTCTACACTTAAACGTTCATTTGGCGCAATTAAGTTATTGGCATGCCATTGATAAATTGATTGGCCTGTCCAGACCATCAAACGGTGATTATCAGGCCTAAAGTTACCCTCTCTGCGTGCCGAATATAGGTTTAATACAGGCAATTTGCCGTGAAATGCCGTGCCACAAAATGGGCATACAGGTTTGGTGCTGTTGTCAAATACATACCATTTTTGACCACAATCTGAATTTAGGCATGGCTGCATTAAATCAACCGTTTTCACCAACGCCGTTTCCCAGTCATTGGCAGATGGACGCTGCTGCGGTTGATGTAAACCTGTAACAAAACTCTGTAGAAAGAGTTCCTTTAAATACGGCCCTGTCACCGTAAATGGAATTTTTTCGGGATCTGCCCATGGCAAGGCACTCGGACGAACCTGCGCCACTTTAACCCGATTACCTGCATCCGTTGGGTGTTCAATAAATAATGCTTTTTCACCCATTGCCAGATTTTCATCTTTTTGTGGGTCATTGACATCATGTACTTTGCCACCACGTAATGGATGGCGATAGAGCAAATACATATAAATCAGCACAGCCAAAGCATGACGATCCGTCATGATATTGGGCAAATGCCGTTGGGGATCATCTTTTTTAAGATGGTTGGTCATCACCACTTCAGGCGCAATAAAATCTGGTGTTCCCACCACATCAGGCGGATATTTGCCTGGCACAACCAAACCATCAACATCAATAACGCAAGCACGCCCCATGACAGGGTCAATCAAAATATTTTTATAGGACAAATCGGAGTGGGCCAAACCAGCCGCATGCATACGGCGCACTGCACGCGCAATTAAAATACAAATCTTGAGATAGTTCAGCCATGTGCCTTTTTCTCGTTCATCCAGAAAGCGGTTCTGGTTATTGGCACTGGCAAACCATTTTCCCTCTTTTTCTTTCCCTTTAATCCCCAAAAAATCATTATTTTTAGAACCAAACTCAAAGAAAAATGGTTTTTGATAGGTAGGTGCTGTAATCCCAAGCAAACCATTGTATTCCACCAAGCCATCAGGCCAGCAAAACACATTTTTCCAGTAATCACCACCCGCACCGTTAAAAATACCTTGCCATTTATTGCCCACAATTTCTTTTAACCGATCTTTCTGCCGTTCCAGTTCAGCCTGAGACTGATAAAAATGGTTTTTTTCCTTGCTAAAAAAACATACAACGTAAGATTTATCAGGCGAAAAATAGACATCTTTCATCGCACCCGAACCAATCACTTCATCTACAAAAGCGATTGGACGGCCATCGAGCGTTTGACATTGAATGACTTTACTCATCTAGCACCCCTACTGAGTCATCTGGTACAGTCATATTACTTATTTGATCATCTTGTAGCATTTGCCATAAAATCGCCAATGTTCGATCATCATGATGTCCTGCACTAAAGAATTTTGACCATTCCAGTAAAGCCTGTTCAGGTTTTTCCTGTTGTAAGTGTGGTTCAATTTCTTGCCAAAGTGCCTGCCATTTTTGTTGATTTTCCAGCCCTGCATCCGTTTCAAAACGCGGATCAGAAATCCCATCAGTCATGAGAATTACTGCCTGAGCGTCATCAAAATAGCCAATATGGACTCGCTGTTTAAAATCTCGCAGCAAACAACCATAATCTAAAAAGCGGGTTTGTCCTGCAAATTCCCCCCCATCAGGTTTACCCATTAACCGCACGCGGTCCTTACCATAAACTGCAATCGCTCCATCACCGACCCAAAAACTACTTATAAAGGTTTTATTGTCTTGTTGCCGTACCACTGCAAACAATAATGTTGTAGCAAACAATTTAGAAGCAACACCTTGTCGAGTGGCTTCATGTTCAATTTGTTCAATGGCTTGTGTTACGGCTGAATAAAACGCATCACTAAATTGATTGCCTAACTGATGCGCTGCATTTTTGGTTTCAGGATCATCATTGGCTCCGATTTGCCACTGTGCCAGCAATCGGTCAGATTCACCTGATTGTTTTTGCATGAAAGCTTTTAAATACTCACCAACAGTATTCACCGCAACCCTCGACCCCTCACGGGAAAATTCGGCACTTCCTGCACCATCTGCCACAACCAATACCGACCAATTACTATCCGCGACCTGAGCAACAAAAAAATCATCATCACGGAATGTTCCTGCATGTTCATGTGAACGTCCTCGCTGACTACACGCAGCAATATTAAAATCTGCCGCCTTAATCAATTGACAACGATTATTTGCTTTCCAATACATCGCATTTGGATCAGGCTCATTCACCTGCCATAAACTACGTGGGTCAGCCGTGACAATAAACGTGACTTCCCCTGACAACCATCCTGCCTGCTCATTTGCCGTTTTATATTGAAAAATGAGTTTAAATTCACCTGCCTGTGTGGGTATGCCTGAAAGTTGCTGTGTCACCGCATCAAAACAAATACCCAGATTTTCAGGAATCCTGACACTTTCATGATGAATCTGCACATCCTGTTTCACGGGATATTGCATTTGAATGCTGGCTTGATAGTCCTGTCCCACTCTAGCGTTGGGAATCTGAAAGTGAGGCATTTTTTTCACCGTTTTTACCCCAGTTTGCAGGGGTGTTGAGGTATTGTCTGGAATAGGGCTGGATTGTTTTTCAATGATTGGAGTCGTTACGGCCAACGGTAAATGTGTAGGCTCAACCGAATTAGATTCAGACAAATCTGTGATTTCGGATAATATGGATTGATTGTCATTATTTGGTGGTGTCAAAGGTTGTTTCTGTTCTGATTCAAGGTGCACAGATTCTGCTTGAACGGTATCAGGCTGTGGATAAAAGCCCAGAGATTCTACAGCATTTTTTGACACCCCATGCTTTTCACATAGGCTATTTTGCATAGGCGCATAAATCGCCAAGCGCCCCTGTTGCAATATCTGTTGCAACAAACATCCCTGAAAGTCTGGCAATTGTTCCAGTTGGAACCCCAGCACATCATAAAGCTGTTCTGCCAAATCATGGTAGGCATTATAAAGACGCTTATTTTGCACACATTTCTGCCACCACTCCTGATCTTGCATCTGAGTCGATGGCTGGGTTTTATGATTTAAAAGTTGTGCCAATGTATCAGCAAGGGCCTGTTGTAATTCTGGTGTTAATGGCTGAAGCATAAACAAAATTTCCTTTTACCTTTAAGACAAATGTCTTAGCCTCGCCCACGCTGCACATCAAACCCATCCGAACCGCCATAACCAAAACTCACCTGACGGCGGCACCACGGACAACTGACTTCTTCACTAAAACCGTCATAACACATCAATTGACCACAGCCACACATGGCAAATGCGGTTTCTGCCAAACAATGTGGGCACTCAGGCGCGCCTTCAAGCAAAGTGGTATTGATTTGCTGTTGGTGCTGGCTTTGATCTGACCATGTAAAATAATCCTCATCAATTTTGCAGCACTCTTTCAGTTGGTAGTGATACAAATTGAGGTTAATATCTAAGTCTTTAGGGGCCTGATACTGAATTTCACGTTCAAATTTCATCAAATAAGGGCGATTTAACTTTCCACAACGCCCAACAAAAGTTGCACACTGCTCATCCAGCAAAGTTCGTGGCTGAACATCTTTAACCAGGCGCATATAGCGCTCATCCAAAGGCGGTAGATGTTGCTGCTGTTCTCCATCTCCCACACTTTTACTTTGCGCGACGACTGAGGCACTGATCCATTGGAAGAACTTTTGGAAATCTTTTTCATTCAACTCATCAAAGGCTATACAGTGTTCCGTCAGTTGCTTTAAAGTGTGATAATCGACATTTTTCCCCATTCCCAGTGCAATCAGTGTACAACGTCGGGCATACTTTTTTTGCCAGCGATAAATTGCATCCTTGCATTCATCGGTTGGTCGCCCATCTGTAAATAAATATACGACTGGCTTCCAGTCACCTTTGGTTTCTGTTGTGGTCTTAATCAAATGACGATCAAACTCATTCATTAAATGTTCCAATGCTTTGCCTAAATGTGTACCACCGCCCAAAGGTAATTTCACTGGATAATAAGCAAACACTTCCACCAAAGGCACCAAGGTACGCACAATTCCCGCAAAGGCAATCATTGACACATATACTGTTTCCAGGGCATAAGGGTCTTTGCGTAACTGCTGCATGATGAGTTGAATACCCTGCTGCATCTGCTCAATATTTTTCCCCACCATGGATTCAGAACAATCCAACACAAAAAAAACAGGTAAACGGCGCATCTAACTGAATATCCTTAATAATTTATACTGTTATCTATAAAACCAGTTGCACTTCAGGCGGTGGTGGTGGCAATGAAATCGAGTTTGAAATGCCTGCACTGCTGCTGCCTGCCACCACACTTGCCGATACCCATTTGAAGAATCCTGAAAATGATGCAGCATCCATGGTATCCAATACCACAACTTTATCTGTCAGTTGCAATAAATGTTCAGTTTTGGCTTTGGGCCCTGCCGCACAGGCAACAATACTGGCAAAGTTTAATTGCTGAATCACAGAAACTGCTTGCTGATATGCATACACATCTGAGGGTGAGCCATCTGTCATGACAAATAATAAAGGTCTCCAGTCCCCTTTAATCTCATCGCTACTTTTTTGAATTTGCTGGCTCACTTGTTGTGCCAACAACTCCAGAGCAGCGCCCATAAAGGTTGCCCCTGCACTTGGCACATCAATATTGTTCAATTGAACCTGATCGAGTGGGGTCAGTGGCAAATAGACCTTTGCCTCTAAATCAAAGGTAATGATACTTAAATGCACACTTTCCAGTGCATAAGGGTCTTGCCGTAATGCACTAAGCATCGACTGCAATCCAACATTCACGGAATGAATTGGCTCTCCTCGCATTGACCCCGAAGTATCCAATAAAATATAAACAGGCAAACGACGCATTATTATTTTTCCTTATTTTCAGTATATTATTCGCTTTCTTTTTTTAACATAATTTTTTTGGTTCTACTATGCACCAGCCCTTAATTACTTAAAATAAATAGACAATTCTGTATGTTTAATAAGTATTTGCAACAAGCAGTTAGATAGAAACCACAAGCCAAATATTAAATTTAAGGGGACTCAAGCATCAGGACTTGAGTTGAATATTCTGTAACTCACCATCAAAGGTTTCAATTAAACTTTTAATGGCAGGTTCCTGCTGTAATAACTCAACAGCCCGATGAAACGCCTTTTCCTTACGCATGACCTGCATGGTAAAAGGTGTTATCGAATCAATATCTTGATATTGCACATTAAACTGCGTATTCGGCCACTGTGACTTAAGTGCATCTTCCAACGCCTGCCTTAATTGTGACAACATGCCCTCGTATTTCTGCGGAATATGAAACACAGATGAGCCATTAATATGCCCCTGCATGATGCCATGCTGTGCCAACTCCTGGACGGCTGGCGAAAGTTCACTATTTCTAAACCAGTATTCCCATTTATCCAGATTCCACTCACCCTCCAAAACCTGTTCACGAAGTTTAAGAATATCTTGAGGCATGAGATTAGCTTGGTCTGCCAAATGCATCGTTTCAACCTGTTGAACTACATCAACCACAGGCATGGCAAATTGGTTGTCAATTTGCTGTTCCGTAGCAATAAATGTTTCTTCAAACAATTCAGGTTCAGCCTTAACGTTTGGCTCAGGTGCTTGATTGATGATTTGTGTAACTTCAGTTTGTTCTTCTACGGGAAAAATCAATACCTCATCTGATTCTGTAAATTCACTGGAATGAGCATTTTGCTGATGGATAGCTGAATGATCCAACCCAATCAGTTGCCCATCCGCTGCATCAAAAACCATAACATTTTCATTCTGAATGATGCGTTCAGGTTCAACACCAACCATTTCCTGCTGAACCACAAGCTGTTCTTCAACAATAGTAACTTGCTGCAATTGCTGAATTTCTGCTGGACTTGGCTCAGTTGAAACGACTTGCTGATGAGAAACTACAATATTTTGTGGGTTTGTGCCCCCAACAGTAATTTCACCAGCAGATAACGGTCTAAATGCGAGCAAACGCAAGACACACATTTCAAAACCTTGCTCTTGCGTGACTGCAAGTTGCAGATCAGATCGTCCCTTACATGCAATCTGATAGTAAAGCTG
Organism: Acinetobacter sp. CIP 102129; assembly: GCF_000368305.1. Taxonomy (NCBI): domain Bacteria; kingdom Pseudomonadati; phylum Pseudomonadota; class Gammaproteobacteria; order Moraxellales; family Moraxellaceae; genus Acinetobacter; species Acinetobacter sp. CIP 102129. The sequence goes on from NZ_KB849341.1 coordinate 282,001, forward strand.
CAAATCCTGAGCAGAAATCAGTTTGGACAAATGTAGAATTTTTCGATTGATTTCTTCACTGTATTTCAAGGCAAGATCAGGCAGATACTGCAACAACGCCAACTCATGCAAGGTTGAAACCAACTGATCCAGAACCAGAGAAACATCTAAAGCCTGTTGCCTAAACTGCAACAACAACTGGCTGACATGCGCTTGTTGGTTGTGATGAATTGCTAAAATCAGGTCATAAATAATGGTTCGGTCAATCAGCCCCAGCATGTCTTTGACATCTTGATGATGTACAGCTCCCTGACCATAGGCAATGGCCTGATCCGTTAAAGACAGCGCATCACGTAATGAACCCTGTGCCGATTCAGCAATTTGCCAGATCGCATCCTGATCAGCTTCAATATGTTCTTTATTTAAAATAGCGGTTAAATGCGTGGTAATTTCATCAACAGCCAAAGGACGCAGGGTAAACTGCAAACAACGAGAAATCACCGTAATGGGTAATTTCTGTGGATCGGTGGTTGCAAACAAGAACTTCACATGCTCTGGCGGTTCTTCCAGCGTTTTTAATAAAGCATTAAATGAATGCGTTGAAAGCATGTGCACTTCGTCAATCAGGTAGACTTTGAAGCGACCCTGAGTTGGTGCATAAGGAACATTGTCCAGTAACTCACGGGTATCTTCAACTTTGGTACGTGACGCAGCATCAATCTCGATTAAATCAATGAAACGCCCTTCATTCACGGCCTTACAGGTGGCACAAACTTCACATGGGGTTGAGGTCACACCTGTTTCACAGTTCAGGCATTTGGCTAAAATACGGGCAATTGTGGTTTTACCCACACCACGCGTCCCTGTAAATAAATAAGCATGATGCAATCTTCCACGCTCCAATGCGCTGGTCAACGCACGGGAGACATGATTCTGCCCCACTAACTCATTGAAATTACGTGGACGGTATTTTCTTGCCAATACTTGATACATGGATACTCCTTATAGCCGCTTTAGCATACTGTGTTTTTAAGAAGCTGTGAATGAATCCCGAACTGATTGATCAAAATTAGGGTTTGTTGGCTGTGATACAAGGCTTGCACCGCCTTTCAACTCAAGGGACAATACACGTTATTGATTTATTTTCGGCTTCATCATCATGTCACAACCTTTAACGGTATTGGGCGGTATTACCGCAGAACAATTTTTAACTGAATACTGGCAAAAAAAACCACTGCTGGTGCGTAACGCAATGCCCGAAATTGTTGGGCTGATTGAACCTGATGATGTTAAGGAACTGGCATTGGAAGAGCACGTCAGCGCACGTTTGATCCGTCAAAAAAACAAGAACCCAAATGAATGGCACGTTAAATCCTCACCTTTAACCAGAGGTGATTTTCAAAAACTGCCAAATTTATGGACAATTTTAGTTCAAGCGATTGATCACTATTCCTTTGATATTTCAGAGCTTTGGAAAAAGTTTCCTTTTATTCCGCAATGGCGACGTGATGACATTATGGTGTCCTACGCACCCAAAGGCGGATCAGTTGGCAAACACTTCGACTTTTATGATGTTTTTCTGGTACAAGGACATGGTCATCGCCGCTGGCAGTTGGGTCAAATGTGTGACGAATCAACCGAGTTTGTGCCAGATCAACCTTTAAAATTATTGCCTGAAATGGATGTTCATTTTGATGAAGTTCTTGCACCAGGTGATTTACTTTATGTACCACCTGGACTTTCCCATTACGGTGTTGCGGAAGATGAATGCCTGACTTTTTCATTTGGTTTCCGTATGCCCAACCTCGCAGAAATGATGGATCGAATCAGTGACCAGTTTGCAGAAAATAGCTTACTGAAAAATCCCTTGCTGGATATTCCCCGCCAGCCTGCAACGACAATCGGTGAAATCAACGATAGCGAATTTAGCTATTTAAAAAACCAGTTACTCGATTATCTCTGTCAGGCGCCTGAATTTGATGCTGCAATTATGGCATATATGAGCGAAGTCAAATATCCAGACAATATTCCTGAACCAGAAGAAATTGAGGCAAATGACCTGATTGAAATCGTGGATGCAGGCTATGCACTGATGCTTGAACCAGCGATGAAACTACTTTACAGACAGCAAAATGGATCATTAGAGTTTTGGGCAAATGGCGAACCTGTTTGTGTTTCTAAAGCGTTTGAAAAACAACTACAGCACTTGGCCAATGGTAAAAGCCTGATATTTGATAAACAGTTGAATGATACTGAAATACGGGAAGAGATTGCCCAGTTGCTGAATGATGCCATTTTAATGCTGTTACCACCCAATTAAACTTGAAAAGTATAGCTATTAAATGAATCACTAAAAATGAGGGCCTGCAAAATATCAAAGGCCCTCATTAATCCAATACGACCCAAAAACCTGTTTTTGATAAGAGCTACATTTTATTCCTTGAATTAGAATAAGACTTACGCATTGACGGATTCAAAAAAGTATTAAACTAGTGGCTCTAGACTAGCAGAATACACGTAGACCACTTCAAAAGAAAAGTCATCTGAAAAGATGAACATAAAAAAGCCCTTGTAAAAAACAAGGGCTTTTTTTAATATTTGGCAGAGGATCAAGGACTCGAACCTTGACGAACGGTTTTGGAGACCGTCATGCTACCATTACACCAATCCTCTATAACAGCATGATCAAAT
>NZ_KB849341.1:285120-328969 GCF_000368305.1 Acinetobacter sp. CIP 102129
AAATATGGTGGGGGCGAAGAGACTCGAACTCTTACACCTTGCGGCGCTGGAACCTAAATCCAGTGCGTCTACCAATTTCGCCACGCCCCCGATGGGTATGCATATTAGTGAGAAACATCCTTGATGACAAGTGTTTCTGTTAAAAAAACCAATCAAATGAACATATAATATTCAAATCAAGTATTTATGTTTATTTTTACAGCAAAATAGTCGAGTTTAGACAGTCTTTTGCCTCTGAAACAGACTTAAAACGCTGTTCAACCTGCTTCTGTATCAACCCATTCAGTAAGGGCAAAAAGTATTCAAGCTGTTCAGGAAGCTGGATATACAGTTGCTGGCAATGCAATACCGCCCATTCATGATAGGTTTTAGCTTGTAATTTTATTTGAGTCAGCCATTCATAGACAATAATACCAAAGGCATATAAATCACTCTGAACTGTTTTCCTTTCTGCATGAAAAAGCTCTGGCGCCATATAGTGCGGTGTGGCAGTTAAATTCTGGGTTGCATGAGGTGATTTAAAGCTCTGCTCAAAATCAATCAGCTTACAGCTATTTTCATAGCAACGGAAATGTTCAATTTTAAGGTCGCCATGCACCCACCCTAGTTGGTGCATATTTTCCAGTGTTTCCAATGCCTTTAATATTTGCTGCTGAATTGCTTGCACATCGCTGGGCACACAGTTAAAAAAATTTTCTGTATCCACCAGAATCAGCCCTTTTCCAGTGGAGGCAAGTTCATGAAACGGCGTGTTTTCTTTAAACTGAATGATTTGATGAGGAACAATAAATTGCTTTCTGGAGATTGAATTCTGCCGATAAAAATCCAGCTCATTTAGAAAAGTATGTTCTAAGACCTGATGAATATGGGCTTGATGAAATTTAAGCCAATATTTTTGCTGTTCGATCTGGAATGTATATAAACGCCGTCCAAAGGCATAACTTTGGGGTTTGGTTTTTAATACAAGATCATCCAACCGAAGTTGCGAATCAAAGGTCCACGTAATAAAACTCATTCTGCTGCTTTTCTGCCTGTTTGCGTAATGACGCTAAACAATGTTCAATGGTTTTACCAATACGCGCATGGGTTTCAATAGAAGCGATTTTAGGCCAGGTCGCCCGCTCACCCTCCTGCTGCAAAATCTTAAACAACTTGGGACGAGGGTTTTTGAGCATATAGCCATAGTGGCGCAGTCCATATTTGGCAATAATATTAACATCCCCATAATAGCGCTGTCCTAAAATACCATAACCATGATCCAGGGCACGGCGAATCGGGAAAAATCTTCCCACATAATGGCGGGTTAAATCCATCACATCCAGTGCAATGGTTTTACCCTGATGACGGATAATCCGCTCAGGCCAGCTCAACACATCATTACGATAACGCTGTAAGTCACTCTGCATAAATGGAACAATATGCGGATTCACCTGACTAGCAATGGTGTAGTTGATATTATACAAACGAGCCATTTTTTCTTGTGGAAAATCACTACGCATACTCCCATCCACCCATTTGGTGTTTGACATATAGGGCGTATGCTGTCCATCGTAGCGCTTGCTGGTCAGATGAACGGGTGGAAACAGAACAGGAACCGCGCAGGAAGCCATCACCGCACTCCAGACCAAAGCATTCGGCGCAGTCAAGGCATTGAGGATAAGCGGGTTTTGTGATGCATTGTAAGGTGCAACTGCAATATTGATATGCAGACCAGAACGCTGATACGCCTCTGCAAAGGTCAGGTCTCCCATATTGTGAATCAGGAATTTTTTAAGGTACATCACATCGGCAATACCGCCATGCCCCTTAATGAGTTCCATCACCTTTCTAAAACGAAATGCTTCATGAAAGAAATGCTTTCCTGTCAATAATTCTGGAATTTGATCAGCGGATGAGGTACCCAACATCCCCGTCATGATTGCGCCCGCACTTGAACCTGACAGCACTTTCGGCAACAGGTCCTGTTCCAGCAATGCCTTACACACCCCAGTATGAAACAGTCCCAGAGTTGCGCCACCAGAAAGCATCAAGGCAGGCTGACCATAGGCTTTCTGACATTCCTCAAAAAACTGGATTTTCTCCTTGAGCTGAAACGTTATACATTCGCTGGATGCCAAATAACGCAAACAGTCACTCACCTCATCCACATAGTTTTCGATAATTTTTTTGGTGCCGATATACGTTTCAGCAAATAACATGGGATGGCCAATATTGGCAAAATCGTAGGTTAGTCCATCCCTCAATATATAGATCAGGTCAAGGGTACGGTGATGCAGCCGATATCTTTTTAGCAGGTTGTAACGCCTGGATAAAACTTCAGCATCAAAATAAGGCGATTCATTGTGATATTTCCATACTTCCCTGCCTGATTCCTCGTCCAATTTGAGTGCAATTTCCCTCCATTCTTCATAAGAGCTGGCATGTTGTAATTGCTCCTGCAACATATCTATTCTATATGTTTGATATGTATTCTTTTTTTCTTGGACCTTATTTAACATTCGTTATCCTGATGCGCATCATATTTTTCTAATCCTGCACTTATACAATGCAAAAACCTATTGTAATAATCAAGGGTAAAATCAGCTTATTTCCATATTCTTGATGATATTTTCTTTATTTTAACTATAGCAGTGATAGTATCCCTATTTATTGATCACTGAGTTTGGTTTGTATTTATGGCTATCCTTGATTTACCCGAATCTATTCTCCAGTCATTATCCAGTGTTTTAACACAACTCCAGCAAGTCCTCCCTGCCCCAAAGCAACCCACTGATTTTTCAGCAATTGCTTTTCGCTGGGAAAATCAGCAACTGGTCGCAATTCAACAAACTAAAAAAATGTATCTGGAAGATTTAAAAGGAATTGAACGCCAAAAAGACAAGATTATCCAAAATACCTTGCAGTTTTTAAATGGTTTCCCCGCCAATGATATTTTGCTGACAGGTTCCCGTGGTACAGGCAAATCCTCCATTGTACGTGCCCTGCTCACGGCGTACTCAGCACAGGGTTTACGCCTGATTGAAATTGAACGTGATGATTTATCAGATTTACCAAAAATTCAAAAACTGATTGCCGAGCGCCCAGAAAAGTTTATTGTCTATTGTGATGACCTGGCCTTTAATGCGGAAGATGAAAATTACCGTAGTTTAAAGAGTGTTTTGGACGGTTCGCTTCAATCTGGTTCAACCAACTTCGTTATTTATGCAACCAGTAACCGCCGCCACCTATTGCCTGAATTTATGCACGAAAATACACCAGTGCGCAAGGTTGATGTGCCGCAATATACCGAGTTGCATCCACAGGAAGCGATTGAAGAAAAAATCTCACTTTCTGATCGTTTTGGACTATGGCTTTCATTCTATCCAATGGATCAACAGCTCTATCTGGACATTGTGGAACATTATATTCGCAAAGCTGATCTGGAATATAATGACACAGTACGGGCTGAGGCACTGAGATGGTGTCAGGCACGAGGACAGCGTTCAGGCCGTGCGGCATATCAGTTCTCAAAACACTGGATCGGTTCGCAGCAGTTAAAAATGGTATAATTCACTCAAATAAAAAGCCATCAATTGATGGCTTTTTCATCTCAAAAATTTACGGTACTGCTTTTAAATCCAATCCATCAATAATATATAAAGTATTACTGTCAATTTTTTTCTTATCCTGATCTAAATATTTCTGCTCCAGAACACCATTGGTTACCCATAGTGCAAAGTCATCATCATTGATTAAACCTAAACGCTTATCATCAATCAGCCACAACCCTTCCATTTTATCATGAGGGAATTTGACTTTCTCAATCATATCTAAAACCAACGTTTTTGTTGGGGGTAAAATACCCTGTGTTTTTAACCCATCCCAACCTTTTGCTAAAACATATTGTTCTAAAGTCTGTCCATCAATGGTTAAACCCAGTTTAGCATCCTGTTTAATCTGAGCTGTTTCAGCAATATCTTCTAAATTGGTTGCATTACGCAAATCAATTTTATAAACACGTTTAAAAGCGCTTGGATTATCTCGATAAAAATCTCCATCTCGCTCTAAAACTAAAAAGCTGGTATTACTTAAAGCTGTAATTGCAGAGTTGGAATAAGCTTTTGCTCCACCTTCCTGTTTATATAAATATTGCTTCACCTTTTTAGTTTCTAGATCAATAGTTACAATACGGGTTAAGTCTGATTTATTGACTGCTGTTGTTGGATTATCCATCGTGGATTGCATAATCCCCACCAGGGTTTTCCCATCTGGTGTAATGGTTAAACCTTCCATACCACGATTCGGGCGGCGATTGGCAAATTCCGCAGGCAGTAAATAACCACCAATACGGCGGGTATCTTTTTCAAAAGCATTAATACGGTCTATTTCTACACCATTGGCATCATAATGAACAATATGTGGGCCATATTCATCACTCACCCAAAAGCTACCATCTTTCATGGCAACCAAACCTTCTGCATCTAGACCATATTCATCTGTTTGACGGCTTAATAATTTGCCATAAATGTCGTAAGCTGCTTCTTTGGTTGCACCAAAATTGGCATTAGGTAGGCCCGAAATATTTTGCCCATTACGATCCTTAAGTAAAATTTCCTTGATCTTTTTCAGTGTGCCATTGGTTTGTACTTCAAATAGACCAATACGCGGCACATATGCTGGATCAGGAAACATCTTGCCATTGTCTTTATTTAAGTTGTAATCGGCATTGGGGCCTCGATCTGTAATGGCATAAAATTGGTTTTTATTGGTTGGATGCGCCACCAGATCAGAACCGAAACCACCTTGTCTAAACTCAATGGTATTGCCTGCCTTTGCCCCATCTGCAATACCTTTCAGATGATCCATCACCTGATAAGTGAGCTGCACACCCCGAGCGAAAGCATTTTCTGTGATACAACTCGGCGTGGTTTGCTGAATTTCATCAGTCTCTAAAATTCCATTATTATTTTTATCTTGCCCTGTCAATTTAACTGTTCCACCCAACCAGCAATCTCGATCACCAAAGTTTAATGTCTGCTCGGTACTTAACATTTTTGCTGTATTTTGATTGTCATCATGGTCACTGCCACAGCCCATTAATGTAAAACTGGTAATAATTGAAATCAATAATACTTTTTGCTTCATGATAATAGCTACCCCATAAAATTACTGCTGTAGCCTAATCTTTCGAAATGACAAAACCATGACCATTGAATGACAATTCTTAAAATCATGTAATAACTGACCAAGCTTTTAATTAGGGTCTATTGACATTTAAAACATGTACTTTCATTCTTCTTATTATTCAGATATTAATTTAAATCTCGATGCAGAAAAATAAATTTTCTCTGCATCAATTTTTTATTTTATAGATTATCAATATTCTTTTGCCAACTTTTCCAATGTAATGAGCATTTTTTTCACGATAGCTCTTTTATGTTGCAACATATTCTTGATATTCGCTGGATTGAAACCTGTCAGTTTTGCAATACCTCGACTGGTCATGTATTCACCCGTTTTTTCAAAGTGCTTTTCACTTAACTCTGTTTTGGCATTAGAGAAACGAACTGCCAGCTTATAATCATTAAACTCAGACCAGGCACCAGTTTTATATTCCTGAAAATCAAATTTATTCTGATGGGCGGGTTTGTCGCGAAGAATATTGTTCAAGCGATTGACCACAATTTTTTCTTCACTGTCTTCTATCAATTGATAAAGTTCAGTTTCCTCAAAAGTTCGCCCTAAAGAAATATCCTTTCTAAACTGCTCAATCACTTTATCATTTTTTTCTTTATTTTCATTAGATTGGATAAGATTTAGAATCTTAAACAGAGACTCTAATCGACCACAGGTAAAAACATAAGAAATTTTCAACTTCTGAACTCCGCTAATGAGTTTTGGCTCATCAAAATAAATAATTTATCCAATACTTTAACACAATAGCGTTGATTCCAAGCCATTGCCATGTATATAAATAATGGTTTGATTTTTAAATAAAATAAGAATGTAAACCGACCTAAAGCCTAACAACCAACAAGAATCATCAATTCCATTTTCAGGTTGGTTGCAACTCAGTCATCGGCCATCTTGGCGTTGTGGTGACAGCCAAACCATCATGCTGCCCAGCCTTTAAACGTTGATAACCTGCGAATGCAATCATTGCGCCATTATCGGTACATAAGGCAGGTTCAGCATAATAAACCTGCGCCTTAATTTTTTTCAGTGAAGTTTCCAATTGCTCACGTAAACGCAAATTTGCACTGACCCCGCCTGCAATCACCAAACGCTTTAAACCTGTTTGCTTTAAGGCTTTAACCGATTTTTTAACCAATGTATCGACAATTGCTTCCTGAAAAGAGGCAGCAACGTCAGCATCACGGTTTTCTTCACCCAGTTTTTTCAACTGCACAGAAACCGCTGTTTTTAAACCACTAAATGAAAAATCCAAACCTTGATGCAACATTGGACGAGGAAACTCAAATGCTAGGGCATCCCCTTGCAATGCAAGTTTTGCGATGTTTGGCCCACCTGGATAAGGTAGCTTCATCATTTTTGCGACTTTATCAAAGGCTTCACCTGCTGCATCGTCAATTGACTCACCCAGTAATTCATATTGACCAATACCGTAGGCTGCCATCAACTGTGTGTGCCCACCAGACACCAATAATGCAACAAATGGAAATTCTGGGGGAGTCTCTGAAAGTAATGGTGCAAGCATATGCCCTTCCATGTGATGCACACCAATTGCAGGCTTATTAAGGGCAAATGCTAAAGTACGACCAAACAATGCGCCTGTCATCAAGGCACCCATGAGTCCTGGACCACGCGTATAGGCAACCGCATCAATTTGGTTTTTCTGAATACCACTTTGTTCAAGCAGTTGATTGATCAGGGGAATCATTTTACGGACATGGTCACGTGAAGCCAGTTCTGGTACGACACCACCATATTCAGCATGCAGTTTGATCTGGCTATATAAAACCTGTCCACGCAAGCCGAGTTCACTATCATAGAGTGCCAACCCAGTTTCATCACAGGAAGTTTCCAAGCCCAAAACAATCATTTAACTGCCTTTACATCGTTTAAAAATAATGTCGGGGCTATTATAGACTTGTGATCTGAGTTGTAAATGAGTAAAATAGTGCACTTCACTTGTGATCTGGCGTAATGGTACGTTAGGTCTATCCCATCATCTTAGAGGATTTTACATGCCACAAGTTAAATTGAAAGAAGGCGAACCAGTAGACGTAGCTATCCGTCGTTTCAAGCGTTCATGCGAAAAAGCGGGTGTTTTAGCTGACGTTCGTAAGCGTGAGTTCTATGAAAAACCAACTCAGGAACGTAAGCGCAAAAAAGCTGCTGCAGTTAAGCGTTATCAAAAGAAATTGACTCGCGAATCTGTACGTACTACTCGCCTTTACTAATTAATTTGTGATTGACTGCTGATATGACCACTTTAAAAGACCAGATTACCGACGTATTAAAATCATCTATGCGTGCCAAAGACATGGCAACGGTAACGGTTATTCGTGGTGTACAGGCAGCGATTAAGCAAATCGAAGTCGATGAACGCATTGAGCTTGACGATGCTCAGGTTCTTGCGGTCATTGAAAAGCAAATTAAACAACGTAAAGAATCGATCAAGGCCTTTTCTGGTGCTGGTCGAGATGATTTAGCTAGTAAGGAACAAGCCGAAGTTGAGGTTATTTCTCAATTTCTACCAGCCGCTATGACTGAGGAAGAACTTGATTCTATCATTGAGCAAACGATTGCTGCTCAAGAAGCTACTAGCATGAAAGATATGGGTAAGGTGATGAATTCTCTACGTCCGATCATAGCCGGACGTGCCGATCCTGCACAAGTTTCTGCCAAAATTAAAGCAAAATTAAGCTAATTAGCTTAAATCCTCTTTATTTATATCCGCTATTTATTTCTAAATTGGATTCATTTTTAACAATGAACCCAAAGTTTTTCGACTATTTAAAATCACACTGAACATTATATTTAGCAAGCATCTGCATCTCTTTAGACTCAACCACTTGTTTAATTAAATCCTGCCTGGTCATACCTGCATATTGCGGTGGTAATGATGAACGGTTTTGTTCAATTGCACCTGACATATCCTGAATATAACGCTGGTTAATGCCACAATATTTAGCTTGTTGCTCAGGACTAAATTGAGTGAGCTGAGGGTCTAGGCTACGCAAGAATCCACGCAAGTCCTGTGCATAGCTTTCCCTGATTTTATGTACAGCATTGACATATTGCTCAATGGATGCAGCAAAACTGTTCCCCATACAACCCGTCATCAAAATAATAAAAACAAACTTCTTCATAAATCTTTTAACTTCATCAATGAATATGACTTATCACTAGCATTTTATCTTAATTCAATAAAATCTGGCTTATGTTCAGTAAAAAATTCTTCTTTCGGTGCTGGAAGATGCCCCTCCGTCACCGCTCCCAAACGCAAGCGGATGATATTCGGTAAATCGGTACGATAAGAATAGATTGGACTGGCACAATGTTGTGCAATAACACAAAATACTATTTTCGATTTCCCCACATAGACACTGCCCTTTAATCATTTCTATTTCTCCTAATTTTTAAATTTTCATACGGCGATCATCTTGCATCTGTTTCAAGCGTGAGTCAATTTTTGCTGACATTGCCAAGTTACCTTTTGCCAAACGTTGGGCATGTAGCATGGATTTAATCGCATTTTCTTCATAACCAGACCAATATTCAGCTTCCGCACGATAGCACAGCACATTTACTGCTTGCAGTGGTGAACTTTTATCAAGATTGGTCGCCTGCTGTAAAAGCTGCCATCCCTGTATATCACGCTGATTTTTTCTTATAAAGCGCTGTACCAGAGTTTGTGCCTGATCAATCTTGCCTTGGCGGATTAAAACCTCAACCAGTTTATAGGATAAAGCCCGATTTTCAGGCATGGTTTTTTGTAGTGAACTGATGCTGTCATATGCCTGATCGAACTTGTTTTGTCCCAGATAAATATCGGTTTGAATCAGGGGAATCAGAATATGCGATTTTAATTTTATCTTGACCAGATCAAGGTTGGACTGTGCCTGAGTATAGTCTCCCTGCATCAGATAAAACTTGCTAAGCGCCAATAAGCCCGCGATATTCTTCTGATTGGCCAGTGCCTGTAACTGGATTTCTGTCGCCTGATTTGAGACAACCTGTGTGTACCATTTTAATATGTCAAAATCGAGATCATAGATTTTAGACTTGACTTGAGGCAACTGATTGGCACGTAACCGCGCCTCACTCATACGTTCTGTAGTAAGTGGATGGGTAAGCCAGAAATCAGGCAAAAAACTAACTCGACTGGTTGCCCGATGCATGGTTTCAAAATAATCAGCCATGCTTTGTGGATTATAGCCTGCCGCGTACATAAACTGCATGCCGATACGGTCAGCCTCACGTTCCTGATTCCGACTATAGCTGAGTTGCTTGTCCATTAAGGCAGCCTGCGTTCCAAGCATGACGGCGGAACCCACATCACTATCTGCCTGTGAGGCAATCGCAGCCCCGACAATAATACCAGCCAAGGCCAATAGCCCCTGTCCCTTAAATGCCTCTTGCGAACGGCTATAATGTCGTTGTGCGACGTGTGCTATTTCGTGCGCCATTACCCCTGCAATCTCATCAAGATTTTTAGCTGAGGTAATGAGTCCCGTATTGAGTGCAAATAAGCCACCTGGTACAGCAAACGCATTGATCTGAGGGTCTTTAATAATCACCAGTCCAATCGGTTGCCCTAGTTGGGTTTGACTTAAAATACCTGAGAATACCTGTAGAAACTGATCTTCCAGCCACGCATCCTGAATGGTGGGCATCTGGCGATGCACTTCACGATATACCTTTTCACCAATGAGCTTTTCTTTTTGTTGATCAAGCAAACCAATACCGCTTCCAATGTCAGGCACTTCTGTTTGACCCATATTTTGCGTAGGCAAAAAAATCTGGGTATGGCTGAGTTGGGTGGTGGCAAAAAGGCCACATGCGAGCAATAAAGATCTCAAGTGGTTTCTCTAAGGTATGAATAAAAAATGACTATAGCATTGAAAATAGGAGAAATTTGCAACGAAGTGTTATAAAAGGCAGGAAAATCCCGCCTTAGTTTATATTTTTGAAATCAACCAAACTATTTGTTATTCGCATAGCGTTGGTCAACGCTAAATTTTTCAGGATGCTTTGCATTGATTTCGGCATAAAACGCCATGATCTCCGCCATATCCTGTTCATAGTTTCCTGTTGGATAGACAATTTTTCCAACCCCTGTTTTTTTCTTGGCATAATCCATATAGGCTAAAGCAATCGGTACGCCTGCCGTCATGGCGACATGGTAAAAACCCGTTTTCCACTGCTCCTGTTTTGCCCGTGTCCCCTCTGGTGTCACCAGCATCACCAATTTAGGGTGCGTTTTAAACAGGTCACTCATCAGTTGAACCATGCTTGGACGTTCCTGCCCCGCTTGCTTCACACTACGGTCGATCCCGATACCACCCATTGCACGGACAAAAGGCCCAAATGGCAGTTTCATGTAGCTGTCTTTAATGGTTAGACGCACATTGACACCCAATGCTTTCAATCCCAAACGCGCATATAAAGCATCCCAGTTACTGGTATGCGGCGCAGCAATCATGACACACTGGTCCACATTCAGGTCCCAGTGATTATCCAGTTCCCACCCCATTAAATTTAAACTTTTCTCAGCCAATTTCTCAAACACAAGCAGACACCCCAAAATAAATTACAAAGGGCGCAAGTGTAGCAATATTCACCAGTTTAAAAAGATGCTGTAGATGAATAATTCAGCAATAAATTTGTAAGCATTTATTCAAATTTTGGATTGACGAGATAACGGGGTGTACGATCTTCTAAAGCATCAATTAGGTTCTGATAGGCCAGATCGACCATTTTCTTGCGCGTTTCGGCAGTAGCTGAACCAATATGCGGGGCAGTCACAACATTTGCCAGTTCAAATAATGCAGAGCTTTGTAATGGTTCTTTGGCATATACATCCAAACCCGCAGCAAAGATTTTATTTTGCTGCAACGCATCAATAAGCGCATTTTCATCGACCACAGAACCACGTGCAATATTGATAAATACAGCATGTTTCTGCATCAGGTCAAACTGCACCTCTCCAATCAGTGCCTGTGAATCATGATTTAAGTCAACCGCAACCACAATAAAGTCAGACTGCTGTAGAAGCTGGTCTAAATTACGATATTGCGCATTGAAAGCCTGGGCCACCTCAATTTTTTCACGGCGGTTATGGTACAGAATATTCATGTTAAAGCCATAAAAGCCACGTCTTGCAATGGCTGCGCCAATATGGCCCAGACCAATGATTCCCAGCGTTTTACCAAATACATCCACACCAAATTGTTCAGTCGAAACGGTACGCTTCCATTGCCCCTGTTTGGTCCATGCATCCAGTTGTGGAATCTTACGTGCTGCACTCAAAAGTAAGCTAAAGGCTAAATCGGCGGTGGTTTCGGTAAGCACATGCGGGGTATTTGCCAGCCAGATTTTTCGCTGATTCAGATAATCCACATCATAATTATCATAACCAACGGAGACGGTCGAAATAATCTTGAGTTTTTGTGCAGGTGCCAGATTGCTTTCATTGAGTAAACGTCCTGCACCAATCATGGCATCGGCATCAACCACTTCAGTACGGATTTGCTCATTGATCTCACCGAGTTTTGGGTTAAGCACCACCACCTGATAATTTTGCTGTAACCGTGCTAGAACATCTTGATCTATTTGGCTGAATACGACAACTTTCTTCATTGTTACAATTCCGATCTTTTATTGCATCAGTTGCCACAGTCGTCTTTTTAATAAAGGCTGGGCAATCATTTCTTCTAAACTTGCTAAATGTAGAATATTAGAGTGCTGGATAAAATCGAGATGACCTAGACATAGAATCTTTTTATTCATGGCAGTCGCATCCAGAAAGCCCTGAATATAGGAGGGCAAGCCGCGGCTTTCCTGAAAATCAGCCAATGGAAAAGGCCATTTTAACTCGGCATACTGCCCCAGTTTCGCTTTCTGAATATTGTGCCAGAGTTGTTGCTGTGTTTCATTGAATCGACTGCTTTCCACTAAAATTGCACAGCTTTCCAGAATATACATTTGCAACTCAAAGCTTTGAAGCTGTGTTGTGACAATAACCTGCTCTTTGTCAGGTATCATCTCAACAGCTTTGGGTTTTACAATGATTTCAGCATTATTCCGCGGTTCAACCATCGTGATCGGCTGAACTGGTTCATGCTTTATTTGCAGCTCAGGCTTGTTTTGTACTGGCGTTTCGAATTGTATTGGCAAGGACTGAATCTGTTCAGCCTCTTGATCTCGCCATAAGCTCGGCGCGATATTTTTTTCGCATACGACTTCTCGAGGAATCCAAACATCTATTCCCAAAGTTGCCAGTATGTTTCGCTGCCGCCCGATCATCTTCGCTATTTATTCCTTTCATCTATCAGGATGTGCAATGTCAAAAGCATTTATAACATTACACTCAATTGCCTATAGTCTAGCATAAACCAGCTCACCCTAAATGGCTTGCTTTTGTGTAATCACGCCATTAACAAGGCAACTTCTTACACGCTGTTGGATAAACAGCTCTAGATAATTTGAATATGCCTATATCAAATCCATGATTGACATCCTCCCCGACCTAAAGGACGGGGATTCCTACTACTAGACGCTCATGTCCGAGCGCAAGAATATTCAGTGCGGAATTTACATCCCGATCATGGAGCGTACCGCACTCCATACACTGCCATTCTCTTACTCCTAAGCCTGCTCTACCTTTCGGACTACTACAGCGTGAGCCACAGCACGAACAAGTTTGGGTGGTATAGGCCTCATTGACTTCTTCATACCATGCCCCTGCGTTCTCGCATTTATACTTGAGCATGGTTCTTAGTGTTGTCCAACTTGCATCTAATACAGACTTAGCTAATTTAGTCCGTGCTAGTGCTTTGGCATTCACATTGCCAATGAAGATTGCTGCATGGTCATTCACCAGTTTATGACTGAATTGATGCAACATGTTTTGACGTATATTTTTAATCTTGGCGTGAATCGCTTTGACGCGCTTTTTATTTCTCGCACGTTGAGCTATGCCAAGTTTTTGTTCATATTGCCGATAGATTTGAGGGGCTTTGAGCTTTACTCCATCTGAACAAGTGGCTAAATCCTTTAAACCCAAGTCTATGCCAATTGAGGTTTTAGCGCTGGTTTTCTCTGTTTTAATTGAATCAACTACAAGACAGACATACCAACGCCCACGACTATCCTCTACAAACGAGCCTGTTTTAACATTGTATTTGCTTAGTCCGTAGCTGTCCCATAGTTTGAATTGATGCTTGCCGTATTGAACATATCCATCAGCATATTTGATTGCTACTTTCTTGAACGGTATCCAGCCCAATGAACGCCTAGCTGATTTTTTATTGCTGACTCGCCATTTCAGTTTTGCTTTTTTGAATTGCTTGCGTCTTGTCACTAATTCTTCTGTGACCGCCTGAATCGTTTGGCTATGCAAATTACATTCTTTCGATGTGCCTTTTGTGTATTTGGCAATGTCGTATGCTGAAAAGAATTGTTGTTTTCGTTGTAGATGTTTAAAACACAAATCATTCACGTAATTCCAGACAAAATTCACCTCAGATGCCATCTGATTTAGCACCTTGCAATGTTTGTCTTTTATGCGTAATTTGAGTGTCTTCATACAATTATTTTAACCGTATTTTTCTTAATAGTGATTATAGCAAAAGTATTTAAAACGACATTTCATGTCGTATGGCTTACGCCAGTCGCTTATATCCTCGGGCTAAACCCCGAGGTTTTACGCTCCAATGGATAAATAAAAAACCGAGTTAATCGCTTAACTCGGTTGAGTATCCATTATTAAATCAGTCTTATTTCTTCTCGACCTTGAAACTATCCTTTAAATCAAGAATACGGTTAAATACAGGTTTTGCAAGAACATGATCATGCTGGTCTGCCACAAAATAACCTTCACGTTCAAACTGGAAACGATCTTCTGGTTTTGCCTGTGCCAAAGCTGGTTCAATCACCGCTTGAACGATTTTTAATGATTCAGGATTTAGATTTGCCAGGAAATCATCATCGGCATCAGGTGCAGCTTTGCTAAATAAACGATCGTAAATACGAACTTCGGCTGGAATACCTTTTGTTGCCGATACCCAGTGAATCACGCCCTTAACCTTACGTCCTTCAGGATTCTTGCCTAAAGTTTCAGGGTCAATTGAGCACTTCAATTCAACCACTTCACCGTTGGCATCCTTAATGACTTCATCACATTTAATCACATAGGCATGGCGTAAACGCACTTCACCCTCTGGAATTAAACGTTTGAAACCTTTTGGTGGCACTTCTTCAAAGTCTTTACGGTCAATATAGATTTCACGTGTCAAGGGAATCACACGCTCACCCATATCCACATTCGGATGACGAGCATGGGTTAAATCGAGTTCTTCTGGCAAATTGGTGAGCGTCACTTTTAAAGGATTCAACACTGCCATACCACGGGCTGCGGTGTTTTCCAGAGACTGGCGGATACAGAACTCCAGCATAGCCACATCCACAATACCATCGGTTTTTGACACACCCACACGCTTACAGAAATCACGCAAGCCCTCTGGGGTAAAACCACGACGACGCATCCCCACCACAGTTGGCATACGCGGATCATCCCAACCATTGACATAACTCCCCTCAACCAGCTTACGCAGCTTGCGTTTAGATGTGATGGTATAGTCAATGTTTAAACGCGATGATTCGTATTGGCGTGGCACAGCCTGAGAGTGCACTTTCTCAATCACCCAGTCATAGAACGGACGATGGTCCTGAAACTCCAGGGTACAGAGTGAATGGGTAATACCCTCAATTGCATCAGACAATGGATGAGCATAGTCATACATTGGATACATTTTCCACTTGTCACCTGTCTGGTGGTGTTCTGAGTGCAACACACGATAAAGGATTGGATCACGCATGTGTACATTCGGGCTTGCCATATCAATTTTGGCACGTAAAACCGCTTTACCCTCACCCAATTCACCATTACGCATCTGTTCAAAACGAGACAGGTTTTCTTCCACCGTCGCATCACGGTATGGCGAATTTTTACCTGGCTCCACAAAGCTACCGCGGTTCAACTTGATTTCTTCAGGTGTCTGCAAATCCACATAAGCATCGCCCTGTTCAATCAATTGAATAGCCCATGCATAAAGTTGATCAAAGTAGCTTGAAGCATAGCGAGGTTCACCATTCCAGTGAAAACCCAGCCATTTCACATCGTTGGCAATGCCATCCACATATTCCTGCTCTTCAGCATCAGGGTTGGTATCGTCAAAACGCAGGTTACATACGCCGTCAAACTCTTCGGCAATACCAAAGTTCAAACAAATTGCTTTGACATGGCCGATATGCAGATAACCATTTGGTTCAGGTGGAAAACGTGTCACCACTTTCTGGGTGCGGCCATCTTTTAAATCATCGGTAATCACTTGACGTATAAAGTCCAAGCCTGCCTGTTGTTCTTGCTGCGCAGCATCGACAGAGGCATGAGTATTCGGTGTCGGGGTGTTTGGCAGTTCTGAAACAACATCATTTGGCTTCATAGGGTGTAAATCACTTCTTACGGTAAAAAAATAGAACATAAAAACGCAATCTTTGCTTTTTATCAAAGATTTTAACGTTTTTTACTTGCCTTGTAGTTTACAGTTTGCTTATGCTTCTCTCAACCAAAAACCCATGGTCACAAGCCCATGTTTAGGAGATTAATGTAATGAGTTTTCCTCAAGTCGAATTAAATACCAATAAAGGTCGTATTGTTCTTGAGCTTAACGCTGAAAAAGCGCCAAAAACGGTTGAAAATTTCTTAGAATATGTACGTGACGGTTTCTATGACGGTGTAATTTTCCACCGTGTAATTGATGGTTTTATGATCCAGGGCGGTGGCATGGACGAAAACTTCAAAGAAAAGGCAACCCGTGATTCAATCGAAAATGAAGCAGACAACGGCTTAAGCAATGATGAAGGCACCATTGCAATGGCACGCACCCAGGCGCCTCACTCTGCATCTGCCCAATTCTTCATCAACGTTAAAAACAACTCTTTCCTGAACCATACAGCACCAACTGCACAAGGCTGGGGTTATGCGGTATTTGGTAAGGTTGTTGAAGGCATGGACGTTGTAAATGCAATTAAAGGCGTACGTACAGGTAACCGTGGTTATCACGCAGATGTTCCTTTAGAGAACGTCGTGATTGAATCTGCTAAAATTATCTCTGAATAATTTGATCCAACAGGATTATTTGTGACCCATCTGTTTATATCAGATTTGCATTTGTCACCTGATCACCCTCGACTGGTTCGGGGGTTTTTAGACTTACTAAAACAATATCAACATAAAAATACCCAGCTCTATATTTTAGGTGACTGGTTTAACGCATGGATTGGGGACGACTACACCGCCCCTTGGCTAGGTGAAATCGTTCAGGCTTTAAAAGAGTTCAATCAGGCAGGCAATCAGGTTTATTTTCAGGTCGGTAATCGTGATTTTGTTTTAGGAAAAAATTTCCTCAACCAATTTAATGGAATCCTACTCCCTGATGTCTATACGCTGGAAATTAACCATCAAAAATTCCGTCTGGAGCATGGCGATGCCCTCTGTACTGATGACATTGCCTATCAACGTTTTAGGAGTGTAATCCGCAATCCAGTTCTGCTGGGTTTATTGAAACGGACCCCATTAAGCTTTAGACAGAAACTTGCCAATGGTTTCCGTAAAAAGAGCAGTGAAACCAAACAGCTCAAAAACCATGACATCATGGATGTGAATGCTCAGGCTGTAGATTCAGTGATAGAACAGGTGGATTTTTTAATTCACGGTCATACCCACCGTCCAGAAATTCATTCACTGGGCAATAAACAGCGTATTGTTTTGGGTGACTGGCAAGCAGACTCTGCATGGATTCTAGAAATTAACGAACAAGAAAATAGCAGCCTGGATTTTAAAAAGTGGACCTATTGATCGTTATTCCATTCGACTTTTATCTATATTTAAATCACATTTAGACACTTTTCATACCTGCTAGATCCAGTAAAATAAACTGATTTTGTTATTTTGGTTAATCATAAATGGATTCCCTAAACACCGCAAAAACACGTTACACCACCAAGGCATACGATGCGAGTAAAAAGATTCCAAAAGAACAGTTTGAAAAATTATTAGAAATTTTACGTTTCAGCCCCTCTTCGGTAAATATTCAACCCTGGCATTTTCTGATCGCAGAAACAGATGAGGCAAAACAACGTATTGCAGCAGGTTTAACAGGTAGCTATGCCTATAATGCCGCAAAAGTGCTCAATTCTTCACATACCCTGGTTTTCTGTACACGCACCGATATTTCCAATGAATATCTTGAGCAGTTACTTGAACAAGATGATGTCAGTGGCCGCTTTAAGGATGAGGCAGCAAAACAGGGACAAAAAGATACCCGTTCGGGTTATGTTGAGTTTTACCGAAATGAATTGAAGAACCTTTCAGCATGGATGGAAAACCAGACTTATATCGCCCTTGGACAACTGTTATTCGCCGCAGCCCTTGAACACATTGATGCCACACCAATGGAAGGCTTTGACAGAAATATTATTAATCAGGAATTTGGTTTGGCTGAAAAAGGCTTGAAAGCCTCCGTAATTGTGGCTTTGGGCTATCGTAGCGAAAATGATTTTAATGCGAAGCTACCCAAATCACGCCTTGCGAATGATGTGATTTTTACCCGTTTATAATCATCATAATGATTGTGGTTGTTTGTAAGGGCAGATAACCATCTGCCCAAATTAAACTGTGTTCTGCTGGAATGAGAACATTAACCGCTACAACATCATCGCTTTTGCCAAACACAATACAGCCAGTACTCCACATACTAGGCCAATCCATGTATAGGCTTTAAGCCGTTCCCGAAACAGCACCACCCCACTAATTACCCCAAAAATCACCACAAGAATGTTCATGCCTGCAAACACAATCGCTGGTGTGTCTTTCAACATCATATGTGCTTTCACATACAGGGCAATATTGGCAAAATTGATTGCACCAAGGACTAGACCTGCGAAAATATTCTTGGGCTGCCAATTCGGCTGGGTGATGGCGAGATACGCAATTGATAAAACAAACGCCACAATGAAGATGAGATTTAATGTGACTGCAAACTGTAGACCTAGGCTACTGCTATATTTAAGTAAGATATCAACCGCAGCATAACCTGCCCAGACACAAAACAGAAATAGGGCAGATTTTAGATTTAGGCCTTGTGTGGCTTTCTCCGCCGCCTGCCCAAGAATAATGAAAAAAATTGCCACCACACCTAAAGCAACGCCAATCAGCTTTAACAGGCTAAACTGCTCACCAAATATAAAATAGGCAGCCAATAAAGAAAGAATCACTGCCAAACGCTGGGCAATCTCCGTTTTCACAATACCCGCAAACTGCAATGACTTGGCTAAACATAGAAAGATGCTAGGTAACAACACCGCCAAAATTAAAATCAGCCACCACGGCGTATGTTGCCATGAAACATGGGTGATATCCGTTTTAAACCAATAGGCGCATAACACACTGGCACTTAAATAGTTCCACGCAATCATTTGCCAAACATCAAAACCTTTTTCTTTCAGATATTTCAGCAAAATTGACACGATAACGCTGCAACAGGCAGCCGCAACAATAATTTCCATGAGATGTATTCTAGCTTTTTAGACATAAAAAAATGCCAATCTGAAAACAGACTGGCATTTTTTAAAGATCATCAATCAATTAACGATTATTTTCGTCTTCTTGACCATCTTCAAATTTAGTTTCGCCGTCGAAGCCACCCTGACCACCGAAGCCGCCCTGATGACCGAAGCCACCCTGACCACCGAAGCCACCCTGACCAACGAAGCCGCCCTCGCCGTCGAAGCCGCCCTGACCACCGAAGCCGCCTTGACCACCGAAGCCGCCCTGACCACCGAAGCCGCCACCTGTAGCCTGACCACCACCAAAGCCGCCAGCAGCACCCTGTGCAGGGAAGCCACCAGTGCCCTGAGCACCAGCTGGACGTGGATTGCGTGCAGGAACGACAGTCGAAATCGCATGCTTATAAACCATTTGGCTTACTGTATTTTTAAGTAAAACCACATATTGGTCAAAAGATTCAATATGCCCCTGTAGTTTAATACCGTTAACAAGGAAAATAGAAACTGGAATACGTTCTTTACGGAGAGAATTTAAGAACGGATCTTGTAAAGTTTGACCTTTAGACATTTTTAACTCCAAAAAATTTTAAATCAGCGCAAAAAAACTATCTTTATTTTTTAACTAAAAATTATAAAAAGACAGCCTGCGAATTTTGCGTTATCAAAAGAAGTTTCGCAAGTCTTCTTTCGCCTGCTTTATCGTCACATAAGTTTTAAAATCGTGTAATTCTTGCAAAGAACGTAACCAAGTGTATTGACGTTTGGCAAGTTGTCGTGTCGCAAATAGCGCTCTAGTCTCCATTTCAACCCTATTTTTGAGACTTAAGTCACTTTTCAATAAAAAATCTAAAGCTTGACGATAACCTACAGACCGCATAGCGGGTAAATTATCATTTAAATCGTATTTTTTAATTAATTCCTCTACTTCATTTAAAAAACCAATATTCCACATCTTGCTCAATCTTTGCTCAATGCGTTGATGTAATTCTAACCGATCTGGCATAAGGGCGTAGTTATAAAAATTGTAACGATATGGTTGATTTTTAGGTTGTTCTGCCTGTAGTTTTGTTATTGGTTCACCCGTAATTCGGTACACTTCCAATGCCCGAATAATACGTTGCCGATCTGAAACCTTAAACTTTTGACCTGCGATGGGATCAACAGCAACCAGTTCATCATAAACCGCCTGCCAGCTTTCCTGTTCAGCCTTGGCAATAATGGTATCACGAATCGCCTGATCCGCATTGGGCAGGTTATCGGCAAGTCCCTCAAGCAGCGACTTGAAATACAGC
Source organism: Acinetobacter sp. CIP 102129 (assembly GCF_000368305.1). Taxonomy (NCBI): domain Bacteria; kingdom Pseudomonadati; phylum Pseudomonadota; class Gammaproteobacteria; order Moraxellales; family Moraxellaceae; genus Acinetobacter; species Acinetobacter sp. CIP 102129. The sequence continues at coordinate 305,211 of NZ_KB849341.1, forward strand.
ATGGTTCCGCCGACCAGAATTGGTGTCTTGCCCCGTGCGTGCATATCGTCAATCAAGGGGCAAACATCTTCAACAAACTGGGCCGCCGAGTACACTTCCAATGGTGTAATAATATCAATCAAATGATGTGGATATTGTTGCTGCTCTTCTTTAGTCGGTTTCGCCGTTCCAATGTCCATGTCTTTATAAACTAAAGCTGAATCCACAGAAATCAGTTCAAAATTTCCACGCTCATACAGTTCACATGCCAAAGCGGTTTTACCACTTGCGGTAGGCCCCATTAAATTAATCACGGGCAATTGATTTGACATGAAACCCTACTCTCCTCGAGCAAATAATTTATCTAGTTGATGTAGTGGAAATGCCCGCCAGGTGGGGCGACCGTGGTTACACTGGCTGGCAAACTCGGTTTGCTCCATTTGGCGCAACAATGCATTCATTTCAGACAGACTGAGTTGTCGGTGTGCTCTTACAGCCCCATGACAGGCCATTCCAGCCAACAGTTCATCACGTTTTTGCAATAACCCTCTCGCCTCATCATTCGGGTCAAGGTCATTTAACAGTTCTGGAATTAAATTGCCAAAATCTGCCTTATGCAAAATGGCTGGCACACCACGCACGATCACTTGTTCATCACCATATTGGTCAATTTCCAGCCCCAGCCGTTGCAATTGAGGTTGCAAGTCCTCAATACGTGTGGCCTGCATACGAGTAATCGAAACCACCTTTGGAATCAGTAGTTGCTGTGACATCCAGAATTCAGGCTTATCCCACGCCGCTTTCATCTGCTGTAGCAAAATCCGCTCATGCGCAGCGTGCATATCAACAATGATTAAACCCTCAGTATTTTGCGCCAAAATATAAATGCCATGAAGTTGTGCAATCGCAATACCTAGTGGAAATTCATCTACCTTTGCTACTGTCTGGTCCTGCTCAGAATCAACCTCTTCACGCAAGGGAGCCAGATAACTTTTTAAGGCATTGTTGAGTTGTACGGAACCACTGTAACGCGGCTGTTGTGGTTGCGATGCATTATATTGAACTGCTTGCGGACGGCTTTGATTAAAGTCAGTCAGCAAATCTGTTGATAGTTCTGTTTGCTGATTGAGCTGTGGTTCAGGTTCAACTTCAGCACGATGTAAATGGAACTGTTCCTGATGTTTTGGTTGTGGCTGATAATTAAAATTCTCTGTCGCGGCATCATCCATTTTCATAGCTTGGGCTAAATCAGTGCTTGCTGTTTGAAATTGCGACAATGTTGCTTTAGCATAATGCCGTACAAACTCATGCACTTCACGTTGATTTAAAAGGCGAATTTCATGCTTGGTTGGATGTACATTGACATCGATATTTTCAGGATCAACCTCTAAAAACAGCAAATAAGAGGAATATTGGTGTCCATGCAAAATCCCCTCATAGGCCATACGCAGCGCATGGGAAATGGTCTTGTCCTTGACAATACGACCATTCACATAGACATACTGCAAATCAGCCTGTGCCCGTGCATCAGACGGATGCCCCAACCAGCCTGATAACCGCATATTGATACTTTCAGCATCCATCCAGTAGGCATTTTCAATAAACTGATGGCCCAACAACTGCTGAACACGTTGATAACGCAATTCACCACTATCAGCAATTGGTAGGTTCAAGCGAATATTGTCATTATGCTCAAGCACAAAACGGATGTCAAAATGAGTTAAAGCCAAACGGCGTACAATTTCTTCAATATGACCAAATTCTGTAGTTGGTTTTTTTAAAAATTTACGGCGTGCAGGCACATTAAAGAATAAATCCTGAACGCGGATATGTGTGCCTTTTTTTGCCGCCACCGCCTGAACCTGTTGATGGTCAAAAGCGGTGCCATTGACCTCAACCTGATAACCCACCCCCTGTTCATCCTGACAGCTGGTTAAGGTTAAACGGGATACCGCCGCGATCGAGGCCAATGCCTCGCCCCGAAATCCCAGACTCACAATGGCATGCAAGTCTTCCGAGCTTCTAATTTTACTGGTGGCATGGCGCATGACTGCTAAAGGTAAATCGTCTGGATGAATACCATGCCCATTGTCAATGATTTCAATCAGCGTTGAACCACCCTGAGCAACCCGAATAATCAGTTCAGTTGCACCTGCATCAATTGAGTTTTCCAATAGTTCCTTGATGACTGAAGCTGGGCGTTCAATCACTTCACCTGCTGCAATCTGGTTGGCCAGAGCAGCATCAAGGGTGTGGATACGGCGGATTGCATCATGCGCCATTCAATTGTTCCTGCAAAGATTGAGCTAACGCTTGTGAATTTACACTTAAGGTCACAAAACGGGTCAGTTCATCATCCGATTTCTGAATATCAATGATTACATCGGCCTGAGGAATTTCATCACCACCTTTGGATGGCCATTCAAATAGGAATAAAGCGTCAGGTGTTTCCAGATAATCACGGATTCCCATCAGTTCCAGTTCGTAGGGATCATCTAAACGGTATAAATCGAAGTGAAAAATTTCTTTTCCTTGAATGCTATACGGTTCAACCAAAGTATAGGTCGGACTTTTAACAGAACCCTGATGCCCTAAACTTTGTAGGAAATAACGGGTGAATGTTGTTTTCCCAGCACCTAAATCACCAATCAAATATATAACGCCTGAATGCACTTGTTGTGAGAGCACTTTCGCAAATTTTTGAGTGTCTTGTTCATGATTTAAAGTAAATTTCACTGAATATGACATGGCAAATAGAATAAAATTGGGATAACCGCTATGATAACATTGCCCTGAGGTAAAGCCTAATCCATAGCAATACGTTGGTTCTTTTTTACAACATTGAAGAGAAGACATGACTCTACAAAATCGGGTTGATCCTTGGGGGAAATTGAATACGCATCCCTCAAAAAGTGCGACTTTAATGGGGAATCGTGGTGGTAAGCTGCATAATGCAGACAAGCAAATCATTAAGCAATTTTCCACTCAATCCTGGATCAACTGCTTAACCACATTCGGTAATGTCAAAAGAGAGGTTTTTGGACAGTCTTATTCTGAACTGTTCTTTCTAGATGAAGCAACTGCCTTGGCGGCAGGTCACCGTCCTTGTGGAGAATGTCAGAACCAACGCTATAAACAGTTTAAAAATGCATGGATTTATGCAAACAACATTGGTATTTCACTACCTGTAAAAGAGATGGATAAAAAAATTCATCAAGACCGCCTAACAGCGGATAAAGACAAGAAAACATTTCAAGCTAAAATTTCTGATTTACCAATTGGCACTTTCTTTGAGCATGACTCAAAAGCAATCGTGGTTTTTACAGACAATTATTATTTGGTTTGGTCTTTTGATGGCTATCAACAGGAAGTTGAATTACCAAATGACCTGATTGTGAACGTACTCACGCCAGAATCTTTTGTCAAAGCATTTGATGAGGGATTTATACCTCGTTTCCACCATTCAGCCTCATTCAAATAATATGAATATCATTGAAAATTTTACTCCACCACTGATCAACGGTGTCAGTGCCAGTAAAGTCTTTTTACCCGATGACATTTCTGCACCTACCATTTTTGCTTATCTTTGCCAACACTTTCCACATATTCAATCAAGCGAATGGCAACAACGTTTTAGCGATGAATTAATCTATGCTGCGAACGGTGAAAAATTAAAAATAGACAGTATCTATACGCCCAATAGCCATATTTTTTATTATCGTTTTCTGGCCCATGAAATTCATGTGCCTTTTCAACATGAAATTTTATTTGAAAATGAAAATTTACTGGTGGTGGATAAACCTCACTTCCTGAGCATGACACCAACTGGACAATACGTTCAGGAAACCTTACTGGTTCGCCTGAAAAGACAAACAACTAATCAAGACCTAACCCCGATTCATCGACTGGATCGGGAAACGGCAGGCGTGGTTTTATTCAGCAAAAAACTTGAATCGCGGGGAATCTACCAACAACTTTTTGCCGAACGCAAAGTTCAGAAAGTCTATCATGCGATTGCTGCCTATCATCCCAAACTCAAATTTCCACAGACTGTTCAACTGCATCTAGAAAAGGGGAATCCTTTTTACACCATGCAAATTAATCCAGAAAAACCAAGCAATACAGAAACACACATAGAACTGTTGGAACATACACAGCACAAAGCCAAATATCTGCTTAAACCCAAAACGGGCAAACAACACCAACTCCGTGTACACCTTAATTACCTGGGTATCCCAATCCTCCACGACCCTTTTTACCCAACTGTCCAGCATAAGGCAGATGATGACTTTAGCTGCCCATTGCAATTACTGGCCAAGCAGATTCAGTTTGTTGATCCCATTTCCCAACAGAAAATGCATTTTATTTCCAATTTTGAACTCACACTGTAAACACAACGTAATGACAAAAAATTACTATTTTCACTTCAAAAATATTGAAATTAACCTGTGATCGTTTAAAATACATGGCGATAACTAAAAATATTTGGTCATATCTTTCATGCGAAAAACAGAAGTTTATCAGGTTCGTCTTGATTCACAGGAAAAGAAACAGGCATTTGCCGTTTTTAAGCAGCTCGGTATCTCCCCTGCTCAGGCTGTGCGACTTTTCTTTAAACAGGTGGTACTGACCAAATCCATTCCCTTTGCGATTGAAAACCAGAATATCAATATGGAACAGTTGCTTAAACTGCGTAAATCCAAAGCAAACCAAACAACCGAAGATTCAGCTTCCAATCACCTTGAAGATGACCACGAAGACCTGTTTGAAGAACTCAACGCACTTTTAGGTGAAAGTGACAAAACTTAACAATGTTGCATTTATACACAAGTTTTTATTTTTTAAGCTGATTTTTTTCGCTATCCTGTAATTCCAACTAAAACAATAAGGTTAAGGGTAGGTCAGGATGATTGTTAAGCGAGCCAACAAAGAAGATCTTCATCAACTTGCTGTCTTGTTTGACGAATACCGTCAGTTCTATGGCGCATCATCAAATATTGAACAATCCTATCAATTTCTCAAACATCGTTTCGACAATAAAGACAGTGTCATTTTTATCCATGTTAAGGATGATGTGTTTACAGGCTTTGTTATGCTTTATCTCGCTTTTTCCTCTGTGGCCTGTGAAACCTACTATATTCTGGATGATGTTTATGTGACTCCCACTTATCGCAAACAAGGTTCAGCGAAACAATTAATTGATACAGCCATTCTCTTCGCACGCCATGAAAATGCCCAGCGTATCAGCCTCGAGACACAAAAGAACAATTACCAGTCCCACCGTCTTTATGAACAGATGGGCTTTATTCGGGACGATGAGTTCAAGATTTTCCACTGTTTTTTAAAATAATCAGTAAACTGCTTGCGAAACCCCTTTGTTTTCCCCCTTGACAAGGGGGAATTATAGGGGGTTTTGCAAGCAGTCTAGTAATCCAGCACAATATTTTGACTTAACTGTTTTTGCCAAGCCGTTAAATATATCCATTCACCCTCCGCTAAATCAGGTAGTTCAAGCTGCCCAATTTGATGGCGATGCAACGCGTCAACCTTGTTGCCTACAGCTGCAAGCATACGCTTAACTTGATGATATACCCCCTGATGAACGGTCATGCAAAGCTGGTTCGCAGAAATCAACTGTACATCTGTTGCAGCGAAAATCCCTTTTTCATTACGAAGTTCGACACCCTGCTCCAGAGCCTGAATTTGTTTAGGAGTCACTGGATCGGCTGTGGTGACATGATAAATCTTGGGTACATGCTTTCTGGGATGCGTCAGTGACTGTAGATACTGACCATCATCCGTTAATAATAATAATCCTGTCGTATCCTGATCTAAGCGCCCCACACATTGCACGCCGCGATGAATCAGGATTTCAGGTAGTAAACTAAATACGCTTTGGTGATGTGTCGCCTGATGCGAACATTCATAATCCTGTGGCTTATTCAAGGCAATATAGATATTTTCCCTATATTGGTATGGTTCACCAAAAACAGTGAAATTAAGATCATCCGTATTCAAGTTTTGTTTGGGATTGTCATAAACCTGATTTTCAATAAGGACAGAGCCATTCTTAATCAACTGCTGGCAATATTTACGTGAACCAAAGCCTTGAGATTGCAAAATTTTTTCCAGCAGCATAAAAGTACCCTAAGCGAAATCACTTTATTGTACTCGATTAAACTGTTCGCTGCTGTTCGCTGGACATTCATTCTTTATTTTTATAATTTGTTCATATTTCCTCCATCTGCAATATAACAGATACAAAACCCTCATTAAAACATCGTACACAGGACGAGCTGCTCCACATTTTCACTCAAATGTCCTGCTAAATTGGTCTCAAGTAAAAAAATGCTGTCCCAAAACAAAGGACAAGGAGTTTTCCCATGAAATCGAATATCTGGTTATATAGCGTTATCCTAGCAACCACATCAATAGTGTCTGTTGCACATGCGGACAATGCAACACGTGTTGCAGCAACCTCTGCCCTTGGTAGTGTGGTCGGTACCGCGATTGGTCAACAGCTTGGCGGACAAACAGGTGCCATGATTGGTTCTGCGCTTGGTGGCGCTGGTGGTGCCGCAGCATCCAGCAATAAGCGTGACCGTACTGAAGCCGCAATTGGTGGTGGTCTAGGTGGTGCTGGTGGTTATACCGTAGGCCGTAACATGGGTGGAACCAATGGCGGTTATATCGGTGCGGCACTGGGTGCGGCTGGTGGTGCTGCACTGGGTCAAAAAGTAGGTCAGGATCGTGCAGAAGAGGAACGCTATGACCGTCATTATGACAACCGCCGTTCGAACAATGACCGCCGCTACTACAACTCACGCTATAACTATCGTCATGACAATGGCAAGCACCATGGCTGGTACAAACATCGTTAATAGATTTTATCCTTACCCCTTTGGCACTTTCGAGTGCCTTTTTTTATTTATACATTTTCATGTACAAATATAGAAACATTAAATCGAATAAAAACGATATACAAAACCAAACTTATATCGTATTATTTCGATATATAGTTCCGAGAATCAGCGATGAAAATATTAAAAGATATAAAGTTCTCCATTCTAGAGTTGGCACCTGTTAGAGAGGATAAAAATATTGAGTTTTCTCTACGCCACGCACTTGAATTGGCTCAACATGCTGAAAAGCTGGGATATGAACGTTTTTGGTTAGCTGAGCATCACAACATGGATGGTATCGCCAGTTCGGCAACTGCCGTTCTATTAGGATTTATTGCCGCCCACACCCAAAAGATTCGCCTAGGTTCAGGTGGTGTCATGCTTCCAAACCATGCACCTTTGGTAGTGGCTGAGCAATTTGGTACACTGGCGACACTTTACCCAAACCGTTTTGAGCTTGGCTTAGGCCGTGCCCCTGGAACTGATCCACTGACCATGCGGGCCTTACGCCGTGGCCGTCAGGAAACTGAAGATCAGTTCCCGCAGGATGTACTGGAAATTCTGCAATATTTTAAAGACCCGCAACCCAACCAAAAAATCATTGCCACCCCAGGTCAAGGCACTCATGTACCTGTCTGGTTGCTAGGTTCAAGTCTGTTTAGCGCACAGCTTGCTGCAAAGTTGGGACTTCCCTATTCGTTTGCCTCCCATTTTGCGCCAAGAATGCTGGGACAGGCCATCCAGATTTATCGGGATAATTTCCAGCCGTCTGAGTATTTGGATCAACCTTATGTGTCAATGGGCGTACCAACAGTCGTTGCGGCAACTGATGAAGAAGCACAATATTTAGCTACCAGTTCTTATCAGCGTATTTTAAACCTGATTCGGGGGCACAGTCTAAAACTCAAACCGCCAACTGAATCAATACAAGGTCTGGCAAGCAGCGCTGAGCAACTCGCTATTCAGAATTTCCATGCAATGGCTCAAATTGGCTCGCAGGAAACTGTCAAAGCGGGGTTGGAAAAAATTGCCGCACAATATGATGTGGATGAGTTTATCTTCACCTGTGATATTTACGACACACATAAACGTCTGGAAAACTTTAGCTTACTCATGGAGCTGAAAAACCAGTAGGCAATCCTATTTTCAAATAAGCATTGCCCTGTTCCGCAATGCTTATTTCACCACCCCCATCCCCACGCTTCTCATTTGAATATCATATTTAGCCAATACGGCGTTTTAAACCTGTCATTTGTAAAATACGGGTTGAGATTTCCTCAATCGACATTTCAGTGACATTTAAATACTTAATGCCTTCTGAAATATAAATCCCCTCAATCGCCCGCAGTTCCATCTGACACTGGCTAAAACTTGCATAGCGACTATTGGCCTTACGTTCATTACGAATCGCAACCAGACGCTCCGCATCAATCATCAAACCAAACAGCTTGTTTTTATGCTCTTTTAAAACTTTTGGTAAACGGTTGTCGTCTAAGTCTTCTTCAGTAAGTGGATAGTTTGCCACGCGGATACCAAACTGTAATGACAAATAGATCGAGGTTGGTGTTTTACCCGAACGTGACACGCCAATCAGGATAATATCGGCTTTATCGTAGTGACGTGTTCGGGCACCATCGTCATTGTCCAGCGCGAAATGAACCGCATCAATACGTGCCTTATAATATTCAGAGTCAGTCACCGCATGGGTCTGCCCAACCAATGTGGTTGGCAACGTTCCCAACTCTTCTGAAAGTTTACTGATCAAACCCTCAAACACATCCAGATTAACGGCTTTGGCAGTATTGATAATATCGCGTACCAATGGATCAACTAAAGTGTCAAAAACCAGTGGTAGGGAACCATCACGGGACTGGCATGCATTGATCTCTGCAACCGCGACCATAGCAGCCTCTTCAGTGGCAATATAAGGCATGATATGAATGTCAAAATCCACGTTTGGAAATTGCGCAAGTAGTGAATGTCCAAGGGTTTCCGCGGTGATTGCCGTACCATCTGATATAAAAAATACGCTCCGTTTAATTTGTTTACTTTCGGGCATCAAAATTCTCCTTAAACATTTGTCTTAGTGCACTATAATCTTTATAGTAAACTCATCTAACATGACTGTCGCTTAGTAAACACTATATCTAGGCACTTTCGTATAATTTCATACCAATGATGGTCATTCATACTGCAAAAAAAGTGGAGTAAATACTTTGGAAGCGCGCGTAATCGGTCTGGAAAAATTAGGGAAACACGATGTCGAACTCGTAGGTGGGAAAAACTCATCTCTGGGTGAAATGATCAGTCATTTATCCAATGCTGGTGTATCGGTACCAGGTGGTTTTGCAACAACTGCAGCTGCCTATCGTGAATTCCTGGATCAAAGCGGCTTAAATGCTCGAATTCAGGCTGAACTAACTCAACTGAATGTTGATGATGTGCTTGCACTTGCTGAAACAGGTGCAAAAATCCGTAAATGGATTGTTGATACTCCACTGACTGCCGCATTAGAACAAGAAATTCGTGAAGCATTTGCAGCACTTTCAAACGGTAATCCAGATATTGCCGTGGCGGTACGCTCTTCTGCCACCGCTGAAGATTTACCAGATGCCTCATTTGCGGGCCAACAGGAAACATTCCTCAATATTCGTGGTATCGATAATATCCTGATCGCGATTAAAGAAGTTTTTGCATCATTATATAACGATCGTGCGATTGCATATCGTGTACACCAAGGTTTTGAACACAGTGTGGTTGCTCTTTCCGCGGGCGTGCAACGCATGGTTCGCTCTGAAACGGGTGCTGCGGGTGTGATGTTTACCCTTGATACAGAATCGGGTTTCCGTGATGTGGTGTTTATTACCGCATCCTATGGCTTGGGTGAAATGGTGGTGCAAGGTGCCGTCAACCCTGACGAATTCTATCTGTCAAAACCACTTTTAAAGGGTGGTAAACACGCTGTCCTACGCCGCAACCTGGGTTCCAAGCACCAGAAAATGATTTATGGTGAAGAAGGTGCTGCGGGTAAATCTGTTGTTGTAGTTGATGTTGAAAAACCTGAGCGCCAACAATTCGCGCTAAACGACCATGAGCTTCATGAACTTGCAAAACAAGCATTAATCATTGAACAACACTACGGTTCACCGATGGATATCGAGTGGGCAAAAGATGGTGATGATGGTCAAATCTACATCGTTCAAGCACGTCCAGAAACCGTAAAAAGTCGCCAAAATGTCGGCACAATGGAACGTTACCTGTTAAAGCAACGCGGTACGGTTATCTGTGAAGGTCGTTCTATTGGTCAACGCATCGGTTCAGGTAAAGTTCGTGTCGTAACTTCGATTAAAGAAATGGATAAAGTACAAGACGGTGATGTACTTGTATCTGACATGACTGACCCAGACTGGGAACCAGTAATGAAACGTGCCGCTGCGATTGTCACCAATCGTGGTGGACGTACCTGTCACGCGGCAATCATTGCACGTGAACTGGGTGTTCCTGCAATTGTGGGCTGCGGCAATGCCACTGAACTGTTAACGGATGGTCAGGAAGTGACTGTTTCCTGTGCCGAAGGTGATACGGGCTTCATCTATGAGGGTGCACTGGACTTTGAGGTTCAACGCAACTCGATCAACTCGATGCCGAAGCTTCCGTTCAAGATCATGATGAACGTGGGTAACCCTGACCGTGCGTTTGACTTTGCCCAGATTCCAAATGAAGGGATTGGCCTTGCACGTCTTGAGTTCATCATCAACCGTATGATTGGTGTGCATCCAAAAGCATTGTTGAATATTGAGAGCCTGCCACGTGAAACGCGTGCCGCTGTAATGACACGTACTGCGGGTTATTCTTCCCCAATCGAATTCTATGTTGAAAAACTGGTGGAAGGCATTTCAACGCTGGCAGCCGCATTTGCTGAAAAACCAGTGATTGTGCGTATGTCTGACTTTAAGTCAAATGAATACGCAAACCTGATTGGTGGTAAGTTATACGAACCGGAAGAAGAAAACCCAATGTTGGGCTTCCGTGGTGCCAGCCGTTACGTTTCTGACAATTTCCGCGACTGTTTCGAGCTTGAATGCCGTGCCTTGAAAAAAGCACGTGATGAAATGGGTCTCACCAACATTCAAATCATGATCCCGTTCGTTCGGACTGTAAATGAAGCGAAACGTGTGATTGAGCTACTTGCTCAAAATGGCTTGAAACGTGGTGAGAACGGCTTGAAAATCATCATGATGTGTGAATTGCCAACCAATGCATTATTGGCTGAGCAATTCCTTGAGCACTTTGATGGCTTCTCTATCGGTTCAAATGACTTAACACAACTTACACTGGGTCTGGACCGTGACTCTGGTATCGTATCTCACTTGTTTGATGAGCGTGATCCAGCGGTTAAAGCCCTTCTTTCCATGGCAATTCATGCCTGCCGCAAAGCTGGCAAATATGTGGGTATTTGTGGTCAAGGCCCATCTGACCACCCTGACTTGGCGAAATGGCTCATGGAACAGGGTATTGAATCTGTGTCACTGAATCCTGATTCAGTGCTTGATACCTGGTTCTTCCTTGCTGAAGAACAAATCAAGAAAGCCTAGTCTTTTTTTAGAAAAAGACCCTCTTTCGCAGGGTCTTTTTTATCTTTAGTCATTGAGATTTTAAAATTATGCAAATTTACTTGGCTCGTAACAACCAACAAGCGGGACCTTATAGTTTAGAACAAGTGAACCAAATGCTTGCCAGTCAACAAGTTCTACTCACAGATTTGGCCTGGCATGAGGGTATGGCAGAATGGAAAACGCTTGGGGAACTTACACAAGGGAAACTGGTATACGAACCTGTCGGTTACGCTCCCTTTAGTGCCCAGATTAAAACTGAGACTCATCCCAACTCAGCATTTAATATCAAAGTCGAACAAAAGACATCTCAGTTAGCCTCCATCCATTCACGTTTTTTTGCAAAACTGATTGATGTATTTTTATGGTTTCCCGCAACATTCCTACTCACCGCTTTTTTTACACCCGAACAGGCACAAAAGTTTACCCAGTTGAATGAACAACTGTTTCGACTAATGGCAGACCGCTCATCAGACATTGCCCTAGCCCAGAAAGTCCAGACTGAGATTCTTGCGATTATTCCAACCCATGCCTGGATGGCCATGTGTGTCTATATCATTGCCATGCTTATGGTACAGGCTTTTCTGATTGGAAAATCAGGTCAAAGCATTGGTAAAAAATTGCTAAAAATCAAGATTGTGGATGCTGAAACCTCTGCTCCTGTCAGCTCAGTAAGGGCATTCTGGCTCAGAAGTATGGTTTTTGTTATTTTAAACATGATCATTTTGCCGTTGATTTCCGTGATTGAATCGCTGTTTGCATTAGGGAAAAATCGTCAGGCATTACATGATAAATTGGCAAAGACCAAAGTGGTTCAGAAATAAGCCTCATCAATTATTTGCACAAAGCTGTATATAAAATACATTTTATACAGCCTTTCAATATAGCGTGTTGATATATAAAAAAAAGATCAGGCTTTAATCCAATCCCTGCTAAATAAATCGGGTTTTAAAACAAGTATTTCAGACCACTTTATCAGTAGCTTAGTTTTTCAATATGAGGCATAATGCCCTACAACGTAGCGGTGTCGCATGATTACTAAGCAATTCACAATTATTTCTTATCAATCGTGCGACACTTTAATCGCTATCCCATAATTTATTTAGGGAATGGGACTCTTCACCGAGGTTGTAAAATGAGACAAACGATTTTAGCTGTATTGTCTTTATCAACGATGGCTGCGCTCTTGACAGGGTGTGGCGGTGATATGGTACTTCTAAACAATAAAGGTCCAGTAGGTCAAGGTCAAAGTAGCCTGATGATGACTGCGATCTATTTAATGCTGTTGGTGGTGATTCCATCAATCGTGATGGCATTATGGTTTAGTTGGAAATATCGCGCATCGAATAAAGATGCAGACTATAAACCTACCTGGGCACACTCTACGACAATTGAAATCGTTGTTTGGGGTGTACCTGTCATTATTATTGGTATTTTAGCTTGGTTAACTTGGTGGGGTTCCCACAAGTACGACCCTTACCGTCCGTTAGAGTCAGATAAAGCGCCTTTAACTATTCAAGCCGTCGCTGAACAGTTTAAATGGATTTTTATTTATCCTGAGCAAAACATTGCAACGGTAAACGAAGTACGCTTCCCAGAAAAAACACCTATTAGCTTCAAGATCACCTCTAACTTCACAATGAACTCATTCTTCATTCCACAGTTAGGCGGCCAAATCTATGCTATGGCGGGTATGCAGACTCACCTTCACTTATTGGCAGATGAACCTGGTGTATTCCGTGGTTTCTCAGCAAACTATTCAGGTTATGGTTTCTCACAAATGCGCTTCAAGGCGCATAGCGTAACTGAACCAGAGTTTGCACAATGGGTAGAAGCTATTAAAGCGGGTAATGGTACAAGTATCAATGCTGAAGCAATTCAAAAAGGTACACTTGACCAAGCTGAGTTAGCAACGCTTAAAGATGGCGATCGTTCTAAACATCAGATCGAAATTCTTGTAAACCGTGCTAAGGCTGCTGGTGATGAAGAAGCACTTGCTAAAGCTGAAGCTATGAAACCGTTCCCGAACAAGCCACACCCTGTGACTTATTACTCTTCAGTTGAGCCAAAATTGTTTGAAACAATTATCAACCACTATATGAGTAATTATCACGGTGCTGACCACTCTGCTGCTGGACATGCAACAGCAGAAACTCATGCTGCAGCTGAACATGCTGCTCAAGGGGAATAAGACATGGATATGATTTTTGGCAAATTAGGCTGGGATTCTATTCCAACAGAGCCGATTGTACTCGTTACCATGGTCATGATGGCTCTTGGTGGCATTGCAGTTCTAGGCGGTATTACCTATTTTAAAAAATGGGGATACTTATGGAACGAATGGTTCACATCTGTAGACCATAAGAAAATTGGTATCATGTATATCATCGTATCAGTAGTCATGCTTCTGCGTGGTTTCGCCGATGCAATTATGATGCGTTTACAACTTTTCCTCGCGAAAGGCGGTGGCGAAGGTTACTTACATCCAGACCATTACGATCAGATCTTTACAGCACACGGTGTAATCATGATCTTCTTCGTAGCGATGGGTCTCGTTGTAGGTATGATGAACATTGCTGTTCCATTGCAAATCGGTGCTCGTGACGTAGCATTTCCATTATTGAACTCTTTAAGTTTCTGGTTATTTGCTGGTGCTGCTGGTTTGATGATGGTTTCACTTGTATTAGGTGAATTTGCTGCGACTGGCTGGATGGCTTACCCTCCTCTATCTGGCATTCAATATTCTCCTGGTGTTGGTGTTGACTACTATATCTGGGCACTCCAAGTTTCTGGTTTAGGTACGCTATTAACAGGTGTTAACTTCTTCGTTACCATCATCAAGATGCGTACTCCTGGCATGAAACTCATGGACATGCCAATCTTTACCTGGACTTCACTTTGTACGGCAGTACTGATCATTGCATCATTCCCTGTATTAACAGGTACACTTGCAATGTTGACGCTAGACCGTTACTTCGGCTTCCATTTCTTCACCAATGAGCTTGGCGGTAGCCCAATGCTTTACGTGAACCTGATCTGGACATGGGGTCACCCTGAAGTATACATCCTGGTATTACCAGCATTTGGTCTATACTCTGAAATCGTGGCGACGTTCTCTCGTAAAGCGTTGTTCGGTTACAAGTCTATGGTGTATGCAACAATTGCGATTACTGTACTTGCATTTGTTGTATGGCTTCACCACTTCTTCACCATGGGTGCTGGCGCGAACGTGAATGCGTTCTTCGGTATCATGACCATGATTATTGCGATTCCTACAGGTGTGAAAATCTTCTCTTGGTTATTCACCATGTATAAAGGTCGTATTAGTTTCACCACACCAATGTTATGGACAATTGGCTTCCTAGTAACATTCGGTATCGGTGGTTTAACTGGTGTACTTATGGCTGTTCCACCTGCGGACTTCCTTGTACACAACTCACTGTTCCTGATTGCTCACTTCCATAACGTGATTATCGGTGGTGTGGTGTTCGGTATGTTTGCTGGCATCATCTTCTACTGGCCGAAGATGTTTGGCTGGAAACTCAATGAAGCATGGGGTAAAGCTGCGTTCTGGTTCTGGTTTATTGGTTTCTACTTTGCATTCATGCCACTTTATATCCTTGGTTTCATGGGTATGACGCGTCGTTTGAATACATATGACAACCCTGAATGGGATCCATACTTAGCAATTGCATTGTTCGGTGCAGTATTGATTGCTATCGGTATTGCTTGTTTCCTTATGCAGATTATCGTTGGCTTCCTACAACGCAAAGACAACATGGACTATACAGGTGACCCTTGGGATAGCCGTACAGTCGAATGGGCAACGTCTTCCCCTGCTCCATTCTATAACTTTGCGCATCTTCCAGCAGGTGACGGTGTTGACCGTTTCTGGACTGACAAAGAAAATGGTGTAGCATACGCTCGCAACACAAAATATGAAGACATCCACATGCCGACAAACCGTGCTGCTGGTTTCGTGATTGCAATGTTCATTACTGTACTTGGATTTGCACTCATTTGGCATATTTGGTGGCTAGTCGTTGTTTCATTCGTTGCTGCAGTTGTTAGCTTGATCGTAAGCTCATTCACCAAGAATGTTGATTATTATGTTCCTGCTGCTGAAGTAGAGCGTATTGAAAACGAACGCTATGCGTTACTTGAAAAACACTTGAAGAAGGACTAAGGAAATGGCTGAAGTACTTCATCACGACAACCACGGTCATGGCGGTCATCACGAACACGATGACACAGACTTAACGGTCTTTGGTTTCTGGACTTATTTGATGAGTGACTTGATTCTTTTCGGATCACTCTTCATTGCGTTCGCTGTATTAAGCAGTCATATTCCGCCTGGTACTCCAAGTGCGAAAGATCTTTTTGGTGATTCTTTAGGTTTTGTTTTAACCGAAACTTTTGCCCTTTTGATCTCTTCTGTAACTTTTGGTTTTGCTGTTCTTGCAGCATACAAGAAAAATGTTAATCAAGTTTTAACTTGGTTAGCAGTTACTTGGGTATTCGGTGCAGCCTTCATTGGGATGGAACTTTATGAATTCAATCATTTAGTTCATGCTGGTCATGGCCCAAGCACAAGTGCGTTCTTATCTGCGTTCTTTACTCTAGTTGGTACGCACGGTATTCACGTAACTTCTGGTTTGGTATGGATGCTTGTGTTGATGTTCCAAATCAAGAAATATGGTTTGACACTTCCAAACACTCGTCGTCTAGCTTGTCTAAGCTTGTTCTGGCACTTCCTTGACATCGTTTGGATCTGTGTATTCAGCGTCGTTTACTTACTGGGAGTTCTCTAATGAGTAGTCATGACCATAATGCTGCTGGTGCATCACACGGTAACTTTAAGCAATACACGGTTGGTTTTATCCTATCTGTCATCCTTACCATCATCCCATTCGGGATGGTGATGGCAGGTGGTTTCGGTCGTGGCGTTTTAGTGACTGTGATTGCAATCACTGCTGTTGCTCAGGTTATTGTACAGCTTGTGTATTTCCTACACATGAATACCTCATCTGAACAACGCTGGAACCTGATTGCATTTATCTATACGATTCTTTGTATTGCGGTACTTTTAGTCGGTTCTGTGTGGGTAATGAACTACCTACACTACAACATGATGATCTAAACTGGTCGTCATGTTTAAAAAGTATTTATTCCTGACTAAGCCAGGAATTCTCTTCGGTAATTTTATTACCACCTTGGGCGGCTTCTTCTTAGCCGCCCAAGGCTCCATAGACTGCCTCTTATTATTAATTACGCTGATTGGAACAACTTTTGTGGTTGCGTCTGGTTGTGTCGTAAATAATGTGATTGATCAAGACATCGATCAAAAAATGCAACGCACCATGAACCGTGCACTTGTTAAAAAGACCATCTCCCCGACCATTGCACTGCTTTATGCATTTGTGTTGGGTATGATTGGCTTTGGCATGCTTTGGTTTTATGTCAATGCGTATGCGTTTTTATTCGCAGTCATTGGTTTTGTCGTCTATGTCGGTTTCTATAGCTTGTGGACCAAACGTACCACAATCCATCAAACCGTCATTGGTAGTATTTCTGGAGCGAGTCCACCTGTCATTGGTTATACGGCTGTAAGTCACCATTTCGATATGGCGGCCCTACTGATTTTTGTAGCCTATGCCTTATGGCAAATGCCGCATTCATGGGCAATTGCAATCTATCGTTTTGATGATTATAAAAATGCAGGAGTGCCAATCTTACCTGTAGCTCGCTCTATCTATAGAACGAAAATAGAATCACTGATCTATGTGGTTTTATTCACTGTCGCGATGAATGCTCTATATATTTATGGATACACCAATGTTGTTTTTCTGGTGATCTGTAACCTGCTTTGTGCCTACTGGTTCTACATTGGTATTTTAGGATTTAAAGCTGAAGATGACCAGCTTTGGGCAAAACGCTTTTTCTTATTCTCCGTGATCCTCATCACTGTGATTAGTCTAAGCTTTAGCTTTACCTTTAAAAGTCCTGCACCTTTCCTCCCTATTTTTTAAAAAGATAGAGAACACTCTATCTTTTTATTCTCCCCTCGTTGTAATCATTTCGGGCAATAAAAACATTCTATGGTCCATAGCCAGAATCAAACCCAATGAAACCTCCTTGAGATATCCCTATTGACTACGTATCTCAATTCCAAATATCAATATAATAACTTGCGATTTAAGCCAAACATGACTAGAATTGTCGCTTCGCAATTTGCGACATAGCTAAATTAGTTATGACTCCTTGCTTCTGGCTTTATCAAGTCAGGGGCTGCTTAAACCGTAAGGAGCTGACAATGCGTCACTACGAAATCGTACTATTGGTACACCCAGACCAAAGCGATCAAGTTGTAGGTATGGTTGAACGCTATATCTCTCAGATCAAAGAAGCTGAAGGTCAAATTCACCGTTTAGAAGATTGGGGCCGTCGCCAATTGGCTTACCCAATTAACAAGATTCATAAAGCACACTACATTCTTATGAATGTTGAATGTGGTCAAACGACTCTTGATGAACTAGAAGAATTGTTCCGTTATAACGACGCGATCATTCGCAACATCATCATCCGTCGTGAACACGCAATCACTGAAGAATCTCTACTTGCGAAAAGTGCTGAAGAAAAACGTGCCCGTAAGGCGCAACGTGAAGAAGCACAACACGCAGTTCAAGAAGCTGAATAAGGAGAACATCAATGGCACGTTTTTACCGTCGTCGCAAGTTCTGCCGCTTTACAGCTGAGAAAGTTGCGTACATCGACTACAAAGATATCGACACTTTAAAACAGTACATCACTGAAAACGGCAAGATTGTTCCTAGCCGTATTACAGGTACTAAAGCTCGTTATCAACGTCAATTAGCGTTAGCGATTAAACAAGCGCGCTATTTAGCGTTGATTCCTTACACTGACAATCATAAGTGAGGTTGAGCCGTGGATATTATCTTATTACAACGCATTAAGAACCTTGGTAAATTGGGCGACAAAGTATCAGTTAAAGCTGGTTACGGTCGTAACTTCCTGATCCCTCAAGGTAAAGCTGTAGCTGCAACTGAAGCAAACACTGCTGCTTTTGAAGCTCGTCGTGCTGAACTTGAAAAACAGGAAGCTGCTATTTTGGCTGCTGCAAATGCACGTGCTGAACAATTAAACGAAGTGAATATCGTCATCACAGCTAAAGCTGGTGATGAAGGTAAACTGTTCGGTTCGATCGGTACTCGTGACATCGCTGATGCCTTGACCAATGCTGGTCTTGCTGTAGACCGTGCAGAAGTTCGTTTACCAAACGGTGCGCTTCGTCACACTGGTGAATTCAACATCGCAATCCAATTGCACCATGATGTTGTTGCTGAAGTTCTCGTTACTATCGTATCTGAGTAATTTTTGCAAAGAAAAGAGCATGTTTTTACATGCTCTTTTTTTTACGTCTAAATTTTACCAAAACCATCGAGCTGTATTTTCACCACTTACACAATTTTCTTCCAATTAAACCCTCCTGTCCGCATCCATTTGGATTAAGATAGTCACTCTTTTACGGTTTCATCTTTTTATTAGGTCTTGTTATGTCACAGGCAAATGCCAATTTTGCAAAAAATACTCCAAAGACAGAGAGTAACGTGAATGACTCAGGTCAATTGAAAGAATTTAGAACGCCACCGCACAATCTGGCGATTGAACAGGCAGTACTGGCGGCTTTAATGACGGTCGCTGAATCATTTGAACAAGTCGGTGACCTGCTTAAGGAAAATGATTTTTACGCCACACGCCATAAATATATTTACCGTGCCATTGAAAAACTGGCACAGGAAAACTCCCCTTACGATGCTGTTTTGGTCAATGACTGGTTACTCAAGCAAAACCTGCTGGATGCGATTGGTGGTGAAGAGTATTTAATGCAATTGATGGCAGATTCTCCATCAAGCTTCTATAACCTTGAAATCTATGCCAGTAAGATTAAGGAATTTTCAACCTTACGCAGCATGATCAAGGTCAGCACAGATATTTTACAAAATGCCTATGACACCAAGGGCCGTCCTGTCAGCGAAATTCTGGACTTGGCTGAAACCAATATTTTCTCTTTGGCAGAACAGCATAACAACAATAAAAAGGATTCAGGCCCAAAATCAATCAGTTCAGTCACTGCGGATGTAATTAGCAAACTGGATGAGCTGTCCAAAATGGATGGCAATATCACAGGCCTTTCCACAGGTTTCCTTGAACTGGACAATAAAACCTATGGGATGCAGGCAGGTGATTTAATTATTGTGGCGGCTCGTCCCTCTATGGGTAAAACCACATTTGCCATGAATCTAGTTGAGAGCGTTTTATTTAACAGCAATCTTCCTGCCCTTGTTTACTCAATGGAGATGCCTGCGGATTCTATCGCCATGCGTTTGATTTCCTCCTATGGCAAAGTGCATCAAGGCCATCTGCGTTCAGGTAAGCTGGATGGAGATGAATGGTCAAAGGTCACAGGCACGATTTTGCAGTTACAGGAAAAACATCTTTATATTGATGATTCCTCTGCTCTGCCACCTACAGAGGTTCGGGCACGCGCCAGACGTATTGCTAAAATGCACGATGGTAAAATTGGCTGCATCATGGTCGATTACTTGCAGTTAATGAAAGTGCCAGGTATGGGTGATAACCGTGTTGGTGAGATTTCGGAAATTTCCCGAAGCCTGAAAGCATTGGCAAAAGAAATGCAATGTCCAGTGATTGCCCTCTCACAGCTGAACCGTTCCTTAGAGAACCGACCTAATAAACGCCCTGTGATGTCTGACTTACGTGAATCAGGCGCAATTGAACAGGATGCGGACTTAATCATGTTTATTTACCGCGACGAAGTTTACAATAAGGAATCGAAAGAAGCTGGCACTGCCGAAATTATTATTGGTAAACAGCGTAATGGCCCAATTGGTACGGTGCGTCTTGCTTTTGAAGGACAATATACGCGTTTTAGTAACTTATCACCTGAGTATTATGCTCAGTATGATGATGAAGAGTAATGCTTGCATTGCTCTTTTTTATTAAAACCATGATTTAATCTGACTTATTAACTTTGCCCACCATAGTTTCCAACTTGAAAGTAAATTCCAATCTTGGCTATTTTCTTCCATTTCAATTGATGGAAATGCTTTATTGAGGTAAGCGTCCGCTGAACCCCATAGCTATTTTTTAATTCGGTTCAGGTTTCCAGCGGTGTGGTAGTAATTCTTCAATCTGGGTCACTTTATGTGTCGGTAACCTTTTCAGCACACCACTTAAATAACCTGAATTCGGGATAAGGAAATTATAAAAGGATAGGCATTTAAGTCAAAATTTAATCATGACGAAAAACAATGATCTCAAAATGCCTATCGACACACAGCTTACAACACTTTTCTGCCTAATTGATGATTTCTGCACTGATATTTCAGAGCAAGTTGAGTAATACATGCTCACTTGTGGCAAGATTAAACGTGTGCGTCAAAGTCAAATTTGTGCATCTGAAGTGATTATATTGCTGCTATGGTTTCATTTAACAGGAAGCCGAAACTTCAAGACTTTTTATCTTTATTGGGCAAAACCATTTCTTTGTGGCTATTTTCCAAACCTACCGAGCTATAGTCGATTTATTGAATTAAAAGCAAAATATGTGATGTATTTCGTTGCTCTTGTTGAAAGTTTAAAAGTCTCATCAGCAGGGATTGCTTTTGTGGATTCCACTAAACTTGCTGTATGCCACAACAAACAGATTTATCAACATCGTGTATTTGCCGATAGTGTAACTCGAGGGAAAACTTCTGTCGGCTGGTTTTATGGTTTTAAGATTCATTTGATTTGTGATTATGTCGGATGCTTAATTTCTTATTGTATTACAACGGGTAACGTCGATAACCGTAAAGTATTGCCCGATCTAATTGAACATTCACAACTCACAGGTAAATTGTTTGGTGATCGTGGCTATGTGGGTAAGAATTGGAGATCTCGTCTTGCGGAAGTCGGTGTTCAACTCATCACACGAGTAAAAAGAAATATGAAACCCCAATCCCTGGATGCTTTTGATCGTGCAGTATTAAGAAAACGAGGAATTATTGAAGCTCCATTTCATCTGATGAAAAGCCAATTTGATCTTGAACATACTCGCCACAGATCAAAAATAGGGCTACTGACCACAATATTTGCTGCTTTAACATTATATGCTTTGGTGCTTGTAAATGGATATAAGTCTGGGATTCAGCAGATTTTAAAACCGATTGAATTAAAATCTGCTTAAACCGAATTCACGTTATTTTAGAACCGCATCATCATACTTAACCAACCTTCTGCATCATGTTTTTTATCTATGCTAGTCGGTGTTGCACCGATCGGAAAACCAACCTTGCTTTGGACTTGGAATCGTTTGTTGTCCGACCAATCCATTCCTAAGCCTGCACTACTGATTCGCTCTCGATTATCTCCCGTTAAACCGGCCCAACGCTGGGCTTGTTTTTTCACTTCTGCACTGTCTACATAAACTTTCAACATCAAATGATGCTGTGCTGTATTTAACAGACCTTGTCTGAGCTCTGCCACAACATAATAGCCACTTGAGCCACTTAAAACGCTGTTTTGATAACCTGCAACGGTATAAGCCCCACCCATACTGAACTGTTCACTGCTATCCAAATTATCAGGACTATACTGTGCTTGAATGCCTGTATATAACTGTGTTGCAGAGAGACCGAGATTTTGTAATCGTGATAAATTTAGATGAGCATGATAAAAACTGCCCTGTGTCTGCGCAGTCGCTTGATCCGCTTTTTTTGCTGCAGTATTTTGATATTTCACTTGGCCAAAGTCGTTTGATATATTCAATTGATTTAAGCCACCTCCTGCAAAGTTATCATACTGTGCAGCTTGGATGGATAACCGACCTACATGCACATCACGATGACGATAGACATTGGCAACGCCTATATCATCTTCAAGTTGCTTATAATCATATTGTGCATTCAGTAGCACTTCACTACGATTACTCAAGAGGACTGGTTGATCTAACCAAATACTGGCTTGCTGTGCCCGACCTTTAGCATCGAGGGCTTTGTATTCTTTACCAAGCTCATAACTTAAGTCAGAGTAACTTGCCCCTAGCCGGCTGCCCATCCCATTGACTGTCGCTTCATAGCCTACACGCCCATAATGCATTTTGCCTGATGTCATGGCATCTACACTGAGCTTATCACCAAGACCAAAAGGATTATGTACAGCAGCACCTGCATTGAAACGAACTTCTCGGGTATATTCATTGCCGTAATTGTCTAAACCAACATAACCAGTCATTGCTGCGGTAGGTGCGATATCTATATTCAGCTGACTCGTCCCTGTGCTTTGTCCTGCGCTTAAAATATTACGACTCTGTACACCATCTAAACGATTCAATAATTTAATTTGTTGTTCAAGCGCTTGTGCTGTGATGACTTGACCTGCTTGTAATGGTTGCAGTGTGGCATCGATCAATGCATTTCGAGTACGGCTTTGATTGTTATAGCTGATACCATCATAACGTGCTTCTAATACAGCAATGGTTACCACCCCTTGACTTAAATTTTGGGCAGGCAAGTAAGCGCGGCTATAAGGATAACCCTGCTGTTGATAGTACTGTGTAATCTGTATAGCGAGTTGTTGTAGTTCACTCAACGTCAGGGTTTTACCTTCGTAATCGACCACCAGTGTATGCAATACTTCTCTGCTTAAGCTTTGATTGCCGGTAATTTGAATTTTCTCAACGCGTATCTGCTCATCATTTGCCAAAGCTGGTAGCACAGTTGTCGCTGATTCTAACTCAATCGCTGCTTGGGGCTGATACGGTACCATTTGCTGCTGTTGTAATAACTGCCCAGCATTAGGAACGACATCTGCCCAGACACTGAGACTAATAAAAGACAGTATGCTTGCGAGTACGGTTTTTTGCATGATTAGTTGCTCCCCAATGTTTGAATATTTTCTAAATTAATCCCTTCCCCTTCGACTTCTATTTCAACCTGTTCAAAGGCTTTGATCGGTACTGGTAAGGCTTGCATCCGAATAGCGCGTTGATATGGGTTTGCCCAAGTTGGATAATAACTTGGCATGACAGGTGGTTTCGGTTCAATAGGCTTCGGTTCTACAGATTTTGCCTCAATCACTAAAACACCATCGACAAAGGAGATGTCATAGTTACCATCTGTGCCTGAAGCCGTATGGGCATAGCTGCCGGCATTTTTACCGGTACCGCCTGTGGTGCTCACTC
>NZ_KB849341.1:332334-332906 GCF_000368305.1 Acinetobacter sp. CIP 102129
ACGGATGCTGTGACACCTGTCAATACTGAGCTATCTTCACCATTGACCAAACCTGTTGCACTAAAACCTGATGCTGTTTGGTTTTGTCCGTTATACACAGTGTTTAAACTATTGGCGGTAACGATTGCTTGCGCTTTACTAATATCAGCAGTATCGGTTGCTGTAGTTGCAGCTAGAACATAGTTCCCTGCATCTGCTCCTGATAAAGTTAAGCCATTCACTATCACAGTTTTATTACTTCCAGCATTTTTATCACTAAACGTCGCTGTTCCACTGACAACTAAAACATCCTGACCAATACGGTCATCGCCATAGCTTACGCTTGCCGAGTTATTACCGTCATAAATCTTGTTCTGAGCAGTGATGGTAGCGGTTAAAGTCGCTTTATCTATATCTGCTTGGGTGGTCGCTGTTGTCGATGCAAGCTCATAGTTGCCTGCATCTGTTCCAGTTAATGCAAGATTATTAGCCGTTACGGTTTTACCCGTCGCTGCATTTTTATCACTAAATGTCGCTGTTCCACTGACAACTAAAACATCCTGACCGATTCGGTCGTCGCCATAGCTTACGCT
>NZ_KB849341.1:334826-336214 GCF_000368305.1 Acinetobacter sp. CIP 102129
GCTGTTGTCGATGCAAGCTCATAGTTACCTGCATCCGTTCCAGTTAATGCCAAACCATTTGCAGTGACAGTTTTACCCGTCGCTGCATTTTTATCATTAAACGTCGCTGTTCCACTGACAACTAAAACATCCTGACCAATACGGTCATCGCCATAGCTCACGCTTGCCGAGTTATTACCATCGTAAATCTTGTTCTGGGCATTTAACGTTGCAGTTAAAGTCGCTTTATCTATATCTGCTTGGGTGGTCGCTGTTGTCGATGCAAGCTCATAGTTACCTGCATCTGTTCCAGTTAATGCAAGATTATTAGCCGTTACGGTTTTACCCGTCGCTGCATTTTTATCATTAAACGTCGCTGTTCCCGTGATGGTTAAAGCATCCTGACCGATACGGTCATCGCCATAGCTTACGCTTGCTGATGTATTACCATCGTAAATCTTGTTCTGCGCTGTCAATGTTGCGTTTAAAGTACGCTGGCTAATCGTTGCCGTTAAACCTGTCGGTTGTACCAGATTGTAATTGCCTGCATCCGTTCCGCTAAGTGTATAACCTGTCACCGTCACCGCTTTATTCGTGCCTACATTTTTATCGGCAAATGTTCCAGCTCCTGTTCCGCCTACACTGACTGCATCACTACCTAATGCAGTTACCGCAGCCGTACCTGATAATGTTGCTGTCGTAGTCGCATCATAGATTTTATCGGCTGCACTCAAGCCTGCAAGTGCAAGGTCGGCTTTACTAATATTTGCCTTTAATCCTGTCGGCTGTACCAGATTATAATTGCCTGCATCCGTTCCGCCTAAGGTGAAACCTGATACCGTTACGGCTTTCGCATTGCCTACATTCTTATCAGCAAATGTTCCAGTGCCTGTTCCACCTAAAGTCACCGAATCACTGCCCAATGGCGAAACCGAAGCCGTACCAGTCAAAGTTGCTACAGTGGTTGCATCATAGACATTATTACCTGCACTCAAGCCTGTAATTGCAAGGTCGGCTTTATTGATGGTTAAGCTCGCACTTCCTCCAATAAAATCATAACCTTGTTGATTAGAATAATAACCTACATTATATGTTCCTACATTTTTAGAGCTACTATTTGAGCTAAAGATTTTGCTACTATCCAGTCCTGTAAATATTGTTGTATCTAAGCCTTGTACTTGACCATTATAGGCTTTAGTTTGATTAGCTGTCGCAGATATATCCGCCTGTGTTAAGAACGAGCGTAATAATGGGGCAGTTTGTCCATCATAAATCCGCCACACTGTACCCGTACCGCCAACATCATCAATATCAAAACCTGTAAAGCTATTTTTATCAAACATTTGCGCTGTAGTTAAACCTACAACATTTGTTAGATTGCCTGAATTATCACCAACGGCTTGTGTTTG
>NZ_KB849341.1:336224-336792 GCF_000368305.1 Acinetobacter sp. CIP 102129
TTGTTAGATTGCCTGAATTATCACCAACGGCTTGTGTTTGTCCTGTTGTCGCGCTGTTCCAATAACTATTTTTGATTGTTCCACCGTACCAACCGACTAACCCACCAAATGTTATTGCACTTCCTGATGTTCTGGTAACCTGACCCGTAGCATAACTGTTTTCTACAGTGCTTGAATAATTTTGACCTAGCAGCCCACCCACAACATTTATACCTGACACTGCTCCTGTGGCATAGCTGTTTTTAATTACCGAGTTACTATTATTAATTCCCGATAAACCACCTGCATTACTATTATAACCTTGTGCTTGTGTTTGGACTGCCCCAGTTGCATAGCTGTTTTCAATCCGAGAGCTGTTTTCATTGGTTCCTGACAGTCCACCTGCAAAACTGTTTGTCGCTGTAACTTGGGCATTGGAATAGCTCGATAGAATACTTGACTGATTCAAATTACGTCCAACTAAACCACCAACGGCATGATAACCATTCACTTGACCTGTACTAAACGCATTACTCGTGTTTGTAGAATTTGCCTCGCCTATAAGTGCACCAACTCTCCAAAAGCCTTT
>NZ_KB849341.1:337510-338019 GCF_000368305.1 Acinetobacter sp. CIP 102129
ACCATTCACTTGACCTGTACTAAACGCATTACTCGTGTTTGTAGAATTTGCCTCGCCTATAAGTGCACCAACTCTCCAAAAGCCTTTAATATTTGCCTGTATTAATCCGATATTTTGAATGGTTGCGTTATTGGTTAGACCAAATAAGCCGACATCATTTTGGTTTGGACGGTTAATATTTAACTTGGAAATCGTATGATTTAAACCATCGAATTTCCCTGTAAATCCATTTAAAGAGTTACCAATCGGGTTAAAACCTTGCCCATTATTCCAACCCGATGTTGCGGTTGCATCGATGTCTGCACCGAGTACATATTTACCACTCAGGTTTCCACTCATCCCTTGTAATTGATTTAAGGTCTGAATTACAGCATAGCTTGCCCCAGCTACGGTGTCATTCTTATTAATGACATTGTTTGACCCAATATGGTTTTTTAGATATGGCGTGGTTTGATTATCACCATTCCCCCAAATTATATCGAAGTCGAAACCTGTAAAGCTATTTTTAT
>NZ_KB849341.1:338849-641346 GCF_000368305.1 Acinetobacter sp. CIP 102129
CCTACAACACTTGTTAGATTGCCTGAATTATCACCAACGGCTTGTGTTTGTCCTGTTGTCGCGCTGTTCCAATAACTATTGTTGATTGTTCCACCCAACCATCCCACAAGACCACCAAATGTTATTGCACTTCCTGATGTTCTGGTAACCTGACCCGTAGCATAACTGTTTTCTACAGTGCTTGAATAATTATTACCTAGCAGCCCACCAACTCTCTCTATACCTGACACTGCTCCTGTGGCATAGCTGTTTTTAATTACCGAGTTATCAAAATTATTTCCCGATAAACCACCTGCGTTACTATTAGAACCTTGTGCTTGGACTGCCCCAGTTGCATAGCTGTTTTCAATCCGAGAGCCGAATTGATTGGCTCCTGAAAGTCCACCTGCAAAACCGGCAAAACCGTCTGTCGCTGTAATTTGAGCATTGGAATAGCTCGATAGAATATTTGACTGATTCTGATTAATTCCAACTAAACCACCAACGCTAGTAGAACCATTCACTTGACCTGTACTAAACGCATTACTCGTGTTTGTATAATTTGCCTCGCCTATAAGTGCACCAACTCTCAAACTGCCTTTAATATTTGCCTGTATTAATCCGATATTTTGAATGGTTGCATTGCTGGTTGCACCAAATAATCCGACAAAACTTTGGTTTGGACGGTTAATGGTTAAATTGGAAATCGTATGATTTAAACCATCGAATTTCCCTGTAAATCTATTTGAATCATTACCAATCGGGTTAAAACCTTGCCCATTATTCCAACCCGATGTTGCCGTTGCATCGATGTCTGCACCCAATACATAATTCCCCAATAAATCCCCACTCATCCCTTGTAAGTCAGTCTTTGTCGTTGAACCTGCTGCACCTAAATCGGTAATCACTGTATAGTTTATCGGTGCATCTGTACCTTTTTGAGTACTAAAGTTTTGCCCTGCTTTTAGATTTACTTTTGCACCATTGTTTAGGTAATAGCTGGCGTTGCTATTGCTGGTGGTTTGCCCATATTGTAGGTTTAATTTACCAGTATTGCCTGTCGCTGTGATGTTGGCATTAATGTTGATGTTATTTTGTGCATTTAAAGTCAGGCTGTTCGCACTCCCCCAAGTCACATCAGCATTAACATTGATATCACCCTTCTGGTTACCCGTAGTGCTGGTTAGCAATATGACATTACTGGTTGCAAGACTGCTTGCTAAAGTGGTTGCGCCTATGCCGCTACTGCTTGCTGATGCATTACCCGAATTAATACTGAAATCTGTAGGGTCAATCAGCCATTCACCTGTTTTACCACTATCCGATAGTGTCGAGACTTTTGTACTGCCTGCAATCTGTACATTAGCAGCAGAGGTTTCGATAAAGCCGCCATCTGCACCATTTTTGCCTTCAGCTTTAAGCGTGCCACTCACGGTCGTTGTACCATGCTGCATATCAGCCAGTAGGATAATTTCCCCTTTGGCGTTTTTGCTTAAACGGTTGGCTTCGATAATGCCTGAATGATTCACAACGGCTTTACTTAAACTGTCTTTGGCTTGGGCAGTTAAATAGACCGCTCCATTATCGGCTTGGATTGCTCCGCCATTTTCCACCAAACCCTGTAACGTACCTAAATCAATCTGATATTCGACTAAACTGCCATCTTGCAGCTGTAAAGTCACTTGATCGGCTGCGGTGAGATGGACTGTGCCGTTATGGGCTTGAATCGTGCCGTGATTTTTGACCGTTGGCGCAATCAACGCCACCACACCGCCATTGGCAATAATCGAACCGTAGTTTTCTACACTGCCTGCATTGCTATTATTTTTAAGCGTGAATTTGCCCTGTGCAATATCGCTGTCGGATAGGTTTAAGGTTGAAGCAACCAAACCACCAACATTCACCTGTGCCGTTTTGGAAAAAATCACTCCATTTGGATTGAGTAAGAATACCTGCCCATTGGCATTCAATTTACCCATAATTTGACTGGCGTTATTATCGAGTACCCGATTGACTGCAATCGAAGATTGATTGGGTTGATGAAAGTTTACCGTCGCATCTTTACCAATGTTAAAGGTATTCCAGTTCGTCGAGAGATTTTGGCTGTTTTGGTTGATATTTAGGCTATTATTATTTTGGCTGATTTGTGCTGAGCCTTGCGTTATATTTGCTCCTGTCGGTAGGGCATTATTGGCAACTCCAGCCCATGTTGCATTGGCAACTAAAGCCATACTGAGACTTAGACTACACAATAACCACTGCGGACACGCGGATATGTTTTGGGTTTTGTGTAATGGACGAGATAAATGCGTGCCAACTGTTGTTCCTTTGGCAGCACTTTTGGCATTTTCAGACACCACAACCATCTGCCCTAGTGCCTTATTCCATACAATTTTATAAATTTTGTTCATCACACATCCCCAAAACCTGTATTTTTGTAAAGTTATGTTCTATTAAATACACATTACTTGACTTTGCAATACCTGAAATTGGGTATTTTTAGAAATAACGTAACCGTCCACTGAACTCCATAGCTGTTTTTTAATTCGGTTCAGGTTTCCAGCAGTGTGGTAGCAATTCTTCTATTTGGATCACTTTATGGGTCGGCAGCCTTTTCAGCACATCACTTAAATAGGCATACGGATCCAGTCCATTCAGCTTTGCTGACTGCATTAAAGTCATGATGTTGGCCGCTCGTTGACCACTACGCAGCGAACCTGCAAATAGCCAGTTCTTGCGCCCCAACGCCCAGGGACGCATTTGGTTCTCTATCCAATTGTTGCAAATCGGTAGATTGCCATCATCCAGATAGCGGCTTAAAGCTGGCCAACGCTTCAGAGTGTAATTTATCGCCTTGGCAATTGGAGAACTCGACGGCAGCCAAAAGCACGTTGGGTTGATGCAGGTTCATGCTCAATACGGATGGTGTGTCATTGAGCAGGATGCGGACTTAATCATGTTTATTTACCGTGACGAAGTCTACAATAAAGAATCTAAAGAAGCAGGCACAGCCGAAATTATTATTGGTAAACAGCGTAACGGCCCAATTGGTACGGTGCGTCTTGCTTTTGAAGGACAATATACGCGTTTTAGTAACTTATCTCCTGAGTATTATGCTCAGTATGATGATGAAGAGTAATGCCTGCATTGCTCTTTTTTATTAAAACCATGATTTAATCTGACTTATTAACTTTGCCCACCATAGTTTCCAGCTTGAGAGTAAATTCGAATCTTGGCTATTTTCTTCCATTTCAAATGATGGAAATGCTTTATTGAGTTGTTCACATGTTGGATATTTTTGTTGAAGTTTTGCTAAGTAATGTGATTGATCATATTGTATAAACCCATCCAAGATACCAATTGTTTTCCGCCCCCCGATTGTACATTTTGCCATCTGTCGATTCCAAGCTAAAAACGGCTGCACTGGTCTAGAAACACTGAGCTGATTATGAGCACAACTCAAAGTTGCAAATGAAGCAATTTGATATTGTTCAGGTTTAGCACCATCGGGAGTATAAGCTAAACCTATGATCAAACTGCCCTTTTCAATATTTTGACTAGAAAATGCACTTTTCCATTGTGTAGGTTTTTTATATTTAACTTCATCTAGTTTTGAGCGAAAAATAAATTGACCTGAACTGAGTTGAAAGATGAAGTCTGAACTCCCCTGTAATGCCAATGAATCGTGGTAACGGGCAATAAATACGTCATTGGGTGAATGTGGCATACAAGCCATAACTGACTGACAGAAAAATAATGTACTCCATCCCAGATAACAAAATATTTTCATCATTTATTCAGCATATCCTTGTTTAAAATGCATTGTTTAATCTCTCTTTGAGTTCATTTAAATTACAAACCCACGCTCCACCATCATCTGATTCTTGCCCTAACTCGTAAAGTTCAGAATTTTCCTAAGTGAGAGCATCTAACGCCATGATAGCTTTTAGAATGTATAATTTTATATAAAAATAAAGCCTGAAACTTTTACAAATTAGTTGCAATCAATAACCTATATATTTTTCGATCTTAAGTTAATTTATGATCAAAAACTTAGATGTTCGTGTCTATTTGAGCTTGATAAGTCTACAATAGTGAATATTTTTAAATAGAACTATTTTTAGTATTTATTTATCACTCCACAGTGTATTTAACACACATTACCAATTGTCATTCCCAAGGAGTAACGAGGGTGCGCCAAGCAACAGTTTATATTGACAGTCAGGCACTGCAATATAATTTAAACCGTGTCAAACAACTTGCCCCAACAGCGAAAATTGTCAGCATGGTCAAGGCCAATGCTTACGGACATGGTGTAAAAGACTGCTTAGCATCCTTAAAGGATAGCGATGCCTTTGGTGTCGCTTGCGTTGAAGAAGCCTTAGAAATCCGCGAATTGGGATATACGCAGCCCATCACCCTGATTGAAGGTGTTTTTTCTGAAAATGAAATGATTCAAGTGATTGGGCAAAAACTGGAATGTGTTGTTCATCAGACCCCGCAGGTTGAATGGTTAATTGCCCATAAAGATCATTATAACGCTTTAAACCTAAAGGTCTGGGTAAAGCTGAATAGCGGTATGAATCGCTTGGGTTTTAAACCGACAGAAATTATTGAAGTGATTCAACGCTTAAAATCACATGGTTTTACCTGTGTACTCACCATGCACTTTGCCAACGCTGATTCAGATCATCCATTAAATGAACAACAAAAAAACCAGTTTCTACAAGTAAAACAAGCATGTGAACCGATTCTGGCATCGTGTTGCAATTCTGCGGCAATCTATAAATATCCTGAACTACATTTCGACTTTGTTCGTCCAGGGATCATGTTGTATGGTGCAACGCCTTTTGCCGATCAAAACGTCCATACGCTTGATCTCAAACCCGTGATGACATTTAGTGCTAGAATTATTGCGCTTAATTCTATTCAACAAGGCGAATCTGTAGGTTACGGTTCAACGTTTACAGCAACACAGCCTATGAATATTGCCATTGTTTCAATTGGGTATGGTGATGGTTATCCAAGAGCTTATATCAAACCAAATTTTGTGGCGATTAATCACCAATTAGTTCCCTTGATCGGGCGTGTAAGCATGGATATGATTGCCATCGATGTCACTGGTTTGGACGTTGAATTAGGCACGCAAATTGAATTATGGGGCAAACACCGTTTGGTAGATGATGTTGCCACGGCCAATGGCACCATTGGCTATGAACTGCTATGTCGCTTGAGCCAACGTCCAAAACGTCAACTCTTGTATTAAGCAGATTAAAAGATAGGTCAGGAATTTATGATTACTGACCTATTCGATGTATTATAAAAATTAGCTTAAACCAAAAACAAGCACAAACCAATATCTTAGATTTTTAAGCCACTTCATCCATTTGTATATCCTCAAGCAATGGAATCAATGCTGCAATCAAACCCTCATTTAACAAATAGGGATTAAACTCGGCCTGTTGTAGATGCTGCTGGAAAAACTCTGAAACTTGACTATTTTTCCGCACAAATTTCATTGACCAATCTTTGAAATGACCTTGTGAGATGCGTTGAGGATTAAAAATATAAATCTGATGATGGCGAGGATCTTTCTTGATTTTATCAAGCAGTTCCAAAATAACTGATTGTTCTCCCTCCAGACACTGGAAAAAATAACCATCTGCAAAGTACAGCACACCATGTATATTATTCACATAATTAAAATGGTGTGCCTCATTTAAAACTTCTCTTAAATCAAGTGGCAAATATGATTTTTCAGAAGTACTGGTACTGGCATAACAAAGTTGAAATATCATTTTTTTCTTACACTTATAAAGCATTTTAGTTCATTATGCCTGTCTTTGCTGACTAGCCCCAATAATCTACTGTTGGTTTTGGTAGTTCCTGCAAACCACGGCGCAAGGTATCAGACCACTGCTTACTAATTTGGCTAAAGTAAGGGTCTTCCTCACTGATGCGCTTGCCCTCTGGAATCATAAAACTGTCTTTATGATAGACCAACGCGTCTAAAGGTAATCCAACAGAAACATTAGACCTTAATGTTGAATCAAAAGAGATCAAACTGCAACGTAATGCATCATCTAATGGCATCGTATAGTGCAGTGCACGATCTAAAATTGGCTTTCCATATTTACTTTCACCAATCTGAAAATATGGTGTATCAGTTGTGGCACAAATAAAATTGCCTTGAGGATAGACATTATAAAGTTGCATCTCATCACCCTTTATCTGTCCACCTACCAAAATACTACAGGAATAATTCATCTGTTCCTGAGTATCAGTCGTAACATCCTCAAGCACCTTATGCAAAGTCTTCCCAATTAATTCAGCAACTTCAAACATGGTATTTGCGCTATATAAATTTGGCTCTTGATGTAATGCTAAAGCATTTTGTAAATGACCAATAACAGCTTGGGTTGTTGCTAAATTACCTGCCGTTTGCAATGCAATAAAACGCTCACCCTCAATACCAAAGGTATGTAATTTACGAAATACAGAAATATGATCTACCCCTGCATTAGTTCGAGTATCGCTGATCAATACCAAACCTTGCTCTAATCTTAATGCACAACAATAGGTCATCTTTCTCTCTTCACACTCAACAAGCCAAAACTTGAACACTGGATGTCATAATTTCAATACCACCCTGTTCACGCACACCCCGTACGGGCGCAACATCCAGATAATCACGGCCAATTGCCACATAGATATGACTTTTGGGCGTGAATATCTGGTTACTGATATCGAAACAATACCATTCATTTTCCACAAAAACTTCTGCCCATGCGTGACTGGCAAGGTGTGGCTGGTTTTGATCGTATAAATAACCCGACACATAACGGGCGGGTAATTGTAACGCACGGCACATGGCAATAAACACATGTGCATGATCCTGACATACACCCTGCCCAGCATAAAATGAATCTATTGCAGAAGTCGTTACAGATGTGCTTTCAGGCTGATAAGGGATGTGCTGTAAAATCTGCTCTGCCAGTAACACAAGATGATGGCGGTCGTTCACCTTTACAATGGTCTGGGCAAAATCCCGCATCATTAAGTCGCAACAGGTCATGTTTGTGCCCTGTAAAAACAATATTGGTGAAACACCAGTGTCCACATAACCCAGTTCAGTATCATACAAATCAACAACCCCCTGCGCCATAATGGTCAGGTAATGGTAGTCATGTCGCTGGCTTGCCGTAATCCAGAGGTTGTTAAAGGCATCAAGTTTACTGGTGTATTGCCCTGGAACGCAAATATGCCAGGACTCAACCAACTGGTGCCGTGAACTCTGCGGTATCATTTTAATCGACTGCACACTATTCCGTGCAGCCTGCGTATAATGATAATGCGTTTGGTGATTCACCATCAGTTTCATGCGAACGCCTCAAATTGATTTTCCAGTTTATAGGTAAATGCATAAAACTGGTTCAAGTCAGGTTGATTTTTCAATATTTTCCAACTTGGTTGCAAGTCATCCCAACCTAAATGAAATAATCGTTCAATCACTGGATCAGTCTTCTTCAGCACATCATGAATATTATGCTGCAACCGAAAACAGGTATCAATTTGCTCCATACCCTGTCCAATATGGAAAAATAAAGCAATATCCTCTTGTTCTGTTTTCAGGATTGCACAACATTCCTTTACGATATTCTGGATAGTTGGCACATCAGACACGACATTTTTTATTAAGTGGTTCAGCTCAGCATAAGTTTCAGAACTCAACAATCCCCTAAGCTCCTGAATATTATCCCGAGCAATCTCAAGCTGGCTCATCAAGGAATATGGCTGTTGCCGATCCAGCATAAATTGGTTCAAACTTTCAGCATCATCAATATGCAGACACAATGCCTGTGCAAATCTTGCTGCCTGTTGGTCATCTGTAAAGGGCAAATGACTCGCCATATACTCAATACGAAATAAATAACGACCTAACCAATAAATATGTTGAGCACTTGAGCTAAGTAAAAGCATAAATCTCCTCCCTTATTAATCATAAATTCCTGTGAAATATCGCACTGCACACAAAGGATATGTGCAATGTTATTGCTGCATAGGAAAGATGTTAGGAGTGCAGCGATTCCACCACCCAGGTATCCTTAATGCCGCCACCCTGAGAAGAATTAACCACTAAAGAACCCGCTTGCATCGCAACTCGAGTCAGACCTCCTGGCACAATTTCCGTACGGTAAGGTGAACTCAAAACAAATGGGCGTAAATCAATATGTCGCTCAGCAACGCCATCTGTGGTCAATGTCGGTGCAACTGACAGTGCCAAGGTTGGCTGTGCAATATATAAATGCGGGGTCTGCATAATTTTCTGTCTAAATTGCTCAATTTGCTGTTGATCCGCTTGAGGCCCAATCAACATGCCATATCCACCTGAACCCTGTGCTTCCTTAACCACCAACTTTTCCAGATTGTTGAGCACATAATCCAGTTGTTCACTGTCTCGGCATTGATAAGTAGGCACATTACTCAAGATAGGGTTTTCACCCAGATAATACTGAATCATTTGGTCAACATAAGGATAGATTGACTTGTCATCAGCAACCCCTGTTCCTGGTGCATTAGCAATCACCACATTGTTCTGTAGATAGGCCGACATCAAACCCGCCACACCAAGCGTACTGTCAGCACGGAATACCAGTGGGTCTAGAAACTCATCATCAACACGGCGATAGATCACATCCACCTGCTGACGGCCACGAATGGTTTTTGCAAAGACCTTGTCATTCTCAACAAAAAGATCACGACTTGTCACCAGCGGCACATCCATTTCACGCGCCAAAAAGGCGTGTTCATAGTAGGCACTGTTAAAACGGCCTGGAGTCAGCACCACAATAAAGGGCTTATCAACATAGGCATTCTCTTCCAGAATAGCCCTTAATAAAGTTGGGTATTGTTCAATCCCCTGTAAATTATTGCTACTGCACAAATCAGGCATCAATTTTTGGCTGATTTTTCGGCTTTCCAGCATATAAGACACCCCTGATGGCGTTCTTAAATTGTCCTCAAGCACAAAGAAATCACCCCGCCCATCTCGAATAATGTCTATGCCGCTGATTTGTGAATAAACCTTGCCTTTAAGATGATGCCTGAGCATATGCGGCTGAAAGGCTTCATGTGCCATCACCTGATGTGCGGGAATCAGCCCATCCTTAAGAATGTTTTGTTCATGGTAAATGTCATCCAGAAATAGATTCAGCGCCTTAACACGTTGTGCACAGCCTGATGATATTTTCTCCCATTGTTTTTTCTCAATGACACGCGGGATTAAATCATAAGGAATGGTCCGCTCTGTTCCCTCCTGATCCCCATACACATTAAAGGTGATACCCTGATACAAAAAATGCTGCTTTGCCTGAGCCCTCAGAACTTTTAACTCATCAAGGCTATGGATACTTAACCATTGTTCAATCTTTTTTGATGCCTCTCCATTAAAGCTTCTATCGTCTAGCATTTCATTAAAAAACTGTGATTTGAGTTGTTCAAACAGGTTAATGGTAATACTGCTCAGCTCTGGAATATCTGGAATAAATGTGGACGAATATACCGAAACCGCTGCCGTTTGGTCTGGAGAATAATAATCTGTACTGATATTTAGATTGTGTTCTTGTTCTGGCATAGAAACCTCATCTCATCATTTATTTATCTCTTAAGTAAGCAATTTCAATGCCACCTATATAAAATGATCATTTTTGAAGCAGTTTTAAAAGTTTTAAGCAAATCTGCATTGGTTTCAGTCGTAAATACGTAATCTAAATGTGATGTACTTGCTAAATAATCGGAGTTTTTTTATTGTGTCAGCTCTAGCTCATTGAATTGCATATTACGCCTATGTCATCCATACAAGAAAAAGAAACGTCAAACAGCCTTTATCGTCAATGGCAAATCTTGTCCCGCCTTTCTACGGGTAAATGGATGGGCACGCGTGAATTGCAGGAAATTCTGGAACGTGAGGGTATTGAGATTAGTTTGCGTACCATTCAACGTGACTTAAATCAAATTTCACAGCGTTTTCCAATTGAAAGCAATGGTACCGTACCGCAAGGTTGGCGCTGGCGTTCAGATGCACCTATTCAAAGTTTGCCGCACATGACCAGCTCACAGGCGGTCACCTTTATGATGGTGGAAGAGCATTTACGCCATTTGCTTCCACCCAGCTTGCTTGAAGAAATGATGCCGTGGTTCGACTTGGCAAAACGCAGTCTTTCCACACAAAACAATGTCAGACAATGGATCAACCGTGTGCGAATTGTTCCAGCGACACAGCCGCTCATTCCGCCAATTGTGGATAAACATGCACAGCAGGCAATTTATGAGGGACTGTTACAAGACAAGCAAATTGAATGTATCTATCGTGCCAGAACCCACCAGGGAGAAGATAAAACCTATATCCTCAATCCTCTGGCACTGGTACAAAAAGGTGCAGTGATTTATTTAATCTGTACCAGAAATGATAAAACTGAAGTGCAAACTTTTGCCCTGCACCGTTTTAAGGCAGCCACGGTTCTGGATAGTCGGGCACTGCATCCTGTCAATTTTGATATTGATCATTACATTGACTCAGGTGCACTGGGTTTCCGCGTGGATTACAGCAAACCAACTGAACAAATTCAGTTAAAGCTAACCATGACGGAAAATACAGCCAAAAGCTTTTATGAAAGCCAGTTGAGCAAAGACCAGACCATTACGGCACTAGAGGAAAATATTGTTGAGGTGAGCGCAACGGTTCCCTTTACGTCTCAACTGGTGTGGTGGTTACGCAGCTTTGGTAAAAAGCTGCTCAATATTGAACCGAGCATTGTATTTAATGCTGTGAAAGAGATAGAAGATTAACAAGGCAAAAGATTTAACGTAATTGGCTATCCTTACTTCCCCGCCGATTAAATAGTTCCAGTGCCTTGCTCTTTTCCTCAAGTTGTTGCTGGCAACGAATACAATATTTCACGCCTTTCATCGCTTCACGGCGGGCTTGAGGAATGGGCTCGCCACATTCTTCACAATATAGTGCGGCTTCTCCATCTTCATTATGAGAAAGACCTTGTCTTGCTTTTGCAATCGCATCATGAATTGTTGCATCAATCTGCTCCTGCTCTGCACCGTCACGTGCCCAACCACCTGCCATTGCTGATCCCGTTTCATTTTTATATCTTATCAATTTAAAATTCTAAGACCATTTTATTTAGCTCACAATACGATTATTTATACTGATTACAACTGCTGTGCTATCCACTCCAAAACATAAAAGTTTTTATTTTTAGAAAAAAAATAAGGGAATCAATAGATTCCCCTAGATTTCTTATTAAAATGTTATTTAATATTCAGGATCATTCTTATTGTATCAAAATGTTCAAACCAATTCCTTTCCCCACCTGATCAGAACTGGTTTGTACCCTTTTAATCGCCTTGATATAATCTAACATTGGCATGCCAGTTCATATCCATTATAGCGAATTGTTTTTTTCGTCATGGTTAAACCCCTCTTTGTTTGAATGTAGAGTGAATATAACGGGGATTTTCCACGCTGTGAAATAACAATGACTGGAATAAAAAGCTGATTTTTTGCTAGATATTTTTGATATATAAATCCATAAAAATAAAAAAGCCCCTTTTAAAAAGAGGCTTTTGACGTTATCTATTCAATTTAAGCTGAAAATGGATGACGTAAAATAATGGTTTCCGCACGGTCTGGACCTGTAGAAACGATATCAATTGGGCATTCAATGAGCTGCTCAAGACGTTTTACATAAGCCAAGGCATTCGCAGGAAGTTGATCAATTTGAGTTAAGCCTACTGTAGACTCACTCCAACCTGGCATTGTTTCATAGATTGGTTTTAAGCTTTCAAATGAAATTGCATCAGAAGAACCTGCACAGCCTGAATCAACATCTTCATAACCTACACAGATTTTGATTTCTTCTAAACCATCCAGAACATCAAGCTTGGTTAGGCAGATACCAGACAACGAATTCACTTCAACTGAACGGCGTAGAATTTCCGCATCAAACCAACCACAACGGCGTTGACGACCAGTAGACGCACCAAATTCATGACCTACTGTACCTAAATGACGACCAATCGCATCACCTGTATCTGTCGCAGCATCATAATGCAACTCAGTTGGGAATGGACCAGCACCTACACGTGTTGTGTAGGCTTTGGTAATACCCAACACATAGTCTAAATGTAAAGGACCCATACCAGAACCAGAGCTTACGCCACCCGCAGTTGTATTAGAACTTGTTACATATGGATAGGTACCATGATCGATGTCAAGTAACGAACCTTGAGCACCTTCGAACATGATTGCTTTACCCTCTTTACGGTAATCATGCAACACTTTGGTTACGTCAATTACCAACGGGGCAAGAACTTCACGCCATTCGTTGCAAAGTGCCAACACATCTTCAAACTTAACTTCTTCAACGCCATAGAACTGAGAAAGCTGGAAGTTATGAAGCTCAAGCATTTCCTTGAGTTTTTCTTCCAAATTAGCGCCACCACGAACCAAGTCTGCAACGCGTACCGCACGACGGGCAACTTTATCTTCGTATGCTGGGCCAATACCACGACCTGTTGTACCAATCTTGGCATTACCACGTTTTTTCTCACGGGCCTGATCAAGTGCAATATGGTTTGGCAAAATCAACGGACAGTTTGGAGAAATACGCAGACGCTCTTTTACAGGTACGCCCTCCTCTTCCAAAATCGCCATTTCCTTGATCAGTGCTTCAGGAGAAAGAACGACACCATTACCAATTAAGCACAATACGTTGTCACGTAAGATACCTGATGGAATGAGGTGTAATACAGTCTTCTTACCACCGACCACAAGAGTATGTCCTGCATTGTGCCCGCCCTGGTAGCGTACGACCGCAGCCGCCTGATCTGTGAGCAGGTCGACGATCTTACCTTTACCCTCGTCGCCCCATTGGGTACCAAGTACCACAACATTTTTGCCCATAATAGCCTCATTACATCATGCTGTTAGAATTGGAAACCAAGTTGTTTTTACAACTCGGCAATTAAATTTTTTCAATGATCCATTGCCCATTTTGCAACACCATTTGGTGGGTTGCATAAGGCACTGAACTTAACTCATCATTACCCAGCAACTGCACCACACGCGAACCATTCGCCCGTGCATCTGCAATCGCGGTTAATAAATCCTGATCATTTCCTTTTGGCGCAACGACAGTTTCAATTTCAGCAAACTGTGTAGCACCCAAGGCATATAAGTCACAACTAAAGCCTGTGGCTGGGCGTGCACGGCCAAAGTGCTCACCAATACCATCATAACGTCCACCCTGCGCAAGCGGCGCAGCGCGATTCGGTGCATAAATGGCATACATCAGGCCCGTATGGTAGTGATAACTACGCAACTCAATCACATCGATTCCAATATTCAGATTCGACCAACGTGACTGAATTTGAGTGAATGTTGTTTTCAATGCATCAAACGCGTTTTTAAAATCAGCATCACTTAAAATGTCATGGCTTAAATGCGCCTGTAATGCATCAAGGTCACTTGCATAGCGACCAAGCGCATAGAAATCTGCACCCATTGGCAAGTTTTGAGTAAATTCTTCTAATTCTGGTAAAGCCTTACGCTGATATAAATCAGACAGCTGGCTTTCAGTGTTTTTATTTAAACCAGCACGTTTCACTAAACTACGAAATAAACCGACATGACCTAAATCCAGATGAACACCTTGAAAACTGTCAGTTTTCTCCAACAGGCCCAGCATGACATCAATCATCTCCACATCAGCTTCGATGCTGTCATGGCCATAAAGCTCAGCGCCCAACTGCAAAGGTGCGCGTGTTGCATTAAAATTCTGTGGTTTGGTATGCAGTACTGTACCTGCATAGCAGTAACGGGCAACGCCTTCAATTGGGCGAACATGCGCATCAATACGGGCAACCTGTGGGGTCATATCCGCACGCACACCAAGCAGGCGACCTGAAAGCTGGTCAATCACCTTAAAGGTGACCAAGTCTAAATCTTGATTGGATTCTGAAAGTGAAGACAACGATTCGATGTATTCAATAAATGGAGTGTATACCAGTTGATATCCTCGAACAGCGAGGAAATCTAAAGCTTCCCGTCGCAGGGTTTCAACCATTTGCGCTTGTTCGGGTAATACATCTGCTACCCCGTCAGGGAGCAACCATGTCTCTGAAATGGTCATGTTTCAAACCTAAAATCTGTTCAACGTGGAGGCATCCACATAAAAAGCAACCACATAAAAAAATCGGGTGAATGCCCGATTCAGCGTAGTGTAACATGAAGATTTCTATGATGCACCTGAGAATTTTAGTAAATCCCGCATAAAAATAGGCAACCAAAATGATTGCCTAAAATCAATTCCAAGTTTTTTAAATTTGATTATGCTGGGCTATACTCATACTTCACATCATAGGTAACACTGAAACCGTTTGCATTTACTGTCGCATTGATATTACCTACCGTACCATTAAAGCTACAGCTATTAATCTTAAACTGACCATTTGGTAATTGTGCTGTGACATCATTAGAACCACAGAATTCATTTTGATTAGCTGGTTTTGGAACATTCTTCACTGTTACTGTTGCACCTTGCCCCATCACAGAAGTTGTAACATTCAAATTATAATTTCCTGAAGGGATATTTGGATTATTTCCTAGATCAACAACGACATTTAGACCTGTTGTATCAACACTATAATTCCATGCAAAGTTTTGCCCATTGACGACATACTGCACATTACAAGTATATGTGCTACCAATACCCGTACATTTACTATTCAAACCATTAATCTTAACTTGATCCAGAACCTTGTCCAGACCAGTAGAATCTGCATTAAACGCAGTTTTAAAAATGTTTGGATAACCTTTACTCGTATCTATATTTGCATCAAATACGGTCTTTAAGTTCGCAACAACTTCTTTTGCGGCTTTATCAATAGCAGCATTTATTTCATCACTAGTACTGTCTTTAGTCAGTTTTGCCCAATTGGTATAAATTTCTGCCAATGAGTTGTAATCACGTTTTTCATCCGCCTTATTAGCAGCCAGAATTGCCTGTGTAGTTAATTGGGTTACATTGACATTACCAGCAGCCGAAGCATAAGAATATAGGGTAACTTGGGATTCACCAGTACCTTTAGTTGCCTTTAATAAATAAGGTGCTCCCTTTTCAACATCGATACTGAATTTACCATCTGCCCCCGCAACAACTGATTTAGTTGTGCCATTTTTATTGACCACTTCAACATTCGCACCAGCCAGAGCAGCTCCAGTTGCAGCGGTACCTGTAAGCTTTTCGGTTGTCGTTTGTTGCTGTCCAGAATTATTACTGGACGAGTTGTCATCATCATTACATCCCGCAACCATGACAACGGCACTCAATAAAGCTGAGCATATTGCCGTACGTTTTAAAGTTGTTTTATTCATTATCAGACACCCCTATGTGTTTTTCGATCAATACTTTATGAAGCACAAATTCATCATAATGAGCGTTCTAGATACACATCAAGTGGAATTGCAATCAAAACGGATGGTTAAAAAATATTTAACCATCCAACAAAAATTAATAATTGTTTTTTATAGGTTTTATGTATTGGAATATATTGCTTATTTTTCTTAAATTTGTATCAAAATATTTAATAAAAACAAATAGTTATACATATTAATTTGTCAACCCCTTATTCAAGGGGGACAAATTTAGGGCATATTTTTCCCATTTTTAACAACCACTTCCAAAACATTCACCAACTCAACATTTTGCTTTTCCAACGCCGCAATGTTTGCAACAGTCCGATCCAGCACTTCTTGCTGGACATGCATTTTCTTTGCTAGGTCCTGCATAATTTCCAGACTCTTTTTAAGGTGGGATTCCAGATGTAGAACTTTTTCTTCCAGATACAATACTTGCGGATCAACAGCAGGTTGCTGTTTATTTTTAAACTGAAACCAAAACAAGAAAGTAACTGCAATCAATAACAGACCAATAAAACCCCAAATCAATATTAATATCATTCCGTTCTCCAAATCCGTTGTTATTTATTTAATATTTTTCGAATCAAATGATTCACATAAATCAAGTAAGCGATTGGCATATCCCCATTCATTATCATACCATGCAAAGACCTTGGCCTGATGTCCGACGACCATGGTCTGGGTTAAATCTACAATTAAGGAATATGGTGAGTGGTTAAAGTCGCTTGAAACAAGGTCTTCCT
Organism: Acinetobacter sp. CIP 102129; assembly: GCF_000368305.1. Classification (NCBI taxonomy): domain Bacteria; kingdom Pseudomonadati; phylum Pseudomonadota; class Gammaproteobacteria; order Moraxellales; family Moraxellaceae; genus Acinetobacter; species Acinetobacter sp. CIP 102129. The sequence goes on from NZ_KB849341.1 coordinate 355,065, forward strand.
CTGTGACCTGCATAATCTGGGAATAATCCAATTGTGCAGCCTTAGTCAGGACTTTATTGACTTTCTGTACGGTAATAGGTGACTGGGAAATAAAAGTCAGGTCAATCGCTGCAACATTAATTGTAGGGACACGAATGGAATAACCATCAATACGGTTTTCCATTTTCGGCATCACCTGTTTTAATGCACCCAAAGCACTGGATGTGGTAGGAATAATGTTCTGTCCCGATGCACGCGCACGGCGCAAATCACGATGGGCATGATCCAGCACCGACTGATCCGCAGTCACCGCATGGATTTCAGTCATCAGCGCTGTTTCAATTCCAAAGGCATCATCAATAATTTTCACCAATGGCACTAAAGCCTGTGTGGTACAGGACACGCTGGAAATAATCTGGTCCGTGGCTTTGACTTCGGCATGATTGACACCATAGACAATTGCGGCATCAACAGAGTCAAAAGGCGCTGCCCCAATAATCACCCGCTTTGCTCCTGCCTGTATATGACGGGTTGCATCGGCTCTGGAGCGAAACAATCCTGTACATTCCAGTACCACATCTATTTTTAAAGCCGCCCAAGGTAATAACTCAGGTTGTACCTGTTTAAAAACCTGTAGTTTTAATTGACGCTGATTGGACTGAATATTCAAGAAAATCTGTCCATCTTCTATCTGGATTTCAACCTGACCTGAAAAACGCCCGTGTGTGGTGTCATACTTAAATAAATGAGCCAATGTCTGAACATCAGCAATATCGTTAATTGCGACAATTTCAAACTGAAATTGTTTGGGATTTTCAAACCATGCCCGTAGCACATTGCGGCCAATTCGGCCAAATCCATTAATCGCGATACGTTGCATGTGGTGCCCTTAATTCATCAAAACATCATTTTTTCTATGTTATATGGTAAAACATGCAAGCCAGCATTGAATATAGATTTTTAGCCTAAACACAGTTTTATCTAAGATTACTTGTAAAATCGTTGGTCGAGCACACATTTTCCGCTATAATTTAGCACTTTCAAAATTATGGACGCTTGGTTGTGAGTACTCGTTTTATGACATCCGCTGAAATCCGTGAAGCATTTTTGCGTTACTTCGAATCGCAAGGGCATACACGTGTTGCTTCGAGTTCTCTCGTTCCTGCCAACGACCCAACTTTACTGTTTACCAATGCTGGTATGAACCAGTTTAAAGATTGTTTCTTAGGTTTAGAAAAGCGTGATTATGTTCGTGCTGTTTCATCTCAAAAATGTGTACGTGCAGGCGGCAAACACAATGACCTCGACAATGTAGGTTATACCGCACGTCATCATACTTTCTTTGAAATGTTAGGTAACTTTTCTTTCGGTGATTATTTTAAAGAAAATGCACTGAAATTTGCTTGGGAATTTTTAACCAGCGAACAATGGTTAGGCTTACCGAAAGATCGTTTATATGTCACGGTTTATCATACCGATGATGAAGCATTTGATATCTGGAACAAAGAAATCGGAATCGATGCTGAACGTATCATCCGTATTGGCGATAACAAAGGTGGCAAATACGCCTCTGATAACTTCTGGGCAATGGGCGATACAGGTCCTTGTGGTCCATGTTCTGAAATCTTCTATGATCATGGCGACCACATCTGGGGTGGCTTACCAGGAACACCTGAAGAAGATGGCGACCGTTTCATTGAAATCTGGAACAACGTTTTCATGCAGTTCAACCGTACTGCGGATGGTGTGATGCACCCTCTTCCAGCGCCTTCTGTTGATACAGGTATGGGTTTGGAGCGTATTTCTGCGGTTCTGCAACATGTCAATTCAAACTACGAAATTGACCTGTTCCAGCACTTATTAAAAGCAGCAGCTGACATCATTGGTTTGGATACCACCGCAATTGAAGCTGAAGCGAAAGTTCAAAATAAACCAGTTGAATACCCAGCTTCTTTAAAAGTCATTGCAGATCATGCACGTTCATGCTCATTCTTGATTGCTGACGGTGTTAATCCTTCAAATGAAGGTCGTGGTTATGTGTTGCGTCGTATCATTCGTCGTGCCGTACGTCATGGTAACAAGCTCGGTGCGACTGGTTCATTCTTTTACAAGATGTTGCAACCTCTGATTGAAGTGATGGGCGATGCTTATCCAGAACTTGCTGCACAGCAAGCACGAATTGAAGCGCAACTGCTGAAAGAAGAAGAGCAATTTGCGAAAACACTTGAACAAGGCCTGAAATTACTTGAAGGTGAATTGGCTCAACTAAAAGGCAATGTCATCCCAGGTGAAACTGTATTTAAACTTTATGATACTTACGGCTTCCCGACCGACTTAACTGCTGATATTGCGCGTGAACGTGACCTGACCATTGATGAAGCTGGTTTCGAAGTGGAAATGGCAGCACAACGTCAACGTGCGCGTGATGCAGGTAAATTTGCGGTTGACTATAACAGCATTGTTAAAGTTGAAGGCGAAACCCAGTTTGATGGCTATGACGCAACTCAAGGTCAAGGTCAAATTGTTGCGATCTATAAAGATGGCGTGCAGGTTGATGAAATCAACGAAGGTGATGAAGCACTGATCGTATTAAACCAGACCCCTTTCTATGCTGAAAGCGGTGGTCAAATTGGTGACACAGGTATCTTCAAGAACGATACGGGTATTTTTGAAGTTCAGGATACCAAAAAATCTGGTGGTGCATTTGTTCACCAAGGTGTCGTAACTATGGGTAGCCTTAAGGCAACTCAAAACGTTGAAGCAACAGTTAAAGCAGACATTCGTGCGGCAACCGCACGTAACCACTCTGCAACCCACCTTTTACATGCCGCTTTACGTCAAATTCTGGGTGAGCATGTTCAACAGAAAGGTTCTTTGGTTGCGAGTGATATTTTGCGTTTCGATTTTGCCAATGACCAACCTGTTTCATTTGAGCAATTGCAGCACATCGAACGTTTGGTCAATGCTGAAGTCATCGCCAACACACCCGTTAGCACTGAATTGCTTGATATTGAGTCAGCAAAAGCCAAAGGCGCAATGATGCTGTTTGGTGAAAAGTATGGCGAAGAAGTTCGTGTCCTTTCAATGGGTTCTGTAATTGAAGAGAAAAACTTCTCCATCGAGCTGTGTGGTGGTATTCACGTTAAGCGTACAGGTGATATTGGCCTGTTCAAGATCACTTCTGAAAGTGGTGTAGCTGCTGGTGTCCGCCGTATTGAAGCGGTTACAGGTACCAAGGCGCTTGAAGTGGTCCAAAAGACTGATACCAACATTCAAATCATCAACGCCTTGTTAAAGGCGCAGAAAGATCAAACTGTAGAAAAAGTTGAAGCGATTGTTGAAACAGCTTCAAGCCTACAAAAGCAGATTGAACAGTTAAACCAGAAATTGGCGAGCTTCCAGGCGGCTGACCTGCTTGATCAGGTGAAAGAAATTGCAGGTCGTCAAACCCTGATTACCACTGTACAAGGTTTAGATGCAAAATCATTACGCAACCTGCATGACAGCGTAAAATCAAAATTAGATGATGCAGTCATTATTTTAGCTGGCGTTGAGGGCGATAAAGTGAGTTTAATCGCCTCCGTTGCTAAACAATATACTGCACATCTAAAAGCGGGTGACATCATCAAACACCTGGCTCAGGAGCTGGGTGGTAAAGGTGGTGGTAAACCTGACTTGGCACAAGGTGGCGCGCCACTCAACGAGAAGTTTGATCAAGTGATTGCAGCCCTGCCTGCTTGGCTTGAACAATAATAAACACTTCACTTTTTGTGTAACTGACCCTGATGCCTCTCAGGGTCATGGCTTATATGGAACAACTATGGCATTAATCGTTCAAAAATATGGCGGCACCTCTATGGGTACTCCTGAGCGCATTTTAAATGTTGCTCGTCGTGTCAAGCGCTGGCATGATCACGGTCACAAGGTGGTCGTGGTTGTGTCTGCAATGAGTGGTGAAACCAACCGCCTGCTTGCGCTTGCAAAAGCCATTACCAGCACACCTGATCCACGTGAACTTGATCAAATGGTATCAACGGGTGAACAGGTTACGATTTCCATGTTAGCGATGGCGCTGAACTCGATTGGTGTGGAAGCTAAATCCTATACAGGTCGTCAGGTCGGTATCAAGACTGACAGCGCATTTACCAAAGCCCGTATTGAATCCATTGATACTGAGGTTATGTCTGCTGACCTTGATGCGGGCCGTGTTCTGGTTGTTGCAGGCTTTCAGGGTTTTGATGCCGATGGCAATATCACAACCTTAGGTCGTGGTGGTTCTGATACCTCTGGCGTTGCACTTGCTGCAGCATTAAAGGCAGATGAATGCCAGATCTACACTGATGTAGATGGTGTATATACCACCGACCCACGTGTTGCACCCAAAGCTAAAAAAGTGGATCGTATTTCATTTGAAGAAATGCTGGAAATGGCATCTTTGGGTTCAAAGGTCTTACAAATTCGCTCTGTTGAATTCGCAGGTAAATATCAGGTTCCATTACGCGTATTATCAAGTTTTGATAATGATGATGATGGCGCATTTGATGAAGAATTTAAACAAAACGTAGGCACACTTATTACTACTGAGGCAGAAGACGACATGGAACAACCAATTATCTCAGGTATCGCATTTAACCGTGACGAAGCAAAATTAACAATTTTGGGTGTTCCTGACGTTCCAGGTGTTGCATCCAAAATTTTGTCGCCAATCGGTGCCGCAAACATTGAAGTGGATATGATTATCCAGAATGTGGAAGAAGATGGCACCACTGATTTTACTTTCACAGTGAACCGTGGCGAGCTTGCGAAAGCGAAAAAGATTCTGGAAGAAACTGCTACAGCCATTGGCGCACGTGAAGTTGCAACACGCGACGATATCGTTAAAGTGTCCATTGTGGGTGTAGGCATGCGCTCGCATGCAGGTGTGGCAAGCAAAATGTTTACTGCACTGGCTGAAGAAGGTATCAACATCCTGATGATCTCTACTTCTGAAATCAAGATTTCAGTGATTATTGAAGAAAACTATTTAGAGCTTGCGGTACGTTGTTTACATACTGTTTTTGGTTTAGACCGTGAACATGGCGAAAGCAGTGCACGTGCTTAATTAATAGCTGCTTAAACATATTTACTTTCAAGTAAATAGTAAAAAAATAAGAGCCACTATAGTTTTTACTACAGTGGCTCTGTTATATTAACCCATGAGGTTTTTCAGAGCATCTCAACAGAACTTACGAAAAAATATTGTTTTTACTTATTTCTGTTTAGATTTTTCTGTATATTAAGGCTGTGCTTTCAAACAATTCCCTGTTGCAAGTTTAAGCGTTTAGCAAGGAGATAAACATGCTGATTCTGACCCGTCGTGTCGGAGAAACATTAATGATTGGGGATCAAGTCAGTGTCACTGTGCTTGGCGTAAAAGGCAATCAGGTGCGTATTGGTGTAAATGCTCCTAAAGAAGTTTCTGTGCATCGTGAGGAAATTTACCAACGTATCCAACATGAACGTGCCATGCATGAGCATTTACAACATCTTGATCAAGATTATCAAGTTTCCTATGAAGAAGATAATAACGATTTTGCTCGACATAATAACTTTAATCGTTAATACGCAGAATTCTTCTCCAATAATTAAAGCGACTCATATTAGTCGCTTTAATTATGTTTAGGATAGATATTTTATACCCTATTATAAACCCAGTGCTTTTTTTACGGGTGCATAACTACGTCGATGCTCATGAATAACACCATGTGCAGCAATTGCTTCAAAATGAGCCTTGGTTGGATAGCCTTTATGTTTGGCAAACCCAAAATCAGGGTAGATTAAATCCAGAGCCTGCATTTGTCGGTCACGTGTCACTTTCGCTAAAATACTGGCGGCACTGATTTCAGCATGACTAGCATCTCCCCCAACAATAGCCTCACATGCAATGCTAATGCCCTTTGGAATTTGATTACCATCCACAATGACTTTTTCTGGCTGAACGTTCAAGCTTTCGACCGCACGGCGCATGGCAAGAAATGTTGCCTGTAAGATATTCAACTCATCAATTTCAGCATGTGTTGCCTCAGCAATTGACCAGGCCAGCGCTTTTTCCTGAATCTCGATAAAGAGTTTTTCACGCTTCTTTTCAGTCAGTTTCTTGGAATCATTCAGGCCCACAATGGGATTGTCTGGATCTAAAATGACCGCGGCCGCCACAACAGAACCAACCAGTGGGCCTCTTCCAGCTTCATCTACACCTGCTATTTTCATCTTTATCTCACAAATTCTGATCTCTCAGCCTAGTCTTTGTTATTGCACTTTTTTCAAGGTTTCAGCAACACATGCATTCACCGTTTGTGAAACCACCTGATTGACAATTGTTGCGCGTGCGGATGGATCAATGGCAGCGGTTGCAAGTTCAACAGCAGTTACACTGTTAGGTGCCTTGTCACTGACACAGCCACAGACACTGGTTTGGATGTTGTCACGCTGGTCCGCAGTCATATAGCGTGTCGCTGTTTTCCATGCAGGCAATGTATTGATCTCATTCAGGCATTTTGCATTTACAGCGATTTTAAGCGCGGCCATACCCAACTGCTGTGAAGTTGTGGTTGCTGGACTCGTTCCATTCGGGGCAACACATCCAGATAGCGCTAAAACAAGGGGAGCAGCAATCAATAATAACTTTTTCACGATTCTTACCTGTATCTCAATTTTGTCAGGCTTATTGTGCCTAAATGGCTTATTTTATGAAATAACCCACCATCATCTTTACATAATATAACAAATTCTAGCTTAAGGTTTTATCGGGACTGTTGCACACATAAAACGCTCCGTTACAGCGGTGCTGTATGAAACAGAAAAAGGCCCTATTTAAAATCAGTTCATTTCAAACAACCAGGATGTTGCAATGTCAAACTCAGCACAGTGTTACACCCGCACAGCACAAGTGTTGCAATTGCTGGACATATTCTGGCAGCCACTAAACATCATGTGATTGATAAGGATAATGTTTTGCTGAGTATGTTGAGACAGCCGAAATAAAATAACAACCATAAAAAAACCGCTTCACGCGGTTTTTTAAACTTAAATCTTTTTAATCTCTGCAATCCATTTCTGCTTTTCCTGATCAGAAATAAATGAAGCCTCAAAAGAGTTGGTTGCAAGCTGCTTTAACTCTTCATTGCTTAAATCCAAAGCTTGCTGGATGGCAATAAAATTATCATTCATATAACCACCAAAATAAGATGGATCATCTGAATTGACTGTGACATGTACACCCTGCTGCAACAAACGGCGAATATTATGCTCTTTCATATCATTCACCACACACAGCTTTAAGTTGCTGAGTGGGCAAACCGTTAAAGGCATTTTCTCTGCAATCAGGCGGGCCATGAGTTGCTTATCTTCCTCTGAACGCACACCATGATCAATACGGTTCACTTTCAATAAATCCAGCGCTTCCCAGACATATTCTGGTGGCCCTTCTTCACCTGCATGGGCCACAATCAGGAACCCTGCCTCACGGGCTTTGGCAAAGACACGTTCAAACTTCGCAGGTGGATGACCCACCTCACTTGAGTCCAGACCAACCGCAATAATGTCATTTTTAAATGGCAATGCCTGCTCAAGAGTTTCAAACGCTTTTTCTTCACTTAAATGACGCAGGAAACACATGATCAGTTGAGAACTAATCCCCAGCTTTTGCTGTGCATCCTGACAGGCACGTTTTAAGCCCGCAATCACCGTGGCAAATTCCACCCCACGCTCAGTGTGTGTTTGAGGGTCGAAGAACATTTCAGTATGTACCACTTTATCTTCAGCACATTTCTCAAAGTACGCCCACGCAAGGTCATAAAAATCTTGCTCATGTACCAGTACATTGGCACCTGCGTAGTAGATATCCAAGAAAGACTGAAGATTATGGAAGTTATAGGCCTGCTTCACTTCTTCAACAGATTGATATGGAATCTGAATCTGGTTGCGTTGTGCAATGGCAAACATCAACTCTGGTTCAAATGTCCCTTCAATATGCACATGCAATTCAGCTTTTGGTAAAGCCTGTATCAGTTCAATTGCATTCATCATTTTTCTCCAAAGAAAAAAGGATGTCGCCAGCCATAACGACATCCTTTTATTGATTGATATGTTAACCGCCAAAGGCAATAAACTTAAATACCCAAAGTGCTGCAATAATCCAAACCATATAGGGAACGGTCTTTGCCTTGCCCGTGAATAATTTAACCAGCGCGTAGCTGATAAAGCCCATCGCGATACCATCTGCAATTGAGTAAGTAAATGGCATAAACACAATGGTTAAAAAGGCAGGAACCGCTTCGGTAATATCTTCCCAGTCAATATGGGTGATGCCCTGAATCATCAATACGCCAATGAACAGCAATGCGGGTGCCGTCGCAAAGCCAGGTACTGACTGCGCCAAGGGTGCCAAAAATAAACAGCCAATGAACAATAGGGCAACCACAACTGCTGTTAAACCTGTACGCCCACCTGCCGCAACTCCAGAAGCAGATTCAATATAAGGTGTGGTGGATGATGTACCCAAGGCCGCACCCGCAACAATTGCGGTTGAGTCTGCGAACAAGGCCTTTTTCAAACGCGGTAATTTTCCATCCTGCAACAAACCAGCACGATGTGACACGCCTACCAGTGTTCCCGTACTGTCAAACAGGTCAACAATAAAGAAGACAAAAATCACGCCCACCATACTTGCGGTGAACAGGCCCTCAAAATCCATTTGCATAAATGTCGGTGCAATGGATGGAACCTGTCCAACAACACCCTTGAACTCGTTTAGGCCCAAGGCTGTCGCAATTCCAGTAATCACCAGAATACTGATGATGATGGCACCACGCACCTTAAACTGATGCAAAACCACAATCATCAGGAAGCCAAACAGCGCAAGCAATACCGCTGGCTGCTTGATGTCACCCAAGCCAACCAGAGTCGCAGGGTTATCCACAATAATTCCTGCATTTTTAAGCGCAATCAAGGCAAGGAATAAACCGATACCGCCTCCGATGGCAAACTTTAGTGACATTGGAATGGCATTGACAATCGCTTCACGGATTTTAAAGAAGCTAATCGCTAAAAATACAATTCCCGAAACAAAGACCGCCGCAAGTGCGGTTTGCCACGGCACTCCCATTCCCAAGCAGACAGAATAGGTAAAATAGGCATTCAGGCCCATCCCAGGTGCAAGTGCAATTGGATAATTCGCAACAAGCCCCATAACCAAACAGCCGATTGCGGCAGCCAGACAGGTCGCAACAAACACGGCACCATGATCCATACCCGTTTCAGACAAGATAAGTGGGTTTACAATAATGATGTAACACATGGTCAAAAATGTGGTTACACCTGCTAGAACTTCGGTTCTAAAGCTGGTTTTATTTTCGCTCAGTTTAAATAAGCGTTCCAACAAACCAGCCGAAGCATGAGGCGTTGTCATAACATGGCACCTGTAAAATCCAAGATCGTAGAATTGAAATCTATACGCTTGTGTTCAAAAATTTTTTCAATGGACAGAAAACGGCATATCATGCGATATAGCAATCTATATGCCAGTTTCATAGGTGTTACACGAACAATCCATATAAAATTCGATTCCGCTATCAGAACGTAAAAAGCCGCATAACAAGATGCAGCTTTTTACTTAATGGTAAATATTTTAGCAGATTTCATACAAAACTGGCGCATGTCCAGATAAAAAAGCACATGGATTCCTGAGTTCAAAAAACATCAGGCACCTCACCTGCCGCATCATCATAGAACTCTATCCTTAGTTATGGTGTTTTGAGGAGGAAATATGGGTGGAATTTACATAATTAGCGTTATGCTGGATTGTATTTAAGCTATGTTCAGCATCATTCACAATTTTAGTAATTTCCTGGCGTTTCTTGTTTTTGGAATCTACATAGGAAGCATATCCTAAAATAAGGACTGAACAGACCATAACCAGTGCAAGTAATATCTTCATTGTTATTATCTCTATTGTATGGTTTTGTTTAATACTAATAAAAAGGAACAAAATGATAAATTTTCAACATTTAATAATGACAAAATAAAAACTAGTCACAATTATATGATCATTTAAATATTAATTTTGTACATTTTTCACCCACTTAGATACTAAAATATTCCATTTTTTAAATCAATGACTTTTTATATTATTCAATAAGATAGATATCAAATATTTTTAAAAATTTACCAAAATGTTTATTTTTAAACACTTTATCAGGGCTTTAATTGATAAAAAAAGCATCTTTGTACAGGCAAAGATGTTGAACTTTTATTGGCAGAACCTGCCGTTTTTTTAGAATTGATAGTTTAATCGAACCAGGAAACTACGTGGTGTCCGAGGCATGGACTCAGAACGCCAATATTGTCTGTTGCCGAGGTGGTTTAAAACGGCTAGAAGCACCCTTTATTCTTTTATGCCCTGTTACAACATCTACAGAGTTAAAGCCCTCTATGTGTCAGATGACTCACTCTATTGTGCTTCCTCGTTAAATGAATAAAAAAATAATCTCAAATTCAAGCTATTACGGCACAGATATTCGATTTTTCTACACAATTTTACATTAGTCTATATTCAAAATAATTTGATCATCAATGTTTTGGGGTAATTTCAATGAAGCATCCATTCCGCTATGGAAAGCTGACCGTACTCAGCTCGGCTTTACTCAGCCTAAGTTCTTCAGTTTTAGCAAATGATGTTGAATCCACCACAGCGCCAGCCTCATCTCCTGCCGAACAAACAGCACAGGTGCTCCCTACACTGTCATTCAAGGCATCGGCGGAACCACAAAAACCAAAAGATGATGATATCAGTGCAGTACCTAAAACCATCATCACCCGTGATGAAATGCTCCAGTATGGCGACCAGACGGTTATGGATGCCTTGCGTCGTGCTGCTGGTTTCCAGTTACCAGGTGGCCCAGGCCCACGTGGCGGAAATGGTGCTTCTGGCATGCGTTTCCGTGGTGGTGGCGCACCGACATTCCTGATCAATGGTGAAGCTGTGCAAGGTGGTCCACGTGGTGGCATGTCCATTGTTGACACCATTACCGCCGACATGATCGAACGGATTGAGGTGGTCAAGCAGCCAAGTGTTGCTCAGGCATCTGTAGCCTCTTCCGCAGTCATCAACATTATTTTAAAGGAACCGCTGGATACCCGTTTAAATGGTTCAGTGAAACTTGGCTATGGTTTACGCGATAGTGGCAAGCAGGAAGCCGAACGCAAACAGGTCAGCGTACAAGCCGATGGTCGTGACAATCAGTGGATCTACAGCCTGTCTGCCAACCAGATGTGGAATGACACCACCTCCATTACCAAGACGGAAACAGCCACAGGCACACGTGAGCAACTACGCACCACCAACCGTACCAGCCAAATGTTCTCCCCTCGTCTGCAATATGAACTGGATGACCAGCAAAAACTCATTGCTGAACTGTTTTATCGGAATAATAAAAGCACAGGGGTACGTGGCGACCAGATTCAGGATGATAAAAATGACAGTATTCGCCTGAATACACGTTATGAACGTAAGGATAAAGACCTCAGTGACAAGGTTCGCTTAACAGTTGAACATCAGACTGAAACGCAATTGACCCGCTCCCCACTCAACAGCATTTATACTGATGAAACCGTGGACGAATATGGTTTGGCCTATGATGGTGTGCGTAAGTTTGACCAAACCCGCCAGATTAAGTTTGGGGTCAGTGCCAACAACAGTCAGTTGGACAGCAATATCAGCCAAAGTCTGGATGAACAACGCTATGCCCTCTACAGTGAGGGAAGCTGGCGCTTTACTGACCGCCAGACTGTCACGTTGGGTGCGCGTCAGGAATGGTTGGACCGTTCAGGTCTGGTGGATTATCAAGACCATCATTTAAGTCCTGTACTTGCCTACCGTTTTGACCTCACCAACCAATGGTCAATTCAAACCAATTTAAGTCAGGCGTTCCGCAGTCCAAATACTGATCGACTGATTCCAAACGTAACGGTTTCAACAGACAGCGATGCGGGTTCACTCAATAATCCTGACCGTGGGGGTAATCCAAACCTAAAACCTGAAAAGATCAAGGCATTTGAGTCAACCTTGGCATTTGATTCTGCCAGTGGTGGCGTGAACTTAACCGCCTATCACCGTGAAATCAAGGACTATATTGAACGGGTGATTGCGCTTGAGGGTAGCCGTTATGTTGAACGCCCACAAAACCAGAATCAAGCCACCACCTACGGTGTGGAATTCTCTGGTCGTTATGCACTGAAACAGACTGAAGCTGGACATGCCTTTATGCTCAATGGGCAAGTCTCAACCGTACGTGCAACCATTGAAGATGCCCAGCACAATGACCGTTTGGTCAGTGATGTTGCACCTTATACCGCGAGTTCAGGCATTTCATACAGCTACAAACCTTGGCAGCTTTCCACCAGCATCAATGTCAATTACACGCCTGAATTTACCCGTGCCCTAGATGGCCAGCCTTATAACCGTACCACCAACCAGCGTTTCAATGTGGATATTGCAGCAACCAAACGCTTTCCCAAAAACTGGTCAGCAAGCCTAAACCTGAACAACATTTTAAGCACTGACTATAAAGAGCGTTTAACCAACCAGTCTGATGGCAGCCTTTATCAGGCCCGTAACAACGAAGCCATTCCAAATTTCCAGTTTACACTTGAAAAGAAATTTTAATCTGCCCTTATACAAAAAGCCAGTAAGTTCACTTACTGGCTTTTTTCTTGGTGATTTTTTCTATTTAGTAAACATCACGTTGGTAACGTTGCTCATGCCTCAACTGTTCAACCAGCTCATTACCCAGAATTTCTTTTAGGACTTGATCCACACCACTGGCCATACCATTCAAGCTACCACAGACATACACGGCCGCACCTTGTTCAATCCATTGTTTTAAACGTGCAGACTGCTGCTTTAACACATCCTGAACATAAATTTTTTCAGCTTGATCTCGTGAGAACGCATAGTCAACATGTTGTAAAAAGCCATGCTGTTGCCAATACTGAATTTCAGCATGATATAAATCGTCAAACTGTTGTTGCCTTTCTCCAAAAATCAGCCAGTTTTGCCTGTAGCTCCACTGCTCCCGTTGCTTTAAATGGGCAACCAGACCAGCAATCCCCGTCCCGTTGCCAATCAGGATTAAAGGCTGTGGGCAATGCGATAAATGGAAGCTTGGATTGTTACGGATATGTGCCTGAAGCGGTTGGTTTTGCTGCAAACCTGCCGTCAACCAGCCAGAACCCAGTCCAAGACCTGTTTCCGTCTGTTGCTGCCTCACCACCAGTTCAATCAGACCATTTTCAGGCAAGCTGGCAATTGAATACTCACGCTTGGGTAATCTGTCAAAATGTTCCAGCCATTGTGTAAATGAATGATGCTCACGCTTTGGCAGTGTTCTTAAATTCAGCGTTTTTAATGCATCTATATCATTAAAATCATCCTGCTGATGCACAGCTAGAAACTGTCGAATCTCAGCAATGTTATTTTCACACTGAATTTCCAGAATATCACCTGATGACCAAACCAGTTCCTGCTCAGCAATCAAATGAATCTTATAAATGGGTTGGCCAGCACTGCCCACATTTAAACACTGACGATGGGCAAACTTGAGTTCAATAGTTTCCCATTCATTGTCCAGTGCTGTCAGCTTGGTTGCGGTCAACTGTTCCAACCCTATTAGCCATTGTTCCAGATCACCGCTATTGAGCTGATCCACCAGCACTGTGGAAAATAAAGGCTGGGCTTTTTGCTGTAAAAGCCATTGTTTAATGCTTTGCCCAAACTGGCAGAAGTTTGTATAGCGTTTATCACCTAACGCAAGGATTGCGAAAGACAAATGTGATAAATCTACAGGCTGTGACAATATTTTATGCACAAAATGCTGGGCATCATCAGGTGCATCACCCTCACCATAGGTACTAACCACCCACAAAATCCGTTGATACTGGATCAAATCAGTGGCTGTCAGTTTTTGAATGTTCTTGAGCGTGACGTGCTGATGAATAAGCTGTAATTGCTCAGTGGTATGCTTTGCCCAGGATTCAGCATGACCTGACTGGCTGGCATAAACCACTAAATAGGTATGATCATCCTGAACCTCTGACTTATTGCCATTACGTTGCTGCCATAACAGCCATACGATGATAAAAATATGCAGACTCAATAATATTGCGAGTATCACAATAATTATCATGACAGCTTGAGTCATTGTTTCACCTTAGATGGCAGACCAAATGAGCAGAATGATTGCGAATAAACTGCATGCGGTTAACAGTAAATGTGTGAGCAAACGCGTTTTAATGGTCAGGAAAAGGATATAACCTGCCAACGATAACAGGATGATGATGATGGCACTGACATCAATCAACCAGCTCCAGGCCGTACCTACATTTTTGCCACGGTGCAGGTCATTGAGTAGGGATACTGTGGTTGCAGGTTTTTGGGTGATCTCAACCTCACCTGTATCGAGCAACACCCACACATCGGTTGAACCTGCTGGACTTTCCAGACGAATCATTACCTCACCATCCAGTACCTCACTACTCTTATAGCGACCAACCAGCGAATGTTTTTCACGTACATAGTCAAGGATAGTTTGACTTGGGTTTTCCTGCTGTTGAACTGTCTCAACAAAACTTTCAGGCAAGCTAAGCTTAACTGTCTGTTCCTGATTAGAGGCACTAAACCACTCAGGATGGTTCAGTAACAGCCCTGTGGCGGCAAAGAAAAGTAGAACAATAAAGGCAAAGGCAGAAAGCCAGCCATGCACATAACGTGCATGGCGGTAAAAATCACGGCGTTGATACAAGAGACAAGCCTCTCATGGATTCAGGAAGGAATTAAATTAAGCACCACGTTGGAACTTTAATTTAACAATACCAATTTCTGCCTGCGCAGGAAGCGTTTGGGTGGCGGTTTTTGGTGCAACATCCAACTCAATGGTTTGATAAGAGTGGTCACCATGCTCACGTGAGGTTTCGATATGAATCAGGTATTTACCTGCATTCACTGCCTTGCCCTCTTCATCCTTGCCATCCCAGGCCAATTTATATTGACCAGGTTGACGTGATGGCTTCGCCACCGCATCCAGGTTCGGCATTTGACGGCCATAACGGCGCCACCAAACATAGTTGGAGTTGATCCATTTTTCATCCTTACCCCAAACCGCAATGGTACGGACCAGTTTTTTATTGGCATCTGTCACCCATACCGATACATACGGCGCACGATAGTTGTCTACCGCAATTTTTGGAATATTGACTTCAATCTGTGCCTGATAGCCTTTTGGCCATGCGGTTGCCGCTCCACCTGCCGCAACATGGCGCATGATGGCTGGCTGATTGGCATCTAACAGTGTTGACCAGCCCGAACTTTGATACTGTGTACCATCCGTGCTGACCAGTTGCGCCTCATATCCCACCAGTTGTTCAATCAACTGAATCCCCTCATGTGCAGGCATTGCAGTTAAAGCGGTTGCCAAGGCATCGGCATCAGCGGCGCATTGCCCCACAACCACACACTGTTCCACTGTTTGCACAGGCTGACCTGTCTGCGGGTTAAGTAGATGAGATTGTCCCGCAAGATCACGATAACCCTGACCACTAAATGCCACAGCCTGATCCTTAACATTGAGAACCTGTGCTGGTGCCGCATTATCAAAACGTTCATTTGGATTCTGGATACCAATTTTCCAGCCTGCCTGTTGTGGAGATTGTCCCCAAACACGCATATCACCACCAATATCAATCAGGATACCCTGCAAATGTGGAACAGCCTGCTGCGCCGCAACCAAGGCACGGTCAATCACATAGCCTTTTGCATAGGCATCTGGAGCCACCTTAATGGCTGGAGTCAGCGTAATTTGTTTGGTCTGTGGATTTAACTCAATACTTTGTGTTTTTAGCTGTTGTAGTAGTGCTTCCTGCGTCTGGTCATCCAGCTTTTGCACCTGATTGCTGTTTTCCCACAGGCCGATCAGTTGACCTAAACGCGCGTCAAAGCCACCACAGGTTGCACTGCGCCATTGCTCACAGGCTGCAATCACATCATACAGCTCTGATGAAGCCGAAATCTTTTGTTCACGGTTCAGTTGGCTAATTTCACTGTCATCACGCCAAACCGATAAAATCTGGTCAAGTCGGGCAATTTCAGTCTGGATTGCCTCTAAGGCCTTTTCCGCATCTTTCTGGTTTGCTGTGGTGACCACAACATCTAAAGAGGTTCCTAAAACATGGTCCTGATGAAAACGATAGCTTGGTAACTGAACAGGTGCTTCCAGCTTATTTATAGTTGTGGTTGTTTCGTCTGCTTGAACTGCCGTGATTGGCGAGATAAATACAGCCAAGGCTGCCATCAACGGTGATAAACGGAAGATTATCTGAACTGGGCGAAAAAGTTGAGTTGATGACATACGCAGGGTTCCATTCTCCAGGATTTGCCTAAATCAACGTACTGTAAAGATTTATGGCAAATAACTAACTTTATCTGAATTCCTGTTCAGGTTCACTATTTAAGGCCATGCAAAGAAATAATGCTGATTTTTAAGTAAAATCAATAATTTCCTCACAGTTTTAAATAATCATAAACAGGCGAAATATTTTTAAGTCAGAATGCCTGAGCAGGCGGCGCAATGACTAAAAATTTATCGAAATAATATTGCAACTGATACTCGTTATCAAGTAAATTGTAGTAATTCTTTTGCATCTTGTTTAATTATTTAGGAATTCTTTCTATGCGCCATTTGCTTAGTCTTGCCTTACTTACTGCCCTGCCGACCCTTGGCTTTGCCCATACCGCCAGCCCTTTTTTATTACCAGAAGTATTTGACAGCAAATCTGACAATGTAAGTTTCCAAAGCGGAATTACTGTAGAAAAATTTTTCGTGGCAAGCCGTAACTTTAAAACTACTTACCAAGTCACAGCACCAGATGGCAAAACGGAAACCATTAACCCAGCAGCAGAGTTAAAAAAATTCAACATTGGTGAATTTAACCTGTCGACTGAAGGGACTTACCGTATTCGTACTCAGGATGCGGCAGGGATGCCAAGCAAATATGCCCTGATTGATGGTCGTTGGTTACGTGTTCGCGCACCCCGTCCTGCAAATATGAATGCAATGCCACCACAGGCTGCCAACCCAGAGAAGCGGGACAATCCAGAACAAAAGGCACCTCAGCAGGCGCCAGCAAATCAGCCACCACGCTTCATTGCTGAAGACCAGATTCCAGCCAATGCGAAAACGGCACAAACCATCAATACCTATATTGCTGAAAGTTTTGTGACCAAGGGCAAGCCTAGTCCTGTTCCAGCAGTGACCAATAAAGGTTTTGAGTTCAAGTTTCTAACCCATCCAAATGAGCTATATGCTGGCGAATCATTGAAAGCACAGGTTTTGCTTGATGGCAAACCAGTTCCAAACCTTGAGGTTGATGTATTTAAAGGTGCGGACAGCTATCAGCCAAATGCCAAACGCGAGCAGCCGCATGTAAAAACCAATGCAAAAGGTGAAGTTGAGGTTAAATTCAATGAAGCAGGTATTTACTTAATCACGGCAACTTATCCAGAAGCTGGTAATGACAATACCAAGCCACCTGTTGCCCAAAGCTATACCTACAGCGTTACTGTTGAAGTGACTGAATAACTAATTCAGGCACTTACATCTTGCTAAGTGCCTTTAATTCTCCTGCCCCATTACAAGCAGTTCAGTTTTTCACTTTTATATGCATGTCAATGTTAATGGGAGCTAGTTTTCGACAACAAATTCAGGACAAGAACGCCGCTCATAATCAATGCAATGCCAATAATTCCCCACACATCCAGTTTCTGACCAAATACAATCCACGCTATTGTCGTCACCAGAACAATACCCACCCCTGACCAAATGGCATAGGCAATCCCAACAGGAATAGTTTTGAGTGTAAGTGACAGGCAATAAAACGCAATGATATAGCCCAGTACCACAATGACGGAGGCAATCGGTTTGCTAAAACCCTCACTACTTTTTAAAGCTGAGGTTGCAATCACTTCCGCTATAATTGCAACACATAAAAATATCCAGTTTTTCATCTAAATACACCTAAGCCGCCTACTAAAGCTTTAAATAAGCCAATAAAAAAACACCCTTTTGATTAAAGAGTGTTTTTAATATTGATCTTATATCGCTTATAGTCAGGAATTATGCTGACTTTTTTGCCATATTATTTTTACGGATTGTAATCATCACCAACTGAACCGCGGCAGGTGTTACGCCAGGAATACGACTGGCCTGTGCCAAAGTCTCTGGACGTACGGTTTTCAACTTCTGTGTGATTTCACGTGACAGACCTGAAACAACGTCATAGTCAAAGTCAGCAGGAATTCGGGTTTCCTCAAGGCGCTTCATCTGTGCAACATCATCATGCTGACGGTTAATATAACCCTCATACTTCACCGCAATCTCGATCTGTTCACCCACCTGCTCAGACACTTCCGAACCCGTTAACTCTGCAATTTGACTGAAATTGATATTTGGACGTTTCAACAAATCAATCGCACTACATTCCTTGCTCAGGTCAGCACCCGTCATTTCAACGAATTTTTTACCCATTGGATTATTTGGTGCAGCCCATAGATGCTGCAAACGGGAAGTTTCACGCTCAACCGCTTCCATTTTCTCGCTATAGGCAGCCCAACGTTCATCATCTACCAAACCAAGCTCACGGCCAATAGACGTTAAACGTTGATCGGCATTATCCTCACGCAACATCAAACGATATTCAGCACGAGAGGTAAACATACGGTACGGTTCTTTAGTTCCCAACGTAATCAGGTCATCCACCAACACGCCCATATAGGCTTGGTCACGTTTCGGTGTCCACTCTTCCTGTTCCCACGCACGGCGTGCAGCATTCAGACCAGCAAGCAGACCTTGTGCGCCTGCTTCCTCATATCCTGTTGTACCATTAATCTGACCAGCAAAATACAGGTTTTGAATGGCTTTAGTTTCAAGCGTGAACTTCAATGCCTGTGGATTGAAGTAGTCATATTCAATCGCATAGCCAGGACGCAAAATGTGCGCATTTTCCATACCACGAATTGAACGAACCAAGTTGAACTGAACATCAAACGGCAATGAAGTCGAAATACCATTTGGATAAAGCTCATGGGTATCCAAACCTTCAGGTTCCAGAAATACCTGATGTGAGTCTTTATCAGCAAAACGGTGAATTTTATCTTCAATTGATGGACAATAACGCGGGCCAACACCCTCAATCACACCTGTATACATCGGTGAACGGTCTAGACCACCACGAATAATATCATGAGTTTTTTCACTGGTATGCGTGATATAGCAATTCACCTGTTCAGGGTGCATCGACACATCACCCATAAATGACATCACTGGCGATGGGAAATCACCTGGTTGAGGTGTCATGACCGAAAAATCAACGCTACGAGCATCAATACGGGGCGGTGTCCCTGTTTTTAGGCGACCCACTGGAAGTTTAAGTTCACGTAGGCGATGTGCCAAAGCAATCGATGGAGGATCGCCCGCACGGCCACCACTTGAGTTTTGCAAACCAATATGGATCACGCCACCAAGGAAAGTTCCTGTTGTAAGCACTACCGTTTTGGTATCAAAACGGATACCCATCTGTGTCACGACACCTTTTACGCTATCTCCCTCAACAATCAGGTCATCCGCCGCTTGCTGGAAAATATCAAGGTTTGCCTGATTTTCCAGCGTATGACGAATTGCAGCCTTATAACGGACACGGTCAGCCTGTGCACGTGTTGCACGTACAGCCGCACCCTTGCGCGAGTTAAGAATACGGAACTGAATACCACCTTTATCCGCCGCAAGCGCCATTGCGCCCCCAAGCGCATCAATCTCACGAACAAGATGTGATTTACCAATACCACCAATCGCTGGATTACAGCTCATCTGCCCCAAAGTTTCAATATTATGCGTCAACA
The DNA here is from genome assembly GCF_000368305.1 of Acinetobacter sp. CIP 102129. NCBI lineage: Bacteria > Pseudomonadati > Pseudomonadota > Gammaproteobacteria > Moraxellales > Moraxellaceae > Acinetobacter > Acinetobacter sp. CIP 102129. The sequence goes on from NZ_KB849341.1 coordinate 375,028, forward strand.
ATAAGGTTTGTCGTCCCATACGCGCCGCAGCCAGTGCCGCTTCCGTACCAGCGTGACCGCCACCAATCACGATAACGTCGTAAACTTTAGGATAGTGCATAGTGGTAAATGTGTATTCAAAAAATGACAGAGTATTATACAGGATTTTTCATATTAAGTTGACAAAAACTGTCGATATTCTTGCCGCTTGCAAGAATTAGATATCGCTGTTGAATACACAAAAAGAAACGTTATGTTGCATTTTCATCGCACTTTTAACACATCGCCCCATAATTACTAACTTGATCACCACTGTTTTATTTGATGAATTTCTTATTCTAAAACATGCATAACAAATACTCAGGACAATGATATGAACACGAAGCTTATACTTTCATCACTGATTTGTGGTCTGTGTTTTACCGTTGCAGCCCAGGCAAATGCCAAAACCACTCAGGACCCACAAACACAGAAGTATCAACAGGTATGTAAAGGTAAAAAACAGGGTGATGCCGTTTCATTTGCCTATAAAGGTGTTATTTTCAACGGTGTTTGTGAAAATAATGATGCGGGCAAACTAGCTTTCCAGCCACCTGCTCCGCCAGCAGGCACAATGCCTGAAACCCAGAGCCGCATGTCGCAAACCCAGTCTGAGCCACGTCCTGTCAGTGCCCCTATGCCTGTGGATGTTCCTCCAATGCAACCAGCGCCGCCTGTTTCAGATGTTGAACAGACAGTCCCTTAATTTAAAGCACTAGATTAAAGGATACCCATTTCAGGTATCCTTTAATGAGCTAAAAATATAAAAAACACAATAAAACAAATAGAATTGGTCACAACATATTTCACCTTAAAATTGTAATCTGTTTATTTTATAATCCCTTTAACGGTTTTGAATCCATTACAATAACTGCAAATTCATTAATTTAGGTTTTCCTGTGAACTGGCTACAAATTCATATTACTGTTGATCAACATCAAGTTGAACTTACCGAAACCCTGTTACTTTCTCTGGGAGCGGTCAGCGTAACGCTGGATGATGCCGAAGATCAGGCATTGCTTGAGCCTTTACCAGGAGAAACCCCTCTCTGGAATAAAGTCATTGTAACGGGTATTTATCAACAGGAAGAAGATGATCCAATTGATGTTGATACCTTGGAGGCTTTTCTGAGGGTCCAACTTCCAGATGTGCCAATGCGCCATGAATATCTAGAAAATCAGGTCTGGGAACGTGCCTGGATGGATTACTACGAACCAATTCAGATTGGTGAGAAATACTGGATTGTACCTGAATGGCTGGAACCACCTGAAGCGGATGCCACTAACATTAAGCTGGACCCAGGTTTAGCGTTTGGTACAGGCAACCACGCCAGTACCTTTTTATGCTTACAGTGGTTGGGCAAAACCGATGTAAAAGATAAAGTTGTAATCGACTATGGCTGTGGCTCAGGCATTTTAGGGGTTGCTGCATTGCTACTGGGTGCAAAAAAGGTTTATGCAACCGATATTGATCCTCAGGCGGTGTTAGCCACCAAACAAAACGCTGAACTCAATGGTGTACTTGATCGACTTTATGTGGGCTTGCCAGAAGAGTTTGATCAGGAATTCAAACCACAACAGGCAGACGTTCTGGTTGCGAATATTCTGGCTGCACCGCTCATGGCACTGGCGCCTGAATTCGCAACTTTGCTTAAAAATGAGGGTGAGTTCGCACTTGCTGGTGTAATCGAAGAGCAAGTTGCTGATGTTTCTAGTGTTTACTCTGAGTTTTTTGATATATTAGAGATTGAAAAGCGTGAAGAGAACTGGTGCCGCATTTCTGGAAAACGTAAAACAATAATTTGAGAATATTGTTACTCATGAGTGAAAAACAAACCCGCTGCCCTAAGTGTTCAACCGCGTACAAAGTGACCCTTTCACAACTCAGTGTTGCACAGGGTATGGTTTGTTGTCCAAAATGCGTGATTAACTTTAACGCACTGACGAATTTACTGGAATCCGAGACAAGCGAAGTGGTACCAATACCCAGTAACCGCTCACTATTTTCGTCGATTCAGCCAGACAGTTCATTTGCAGAAAAGCAAATGCAGATTTTAAGTATTTTTGACCAGAAAATTGAAAACTCCAATATTGATCTGCTCACCTATCTTAATAACCTAAATTATTTCAATACAGAGCCAGTGAGCGCCTTGCCTAATTTGAATTTGTCTGAAGATATTTTACTTAATAATCATGATGATCATAGTACCAAACAACATGGGTGGCTTTATTACACACTCTGGGGAATTGGCAATATCGCGCTGATTGTGGTGTTTGCGTTCCAGATTTTATGGTTCAACCCAAAATTGATGCACGATAGCCCTGCCTTAAACAAAATGTTTAACTATGCCTGCGGCATGCTGACCTGCAAAACTCAGAATGACCAATATAAATATCTCAGTTTTGAAAAGGTTAAGCTCAAACAAACCAGTAAAAATGAAACGCGGTTTTCAGGCGTGCTGATCAATCGTCATGAAAACAGCATATTGCTCCCTTCCATCAAGGTGGTTCTGAAAGACCAGGGAGAAGTGACAACAGACATTACACTCAAGCCACAAGATTATCTGGTTGATAGTTTAAAAACCATTCAACGCATCCCATCAAATAGCCCTTTTAAGTTTGAATTTAGCATTCCAAAAAGTAAAAATAGCTTCGATGACTATAGTTTAGAAATTGTACAGCCCTAAACACATAAAAAAATGACAAAAAAATAAAAAAAAGTGCAGTTAATTTGCTCACTTTTTCGCTGACAGTGGTATGATACGCGCCACGAATGCTTTGACCTACATACTCCTCGTTATTTATAGACAATAAAATCGTTAAACAAACTGTGCTTTTATCTGCTAAGCGCACTGTTGGTTTTTTTGTTTTTAAAAATAGGCTGTAACAAATATTTAACCATTGTTACGCTTATTTTTTACACAAATCGAGGATTTGTGGCAAGCTAATAGTCCCTTTGTTTTAGAGTCACTGTTTTAGGATCTAAAACAGGACTCAGTAATTTAGACCACATTTACATATCACTTTATCCAAGTGATATTTTGATTTTTCGGATTAACACGCATGAATAGCAAATCTCCTATTTTTACGGCTCAATCTGATGTCGCTCTTCGCATCCATGTAGATCGCGCAGTTCGTCATTATTTTGCACAATTGCAAGGTGAGCAACCATCTCAAGTTTATGACATGGTTTTAGCAGAAATGGAGAAACCTCTTTTATCTGTGGTCTTAGAATACACTCGTGGCAATCAAACGCGCGCTGCTGAGATTTTAGGCCTTAACCGCGGAACTTTACGTAAAAAGTTAAAAGCTCACGGTTTAATGAGTGAATAATTGATAAAATGCTCACGTTCTCGTGGGCATTTTTTTTGCCTTTGTTTTAATCTGTAGACTTCAAACTGTTGACTAGAATCATGACTATCAAACGTGCTTTAATCTCTGTTTCCGACAAAACTGGAATCGTTGAATTTGCTCAAAACCTTGCTGGATTAGGGGTAGAAATCTTATCTACGGGCGGTACTTATAAGTTGCTTAAAGACAACAATATCGCTGTAGTAGAAGTTTCTGAACATACAGGTTTTCCTGAAATGATGGATGGTCGTGTTAAGACACTACATCCAAAAATTCATGGTGGTATCTTGGCGCGTCGCGGTCTAGACGAAGCTGTTATGCAAGAACACAATATCGATGCAATTGATCTTGTCGTAGTAAACCTTTATCCATTTGCAGCTACAGTTGCTAAACCAAACTGCTCACTCGCTGATGCGATTGAGAACATCGACATTGGTGGTCCAACAATGGTGCGTGCCGCAGCGAAGAACCATGCTTCTGTGGGTATTATTGTAAATGCTTCTGACTATGATGCTGTAATTGCAGAGTTAAAGACAAATGGAGCTCTTTCTTACGAGACTCGTTTCGACTTAGCGGTAAAAGCGTTTGAGCACACAGCACAATATGATGGCATGATCGCATCTTATTTAGGAGCACGTGTTGGCAAAGCTGAGGGTGAAGCAGATTTATTCCCTCGCACCTTCAACACCCAACTCAATAAAGCTCAAGATTTGCGTTATGGTGAGAACCCTCATCAAAATGCAGCATTCTATGTTGAAGCAAATGCTAAAGAAGCATCAGTTTCAACTGCGAAACAATTACAAGGCAAAGAATTGTCTTATAACAATATTGCAGATACAGATGCGGCACTTGAGTGTGTTAAATCATTTGCAAAACCTGCTTGTGTCATCGTTAAACATGCAAACCCATGTGGCGTTGCAGTTTCATTAGATGGTATCCATGCGGCTTATGATCTTGCTTATGCAACTGATCCTGAATCTGCGTTTGGTGGCATCATTGCATTCAACCGTGAGCTTGATGTTGCAACGGCTCAGGCAATTGTAGATCGCCAATTCGTTGAAGTGATTATTGCACCAAGCATTGCTAACGGTGTACTTGAAGTTACTGGTGCGAAAAAGAATGTTCGTGTCATGGTGTGTGGTGAACTTCCAGCCATTGATGCACGTACCGCTCAACTTGACTATAAACGCGTGAATGGTGGTTTACTGGTGCAAGATCAAGACTTGGGCATGATCACCAAAGATGACCTTAAGGTTGTGACTAAACGCGCGCCAACTGAACAGGAAATTGATGATCTCATCTTTGCATGGAAAGTAGCGAAATACGTGAAATCGAATGCGATTGTTTATGCTAAAAACCGTCAAACCATTGGTGTGGGTGCAGGTCAGATGAGCCGCGTAAATTCTGCTCGTATTGCTGCAATCAAAGCTGAACATGCTGGCTTAGTGGTTGAGGGTGCGGTCATGGCATCTGATGCATTCTTCCCATTCCGTGATGGTATTGATAATGCGGCTAAAGCTGGCATTAAATGTATTATCCAGCCAGGTGGTTCAATGCGTGACGAAGAAACTATCGCCGCTGCTGACGAGGCAGGTATTGCAATGGTGTTTACGGGTATGCGTCACTTCCGTCATTAATATATCCCTGAAGTCCCTCTTGCTCAAAGAGGGACTTTTTTATTTTTAACAGGTATATTCTTAAATACTGAAAAAGGGAATAACTTTAAAATGAATATTTTAGTTTTGGGCAGCGGTGGCCGTGAACATGCACTTGCATGGAAAATCGCACAAGATGCAAAAGTAACACAAGTTTTTGTTGCGCCAGGTAATGCAGGCACAGCAACCGAAGATAAGTGTCAAAACGTTGATATCGATATTTTAAATAATCCTGCCATTATCGAATTTGCAAAGGCAAATGATGTGGCATTGGTGATTGTTGGTCCTGAAGCACCTTTAGTAAATGGCGTGGTTGATGCAGCACGTGAAGCAGGTTTAAAAATCTGGGGACCGACTCAGTACGCTGCACAGCTTGAAGGTTCTAAAGCATTCGCTAAACATTTCTTAAAACGTCATAATATCCCAACAGCATTTTATGATGTATTTACTGAGGTTGATGCTGCGAAAGCTTATATCGAACAGCATGGCGCACCCATCGTGATCAAAGCGGATGGCTTAGCGGCAGGTAAAGGTGTAATCGTTGCAATGACCAACGAAGAAGCTTTTGCTGCGATAGACGATATGCTTGCAGGCAACAAGTTTGGTGATGCTGGTTCACGTGTTGTCATTGAACAATTCCTTGATGGTGAAGAAGCTAGCTTCATTTGCATGATTGATGGCAACAACATCTTACCTATGGCAACTTCACAAGACCATAAACGTATTTTTGAAGGTGACCAAGGGCCAAATACTGGTGGTATGGGTGCTTACTCTCCTGCTCCAGTTGTTACACCAGAAGTATTTGAACGTGTAATGAATGAAGTCATGCGCCCTACCGTTGATGGTATGGCAGCTGATGGTCATGTTTACACAGGTTTCTTATATGCTGGCTTAATGATTGATGAACAAGGTCAACCACGCGTTATTGAATTCAACTGTCGTTTCGGTGATCCAGAAACACAACCGATTATGATGCGTTTAAAATCATCTTTAGTAGATTTGGTTGAAGCAGGTATTGCGGGCAATCTTCCAAAAGAAGCTGAGTGGGATGAACGTAAATCCATCGGTATTGTACTTGCAGCTGAAGGATACCCTGATACAGTCCGTAAAGGCGATGTGATTTCTGGTATCGGACAATCTCCTGAAGATACTAAGATCTTCCATGCAGGTACGACAACGACAGAAGATGGCCATATCATCACAGCTGGCGGTCGCGTTCTTTGTGTAACAGCATTAGGTGATACAGTACTTGAAGCCCAGATCAATGCTTTAGAAGTGTGTGGTCAAGTGACATTTACAGGTATGCAATACCGTAGCGATATTGGTTACCGTGCCATTGCGCGTGAAAAGGCAGAATAAGCCAATCTAATTGATAAAAAAGCTTTCCTTGGAAAGCTTTTTTATTCTTTAATAGGCAATAAATCAAACTTCTATATTCATTACTTAAATATAAAATTCAGAAAAACATATATTTATTTTCCCGTAAATCACTCAACCCCACATTTAAAAAAATTTATAAAACTATCATCAGTTTATATTTACTTTAAACACAACTTCCCTCACATAATCATATGTTTATATATCAAAACACAAATACCGCCCCTGTATCAGTTGGTAAATTATTGCTATGATTGCTAAAATCTTGAATACAGCTCAATTGTTGTTTTAGATTATTCATGATTATGTTCAATCATTTAATAAAATAAAACATCAATATTCTATTGTATTCAGCTCCCAATTTAATTTAAGGAATAATTGGATAGAGATTTTCCAGACACGGGATAGACCAACTGGAATTTGAATATTCATCTATTTCTTGTGTTGTTGCAAACAGTCTTCTGGATTAGAAATTAAAAACAATTCACATGATTGTTGAATGAGGATGCCAATTTGCAACATACAAACCCATTGCAATGATTGATGCTTGAGAAATCATAATGTTCTCGGCATTCTTCCTATTAGGATTTATACATGAAAAAGCTGATTAGCCTTTTTTTAAGTGTATCTGTGCTACTACTTGCAGCATGCAGTAAACAGCCAGATACCGCATCGAGTGAACAAAAAAATGATGCTGCGGGCCTCCAGACTGTTGTCATCGCATCTACAGGTTCAGACGCTGATATTTGGCGTTATATTGCGACATTACCTGAAACCAAAGCTGCAGGTATTAAACTGGAAGTGAAAAACTTCACGGATTATGTGGCAATGAACACCGCGGTTGCCAATAAGGAAGTTGATCTCAACGCATTCCAGTCTTATGCTTATCTGGTTGCTTTCAACGCAGCCAACAAAGACAAGATCGCGCCTGTTTCAACCACTTATTTAGAACCTATGGGGATTTATTCAAACAAGGTGAAGAAAGTTGAAGAGTTTGCTCAAGGTGCAACCATTGCAATCCCAAATGATGGTGCCAATGAATCTCGCGCATTATTACTTTTACAAAGCGCTGGCTTGATCAAGTTAAAACCTGACTTTGACCCAGTGAAAGGTACGCCTGCCGACATCATTGAAAACAGCAAGAAAATTGTAATCAAGCCGATTCAGATGGCCACTGCTGTACGTGTAAAAGACGAGGTTGATGCAATCTTGTTAGGTAACACCCTTGCGATGGAAGGTGGTTTGAACGTTCTTAAAGATGCAATCTATTACGAACCAATTGATCAAAGCACTAAATTGAATGTCAATATTTTGGCAACGGCTGAATCTCGTAAAGATGATCCAGTATTGCAAAAAGTCGGCGCGCTTTATCATACCGAAGCAGTCAAGCAATATGTACAGGAACACTTTGCGGGCACTAAAGTTGACGTAAATAAGCCAACAAGCTATCTCACAGAAGCAAATCCGTAATATAATATTTTCAATGAAACAGGCAAAGATATTTGCCTGTTTTTCTTTTTTGCCTAGTATTGACGAACATGATCCAATTTAAAAATATTTCAAAACGCTATCAGCTAAAAGGTCAAACGATCAACGCGCTGGATCAAATCAATTTAGAGATTCCAGCTGGAAGTATCTTTGGCATTATTGGCTATAGTGGTGCAGGTAAAAGTACCTTAATCCGACTGATTAACTTGCTTGAACGCCCATCCGAAGGGCAGGTCATCATCAATCAAAAAGATTTTACTGCAATGGATGCACGCACTCTTCGTCAAGAACGTGCAAATATTGGCATGATTTTTCAGCACTTCAATTTATTACAAACCAAAACGGTGTCTGAAAACATTGAAATGCCACTTAGGCTACTTGGTCACAGCAAGGCGGAACGAGAGAAACGTTTAGCTGAACTGCTAGATTTTATTGATCTCAAACATAAAAAAGATGCCTACCCTGACGAACTTTCAGGTGGACAAAAACAGCGTGTAGGGATTGCGCGTGCGCTTGCCAATCACCCAAAAATTCTGCTGTGTGATGAAGCCACTTCCGCACTTGATCCACAAACCACACAATCTGTATTGGCACTATTAAAAAAGATTAATAAAGAACAAAACATCACCATTGTGATGGTCACCCATGAAATGGACGTGATTGAGACTGTTTGTGATTATGTGGCTGTGATGGAAGCTGGCAAGGTGATTGAAACGGGACCTACGCTGAATATTTTTAGTCAGCCACAACACCCCACCACAAAAACTTTTATTCAAACGGTATTACAGCAACAGTTGCCAGTAAATATCTTAAACAACCTTGAACACAGACATCACAATAGTATTTATAGTTTGCAGTTTCTGGGTACATCTGCACAGGAAACGGTAATTCAGGCAGTCATCAAACAGTTTGATATCAGTTTAAATATTCTCTTTGCCAATATGACTGAAATCAATGGTACCGTGATTGGGCAAATGTTTATTCAACTGCTCGGTGATGAAAGTCTTATTCGGCAAGCAATCCAATTTCTGGAGCAGCATGGCGTTAAAGTTGAACAGTCTGGAGTCAGCCAATGAGAGATTTAATTGTACAATGGCTAACTGACGTCACAGCACCTTTTTGGCATAGTGCCCTTAGCATTGACCAGTTTGTGACAGCCTTGCAGGAAACCTTTCAAATGGTTTTCTTCTCATTACTGTTTGGCTGTATCTGGGGATTGATTCAGGGCATTACGCTGGTGGTTACCCGTACAGGTGGCATTCTACAAAATCGGGCGATTTACTATTTCCTGAATCCTATTGTCAATGCCCTGCGTTCACTCCCATTTATCATTTTATTGATCGCGGTGATTCCACTAACCAAACTGTTGGTGGGAACATCCATTGGGACATGGGCTGCAATTGTGCCTTTAACCATCTATGTGGGTCCATACCTAGGCCGTCTAATTGAAACTTCTCTGCTTGAAGTGAATGAAGGAATTATTGAATCAGCTCAGGCAATGGGTGCAACCCCTTGGCAAATCATCTTTAAGTTTATTATCCCTGAAGCGCGTAGCTCACTGATATTGAACCTAACCACAGGAACGATTACCCTAATTGGTGCCACAGCAATGGCGGGCGCCGTTGGCGCAGGTGGTATCGGTGATTTAGCCATTTCTTATGGTTATCAGCGTTTTGATACCAGTGTGGTTATCCTCACCGTCATCGTACTTCTGCTGCTTGTGCAGTTGGTTCAAATGTTGGGGGATTGGTTGGCAAAATTACGCTAATTGATGAATACTGTTAAAAAATAGCTCTTAAAAACAAGGGCTGTTTTTTTATGTAGAATGAAACGGTTTTCTTAAGGAAAATAAACCTCATTTGCCGCCTTAAACGTATTTACATGCAAAGGCACCAGATCTTCAAGTACCTGATAGCCACCCGCCAACACAAATAGTATGGGAATTTTCATTTTCCTTGCCATATTAAACACCAAACGGTCACGTTCAAACAACAGCTCTGTGGTCAACCACTTCGAGCCATATTTATCATGTTGATGACAATCCATCCCCGCCTGATAAATAATCAGATCGGCCTCCCAACGTGAAGCATATTGAAACGCCTCAAAAATGGACTCCCGATATAAATCAAAATTGCCCTGCTTGGGGTGAATATAACGGGTCAGGCTGCGCTCACCTGCCTTACAACCAAAACGAATCCCAAAAATTCCAAAATTAACCAGATTGGTGAGTCGGTTGGTAAATATCGCAGTGCCATCTCCACCATGCTGATCACAGTCCAGTACAAAGATTCGTTTTTCAGGATATTGCTTTGCAACCAAGGCCAAACCATTAAAGGTACAATACGCCGCACCAGACTCATAACTGGCATGATGAAAGCCCTGTGCGATATTCGCGGCAATACCCTCTTTAAACGCAATATCAGCACCAACCAACTGCCCTGCCTGTACTGATAAAATTGCATCCCGCAATTGTTCATTCCATGGTTTAAAGCCCTGTATGGTTGCAAATGCAGACTCGCCTGCCAGAAAGGCCTCAACATATTGCGGATTATGGAGTTTCTTTAGGATTTCAACATCAATCAAACCTGGATCAATCAGTTCAACCATTTTATGCTTACACAACACATCCGCCACCGCGGTGAGCTTTTCCATGCTATTGGTATGCGTTCGGGCATAATAGCGCGGAGAGTAACAGGCTTTTAGCATGGATGTCCTACGTAAATTTGATCTTTAGCAATTTCAATAAGTTGGCTCAATTCAGTCGTATCAGGTCGAAATAATCCATTATCCACCTGTTGTTTAAAGTGAGAGTTAAATGCACGGGCACGGTTTTTAGGTGACACTGCCAAAGTGGTTAGACGCAAAAACCAGAAACCATTCATTTCAGAGATGGGAATCACATAGCCTTTATATTGTTTATTTTTATGTTTTTCCAGTTGTTCAATGTCATAGTTTGCAGAAAACAGGCTACCTGCGGGTAAACGCACCCCATTCATCATCAATGGTACCAAACTAATACAGGAATGATTGTCCCCCATATTCAGCTTTTCCATCATAATTGGCTGGTGGTTTTCATCTACAAAAATATTAATTTCACCCTGTCTCAATAAACGATGATGTGCGATCCGTAGAAAGAATTTCTCTGCCATTGGGCAGGACCCCACTTTGGGTTTTTCTTCCAGCGCATGGCATTCAATCATCTCAATCGTCCGTGCATCCTGCGGCAAAATAATATCAGCAAGCAACTGGCAAATCAGAATACTTTCCTCAAGTTCAGCATATTGATGGATATTTCTTAATTTGGCCTGAAAATCCACTTCCTGCCTTAAATTCTGGGCAAATGTCTCTTCTGGATTTAGGCGTTGCAGACACTGCTGCACATCGGCATGTATATCCAGATTGCGCCAAGTGGCAAGTTCCAAGCCATAGCAAGAGCTCTGGTTTAAAATATTTCTCAGTCCCTTGGTTTCATAATCATCAAAGATTCGTAAATCCTGAAAACCAAGCGCATCACGCGGCTGTGAGACAAATTCGGCAATCACACGTGTTGCCTGAGTATAACCGCAACCGCGACGTTCGGTTTGATGACTAAAGTGCTCATTCAGCATTTCAGTGAGTTTGGCAGACAAGGGATGCAAATATTTTTTAAAAATCACCACCACTTCGTGATCAACCAAATCAGACATATTTTCCTCTCTTATTGTTATGATTTATTTGAATTTCATCCTGAGAAATTACCCTGTCCTTATGTTGTTAAGTAATCTTTTTAAATTATTTTCACATTTATTCCATATATTTAAAGATGAATATAAATCATTAACTTATAAAACTTTTATACCATATTTATTTAAAATACTACACTTGTCAACTCTAAAGATTTTCTGGTCTTAAAGGTGTCAGAATTTAGCCTAAACCGTCAGTTACATAACACACTATTTTTGCACTCTTTAATATTTCCACTTACACTAGACACAGGGGATGGTCTTTATCATCAACCCAGCATGAAACAAATATTTAGGACTCGGCTATGCATTATAAGATTCATGCAATTGACGTAAAAAATGCCTTAAAAAACTATATTTGGTTATTGGAAGATACCACGACACAAGAAGTTGTTGTGATTGACCCCACTGACGCAGATTTGGTGACTGCATTTTGCGAACAACACCAACTTGAGTTGAAGCAAATCTGGTTAACACATTGGCATCGCGATCATACTGATGGCGTACAAGCTCTATTGGCTGAGCAAAATTTACCAGTTTTCGGTCCACGTGATGAACTCAGTAAAATTTCGTTTATATCGAACCCACTGCAACATAATGACCATTTTCACTTTAATGATTTAAAAGTTGAGATTATTGCCACACCTGGTCATACTCTCGGTCATATTGTTTATTTTATTGAAGAAATTGATACCCTGTTCTGTGGTGATACTCTGTTTGCAATGGGTTGCGGTCGCCTGTTTGAGGGTACAGCTGAGCAGATGTATCATTCACTGAATCGGCTTGCTGCCCTGCCAATCCAAACCAAGGTTTACTGCACCCATGAATATACGCTTGCAAATGCAGAGTTTGCATTAACAATTGAACCTCATAATGTTGCACTACAAGAACGCATAAAAGACGTAAAAGCATTGAGAGATTCAGAACAAATTACTCTGCCAAGTACAATTGAATTAGAGCTTGAAACCAATCCTTTCTTGCGCACAGAAAGTGCCGAAGATTTCGCACGGATCAGAGCGCTTAAAGATCTGTTCTAATTTTAAAGTTCTACTTTTTAAAGGCTAAAATTTAGTCTTTAAAAAGTGAAAAATGAAATAATTTTTTACATTTAGGATTAAATAGATTTTTACAGAAAATTATCTTATCCAAGCACGTAAAAAATAATTTTAATAATAAATACAATCAAGTAAAAAAACGACAGATAAAATTTTCCTCATAAAAATTACGCTAATTTTACATAATTTACATGCAGAAAAATAAATGTTTGTACTCCCCCTTTAAAAAATTTTCGGCGACCCTTATTAATAAACTCAGGTTCACAAGGAGTTCTCACATGAAAAATAGAGTTGTTAAAGCAAAAAATTTATTGGCCTTTCGTATTTGGCTGGAAAAACTGGGATATTCCGTTAAGAATCTGACAGATAATCGCGGATTTACCTTTAGCTTTAAAAAAGAATATGGATTGGTCACAGGTGACCTATCGGGTAATGCTTTGGCAATGCAACTGGGCGAAGAATTCGAAGACCACTTAAAAGCATAATAATGATTTTATCCTTACATAAACTAGGGTTTCATATGGATATGAAATCCTATGGTATGAATAACTGACCTATTTTTTAGTTTTCATCTTATTGCTGATTTCTCGCTTTCTAACCAACTGTCATCAAAATAACGTTGGAACAATTATAATTTCCAAGTATCATAATGTCCTAGTCGAGGGATGCTGCGACAATTGATTGGCGCTAAAGATCAATTTGCCAGGCTCGACGATCGGTTGAACACTCGTTTTAACCAACAACGGCATCCGCGAACAGAATGATCCATACTATTTTTCTAGGAGATCCTGATGAACGCGGTTACTGCTTCATTTACAGATTATAAAGTCGCTGATATTTCCCTTGCTGACTACGGCCGTAAAGAAATCAAACTTGCTGAAGCAGAAATGCCAGCTTTGATTGGTTTACGTAAGCGTTATTCAGCGTCAAAACCACTTGCTGGTGCAAAAATTCTCGGTTGTATCCACATGACCATCCAGACTGCGGTTCTCATTGAAACCCTAGTTGAGTTAGGTGCTGAAGTTCGTTGGACATCATGTAACATATTTTCTACTCAAGATCACGCTGCTGCTGCTATCGCTGCTGCGGGTATTCCTGTGTTTGCTTGGAAAGGCGAAACTGAAGAAGAATACATGTGGTGTCTTGAACAACAAATCAATGTAAATGGCACACCTTGGGATGCCAACATGATTCTTGATGATGGCGGTGATTTAACACTACTTGTTCACGAAAAATACCCTGAAGTGATTGCAAAAATCCACGGTGTAACTGAAGAAACAACAACAGGTGTTCAACGTCTGTATGAAATGTTACGTGATGGTACTTTAAAAGTTCCTGCAATCAACGTAAATGATTCGGTAACGAAATCTAAAAACGACAACAAATATGGTTGCCGCCATTCTCTAAATGATGCGATCAAACGCGGTACAGATATGTTGTTATCTGGTCGTCGTGCACTTGTAATCGGTTACGGTGACGTAGGTAAAGGTTCTGCACAATCACTTCGTCAAGAAGGTATGATTGTACGTGTAACTGAAGTAGATCCGATCTGTGCAATGCAAGCATGTATGGATGGTTACGAAGTTGTATCTCCATACAAAAATGGCGTTCAAACAGGTAAGAAAGAAGACATCAATCTTGACCTTCTTCAAAACACTGACCTTATCGTAACGACAACGGGTAACTACCACGTTTGTGATTCAGCAATGCTTGATTCATTAAAAGCAGGTGCGGTAGTGTGTAACATCGGTCACTTTGATACTGAAATCGACACAGCTTACCTCCGTGGTTACAAATGGGTTGAAGTTAAGCCTCAAGTTCACCAAGTGTATCGTTCAGAAAATGAAAATGATTACTTAATCCTTCTTTCTGAAGGGCGTTTAGTGAATCTTGGTAACGCAACAGGTCACCCATCACGTATTATGGATGGTTCTTTTGCTAATCAGGTATTGGGTCAAATGCACTTGTTCGCTGAAAAATTTGCCGATCTTCCTGAAGATCAAAAAGCTGAGAAAATCCGAGTAGAACTGATTCCCAAGAAATTAGATGAAGAAGTTGCTACTGCAATGGTGCTTGGTTTTGGTGGTGTATTAACCCAATTGACTCAAGTACAAGCAGATTACCTCGGTGTTCCTGTAGAAGGTCCATTCAAATCTGACGCTTATAAATACTAAGAAAATCAGGGCAGACGTTTACGGGCTGCCCTTTTTTCTAAAATAATGTCTAAGCGATTAAAAAAAGGATTTGAAATGACGAAACGTATTCCTATTTCTTTTGAATTTTTCCCGCCAAAAACTGATGCTGGCGCTGAAAAGTTACATATCGTTCACCAAGAACTACAGCGATTAAACCCAGAGTTTTTCTCAATTACTTATGGTGCTGGTGGTTCTACTCGTGAACGTACTTTAGCAACTATTCATGATTTTAATGGCAAAGGTACGCCCGTAGCCCCTCACCTTTCTTGTATTGGTGATGATAAAGCTCGTATTGCTGAGCTCTTAGATTTATATAAATCACAAGGGATTGACCGCATCGTAGCATTGCGTGGTGACTTACCTTCAGGTCAAGTTGGCTTAGGTGAATTACCATACGCTCAAGATCTTGTTCGGTTTATCCGTGAACATTCAGGCAACCATTTCCATATTGAAGTTGCTGCTTATCCAGAAATGCATCCGCAGGCTGATAGCTTTGATGCTGATATTAAGCGCTTTGTAGAAAAAGTGAATGCAGGTGCGAATGCAGGGATTACTCAATTTTTCTTTAATCCAGATGCTTACTTCTATTTTATAGAAAGATTGGAAAAAGAAGGTATCAATATTCCCGTTGCGCCAGGCATCATGCCAATTACCAATGCAAGCAATTTAATTCGCTTTGCGGATGGAACTGGTGCAGAAATTCCACGTTGGATTCGCAAGCAACTTGCTGCTTATGGTGATGATAGCGAAAGTATTAAAGCATTCGGCCATGAAGTGATTGTGAAGCTTTGTGAACGTTTAATTGCGGGTGGTGCGCCAACACTGCATTTCTATTCAATGAACCAAACCGAACCAACTCGACAACTCGTTGTTGACCTTGGCTTAAACTAATTTGCATGAGCATTCCCCAGACATGAACCGTTTTTACATCGAAGCCGAATTAAACACTGGCAATACTATTGAATTGACGGAATCGGTGTTTCATCATTGGGTGCGTGTGCTCCGTGCAAAAGAACAGGAACAGGCCATCTTCTTCAATGGAAAAGGTGGCGAATATCGCGTGACGCTCACTGAAATCAACAAAAAAAATGCGTTTGTGTCAGTTGATCATTTTGAGCCAGCTGATCGGACACCACCCTTTAAAGTGGTTTTAGGCCAGGTGATGAGCAAGGGGGATCGTATGGATTATGCGATTCAGAAAGCCACTGAACTTGGTGTGACCACTATTCAACTGTTGACCAGCGAGCGTTGCGAAATGCGCCTGAAATATGACCGTGACCAAAAGAAGATTGATCATTGGCAGTCTGTGGCGATTGCAGCATGTGAACAATGTGGCATGAACATTGTTCCAGAAATCCTTGCTCCGATTGCCTTAACAGAGTGGGTCAGCTCGGAACTGCCACAGGCCCGTTTAGTTTTGGCGCCAAATAAAGACCAGAACAATGTACTGCTGAATAGTGAACCTGATTTAGCGCTACTGATTGGTCCAGAAGGCGGTTTGAGTGAAGCAGAAATTGAAACTGCAAACCAGAACCATTTTCAAAGCTGGTGCATTGGAGACCGTGTTTTAAGGACTGAAACCGCTCCAGTTGTCGCCTTATCCATTTTAAATTATCACTTTTCAGCCAAATAATGGTTTTGGATTGCTTTCCAATGGCTTTAGCGGTAATTTAAAATAAAATACGATGATGTTGATATACAGCAACGTATGTAGGCCCAACACAGATAAAAATGAAAAGGATTATTCTTTATATGTCAGGGGTTCAAGAAAAAAAAATTCCGCAGTTTATTTATACGGATCAGATCAACTATCCTAACCACGTACGCCTATTCGTTTTAAGTGTATTTTTTATTGCACTTCTGGACTATCTGTTATTTGCTTCTTTCTATTCTTTTAGTGCGAATATCTTTACCACATGGATGACCCTCACCCTTACGCTATTACTCACTTTTTACGCAATCTGCCACTTTTCATTAAGATATTACTCATCAAGTCGCTTTGCTAGAAAAACCAACATTACCTTTCAGGTGATCTGCTTTTTCACGGGTTTATTGCTGGGGATCAGCACCCTTGTGATCAATGACCTATTGATTAAGGATGTCCCGAATCTTTCCACATCACACATCCTAACCTTGACAGCCCTGCTGCTCACCTCTTCACATATTATTGCGCTGACTTTTTTAACCCAGCATATCCGTTACTTCTTCCTGTTCTTCATTCCAAGCATCAGCCCCTTGGTGATTTCCCAGATTATACATAGAGATCAAGAACATACCCTGTTTTATATTGCCTATTACCTGTCTTTTTTTGCAACCCTACTGTGTGCACAGGCTACCTTTAAAATTCACCAGCGCCTGTCACAGGTTCTGAACAAGAACAAGCAACTGATTGATGTGGCGGAACAACACAATCAATGGACAGAGGAACTCTGCCAACAATTGCAGCGTGAAGTCAACAAATCCAGGGACATAGAAGCACAACTACAGTTCAATAATCATTTACTCGAACAAAAGGTCCGTGAGCGTACTTTCGATCTTACCCAGATGAATGAGAGTCTGGAAGAACACCGCCAGAACTTGGCTTTTGCCCATGAAACTGCGGGTATTCGTCCCTGGGAATGGAATCTGGAAACCCATACGGTTGGTGTCACCAATGCCCATAGTCAGGCGGTTACACGCAAGTCTGAAAACCACTATACCCTGCTGCATAAAATCGTACACCCCGATGATGTGGATCGGGTTAAAAATAACCTGTATAGCCATTTATGCGGACAAACACAACGCTATGAAGAAACTTTCCGCATCAAACGCCATAATGGTGAATGGGCATGGATTCATGATGTTGGACAGGTCATTCTAAGAAATCCCAAAGATGGAACGCCGTTGCGCATGGTGGGCATACACCGTGACATTAATCAGGAGAAAAAGCATCAGGAACGTTTAAAACTGGCTGCCAGCGTTTTTGAACACGCTTCTGAAGGCATTTTTATTCTGGATGAAAATTTCTGTTATATCGATGTCAACCCAAAATACCAACAACTGACTGGACTTGATAAGCAAATTATTATAAACAAAGAACTTTTTGAAATTACCAAACAAAATAAACAGCATCACCATAATTTCCACCTTTCGATTCTAGACACCCTCTATGAAGAACAGGAATATGAAGGGGAATTTCAGGAAACCTATCTTTCTGAAAAATCGTGTTTTTTATGGATACATATCAATGCGGTGAAAGATGAGACTGATCGGGTCATTAACTATATTGGCATTGTGTCTGACCAGACTGAGCGTAAACATCAGGAACAGCGTCTTTCCTACCTCACCAACTACGACACCCTGACGGATTTACCAAATCGTTTCTATTACCATCAGCAATTACATCAATATCTGGTCAATGAGGCATCTATCCAGCATCTTGCGGTAATTCGATTGAATATCGACAGATTCCGTGCCTTGAATGAATTACTGAGTAATCAGGCAGGAAATGAGCTGCTTAAACAGGCTGCACAGCGTTTACGGATTAGTAATATTGACGCACTCTTGGTGGCCCATTTAAGCGCGGATGATTTCGCCATTATTTACGAGATGTCACCACTCCATCCGCAGATACATCAACTGTGCAACAATATTGTCGAGGCATTTAGCAAGCCATTCTATATTGCGGAACAGGAATATGTGGTCAGCATCTCCATCGGTGTCGCCATTTACCCAGAGCACGGCCGTCAGGTTGATAACCTCAATACCCATGCCGAACAGGCACTAACAGAAGCCAAACGTTTGGGTGGCAACACCATTCGTTATTATTCGAGTGAACGCACCAACTTTGTGGCAAGACACACTGACCTGGAACTCGATCTAAGAAAAGCGATTCAGAACAATGAACTGGTTGTCTATTATCAACCTAAAATGAATGCGCTTGATGGTAAAGTTGTTGGTTTTGAAGCCTTAATTCGCTGGAATCACCCAAGTAAAGGCTTAATCATGCCGAATATTTTTATTCCTTTGGCAGAAAGCACCAGTTTGATTTCAGATATTGGGCGTTTTGTGTTGTATGAAGCGGCAAAACAATTACAAGCATGGCAAAAACTTGGTTTCAATCATATTAAAATTGCGGTAAATATTGTGGCGCAGCAAATTCAACGTGGTCAATTGCTGAGCGATCTCGATGACATACTCGAAACCTACGCCATTATTGGCCGTAATCTTGTATTAGAAATTACCGAATCGGCATTTTTGGAAAATACTGATACTGTGAAAATGGTGTTAAAAGCCATTAAAGAACGCGACATTTCTATTGCATTGGATGATTTCGGTACTGGCTATTCATCTCTGGCCTACCTTACCGAATATCCAATTGACATCTTAAAAATTGATCGGGCATTTATTTCAAAAATTGGTGATGCCAAACAGGATGCGATTGTTAATGCCATGATAGCCATGGGCAAAACCATTGGCCTAAAAGTTGTGGCGGAAGGGGTTGAGACCGAACAACAGCGTGATTACCTAAAACGCCAAAACTGTGACATATTGCAGGGTTACCTGTTTGCCAAACCATTAACGGCAGTCAATGCAACTGAATATCTGCAACAGCATACCCAACTGTCAACCGCAAGATATTCCATTTAAAATGATTTTGGACTTTTTGCATGTTGATTTTGCCATCATTATCAATTGTCAATAAGCCTCATCGTTCAGTGAAAATAAGCTTTTTTGACTGGGCTAAACCATGAACTAGTGCTATATTCTTGTGCACTTATCTTAATATCATAATCAGTCCTAGCTATGACTGGTTGTTGTATTGAAACAACTATCGAAACAATCGAGACTCAGATGGACGATCAATCTTTAAAACAAGCCGCTTTGTATTACCATGAATTTCCTACACCTGGAAAAATCAGTGTGACACCTAGCAAGCAGCTCGTTAACCAACGAGATTTAGCGCTTGCATATTCTCCTGGTGTCGCAGCTCCATGTCTGGAAATTGAACGTGACCCTTCTGCCGCCGCTAAATATACAGCCCGTGGCAATCTGGTCGCCGTCGTGAGTAATGGTACAGCCGTACTTGGTTTAGGGAACATTGGTCCCCTTGCCTCCAAACCTGTAATGGAAGGTAAAGGCGTACTGTTCAAGAAGTTCGCTGGGGTTGATGTATTTGATATTGAAATTGCTGAAAACGATCCAGACAAGATCGTGGATATCGTTGCCGCACTAGAACCAACCTTTGGCGGTATCAACCTGGAAGACATCAAGGCACCTGAATGTTTCTATATCGAGAAGAAACTTCGTGAACGCATGAACATTCCTGTATTCCATGATGATCAACATGGTACCAGTATCATTGTAGGCTCAGCATTGTTGAATGCCTTGCAGATCGTGAACAAGAAAATTGATGAAATTAAAATCGTTGCATCAGGTGCTGGTGCTGCTGCATTGTCATGTTTAGATTTACTTTGTGCATTAGGCGTAAACAAGGCCAACATTGTTGTTGCAGATTCCCGTGGTCTTCTCACCACCTCACGTGAAGGGCTGGACGATTCGAAAAAACGCTATGTTCAGGACATCGCGGCAACCCAGTTGCATGAAGTTGTGGCTGGCGCAGATATGTTCCTCGGCCTTTCGGCGGCAGGAATCTTAACCAAAGAAATGGTTAAGGAAATGGCTGAAAACCCAATTATCTTTGCATTGGCAAACCCAGACCCAGAAATTTTGCCTGAACATGCGCACGAAGTTCGCCCAGATGTGATTATGGCAACTGGTCGTTCAGACTATCCAAACCAAGTAAACAATGCGCTTTGTTTCCCATATATTTTCCGTGGTGCGCTGGATGTCGGTGCAACTACCATTAATGAAGATATGAAAATTGCTTGTGTACATGCGATTGCACGTATGGCACATATTGAAGCAGATGCTGCGACTTACGGTGAAAAATCTGCATCATTCGGTCGTGATTACTTGATCCCTCGCCCACTGGATCAGCGCCTGATTCTAGAAATTGCACCAGCAGTGGCAAAAGCAGCAATGGATTCTGGTGTTGCGACACGTCCAATTGAAGATTTCTCTGCATATCGTCAAAGACTTTCTGAGTTTGTATATAACTCAGCATTCTTAATGAAACCGATTTTCTCTCAGGCAAAAACTGATCCTAAGCGTATTGCATATGCCGAGGGTGAAGATCAACGTGTATTGCGTGCGGTTCAAATTGTTGTAGATGAAGGTCTAGCTAAACCAATCCTTGTTGGTCGTACGGCTGTTATTGAAGACAATATCAGAAAACTCGGTTTACGCTTACAGCGCGATGTCAATATTGAAATCGTCGATCAAGAAAACAATCCTTTATATGATGATTTCTGGAAAGACTACTACAATACGATGCAACGTAAAGGCGTAACTGTGGAATATGCGCAACGTGAAGCACGTCGTCGTTCAACCTTAATCGCCGCATTGCTAGTTAAGTTTGGCAAAGCTGATGGCATGCTATGTGGCACTTATGCGAGCTACGATATCCATTTAGATTTCGTTAAAAACGTGATCGGTTTAAAAGAAGGTCGTAGTACATTGTTTACACTCAATGCATTAATGCTTGAAGATCGTAACTTGTTTATTGCCGATACCTACGTCAATACCAATCCAACTGCTGAACAACTTGCAGAGATGACTATTTTAGCAGCCGAAGAAGTGCGTCGTTTTGGTATGACTCCTCGTGTCGCTTTACTTTCTCACTCAAGTTTTGGAAGTGATCAAGTTGATCCAAGTGCTCAGAAAATGCGTGAAGTTTATCGTTTACTTTCTGAACAAGCTCCAGAACTTGAAGTTGAAGGTGAAATGCATGGTGATGCTGCATTAGATGATAATATTCGTCATTTTGCATTCCCAAATTCACGCTTTAAAGGTTCAGCAAACTTGTTGATTATGCCGAATTTAGATTCTGCAAATATTTCATTCAATTTGTTAAAAGCAACATCTGGTAATAATGTAACGATTGGTCCAATCTTATTAGGCGCAGCAAAGCCAGTTCATATTTTAACACCGACAGCAACTACCCGCCGTCTAGTGAATATGACAGCTTTAACTGTTGCTGAAATTCAGCAAAGCCAAAACTGATATAGTTTAAGCATAGCTTTTAACATTAAAAGCTATGCTTAGTGCTTGAGAAAACCTCTATTCTGTAGCATGATTGTGTGAAGAATAGAGGTTTTTTATGCAAGTTTATTTAGTAGGCGGTGCAGTTCGAGATCACTTACTCGGTCACCCCTATCACGAAAAAGATTATGTTGTGGTTGGAGCAACACCTGAACAATTATTATCTGAAGGTTACCAACGCGTTGGAAAGGACTTCCCTGTATTTCTTCATCCAAAAACAAAAGAAGAATATGCACTAGCACGTACTGAAAGAAAATCAGGCATTGGCTATCACGGATTCCAATTTTTTACTGATAGCACTGTTAAATTAGAAGAAGATTTAATTCGTCGTGACTTAACCATCAATGCAATGGCAATGGATGAAACTGGAAAAGTTTATGATCCCTATGGTGGTCAAAAAGATCTTGACCAGAAAATCCTACGCCATGTTTCAGATGCATTTACCGAAGACCCTTTGCGTGTGCTTCGGGTTGCACGATTTGCCGCACGTTATGCCAACTACGGTTTTAAAATCGCAGATGAAACGCTACAACTAATGAGTGAAATTGCGAAATCAGGTGAGCTTGATGCATTGACTCCTGAACGTGTCTGGAAAGAAACATCACGGGCCTTAATGGAGGATCATGCCGATATCTATTTTCAAACATTAAGAAATTGTGATGCGCTAAAAGTTCTGTTTCCTGAGATAGATTCGTTATTTGGTATTCCACAACGCCCAGAGTACCACCCTGAAATAGATTGTGGTGTACACACTTTAATGGCCCTAAAACAAGCGTGTCAGTCCAACTATGGACTAGATGTACGTTTTGCTGTCTTGGTGCATGATTTAGGGAAAGCACTGACCCCAACTGAGGAATTACCACGGCATATCATGCATGAGGAACGTGGTTTGCAACCCGTAACCGAGGTGTGTGACCGCTTAAAGGTTCCCTCTCAGCTCAAGAGTCTGGCCCTGACCGTCTGTAAAGAACATTTAAAGTGTCATCAGGCCAAGAGTTTAAAACCAGGTACTTTATGGCGTTTATTACAACGTTTGGATGTTCTACGGAAACCAGAAAAGGTTGAGGCATTTGTACAGGCATGTGAATGTGACGCAAAAGGCCGCCTAGGTCTGGAAGATCGCCCTTATCCACAGGCCCAATATATTCTGGATGCAATGCAAATTGTACGGAATATTCGGGCACAGGATTTACCCGAACACATTACAGGGCCTGAAATTGGTGAAATGCTGATTAAATACCGAATTGAGGCACTGGCACAGTTCAAACAGCAACACGATGAGCCATAGTTTGAGCATGTAAAAAGAACCAATAAAAAAACCCAGCAACAAGGCTGGGTTTTTTGAAAAGATACGAATTACTTCGCAGCTTCAGCCTGAGCAGCAGCAACTTCTTCTGCAAAGCTCATTTCAGCTTTCTTCTCAATACCCTCACCCACTTCGAAACGAACGAATTGAGCGACATTGGTACCCGTTGCTTTCAATACATCAGCAACTTTCTTGTCGTTGTCGATTACATACATTTGACGGTCAAGTGCAACTTCGTTCAAGTATTTATCAACTGAACCACTTACCATTTTCTCAACGATGTTCGCTGGCTTACCAGATTCCAACGCTTTCGCTTCAGCAATTTCTTTCTCTTTCGCGATTAAGTCAGCTGGAACAGCTTCTGCATTTACAGCAACTGGGTTGAACGCAGCAACGTGCATTGCAATACCTTTACCAGTGTCAGCATCACCTGTGTAAGATACAACCACACCGATTTTTAAACCGTGCTTGTAAACAGCCAAGTTTTCGCCTTCAACGATTTGAGCACGACGAACCTGGATGTTTTCACCAATTTTTTGAACAAGTGCAACACGAGCTTCTTCTACAGTTGCGCCATCTTCAAGCTTAAGTTCAGCAATTTTTGCAGCATCAGTTTCATTTGCAGCAAGTGCAGCAGCAGCAACCTTATCAGAGAAGTTTTTGAAGTTTTCGTCTTTTGCAACGAAGTCAGTTTGACAGTTAACTTCAACAAGAATCGCTTTGTTAGCGTCTTGAATAATTGTGATCGCACCATCGGCAGCAATGTTACCTGCTTTTTTAGCAGCTTTTGCCTGACCTGATTTACGAAGGTTATCAATTGCAAGTTCGATGTCACCGCCTGCTTCTGTTAATGCTTTTTTGCATTCCATCATTGCAAGACCAGTACGGTCACGTAATTCTTTTACCATGCTCGCAGTAACTGCAGTCATGTTGTTCTCCTAAAATCGGTAGAAAATAAATCTGTTCAACAAAAACGGCCCAAAGAATCTCTGGGCCGTTTGCAATCTCGACGCTTTAATCTGCCACCATTACATGTCGCAAAAATGACAAGCTTGCGTCAAAACGCATTAAGCCTCAGAAGCGTCTTTAGCAGCGTCGTCGCCTTTCGCTTGTGCATTTGCTTGTGATTGAGCATATTCTTTACCAGCAAGAATCGCATCAGCCATAGCAGAAGCATATAAAGTTACTGCACGGATCGCATCGTCGTTACCAGGAATAACGTAGTCTACGTTGTCTGGGTTAGAGTTTGTATCAACGATACCGATTACAGGAATACCCAGGTTTTTCGCTTCTTTGATTGCAATCGCTTCGTGATCAACGTCGATTACAAATAATGCGTCAGGTAAACCACCCATGTTTTTAACGCCGCCTAAAGCACGTTCAAGTTTTTCCATCTCACGAGTACGCTCTAAAGCTTCACGTTTAGTAAGCTTGGCAAAAGTACCATCTTGAGATTGAGTTTGAAGATCTTTTAAACGGTTGATAGATTGGCGAAGTGTTTTCCAGTTCGTCAACATACCACCTAACCAGCGGTGATCAACATATGGTTGACCAGCACGTTGTGCTTGTTCACGGATGATGTTAGAAGCAGCACGTTTCGTACCAACAAACAATACTTTATTCTTTTTGCTAGCAAGGTTGTTAACAAAGTTCAAAGCATCATTTAACGCAGGAACAGTGTGCTCAAGGTTGATGATGTGAATTTTGTTACGCGCACCAAAGATGTATTGACGCATCTTTGGATTCCAGAAACGTGTTTGGTGACCGAAGTGTGCGCCTGCTTGAAGAAGGTCGCGCATGCTTACGTTGTAATCTGCCATTTTCTTTACCTTAAAGTTTGGGTTAGGCCTCCATATATCCGCATCCTCCACCCTAACGGGCACCCAGAGAAATGTGTCGATATATGTGCGGATTTTATTGCCCCATCGCACAAAGCCCGTGAAATTTATTCACGAAAAAGCATTTGATAAAATGGGCGGCTATTTATACCATAGTCACACACAAATTTCCAAAAGTTTTTAGAGATCATGAATACAACTTATACAGCCCCTCGTCGATTAATCAAAACACCTGAAGAAATTGAAAAGATGCGTGTTGCAGGCAAATTGGCGGCTGAAGTTCTAGACATGATTAAACCGCACATTAAAGCGGGTGTAAGCACTTTAGAACTCGATACCATCTGTCGCAATCACATTGAAAATGTACAGCAGGCCATTCCTGCCTGTGTAGGTTACGGCGCGGCACCAGGCCGCCCTGCTTTTCAACATTCAATCTGTACTTCGGTTAACCATGTGGTTTGTCATGGTATCCCATCTGAAAATAAAATCCTAAAAAATGGCGATATTCTGAATATTGATGTCACCGTGATTAAAGATGGTTATCACGGCGACACCAACATGATGTATATCGTCGGTGGAGAGACTTCTATTCTTGCAAACCGTTTGTGTCAGGTGGCTCAGGAAGCCATGTACCGTGGTATGGCAACGGTTAAAGATGGTTCTTATCTGGGTGATGTTGGCTATGCTATCCAGCAGTATGTGGAATCGCAACGTTTCAGTGTGGTGCGTGAATATTGTGGTCATGGTATTGGCAAGGTGTTCCATGATGAGCCACAGGTTCTGCATTATGGCCAGAAAGGCACAGGCATGATTCTTGAAGCTGGAATGACTTTTACCATTGAGCCAATGGTCAACGCTGGTGTTTGGCAAACCAAGCTTTTAGGCGATAAATGGACGGTGGTAACTAAAGACCATAAGTTGTCTGCTCAATACGAACATACGATTCTCGTCACCAAAACAGGAATTGAAGTGTTAACAGCACGTCCTGAAGAAGACTTATCACGTTTTATGTAGACACTCATTTAAATAAGATATAAGAAGCTGCTTCGGTAGCTTTTTTATTAAGATGCGGATTGTGATGAATATAGTCAAATCATCAAATTTTGCTGTTTTAATAAAAAATAAAAAGCCTATAAACAATCAAAAAGCTTGCTGAGTGACCTTGATCAGCAAGCTTTTTTTATTGCTCAAACAAAAGGGCTGCCCTTAAGCAGCCCTTTTTCATTAAATATAATCAATTAGTTATTGTTGTTTAGGCAATGGAATATATTGCGACTGGGCATTTTGCTGCACTTTACGCTCGCCTACTTTGACCTGCAAGGTTTGCTGCTTGCCATCACGCTCAACAACTACATCAATCACACTTGCAGGTGCCTGCAAGGCCACATAATTGATCAGGTGTGATGCTGAGCTAATTTGCTCATTATTGACCTGAATGATTTTATCACCACGCTTCACGCCCGCAGCATCGGCTGGACCATCACGCAATACATCTGCAACAATGACACCGACTGGTTTTGAGGCCAGTACATCTTCATCCAGCGTATTTGGAATCAGGCTAATGCCCAACCAGCCACGTACAACACGACCATCTTTTAAAATCGAGTTGAGAACCTGCTGGCAAATCTGTGCAGGAATCGCAAAACCAATCCCCAGCGAACCACCAGACTGCGAGAAGATTGCAGTATTTACACCAATCAGGTTACCCGCAACATCAATCAATGCACCACCAGAATTACCTGGGTTAATTGCAGCATCGGTCTGAATAAAATCTTCATAGGTATTGATACCTAGATCTGAACGACCTGTGGCAGAAATAATCCCCTGCGTGACAGTCTGACCCACTCCAAATGGATTACCAATCGCCAGCACGACATCCCCAACCTCATTACCACTCAGTTTAAATGGCAGAACAGGCAGTTTGTTCAGTTCAATCTTAATGACAGCCAAATCAGTATCAGGGTCAGTTCCGATCACCTTAGCTTCAGCACGGCGACCATCATGCAACGCCACTACAATATGTTCAGCCTGAGCAATCACATGGTTATTGGTTAAAATATAACCATCTGCACGAACAATAACGCCCGAACCCAGACTATTTTCATTTTGAGGCTGCTGAGGAATCTGGTTACCAAAAAACTCACGGAACACAGGATCATTCAACAATGGATGATTCATCTGCTTCACTTTCTGCGTGGTAAAAATATTTACCACGGCTGGCGTTGCAACCTTTACCGCAGCACTATAGGAAACCACGCCACCCGTTCGGGTTGTATCAATCAGTGGCTCCACTTTTTCGGCAGGCATTTTAACGCCATCGGCAGCGACTGTTGGCTTTGGCTGATGCAATTTTTGCCAGCTTAGGAAACTAATGATAACAAGAATGAGTAATACCCAAGGTAACCATGTAAATGCACGGCGCACGTTTATTATCCTCTAGGCGAACAATGGAGTTAATATATTGAAGAACACGAGTTTTCCACTATTGTAAAGTAAATTGCCTAAAATCAATGCAAAAGTTAAAAAAGTTTTGTCTAGCTTTAGTTACATTCAAAAATATGTTTTTATTGACAGTTATATAGATGTAAAGCATTTAAGGAATCGCATGGCAAATTTGCATGACATTGTGCAGTGGTGTAATCAGACATTAAAAGCGAATGAATTTAAGGACTATGCACCAAACGGGCTACAAATTGAGGGCAATTCTGAAGTCAGTAGAATTGTTTGTGCCGTCACAGCCTCTGAAGGTGCCATTGATGCGGCAATTGCTCAACAGGCAGGTGCCTTGCTGGTTCATCATGGCTATTTCTGGAAAGGTGAACCCTACCCAATCACAGGGATGCGTGGCAATCGCATTAAAAAACTCATTCAAAACAACATTTCACTGATCGCCTATCACCTGCCCTTGGATGCCCATCCTGTGCTGGGAAATAATGCAGCCATTGCGGAGTTAATCGGCTTACAAGATTTGGAAGCGCTGGACCCAACCGAAAAACATCCGATTGGCAATATTGGCTATCTGGATCAAGCCCTGAGCCCTGAACAATTTAAGGAAAGACTACAGGCGGTCTTTGATTTTAGTGTATTACATCTGGCATGTGATAAAGCCCTGATTCAGAAAGTTGGCTTTTGTACAGGCGGAGCACAGGACTTTATTGATAAGGCAGCTCAGGAGAACTGTGATGCCTATATTTCAGGTGAAGTGAGTGAGCGTACGTTTTATCAGGCTAAAGAATTAGGTGTTCATTATTTTGCATGTGGGCATCATGCAACAGAACGTTATGGTGTACAGCGTTTGGCTCAGGCCATTGCCAAGCAGTTTTCCATACAAGCTGAATATTTTGAATTAAACAATCCGATTTAACCCAATGGCATAATTCGATTCTGTTCAACATATTTTTCCATAACATTGTCTGTGGTTTCAAATCAAGCTTTGCTTTACTTGAAGCTCAGGTTATACATTTAAATTAAGTCGTTATTGTGTATAGTTCTTTAAAAGACTGCACTATTCTCTGTAGAATCATTTACAATAGAGCCACTTAATGTAAAACCCAGCAAATGCAAGGATTGGAACATGACAACCATTACTTTACCTGCACTTCCATATGGCTATGATGATTTAGCGCCGCACATTACCCGCGAAACTTTAGAATACCATCACGACAAACACCACAATACTTATGTTGTTAACCTGAACAACCTCATTAAAGGTACTGACCTTGAAGGCAAAACTTTAGAGGAAATCATCCAGGCTTCTGCTGGCGATGCTTCTAAAGCAGGTATCTTTAACAATGCTGCACAGGTCTGGAACCACACATTCTACTGGAACAGCATGAAACCAAATGGTGGTGGCAAGCCTACAGGCGCAATCGCAGCTAAAATCGAAGAAGCTTTTGGTAGCTATGAAAAATTTGCAGAAGAATTTACCGCTGCTGCAACAACTCAGTTCGGTTCAGGTTGGGCTTGGTTGGTTGCCGATGAAATCAATGGTAAATTATCAATTACCAAAACTTCAAATGCAGACACCCCGCTTGCTCACGGTCAAATTGCGGTATTAACCATTGACGTTTGGGAACATGCTTACTACATCGACTTCCGTAACTTACGTCCAAAATACATCGCAACTTTCCTAGAAAGCCTAGTGAACTGGGACTATGCAAATGCAAAACTTGCTGGTCAACCAGCAGGTGTTGAGAAATAATTTTTATTTCTTGAATAAAAACTGCCCACTTCGGGCAGTTTTTTTATGCGTAAAGCCTAAAAAGCATATTTATCAAGCAAACAATTCATTTTATTTACTATTCTTATTGACGCATACGTTTTTAATGCCTAAAATGCGCATCAGATTCTCCCATAGCTCAGTCGGTAGAGCGACGGACTGTTAATCCGCAGGTCCCTGGTTCGAGCCCAGGTGGGAGAGCCAAAATTCTAAAAAGCCCTGATTTGATCAGGGTTTTTTTATTGTCAATGCTTTAATTTATTGTCATCCCTGTTGTAACTCTATTTATTTTTTATGTTGCATCTCGTATATGTTTTAGCCCTGCGTCCTTTTCAACCCTATAATAAAAAACGATGGTCATATTAAGGAAAACCATAATGAAGAAACTACTTCTCAGTTTATTATTCTTATGCAGTCCAGTCATGGCTGCACAAACAACATGGTATGCAGGCTCGACTTATAAGGGTACTGTGACTGTCCCTATTGAAAATGGGCCAAATGTGGTCTGGAAGTGTAATGGTAAAGTTTGTAGCATGTCTGGGCCCTGGGGCAATGACCTGTCTCTGGACTCCTGTCAAAATCTGGTTTTGCGTATTGGCAAGATTAGCTATTATAAAAATTCAGTGGGAGCAAGCTGGACAGCGCATTCGTCCCAATTAGCCCAATGCAATCAGGTTGTACGTTAATATAGCGATTTTAAGCACTTAACAGTTTATTATTTACACTGATTTTACTTGACTATAAACGTCTTGCCCCCTAAAATTCACTCCAGATTCTCCCATAGCTCAGTCGGTAGAGCGACGGACTGTTAATCCGCAGGTCCCTGGTTCGAGCCCAGGTGGGAGAGCCAAAATTCTAAAAAGCCCTGATCAATAATCAGGGCTTTTTTATATTAAGCACAATGCATACCTTTTAAAATATATGGTCTTATCATAATGCGTCTTATATCGCCAGAAACTGCACCAAAATTTCAACTTATAGATAGCCATGGCAGAGTAGTTCGACTAGACTCAGGTAAACGCACTTTACTTGCATTTTTCCGTGATACAAACTGTCCTTTTTGTAATTTTAGAATTTTCCAATTAACACAACATTATAAAAAACTTTCGGATGAAGGCTTAGAAATCATTGCATTTTTTTCATCAACACATGAAGAAGTCAATGAATTTGTAAGAAAACGCCCTCGCCCTTTTACGATCGTCGCCGATCCTGAAAATATCGCCTATAAAGCTTATGGTATTGAACGATCAATGGCACGCTCTGCTTATAGCGTTTTTCGACATTTCGTCTCATGGGTTTTAGGCATCAAAATAATTGGGGCTGAGGGTTTAAAAAAGAATCTACAAAATCCAAGTGATATTATGCCAGCAGATTTTTTAATTGATGAGCAAGGTTATATTATTGAAACATATTACGGTTCTGATGCTAGCGACCACATTCCATTTGAAAATATTTATAAATTTTTAAATGCTGATCAGACCCCTAAGTAGTCTACAACACCTCGTGTTTAATTGATTTATGCAAAAATGGTGTGTTTAGCGACTAGGCACACCGCTATGGAAACGGAACGTATCATCTGGCGTTAAAATTAGATTCTTTTCCACTTCACGGATATGTTCAATCCGCTGCTGAATATTTTCTTCTGGGTCTTTAAGTTTGGCAGTTTTTGCAACATCCAAGGCCAGTGCCAGATAATCCTCAAAATGACGAGATTCAGACTTAAGTAAGTAGCGGTAGTAACGCCCCAGCTCATCGTCTACAACAGGTGCCAGCGCATAGAAGCGCTCACAGGAACGTGCCTCTACAAAAGCTCCGATAATCATGACATCAATCAATGCTTCAGGCTCGTAAGTACGGATTTCTTTACGCAATCCACCAGCATAACGCCCAGCACTCAATCCTTTCCACTCCTGACCACGTTTGGTCATGAATTCCAGAACCTGCTCATAATGCAGCATTTCTTCACGAACCAATTGTGCCAATTTCACTTGTAAGTCGGTAAAAAAGCTATAGCGGAACATCAGGTTCATTGCTGTACTTGCCGCTTTCTTTTCACAATTGGCATGGTCTTGCATCAGAATGTCGAGCTTATTCACCGCTTCATCTAGCCATGCCTGAGGAGTGGAACAACCTAAAAATGCAATGACAGGTTGCATTAACTCATCATAATTCACACTACTCATCAATTTATCTCGCAGCAGCCTGAATCGCTGCTTTCATATCTTTAACTGCCTGAGCCAGACCAACGAATACACTATCGGCAATAATTGAGTGTCCGATGTTTAATTCATGAATGTGTGGAATTGCTGCAATTGCTGCCACATTATCCAAATTCAAACCATGCCCGGCATTCACAACCAAACCTTTAGCTGCTGCATATTCAGCACCTTTGATAATACGAGCTAATTCAGCTTGTTGCTGCTCATCCGTCTCGGCATCAGCATAAGCACCCGTATGGATTTCAATGGTTGGTGCGCCACATGCGACAGCTGCGTCAATTTGTGCAAAATCTGCATCAATAAATAAAGATACATCACTGCCAATCGCTTTCAGTGCTTCAGTTGCCGCCTTCACTTTTTCAAAGTTACCTACAACATCCAGGCCACCCTCTGTAGTCACTTCCTGACGACGTTCAGGAACAAAACAGACATGCTGAGGCTGGATTTCCTTGGCAAACGCAACCATTTCATCCGTCACTGCCAATTCAAGATTCATACGTGTTTTTAATAATGGACGCATACGACGTACATCATCATCTTGTATATGACGGCGATCTTCGCGCAAATGGAGGGTAATCCCCTCTGCACCCGCTTGCTCACAAACCAAAGCAGCCTGAACTGGATCGGGGTAAGTTGTACCACGTGCCTGTCTTAATGTCGCAACATGATCAATGTTTACACCTAAGATTGCAGCCATAAAAAATATCCTATCGGTTTAGCCCTGAATCATTATTTTCAATACATCAGGAATATCAAGTTTGTGTACTTTGAATCCACAGTTGACGGCTTTTCAGGGGTCGATCACCCAACAAAGCG
Organism: Acinetobacter sp. CIP 102129; assembly: GCF_000368305.1. Taxonomy (NCBI): domain Bacteria; kingdom Pseudomonadati; phylum Pseudomonadota; class Gammaproteobacteria; order Moraxellales; family Moraxellaceae; genus Acinetobacter; species Acinetobacter sp. CIP 102129. The sequence goes on from NZ_KB849341.1 coordinate 407,429, forward strand.
CCAATCATTTGACGGTATAGTTTACCCAATAATTGCAGTTGTTCGCGAGAAAAATCCTGACCATCTTCATAACTTTGCATGGATGTAATCAATGCACCATCAAGTGTTGAACGTGAGGCTTGTGAAACTGGCAGAAAACCATCATTGAGCTGAAATTGATAGTGTTGGAATGGCGAAATTTCCTGCTGGTTTGCATCTACCGAAAAATCAATCGCATAGCCCAACTCCTGCAATAATACATGCTCAAATTGACGTAAAATTTGTCGAAGAAATAAAGAGGCTTGTTTATGCGATGCCAATTGCTGTAATTGCAACAAGGTCAGTTGGTATTGTTCAAACGTCTGTGGCATTGCCTCTTCAAGCGGGCATACACGCAACACGATCTCATTTAAATAGAAACCAGCAAAAAATGCATCACCATAAAAGAATACAGGTTGATTCAGAATTTCCAGTTTTGTGAAGTTTTTTAGTTCAGATTTGCCTGTGGCCTGCAGACGAATAGGCTGATATTGCGGCGGTGGGGTCTGTCTTAGAATCCCATCCACCCGCCCATATTCTTGTGTAAATAAATGCACAATATGGCTTTTTTCACGATATTTACGATGATGAATCAAATAACCATGTAGGACTTCATTGCGCATCATAGTACGAGACTAGTCCTTCTTTTTCTCATCCTTTTCTTCATCATCGCCATCAGGAATAACTGCACCAGCCACAGCAGCAGTCCCCTTAACAACACCTTTGGTGGTCTTATAAGCAACTTTAACAGGTACGGTCACAAGCTTATGAACACAGCCTTGCAACATGAAGATGCATGTTACGATTGCGAGTACACGGATTGTTATTTTCATACCTGTTTCCATTGTCTTAAAACCTGTTAAATATCGCTATAACCCAAGCTTTTTAACGCACGCTCATCATCAGACCAACCACCTTTGACTTTCACCCAAAGCGTTAGCATAATTTTTTGCTCAAACATTTTTTCCATATCTGTACGTGCATCCATGCCAATGCTTTTCAGCTTCGCACCTTTATCACCAATCACAATCGCTTTTTGGCCTTGGCGTTCCACAAAAATGGTCGCATCAATATACGTACAAGGTGGCTTTAAACGACCTGTTTTTTCATTTACGGCTGCTTCTTCAGTTTTAAATGATTCGATTTGTACAGTCAAATCATATGGCAGCTCTTCACCTAACTGACGCATAATTTTCTCACGAATGATCTCACTCGCAAGGAAACGCTCAGAACGATCAGTAATTTGATCTAATGAATACAATGGTGGTTGATATGGCAGATACTTCTCGATGGTATCTCGCAAATGATCGAGATTTGCACCACGCAATGCTGAAACCGGAACAATTTCAGCAAAATTCATGAGCTTGGCACGCTCTCGAATCAGTGGTAAAGCCTCATTTTTATTTTCAAATGTATCAAGTTTATTGATCACTAGAATCACTGGCATATCTGCATTTTTAAGTTTTTCCAAAACCAATTCATCGTTTTGCGTCCACTTTTGTGCATCCACCACAAATAAAACCAGATTCACATCACGCAAAGCAGAGTGTGCCGCACGATTCATCATCTTATTGATGGCACGTACTTCTTTTTTATGCATCCCAGGAGTATCTACAAATACCGCCTGTGATTTTTCACGCGAGTCAATACCGACGATTTTGTGGCGTGTGGTTTGTGGCTTACGTGAAGTAATAGATAGTTTTTGACCCAAGATGTGGTTCATCAAAGTCGATTTTCCTACATTTGGACGACCAACAATAGCCACAAAACCGCTTTTGAAATCTGAGGGAATAGTCGTTCCCTGAGAACTAAAAAATTGATCAACTACATTATTGCCATCTTGCTGTTCAGTTGCTTCTGGCTTATTTTCTTCTGAATGAGACATCAGGTTATTGCTCCAATAATTTTAAAATCTCTGCCGCTGCCGTTTGTTCGGCAAAACGACGACTTGAGCCCTCGCCTATAATTTTTGGCAGTCCCGCTACATCACATTCCACTTTGAAATGTTGATTAGGGGCATCACCCTGAATATCTACAACCTCGTAAACTGGGAGAGGTTTTTTACGTGCTTGTAAATACTCTTGCAAACGTGATTTTGGATCTTTGAGTTGATCTGTCGGTTCGATATAATCCAGATAAGGCTCATACCATTTTAGCACAATGCGTTCCAACAGGTTGAGATCATTGCTATCCAAATAAATGGCACCAATAATTGCTTCAACTGTATCAGCCAGAATTGACTCTCGGTGATGTCCACCCGATTTTAACTCGCCTGTGCTTAAAATTAATGACCGACTCAATTGTAAGTCATTTGCAATTTTCCCCAATGCTTCCTGTCGAACCAAAGTCGCACGCATCCGCGTTAAGCGACCTTCATTTTCAAGTGGGTAGGTATGGTAAAGATAATTGGCAACAATCATCCCTAATAATGAATCGCCTAGAAATTCCAGGCGTTCATAATTGTGCTTTTGACTCACAGAACGATGGGTCAATGCCAGTTTTAACAAATCAAGGTGTTTAAACTGGTGACCAATTCGCCCTTGCAGACGTGCATCATTGAGCTTGTTTGGCAGATTTTTGGTCAAAAGTCTTCTCAAAGGTCATCACTAAACTAATATTCAGCATGAAAGGCTTACGCACTTCATACTTTTTCTTAACAATTAAATCATCTTTATAAGTAACCTGTGCAACATCCTTGAAACGAAGATCCCGAACCCCATTCATATCCAGACGCTGATCCATCTGAGCTGCGAACTGAGTTGGTGTAATATTCTCAGGACTATCCTTTAATAGACCTTCAATTTGAGAATCTATAATTCGATCATCCCAATATGCTGGCCAGATTGCGATTGATGCCTTTACAGCAATCGCAAATAAAACCACCCCAAATAAAATTGCAATATACGAAGCCCCTTGCTGAGATTTACGCATCTGTAGTATGTCCTATACGTTTTATTTATTAGTCAATCTTACCATTTCGGCTGAAACTTGGAAGATTGAAACCAGGTTCTTTATGCATCCATACATAAAAAGCACGGCCTGTTAAATTTGATTCTGGGACAAAACCCCAAAAACGGCTATCAGCGCTTTGGTCACGGTTATCCCCCATCGCAAAATACTGGCCTTGTGGTACAGTCACTTCCCAATCCCGTCCATTACTTTTAATAAACACATCATTGGCTTTTGCCACAAATGGCACTAATGCTTCAGCGCCCTTTAACTGAGCAAACTGGAACTGTTCAGCCAAAGGATTACGCCCATCCAGATAACGGATCAGATGCTGATGCTCACCTAAAGTCTCTTTAAAATAATATACGGTTGGCGTTTCAAGTTGATCCTTTTCACGTTTAACCTCAGTAGCAACTTTTGCAATTTGCTGACCATTAATGATTAGCTGCCCATCTTTAAACTGAATATGGTCACCAGGCAAACCCACTACACGCTTGATATAACTAATAGTAGGCTGTGGTGGATAACGGAACACGATGACTTCACCGCGCTTTGGTTCACCAACATTAATTATTTTGGTATTTATAATCGGCAAACGTACACCGTAATCAAACTTATTCACCAAAATAAAGTCACCTGTTTCCAAGGTAGGCACCATAGAGTCAGATGGGATATTAAACGGCTCATAGAGGAAAGAACGCAGCACCAACACCACAGCCAATACTGGCCAGAAATCATACGCCCATGTGATCACAAAGTTTTCCTGATCACGTCCCTTATTTACACGTTGTTTCAGTACAAACTTGTCAAGCAACCACACAATAAAAAATATCAGTGTGACTGGAACGAGAATCAAATTAAAATCAAAATCCATGAGCGATTCCTAAGTCTTTTTCTATCGATCAACTTTTAATACAGCCAAGAACGCTTCCTGTGGAATTTCGACACTTCCCACCTGTTTCATGCGTTTCTTACCTTCTTTTTGTTTCGAAAGCAGTTTCTTCTTACGAGACACGTCACCACCATAACATTTTGCCAAAACGTTCTTACGCATGGCTTTAACGGTAGAACGTGCAATGATTTGCGCACCAATCGCTGCCTGAATCGCCACATCATACATTTGGCGGGGAATCAGGTCTTTCATCTTCTCAACCAGTGCGATACCACGATGGCGCGCATCCTGACGGTGACAAATCATCGCCAAAGCATCCACCTTTTCGCTATTAATTAACACGTCAACCTTAACCAGAGATGAACTCTCAAAACGGACAAAGTTATAATCCAGTGAAGCAAAGCCACGAGAACAGGATTTCAACTTGTCAAAGAAATCCATAACCACCTCAGCCATTGGAATTTCAAAGGTGATGGATACCTGATTACCCAGGAATTTCATATCTTTTTGCACACCACGACGCTCAATACACAAGGTCATGACATTGCCCAGATATTCCTGTGGCACAAGAATATGACATTCTGCAATCGGCTCACGTAAGTCTTCAACTGTTGAACCATCTGGCATTTTCGATGGGCTATCGATATAAATAATGTCGCCTTTCTTGGTCAATGCTTCATAAATTACAGTTGGCGCAGAACTAATCAGGTCAAGATCATATTCACGTTCCAAACGTTCCTGCACAATTTCCATATGCAGCATCCCCAAGAAGCCGCAACGGAAACCAAAACCTAAAGCATCAGAGCTTTCTGGTTCAAAGAATAAAGCTGAATCATTAATCTGGAGTTTTTGCAGAGCCTCACGGAATGGCTCGAAATCACTGGCATCAATTGGGAAAAGCCCAGCATACACCTGTGGCTTCACTTTCTTAAAGCCTGGAAGTATTGCAACATCGGGAGTAGATGAAAGCGTGATGGTATCGCCGACTGGTGCACCAAAAATATCCTTGATACCCGCAATGACAAAACCAACCTCACCTGCTTCGAGAATGTCAGTTTCGGTATGTTTTGGATTAAACACACCTACTGACGTGACAGGATGAGTTTGACCTGTCGATTTAACCAGCATCTTGTCGCCCTTGCGGATACGACCCTGTTTAATACGGACAAGCGAGACAACACCCAAATAGTTATCAAACCATGAGTCAATGATCAACGCCTGCAACGGCGCATCACGGTCACCTTCTGGTGCTGGAATCACATCAACCAGACGCTCTAAAACGCCCTCAACCCCTAAACCTGTTTTTGCAGAACAGGTTGGCGCATCTGTTGCCTCAATCCCGATAATTTCTTCAATCTCATGGATGACACGCTCAGGTTCAGCCTGAGGTAAATCAATCTTGTTCAGGATGGGCAATACTTCCAAGCCTTGCTCAATTGCGGTATAACAGTTTGCAACAGATTGAGCCTCAACTCCCTGTGCCGCATCCACGACTAGCAATGCACCTTCACATGCAGCCAAGGAACGAGACACTTCATAAGAAAAGTCAACGTGCCCTGGCGTATCAATAAAGTTGAGTTGATATTCCTGACCATTCGGATGGGTATAGTACAACGTGACGGATGCAGCCTTAATGGTAATCCCACGTTCACGCTCAAGCTCCATGGAGTCCAGCACCTGAGCCTGCATCTCACGATCCTGTAAGCCACCACACATTTGAATGAAACGGTCAGCCAGTGTTGACTTACCGTGGTCAATGTGAGCAATGATCGAGAAATTTCGTATATTTTTGATATCTACGGATTTTTTAGCTTGCGCCATGGGTTACCTTGAGAAAATAGAACGCCTGATACTTTAAAAAAGCAATAGGCCAAAGCGGTTTAACAAAATTGTTGCCGATTATAACAGAACAGCTTTTCAAAGTATCCAAAATAATGAGTTTCATTTAAAGGCTTCATTGTTCACGCAACACTTTCATTCATTCCATAGCAGCATAGGAAATTGAAAAATCCATCGGATTCAAATCAGCTGGAATGGGTTGGTAGGCATGGGTAAAACTTGGTGACATGCGTTTTGGACGACCTGTCGCAATTTCAATACAGGCCCATTTAGTGTTACCAACAAACAGGATACTTTGATCCTTGGGACGGTAAAATGCATACTGGCGAAAAGAATATAATGCATTAATACCATTAAGCCACGTCCTTAAGATGACTTCCTCCCCCTCAAATGCAGCCTTACGATATTGCACATGGTGTTCAACCGCGACCATCGCATGCTTGAGTTCCAGATATTGTGCCAGCCCCAAACCCAATGCTTCGATATGCGCCTCAGCAACATCTTGCATCCACTGGATATACATCACATTGTTGACATGCCCAAGTACATCAATATGTGCTGGCTGAACCTGTATTTTTAAATCAAAAATGGTACTCATTGGTCTGATATTTCATTCGTCAAAGTTTCGTTGCATACACTAGTCTAAACCCATCGTCATTACAAAATAAAAACCACTCCAATGAGGAGTGGTTTTAAAAATCAAGATGAATTACTGAAGACGCAAACCAACAATTGCACGTTGCCCCTGACGGATAATCACAATACGGGCCACACTATTTTTTGGCAATGCTGCAATTGCCTTGGCAAATGCCTGACTATTGGCAACAGGTGTGCTGTTGACTTGTACAATCACATCCCCCGCAACCAGATTCGACAATGAAGCCAAACCACCACGTTTCACCTCACGGACCAAAGCACCACCATTAACATTTAAACGGCTTTGTTCAGCTTCCGTCAAGTCACGGATATTCATACCCAAGCCATTGGTTGGATTATTTTTATCCTCAGCCGCAGGTGTATCATCTGGCGCCACACTTAAAGTCGCAGAAATTGTACGGATCTTGTCATCTCTCAGAACTTCCAGCTGGATGGTCTGGTTTGGTGCAATACGGTTTAAGCGATAAATCAGGTCGCTGGTACGGCTAATGCTATTACCATCCAGTTTTAAAATGACATCACCTGGTTTTAGGCCTGCTTTTTCAGCAGGAGATTTTGGCGAAACCTGATTAATCAATGATCCTTCTGGTTTTGGCAGTTTATAGGCATCGGCCAAGTTGCGGTCAATATCCTGCAACATCACCCCCAAATAAGAACGCGTTACCTTGCCATTAGTTTTCAGCTGCTGCACAACATCCATCGCCACATCAATTGGGATAGAGAAAGACAAGCCCATATAACCACCCGTACCACTAAAGATACGAGAGTTTACACCCACTACCTCACCACGCTGGTTAAACAATGGGCCACCAGAGTTGCCTGGGTTTAAGGCTGCATCGGTCTGAATAAATGGAACTGACGTTTCACCACTCATATTGCGTGACTTTGCGCTGACGATACCTGCCGATGCTGAGTAATCAAAGCCAAAAGGAGAACCTATCGCCAACACAGGTTCACCCACTTTTAGCTGATTTGAATCACCAATTTTCAGTTCAGGGAAACTCGCGCCATTCACTTTTAGCAAGGCAATATCAGTACGCTCATCACTTCCAACTAAGGTTGCATCAAGCTCACGACGGTCATTTAAGGTAATGGTAATACGTGAGGCATCGTCAATGACATGACGATTGGTTAACAGATAGCCATCCTTACTGATAAAGAACGCACTGCCGTAAGCGGTTTTTTCCTGTGGCCCCTGCTGTTGGGGAATAATCACCTGATTACCAAAAAAACGGCGTAAAATTTCGGGAACCTGTTGCTGCAACAACTCTTCCTGAGTCATTTTCTTCACAACATTCACACTCACCACAGCAGGGCTAACCTGCTCAACGAGACTTGAAAAATCTACTGGCGATGCAGCATTGACTTGAGCAGCTGCCACCGTAAATACCGCAGCATACATTCCTTGTTGTAAATAGCGACTTTTCATGAAGCAAGAACCTACATACTGATGATCAAATAAAATTCAAGATTATGTTTTTATCATAACCCCAGCATTCTTTTCGTAAAAATATGTTTATATTTTCAAGGTATACAAAGAAATAGAATGGCAAAATGTGAATAAATTGTGGAGTTCCACCTCAATCTTCACTCTCAGCCATGTTTTATCATGGGAAGCCTTAAAAAAAGATTAAAACAGTGTTCCAAATCGTAATTGACCTATATTTATATAGATCTGCTAAATTATGGTAAGCAATTAAAATAAACTTATTCGCTAAAATTTCATTCAATTCTAGGCAGATTGGCACTTGCCTTTTTCATTAAAAAGCGTTGTCATTAGCGAACGTTTGAAAATGAAGCAGATCGTCATGCCTGATTTAGAAACAATTCACCATTTTGATGTGATTATTGTAGGCAGTGGTGGTGCGGGCCTAAGCCTCGCACTCTCTTTACCAAGTCATTACAACATTGCAATTTTGGCAAAGGCGGCGCTCACGGAAGCCAGTACCTTTTATGCTCAGGGCGGTGTTGCTGCGGTACTGGACGAGACTGATTCCATTCAACAACACATTAGTGACACGATGATTGCAGGCGCACATTTATGTGAAATGGATGCCGTCAAACATACCGTTGAGGGTGGCAAACCCTCTGTTGACTTCCTGCTGAAACAAGGTGTGCAGTTCACACTGGATGATGACGAGCAATTACACCTTACCCGTGAAGGGGGTCACTCACAACGCCGTATCATCCATTCAGCGGATGCAACAGGCAAAGCAATTTCAACCACATTGGTTGAACGCGCCAAAGAACGCGATAACATCACCATTTTTGAAAATTACATTGCAATTGACCTGATCACCTTGCATAAACTTGGCCAACAGAACCAGCCTAACCGTGCAATTGGCTTATATGCCCTGGATGAAAGTGCTGAACAGGTTCATACGTTTCTGGCCCCTTTCACCGCTTTGGCTTGTGGCGGTGCAATGAAAGCCTATCTATATACCTCAAACCCTGACATTGCAACGGGTGATGGTATTGCAATGGCCTATCGTGCGGGTTGCCGTGTTGCCAATATGGAATTCAACCAATTCCACCCAACCTGCTTATACCATCCCAAAGCACGTTCGTTCCTGATTACTGAAGCAATGCGTGGTGAAGGGGCTTATCTGCGTTTACCTGATGGTGAACGTTTTATGCTGCGTTTTGATGAACGTGCCGAACTTGCACCCCGTGATATTGTGGCCCGTGCCATTGACTACGAGATCAAGCGGTTGGGTATCCGCCATGTATGGCTGGACATTACCCATAAATCACCAGAATTTATTACCGAACACTTCCCTACACTCTATGCACGCCTGCTAGAGCTTGGTATTGACATTACCAAGGACATGATTCCTGTTGTACCTGCTGCCCACTATACCTGTGGTGGTGTGATGGTAGATTCCAGCAGCCACACCGATTTGACAGGTTTGTATGCCATTGGTGAAACCTCCTACACAGGTCTACACGGTGCAAACCGTATGGCGAGCAACTCATTGCTGGAGTGCTTTGTGTATGGCATGAGCGCGGCGGAAGATATTGAGCAGAAATTTGATGAGGGCTTTAAATTCCCTGAGGTGCCTGCGTGGGATGAATCACAGGTCACCGATGCCGATGAAGATGTGGTGATTCTGCAAAACTGGGATGAATTGCGTTCAACCATGTGGAACTATGTGGGAATTGTACGTACCACCAAACGTTTACAACGTGCCCTGCACCGTATTGAAATGTTAAAACGTGAAATCACAGAGTATTATCAGGACTATCGTGTCAGCAAGAATCTGATTGAATTGCGTAATCTGGTGCTTGTTTCTGAAATGATTGTTCGCTGTGCCATGCAACGCAAGGAATCGCGTGGCCTGCATTACACGCTGGATTATCCTGAACTCTCCAGTGAAATTCGTAAAACTGTTCTGACACCACCAAATTTTGCAGTGGAACAGCCGTTGGTGAATGAGTAATTATATTTATTCGATGTAAAACAGCTTCTAAGCAAGCTGTTTTACATAATTTAGGGCGTCTTCAAACACAAGCTCAGCATTCTGTGTGGCATCCAGTCGCTTAATCCGTTCAGGTTCAGCCTGCCACAAGCTTTCATATCCCGCCCTCACCTTGGTAAAGAAGCTCAGCTTTTCCTGCTCAAAACGATCCAGTGCCCCACGCGCTCTGGCACGGGTCATACCCAGTTCAATCGGCGCATCCAGCCAGAAAGTAATATTCGGCATATGGGAAACGAAAGTCTGGTTAAGTAGCTGTAATTTTTCCTGACTTAAACCACGCCCAGCGCATTGATAGGCAAAACTAGCATCAGTAAAACGGTCACTTAACACAATCTTGCCAGCCTCCAAAGCTGGAACAATCACCTGCTGTAAATGTTGCGCCCGTGCCGCATAGATCAGTAGCAACTCAGTATCATGGCTCATTTGTTCTTCATGATTCACCGCCAACAGCAACGAGCGAATCTGTTCCGCCAATGGCGTTCCACCTGGTTCGCGGGTGAGCACCACCTGTTTACCCTGCTGTTCAAAATACTGGTGAATTTTGCGAATCAGCGTGGTTTTGCCCACACCTTCCGTTCCTTCAAAACTAATAAACATCATTCACCCTGATTTTTCTTTGAACGTAACACAGTTAAATATTCCTGTACCGCACGGTTATGCTCTTCCAACGATGCTGTAAATTTATGTCCACCATTGCCTGTGGCAACAAAATAAAGATTTTTTGAGTCATCTGGATGCATGGCAGCCTCAATTGCTTTTTTACTTGGCAAAGCAATTGGCGTTGGTGGCAATCCGTTAATGGTATAGGTGTTATACGCTGTTGGGGTACGTAAGTCATTACGGGTGATATTCCCTTTATATTGATCACCCATGCCATAAATCACGGTTGGGTCTGTTTGCAGACGCATTCCGATTTGCAGGCGACGCACAAACACACCTGAAACCTTTTGCAACTCACTGTCCAGACTGGTTTCCTTTTCAATAATCGAAGCCATGATCAATGCTTCATACTTATCTTTGTAAGGGAGATTCGCCGCTTTATTTATCCATGCCTCATCCAGTGATTTCATTTGACGGCGGTATAAATCGGTCAGGATTTTCTTGTCCGTTTCACCTTTGGCAAAGAAATAGGTATCAGGCGCAAACAAACCTTCTGGATGTGAATATGGAATGTCCAGCTCCTTAAGAAATTGATCCTGTGGCAAATCCAGAATGGTTTTGCTGACATTTGGGTCTTTTTTAAGATTCTGAACCAGTTGCTTAAACGTTGTTCCCTCAATCACCAGAATACGGTTCATCTGTGCATTTTCAGCATTCGACAACATATCCAGCACCTGACGAACACTCATGCCATGAGTGACTTCATACACACCCGCTTTCATACTGTCATGAATCATGAACTTCTGGTACAGCTTTAATATTATCGGAAAATTCACCTTATTTTCTTTTGCAAGACGGTCAATAAATCTGGAATAGGTATCGCCCGAAGAAATGACCAAAAGCTGTTTCTTGCCCTCAACAGGAAAATTCTTAAACAGGCTTGTCCCCACAATACTCAACAGGATGACAAGTAAAATAATGATCGCGCCCAAAAATGCTTTCACTGGAAATCTGGATTTCGGCTTGGCTTTCGGTTTTTTATTGATTTTGCTTGAATTTGGCGGCTTTGGCATATTAATCAATCTGGTTCAGTTTTAAAGTTTTAAATAAATCAAGACAAGGTTGTTGCTCTAAAGCTCGATCATGAAATCGAACAACCGCTTTCATCGGGTGCAAGGCATTACAGAAAAATAGGCTTTGAATCTGCCCAAGCTCATCTATTCCAATATAGCGTTGCTCACATTCAATCTGTGATTGCTGCATTCGCGACAGGATAGTTGCCCGCATGACACCGTGGACGCCATTATAACGAAGTTCTGGCGTAATCCACCGTCCATTTATACGAATAAAACAATTACTGCTCACGCCTTCAACAATATAACCCTGTACATCACTGACCAATGCCTCAAGCCAACCCTGCTGGTCTGCTTCCTGTTTCAATAACACCTGTTCCAAACGGTTCAGGGTTTTTAAGCCCACCAGATTCGGCATGGTCAGGCCCAAAGCACGATTTAGCATGCCACTGGCAATCCATTCAGGCTGGAAAGCCTGCAATGTGGCTGGATAATACCAAAGGTAAATATCGGCGGGATGCAAAGGCAAGCTATAGCCACGATTTCCCTCTCCACGACTAATCACGATCTTTAAGGTGCCATTTAAGCTTGAATGCTGTTGTTGTAACTGCTCGATTGATTTTTCAATTTGGGATAGATCAGCATCCAGACTCAGGTTCTGGCAAGCTAGTTTTAAACGTGCAAAGTGCAATTCTTTTAGTTCAAAATTTTCCTGAAAAATACGTGCTGTGGTAAAGCAGCCATCTCCATAGTGAAATGCCCGATCAAGTAAAGGGATAGAATCAATGAATTGTCCATTTTTATAGCATTGCATGATTCAAACACCTTTTAATCCAAATAGCCCGCATGATTAACAACAAATAACTCTTTGATTTTAAATAATTATAACAATTTAAGCATTGGAATAAAAATTTATTATTTATCAATAATTCAGCATAGCTTATCTATTTTATGCAATTGCATTTTTTTCATATCAAATTCGTTTTTAATTATTTTTTTTGCAAAAAAACTGGCGTTATGCTGCATCCATATTCCAAACATTCATTTAGTTTCAAGGGGTTTTTCATGCGTTTATCTCAGTTAAAAGTTGGTGTCATTGCCGCATTACTCTCAGTGTCTTCTTTTGCAGCACAAGAGTTTTTAAATGTCTCTTATGACCCAACCCGCGAGCTTTATACCGATTTCAACAAGCAGTTTGGTGCTTTCTGGAAACAGCGTACAGGTCAGGACATTGACTTCAAACAATCCCATGGTGGTTCAGGCAAACAGGCCCGTGCCGTGATTGATGGCTTAAATGCTGATGTGGTGACACTTGCCCTTGCAGCAGATATTGATGAAATTGCTGAAAATGCAAAATTGCTTCCAGCAGACTGGCAGAAGAAACTGCCAAATAACTCAACACCTTATACCTCAACCATCGTTTTCCTTGTGCGTAAAGACAACCCTAAACAGATTAAAGATTGGGGCGACCTGGTTAAACCAGGTGTAGAAATCATTACCCCGAACCCTAAAACTTCAGGTGGTGCGCGCTGGAACTATTTAGCAGCATGGGCTTGGGCAAAACACCAGAAAGGTGGTAATGATGCCAAGGCACAGGAATTCGTACGCCAGATTTATAAACAAACCAAGGTGCTTGATTCAGGTGCCCGTGGTTCAACCACGACCTTTGCTGAACGTGGCATCGGTGACGTGTTGCTGGCTTGGGAAAATGAAGCATTCCTTGCCGTACGTGAGCAGCCAGGCAAGTTTGAAATTGTGACTCCATCACTTTCAATTCTTGCTGAGCCACCTGTGGCCGTGGTTGAGAAAAATGCCGAGAAGAAAGGCAACCTGCAAATTGCCCGTGGTTACCTGAACTATCTCTATTCACCAGCGGGTCAGGAAATTGCAGCACGTAACTTCTATCGTCCTCGCAACGCAGCTGTTTTAAAGAAATATAGCACCACTTTTAAGCCTCTGAAGCTTGTGACAATTGATAAAGAGTTTGGTGGCTGGACCAAGGTACAAAAAACCCACTTTGACAACGGCGGTATTTTTGACCAGATCGTTAAGACCAATAGTACAGGCAAATAATAAACTCTCCTTGCGCTGAAGTTGATAACAGCGCAAGGGGTAAGTTAAGAAGGAGAATAGACATGGTTCATACAGTCATTGTTCCTGGTGTTGGTGGCAGTGAAGCACAACATTGGCAGTCGTGGTTACAACAGCAACTCGTGTCTAGTTCTCGTGTGCAGCAAAAACACTGGGACCGACCAGTATTAAATGAATGGGTTGCCCAGTTTGTCAAAACAGTTGCAGCAATTAAATCGCCTGTGCAAATCGTTGCACACAGTTTTGGTTGCCTGACCAGTGTTGCGGCACTTGCTGAACATCCTGAACTCAGGGCAAAAGTGGAAAACCTGATTCTGGTGGCACCTGCCAACCCTGCCCGTTTTGGTGAAAGTGGCTTTGCCCGTCATAGTCTGACGGACTACAAGCAATATTTTCATCAGCTCAGCATTGATGTGCCGACCACATTATTGATTAGTGAAAATGATCCATGGCTGGGTTATGTCGATGCGTTACAGCTTGCACAGGCATGGAAACTCACTCCGATTAATCTGGGTCAGGTTGGTCATATCAATGTGGCATCTGGGTTTGGTCCTTTTCCTGAAATCCTCAATTACATGCTGCCCGAAAAAAAGATGCAGCCTGTAAACCGAATGAGTCAGGCAAATTTTAACCTGAAATTTGCCTAAGCTCAGCTCTTCATACCTTTAGTTTTCGCGTTATTTATTTGCTTACTGGTCTTTAGCAAGCATCTCTCATCTTGAGGAAATATCATGTCGCAGCGTTCCCGAGTGCTGCCTGGGTTTGGTCTCTCTTTAGGCTTTACCCTCGCTTACGTGTCTTTCATTGTGCTTATTCCTTTATCTGCTGTGTTTATCAAATCTTTTGGGATTGGATGGGACGGATTATGGGAAATCTTAACTTCTGAACGAATTTTAAAGTCTCTACAACTAAGCTTTAGTGCTGCCCTGATTGCCGCCACAGTCAATGTGATTTTTGGCTTATTACTGGCATGGTGCTTGGTACGTTATAGCTTTCCAGGCAAAAGAATTGTCGATGCACTGGTAGATCTTCCTTTTGCGTTACCCACTGCGGTTGCAGGCATTGCCCTCACCTCACTGTATGCAAAAAATGGCTGGATTGGACAATATCTTGAACCTTTAGGTATTCATGTGGCCTATACCCCGCTGGGTATTACCCTTGCCCTGATCTTTATTGGCCTGCCTTTTGTGGTGCGTACCGTACAACCTGTACTCAGCGACATTGAAACGGAGCTTGAAGAAGCGGCTTCTGCACTGGGCGCAAATCGCTGGCAAACCATTAGTAAGGTGATTCTGCCAATTTTATTCCCTGCATTACTGACAGGTTTTGCGCTGGCATTTGCCCGTGGTGTTGGTGAATATGGTTCAGTTATTTTCATCGCAGGGAATATGCCATATAAGACCGAGATTGCACCATTGATGATTATTTCCCGTCTGGAAGAATATGATTATGCAGGTGCAACCACCATTGCCGTGGTGATGCTGGTTCTCTCCTTTGCCATCCTATTTTTAATTAACTTATTACAGGCATGGGCAAGCCGCCGTACAGGGAGAGTTGCACAATGAGCTTAAATAACAATAGCAATGCCTTGGCACTCAAGTTACAGGCCCGCGATGCAACCCGTGAACCGACCTGGGTACGTTATACGCTGATCACCGTGGCAATGATTTTCTTTCTGAGCTGCCTGATTTTGCCGCTGATTCTGGTGTTTGTAGAAGCGTTTAAACAAGGGATTGAAGTGTATATCCATGCCCTGACCGATTCAGATACCCTGTCTGCGGTGAAGTTGACTTTATTAACCGCTGCGATTGCCGTTCCAATCAATGTGGTATTCGGGGTTGCCGCAGCATGGGCAGTGGCTAAGTTTCAGTTCCGTGGCAAGGCCATCCTCACCACCATTATTGATATGCCGTTTTCAGTTTCCCCTGTCATTGCAGGTTTAATGCTGGTGCTGATTTTTGGTACACAAGGCTGGATTGGTGGCTGGTTAATGGATCATGACATCAAGATTCTATATGCCGTTCCCGCAATTGTATTGGCGACCATTTTTATTACCGTTCCTTTTGTTGCACGTGAACTGATTCCACTCATGGAAGCGCAAGGCACAGAGGAAGAAGAAGCTGCGATTGTTTTGGGTGCTTCAGGCTGGCAAACCTTTTGGAAAGTGACCCTGCCAAATATTAAATGGGGTCTGATTTACGGTGTGATTCTATGTAATGCCCGTGCAATGGGTGAGTTTGGTGCGGTATCGGTGGTGTCAGGACATATTCGTGGCCAAACCAATACCTTACCGTTACACGTTGAGATTCTTTATAACGAATATACCTTTAGTGCTGCATTTGCTGTGTCTTCATTACTGGCATTTTTAGCGATTATTACCCTGATTTTGAAAACATGGTTAGAAATCCGTCAAGACCAAGCCAACGAACATCAGCCAAATACATAAGGAATGAACACATGAGTATTCAAGTTAAAAATATTGAAAAACACTTTGGTGCATTCCATGCGCTAAAAAACATCTCCCTAGACTTTCCTGAGGGTGAACTGGTTGCATTGCTCGGTCCATCTGGCTGCGGTAAAACCACACTGTTACGCATCATCGCAGGACTTGAATCTGCGGATGGCGGTCAGGTCTTGCTTGAGGGTGAAGATGCCACCAACATCCATGTGCGTGAGCGTCAGGTCGGTTTTGTGTTCCAGCATTATGCTCTGTTCCGCCACATGACTGTGTTTGATAATATCGCTTTTGGTTTACGCGTGCGCCCACGTGCCACCCGTCCAACAGAAGCTGAAATTAAAAAACGTGTGACTCGTTTATTGGACTTAGTGCAATTGGGCTTTTTAGCTGACCGTTACCCTGCCCAACTTTCGGGTGGTCAACGTCAACGTATTGCGCTAGCTCGTGCTTTGGCGGTTGAACCAAGAGTGTTGTTATTAGATGAACCTTTTGGCGCACTAGATGCCAAAGTACGTAAAGAACTTCGTCGTTGGTTACGTACCCTGCATGATGAACTACATATCACTTCCATCTTTGTGACCCATGATCAGGAAGAGGCGCTGGAAGTTGCCGATCAAATCATTGTGATGAACAAAGGTGATGTTGAGCAAATCGGTTCACCACGTGAAGTGTATGAAAAGCCAGCCACACCATTCGTGTTTGATTTTCTTGGTCAGGCAAACCGCTTTGAGGGTGAGCATACAGGCGGTATCATTCGCCTCGGTGATGACCGTATTCAGTTACCGACTGCTATTGATGCACCGCAAGGCAAAGTGATCGCCTTTGCACGACCAAATGAACTACATATTCATGCACAACCACAGCCAAATACCATTGAGGCAACGTTTCTACGTGAAGTCTGGATTGCAGGCAGGGTCATTGCTGAATTACAAGATCGCAGTGGACGTACCATTGAGATTTTATTAAGTGTAGAAGAAGCGAATTTACATCAATTCAAGCCAAATCAAACCGTTTGGATTAGTGCGGCTCAACTTCATTTATTTGCAGACCAAACAACGCAAGTGGCTTAAAATAATATATGGAGGAACACTAAACTTCCCTACTGAACTTTAGTTGTTCCCCACCTTTTATGTGGAAAAATATTTATGAACTTTCAACAACTCAGAATTATTCGGGAAACTGTTCGTCAAAACTTTAATTTAACCGAAGCGTCTGCGGCACTTTATACCTCCCAGTCAGGTGTCAGTAAACACATTAAAGATCTTGAAGATGAACTCGGCGTACAACTGTTTGTGCGTAAAGGCAAGCGTTTACTGGGGCTGACTGAACCAGGCCAATCATTATTGAGTATTGTTGAACGGATGCTGGTCGATGCAGACAATATCAAGCGTCTTGCCGATGACTTTAACAAGGTAGATGAAGGAACACTGACGATTGCCACCACCCATACTCAGGCACGTTATATACTTCCACTGATTGTGAATCAATTCAAGAAATTATTTCCAAAGGTTCACCTGATTTTACAACAGGCCAGTCCAGTAGAAATTGCAGAAATGCTACTTCAGGGCGAGGCGGATATTGGCATCGCAACGGAATCATTAACCACAGAGGAAAATCTTGCAAGCGTGCCTTATTATGAATGGCATCACAGCATCATTACACCTAAAGATCACCCATTGGCCAAATTGGACAAAATTAGCCTTGAGGTCTTGGCGGAATATCCGTTGATTACCTATCATGGTGGTTTTACAGGCCGTTCCAAGATTGACAAAGCCTTTGAAGATGCGCAACTGCATGCTGACATTGTGATGTCCGCACTTGATGCCGATGTCATCAAGACCTATGTTGAACTGAATATGGGCGTAGGTATTGTCAATGATGTCGCCTATGATGCTGAGCGGGATTATCGTCTGCAACAGATCAAAACCGATATTTTTGGTGTCAATACCACATGGATTGCTGTACGCAAAGGACATTTGCTTCGTGGTTATGGCTATGAGTTTATTTCCTTATGCTCACCTGAAACCGATATCAGGGCACTTAAAAAAGTTGCCTATCCTGAAGAATAATGATTATGGTGGAGCAATGTAATCATCGCCCCATACCTATCCTTACCATATTATCTTGATTTTCATAATGATCTATTTTTACCTTATAAACTTTCTGGAACTGCTATCTTTTAATTTTATGCAGACATAAAAAAACGAGCGTAACGCTCGTTTTTTTATAACAACTAAAGTAATTAGAAACGGAAGCTTAGACCTAGCTTAGCCACTGGTAACCACTCGTATTCATTGTCATTACGAATTTTATCTCTTTCTGTATTAATTGCATCTGTAATTGGACGACCATTTACACTTGTTGCTGTCTGACTACCTGTGTTATATAAATCTACAGTAGGATTACCATTATAGTAGGCACCGATCTCACCGAATACGCCCCAACGGTTGGTAATTGCCGGTGAGAAACCAATGCCTAGATAAGGTGCGATATTATTTTTGTAAGATAAACTACCTACCACATCTCCTACATCTGCACCAAATGTTGAACCATCAATTCTGATTTCACCATTTGTCCCAGGGCGGCCACGTAAACCATAATCATTGTCGATATAAGCAACACCTGCTGCCATATAGAACCAGTTCGCCCAAGGACGAATTTCAGCATTTAAATATGTCAGGTTATTATCCATATCCAGGTCATATTTTGTTCCATTAACTGATAAATCATCTGTCCAAGAAATGTCACCACCGTTATAACCCAGTGTTACACCTACATGTGGATTGGCATTGTAAGAAATTGCTCCACCATAACCTGTTGTACCCACTTCAGCACGAACAGATGCTGGTTTCATGAAAGAGAAAGTTGCGACACCCTCATCTGTCACAATACGCTCATCAGCTGCAAAAGTTGTTCCAGCGATTGCAGTTAAAATACCAGCACTTAAAAGAATACGTACAGCTTTCATTGAAGTCTCCTCAAAAAAACACTTTTACTTAAATATAATTGTTACCGTGGTTTTATATTAAAATAATCATTCATATCTTTTTATACAGAAACTGATTACTTTTTGTTATTTTTTGATACAAATTCAGAATAATTGTATATTTCAAAATAATGAATAAAAAACAACTAAATCCGCTTTCGTTACCGTTTTATTTCACATTTTAAAAACAAATTATTGTAACTATTTTTTTCAAAGATTCTTGCAGTGAATTAGTGTAAAATCTTCAAAATTTTTTTTGGAAGAAGGAAGATCATGTCTCAGCTTTCTACGATCATTGAGCAAGCATTTGAAGACCGTGCTAACTATAGCGCAACGGACTGCCCTACAGAAATTCGTCAAGCCGTTGAGGAAGCATTAACTGGTTTAGACAACGGCACACTTCGTGTGGCTGAAAAAATCGATGGTGAGTGGGTTGTTCACCAGTGGTTAAAAAAAGCCGTTTTACTTTCATTCAAACTGAATGACAACCAGCCAATCGAAGCATGTGACCTACAGTTCTATGACAAGGTGGCAACCAAATACTCAGGCTGGACTGAAGAGCAGTTTAAAGCGGCTGGCGTGCGTGTTGTACCTCCTGCGGTTGCTCGCCGTGGTAGCTTTCAGGCAAAAAATGTGGTGTTGATGCCATCTTATGTCAACATTGGTGCCTATGTGGATGAAGGTACAATGGTGGATACATGGGCTACTGTGGGTTCATGTGCACAAATCGGTAAGAATGTTCACCTGTCAGGTGGTGTGGGTATTGGCGGTGTGTTAGAACCATTACAGGCGAATCCAACCATCATTGAAGATAACTGCTTCATCGGCGCGCGTTCTGAAATTGTAGAAGGCGTAATTGTTGGTGAAGGTTCTGTAATTTCAATGGGCGTTTTCATTGGTCAATCGACTAAGATTTATGACCGTCAAACTGGCGAGATCCATTATGGTCGAGTACCAGCAGGTTCTGTGGTTGTTGCGGGCAGTCTGCCATCTAAGTGTGGTACCTACAGCCTTTATGCCGCGATTATCGTGAAAAAAGTTGATGCAAAAACACGTGCAAAAACCAGCTTGAATGACTTGTTACGCGCTGACTAAGCAACTCTAACCCCGTTATTTTTCGTCTCTACAATCAGTCATGGTTGTAGGGATTTTGTTCTTTTATATGGTGTGGTTCTGAATCTATGGCTTCCTTACGTTCTTCTGCAATTCCTGTCTCCGATCCTGCGGCTGGTTTACGCATTACCGAGATTTTTTATTCCTTGCAAGGCGAAGCGAACACTTTTGGTTTACCTACCGTTTTTATTCGCCTGACAGGTTGCCCATTACGTTGCAGTTATTGTGATACCACCTATTCATTTGAGGGCGGTGAACGTCTGTCACTTGAACACATCATTGAAACAGCAAGCCAGCATAAAACGCCTTATATCTGCGTCACAGGTGGTGAGCCACTAGCACAACCGAATTGCTTAATTCTATTACAGCGCCTGTGTGAGTTGGGTTTTCAGGTATCGCTTGAAACCAGCGGTGCGTTAGATGTTTCAAAGGTAGAGCCACGTGTTTCCAAAGTGCTGGATTTAAAGACACCAACGTCTAATGAAGACCATCGTAATCTATTAACCAATCTTGACTATTTAACCCAGCACGACCAAATTAAGTTTGTGATTTGTAATCGTGAGGATTATGAATGGTCGAAGCAACAGTTGATCAATTTTCAATTGCAGGATAAGGTCAGTACCGTTTGGTTCTCCCCTGCCTTTGCCGTTGAAAAAGGTGCGGCTGTCCTGCCTGCTCTTGCACGTGATTTAGCTCAGTGGATTTTAGATGACCATCTCCCTGTTCGCTTCCAGCTACAGTTGCATAAACTGTTATGGAATGATGAATCTGGTCGCTAAACAGTTCAAAATCGGTTCATTTTTGGACTTGCTTTCATTAAATATATTTAGGTTGAATCATGGAAAATAATATGCGTTCCCGTGCCATCGTATTATTGTCTGGCGGCTTAGACTCGACAACATGTCTCGCTTGGGCACAAGCAAACTATGACTGTATCGCCATTAGTTTTATGTATGGTCAACGCTCTACAACTGAGCTTGATGCAGCTAAGGCACTTGCACAACGAGCAGGTGTTGAGCACCGCGTCATTAATATTGATCTTGGCAATTTAGGTGGTTCAGCACTTACAGACCATAACATTGATGTACCTGAACAATTACAGGAAGGTATTCCTGTAACTTATGTTCCTGCACGTAACACAATTTTCCTGTCCTATGCGCTTGCCGCCGCTGAGGTTTTTGATGCCGAAGCCATCGTGATTGGGGTCAATGCCGTTGATTATTCAGGATATCCTGACTGTCGTCCTGAGTTTATTGATGCATTTGCCAATCTTGCGCGTTTGGCAACAAAAGCGGGTGTGGAAGGAAAACCCCTGAAAATTGAAACACCTTTGTTACATTTATCCAAAGCGAATATTATACGCTTAGGTATCGAACATGGCGTAGACTATAGCCAAACAGTATCCTGCTATCAAGCAGATGCTCAAGGACGTGCGTGTAGCAAATGCGACAGTTGCCGTTTACGTCAACAAGGTTTTATCGAAGCAGGTATTGCGGATCCTACACGTTATACCGAATAGACGATATAGGGTTATAATTAGGTACAATATATGAAGTTTTTTAAATCAAATCTTATTCTTTCCACCATGATGTCAGCGGCTGCCCTACTTGCAACGGCAACCCATGCTGCGGATGAGAATCCACTCAAAGCTGCGTATAAAAGTACCAATGTCAAATCTGCATTGATCAATGTGTGTAAAGACCAGACCACAAAGGGTGGAAAACTGACAGCGGCAGAAGTCAGCAAATTCTGTTCTTGTAATATTGAGGCACAGGGCAAAGTAACTGAAGCACAAAAATGGGAAATTCAAAGTGCAATCAATGCCAAGAAAAGCCCAAGCTCCCTTGCCTTTGTACAGCAACAGAATAAGGATTTACAGGCTTGCCTAGGCGCACCACTTGTCACCAAGCTAGAAAAGTTGACTCAGGAAGCAATGAAAGCTGCCCAGCAACAGGCACCTAAAAAATAATCCTGCGCTGTTGTAAACAAGGCCTGCATTTATGCAGGCTTTTTTGTAGGTTCTGTTAAACTTTCCTTTATGCTGAAAAAGGGGGAGAATTCCATACCACTGTGATTGAGGGGGCGGATTTTTAACAAAGCTATTCCTGTACGTCATGGAAATATTGTTTATGATGAAGAATATGTTTTTTTAGCCCTTGAATCAGATCAAATTTAGCTTTGGCAAAGGATACAAAATGTCTGAACAGATCCAGCTACCCAATCAAACCTTTCCAGCCACTCAGGGCGAAATCAACCTAGCCGAACTCACAAATGAATGGCTGGTATTATATTTTTACCCAAAAGATTCAACCCCTGGCTGTACAACCCAGGCGGTTGGCTTTTCCTGCCTAAAAGACCAGTTTGATGGATTGAACTGTAAGATCATTGGTGTATCCCGCGATTCAATCAAGGCACACCAGAACTTTACCGAAAAACAGGCACTGACCATTGACCTGATTAGCGATAAGGAAGAAGTGCTTTGTAAACACTTCGATGTGATTAAGGAAAAAAATATGTATGGCAAACAGGTGATAGGGATTGAACGCTCTACCTTTATTTTCCATAATAAACAACTAGTTAAAATCTATAGAAAAGTAAAAGCGGCGGGACATGCCGAACAGGTGCTTGAAGATTTAAAAACACTACAGGCAGCTTCGTAAACCCTGAATACAAGAGGCAAGTTTCACTTGCTTTTTTATTGAGGAAAAATTGCTCGCCTGTTTGGGCTTGGGGTATGATAAAAACGTTAAAATAATTCAACCAAAGGCATTTAAATGAGTCAGTTCAAGGTATTTATCTCGTTGCCTTTTTATCTTTTTATCTCAACATGTGGGGCGAGTTCAACCACAATGCCACAGGATATTGCTACGCCCGTTCGCCAAATTCAAAAACCCGCCCTGGAAATAAGCTGTCAGGATTTACAAAATCCAGCCTATCAGCAGGTCATCATGAATGCGATTAATGAAATTCGGCAACATCCACGTCAATGTGGGCAACAATATTTTGCTGCTGTGGCACCGCTGAGATGGAATAGCGGTCTGCATAGGAGTTCTCTTGCCCACGCACAGGATATGGCGGAACATAATTTTCTGGGTCATACCAGTAGCACAGGCTTGAATTTAAGGTCACGTCTTCAACTGTATCAGGTTAAAACACGTGGTGGCGGTGAGAATGTGGCACGGGGCCAAAAGAATCTGGATGAAGTCATGGCAACCTGGGGCAGCAGCCCTGTGCATTGCAGCAACCTGATGCAGTCAAAATTTACCGATTACGCAGTTGCCTGTAGCTTTGATGAATCGGAAAAACCCAAGGCATACTGGGTGCAACAATTTGGTGTTCGTTAAGAGGAAGCATGATCCAGTCTGGTACATTCACTACCCCCAAAATTGAAAAAATAGACTGGGAAACTCTGGAACTCAGTATCACCGATCCATTTTCAAACCGAATCATCTTTTGGGAAGATGCTTAATCTCCCTACCTGATGATGCCTCAATATTGGAACGGTCATTGGCATTAAACTTTTGTTGTAAGGTCTGGTAAGTTGATGTTTTTTGAAATTCTTCAAGAAAATAGACTGTGCCTTTAGGGAAAAATTCAGTCTGAATCTCACCTCGATAATAGGCTTCTCGCATAGGCGTAGCGGAAATAGAATCCTTTAAGCTATCTAACTCAACCATTTCCCATTCTGGAAATAAAGCTAAATAATACGAAGATTCATCTTTGAAGTGACCAATCAAACCTACTTTTGCATTTGGCTGAACCACTTTATTGACTAAATCTTTAACCTGTTTAACCCATTTTTCATCGTTATACACATCGACTACATGGACAAAGTGAATCCGTTTTTGCTCATCCTCAGGGAAATTGGCAAGAATCATTTGCTCACGTTCATGGGCTAAAAATGGATTTTTGATATTCCGTTCTGATTGTGCTGAACCTAATGCCAATATCACGCTCTGACTTTGCTGCAACGCAATTTCAATCGTTTGTAGATGTGCCAAATGAAAAGGCTGAAAGCGTCCAATAAAAACAAGATAGTCAAATGTGTACATAGGCGTAATTTCACTTTTTGTGAACTCATCAGTTGCACCATGTAACGCAAATATGCGACATAATGAGAGCACTTAAAAAATCAATCTGGATTAAAGCAAGGATAGTACGATGACACTTAGCTGTATTCAACAACCTCATCAACATTTGCAAGCAAATTTAGAAGATGGCGTACTCACCTTAGCCATTAACCGTTCAGAAGCAAAGAATGCACTTTACGGCGAACTTTATCTATGGATTGCAAAAGCATTAGATGAAGCCGATACAAATAAAGATGTACGTGTTGTGATTTTACGTGGTGCAGAACAAGATTTTACTGCGGGTAATGACATGAAAGACTTCATGGGCTTTATGCAAAAGCCATATGAAGGCAAAGCGGGTGATCAACCTCCATTTGTATTATTAAAAGCAGCGGCTCGTTTTTCTAAGCCACTCATTATCGCAGTGAAAGGTGTTGCAATTGGTATTGGTGTAACAATCTTATTACATGCTGACATCGTATTTGCAGACAATACTGCCCTATTCCAAATTCCATTCGTAAGTTTAGGTCTTTCTCCTGAAGGTGCTGCAAGCCGTTTATTGGTCAAACAAGCAGGCTATCAGAAAGCGGCTGAATTATTATTCACAGCGAAGAAATTTGATGCAGCAACAGCAGTAAAAGCAAATCTTGTAAATGACGTTGTTGAAGACCCCTATGCAACAGCTCAACAAACCGCTCAACATTTAGCAGCACTACCTTTAGCATCTCTAAAACAAAGCAAAGCACTAATGAAAAAAGACTTAGCTGAAATTATTGCTTGTATCGATGAAGAAGCTGAAATCTTTATGCAACGTGTCCGCTCACCTGAAATGATGGAAGCGGTACAGGCATTTATGCAAAAACGTAAACCTGACTTCTCACAGTTCAATTAATGAGGTAATCACTCATTATTAATTGAAACAAAACCACTTTATTGCAAAATCGAGGTGGTTTTTTTATTGAACGTCCCAATTTAAATATAAAATAACTTTAGGATGACACTTTCCTCATGTCAGAACACACACAAACTGAAAAGAAACGTTATTACGAAGCCGCGCCACAGGACATTGACGTTGACAATTTCCGTAAGGTGATTGAAAGCCGTCGTTCAGTACGCAAGTTCACGGATAAACCGATTCCAAGTGAAATTTTAGATGAATGCTTAGATTTGGCGTTGCTTGCACCCAATTCATCAAACTTACAGCCTTGGACATTCTATGTGGTGCAAAATCCGAGTAAGAAAAAGCAACTGGTTAAAGCGTGTTTAGGACAACTTGCTGCTAAAACTGCATCAGAATTGATCGTATGCGTAGCGCGTACAGATCGTGTTGATGAAATGGCAAAACGCAATATTAGTGAATTTCCATTTCCTGAAGCCCCTGCAATGGTACAAAAATATTACCGTTTTATTCCCTACAACTATAAAACTGGTTATTTCAATGCATTAGGTAACTTTAAAAAAGTTGCATTTAAAGTAGCCCGCACACTTGATAAACAACTTCCTGTAACTGCATTTAACCCTGCCGATGCCAAATTGTGGGCAACTAAAACCACAGCTTTAGCCTGTGAAAACCTTGTATTGGCATTACGTGCCTATGGTTTTGATAGTTGTATGATGGAAGGTTTTGATGAACCTTTAGTTCGTAAAATTTTAAAATTAAATGATCAACAGTATCCTGTCATGGTGATTGGTGCTGGTGAGCGTGCTACAGATGGTGTGTTCTTCCCGCAATATCGTTTTGACCGTGATTTATTTATTCAAAAAGTCTAAAAAATTATTCAATATCTAATATTTGAATAAACTCAAAGGCAGGCTCTTCATAAGGATGGCTTGCCTTTAATGCTTTTGCAACCGTACTTGCCTTTTCTTCTGTAACAATGGTTTCTACCCGCCATTCCTCAAGCTGTTCCAGTTCATCCAACTGCCCTAAAAATGGATTTGCACCTTGAATGGGCTTAAACTGCCCTATGCCTTTCACTTGCCAAGCACAGTGCTCATAATTACCAATACCACCTGCTCCTGCTTCAAAGATAGCAAGTTTGGTTGATTCAAGGTGAGATTCAGGAACGTAATAAATAAGTTTTAGCATATTCTTTTTGATTTCATTGTTCTTGTTCATTCATCGTTATTTTATATTGAATCTAAGAATAAAATAAGCCACCTGACGGTGGCTTATTGCATGGATTTAATTAACCAATAAATTTACGTGCATTCCTAAACATACGCAACCAAGCACCATCTTCGACCCAATCTTCAGGTTTCCATGAATGCTGTAAAGCACGGAAGTTACGTTCTGGATGCGGCATCATCACGGTTGCACGACCATCTTTAGATGTTAAACCTGTAATCGCTTCAGGTGAACCGTTCGGGTTCAATGGATAGTGTTGCGTTGGATTCCCCAAACTATCCACATAACGCAAAATCACTTGGTTTTCAGCATTTAAAGCAGCCAATTGCTGCGTAGTTGCAACTAAACGCCCTTCACCATGCGCCACGGCGATTGGTAAAATCGAACCTTGCATATCTTCAAGCAATACCGAAACTGATTTTTCTACACGAACGTTGACCGCACGCGCTTCAAAGACTTCTGAGGTATTACGATGGAAACGGCCCCAATGCTCTGCACCTGGAATCAATGGTGCAAGTTGCGACATCATTTGACAGCCGTTACATACGCCTAAGCTGAAAGTGCTCTCACGATGGAAGAACTGCTCAAACTGGTCACGTAACTTGGCATTGAACAATACTGATTTCGCCCAGCCACCACCAGCGCCCATTACGTCACCGTATGAGAAGCCACCACAAGCCACTAAACCTTCGAAGTCACTTAAGCTCACACGACCTGCAAGCAAGTCACTCATGTGTACATCGATGGTATTGAAGCCAACTTTGTCAAATGCAGCAGCCATTTCCACATGACCGTTCACACCTTGCTCACGCAAGATGGCCATGTTTGGACGACGTGTATTAATAAATGGCGCTTCTACTGGCTCATTTAAATCATAAGTTGCTTGAGCAATTAAACCTTTGTGGTTTTTATCTGCAATTAAAGCAAATTCTTGATCAGCCGTTTCAATGTTGTCACGTAAACGTTGGATTTGATGTGATACTTCAGCCCAAGCTTGTTGTAATTCAGCACGTTCTAAAGTCAAACCATTGACAACCAATTGATCAGTTGTATTGACACGGCCCACAACCGCGATTGTATCTTTCAGGCTCGACGCTGCAACTTCAATTTCTAACTGTGCCCAATCAGCAGCAGTAATTTGCAGTACTGCACCAATTTCTTCAGCAAATAAACTTTCAATTGTTTGATTTTCTAAAGCTACACCCAAACGTGATGCGAACATCATTTCAGCAACGGTCGCCAATAAACCACCATCACCGATGTCATGGTAAGCCTTGATCAAACCGCGGTTGTTCCAGTCTTGAATCAAGGCAAAGAATGCTTTGAAGTCATCAAAACTATCCACATCAGGAGTAACAGAACCTATTGCTTTATACACCTGGGCAAGGATCGAACCACCTAAACGGAACTGACCTTTCGATAAGTCGATACGAACTAAGACTGAATCTGTAAGATTTTTAAGTTCAGGGGTTAAGGTTTTGCGTACATCTAACACAGGAGCAAATGCAGTGATCACGCCAGTCATTGGAGATGTAACGGCTTTATCTTCACCATCATTCCAGGTGGTACGCATTGAAAGTGAATCTTTACCGACTGGAATTGCGATGCCCAATGCAGGACACATTTCCATACCAATCGCTTTCACACCTTCAAACAAGGCTTGGTCTTCACCTTTTTGACCTGCTGCTGCCATCCAGTTTGCTGAAAGTTTGATATCGCTGATTTGTTCGATGTTGGCACAAGCAATATTGGTAATCGCTTCCGCAACCGCTAAACGAGCCGATGCCGCAGGATTTAACAATGCCACAGGTGGACGTTCGCCCATTGCCATCGCTTCACCAGTAAAGCCTTGCAAGCTTGTCGTCGTTACCGCTGCATCTGCGACAGGCACCTGCCAACGGCCAACCATTTGATCACGTGCAACCATACCTGTAATCGAGCGGTCACCAATGGTGATCAGGAATGATTTAGACGCAACTGTTGGGTTTTTCAATACACGGAAAATCGCATCTTTCAAATCAACTTTCGCAGCATCAAAGTCGTTACCCGTACGTTCAATCGTTTCATATGAACGTTGCATACGTGGCGTACCACCCAACATCACTTGCATTGGGATATCGACTGGATTGTTTTCAAACAATGGATCTTCAACGGTTAAATGACGTGCTTCAGTCGCTTCACCGAGTACCGCAAACGGACAACGCTCACGGGCACAAATTTCTTCAAACTGTTCTAAAGATTCTGGGCGGATTGCAAGTACATAACGCTCTTGCGCTTCATTTGACCAGATTTCCATCGGGCTCATGCCTGGCTCTAAAGATGGAATCTTACGAAGGTTCAATATAGCACCTAACTCGTGATCATTCACAAGTTCAGGCATGGCATTGGATAAACCACCCGCACCGACATCATGTACAGATACGATTGGGTTAAAATCTTCCAAGCGCCAGCAGGTATCAATCACCTCTTGGCAACGGCGTTCCATTTCTGGGTTTTCACGTTGCACCGAAGCAAAGTCCAAACTCTCGCCCATAGTACCGCTGTCTACAGAAGACGCTGCACCACCGCCCAAACCAATGAGCATGGCTGGACCACCCAACACAATGAGCAAGTCACCTGGTAGGATTGCATCTTTTTCAACATGATCAGGACGGATGTTACCGTAACCACCAGCGATCATGATTGGCTTATGGAAGCCTTTCACTTCACCATTGACATTCTGTTCAAAGGTACGGAAATAACCATTTAATGCAGGGCGACCAAATTCGTTGTTAAACGCAGCGCCACCCAAAGGCCCTTCAATCATGATTTGTAATGGCGATGCCATACGGCTCGGTTTACCGTAATTTTCTTCCCAAGGCTGTTCAAAACCTGGAATATTTAAGTTTGAAACGGTAAAGCCAGTTAGACCCGCTTTCGGTTTACCACCACGACCTGTTGCACCTTCATCACGGATCTCACCACCCGAACCTGTTGCAGCTCCCGCAAATGGAGAAATTGCGGTTGGGTGGTTATGGGTTTCCACTTTCATTAAAATGTGGGCAGCTTGACTCTTATACTTATAGACAAAGTGACCATTTTCATCCGCTTTTGGATAAAAACGCATGGTGTCATAACCCACGATCACAGATGCGTTATCTTTATAGGCGGATAACACATCCGTTGGTGATTCTTTATAGGTATTCTTAATCATTTGGAACAAGGATAATGGCTGTTTTTCACCATCAATTGTCCATTCAGAACCAAAGATTTTATGACGACAATGCTCAGAGTTTGCTTGAGCAAACATCATCAATTCGATGTCATTTGGATTACGACCAAGCTTGGTAAATGCTTCGGTTAAGTAATCAATTTCCTGCTCAGATAAAGCAAAGCCAAACTCATTGTTAGCTTTGACTAACGCTTGTTTTCCTTGACCTAAAATATCAATTGAGTTCAATGGCTTCGGTGCTGTTTCAGTAAATAATGCTTTTGCATCATCAATTTGAGCAAAAACAGTTTCTGTCATACGGTCATGTAAGGCCAATTTCACTTCGTTCGAAATCTCATTTACACCTTTTAATGTAAATAACAGACCACGCTCTAAGCGGTGAATTGGGGTATTGCAGTTCTGGAAAATATCGGTTGCTTTAGATGACCAAGGCGAAATTGTGCCAACACGTGGTGTCACTAAAATCTGGATCTCATCACTTGCAGCCTGGCGAAGTTCAAAAGATTGACCATCGTTTAACAATTGTAATGCCGATTGATGTTGCTGCTCGTTGAGCGCTTGATCAAACAAATAGACCCATTGGCTGTCAAAAGATTGAACAGAACTCATTGACGCTAAACGGTTTAAGAGTTGAGCTTTCTTAAAAGAAGAATGTGCTGCTGCACCGGCCACGATAAACATGCTGACTTTGGCTCCACGGGCAGGTCTAACCAACCTACCGCAATGTGACTTATGAGAGAGCGCATATTCTACTGTGAAAGCCTGCTTTCAGCTAGCCATATCCATCTTAAAAATCAGAGTTTTCTATGCCAAGTCATTTAATTTCTTCTCGCTTTATCGCTTTTCCATATTCGTAACAATTCATTTGCTTTGTAGAGTGCATCACATTTCCAGTCTGGGACTCTTTTTCTACGCCGCCCAACTTTAATTACCAAGATAGATGAAATATAGAATTCTGATTCACTTCATGATCCAAAGACAACTTGTGTCGCCCTACCCTAGTGCTTTCATCTTTTTTTTGGCATGATAAAGCTGAACTCATAGTGAATAATAATCAATGGAACAAATGCGTTGGTTGGAATTGCTTTCCGCAATTCGTTTAGGCAGTAAAAAAAGCAGTACAGAATTGGCCCGAAGCCCATTCCACAAAGATTACGACAGAATTATATTTTCCCAAAGCTTTCGTCAACTGAATAGAAAAACACAGGTTCACCCACTCACTCAACATGATGGTATCCATACCCGCCTTACCCATTCGCTTGAGGTTTCCTGTATTGGCCGCTCTCTGGGCATGTTGGCTGCGGAGAAGATTAAAGATGAACTACCCATGTGGATTTCCCCTGCGGATGTCGGTGCGATTATTCAGGCAGCCTGTTTGGCTCATGACATTGGCAATCCACCTTTTGGTCATGCAGGTGAATATGCGATTCGTGAATGGTTTGATGATGCCTCACATCGGGACTTTTTAACTAAACTCACGCCAGAAGAAGCAGCCGATGTCCGTCAATTTGAGGGTAATGCGCAAGGACTTCGTTTGTTAAGCCGTATTGACTATCATCCTGACGATGGTGGTATGCGTCTAACCTATGCCACATTGGGGGCCTATTTAAAATATCCATGGCTTTCCAAAACCATTGAGGAACAAGGTGATATTCCGTCACATAAGCGAGCCAAGTTTGGTTGCTATCAATCTGAAAAAGAAATTTTAAAACAAATTGCCGAGCAACTCGGACTAATTCAGTTGGGCGAATATCATTATTGCCGTCATCCACTCACTTATTTATTGGAAGCAGCCGATGATATTTGCTATGCATTGATTGATCTGGAAGATGGCATCATCCTCAACATGCTGAATTATGCCGAAGTTGAGCCTATTTTCCTGAACCTGATTGTGGATTATGGCTATCCAGAAGAGCTGCATTTGCCACATACCACATGGCAACAAAAAATCGCTGCCCTGCGTGGCCGTGTGATGAAACGTCTGGTCGACGAAGTCACCACCGCTTTTGCCAAATATCAGTATGAAATCCTGACAGGACAGCTTCAAGGCAGTTTACTTCAATATTGTTCACCTGATATTGAGGCAGGTATTCAAACTGCCAAGAATCTTGCCAAAGATCGGATTTTTGAGCATCCACAAAAATCAGGTCTGGAAATCATTGCGCATCAAAGTTTACAGACGATTTTAGATGCTTTCGTACCATTGACCATGCCACATAAAGCCCTCAGCTTTAAGGAACAGCGTTTGATGTCAATTTTGCAACATTCGGGCGCACATTTCCAGAACAACCATTACCATAATATTATGCAAGTTCTGGATATTATTAGTAAGTTTTCTGACCATCAAGCTTATAGTTTAGCGCAAGAGTTACAAGGCAATAAAGTTGGGTTCTTCTAAGAAATAAGATTTATTCAGGCTATTTTATTTTGATTGATTTGAATAAAATCCACGCGAAATCACAAATAAATATGAAAAGCCATTTTGCGTTTAGAGCAAATGGCCTCTACTATTCAACCATTAATAAATAAGTGAAAATGACTCAATGATCGGATGTTTAATTGGCGAAGTGTTTGCCTTGGAAGCCCCAACAGTTTTACTCAATGTGAATGGTGTTGGCTATGAAATAGACACACCACTTTCGACATTTTGCCAATTACAAAAGGGCCAGAAAGTGACATTATGGACGCACTTGGTGGTCCGTGAAGATGCCCAGCAACTCTATGGCTTTAACGATGCGCAGGAAAAAACCATTTTTCGCACTTTGCTGAAAGTGAATGGTGTCGGTCCTAAAATGGCTTTGGGAATATTATCCACATTAAGTGTTGAGCTATTGATTCATACCATTGAACACGATGACATCAACACCCTGATCAAGGTTCCTGGGGTTGGTAAGAAAACTGCTGAACGCTTGATGATTGAATTACGAGATCGTTTCAAGGCATTGGCACAGTCAACCAGTAGTAGCAATGCAAGCCCAACCACGGCTCAAATCCAGTTTATGGCAAACTCACCTGTTGCTGAAGCCGAAGCAGCATTGCAGTCACTCGGCTATAAACCTGCTGAGGCACAAAAAGCGGTTGCAGCCGTTAAGGCAGACTATACAGAATCTGCCGATATTATTCGTGCGGCACTTAAATCCATGATGAAGTAATACCTATATGCAAGATCGTCTTATTAGCGGAACAGAAAAACCAGAAGATCATTTTGATCGTGCAATTCGCCCAACTTCATTGACGGACTATATTGGGCAGCCTGTAGTCCGTGAGCAAATGGAAATCTTCATTGGTGCCGCACGTGGACGTGGTGAAGCACTCGATCATACTCTAATTTTTGGTCCACCTGGTTTAGGTAAAACTACACTGGCCAATATTATCGCTCGGGAAATGGGCGGTAATTTAAAATCAACTTCTGGTCCTGTGTTGGAACGTGCAGGCGATTTGGCCGCAATGCTCACCAATCTTGAAGAGGGTGATGTTCTTTTTATTGATGAAATCCACCGCCTTTCTCCAGTGATTGAAGAAATCCTTTATCCAGCGATGGAAGATTATCAGTTGGATATCATGATTGGCGAAGGCCCCGCTGCCCGTTCAATTAAACTGGACTTGCCTCCATTTACACTGGTTGCAGCCACTACCCGTGCTGGTCTGCTCACCTCACCCTTACGTGACCGTTTTGGGATTGTGCAACGTTTGGAATTTTATTCAGTTGAAGATTTGACTTATATCGTTGGGCGTTCTGCACGTTTGATGGATGTACTCATGACAGATGATGGTGCAATGGAAATTGCTCGCCGTTCTCGTGGTACACCTCGTATTGCCAACCGTCTGTTACGTCGAGTTCGTGACTATGCCCAAGTCAAGGGTACAGGTGAAGTGACTCAGGATATGGCCCAACGTGCCTTGGATATGCTAAATGTGGATAAGGCAGGTTTGGATACACTGGATCGCCGTTATCTCAGCATGTTACTTGAGCGTTTTGAAGGTCGTCCAACAGGTGTTGAAGCTTTAGCAGCCGCGATGGCAGAAGATAGTGGAACACTTGAAGATGTGATTGAGCCATATTTGATTCAACAAGGTTATGTGATGCGTACCGCACGTGGTCGAATTGCGACCAACATGGCTTATTTACAGTTTGGATTAACTCCGCCAGAAACATAAGTTTAAATTTCTTCCAACTCTCTTGAATATTCAGGAGAGTTTTGTATAAGGACGTCATCATGGCCAATCATTTTGAATTTAATATTCGTGTATATATCGAAGATACAGATGCAGGCGGGATTGTCTACCATGCCAACCACATCCGTTTTATGGAGCGTGCCCGTACAGAATGGCTACGCTCCACGGGGATTGCACACTATTGGCATCAAAAGGATTACAGCTTTGTTGTCCACCAGATTCAGGTCAAATATGTACGCCCTATATTAATGGATGATTTAATTACCGTTACAGCGCGTGTTATTTCGTGTAAAGCCGCGTCATTTGTGTTGCAACAAAATATTTATCGTGGTGAAATCTTGCTGGCTTCAGGTGAGGTTACGTTGGCATGTTTAAACAAGGACTTGATGCCACGCAGACTTCCTGATGAAATTCGTGACCTGATTCAAAAAGAATTGGCACAGGACTAAAAATAAACTTTCGGCACTCAACTTATGGCAACAAATTTAGAATCTTCCCTGCACATTTCTGACCTGATTTTACAGGCAAGTCCTGTCGTACAATTGGTCATGTTGATCCTGTTACTTGCTTCTATTTTCAGCTGGTATTTGATTGCCAAACTATATATGGGCTTTAAAAAGGCAGCGCAGGATGATGAGCATTTTCAAAAAATGTTCTGGTCAGGTGCCGAACTGAATACCTTATACAATAATGCCCAGCTCAACTCTAAACGTCGTGGCTTGGAAGATATTTTTTATCAGGGTTTGGGTGAATTTTTTAAACTGCAAAAACGTAAGGCTGACACCAACCAGACCATTGAGGGAACAGAACGTATTCTTCGTGTTGGCTTAAGCCGTGATCAGGGCGGATTGGAGCAAGGTCTAGGCGCATTGGCAAGTATTGGTTCTGTTGCGCCTTATATCGGCCTGTTTGGTACGGTCTGGGGCATTATGAATGCCTTTATTGGTCTGGCTGCTGTGGATCAGGTGACATTGGCGACTGTGGCACCTGGTATTGCAGAGGCATTGATTGCAACTGCGATTGGCCTGTTTGCTGCCATTCCTGCGGTACTTGCCTTTAACCATTTCACCGCAAAAGGTGAAGCAATTTATTCAGACCGTGCCCTGTTTGCCGAAGAAATGGTTGCCCTGTTACAGCGTCAAGCAATTGGAACGACACAGGAAGATGCATAATGGCGATTCAACGATCTGGACGTTTTGAACGCATCAAGAAGCCGCTGAAAAGTGACATGAATGTCGTGCCATATATTGATGTCATGCTGGTACTTCTGGTGATTTTTATGGTCACTGCACCCATGATTACCAGTGGAATTAAAGTGGATTTACCTCAAGCCAATAACAATCCAATTGAATCTAAAGATATGCCTGCAATGGTCACCATTGGCAAGGATGGTAATATTTATCTGCAATATCAAGAGAATAAAGGCACTGAACCACTAACACATGAGCAGCTTGAAAGCATTTTAAGTGATGCCCAGAAACAGGCTGAACAGGAAAATAAGCAACTTACTGTACTGGTTAATGGTGATAAATCTCGCCCTTATGGAGAAGTTGTCTCCCTAATGGCAAGTTTACAAGAAGCAGGTTTAACCCAAGTCGGCTTACTGACAGAGCCATTAAAATAAGTTATGAAAAGATTTCAAGAGCCACCTTTTAAGCAAAATGCGATTGCACTGGGTTTTACACTCGGCGTTCATGCCATCGCCATTGTTGGCTTACTTTTTTTA
This sequence comes from Acinetobacter sp. CIP 102129, assembly GCF_000368305.1. Taxonomy (NCBI): domain Bacteria; kingdom Pseudomonadati; phylum Pseudomonadota; class Gammaproteobacteria; order Moraxellales; family Moraxellaceae; genus Acinetobacter; species Acinetobacter sp. CIP 102129. The sequence continues at coordinate 442,895 of NZ_KB849341.1, forward strand.
GGCTTGAGTAAACCACCTGAGCAGCCTAAAAAGCTAACCACCATTTTAGTCAAGCCAGAAGATTTACCACCACCGATGGCAAAACCTGTAGAACAGCAAACGACTGCTGAAAATCAGGCAGAAGAAATATTAAGTCCAATTGTAGATGAAACTCAGCCTGAAAATCTTCCTGTTGCCCCTCCACCACCTACTGCTCAGCAACTTGCTGCCGAAAAGCAGAAAGCTGAACAGGCGCAACAGGCAAAGTTGGCTGAACAAAAACTTAAGGCTGAGGAAGCCGCTAAAGCAAAAGCACAGGCAGAAGAACAACAGAAGCAAGCGGAAGCTGTCGCACAAAAACAACGTGCAGAAACTGATGCCAAAGCAAAAGCTGCCGAAGAAAAACGTAAATCCGATGCCGAGGCGAAAGCAAAAGCTGCGGAGCAAAAACGACAAGCTGAAAATGATGCAAAAGCCAAACAGGCAGAAGAAAAACGTCAGGCAGATACCATAGCAAAAACAAAAGCGACTGAACAGGAAGCAAAACGTAAAGCTGATCTAGCCGCTAAAACTAAGGCAGATAATGCAGCCAAGTTGAAAGCTGAACAAGATGCCAAGGCAAAAGCTGCCGAAGAAAAACGTAAATCCGATGCCGAAGTGAAAGTAAAAGCTGCGGAGCAAAAACGACAAGCTGAAAATGATGCAAAACGTAAAGCTGATCTGGCCGCTAAAACCAAGGCAGATCATGCAACCAAGTTGAAAGCTGAACAAGATGCCAAAGCAAAAGCGGATGCTGAAGCCAAGCGTAAAGCAGATGCTGATGCCAAGAAAAAAGCAGATGCAGATGCTAAGGCAAAAGCAGAGGCAGACGCAAAACGTAAAGCGGACGCTGATGCCAAGAAAAAAGCAGATACTGATGCTAAGGCAAAAGCAGAGGCAGACGCAAAACGTAAAGCGGACGCTGATGCCAAGAAAAAAGCAGATACTGATGCTAAGGCAAAAGCAGAGGCAGACGCAAAACGTAAAGCCGATGCCGACGCTAAAGCAAAAGCGGATGCTAAAGCCAAAGCTGAAGCCGATGCAAAACGTAAAGCCGATGCCGACGCTAAAGCAAAAGCGGATGCAGAAGAAGCCAAAGCTGCTGCCGCTAAAAAAGCTGAACAAGAAGCTGCTCAGAAAAAAGCGGAAACTAAAAAAATCGCTGATTCAACTAAAGCAGCTTTTAAAAATAAGATTACCAGAGCTTGGGAAGTCCCTTTAGCCTCTCGAGGAAAATCTATTAATGTTAATATTACACTTGATGCTAATGGGAACGTAAAATCTGTGGTTGCCAATAGTAGTGATTCTGATTTGAAAGCAAGCGTAGAGGATGCTGTTAAACGAGCGTCACCTTTACCAATGCCTGATGACCCTGATATTGTGAGTCAACTTCGCCGAATTTCCATCACATTTATTGCACAATAGTAATTTATCGTGAATAGTTACATGCCTGTCATAGCACAAAGCATGTAACTATGTTAAATAATCAACAGCCACAACAATACTATGCAAATTATTGTAATTATGGACAAGACTCGTAAACATCTCATCTCCTTAGCAGTTTTTACTGCCATTAGCACCGTTGTTCCAGCAACAACTTTTGCACAACTCCATCTTGAAATTGCCAAAGCCCCTGAACAGGCTCCTAAAATTGCGATTGTGCCATTTACCAATGACAAGGCGATTTATCCAATTGTTGAAAGCGATTTAAACCGTTCAGGTCGTTTTACCAGTGCATCACAAAATTTACCTGCCACTGCAAGTATTGATCAGATTCAGGCTGGCGACTGGCAAAATGCTGGCGTTCCCTATGTCGTTGTCGGACAAATGAAAGCTGTTGATGCCAATACATTTGAAATTCAATACCAGTTGTATGATGTACAAAAACAGCAATACCTACTCAATGAAGTACTGACTGTACCAAGTTCACGTATCCGTCAGGCGGGACATATGATCAGTGATGCGATTTATCAGGCACTGACAGGTATTGCAGGTGACTTTAGCGGTCGTATTGCCTATGTACTGCGAAATCAGGCAACTCCAGCTCAACGTTATACCCTACAGGTCGCCGATACCGATGGCAAACAACCTAAAACTGTTCTTTCATCACGCGATCCAATCCTTTCTCCAGCCTGGACACCAGACGCAAAGAAAATCGCCTACGTTTCTTTTGAAACCAAACGTCCTGCAATCTATCTTCAGGACTTGGCTTCAGGCCAGCGTGAAGTTTTAGCAAGCTTTAGGGGCTTAAATGGCGCACCAAGCTTTTCACCAGATGGCAAGTCCATGCTCTTTACTGCCTCAATGCATGGTAACCCTGAAATCTATCAAATGGATTTAGCCAGCCGCCAAGTCAAGCGGATGACCAACGATTCAGCGATTGATACCGAAGCACGTTATGCACCAGATGGTAAGTCATTTATCTTCACTTCTGACCGTGGCGGTTCTCCACAGATTTATAGTTATCGTTTTGATGATGGTTCAGTTAAACGCTTAACATTCAAAGGTGCGTTCAATGCCCGTGGCACATTAAGTGCAGATGGTAAAAAAATTGCATTAGTTCATCGTCCAAGTGGAAGCAACTATAAAGTTGCCATTCAGGATATTAATACAGGCATTACCAACATCCTGACACCGACCAGTCTGGACGAATCACCAAGCTTCTCACCCAATGGGCAAATGGTGGTTTATGCGACACGTGAGGGAGCGCGCGGCTTACTCTCTATCATGTCAACAGATGGTCGCTTCCGTATGAACTTACCAAGTGAGCAAGGTGAAGTTCGGGAACCAGCTTGGGCACCTAAATAAATTTGATTCATTGGAGACACACATGAATATTAAATATCTTACACTTCCCCTACTCGCAGCGACTCTGGCTTTTACAGGCTGCGCCAGCCGTAAACCTGCTGCTGAAATTACCGCAGGTAATACACCAAACAGCGCAACAACGGTAAGTACCGATGGTCTAAGTGAAGATGCAGCACTCAATGCACAAAACTTGGCAGGTGCGTCCTCAAAAGGCGTAACCGCAGCGAATAAAGCATTTTTGGCAAAACGTGTTGTACATTTTGACTATGACAGCAGCGACTTATCTCAGGAAGATTATCAGACATTACAGGCACATGCTCAATTTCTTGTTGCAAATGCCAATTCAAAAGTTGCTTTAACAGGCCATACCGATGAACGCGGTACACGTGAATATAATATGGCACTTGGCGAACGCCGTGCCAAAGCGGTAGAAAGTTTTTTAATCACCAATGGTGTAAATCCACAGCAGCTTGAAGCGGTTAGCTATGGTAAGGAAGCACCTGTAAATCAGGGTCATAATGAAGCTGCATGGAAAGAAAACCGCCGTGTGGAAATTAACTATGAAGCCGTTCCGCCATTATTAAGATAATGCTTTAAGAAAAAATGCTCACATCATGTGAGCATTTTTTATGGCTGCTGTTGGATATTATCATCCTGTTTAGATGACTGCATCGACTCAATCATATCGTGCTTATTAAAATTCTTATACTCAGGCTTCGCTTCATAATCTTTCCAGGCATCTTCCACATTTTCTCTGGAAATTTCATCCAAACTAATCGGCTCACTTGGGGTTGGGGTTGCTTCAAAATTCTTGATTGACATTTTATTCTCCAAACATCCTGTCTAATATGCATCCAACATAGCATGTAAATGAAGACTTGTAATCATAAAAGCAACATAAATAAAGTAAGATAATTTTTATTTTTTGTCGTTCTCATCTAGAATAGCGGCATTCTTTTATCAATTTTGATGCAGCAAAATCGGAGCTATTCAATATGTCGTCAAACCTTACTTTGTCCCAATATTTACAACAACAAAATGGGAATTTGACACCAGAGTTGGCTCAGGTCATTGAAACAATTGCAGACACATGCAAGACCATTGATCAGGCTCTGCAAAAAGGTGCTTTGGCAGGTATTTTAGGCAGTGCGGGTAATGAAAATATTCAGGGCGAAACACAAAAGAAACTGGATGTCATTTCAAATGATTACCTGATTGATGCCCTCAAAGTTCATCCACAGGTGGGTGGCTTGGCATCTGAAGAGCTGGATGACTTTACGCCTGCACAGGAAAATGGAAAATATTTAGTGCTATTTGACCCATTAGATGGTTCAAGCAATATTGACATCAATATGTGTGTGGGTACGATTTTCTCAATTTTACCTGCTAAAAATGCCGTAACCCAATCTACTGACTTTATGCAGGCAGGCACAGCACAGGTCGCTGCGGGCTATGTACTGTATGGTCCATCCACCATGCTGGTGCTTACTGTAGGTGCAGGTGTTACTTTCTTCACATTTGATCCAACGACACAAACTTTCCTGCTCACCACTGAACAAGTTCAGGTTTCAGTAGATACCCAGGAATTTGCAATTAACTCATCCAATCAACGCCACTGGGAAAATCCTGTAAAACGTTATATTGATGAACTGTTGGCTGGAAAAACCTCAGTCCGTGAAAAAGATTTCAATATGCGTTGGGTGGCCTGTATGGTGGGTGATATTCATCGTATCCTGTGCCGTGGTGGTATCTTCCTTTACCCTTACGATTTAAAAGATCCAAAAAAAGCTGGACGTTTACGTCTGATGTATGAAGCAAACCCGATGAGCATGCTGATTGAACAGGCTGGTGGTGCATCTACAACAGGCCGTGTTCGCATTATGGACATCCAGCCAACTGAGTTACACCAACGTGTGCCTGTAATTATCGGTTCTAAAAATGAAGTGGAACGCGTAACAAGGTATCATTAATTATTTTTAATAATCAGGGCATTATAAATTGTAATGCCCTTTTGGATATTTACCCTATGGCGGTTATTTTCTTAGAATCAAAAGACAATGCAAAAATCAAACATTTGCGTGGACTCATCGAACTCAACAGTGCCCGAAAAAAACATCAACAAACGGTACTCGAAGGAACACATCTGTGCCTAACATGGTTACAACAACAAAAGAAAATCTTTTCCTTATTTACCACTGAACAGGCCTTAGCCCATCCAGATTTGCAAAAGATAATTGAATTGCACAAGGGGCATGTCTTTGTGATCAGTGAGGTTTTATATAAAGACCTTAGTACACTGGGTACAACCCTACCCTGTTTGGCCATTATTGACTTACCCTCAAATATTCAAACTATTGATTTTAGCAAAGACACCCTGATTCTTGAAAATGTTCAGGACCCAGGTAATGTGGGTACATTATTACGCTCAGCAGCAGCGGCCAATGTTAAACAAGTCATTTGTACCCAAGGTTCAGCATTACTTTGGTCTCCTCGAGTACTACGTGCAGGCATGGGCGCACATTTTAGTTTAAATTGTTTTGAGAATTATCAACTTACAGATATTTTACCAAAATTTAATATTCCCGTGTTTGTCACCAGCTCCCACCGTTCCACCAGTTTATATGGTAAGGATTTAACCCAGCCCTGTGTCTGGATTCTAGGTAACGAAGGCCAAGGTGCAAGTGACTATGCCCTTGAACATGCCCAGGCTGTCACCATTCCCCAACCTGGTGGTCAGGAGTCCTTGAACGTTGCAATTGCGGGATCAATCTGTCTGTTTGAAATGGTTCGCCAACGCCAGTAAAAGGTTAAATTATTTTAAATACACTTTCTCTGCTGAGAAAATCAATTACACTACTAAAAATAATTGCTTGAGTTGTCAACGCATCCACCCTTTTCAACGTTATAGAATTAATGAATTGAAATAATGGTGGGTATCCATGACAGGATTTTCCATCTCTATGGATTTAGCACCGAAACAGGCCCGAACCGATAATGGTACTGACCGCAGTACTGTTGAACAACGTCTGCGTTTTTTTATGCAAGACGTGACAGGTCGTGCGCTTGTGATGATGGAAAGTGCAACCCAGGGACAACAAGGCATTGCAATGGATCTGGTTCAGGAAGCTTTTATCTCATTGCATAAATCATATTCAGATAAAAGTACCGAAGAATGGTATCCGCTATTCTATACCATTTTAAATAACAAACTTCAGGACTGGCGGCGCAAAGAAGCACGCCGTGCAAACCCATTTTCATTATTTAAAAAAATTAATTTGGATGATGACGAAGAAATTATTGATGTTGTAGATGAATCCACCCCTAATCCATTCGATTTTCTAGATCAGGAAGTCACAATGGAAGAAATTCAGGCTGCAATCAATCAATTACCAGTACGTCAACAACAGGCATTTATGCTAAGAGCGTGGGAGGGTTTTGATACCATGACCACAGCTCAAATCATGGATTGCAGTGAAGGCAGTGTGAAAACACATTATCACCGTGCAATTCAGGGACTCAGAATCGCTTTAGAGCATTTAAACCCACATACGGGAGGATCATCAAATGAAAAAAGATGAATTCACCAAACAAGTGACTTCCAAGCTTGATCAACTCGCAAGAGAACAACATCACAATAAAATGTTGGTGATGAATCATGTTCTCGATTCTGTTCAAAAGAAACATACGTCTTTTTACAGTATCTGGAAAATGACTGGTTTTGCATTTGCCGCTGCAATTATGGGTATTGTGGTTCTTCCAAGTTCTTTGCAACTTACAGATAAACCACAAAATCAGGTCATCGTAAATCCAAAGCTTTCGCCACAAATGGTTGAAGATATGGAAATGTTAATGGTCTTGGGTGAGGGTAAAGTTCCACATGGCAGCTAGAAAGTTAGCACTTGTTGTGTGTACATTGGGTTTATTACAAACCAGTTTTGCTGGTTCAGAACGGTTTTGGGTTTTCTCTAAACTCAGCAAACCGACAACTGAAGAAGCATGGGATGATTTATCCCCTGAAGAACAGCGTATCTTAATTAAACGCTACCAAACATTGAAAGAAATTCCAACAGACCAAGGTTCACAACTCCAGCAAAGAATGGAATGGTTTACGCAATTACCCGATGATGAAAAACAAAAAATGCGTGACATCTGGCAGAAAATGAGCACTCAGGAGCGAAATAACTTACGTAAACGTATGCAAAATGCAAGTTTGGAAGAACGTGTAACAATTAGAGATGAATATCTAAGTAAATATTCTGAGCACTGACTATAATTTAAACTTAAGCTTATCCCTAGAGGATTACTCAGAATATAAAAAATAGCGCTACTTTAGCGCTATTTTTTGATTCATTGTTTCTACTTTCTGAATCGGCGATAAGCCAGTAAACTTAATAACCCAAATATTGAGAAAATACCCGTGCTGCCACCACCGCTACCCGCAGGACGAGTATCATCAGTTGTTGTAGCCGTACTAATGACACTCACTGTGGCAGCATTTGAAGCAGTACCATCGGCATCATACACCTGATAATTGAATGAGAAGTTAAATGGATTAAATGTATTTACTTCCTGAACATAAATATTACCGCCATAACAGATTTCTTTATCATCTGGCTTAGGACAAGCACCTTGTCGATCTGCTGTTATGGTCAAATCTCTGGCGGGTACATTGGTTAAGCGAATTGGCAATTCAACACCGTCTTCATTTTTCCAGAAAGAGGGCTTGTTCGGATTACTCTCTGGCCCTTTACCCCCCTCACCTGTATCACCATCATCATTTGCAAAACTTAATAAATTTATTGTGGCTTTTTCATGCTGTCTATACTTTAAAGTGACTGATGTATCTTTAGCCAAAGGAGCAATATTAACAAACGCAGCCTGAATTAAACCAGAAGACTTTACGCTTTCGTCACCCCTAGATTGAATCGTATATTTACAAAAAGCTTTATCACCAGCTTGAGTAATTGCATCATCAGTTCTATAAACAAGAATTTGTCCTAAACCTTCATTCCATTCACAGCGTAGGTTTGGATCGGGTTTTACTGTTTCACCATTATCATTGATTTGTCCAATACCTAATGTTTCAACAGTTACTTTATAATTTTCTGGACTAAAGAAATTGAGTTGATGATTGCCATCTGCCAACTCAACTTCTTGTGGCAATGGGAGCTTATATTTTTTTAAATCTACATAAATTCCACGATATTTCAAATTTGCCTTAGTATTCTCCAGTAAATTTTTATATTCTTGCAAACGAAGTTTATAATAAGTCAAAAAGTCTGGATTATTAGGCTTTTCAACTAAATTTTTAAAAAAATCATACTCTTGTTGATAACCAGCCACAAGACCTAATAATGAACCATTAGATAAATCCACCAAATCTCCAGCAGTAAGTTTCATCAACTCAACTGAACCAATATCACAACTATTTTGAGCATTAGGATCATAATATAATGTTCCATCCGTAATACGTGCAATATTACGTTGGTCTGTTGAACTACAACCTGTCGCTCCTATATTGACTAGGTCTGTCTCAGTACTATTATTTCTAGGATAATATAAAGGTAGGAAAGCAGTATATTCAGAGGCACTTTTTAGTGGACTAAGGAGTGTCTTAATATCATTTATGGCACTAACATCAATATTAGTTTTATTTTCTTTCAAGGACTGGTCTGGAACATCACATTTATTATCACCTTTAAGAGATAAGGCATTATAAACAACATTAAAACCAACCTTTTCCTCTTTAGCTGCATCACCTAGTAAATAACGACAAGCATAACTTCCATTATTATAAGCCAACACATTAAAACTAAGTAGCTTAGTACCCAATTTATCATATAATAATGTGGTATTTACCGTATTCTCGACAATCGTATTATTCAATAATTCCAAACTACTGCTATTACTTAATACACTAGAGTTATTATTTGGCGTATCACTTGCTTTGGTATTTCCTGAAAATTGAATTAAATTACCGATTGCTATATCTGCAATATTTTTAGCAATTGTATTGGTTGATAAAGTAACTTTGGGCTCCCCACAGAAATCCAACATGCTCTTTGAACTGCTAGAACCATTACCAACCAAACTACTTCCAGTAATACTGATATCACGCTTTGAATAAACATTATCATTAAAACAGCTCATCGCCAGTACACTTCCGATTGGTGACTGGTTATCTTGAATTAAGCTATTTGTTATAGAAAGTGAGGCTGTAGGTCCCGCCAAAAATATGGCTCCTCCGCCCAGACCAGCCTGTGAATTTAAGATTTTAGTATTTTGCAATGTAACATTGGCACCTGCATAGATTACCCCTCCCCGATCTGGAGTTTTACCATTTATTAAGATAATATTGCTTAAGGCTAAAGCTTTATTAGCTAAAGTCGTATTGAAAATACGACTATTATTTTTTACCTCAATAGTGGTTTTCAGATCTGTTTGAGCTGGATAATCATTGGTAAGAACACTCTTTTTCTGCCAATCTACAGGACTTTCCCCCCATATTGACACATCAACTTTTGGAGTCAGCTCTGTATTTAACACATAGGTTCCAGCCTTAAGCTGAATCACTTTCTGAGTAGTTGAAAGTATATCAGTAACTTCACATCCACCAAACGACTTACGTGTTTCTGCAGTTTTCAATGCTTCCCTTAAAGAACAAGCATTTAGGTTATCACCATCCTCATCATCGAAAGTTGTAACATTAATTGGGGTATTACTTGTTGCAGCCAAAAGAGGCATAGCAGCAATTACCATAGTTGCTAATAGAGCTTTTTTATAATTTTTCATCTCATCATCCTTGATTATGATTTAAAACGGCGTATTCCAACTAAACCTAACAACATAAATATTGCAGCAAAACCCATACTTCCCCCAGAAACATTCACGGTTTTACTTTTAAAGTTATTTGGTGGATCTTGTACAATCGTTGTTGGGATTTCAATATAATAATTAGAAACATCATTTAAACGTGTTGTTGTAGTCATTACACGTAAATTAAACTTATCCGCCCCATGCCAATTACTGTCTGGCACATAAGTAATGTTGCCATCTTGATCCAAAGTCAGTTTACCTTTAGATGGAGTGGCAGTTTGTTTTATTTCTAAACATCCCCACTGCCATGCTTGCCCATCAGAACGTTTACCCAAGACTTGTTCACACGACGCTGGATCTAATAATTCACCATCCAATAAACTGTCTGCAATACTAAACTTCGCAATCTCACCGTACAGAATATCTTGACCAACAATTGAGATATCCCCTCGGTTAATGACCAATTCAATTGCCCCTAAATCGCATAATTCATCATAACCACTACGATTCTTTCCACGCTGATCACTTCCTTCGCAACTTGCTAAACCAACAGCACCACCATCACTATAAATTCGGCCTTTATTAACAATTAAAGAGTCTGACAATTGATTATAAGCCATTAATAAACGTGGTTTAAAGAATCCAAGCATTTGATCTTTAGGTGTATAATAAGGACATAACAGACCACTTGCAGGTGGGGCGTCACATTTCTGATCTACAATATTATTCCCTGCAATCAGTTTATTGTCTCCCACACTAAAGTTTCTACGATCAAGTAACTTATCAAATTTGCTAAAATCGCAAGTTGAGTCTATTAAATTACTCTGTACAATTGTTGAGTCTTCTGGATCTGTTTTCAAACCACATGTGTTCTCACCATTTCCAACAATAATGCTATTTGAAATAGAAGCACTCACTAAATCAGTATTTGTTTCTTTTTTCTCATCATTTTCATCTGTTGTTGTGGTTTTAACGATCCATTTAGGTGCTTGCAGATATAGACCAGCATCGTTTCTGATCATGGTCACATTATTTAAAACCATCCCCTCACGAATATTGGCAACATATCCACCTGTATTATTAAATATAGTTGAATTACGCAAACCAGAAGCGCCATTGTATAAAATATTTACTCCAATGGTTGGATCTTTAAAACCTATATTTGTATACAACAATGAACCATTTTTTGTCGTAATGGTATTATCTCTAATTACAGATTGAGTGATACGGTAATATGGCATATCTGTATAAAGTGCAGCACCTTGATCAGCTTTATTATTCTGAAGAATACTATTGCTAATTGCTACGGTTCCTACAGTTTTCTGTGTATCAGATAAAACACCTGCATTATAAATTGCACCACCATTATTAGCATTACCGCCAGTCAGACGAGAATATTGAATTGTTAATGCTTCACGGTTTAGAATTAAACCACCATTATTTACTTTGGTGGATGAACCTTGTAAATTTAACTCAATAAGACCAACCGCTAGCAAACTATTTTCGACACTTTCATCATCAACCGTAAATAAGCGTTCTGTACCAACCATTTTAATAGTTGCATTATTTAATCCTTTCTTATCATTATTAAAATCCCCACTGGCAGCAGTACTAATGGTCATAGATGTTTTAATTTGTAGAGCCTTATTTAATATATATTCTTTATCACGCCCCAATAAAATAGTAGAGGAAGCTTCCTTGTTACCACAACCATGGTAACCATTCTCAAAAGCTGTCTGGCTACGTTTATTTAAAAATTCTACGGCTTCTCGTAATGAACAAACGGTATCATCCTTGTCTTCATCAACCAACGTTGTGACTTGAATATCCGCAGAATAAACATGCCCAGTAACCGCAAATAAAGCGCAGGCAAGCGTCCGTTTGAGCATACCGATCTCCTTCTATTTTTCATTTTTCTTGATATTGCAAAATTTAAATTTGCAACCACATCCTTTGTGCGTACTTTGTCATAGCTCTCACAATTTCTCAAGAAATTTTATATTATTGACGATATTCATCAATCAATGCATAGATTTGCTTGAGTGTCATATTGGAAAGCCTGGTTTTTTCGCCTTTTAGCATTTTTTCAAGTTGGGCCAGCGTTTGTAACAATACTGACGCTTGATGAGGGCCATTATTCAATAAATAGTCAACGATTTGCTGATCAAAATGAATACCCCGTCTTATCATAACAGACTGAAGTAAGGCTTGTCGGTCTGCATATGAACTTCCATTTGGAACTTTTACGCTTACCGCCTGCGTTAATCTGGACTGCAAATCAGGTAGTTCAAGTTTTAACTCAATAGGTGCCACACGGGAAGAAAATACCAGTTGCCCTTCATGATTATTGATTAAATGGAAAACTGCTTTCTGCCAATGAGGGACCCCACTGATTGCATCAATGTCATCTAAAGCAACCAATTCGTAAAACTCTAATGAGGTAATGGCCTCTATAGGCGCATCCAATAGTTCCAGCAAAGATACTTTTATTGCTCGGCGGCCTAATTCCAGATATGAATCACAAATTGCAGACAGCAAATGGCTCTTGCCTGTTCCAGCTCCGCCATAGACATAAAATCGGCTGACCAAGCCTGCATGTAACTGTCGGACCGCATCAACCACATTTCCCCAACCTGGACCTGAAAAATCGCTGATTCGAGCATCCAGTTGTGGTTCTATATCCAGTTGCAGTTGACGCATATCGTTAATATATTCCCCAATTACTTAAAGTCATTTGAATTTGAAGTGCCTGTATCTTGAGAGTTTTTCATTTCAATATCAAGTTCTACATCACCCGCATCAACATTGATGTGCTGAATTTCACCCTGGGGAACACTCACCTCAATCGGTAACCCATAAAGACGGCTTTTTTCGTAATTGTCACGCGCATGCTTTAACAACACCACAATCACTGCTGCGACAGGTAATGCAATCAACATCCCAAGGAAACCACCCAGTTGTGCGCCAGCTAATACTGCAAACACCACCGCAACTGGAGATAAGCCAATTTTATCGCCCAACAAGAAAGGTTGCAGAATATATCCTTCAACCATTTGTCCAATCATGAACACAACACCGACCAAGAGAAGCTGTGTCCAGTCCAGTCCAAATTGGAACAAGGTGGCAATAACCGCTGCAATAATACCAACCGCAAAACCTAGATAAGGAATGATACTCGCCAAACCAGCGATCATCCCAATAATCAGGCCAACCTCCAGCCCAATCAACTGCAATCCAACAGCATATACAATTCCCAGTAATAACATCACCAGAAACTGCCCTTTCACAAATGCACCCAATACACTGTGACATTCACCCACAATTCTCAAGGTCGATGCTTCGTAAGGCCGAGGAATCAAGCGTCTAAAGCTTTGCAACATTCTTTCCCAGTCAAGAAGGAAATAGAATGAAATTATTGGAATTAAAATCACCACCCCGCCCAGTTGAATAAAATTCAGACCTGATTGAGCTAGACTTAGCAACATGGTTTGAATACTATCCGCACTATAATTGGTCTGGACATATTCCATGATCGTTTTGGAAATTTGTTCGGTATCCAGTTCCATTGGAATCACATTAAATGTTTTGGATACCCACGGCAGAAACGTTGAGTTAATCCAATGAATCCCTGCGGGAATACTGTCACGGGCGTAAATTAATTGTTCCCATACCAGTGGCACAAGAAACCATAAAACTACGGTTAAAGTAACACCAATGCCAACAAATACAACACTAATTGCCAACCAACGTGGCAGTCTAAACTTTACAAGTGTGTCAACAAGCGGACTAAACAGATAGGCAATAAAGAATGCCCCTACAAATGGCAATACCACTGGCTTCAACAGATATAATACCCAGAGTAGTAATGCGAGTCCCGCGAGAATAAAGATACGACGCAATACCTGATCTTGCATAAAATCTAGCCTTTCTTGGTGTAATCGTTATAAATGGAAAAAATTTTTAATAAAGATAGCATTTTCGGGCATAAATAACAGAAGAGTTTCGTATATTCGGGTTATAATCTGCCGCCAATGCGGAGACTTCACTATGAGCAACTCAACTTCTACCCCAAATACTGGTTTAAGCTATAAAGATGCGGGGGTCGACATTGAAGCGGGCGACGCACTGGTCGATCGTATCAAATCTGTCGCTAAGCGTACCACTCGTCCTGAAGTCATGGGCGGTTTAGGTGGCTTTGGTGCCCTATGCAAAATTCCAAAAGGCTATGAAGAACCTGTATTGGTTTCAGGAACAGATGGCGTAGGGACTAAATTACGTTTGGCACTGAATCTCAATCGTCACGATACCATTGGTCAAGATTTGGTGGCAATGTGTGTCAATGACCTACTGGTGTGTGGTGCTGAACCATTGTTCTTCCTGGACTATTATGCAACGGGTCATTTGAATGTTGATGTGGCTGCAAATGTAGTGACAGGTATTGGTAAAGGTTGTGAGCTTGCTGGCTGTGCATTGGTCGGTGGTGAAACTGCCGAAATGCCAGGCATGTATGAGGGCGAAGATTACGATCTCGCTGGTTTTGCAGTGGGTGTGGTTGAACAGAGCAAAATTATTGATGGTTCCAAAGTAAAATCTGGTGACGTGTTGATTGGCGTTGCTTCAAGTGGTGCTCACTCTAATGGTTACTCATTGCTACGCAAAATTTTAGACGTTAAGAACGTTGATTTAACTCAAATTATTGATGGTCGTCCACTTGCAGATGTTGCTATGGAGCCAACCCGTATTTATGTAAAACCAGTGTTAGAGCTTTGCAAACAAGTCGATGTTCATGCAATGGCTCATATCACAGGTGGTGGTTTACCAGGTAACCTGCCACGTGTACTTCCAAATGGCGCACAAGCAGTTATCAATGAATCTAGCTGGGAATGGTCAGAGTTATTCCAACTGTTACAACGTGAAGGTAATGTAGAACGCTTTGAAATGTATCGTACCTTTAACTGTGGCGTTGGTATGGTGATTGCTGTTGATGCAAGCGAAGCGGATAAAACCATTGAAGTATTAACAGCTCAAGGCGAAAAAGCCTGGAAAATTGGTCACATTCAGGAAAATGCAGAATCAGTTGAGGGTGCAGACGAAAAAATTCGTGTGATCTTTGCATAATGAGAATTGCGGTACTTGTTTCTGGTAATGGTAGCAACTTACAGGCCCTGATCGACGCCCAACATGGTAAACAGTTGTCAGGGCAAATCGTTGGTGTTCTCTCCAACAAAGCTGATGCCTATGCATTACGACGTGCCGAGGACGCCAATATTGCCACCGCTGTGATTTCCCATCAAAACTTTCCCAATCGGGAAAGTTTTGATGTAGCCATGCATCAGCAACTGTTGGCATGGCAAGTTGATCTTGTGATTCTTGCGGGTTTTATGCGGATTTTAACACCAGAATTTGTCAGTAAATGGCAAGGCAAGATGTTAAATATCCATCCCTCCCTGCTTCCTTTTTATAAAGGGATGAATACACATCAACGTGTGTTAAATACAGGAGATCGATTGCATGGTTGTACGGTTCATTTTGTAACAGCCGAACTGGATGCGGGACAAAGTATTGCCCAGTCTGTGATTCAGGTGAGTTTACAGGATACAGCAGAAAGTTTGGCACAGCGTGTACATGAACTTGAGCATTTTATTTATCCTCAAGTAGCACAATGGTTATGTAATGGTCAGCTCACCTGGGAAAATGGTCAGGCTTATTTCAACCAGAAACTATTAGAAAAACCAATTCAGTTTGCCCAGTTTTAAAAATAAAACGCATCTTCGGATGCGTTTTTTATTTGAGTTAAATAACCAGATTTTTAATTTTTTCGGCAGTTTCCACAGGATGCTCAAGAGGAAACATATGCCCTCCCTGCTCAATTGAAAATGGAATGCCTAGTTTTCTTTTTGCCACTTGCGGAAATTTTTCTTTTAAAAATACACTGTCACTTCCAACCACGAGATTTACAGGAACAGGTGGTTTAGGCATTGGCAACCACCACATTGATGGTGTGGTTCTAAACATCGCCACTTCATCATTTTTTGGAATGGTTAAAGTCACACCACCACGCTGTGGATCATTGGTCAGGGCGTAATCAATATAAGCCTGAAAGCAATCAGCATCAAAATGTTGATAAAACCCTCTCGAACCTAGTAGCTCAGCCGCTTGCTCACGGGATTCCCAGTGATCGCGTCGACGCACTGACAAACCTGCTGGCGTAATTTTGTCGACCAGCTTCGGTTTGAAGATTTTTGCAAGATGAAAAAATAACGAGGCCTTGCCAATAATCAGGGGTGGATCGAGCATAATCACTTGTGAAAAAAGTTCAGGTCGGCGATACGCTGCCATCAAGGTGAGTACTGAACCCAGGGAATGTCCCAGACCAATGACTTTTCGTCCCTGGGCCTGCTGTACAATGCTATCAATGATCTGGTCAACCAAATATGCCCAGCCATGTGTAATTGGATAACGCTTATCTGTTCCAATTTCTGCCACATAAATAATGTCATATTGATCTTTGAGCTGATCAAACAGTTTTTGATAGACTTTTGATGGAACACCATTAGCATGGGCAAAATGAATCAAAGGTTTCATAAGCTTGTCTTTTATTTTCACTGATTGGTCAATTATCTAGTTCTACACATGTATTGCAAATAAAAGGGAGAACTGTACAGTTATTTTTACAATAAAAAGGCTGTGATATACACAGCCTGATTAAGATCAACACAGCGCTTTTATCGAAGCGATGCATCAGATATGTTATTGTATTTTCGCATTTTGCTGAGTTTCCAGTTGTGCTGCAAGAGAGCTACTAATCCCCTCGCCAATCTTTGCACCCATACGCCCCAAAACAGACTCTAAAGGATTACGTTGAACGGTATAATCAACTTTTTGATCAACCTTTAACTCACGCATCAGGGTGGTAATGCTACCACTACGATCTGCAACACCAAGTGCAATTGCCTGTTCACCCGTCCAGAATAAACCAGAGAAAACCGCTGGATCATTCGATTTTAAACGTTTGCCACGTCCCTCTTTAACCGCATTGATAAAGTGACCATGAACATTATCCAGCAACGCCTGAACGTGCGCACGCTGTTCAGGATTAATCGGTTTGGTCATACTCAGGATATCTTTGTTATTACCCGATGTTAAGGTACGGTCTTCTATACCCAATTTCTGTGCCAAACCACTTAAACCATAGTTCGGCATGATCACACCAATTGACCCGACCAAGCTTGATGGATTTACAATGATTTCATCCGCAGCCGAGGCAATATAGTAGGCACCAGAAGCCCCCATATCGCCAATGACAGCATAGACCTTTTTATTCGGATGCTGTTTTTTCTGATAACGAATTTCTTGCCAGATTTCATCCGACTGCACAGGTGATCCACCAGGTGAGTTGATATTGAGGACAATTGCCTTGCTGCCACTTGCTTCAAATGCCCGTTTTAAAGCCTTGTTGGTATCTTCACTATTGACTGTGGACTGACCCGCAGAGGAATCAATGGTGCCAACAATATCAACAATTGCCAAATGACTGCTGCCAATGCTGCTGGTTGATTTTTCTGTGCTGGTCGAACATCCCTTACTCATTGCAATCAGCACAATCAGTAAATAAGCAAAACCCAAACATTTAAAAAAGATACTCCAACGGCGGCTACGGCGTTGTTCTTCGACAGAAGCCAAGACAGCTTTTTCTAAAATCTGCCATTCTTTGCCTGTCACATTATTCGGATTTGTGGATTCATTTTGTGGTTTTGGTGGCCAATCGGACATAAGATTCCAATCCAATGTATTTTAAAAGTGGCCTTATTATATACGCTGATGGGCACAAAACTGTTTAAATAACTTGTTTGAACTTATAATTATTTTTTGCATTATACTGGTCTCTTGTAATTTTCCAATTTGCAATAAATAAATGACTCAGCCAAATTCAAACCGTTCAAGTTATCGCCTACTCAAGCTCATTAGTCGCCAGCCGATTCAGTTAGGACGTTTTTTTGCACGTTTGGTTGCAGTCTTACTTACCATATTTCAGCTTTCCAAATTTTCAAAAATCATTCGACTCAACATACAGATTGTGTTTCCTGACTTGGCTGAACCAGAGAGAGAACAACTGACCAAACAGGCAATTCGTAATGAACTGACCTCTTATTTTGAGTTTTTCAGTATTTGGGGAGCTTCCAATCAAAAGAATATTCAACAAATTCAAAAGATTCATGGTGAACATTATTTCCATGCAGCATTGGCAGAACAAAAAGGTCTGGTTTTGATTATTCCTCACTTTGGAACTTGGGAAGTGATGAATGCATGGCTCTCAAAATATACACAGATGACTATTTTGTATAAACCTGTCAAAAATCCTGATGCTGACCAATTTGTCCGTGATGCACGCTGTCGTGAACAGGCTCATCTTGTCCCTACCGATGAAAGCGGTGTTCGGCAGATTTTTAAGGCCTTGAAACAAGGTGGGACAACTATTATTTTGCCTGATCACACACCTGATCATGGCGGTGAAATGATCAACTATTTTGGTATTCCACTCGCCTCAAGCAGTCTGAGTGCAAAACTCATTCAAAAAACCAGGGCCAAAGCACTATTGCTCTATACCATGAGAAATAAGCAAGATGGTTTTGACATGCATATTGAACCGATCAATCCGCAGATTTATGAGGGAAGTGCTGAAGATGGCACGCTGATCATTCACCAGACTCTGGAGCAACTGATTCAACGTTACCCTATGCATTACCATTGGAGTTATAAACGTTTTAGTGCCAACCCCGCCCTCAAGAAAATTTATGATATTGACGAGAATGAAGCTTTGGTTAAAGTTGCAGAAGTTCGTCAGCAAAACCTATCTCAGGAAAATGCTTAGGCTATTTTCTTTCCAGCCATTTCACCTGTTGACGTTGTTGTCTTAGCTCCATTTTGCCATTTTCAAATACAAAACTGATGGTTCCTGCCTGTACTGTCGTAAGCAAAGGAATGTTTAACGCCTGCAAACGGTTTTGTAGTTCCTGAGTTGGATGCCCATAACGGTTATTAAAACCAGCCGAAGCAATCGCAAGTTTCGGTTTTAATGTTGCCAGAAAATCATAGGCTGAACTGTGTTTACTGCCATGATGCCCAAGTAGCAAGACATCCACTTTCAAATCAGGATATTGTTGCAACAATTTATATTCAGTTTCCCAGCCTGCATCGCCCATAATGAGGAAGTTTTGATACGGCTGGGCATCTAAAAACTGTAGATACACCACACAGGATTGTTCATTTTGCTGATCTTTTGCATAAACCAATTCTTCAGGGCGTGGAAATAGAATTTCAACTTTTACATTTGCATATGACCAGTTTTGACCCTGCTGACAAAATGAAAAATTATCCTTAAACGGCATTTTGTCACTGCGTTCATTGGACTGAACCTGGGTGATTGCAAAGGCATTTTGAATCGCAGGAAATGCGCCACTATGGTCTTGATCGAGATGCGATAGAATCACATGATCCAAATGTCGAACGCCCTGTTGGCGTAAGAATGGAATCACCACCCGTTCACCTAAACTAAACTTACTCTCATCATATGACCCACCTGTATCAATCATTAATATCTGCTGAGGATGCTGTAAAAGAACCGATTGTCCTTGCCCCACGTCCAGAATATTTAAAATCGTGGGTTGTGATTTTACCCCCAATACAATAGGTAAAAAGCAAACCAAAGCCCAGGCTTTTGGCAGCGTCCCTTTAGGCATAAATAAAATGATTAAACCCAGAATCAAACTGACCATCATTAATGGTGTGCAACTGACACCATACATATCAGGAGAAATCTGCTGTAATCCATTTAAAATCCATATTAACAAAGATAATAAAATATCATTGAGCTGAAACAGTAATTGCCCCAATGCTGGAATGATCAGCCAGACACATGCAGCAATAATATCCAAGGGCACAACCAAGCCACTTAATATCGGAATAGCGATCAGATTAGTGAGTGGTGCAAGCCATGAAACTTGCTGAAAGAAAATCAAGACCAAGGGCAATAAGGCAACGAATATTTTCCATTGAGACTCGATCAAAACTTTGATTGCAAAAATAGCTTTTTCTTTTTTTGTTGCCACCTGATCTTTGGGTAAGCTATTGATGGTTTGATAAACCCTGAGCAGAATAAAACATGCGCCATAAGACAACCAAAAAGCTGCCGATAAAATGCTAAATGGATCATAAATTAATAACAAACTTGCGCTATACACCAGCAATGCAAAAGGTTGAATCTCTTGCCGAAATAAAATAAAAAGGCTGGCAACGATGACAGTTAACAAGGTTCTAATTGCTGGAATTTCAAAACCGACAAAAGTGACATATAACAGAACACTTAACCCAAATGGCAGTAGCACTAAAATCTGTCGTGGTTGCCACAAATACAACTTCGGGTAATAACGTTGCACCAATCTTTGCAAAATCCAAGTCAACATTAAGGCAAAAATCAATACATGAGGCCCTGAAATCGCCAATAAGTGAGAGATGCCGAGCAGTTGAAACTGTTGTTTTAAAGTATTGGATAATAGACTTTCATCACCTGTCAGCAACGCCAAAAGCAGACCTTTGTGCTGTAGGTTTGAATTTCCTAGCATCTGCCGAAATGCCAAACGTTTTGTTTCAACATTTAACAGTAACTTAGCCCGAAAGCCCTGTTGCTGCTTTAAGTGCTGCTGATAACTCAAGGCATAAATCTCGTCAGGGCTTAAAGGCTGAATCTGCTGTACGGAAAATGCAGACATCACATTTTGCTGTAAAAACCATTTTTCCTGATCAAATGCGCCTGCAACTGCATAACTATGTGCTGGCTTAATCTTGCCGTAGACTCGGTAATAATGACCAAGCTGTAAGGATTGAGACTGAACAGTTTGATCTTTATTTTTCTTTAAATACAGAAACCAATTTACGGGTTGAGCATGTCGATTAAGCACCTCCGCAATTTGTTTGTGTCCATCTTCTGTCAGTTCATCTAGGTTTTTAATATAAACAATGGCTTCAAATGGCTGTAGTTCAAGCTCCCTGAGTTGCAACCGATGTTCTAAAGCCGTATCTGCAAAATGATATCCACCACAAAAGAGTGCCCAACTGGCACTGATCAGGATAAGAAATTTATATAAAGTCTGATTCAGATAGAATCGTTTTGCATATAAGCCAAAACTGAATATTGCGATTGCCAAAAGCAGCCAGATCCACCATGTCTGGTCCACAAAAGGCAGACTTTTGCCCATGATTGCAATACCAGCAATCCAGCCCAATAAAATAATTTTTAACATGTGATTTTTTAATTAAGTTTTTGATTTTTCTGAACGCAAAATTAAAGCCCGTTTTCAGGGCTTTAACAAGAGATTAAGCAAAATAAATTATTTTGGATTAATCCATAAACCATCCTGCATATGCAGAATTGAATCGGCTGACTGTGCCAACTGCTCATCATGCGTCACAATCAACATTGCCATATTCAGCTCTTTTTTCAAGTCAGTCAGTAACTCAAAAATGCTCAAGGCTGTTTTACGGTCAAGGTTGCCTGTTGGTTCATCCGCAAGCACTACAGCAGGCTTGGTCACCAAGGCACGGGCTAAAGCCACACGCTGGCGTTCACCTCCTGAAAGCTCACCAGGTTTATGGCCCATGCGGTGTGACAAGCCCACACGATCAAGCAAGTATTCAGCCTGTTTCTTAACATCCTTGAAATTACTTTCACGACGCAACATTAACGGCATTGCCACATTTTCCAGCGCCGAAAACTCAGGCAGTAAATGATGGAACTGATAAACGAAACCCAGATATTGATTACGCTTATAGCCACGCTCCGCTTCACCTAGATTGTCAAAACGTTGTCCTTGTAAAAAGACCTTTCCCTGTGAGGGTTGTTCCAAGCCACCTAACACATGCAGCAGTGTACTTTTACCTGAACCACTCGAACCGACAATAGAGACGAACTCACCCGCGTTCACTTGCAGTGACAAGCCTTTGATCACTTCAACCTTGCTTTTGCCATCATCAAAATGTTTATAGATGTCTTTGGCTTCTAAAACAATCTTACTCATAACGCAATGCCTCGGCTGGTTGAACTTTGGCTGCACGCAATGCAGGGTAAATAGTGGCAAGGAAGCTTAACAATAATGAAACTGTGACAATCACCACCACATCCTGCCATCTGAGATAGGATGGTAGGTAATGCACAAAATAGGCATCAAACAGGTTCAAGCCTAAAGCAGTATTGAACCATGAAATAATATCACTGATGGTCAAGGCCAAGGTCACACCTAACATTGTCCCTGCAATGGTTCCAATAACCCCAATCACTGTACCCTGTACCATAAAGATTTTGGTAATCATGGAGGGTGATGCACCTAATGTACGCAAGATGGCAATGTCAGATTTTTTATCAGTCACGACCATCACTAACGATGAAACGATGTTAAATGCGGCCACTACAATAATCAGCACCAATAATAAACCGACTAGAGTCTTTTCCATCTGGATCGCATTGAACAAATTGCCATGCGTATAGGTCCAGTTGGATGCATAGAAGTTGCTTGGCAACTGGCTCACAATATCATTGGCCACTTTAGGGGCAGCAAAAATATCATCCAGTTTTAAGCGCACGCCCTGCGCACCATCTGGCAGACGCAACAAGGTTGAGGCATCATTCAGGGCGATATAGCCGACCATTGAATCCACCTCTGCCCCCACACTAAAAATACCCACGACCTTAAAACGTTTAAAACGCGGCACCACACCTGCTGGGGATGGCGTCGCCTCTGGCAGAACCAAAGTCACGTTGTCATTTAGGCCCAAGCCCAGTGCATCAGTCATATCCTTACCCAGGACAATACCGAACTCACCTTTTTTCAATGCATTTAAATCACCAGAAACCATGTGGTTTTGGATGATCGAAACCTTTTTTTCATATTCAGGCTCAATCCCTGTTACCATAATGCCAGCTACTTGTCCCTGGGCAGTCAACATGCCCTGTAACTGGGTAAATGGCGCGACTCCAGTGACATGCGGATGGCGTTCAACTCTTTTTACAAGCTCAGGCCAATCTGTTAGAATTTGAGTAGAAGAAACAGTGGCTTGTGGAACCATTCCCAGAACACGATTTTTTAATTCGCGGTCAAAACCATTCATGACAGATAACACTGTAATGAGGACAGCAACGCCCAAGGTTAAACCAATCATGGAAACCAGAGCGATGAAAGAAATAAAATGATTACTCCGCCGAGCACGAGTGTATCTCAACCCTATATACAGCGAAATTGGTTTAAACATACCATCTAGTCCGAGGTGATTTATTATGGAAAATACACTGCATCATGTTACTGACGACAAAACTGAACGTCGCACGATGTCCCGTATTGATGCGGTGTTAAGAATCAATTATCAAATCATTCCAATAGATGCTGCCTTGAATGATCCCTATGATTCTCATTTTGTATTGCCTCGCTATTTTCTACTACTTGCTGAATTAGATCAATTTGATCATGCGCTTGGCTACGAATTAGAACAATTAAATGAAAAAGATCAACAAATTGCCCGTATCTTATCCCTTTTTAATCAAAAACTGAACCTGATTACAGGCTCTTTTTATGACAATATCGTGCAGTCGCTATTGCCTGTACCTGAGCAGGTTAATGTTTCTGAACAAGGTCTAAGCTTTTTTAGCTCGCAGCCGCTTGCCCAAGATGCCTATATCCATATTACTCTGAGCCATCCTGAAAATTTCTTTCATATTGCAGCAATTGCCCAAGTGGCTTATTGCAATGAAACAGAAGAGCCACATAAATTTCGTATAGGTGCCTATTTCATCACCCTACATCCGCAGGACCGTGCCAAGCTGGCTGCCAGTATTCAACAGTCGCAACAGGATGAGCCGAATTAGTCACAATGTGAGATATAACTTATATCTTTAAACGGCGATACAGGCCTAAATCTTTATAGAAATAAAGGAATAGGCCAAACAAAATTACCACAGCACCTACAAATACCTGAGCTGACAATTGCTCATGGTTCAGGTAAGCCCCGATCAATATCGCCAGCATTGGCGTCATCACCGTTGTTAATGACAGTGTGGTCGCCTTTAGGTTCTGCACCAGTTTAAAATAGCAGAACATGGCAATCAGTGAGGCCATAACCACAGTATAAGCAAGTGCCAATAGCGATTTGACTGAGGGCAAATGAGTGGGTGCATACTGCCAAATCCACGGCAAAAGCAAAGCTGCCAACACAGTTGAGACGAGGATTGAACCTGTCGCCTGCGCCATAGGCTGCACATCCGCATTAATCTTTTTCACCAGAAAAATCGAGAGTGAATAGGCAAATACACTGATCAGCATCAGTATAATGCCTATCGGCTGTACATGCTTCTGGCTACCGCTGAGACAGATCATGGCCAATCCAGCAATTGATGTACCCATGCCCAGCCACTGCAATCCCGCCAGTTTTTGCTGGAAGCCAAATCGCCCAATAAGTCCCGCCATAATCGGTGCCAACCCAAACATCAATGCGATTAAACCTGAGCTTAAATAGGCGGTGGCGGCATAGGTAAAGATCTGTGAACCAATCAGGCTTAATGAACCTGCGATATAGCTAAATAATGCAATTTTATGCGTGGGAAACTCAACCCTTAACAGCATTAAAATGGTTGCAGCCAGAGGTAAGGCAATGAAAAAGCGTAACACCAATGCCCACATAGGATGCAAATCAGCCACACTCCAGACAATTGCCAACGGTGTGGTTGCCCAGATAAACACCAGCAATGCATAGCTAAGCATGAGATTCATACGTGATGGCATAATGGCAGGCTCAAGAAGAAGCTGTTTTCCGTTTTTGCTTTAAAATGGTCTGGTCCAATGAGCTTGAAAACTCACGTTTATCCCGTTCCGAGATTGGCGGTGGTCCGCCTGTTTGCACACCTGCGCCACGCAGTGTGTCCATGAAATCGCGCAAATGCAGACGGGCTTTAACATTCGCAGTAGTATAAATCTCACCACGAGGATGAATGGCAATACCCCCCTTTTCAATTACCTGGGCGGCAAGCGGAATATCCTGCGTAATAACAATGTCATTTTCCTGCATCCGTTCTACAATTTCCTGATCGGCTCGGTCTGCCCCACTCATCACCTGAATTGATTTAATCCGCACCGATGGGGTAATCCCCACATTTTGGTTGGCTACAAAAGTCACTTCCAGTTGGTAACGATCAGAGGCACGTAAAATCACCTCACGCAAAATTTTAGGCAGCGCATCAGCATCCACCCACAATTTAAATGGCAGCACGTTGGATAGGCTCAACAAGGAAAAAATATAGTGTAGCAGATTGCCATGACAGTGGAGTGAACAATACTGCCAATGTTGAGACAGGTATTTTTTTCATCTAAAAATGAATTAAATTCCATAGAATTACATATCCAGACTTGAAAAAACGCTGTGACCCTCGATTTAATAGAATAAGTTCAATCTCTTTGTATTATGTTTTTATGAAAAATCAGAACAGTCCAGAAACCATTAAAATTCAAGATCAAAATTTCGGTCATCATGTCGAGCATTGGAACCTGTTGACAGAAACACCCGAAACAGATGTACCACAATGGTTAGGACTGGCGCTGGATGCACCTGTGATGCCCATGGGTCTATGTGAAGATGAACAGGAGATGGACCAGTCATTCTGGCTGATTCAGGGACCAAGCGGTGAGGCGATCTCAATTAATCAAATTATTGCGGTTGAGGACCAAAAGCCACGCGCATTAAAAACTGCGTTTCCAAGTTTTGAAAGCCCATATAAATACGATGCAAAAATTGAACGAGTAATTACCTGTGATTCCGCAACTCAGGCGGTATTAAGATTAAGCGTAAATAAAAATACGGTTATTTATGCCTTTGATAGTTTATTTAGTGTAAATCGCTGTCAATATGACAAAAACCAGAGTTATCAGGTTCAATTTAATGCCTGGGCATATGAATTGGAAACCGTTTCTAAAGATGAAAAAATCATTGTTGATGATCCAGCCTCAATTAAGCACCACCGCGCATTAAATGCAATTCTGGCGGAACATAATGGGATTGCTCCCGACAACCTACAGGAACTGATTAATGAGTGGCAGCCAAAAACCCCAGAAGATCAAGAACCTGTCACTGTCGACTTTTCTAAAATGGTCGCCTATCTATATGGTGAGACATTAGGTCAGGAAGATGAAGCATGGTTTCAGGGAAATATCGTGGGTAAAACCACCATGCAGTTTATGCAGGATGAATATACCCTGTATGATGTAACACTGGTATTGGAAGATGATTTACCTGCAATTTTAATACGTATTGCCACTAAAAATGTTTTGTATAAAAACTTTAACATTGGTGAATATATTCGCGGCAACATCTGGATTCAGGCGAATATTTATGCTAAAACTGCACTAAAGTGACAAAAAATCGCATAAATGGCATTTTTAGGCGTTCTAATGAAAATTATACCAGAACAAACGACCACCAGTCTTATTCCATCGAGTGATCAAGGTCTGAAACTTGATGTTGGTGCTTTTTGTTTTTTTTTACTTGGTATGTTTTTAGCAGCACTTATTTTTCATCAAATTGGCTTGTTCTAATTTTTGACCATTTTCAACTTATACATATAAACAAAAGCCCTCAATGTTGAGGGCTTTTGTTTAAGATCAGTTATTGCTTAACCGTGACGTTTCGCAAAATCATCCATAAAGTTCACAAGTGCCTGAACACCCTCTAAAGGAACTGCATTGTAAATACTTGCACGCATACCACCTACTGAACGGTGACCTGCTAGATTAAGTAAATGGTTCTGTTCAGCTTCTTTCAGGAATGTTTTCTCAAGTGCTTCATCAGCTAGGGTAAATGGCACGTTCATCATTGAACGGTTTGCAATGGCGATTGGGTTGTTATAGAAATCGCTAGCATCAATATAACCATACAGGAGTTTTGCCTTGTCCTGGTTGATTTTGTAGATTGCATCTACACCACCCTGCTCAAGCAGCCACTCAAATACTAGACCAGACAAATACCATGCATAGGTTGCTGGCGTATTGACCATTGAACCATTCTTGGCTTGGTCGCCATATTTTAGGATGCTTGGAATTTCAGGTTTTGCCTGATCCAGCAAATCATCACGAATAATGACAATGGTTAATCCCGCAGGACCAATATTCTTTTGCGCACCCGCGTAGATGAGGCCAAATTTGCTCACATCCAATGGCGCAGACAAAATACTTGAAGAAAAGTCACACACCAACGGCGCATTTACCTCTGGAACATCGGCGAACTGTAAACCACCAATGGTTTCATTATCTGCATAATGCACATAAGCCGCATGATCAGAAAGGTTCCAAGTGCTTTGTTCAGTGATCGCATGTTTGCCATCAATTAAAGTGCTTGCCTCAATGATATTAATATCGCCATAACGTTTCGCTTCTTTTAGTGCCTTTTCAGACCAGATTCCTGTATGGATATAATCTGCCTTGTTATTTTTTCCAAGCAGATTTAAAGGAATCGCGGAGAATTGTAAGGATGCACCACCTTGCAGGAACAATACTTTATAGTTCTCAGGGATATTCATGAGCTTGCGTAGATCAGCTTCCGCCTTTTCTGCCACAGCAACATAGTCATTACTACGATGACTCATTTCCATGATCGACAAGCCTTTACCCTGCCAATCCAACATTTCCTGTTGAGCTTTTTCTAAAACGGCAGTAGGCAGTGCAGCAGGACCAGCGCAGAAATTATAAGCACGCATGAATTTTCCCTTGTCAAAGTGAAACAAATTGAAATGGGCATTTAATCACAGATTGCTAAAGCTTGCAGCAGCTTATCGCGTAAATATTTCGATTTAACTGAAAATAATCGGTAATTTTTCAATCGTGTTTTTGTACCCTATTTCGTTCATTTACCCATTTTTAAGTGGATTTTTTTATCATCAAAAAACTGGATAACTCCATGTTTAAACTAGACTAAAAACTCTATTTTTTACAAATTCACTACACCATTCTTGGACATATAACTATTTAATTAAAAACATAATATTTTAATTTTATAAAAATAATTTAGACTAACGCAGGATATTATTAAATTGCGACATCAGATCATGTTGAAACGGCATCATCGACTGAATTTTAAGGTCAAACGGTTTTCAGAGCAGTTGAGTTTGAGTATCAGTTTAATTAGCTGTGCCCTGTTCTCCATGCCTGTATTTGCCCAAACCCTGAGCTATGGTGAAGCTGAACAATATGTTGTGGAGCATGCCTATGCCACACAAGCGCAGCAGGCGCTACAGCAAGCCTCTCAACTTGAAATGCAGGCGGTAAAGAATCTTGGCCTACCCCGTATTGATTTAAATGCCCGTGCCTATGCATTTCACAGTGAAACCAGTGTACCTCTGGAATCCAGTAAACGTAGACTGGAAAACTCACTGACCCGTGGTTTTGATGACAAATTATCGCAATGGCAAAATGTACTTCCGCCAGAAGTGATTGACCAGGTTAGCCAGGGCTTTGATCAAGTGGTCAGTGACGGACTGAATAAGGTGCCAAACGATCTGGATGTCACTATTCAGGACCACGATGTCCGCACCTCAGTTTCTATGGTGATGCCCCTGTATATGGGCGGGAAAATCAACAGCGCCAAGCAAATCGCCAATATTCAGGCACAGCGTTCCAACATCAGTGAAAAGCAGCAACAGGACACACAGCGCTTTGAAATGATTCAGGCCTATTTTAATGTGCAGTTGCAGCAACAATTGGTCAATTCTGCCCTGTTTAATTTAAATGCCATGCAGGAACACTACGGCAACGCAGTCAAGCTTGAGCAGCAGGGTTTTATTAACAAAGGCCAACGGATGCAGTTTGAAGTTGCCCGCAACAATGCGGAACGCAGCTACCAAAATGCACAGGCAAACTTAAGGGCAAGCCAGTTTAGTCTGCAAAACCTGTTGCAAACCAAGCAAAGTGTTCAGCTCTCCACCCCGCTTTTTGTGAATTTAACCCAAAATCATTCCTTGGATACACTACTTGCAAACTATGATCAAAATTCAAGCCTGATCAGGAAATTGCAGATGGATACCCAGCTTGCCACCGAGAATGTTAAGGTGCAGCAATCAGCCAAGAAACCCAGTGTTTTTGCTTTTGGGGAATATGAATTGGACAGTAAAGAGAACTGGATTGTCGGTGTGATGGCAAAATACAACCTATTTTCGGGAATTGATAACAACAAGAATATTCGTGCGGCCGAGTTAAAAAAATATGCCTCAGAGTTGATGACTGAGCGCACCAAGCAGGAAGTTGAAAATGTGCTGTATAAATCTTTCAGTGAGTTAAATACTGCTCAAACCAGCCATCAGCTTCTCAGCCAAAATATCAAAGCAGCTCAGGAAAACCTGCGCATCCAGCAACTGTCCTTTAAGGAAGGCATGGGTACAGCCACCCAGGTTATTGATGCCCAGAATGCCCTAAACGGTTTAAAAACTGAAATGGCAGTTAATGCCTATAAATACATCCTGTCACTGGCAACCTTACTGCAAAGCTATGGTTCGATTGATGAATTTAAGCTGTATGTCAATCAACCACGTACTGACTATATCCGTTAATTGGAGAAATTTATGAGTCAAGATCAATCATCATCCAATTCAGAACGTGATATAGGTCAAGAGACGATTCCTACTGAACATCAGGGAGCAACTTCTGTTGAACCTGTTATTCAACCAGAAAAACAGCATGAGGATGTTTCAGTCAACACAACGACTCCGAACAGCAAAGCTGACTCAACTGGATCAGGCAAAGGCAATAAACTGAAACTGATCATGTTTATTGTAGTCGTCCTTTTACTTGGTCTGATTGCCTATGGTTTATGGAAAGCCTATCTTCCGAAAACTGTTGAGTTGCAAGGTCGGGTTGAGTCGGAAACGGTACATATCAGCACTAAGGTGCCTAGCCGCATTGAGGAATTTTATGTCACTGAGGGGCAAACCGTTAAAAAGGGTCAGGCTGTGGTGCGTTTTGTCAGTCCTGAACTGGAGGCTAAAAAGGAGCAGGCACAGGCAGCCCTGCAAAGTGCAATGGCATTCCATTCAACCGTCTACCGTGGTACCCAGCAGGAAAATATTGATACCCTCTATGCCAACTGGCAAGCCATGAAAACTCAGGCTGAATTGGCGGCAACCACCTATAAACGGGGTGAAAACCTTTACCAGCAAGGGGTGATTTCCCGTCAGCGACGTGATGAAATGCTGGCGGCACAGACCTCTGCCCGTGAAACGGCGGAAGCATCCTATCAACAATATGCACGCGCCAAACGTGGCAGTACCGAACAGCAGAAGTCCACTGCTGATGCACAGGTTGCCATGGCTCAGGCTGCGGTGAAAGAAGCCAATGCACTGGATCAAGAAACCAAGCTGTATTCCCCGACTGATGGAACCGTGTCCAAAACCTATGGCAAACCCACTGAACTGGTGGCGACTGGTATTCCAGTGGTGAGCATCATTGAAGACCATGATTTATGGGTGAGCCTGAATATCCGTGAAGATATGTATAGCTCCATCTATAAAAACAAAACCCTGGATGGCTTTATCCCTGCACTGAATCGCAAGGCCAGCTTCAAAGTAAAGAATATTGATGCTGAGGGTGACTTTGCCACCATTAAAACTACACGCCAGACAGGTGGCTATGATATTCGCAGCTTCAAGTTTCACCTGGTTCCTGAACAATCCATTCCTGACCTAAAAGTAGGCATGAGTGTCCTGTTCAAGATTGAAGAGGCCAAATAACTGATGTTTGCTGGCATGCTTCGGGAATTACGCTATTTACAACGCCATAAAGCCGATCTTTTTATGGCAGTGATTGCCCCTTTGCTGGTGATTGTTCTTTTTGCAAGCATGTTTTCATCAGGTAAGGCTGATCATTTGCCTATCGCCATTATCGACCAAGACCAAAGTGAAATGAGCCGCAAGGTGATTCACGCGCTCAGCATCAACCATACCCTCAAGGTCAAAACCATTACTGCCAGTCAGGATGAAGCCGAACGGCTGGTCAATAGCACAGAGGTATGGGGATTTGTCTTGATTCCAGATGGTGCGGAACAGCGTTTGGTCAAGGCACAGGATGCCCAAATCAGCATTGCCTATAACCAGTCCTTTTTTAGTATTGGTAATACCATTTCCTCCGCCATGCTGATCAGCACATTAAATGGTATGGCGGATTACATGGGGGAAAGTTATTTATCAAATAACATTCCCTATCTGGACATGCCCACACCGCATATCAAGATTTCCACACTGTATAATCCCAGCATGAGCTATGAACTGTTTCTGGAACCATTCATGGTGCCTGCGGTGCTACATTTATTGCTTTGCTGTTGTGTGGCTTTTGCTATTGGACAGGAATTTAAAAGAAATACCTTTGCTGAATGGGTTAATCCCCAACAGATTGTTTCCAGTTTTCTTGGAAAAATCCTAGTCTATGTTTGCATTTTCTGTTTCTGGACATGGTCCTGGATGTTCTGGCTGGCACATATTCGTGGCTATTTTATTGCTGGTTCACTCAGCCTGATTTTAATTGCCCAGTTTGTTCTGTATTTTGCCTATGCAGTGATTAGCAGCACGGTGGTGTTGGCAACCAAGGATTTACCCAAAACCTTTGGTTTTATCGCCCTGTATGGCGGTTCATCCCCAAGTTTTTCGGGCATTACCCTACCCTTGAACAATGCACCTGCATTTACCCAGTTCTGGTCAATGATTATTCCCTATACCCCCTATGCAAAACTACAGACCGAGCAATGGGTAATCGGTAGTGATTTATGGGTATCACTGCTTCCCTTTGGTATCCTGATCATTTTCTCGGCGTTGTATTTTGCTTTAAGTATTCGCCTGTTAAGGAAAAATACCTTGGAGCAACGCTCATGAAGTCATTTTTCTGTTATTACATTCAAACCTTTAAAAATATTGTCGCCAATACCTCAGTATTTACCACCCTGATTGCAGCAATCATTCTCTATAGTTTTTTCTATCCAACCGCCTATAAAGCCCAGTCAGCAGAAGATATTCCGATTGTGATTGTGGATGAGGAACAAAGCATTCTGACTTCAAAGATCATCACTCAGGCTTCCAACAGCCCACACATCCACATCATCACGGTGACTGATAATTTTCTCGAAGCGGAGCAATTGGTTAAAAACCAGAAAGCTGAGGGTATCCTGTTATTACCAGAAAACCTGACCAATAGCCTAAAACATGGCGAAATAGGTGGGATCGGTCTGTATCTCAGCACCGCCTACTTCATCCGAACCAAGGAAGTGGGAACAGGCTTGGCGGGTTCGATTGAATCGACCTTACAGGACTATTTTGAAAAGTTTGGTGAGGCTTCACAATTTCATCCTGAACTTTCAATTCACCAAATCCCATTGTTTAATACCTTGTCAGGTTACGGGAGTTATATCTTTCCTGCGGTGGCCAGCCTGATTATTCATCAGACCATTTTACTTGGCTTGGCAATGCTGATTGCCAGTTACCGTGAAAAAGGCTGGATTGCTGAAAGATTAGAATTCTGGGCGATTTTTGCAGCCATTCTCACCATCAGTTGTCTGGGTTGCCTGTATCTATTCGGTTTTACTTTCTGGTTCTATGAGTATCCTCATGGCGGCAATTTCTGGGGCATGTTGCTTGCTGTACCGATTTATGTGAGTTGTATTATAGGTTTGGCGATGCTGGTGGGTTCACTGGTGGATATGCCTGAACGGGTTGGGCATTTGATTGTGGTGACCTCCGTTCCCCTGTTTTTACTGACAGGCACCGCATGGCCACATGCAGCAATGCCTGAATGGATGCAGTGGTTTGCATGGACACTGCCCTCAACTCATGGGGTACAGATGTTTGTACAACTCAACCAGATGGGTGTCCCCACCTCTGTTGTTGTACCAAAACTGATTTATCTCGCAACGGTAGGCGCTATTTTATTGGCGCTTTCCTATTATCGCCTGGTAATGATAAAACCCATAAAACAACAAGCATAAAAAAACCCAAAGCTGACTTTGGGTTTTTTGCCAAGAGACTAATTACTCTTCAGTAGCATCATCTTTTGGTTCTGCCGTAACGTCTTCAGAAGTTACCGCTTCAACCTCAGTAGCCTCCACTTCTTCTGTCGCTTCCAACACTTCGTCATCTTCAACAGCTTCAATTGAAACCACACCCACCAGTGTTTCAGCATCGCTTAAACGAATTAAACGAACACCTTGTGCATTACGACCTGTGGTTGCAACCTCAGCCGCACGGGTACGCACTAATGTACCACCATCAGAAATCAGCATTAGTTCTTTGCTTTCATCAATAGACACAGCACCAACAAGTTCACCATTACGCTCGCTAGTTTTAATGGCAATCACACCCTTACCACCACGTTTCTTGGTCGGGAAGTCATCAACAGGTGTACGCTTACCATAACCGTTTGCACAAGCACACAACACTTCACCTGTGACAGGCACAACCACCAGTGAAACGATGCGGCTGACAACATTCGAATCTACTGAATCATCATTGTCATCGCTATCATCATTTTCAACGTCAGCATCTTCGGCTTCAATGGTATTGCTTGCAAAACTCACACGCATACCACGCACGCCTTTTGCAGTACGTCCCATCGCACGAACATCTGTTTCAGCAAAACGAATTGCCTTCCCTTCGTTCGAGAACAACATGATCTGCTGATTACCATCGGTAATTGCAACACCAATTAAAGTATCTTCTTCGTTCAACTCAATCGCACGTAAACCGTTAGAACGAACATTACTAAATTGTGCTAATTCAACACGTTTAACCGTACCTGATGCTGTTGCCATGAATACATAGTGATTTTCAGGGAATTCAGTCAACGGTAAGATTGCAGTCACGGTTTCATTTGCATCCAATGGGAGCAAATTAATAATTGGACGACCTTTTGCACCACGTGAAGCTTGCGGAACCTCAAACACTCTTAAACGATAGACTTTACCGACATTGGTAAAACATAAAACTGTTGCATGGTTTGATGCCACAATTAAATGTTGAATAATATCATCATCTTTCATCGAAGTTGCAGACTTACCACGACCACCACGACGTTGTGCTTGATAGTCAGAAAGTGGTTGAGTTTTCGCATAACCTGTTTGAGAAACAGTCAATACCACTTGTTCTTCTGGGATCAAATCTTCACGGCAGAAATCAACGCCTGATTCAACAATTTCAGTACGACGCCCATCACCATATTGTTGCAAGATTAAAGCAAGCTCTTCACGGATCACATTCATCAATAAATTAAAATCATTGAGAATTGCTGTTAATTCAGCGATTTGACCTAAGATTTCAGAATATTCTGCATGTAACTTGTCTTGTTCGAGACCCGTTAAACGGTGCAAACGTAATTCTAAGATTGCTGCAACTTGCGTAGGTGACAAGCGATAAATCTCACCTGACAAACCAAATGGGCGAGTTGGGTCTTCGCCTTCAATTTCATCTGGACGAACAGAGATCGCACCTGCTTTTTCCAGCAATGCCACCACGCCACCGCCAGCCCACTCACCTACCTGTAAACGTTCACGCGCTTCGGCTGGGTTTGCAGAGGTTTTAATGGTTTCAATGATGGCATCAATATTGGCCAAGGCAACGGTTAAGCCTTCCAAGATATGTCCACGCTCGCGTGCTTTACGCAATTCGAACATGGTACGGCGGGTCACCACTTCCTGACGGTGACGGATAAACGCCGCAATGATGTCTTTCAGGTTCATCAACTTAGGCTGACCATTATCCAGACAGACCATGTTGATGCTGAACGAGTTTTGAAGTTGTGTATGCAGGAACAGGTTATTCACCACCACTTCTGCATTTTCGCCACGCTTCAGGTCGATCGCGATACGCATGCCTTCTTTATCAGACTCATCACGCAGTTCGGAAATACCTTCAAGTTTCTTTTCTTTGACTAACTCGGCAATACGCTCAATGGTTTTTGCTTTGTTAACTTGGTAAGGAATCTCAGTAAAGACGATGGTGGTACGGCCTGTTCTTGGGTCTTCCTCAAAGTGATATTTACCACGAATATGCAAACGGCCTTTACCAGTCCGATAGGCATCAACAATGCCTGATTTACCGTAAATAATACCGCCCGTAGGGAAATCTGGACCCGTAATATGCTCCATCAAGCCTTCGATAGAAATATTCGGGTTATTGGCATAGGCTAAACATGCATTCACCACTTCTGTCATGTTATGCGGCGCCATATTGGTCGCCATACCTACCGCAATACCCGTCGCACCATTAATCAAAAGATTTGGAATACGTGTCGGCATCACTTGAGGAATACGCTCAGAACCGTCGTAGTTATCTTCCCAATCAACAGTATCTTTTTCTAAGTCTGCTAAGATTTCATGGGTCAACTTTTGCATACGAACTTCGGTATAACGCATTGCTGCTGCGCTATCCCCATCGACAGAACCGAAGTTACCTTGACCATCAACCAACATGTAACGCAAGCTAAAATTTTGCGCCATACGAACGATTGTTTCATATACTGCACTGTCACCATGAGGGTGATATTTACCGATCACGTCCCCGACAACACGAGCAGACTTTTTGTATGCTTTGTTATAATCATTGCCCAATTCGTGCATCGCAAACAATACACGACGGTGAACAGGTTTAAGACCGTCTCTCACATCTGGTAATGCACGAGATACAATTACGCTCATGGCGTAATCTAGATATGAATGCTTGAGTTCGTCCTCAATGGCAATCGGTCTAATTTCCGATACGCTCATGCATACTCCTTGTTTACAGGTCGATGGTTCCACCTGTTTTTATGTCTTCAATCTTGCAAAAATTCAGTTCAAAAACTTGAACTAAAATAAAAAATACAGCGAAAAATTATAGCATAAAGGACGGGTTAACTGGGAGTTTTCAGCATGAAAAATAGCATTTTTTTACAATAAAAATATTATATAAATTATATAGTTAAAATTAGATGATGATTCTTGATCATCCTATAATGGCCAGTTGTTTGATTCACCTCACAGCATCCTCGAAAATTCGACCATTTCACTTATATTTTCCTTAAAAAATAAGCAACTAAAGATAGGTAACATCACTCATTTTTCCAGCGTCTGGTACTCGCGATTTAATGATATAGGCAAGCATTTTCCCTTTGGAAATAAATCAAGTCCAGCTCAAGTGATATACCTGTCAACTGGAAAACCATATTATGCATTTGCCCACGATGATGGGTTTGATGATTAAACATATGAGCCAACACTTCAATCAATGGCTCTGTATAGGTCTGGTTACGGCGAATATAGGTCAATGCTTGATGAAAAGCTGATTGATCATGAACCTGGACATAATCAATTAAAGATTGATCATGGTTTTTACGAACTTGAATTAATTCCTTTATGTCTGGATATAAAACATCATCCAGTGCATAACGCGAGGGTTGTAGTCCACAGATACGTTCAAACCAGAGGAAATCCCCAACCAACACATGATTTGCAGTCTGAATCAGTGAGTTAAAATAAGCGCCACAGTCCTGATTCAACTGTGTTTCAGGCAAAGCCTCTAAAACTGCAAACAACTTGTTATTTGCCCACTGATTATAATGAGCCAGCATCAGAAAATAGGTCTTAAAAGTATAATTCATCGGTAATGCTCTCATTTATTTATTCTTATTTTTAACATAAAAAAACACCCCTTTCGGGGCGTTCTTCAACTTTATTCAGAGCGAATTAAAGTTTAGATACCAATTCAGGTACAACAGTGTTCAAGTCGCCCACTAACCAGTAGTCAGCAACGCTGTTGATTGGTGCTTCTTCGTCTTTGTTGATTGCAACAATAACTTTAGAATCTTTCATACCTGCCAAGTGCTGAATCGCACCAGAGATACCAACAGCAATATACAAGTCAGGTGCAACAATTTTACCTGTTTGACCTACTTGGAAGTCGTTTGGTACAAAGCCAGCATCTACAGCAGCACGTGAAGCACCTTGAGCAGCACCAAGCTTGTCAGCTAATGGGTCAAGTACTTTGTGATAGTTTTCACCAGAACCTACACCACGACCACCAGAAACAACGATACGCGCAGCAGTTAATTCTGGACGATCAAGTTTCACGATTTCTTCACTTACAAACTTAGAAACACCAGCATCTTTCACCTCAGCAACAGCTTCGACTACAGCAGAACCGCCTTCAGCAGCTACAGCATCAAATGCTGTAGCACGAACTGTACCAACGATGATTGCTTCGTCAGATTGAACAGTTGCGATTGCGTTACCTGCATAGATAGGACGCTTGAAAGTATTTGCAGATTCAACAGCAATAATGTCTGAAATCATGCTTACGTCAAGAAGTGCAGCAACACGTGGAAGAATGTTCTTACCAGTTGTTGTAGAAGCAGCTAATACGTATTTGTAACCGCCTTTTGCGATGTCAGCAACTAAGCTAGCAACGTTTTCAGCCAATTGATTTGCATAAGCAGCATCATCAGCAAGCAATACTTTGCTTACGCCTGCAACTTTAGCTGCTTGGTCTGCAACTGCTTGTGCACCAGAACCCGCAACCAATACAGTGATATCACCACCGATTTTTTGAGCTGCAGCAACAACGTTTAATGTTGCACCATTTAGTGCTTTATTGTCGTGCTCAGCGATAACTAAAATACTCATGATTTTTATCCTTCTGTATTAGATCACTTTCGCTTCGTTTTTCAATTTTTCTACAAGTTCGTCTACAGATTTCACTTGTACGCCCGCTTTACGCTCAGCAGGTGCTTCAACTTTTATAGTTTTCAACTTAGAACCTGTTGCAACGCCATAATCTGCAGGAGATTTAATGTCTAGCGGTTTTTTACGTGCTTTCATAATGTTTGGAAGTGCCGCATAACGTGGCTCATTCAAACGTAAGTCAGTGGTGATGATTGCAGGAAGTGCAAGCTCAACAGTTTGTAAACCACCGTCAATTTCACGTGTTACCTGAACTTTGTCGCCATCTACTTTTACTTCTGAAGCAAAAGTACCCTGACCTGCACCAAGTAAAGCACCTAGCATTTGACCAACTTGGTTAGAGTCGTCATCAATAGCTTGCTTACCCAATAAAATAAGTTCTGGTTTTTCAGCATCAACAACGCCTTTTAGAATTTTAGCAACTTCTAAAGCGCCAACTTCGTCAGCAGTTTCAACTAAAATACCACGGTCAGCACCTAAAGCCATTGCAGAACGAATTTGTTCTTGCGCGTCTTTAGAACCCACTGAAACAACAACGATTTCTGAAATCGTTCCTTTTTCTTTTAAGCGAACCGCTTCTTCCACTGCGATTTCACAGAATGGGTTGATTGACATCTTAACGTTGGTAAGGTCAACCCCACTATTGTCCGGCTTAACACGAACTTTAACGTTGGCATCAACCACACGTTTTACAGCGACAAGAGCCTTCATGTAATCCTCGGCTGTTCTAAGCAAGTAAATGTAGTGAAGAGCATTCTAACTCTTCGATCGAAACTTTTTAGGTGCCCTATCTTGCAATGTATTTGGCATTTCGGTCAAGTCACAATTTCCCATGTGGCTGTAAAAAAGATGAAATGCTCAGTTCACTAATTTAGAGCACTGAGAAATCAACTCAATTGAGCTATCCGCTCTTATCAATATTACATTTTGATTTTATTAATATTTTATAAAATTCAACAACCTAAAATAGATCTTGCAGACAAAAAGCAGATGTTCTGTAACTGATCATTTCGGGCAAATCCAAATACTCAGCACTTTTTGCAAAAAATGGTCAATAAAGTAAGAACATTGTTTAAGTGTGCTCTGTAAAATGAGTTGCCTATTTAACGTCCAATTTTGCAACATAATATATCAGGATTCAGCTTTTTTGTGCCCGAGGATGGCTTTTGTCATATACATTCATCAATTGCTCAAAGTCGAGATGGGTATAGATTTGGGTGGTGGATAGGTTACTATGACCCAACATTTCCTGAATTGCACGTAGATCGCCACTGGCAGAAAGCAGATGACTGGCAAAACAATGTCGTAATAAATGTGGATGCAAATCGACACTGATTCCTGCCCGTTGGGCCTGTAACTTAACCCGATTTTCAATCTGTCGTGAAGTCAGTGCGTTACCTTTCTGTGAAATAAACACGGCTGAATCTGCTACAAAACCACCCTGCCATATCCGATAGATTTTTAACCACTCAACCAGACTTTGTTTAGCTTTGGTTCCAAAAGGCACAATTCGGGTTTTATTGCCCTTACCTGTAATGCGTAATAACTGTCGATTAAAATCAATATCCTTGACAGTTAAACCCTGTAACTCGGCTAAACGTAGACCACTCGAATATAACAGCTCAAGCATCGCCCTATCCCTTAACCATAATTGCTGCTCAATTGGTTTTTCAGGTGCAGGCTGATCCAGAATCTGATTGATGGTTTCAATATCAATCATGCCTGGCAAGGGACGGGGTTGACGTTTTAACTTAAAATCTTCTGAGGGATTCTGCTGTAAATATTGTCCCTGCTCAGCCCATTTCATAAATTGGCGAATTGATGTTAAATGACGTTGTAAACTACTAGAACTCAGTTGGTCTTGTTCAACACGTGTAGCCAAATACTCTCGCAAGTCCGAAGCTTCAACATCATGTAGTTGTAATTGTTTATTTTCACAAAATTTAAAAAAATCAGTAAGATCACGTTGATAGGCCGTAATGGTATGTTCAGACTGATTTTGAATTGTCCGCTCTTTTAACCACATGGAAAGTAGTTGTAAAGCTGTCTGCACACTCAACTCCCTAAAATTGCTTTATAAAAGCATTGATATAAATAGCAACTTCATCTGCATACTGTTCAGCAAAATCATGTTCTCCGTATTGAATCACATAAAGTTCAGATTTCTTAAAGATATGCTGTAAATGTTGTCCCACAGTAACAGGACTAATCAGGTCCTGATCTCCCCACAATAATAAAACCTGTTGTTGAATATGTGCCAATTCGGCTTCATAGTCTACCTTTGCTGTAACAAACCAATCAGGATATTGCAAATATTCTTGCTGATACCCCTGTCGCCAATCCTGAACTTGAAACGGGTCTAAATTGATACCTCCCGAAGTTGCCATCAGAACCAAGCCTTTGACCAGATCAGTCTTTTGTAATGTGGCTGCGATGGCAAAAATACCACCCATTGATTGAGCAATTAAAATCGAGGGTTGTTGAATCTGTGCAACCACATAATCGGTTAAATCATCAAAACTATTTATATCTGGATGTGCAGCCACACCATGAAAGTCTGGATAATGAATTATTTGTTTGGTATAGCTCTTAGGCAATTGTGCGATCAAGGGATTCCAGAATTGGGTATTTCCAGATGCGCCTGGAAGAAAAACCAAGTTATTCATTTTATCCTTTGAAATTATATTTTTATTTTAAAAAATAAACACCCTGCAACTCAGGGTGTTTAGTTATCATAATTTTAGCTTTGAAAATATCTTAAATCCAGACGCGCATCATAAACATGCGTGGTTGGACCTGTCATCCAGACCACATCCCCCTCACGCCAGGCAATATGTAGCTTACCGCCTGCAAGCTGAACCTCAACCTCATTGGCAAGCAAGCCACGGCGCATACCACTGACCGCGGCCGCGCAAGCCCCTGTACCACAGGCCAAGGTCTCACCCACACCACGTTCATATACACGCAAACGGATATGCTTTTCATCAATGATTTGCATAAAACCCGCATTTACACGTGCAGGAAAACGTGCGTGTGATTCTACTTGGGGGCCGATACGCTCAACATCAGCAGTTAATACATCAGGTACAATAGTCACAGCATGAGGGTTGCCCATGTTCACCACATCAATCTTGATGCTTTTATTATCTGCAAGTTCCAGTTGATATAAGCCCTCAGCATCTTCATGTTCCTGAGTAATAAATGGGATTTCTTCAGGAAGAAATTTTGGCGGTCCCATATTGACCCGAACCCAACCATTTGCACCTAATTCAGGTTCAACAATCCCAGCCTTGGTCTGCACACGAATTTTGGTTTTGGTGGTCAATTGACGCTCATGCACAAAACGGGCGAAGCAACGTACCCCATTACCACACTGTTCCACCTCTGAACCATCAGCATTAAAAATTCGATATTTAAAATCAACATCTGGAAAATCAGGTGGCTCAACAATCAGCAGTTGATCAAAACCCACGCCAAAATGACGATCTGCCAAACGCTGAATAGTAACCGCATCTAAATAAGCGCGCTGCGTGATCAGGTCAACAACCATAAAATCATTGCCCAAACCATGCATTTTGGTAAATTCTAAATACATCTCAATTTACTCCTCAGGCAACAAACGCTCTTTTTCCCAAAGTGATTCTATGCTTTCACGTTCACGAATTAAATAGGCTTGATCACCATTGACCATGACTTCGGCAGCGCGACCACGGGTATTGTAGTTTGAACTCATGACAAAACCGTAGGCACCTGCGCCCAATACAGCGAGAACATCATTTTCCTGCAATGCCAAATCACGCTCTTTACCGAGAAAATCGCCAGTTTCACAGATTGCACCAACCAGGTCCCAGGTTTTGACTTCAACATCAGGATTTGGATTCACCGACTGAATATCCATCCATGCTTCATATAAAGCGGGGCGAATTAAGTCATTCATCGCTGCATCAATGATGGCAAAGTTACGGTGATTGGTTGGTTTAAGTAAATCCACCCTGGTGAGTAATACACCTGCATTGGCAGAAATACTACGCCCTGGCTCCATATAGACTTTTAAGCCCAGTTTTTCCAAAGCTGGACGCATCGCATTGGCATATTCCTCAACGCTTGGTGGTGTTTCATCTTTATAACAAACGCCTAGACCGCCACCAATATCAATATGTTTGAGGTTGATACCCAAGCTTTTCAACTGCTCAATCATGACAATGACACGATCAAGCGCATCCACAAATGGTTTGGTCTCAGTCAATTGCGAACCAATATGGCAGTCAATACCGACAATCTCAAGATTCGGCAGTGAAGCTGCATATTGATAGGTTTCATAGACTGTATCACTTGGAATACCAAACTTGTTTTCCTTTAAGCCTGTAGAAATATAAGGATGAGTTTTCGCATCCACATCTGGATTAACACGTAAGGAAATTGGGGCTTTTTTACCAAGTTTCGCCGCTACTTTCTGGATACGATCCAGCTCGGCATGCGACTCCACATTAAAACAGGCAATACCAACATTTAAAGCTTTTTCAATATCCGCTTCGGATTTACCCAAACCAGAGAAGACGATTTTTGCTGGATCTCCACCAGCCGCAAGCACACGCGCTAATTCTCCACCCGTCACAATATCAAAACCAGCACCTAATTTTGCCAGAACATTCAACACTGCAATATTTGAGTTTGACTTCACTGCAAAACAGATTTGATGATCAATAAAATCAAAGGCACGGTGCATATCCAGATAATGCTTCTCAAAAGTTGCTTTTGAATAAACATATAAAGGCGTGCCGAATTGCTGTGCGAGCTGGTCCAATGAACATTGCTCAGCATGCAATACCCCATTAATACGAGTGAAACTCATGAAGATGTCCTTATTTACAAACTTAAGGTGAGGTGATCTGTGATGGTGTTGCCTGACTTTCAGTATTTACATTAGATGAAGCCTTGGCCTGAGCGGCTTCATTTTTATACAGCAGGTATGTTGCGCGTTTGTCATGGTTTGGGTCAGATGGCAATTGCAACGCCCCTGACTGACCACATGCCGTGAGTAACATACTGCTCAATAATAAACTGATGGAACAAATGACTTTAAGCATCTGAGCACCTAACTTTTACAATTCGGAGCAGTATAGCGTGATCATTAGATTGGCTAAAGCCTAAAACCATAAAAAACGCCAGCGTTTCGCTGACGTTTTTAGAAAAGCATTCTGCTATTTGCTAGTTTTTCTTTTTATAAAAGAAATAACCAATTGCCAAAATAACGAACCAGATTGGGCTGACCTTTAACGATTCCAGCGTGGTTTCATCCAGCGCAAGGAAATAGATGGTTGCAAGGAAGAATAAAATCACCACCCAACAGGTAAACACGCCACCTGGGAGTTTAAAAGTTGATTGTGCATGCAGCTCAGGTCTATTTTTGCGGTAGTTGATATAACTCCACATAATGATAATCCACACACAGATAAACAGGATGGTTGATAAAGTGGTTGCTAGAGTAAATGCTGTCACTTCATCGTTGGTTCCCGTCTGTACTTTATAAATGAACTGTACAAATGCACCAATAAAGATACAGATTGATGAGAAAACCAATGCTTTTGAAGGAACGGCAGATTTAGACAATTTACCAAATAATTTTGGTGCCTGTTGATCCGTTGATAAACCAAACAGCATACGGCTGGTTGAGAATACCCCACTGTTCATGGATGACATGACCGAGGACAGCACCACCAGATTCATGATAATTGCAGCAGAGGCAACACCCGCCTGTGAGAAGATATTCACGAATGGGCTGACTTTAGGGTTAATCTGATCCCACGGAGTAACACACATCACCACAAACAATGCCAATACATAGAAAATAATGATACGGATTGGAATTGAGTTAATTGCTTTAGGTAAGTTGCGCTTTGGGTCCTGTGTTTCAGCAGCAGTTGTACCAACCAGTTCCACCCCAACAAAGGCGAAGATGGCAATCTGGAATCCAGCCAGAAAACCATCCAGACCTTTCGGAAACATACCCCCATGTGTCCAAAGATTGGAAATGCTCGCAACCGTACCATTGGTGCTGGTGAATCCAGTAAAGATCATCCATAAACCAACGGCGATCAACACAATAATCGCGGTGATCTTGACCATTGCAAACCAGAATTCCATTTCACCAAACAGCTTCACAGTGACCAGATTCAGTCCAAGTACAAATAGAATTGCAACAGTACTGATCAGCAATCCACCCATTGGTGTAAAGGATTCCCCCCCATTGAAAAATTCCAGATAGTAGATAATGGCAGACAGATCGGCGATACCAATGGTGACCCAACACAACCAATAGGTCCAGCCCACAAAATAACCCGCCCAGGGACCAATTAAATCAGTGGATAAGTCAATAAAAGATTTATAATTCAGGTTGGATAACAACAGTTCGCCCAATGCACGCATGACGAAAAACACCATCACACCAATTAGGCCATAAATGAACAGAATGGATGGACCAGCCAAACTAATGGTTTTGCCCGATCCCATAAACAATCCTGTTCCAATTGCTCCACCAATTG
Source organism: Acinetobacter sp. CIP 102129 (assembly GCF_000368305.1). Taxonomy (NCBI): domain Bacteria; kingdom Pseudomonadati; phylum Pseudomonadota; class Gammaproteobacteria; order Moraxellales; family Moraxellaceae; genus Acinetobacter; species Acinetobacter sp. CIP 102129. The sequence continues at coordinate 486,847 of NZ_KB849341.1, forward strand.
CAATCAACTGTAAGTGTCGGTTGGACAAACTACGGTGCAGCCCTCCATTTTCACTGGATGGCTCAAGAAACTCATTTGACATTGTTATATTCAACTCTCAGTTTTTATGTCACAAAATTAGCTTAAAAACTTTAACAATAGAAAAAGTTTTTGCAGATTTTCTTCAGATTTTTAAAATTTCAGGTTTTTTAGTTGCTTTTTCACTCAATTTTCCTCTCCTTTATATTTAAACTGGCATTCCTTGTGCCTAGCAGTTTACGTGCCAAACTCAAATTTGGCGACTGTCTGTAGATAAAATTTGTATTTCGGATACGCTATTGCTACATTTTCAATAATTTTGATTGATCCATCACGTATCTTAAATATGAGCAAAGTTAAAACAGTTTATCGTTGTGAACAGTGTGGCGCTGATCACCCCAAGTGGGCAGGACAATGTTCAGAATGTGGTGAATGGAACAGCTTGACCGAGGTACGTTTAGAATCAACAATTTCCCATCGTGCCCGCCCCAAAATGGGGGGGTATGCAGGTCAGGTCGCCAATATCACCACATTGAATCAAATTTCAGTCTCACGTGAAACCCGCCTCTCTACAGGAATCAGTGAATTTGACCGTGTGCTCGGCGGTGGGCTGGTCACAGGTTCGGTGGTGCTGATTGGCGGTGATCCTGGTATTGGCAAATCGACCATTCTGCTCCAGACCGCAACACACATGGCAAGCAAGAAAAGCAATGCCTTATATGTCACAGGCGAAGAATCCCTTTCTCAAGTCGCACTACGCGCACAACGCCTTGATCTTCCCACAGATCAGCTTAAGGTAATGGCAGAAACCTGTGTGGAACGTATTTGTGAGGTTTTGGCACAGGAAAAGCCTGTCGTAGCAATTCTGGATTCAATTCAAACACTCTATACCGAAACCCTACAGTCTGCCCCAGGTGGCGTATCACAGATTCGTGAATCTGCCGCCCTACTGACCCGTTTTGCTAAAAATAGTGGTACAGCATTGTTTATTGTAGGCCATGTTACCAAAGAGGGTTCGCTTGCGGGTCCTCGTGTTCTGGAACACATGGTCGACTGTGTATTGTACTTTGAGGGACAATCTGACTCACGTTACCGCATGATTCGAGCAGTCAAGAACCGTTTTGGTGCAGTCAATGAACTGGGCGTGTTTGGCATGACCGATAAAGGTCTGCGTGAAGTCGCCAATCCATCCGCCATTTTCCTCAGTCGCTATGATGAAGCCATTGCTGGTTCAATTGTGATGATTAGCCGTGAAGGCACCCGTCCGCTTTTAGTTGAGGTACAGGCACTGGTAGATGATGCACATGGGCAGCCAAGACGTGTGGCACTGGGTTTGGAACAAAACCGTTTAAATATGCTGCTGGCCGTGATGCATCGCCATGGCGGCGTGCAGACGTCTGGTCAGGATGTCTATGTCAATGTGGTGGGTGGTCTAAAAATTACCGAAACAGGCTCAGACCTTGCCGTTTTACTGGCCTGCGCCTCCAGCTTACGTGGCAAGGCACTGCCCCAGCAATTGGCTGTGTTTGGTGAAGTCGGCTTGTCTGGCGAAATACGCCCTGTTCCAAATGGTCAGGAACGCTTGAAAGAAGCAGCCAAGCATGGTTTTAAATATGTGATTTTACCAAGGGCCAATGCACCACAGAAATCGGTTGAGGGGGTTCAGATCATTGCTGTGGCACGTTTACATGAGGCCTTGACTGAAGCCATGCAGCTGAGTGATGAATTAGGTTGAAATTGAATAATTGACTGACATAAAAATATATTTTTCTAGTTGAAATTACCAACAAATGCCTGCATAAATACACTGACAAATTGGGTTTAGATAGGAATTTTCGATGCAAGTACACCAGCGTGGCTTGATGGCAGCTCTTTTAATGGCAACCTTGGTTGCAGCACCGATTGCGGAGGCAAAACGTGCAGGTGGCGGTAAAAGTCATGGTATGAGCCGTTCTAGCTCAACTAGCCAGTCATACCAACAACCTCGTCAAGCGACTCCGACTCAACAACAAACAACTGCTCCGCAAAAATCAGGTCCTGGTGTAGGTTCAATGGTTGCTGCTGGTGTGGCAGGTGCTGCTGTAGGTGCTGTTGCTGCAAATGCGCTTGCTGATGATAAGAATCCAACTGCAACAGAACAACAAACTGCTGAACAAGCTCAACAAGAAGAAAAAGGTGGCATTCCTAGCTGGCTTTGGGTTCTTCTTGCAGCTGCTATCGCTTTCTTTGTGTTCCGTAAATTGGGCGCAAAAAAAAAATTAGCGGCGAATAATCCTTATGCACCAAACAATGGTGGTCAGAATAATTTTGGCCGCCCTAGCTCACCTCAATCAACAGCTCGTCAATCTGGCGATAACACCAATATTTTTGGTCAATCCGTCGCTGGTGGTGCTGCAACTCAAGCACCTTTTGGTGGCGCTTCAATGAGTAATGGCAATCAGCTTCCTGATGGTACTGAACCTGCTGCATTCCTGCGTGTTGCACGTCAGCGTTTCAACCACATTCAATCTATCAATAGTGCAAGTAATGTTGAAGAAATTCGTCGTTATTTAACACCTGAGCTTTTTAATTCAATGTATCAGGACATCATGGCCAATCAGGATCAGGATGTTGCTGAATTTAGTAACCTGAATGCGATGGTGGCAGATACTGCAACTGAGAATGGTCAATATATTGTCAGTGTACGTTTTACAGGTACAGTCAGTGAAGATTTAAACAGCCTGCCTCAACCATTTACTGAAATCTGGCATTTTGTTAAACCTGCTGGTTCACAACAGGATTGGGTTGTTGCTGGAATTCAACAGGCTTAAAACGTGTTAGTAAATAAAATGGCTACCTTAAAGTAGCCATTTTTATCCCTTAGAGTCTTCTGTTAATAAAACGAGATCAAAATTAAAGTAAATAGAAATACCCTTAAAAGCTTAAGGGTATTTCTAAAATTGAATTAATTTTTTGTTTCCAATCTTAGTATTGTGCACAAGTATAGGTTTTTGTTCCCACTGTCACTGCTGAAGATTTAATTACTTGTCCGTTATAAGATGTATTCTGCATATAGCCAGCTTTATCAGTGTGGCTTGTTAAGAAAATTAAACTTTGTCCCTCTACCGTTGATGGAGTAATCACCTGTAAAGCCTCACCTGTTATTTTGGCAGAAACACCTAATGATGGGATATTAACTGTAATATCATTTCCTGAACGTGTTACCGAACATGATGTAGCAGTTTGTATATCACCAGTAGTGTGATCACTATATCCTGCAACATTTCCAATATGACTGTTAAAACTACCAAATAGATAATTAATATTATCCTTACCTACACATTGTACAGTTCCTGCAGATGTCGAACTCGAAGTACATAACGGTAAACTATTGGAATTATTGGATCCGCCATTAGTACCATTATTGGTATTTCCATTACTAGATGCATTGCCCGAACCAGTATTAGAACCATCTGTGCTGATATTACCACTATTAGATGTATTACCACTGCTTTTAAATACACCTTCTATATTAATCATCTCAAAGTCATCATAACTATTTCCACCATCATATGATTGGATTAAAAGTTCAATCTGATCTTCAGCATTAAAGCTTTGTAAAGAAAAACAATGCTCAAGATTAGTATATTCACCTGATTCTGCACTTGCCTTAAATGGTTGAGATACACTCGTTCCTGCTTGACCATTTTTAGACAAGGCAATAATATTTTTTACATCACTATCAGTCTGAATTCCTTTACCCATTAGCGATATACAAATTTGATCATATTTTGATTTTTTAGCTGCACTATAAATAAAGCTATCTTTCCATGAAATTCCTTGAGCCTTAATCTGGAATTGTGAATTTGCACTTCCTGTAGCAAAATCATCTCCCAAATGAATGACTGTTAGACCATTGAAGAAAATGACATCCTGTTCTTGCATCTTCTTAATGATTGGATTATTACTGTCTTGATCAATATACAACGTCTTATTTTGATAACTTAATAATAATGTTGTGGGTTTATATCCCTCTGCATACACAATACCTGAAAGGTGCTCAGGATACTTAAAGTCTTTTGGCAGCTTTAAAGCATATTCACCATTTTTATCAGATTTTGTTGAATACTCTACATTTTCCAGCAAAACTGAAACTTTGGCATTCTCTACCACTTGCTGATTGTTATCTACAACCCGACCTTTCACAACCCAGGCATCTTTTTCAGGCTGTTGAGTATTCTGATTACTATTTTGATTATTATTAGTTCCTATGTTCTGATTGTTCTCATTATTACTGCCTGAATTGTTGTTTTGACTAGTATTTTGATTGGTCTCTTTGTTTCCATCACCACTCTCCCCACCACCACAACCTGTCATCACCAACATAGCACTAAAAACTGCTGTATATAAAATTGAACGTTTCATAACTTTTCCCCACCAATAGATATTAATAAATATGCTAACTGAATCACATACTTTATAGACATTCCCAAATGGGAATATCAGATCATAAAAAATTAAGATAAAATCAAGGCGTAAATCATTTGATAGACCCGTATGGGCAGTTCGCCCTGCTATCGAATACGGGTCTATCAAATGATTTTAAAATTAAGACAATTAAATAAAACAGATGAAATTAAATATGCTCAAACTCAAGTGTTATTCCCATCAACAACTGCATCAATTCAGTTTGGGAAGTACAATCCGTTTTGGAAAAAATATTTTTAATATAGACACGAATGGAACCATAGGTAATATCCATGTGCTCGGCAATCTGTTCAAGACTTAAACCATTGACAAATAAATCACAGACTTCCAGTTCACGTTTTGCCAGTTTATATTTTTGGATAAGATAATCTTTAGCTAAATATTGTGCTTGATTGGTTTGGGTCACGAAAATAATCGCCTGTTTTTGATGATACTGCGCCTCAGTTTCTGAAAAAGGTAAAATACTGAGCATTAATGAGCTATCATTATCACCATAAAGTGCGAGCACTCCACCAGCTTCATTATTCAGGTCATCATTCTCAAACAAGGCACTACGGATAAGCTGATTTAATTTTTCCTGAAAAATTTTTAAGGTCTTTAAACTATTATTTTTATCCAGTTCCAATATAGATGACTTTTCAAATACTTTCTTTACAATTGCATTAGCATAGCATAAGCGGTAATCCTGATTTATTAAGATCACGCCTATTTTAAAACGATCCAATACTTGATAAATATTCCTCTTATCTTCCTGCAATAGTGTGATCTGACGGTAGATCTGTAATGCACGGCGTAAATGTACCCCTAAACGCTTTAATATTTTTTCTTCCTGTTCGCTATATTCATCTAATTGTGGTGAACGGTGTACAGCAAATACCGCCCAACTATAGGCACTCCGTTCCAACAAAACTGCCGCCACATGCGTAATGTTAGTGGGTTTGGCACATTTTTCATAAAAGATAAATTGATCTGTGTCTTTGGGCATATCTGCATAAAAAGCAAAAGTTTGCAGAACCGTCTCACCTAAAGCTTTTTCTGCCCAATAAGGTGTGTGTAAACGCATATCCAGTACTTTGACTTGCTCATCCTGATAGGCTCGCATACTTTCAGGCGGTATATTATGGGTAAAGACAAAATCATAATTCGGGCTTAATTGGTCGGTTGCGGTAAAAATCGCGGTGGTACTTCCAGTAAAATCAACAATTTCAGTCAGTACATCCTGCCATAAGGCTGGGTTTAAGGCAGCCTCGTAGATCATGCCAATCACTTTGTTTTCTTGTTCAGCCAACATCCGTGTATCCCCCGAGTTAAATCGTACACAGGTTCATGCTAACTGAGTCACACAATTTGCACATATCCTCATTTAAGGATGTTTTAAACAAAATTTAAGCTTTACCGCTATAAAACCACGTTGGCTTAATATTAACTACGGATACTCATCAGTAACTGCATCAACTCCACCTGAGAGCTGCAAGGTGTTTTTGCAAAGATATTTCTAAGATAGGTACGTATTGAGCTTCTGGTCAGCCCCATTTTTTCTGCAACCTGTTCCAGATTCATGCCATTCACAAACAGGTCACAAAGCTCCAGTTCCCTTTTGGTCAGGTTATAGGTTTGTTTTAGATAGTCATGATTTAAGTGATATTTTTTCTGAATGTCTTGATTTTTAATGGATGTTATTTGCACATCATCAAAACTCAGCATCACCAAAGGGCGAATACCAAAAAATGACATTTCCTTTTCAGAAGCCAACAAATTAATTGTGCAGGATAAGCTATGCCCTGTTTCTTTAATTAAAAACTTTATGTCTTTATACTGTTCCAACTGTGCTTGTTTATATCGAAATACCTCCTCAATTTGATAAAGCTTTTCTAAAAACTGAATCTGATCTTTTTCTGGTAAAGTCAGTCGCTGATTGGTGACCTGTACACATTCATTTTCCGCCAAAAAACGTTGCATCACTGGATTGTTATGGACAACCTGCCCAGATAAATTCAGCAGCATAATCGGCTGCGCCAATTTATCAATCAGGTTATAGCCAACGATATTATCCAGGGAAAATTCATATAAATGCCGCTGTGCCATGACAATACGTTTTAAATGTGGCAATAAGCGATCCAGAAATGCCAACTCCTGCGGGTTCAGCGGTTGCCGTTGCTGTGATGTACTCATACTCCAGAACACGCATAGCTTTTCATCCAGAATCAGTTCATGGGTTGCCACATACCTTAGGCCATAAGGCAAAAGGATTTTCTGATATAAATCAGAATTTTTCACAAATTCTTCAGGTACATGCGTATGGCATTGATACCAGCCCTTTCGTTCAGGGTCCAGAAATTTCACCCAGCGTGGGTCTGCCTCAGTTGGATAACGCAGATAATCCAGTTCAGCCAAGGCATACGCCTCTAATGGCAGGGAACCAACACCATTGCTAAAAGACAATACATTATAGGAAAAGTCGATAGCCTGAATATGCACATAAGACACATTCAAGATTTTAAGTAATTCTTTGGAAAAGTTAAACCATCCATCTTTATTTAGGGGAATCTGATAAATCAGTTCACATAATTCATTATAGTAATTTTCAAGTAAATCCATTACATTTATGTATCAGGTTTCATTCCTGTATCACCATATTGTATTTAATTTGTTATTTCAAGTATTTAAAATGCATCTCTACAAAATACGATAAAAAAAGCCATTCCCTATATAGAGAATGGCGGAGTGTAAAGGTAAGCTACCCAGTCATGTGATTCCATTAAAATGTAAAATCCATCACCAGATTATTATTATTGTTATCTTAATAGATAAACCAGTCTAAGAACCATCCCTCATTTGGGGAGTAATTTTTAGATCAGACGTATTAGAATGTATAACCCGCATTTACCATAAAGCCTTTTAAGTTATTGTCCGCGTAGGTGTAGGTAAATCCAACACGGTATTCATCAATCCATGCTTTTGGTTTAAGGTTTTTAAAGCCAATTGAGCCAGAAAGATCATGCTGGAAGTCAGAATAAAGTTGATCGCCATAGAAATCTGTTCTTGCATACTGTAACTTGGCAATCAATGGACTACCTGCAACTGTTTTATGCAGGACATGGCTATACTCGACCCCATTACGGAAAATGGTGTTTTGCAGGTCATAACCACTGTCAAAATCACCCACTTGCAGCGCATCCGTCTTATAGTAAGAAATCATGTTGATAATCGAGATATTAGAACTTTCATTGATTGGGAATTGGGCATTACTGCTTAAACCTCCACCATAAATCAGTGCCGCTGTACCAAAATCCTGTGAACCTGTTGCGCCCACACGAACCTGTGGCATGAGATACCAGGTCATTGCATCATTTGAAGTTACCTGAAAATTAAGGCCTACCCCAAGATTCAAGCTACCAGAAAGTGCATCCTCTGTATCCACCAGGGTGATTGGCGCATCAATTACCAAACCCATTTTTTTAGAGTCAAACCAGTGTGAGTAAGCCAATGGCAGGTTATAGACATTGAGACCATAGCCCTGTTGGGTATAGCGACCAAAACGTGGCATTATCGAAAAACTGGAAGATGACTGGTCTTTTAAACCGAAAGCCTGATTGGTTGCCATGTCAGATAAACTGTCTGTCATTGAAACAGCCATATTTGAAAGCAAACTGGTTGGGTTGCCTGCAACAGGATCAACTGGTGAGTTCTTTACCCATTCCTTGGTTAATGCCTTTAACAGGTCTTTATCCATGCCTTCCAGCGCATCAATAAATTTTTCCTTACTTTCCTCACGGGTTGCACCCATATAGCTACGCTCAATGCCTAAAGATGGAATCTTGAAAACCAAGGTAGATGAGTTCTGGGCATAACTGATATTGACAGGAACACTACGTAAATCAAGTTTTGCATTCAATGCTGATGTATCTGAATAATTTGGGAATATTTTACGCATATTTTCAGATTCATATTGATCGGCAACATTCAGGATCTTGTTATAGCCAATTATCTGGGTCACACCATCCACTTGTAGTTCAGCTGTGAAGATATCCTTTGCAAATACTGAACCTGTTCCCATCACAGCAATTGCCAGACCCGTTGTCCAAATCTTGATATTCATTTAACCATTCCCCCGAATGAATCCATTTCAAAAACAAATATTTCAACTGGTAAATGGTATGTTATTTTTTGTTGAAAAAATATTCCTCATTTGAGGAATAGACTTTTTATATTTTTTTAGATAAGGGGATGCAAAACAGGTATTTTGATCAAAAAAAAGCCTTGCTGAAGCAAGGCGTTTAAAACGTTAGATTCGACTCTTTGCAATCAAGACACGAACTGTAGGAACAACCAGTATAGTCCGCCTGAGATTGTAATCGTTGCTGGCAAGGTAAAGATCCAAGCCGAAAGAATGGTTCTCACTGTCGCAAAATTCAGACCTGACTTATTCGCCACCATGGTCCCTGCTACCGCAGAGTTCAACACGTGGGTGGTCGATACTGGCATACCAAAGCCATCCGCGGCTGCAATCGTGGTCATCGCCACCAATTCTGCTGACATGCCTTGACCATAAGTCATATGGTTTTTACCAATACGCTCACCTACAGTCACGACAATACGCTTCCAGCCCACCATCGTACCTAGACCTAAAGCCAATGCTACAGCCACTTTCACCCATGTTGGGATATACTGTAAGAATGAATCTAAGTTACTACGATATTCTTTTACTGTCTTTTTGCCCGCTTCCGACATCGCTGGCAATTGATCCGCTTTATCCAAGCGTTTGAACGCTGTCGTGCTTAAGTACATGTCATTACGTAGTGCAGAAACTTCAGCTTCAGGAATATCTTTAAGATCTCCGTAATGGCCAACACGCTCACCCAAATGATCTGTCAAACTGGCTAAAGCAGGTACAACTTCTGGAGTCATTTCTTTGGTTTGAATATATTGCGTGATCACCGTACGGGCTTTTTCATCTGCAATATCGTTATGATTCGGATAAATCACAGCCGCAGTTTGACCTGAAAGTTGAGCAAATGACTGAATATGCTGTGAATCTAAATTCTTATTTAAAGAATAAGCCAAAGGCACGATACCAATCAAAATCAACATGATTAGACCCATACCTTTTTGACCATCATTTGAACCGTGAGCAAAACTTACACCTGTGCAAGTAAAAATCAAAATGGCACGAATCAGTGGAGGTGGTGGTTTGTTGCCTTCAGGTGGTTGGAACAGTTCCAGTTGTTTCTTAAAGATTTTTTTCACCAATAAGAATAACACTGCTGCAAAAGCAAAACCGATCATGGGTGAAAACAGTAAAGCTTTACCGACTTTAATCACCTGATCCATATCAACACCTGAAGCACCACTGCCTGAATGCATCAAGTAGTTCATGATGCCCACACCCAAGATCGAACCGATCAAAGTGTGTGAACTCGATGCTGGAATACCCAAGAACCATGTACCCAAATTCCACAAAATCGCAGCAATCAACATGGCAAACACCATGGCAAAACCTGCGCCTGAGCTGACATTCATAATCAACTCAACGGGCAGCAACGCAATAATACCGTAAGCAACAGCACCACTCGCTACCATAACCCCAAGGAAGTTACAGAAACCAGCCCACATCACTGCAACAGGTGCAGGTAATGCATTGGTGTAGATCACCGTCGCTACAGCATTTGCTGTATCGTGAAAACCATTAACAAACTCAAAGCCCAGCGCAATAAAAAGTGCCGTTGATAGAAGAATAACTGAATATAAACTTAATGCTGGAACGTGCGCCAAGTCAGCGCTCACCTGAAAACCAATATAAATAAGTGTTGCAATAATAATTGTTAAAAACACCGGCATAAAGAATTTCGGTGTAGGGACATGCACATTCGTCGATTTTGCCTGTGAACTGGCAAGCGGTGAATCCGAAACAGGAGGAAGATTAGAATTCATGTAGACGGCAAGAGGATAATTAAATCCCCTGTATTGTTTAATTAAATTATGACAATTATATGACAAAGGACTGTCACATGAAGCCAAAATTTCATAGTTTTGTCACATTTTCTGGGATTTTATTAGGAAAATCTCACTCTTTTTTAAAAAATTAATTATTAAAAACAGCATGTTAATAAAAATACTTTTAAACTAAAACTATTTGTCTGATTTTGCAACAAACACAACAAAATATGAAACTTATTTATCATATTTCGAAATATATGTTGTCTTTTAAAGCATTATTCACCGAAATTATTGCAATTTCATGAAGCTTTTATGACATTCTCCATTTAGTCTGATGAATCACCCTGACTGGGCATTGAAAATACACGCTTTGGCGTAGCTTCTGTTACAATGCGACTGCTTTTTAAACTTGCTATGTACTGGGGTTCCTTATGTCCACACTTGCCACCCTGAAATCACTTCTTGCCCAGCGTATCCTGATTATTGATGGTGCAATGGGAACCATGATTCAACGCCATAAATTACAAGAAGAAGATTATCGTGGTGAACGCTTTGCAGATTGGGCATCAGACCTTAAAGGCAACAATGATTTATTGGTGCTAACACAACCACAGATTATTCAGGGCATTCATGAAGCCTATCTGGATGCTGGCGCAGACATTATTGAAACCAACAGCTTTAACGGCACTCGTGTTTCCATGTCGGACTACCACATGGAAGACCTCGTACCCGAGATTAACCGTGAAGCAGCACGCCTAGCACGTGCGGCATGTGACAAATATTCAACCCCAGACAAACCTCGTTTTGTTGCAGGTGTGCTTGGTCCCACTTCCCGTACCTGTTCAATTTCACCGAATGTGAACGACCCTGCTTTCCGTAACATTACTTTTGATGAACTCAAAGAAAACTATATCGAGGCGACACATGCCCTCATCGAAGGTGGTGCCGATATTCTTCTGATTGAAACGGTATTTGATACGCTGAACTGTAAAGCAGCGATTTTTGCGGTTAAGGAAGTATTTAAGCAAATCGGTTATGAATTGCCTTTAATGATTTCAGGCACCATTACCGATGCATCAGGTCGTACTCTGACAGGTCAAACGGCTGAAGCATTCTGGAACTCGGTGCGTCATGGTGATTTATTGTCGATTGGTTTTAACTGTGCATTGGGTGCGGATGCCATGCGCCCACATGTTAAAACCATTAGTGATGTCGCGGATACTTTTGTTTCAGCGCATCCAAATGCTGGTTTACCGAATGCGTTCGGTGAATATGATGAAACGCCAGAGCAAACCGCAGCTTTTTTAAAAGAGTTTGCAGAAAGTGGTCTCATCAATATTACAGGTGGTTGTTGCGGTACCACACCAGATCATATTCGTGCCATTTACAATGCTGTTAAAGATATAAAACCACGTCAAATTCCTGAAACCAAACCAGCCTGCCGTTTAAGTGGTTTAGAACCATTTAACATTTATGATGACTCTTTATTTGTCAATGTCGGTGAGCGTACCAACGTCACAGGTTCAAAAAAATTCCTGCGTTTAATCCGTGAAGAAAACTTTGCCGAAGCTTTAGAAGTTGCACAGCAACAGGTTGAAGCTGGCGCACAGATTATCGATATCAACATGGATGAAGGCATGCTCGATTCGCAAAATGCGATGGTGCATTTCCTTAACCTTGTCGCTTCTGAACCAGATATCTCACGTGTGCCGATCATGATTGACTCATCTAAATGGGAAATCATTGAAGCGGGCTTGAAATGCGTTCAAGGTAAACCTGTGGTGAACTCGATTTCCCTCAAAGAGGGTTATGATGAGTTTGTCGAAAAAGCTCGCCTATGCCGTCAATACGGTGCAGCGATTATCGTCATGGCATTTGATGAAACAGGTCAGGCAGATACCGCTGCACGTAAACGTGAGATCTGTAAACGTTCTTATGATGTGTTAGTGAATGATGTGGGCTTCCCTGCCGAAGACATTATTTTCGATCCAAACGTGTTTGCTGTCGCAACAGGAATTGAAGAACACAATAACTACGGCGTTGACTTTATTGAAGCGACAGGCTGGATTAAACAAAACTTGCCACATGCCATGATTTCAGGCGGTGTGTCCAACGTATCATTCTCTTTCCGTGGCAATGAACCTGTGCGTGAAGCAATTCACTCAGTATTCCTTTACCATGCCATTAAACAAGGCATGACGATGGGGATCGTGAACGCTGGTCAAATGGCGATTTATGACGATATTCCAAAAGAACTGAAAGATGCGGTTGAAGACGTTATCCTGAATCAAAATCAGGGTGAAAGTGGACAGGAAGCCACAGAGAAATTGCTTGAAGTTGCAGAAAAATTCCGTGGTCATAGTGGCGCACAACGTGAAGCTGAGAACCTTGAATGGCGCAATCAATCAGTTGAGAAACGTCTTGAATATGCACTGGTTAAAGGGATTACCACTTATATTGATGAAGATACCGAAGAAGCCCGTTTAAAAGCCAAACGCCCTCTTGATGTGATCGAGGGTGCATTAATGGATGGCATGAACGTGGTCGGTGACCTGTTCGGCTCAGGAAAAATGTTCCTGCCACAAGTGGTAAAATCTGCCCGTGTTATGAAGCAAGCTGTAGCATGGTTGAATCCGTACATTGAAGCGGAAAAAACAGGTAGCCAGTCTAAAGGTAAAGTCCTGATGGCAACCGTAAAAGGCGATGTACACGATATTGGTAAAAATATCGTGGGCGTGGTGTTGGGCTGTAATGGCTATGATATTGTCGATTTAGGTGTCATGGTTCCTGCTGAAAAAATCCTGCAAACCGCGATTGATGAGAAATGTGACATCATTGGTTTATCTGGCCTGATCACCCCATCGCTGGATGAAATGGTGTTTGTTGCCAAAGAAATGCAGCGTAAAGGTTTTACCATTCCTTTACTGATTGGTGGTGCAACCACATCGAAAGCCCATACCGCAGTGAAGATTGATCCGCAATATTCAAATGATGCGGTGATTTATGTAGCAGATGCCTCTCGTGCAGTGGGTGTGGCGACTACCCTACTGTCTAAAGAAATGCGTGGTAACTTTATTGCTGAACATCGTGCGGAATATGCCAAGATTCGTGAACGTTTAGCCAACAAGCAACCGAAAGCAGCCAAACTAAGCTATGCAGAATCCATTGAAAATGGTTTTAAAATTGATGACAACTATGTACCACCAAAACCAAATACGTTAGGTACACAGGTTCTTAAAAATTATCCGCTTGAAACCTTAGTACCGTATTTTGACTGGACTCCATTCTTTATCTCTTGGAGTTTGGCGGGCAAATTCCCGAAAATTCTGGAAGATGACGTGGTGGGTGAAGCAGCCACTGATTTATATAATCAGGCACAGATCATGTTAAAAGACATTATTGATAATCATCGTTTTGATGCCCGTGCCGTGTTTGGTTTATATCCTGCACAACGTACCGATGCAGATACCGTGAGTGTGTTTGATGAAAATGGTCAGAATGTCACACATACCTTTGAACATTTACGCCAACAATCCGATAAAGTCACAGGTAAACCAAACTTGTCTTTAGCGGATTATATTAAGCCATCTGCTCAACCAGAAGATTATTTGGGCGGTTTTACTGTATCCATTTTTGGTGCAGAAGAATTGGCAAATGAATATAAAGCCAAAGGCGATGATTATTCTGCAATTTTAGTACAGTCTTTGGCGGATCGTTTTGCCGAAGCTTTTGCCGAGCATCTGCATGAGCGGATTCGTAAAGAATTCTGGGGCTATAAAGCCGATGAAATGTTGGATAATGAAGCACTGATCAAAGAGAAATATGTGGGGATTCGTCCTGCACCTGGTTACCCTGCCTGCCCTGAACATTCGGAAAAAGCCGTGTTGTTTGACTGGTTAGGTTCTGAGGAAAAAATTGGCACCAAGCTGACTGAACACTTTGCCATGATGCCACCATCTTCTGTGAGTGGTTTCTATTATTCTCATCCTGATAGTGATTATTTTAATGTAGGTAAAATCTCACAAGACCAGCTTGAAGATTATGCCAAACGTAAAAATTGGACTTTAGATGAAGCGAAACGTTGGTTAGCGCCGAATTTAGATGATTCAATTGCGTAATTAAGCACACACCAAAAACGATCCCCTTTATTAAAAGAATAGAGGGGATTTTAAATCATCAGGTGTTACGGATTTGTAAATTCAGTTTAAAATAATATTTACCATTGGTTTCCTGGTAAATGGTACCGAAACGATGACGTGTACTGGAAGCTGTATCCAGTTTGGTATTTAAAAATAAATATTCTTTTAAATCTGCATCTTTTATTACATGATAAAGTAAAAGATCACCATCTTTTCTGACCACAACCAAACCATTACAGGTATAAGCACCATCCCACGGCGTACCAGAGAACATGCCTAATAAAATTGCTTTTAGAAAATCCTTAACCCGAATCGTTTTGATTTCATCATCGACTAAATCTCTTAAATAACGCCCTTGACCTTTATAATATTTAAGTAGTGTTTCTGCCAAATATTCTGGCATTAGCGAGTCTGCTTTTCGTAAATTATCATTAAATACGTCATTTTCACATTTATAAAATTCGAGTTGCCCTCCTAATTCTTCAATTTTAGTTAAACGATCCTTTATTTTTGATGAAGTTTCAATTTGATTGACATCCTGTAATGTACCTGTAAAATTCTTCACTTCATAAATAAAATTAGTTGTCGATCCTGCATTGAGTAGTGTTGGCGCACTGCCTAAAAATGATTTTATTCCCAATGGGTCATATTGATAACTTTGATTTTGAAATTCAAAAGAAATATTTAAATCAGCCTTAGTATATGAGTTGCCTTTAAAAGAGCTAATCTTTAATAATTCCAATAAACTCTGTTGTTCAATATTAAAAGTTTTTGTTTCAGGATTTAAAATCGTGTTCTTAATCTGGGCAAGCACTTCATCATTTAAAATATGCTGAATACAGCCTAAATCAATCGTTTGATTTCCCTCAATAATTTTTAAGTGATCGTCACCAATGACATAAAATTTACTGGAACCAATATGTTGTAGAGCATAAATTTTAATAAATTCATTGGGTTGTTTTTCTTCTAACCGAGCATTACCAAATGATAACTTTTTATCATGCATAAGCTTCAGGAAAGCATATAATTCACTCCATTCACCTTTATTGAATTTCATTAAATCCTTTTCCTCTGTACGCTGTATGGTATGTTGTTGTAAATAATTCTGCACTGCTTTTGCTACATGATAGACCACATCCACACAGACACTATTCCCCAGTTGTTTCATGGCCTGGGTTTGATTCACAGGAAACTCAAAATCATCAGGGAAACCCATCATCCGTTTTCCCTGTTTAGGGGTTAAACGGCGTACTTCATGATTGACCAGATAACCGTCCCAGTTACGGCGATCATCAATTGGTGAACTTTTACCACCGACCCTTAAGGTAAAACCAATTTCGCGACTACATTCTGCTTCCCATACATCCGACATATTTAATTTAAGTGGGACTGGTGCTGGAAATTGAAACGCCTGCTGAGTCTCAACCAAATCTTTATTAAACCCAACAATAAAGATACGTGGTCGATGTTGTGGACGGCCGTATTCACTGGCCTTTAAGATTTTATAGTGAACTGAATAGTTTAACGACTCCAGCTCATGCCTGATAATTTGAAAAGTACGGCCTTCATCATGATTCACCAGTCCACGTACATTTTCCAAAATAAATGCTCTGGGCCTTTTTTTCGATAAAATTTCCAGAATACAATAAAATAAATTGCCTCTTTCCGACTTGGCCCCATCAATTAGCCCCTCTCTTTTTCCTGCATGAGAAAAGGCCTGACACGGGAATCCGCCACATAAGATGTCATGTTCAGGAATCAATTCATAGGAGACTGAACGAATATCTCGATTAAAATCTTTTTCATCAATTTTATGGTTTTTTAAATAGGTTTTTCTGGCATGTTCATCAAATTCTGATGCAAAAACACACTGCATACCCAATTGAGATAAAGCAAGATGAAAACCACCAATCCCTGCAAATAAGTCTATAAACTTAAATTTTTCAGAAAAATCAAATTCTAAATTTGTACTCATTCACTGCAAGCTAAAAAAATCATTGTCCTATTATAGCCAAATATAAAATCGGATTGTTAAATGTATTGACAAACGTATGATCAATAATCAATGCATTCTTTCCACAAACAGCACCCCATCCAAATGATCAACTTCATGCTGCACAATACGTGCAGGAAAACCCTCGTAGCTGGTTTCAACCACTTCACCCTGTAAAGTGTAATAACGCACTTTAACCATTTGAGCACGTTCAACCTGTCCACGTTCATTCGGCACACTCAAACACCCCTCTTCACCAAAACAGGTCGCTTGAGAAAACTCTAAAATCTCAGGATTGACCATCACAACAGCATCCATTTCTGGTGCATCTGGATAACGTAAGTTTGGTCGGGACGCCACAATAATCACACGCTTGGAAATATAAACCTGCGGTGCTGCAATGCCAACACCATTACGTTCAAGCATGGTGGCATGCATGGCAGATGCAAGCGCCATCAACCATTCACTATTAAATTCTGCATCGGCCACCAATGCCGCTTTCAGCTTTAAAATGTCTTCACCACGTTGTGCCACAGGTAAAATCACGCTCATCGCATAACCTTATAATTGTTTTGATCAAATCGTAAATAATATCGTATTGGATATTGAATCGGGTTGTCATAATTTTCATTTAAGAATCTTGTCAAAGTACCGCTTTACTCAGTGTGGTTGGTGTCATTCTTGCGCTTCTGCCCTGTTTTCTACGCTTCTAAAAACAAAAAACTCCCCTGACGGAGAGTTCTTTTATCGCATCTAAATTAAAGGTTTTTCTTTAATTCATCTTCAACAATTTCAATCTCAAGTTGGCTAAACTTACGAATTTCGCCCTCTGCATGCTTTTCAAGCATTCCACCGATCAAAGGTACTTTCACCTTTACCGTCCAGGTCAGAGTAATGTCTACTTGGTTACCGTTACCTGTTACCTTACGCTCAGCTTTCGCTTCCAGTGGCAGGTTTGCGCCCAGCTCAACCGTTGAAGTCAGGTTTTTCAAATTGGTGATGTCTGAACGTTTTAAACGGAACGCATTTTTTAATAATTTTTTCGCAACTTCTGGAATATTTACATCAAGGTTATATTCACGGCGTAGGGTATAAATGTCGCCATTGATGTTGGATTCAATAATTTCCAGATTCTCACCTGGAATACGTTTACACACTGCTTCATGCAATGAGGTGTCGGCAACCAGTCTTGAAAAATCTTCAATTGAAACACCGTGAATTGTTTCGTTAACTGTAAATTGATGTGCCATCTTTAAACTTCCGTTTCATTGTATTTAGGATTTCGGGATTGTACAAAATTATAGCACTGTCTCTTGTAGAACAAAGAATTTTCTTGAAAAAAATGGGTGACTGCACGGATTAGTTATTTTTATTGTAATGATACCGCATACATAGTTTTACCGTTACGTGCTCAATATGGCTGATGTATAGGTAATGGTTGCCGTATTCAATGATGGCATAGAAGTGTTCAGCACCATCATCCAGTCCTGTCGCTGACCATGTGGTGCCCTGTGGAAATTCATCCAGCCATGTGGCTTTATAAAAATCCGAAACGGAGTCAAAAGCCAGATAGCTATCAGGGTCATCCATAATTTTGGCGGCCATCTGATCAAATTTTTGCTGTTTAAATGCTTCCAGACTCAGTAGCACAAATGTTCCCATGATTTTAAATAGTGTTAAATTCAGCATCGTGTCTAAAGTTAATATTTAGCCGAATTACAAAAATACCATGATATTCCTAGCGTTATATTTTGCTAGGCCGCGTTCAATATGTTATCAACTGCTTATACTTTTATCTTTTACAACGATAAACTATAAGGAGTAAATATGTCTTATCAAAATATTTTAGTCGCTGTTGATGATTCTCCTATTTCCTATGCGGCGGTTGAACACGCACTTTCACTGGCCAAATTATCAGGGGCAAAAGTAACTGTACTCAGCGTGGTGGCCGTTGATCCATATGTCGGTGTTGATTTTTATCAAGTGGTACCAGCAATTACCGATCATTTTATGCAGGCTGAAGCGCATGCTAAAACCCAACTACAAGATATTTCTCAATCTTTCATTCGCGATGGAATTGAGGTTCAAACCAAAATTCATCATGGCCCAGCCAGTGAGGGTATTATCTTTGTCGCCGATGAAGTGGGAGCCGATCTTATCATTATGGGTTCGCATGGGCGTACAGGGGTAAAACGTCTGCTATTGGGTAGCGTTGCGCGTGCTGTTTTAACTGAATCCCATATTCCTGTGCTGATCGTTAAGCAATAACATACTGTTTCGAATGGAAAAATCTTGTGTTCTACAACAAGGTTTTTCTTGAGGTATTATTATTCTCGAAACGTTTCCCATACTTCAAAAGCATGTTGCTTATAGAGCTTTAGTACTGAGAATTGCGGAATAATCGCCTCACTTTGCGTTGGTCTTAAAAACACAAAATCATCGACCTGAATATCACAATCTCTTGGAACGTTGACTAACTCCTGATTGCTACTCCGTCCATATAGAAAATGCGGATGTGCTTGTTTCGGATAGACGTAATTGGCCAGCCAATAGCCGCCATAAATAAATAGGGCTTTAGATTTGTGTGGCAGTTTATCCAGTACAGACATGGCGGGAAGTTGGGTATAAGACAATACTTTTAATACTGGCGTAGCAATCCATAAAGCTGGCCGTAAAGCGGCTAAAAACTGACTGTCAAAATCGCTTGGTTTTAATAACATCGAACCAAAAGACAGATCATTGCAAACACTTTCTGTGGTATGAAAACTAAAAGTAGGACTGCCCCCGCCATTGAAACAAAGATTATCATTCCACAACGTAGGAAACTGTTTTTGAATCAGTTTTTGATATCCGGAATAAACCTGTTGTGATTGCTGATACGCCTGTCCTGGCTTTTTAATTAAGGCTGGAATCTTGGTGACATGCGCATCATAACCCATTAAACCCGACAGTTTTAAATACTGTGGATATTGCTGAATCAGCTTTAATATTTCAGTGAGTTGCTGGGTTGACTGCACCCCACCGCGATGCAAGCCGACATCAATTTCAATATTCATTTGCAAGCAGATTGAATACGCCTGTGCAATCTCTAAATATTGTTTTAAACGCTGCGTGGTATCCACCAGCCATTGAATCTTTGCATCAGACCATTGCGAGTGCTGTTCATAGAAATGATGTACCGCTTGGGCTGGCATCGGCTTGCCCAGCAAAATATCCGCTTCGGCAAAGTTTTCTAATATTGCAATGATATGCGGTTGATGGAATAGCATAAATCGCTGGGTATTGATCTGCTCTGATAATAATTTGAGCAAGTCCAGACAAGCCAGAGATTTTACCACCAGACGTGGTTTTAAGTGTTGGGCATGGGTAAGTCTTACTTGAACATGCTGGATATTTTGTTTTAAGGCAGCCTCGTCCACGATGAGTTGCGGTGTCGCCATCCCCTGCTTTTTTAGATCAAGATTGAGTTGTTTAAAAAAATAATCCAGCATACTGATGTCCTTGTTGTTTTAGTCTTTTGCTAAAAATAACTTTTCCAGATATGGATTTAAAAACTTGGCCTGTGGGTCAAGCTGCTGACGCAAGGCCATAAAATCATCCCACTTTGGATATAAGGCACGAAGCTGTGTGCTAGTCATATGATGCATTTTGCCCCAATGCGGCCGTCCCTGATATTTCTGCAAAATTGGCTCAACCACATCAAAGATTAAACGTGGGTCCTGTTTATGATATTGATGTACTGAAATCGAAATTGAATCCTGCTGATAAAACGGACTGAGCCAAATATCATCAGCTTTGACAAAGCGAAATTCCAGTGGAAAAAAGGTGGCAACCTGATGCTTTCTTAAGGCACGCAACACCTCATCCAGACATGCAATGCCCTGATCAACGGGAACATGGTATTCCATTTCATTAAACTTGGTATTGCGTGGCGTTGGAAATATCTTGCTCGACCAGTCAATATAGGTGCTTGGTTTGACAAAAATACCCAACAATTTCTGTAAATACGGATTCAGTGAGGGAAAGCTTTTGGTCAATTCAGAACACATGGTCAGCAAGGTATCATCCGAGGGGAAATTTTCCTTGCGTGGCAAAATCTCCTCATCGGTTTCATCCAGCGTTTTCAGCATCAGCTGTTTTTCATAGGAAAATACAAAACACTCAATATGCCGATGCTGGTGTTTCCATTGCTGGATGTGCTGCATCATGTCCTCAACAGGACAAAGCTCAATGTGTTCCCTGAGTTTATAGCGTGGACGATTTTGCATGGTGATCTGGGTCAATATTCCCAGACTTCCTAGGGAAACACGCCCAGCGGCAAAGATTTCAGGGTTTTCGGTTCGACTACATTTTAAAATTTCACCCGAAGCGGTAAGTAGCTCAAAGGCTTCCACATAAGCCGAAATACAGTGCAAATCGGCTCCTGTCCCATGTGTTCCCGTTGACACCGCACCTGCCAGACTTTGCTGATCAATATCACCCTGATTGATCAAAGCCTGATTAATGGATTGCTGCTGTAAATACTGATCTAAATCGTATAAACGTGTGCCCGCATAAATATTGCTTTGACAACGTTCTAGATCGAAAGATGCAACACCTGAAATTCGATCTAAAGATACTAAGGTTGCATCGGTACACACTAACGGGGTAAAGGAATGCCCTGCACCTACCACCCGTATTTTTGCATGATCCCGAACAATAGACTGCAATTCATGAATATTGGTGGGTTGTAGAATCTGTTGCGGCTTGGCTTTTTGGAAGCCCGACCAGTTCGACCAGATGCCTTGTTTTAAATCACTCATACTGCCTCTCCCTGGCTGGTGGCAGTTTTTAAATTACCATAATTGCTTCGTTTTGCGAGTTCCTGTTCTGGAATCGGTTTTGGTCGTGTGACTTGATCATAATTACGCTGATTTTTATCCAGCAATAATTGTTCAGCCAATAACTTGAATTTGCTTTGGCAAGCCACCAGTGTCCATTGTCCAAATAAGGTATGTCCACCCTCATAGGCCTGTTCCTGATATTCTTCATAGGTGGTGACATAGCCCATATAATCATTGCAGTAGGAGGCCAACCAAACGCGCTCTATATCAGACTGATTAGCAAATACCTGTTTTACCGTATCCACAACCCGTTGTCCTGCAATGGTGGTGAACTCGCCTGGACAGCAGACTATTGCCAAATTCCCCAATCGAATCATCTGTAATGGCACAACGTTTGGCACCAATGGACTCTGCTGAATCGCGCCTGCCTTGACCTGTCGGTTCATCTCTGCAATGAGAGGATCAAGAATACTGGGCGGAAAACCAATCGGCTGACCCAAAATCTTTTTAGAGCCTGCCTCTAATACAATCTGTTTCGGCCCCTGTGAAGCATAGAGTTGTTGATAGTTGACAAAATCTGCTGCCTTGGGATTTTTGCTCTTTTGTTTACGCAATTGGTCTGCCAAAAACTGCATACCTTTAATTAATGGCTTTGGTGCGCCTAATCCATCGACAGGCGTACCTGCAAAAAAAGCGGTGCCATGACAGGGTTGACTGGTTTTTGCGCCAATCTGCCCTTGTGCAAATTCAGTTGGAATCTCAATATTGCTTAAATCCACATAGGAACATATCGCATCAATTTTTCCTTGTATTGGCTTTACAGATTGCTGGAATGCAGCCAAAGCCAGTTCACTTTGATAGCGTCCATTTTGCTGTGCATATTGGTATTCCTGTTCGCCTTTAATCTTGTTACGAATTTTAAGCTGATCTTTGCCATGAAAATGCGGAGAGACATCGCCTGCAGTGGCTTGAGCAAAAATGGTGACTGGATTTTGAATACCTTGCTCAATTAAAGCCTGCTCAGAAAATGCAGCGGCATAACCTTTATTGTCTCCATCATAAGCCTTTAATTTATTACCAAGACAGGTGGCATGGACACCAAACAATGAAATAAAGGATTGTAACTTTTGTTCCCGATAAAAACCGATCAGTTGCATTTCACGGTTTAAAGCCAAATGTGTTTCACGCTCTGAATATGGCTTCACCTCTGGATTACGGTTATAAGCCTTAATCGAGCGATTCCATGCCACAGGTGTATCTGCGGCAAAATGCTGGGTGCTAAGACAAATCTCAGTGTCTTGTTCAGTATTAATGCAAGTTTGGATACTCAGTACAATGGCATCCACAATTGCATTTAAATGTTCGGGCACAAAACCTGGGGTTGGCATGTTATATAAGGCTTCATGGGCACAGCCCCCTGGCCCAGAATGGGTATGGGTTGCCATCAACACCAATTGATTTTCATCAAACTGGGAACCCAATATTTGCTGTAATCGCTGCATAGATTGACTGCGCATGGCATGGGTAATACAACCCAAATCCAGACAGCAGATAATGAGCCGATGCTGTTGCTGATCAATAATACTAAAGCTACGTGCATATAACGCCGTACGTTTTTCATAGGCACGATGTGACCATTGTCCATAGCCAAACATGGCATAGCCTTTTGGTGTAATTTTAATTTCCTGTTTATCCCAACCAACCTGATACATTGGTATTTTCCTTTTAAGTTCTTTTTCTAGCTGTCTGTTATAAAGCATGTTGAAAGTTAAACAAAATTATACGATATCCAAAAGGGTTAAAAAGAGTTTATTTTGGAGGGCAAAACGGACTTATGCCTAAACGAATCATTCATAAAACTGGTGCGCAACAATTTACACCACCGACCATTCTGGCCAGCCTGATCCACTATGCGGAACAACAGCATTGGGATTATCTAACATGGTTTAAAGATTCAGGTCTGGATATAGGGCAAATCCAGCAAACAAATGGTGTCGTTCGTTTTACCCAAATGTGAGTACCAGGTTTGTCGGAGAGTCAATATTCTGAGATGAGAAGCATTGCTTCGCAAGACGTAGCGAAGCGTAGGGTCCCGATGACAAAATTAAAATATACCCCTGAAATCAGAGAAAGAGCTGTTCAATTATTGATTGAATCTAAAAAAGATTATCCATCGAACTGGGCAGCAGTTTCTGCAATTGCGCCTAAAATTGGCTGTACTCCTGAAACTCTACATGTTTGGTATCAAAAGCATTTAGATCAGCAAAATCCCATTAAAGTACAACAGATATCTGACCAAGAAAAAATGAAGCAAATGGAACGTGAAATTAAAGAATTAAAGCGTGCCAATGAAATTCTACGTAAAGCAGCCGCTTTTTTCATCCAGGCGGAGCTCGACCGCCCACACAAATGCTGGGTCTATACCGCCTTTATTATTGATGTGTTTTCACGAGCAATTGTTGGATGGAAAGTATCGACACGCATGAATACAGATATGGTGCTCGATGCACTTGAGCAAGCATTGCACGATCGAGGCATGCCTAAGAATGTGATTCATCATTCCGATAGAGGTGTTCAATATCTTTCTATTCGCTATACCAATCGTTTAGAAGCAGCAAATTTACGAGCATCAGTCGGTACGACAGGTGATTCATACGATAATGCTTTGGCTGAAACGGTGAATGGCTTATACAAAACAGAGGTGATTGAATATTTAAAAGCAGATTGGCAAGGTTTAGCAGATGTACAACTTGCGACATTAAATTGGGTAGATTGGTTCAATAAAAAGCGTGTACACAGTGCACTGGGTTATGTATTGCCTTTTGAGTTTGAAGAAATCTACTATGATAAGATTAATCCGTTAGGTCAGTTGGCCTAACTTAAATAAAAAAGTCTCCGACAAACCCGATACGGTTCAGGTTTTACTTGATCCACCCTATATACATTAACCCTGAATTCGATTTAAGGTTAACTTATATAGGTGTGGGTTTGATGTAAATTTAAAATATTTAATTGTGATAAATAAATCTCTAATCATACAATCCACTTAAAATAAGATTTTTAGTTTTAAAATCCATATCCACACTCATTTAATAAAATTCGATTATTTATAAAAAATAGATATATAAATAAATTTTGCTTATTTTCCTGAATATAAAAACAGTCATAAGATAAAAACATCATCCCGCTGATGTATGAAAGGTTATAAAAATGAATGCTCAATTTGATTCTACCCAAGCCGTAGAATCCATTACTACAACTCACGGTTTATCTGCAAACCCACAAGACATTTTACAGCGCGCACAACACTACGCGGAAGAAAATGAACTCGATTTTACGGGCAGTGTGCCGCCTGTCGAAGCATGGTGTCTGGTTGAACAGGGTCATGCTGTTTTAGTTGATGTGCGTACCAGTGAGGAACGCAAATTTGTCGGTTATGTACCTGAAAGTATCCATGTTGCATGGGCAACTGGCACCTCATTCAACCGCAATCCGCGCTTCCTGAAAGAACTTGAAAGCAAGGTCGGCAAGGATAAAACCATTCTGTTGCTCTGCCGAAGTGGCAAACGTTCGGCTCTGGCCGCAACTGCTGCATTTAGCGTGGGTTTTGCCCAGGTCTACAATGTGCTTGAGGGTTTTGAGGGTGACCTGAATGAATTGCAGCAACGCAACCAAAGCAATGGCTGGCGTACCCACCAGTTACCGTGGTTACAAGATTGATGCTGTTTTTTCACCCAGCGATTTTCAGATTAATTTAATACTTGGTTTTGCAAGGAATCAGCGTGAGCAAATGGAAAATCCAGCCTGTTGTTGAGGGCTTACAACAAGCACGTCATGAATGGCGTGAACGTCAACATCGCATCAAGGAGTTTGGCGGACGTGAACTGCCTTCCAGGGAATCTCTTAAATCCATACTGGATGACTTGTGTGGCATTTTATTTCCAATGCGACTAGGACCAAGTGACCTGCGTCAGGAAACGGAGGACTATTACATTGCCTATACGCTTGATCGTGTGCTGAATGAGCTGTTCTCACAGGTTAAGCTGGCCTTGAATTACGAGGCCAAAAGTCGGGTAAAGCAAGTTCCTGTCTCCAGTAATGACCATTTGCTCTACGAGCAGCAAATTGCTTTGGCCAAGACCATTGGCAAGCTGAAAGCGGTCGAACTGGAAAATATCCTGTTGCAACAACTGGATGACAGCTATTGGCAAGTGCGAATTGCAGTGACGCGTAGTCTGGGCTTACTGAAAGCCAAATCTGCGATTACAAAATTACAGGAAAATTTCCAGCATGACATCAGCAACTTGCGTAAGGAAGTGGCAATTGCATTAGGTGAAATTGGCGGCGAACAGGCTCAGAATATTTTATTACAACACGCCGAAGACCCCGATCCAGAAGTACGTAAATCGATTCGTATTGGACTGGCCTTGATTCAGGAGAAACTTAATGCAGCTTGAACCAACTGAAATCAAGGTCAATGTTGAACAACAACTTTTATTGCTGAGTTGGGCAGATGGTCAGCATAAGAATTTTAGCCATGAGCAATTGAGAGCCAATTGCCCCTGCGGATTTTGCCGTGCCAGTCGTTTACGACAGAAAGAGATTCAGTATCCTGAAAATGTTGCCATTTCAGCGATTTACTCACAAGGCTACGGCATTCAAATCTGCTTTGATGATGGACATGATAAAGGCATATTTCCGTGGGCATTTTTGAAAAAACTTATGGTTTAATAAAAACATTCAAAGTGATGAAAATATCTTTAACAACTCTGCCATTTCATCATTTTGAATGATTCACTCCTTAAAATATCGAGGTTAAATCAGTCCAGCTATTCATCATTCGCCATAAAAACAAATTCTTTGGAAATTTCCATGCAACCATCAGATACCCTACCTCCGATTCAATCTGTCTCCTTCTGGGATGCTTTTCGCTTCTGGCTTAAATTGGGGTTTATCAGCTTTGGCGGGCCTGCTGGCCAAATAGCGGTAATGCATCAGGAACTTGTGGAAAATAAACGCTGGATTTCTGAAAAAAGATTTTTGCACGCACTCAACTATTGCATGTTACTCCCTGGCCCAGAAGCACAACAACTTGCCATTTATATTGGCTGGCTCATGCACCGAACCGCAGGTGGCTTAGTTGCTGGCATTTTGTTTGTTCTGCCATCATTATTTATCCTGATTGCCCTATCATGGATTTATGTTCAGTTTGGTGATGTACCGATTATTGCAGGCCTGTTTTACGGGATTAAACCTGCCGTAACCGCAATTGTATTCCATGCAACTTACCGCATTGGCAGCCGCTCACTAAAAAATGCTTATCTTTGGTTGATTGCTGTGGCTGCGTTTATTGCCATCTTTGTGTTCAACACCCCTTTTCCCTTAATCATTTTAGCGGCTGCGATTGCTGGCTATGTGCTGAGTAAGCAAAAACCAGATTTATTTAACGCTCAGGCTTCCCATCAAAATGATCATAAAAGTTATGGGGCAGCCCTGATAGATGATGATACACCGACGCCTGCCCATGCAGTTTTCCATTGGGCCAGACTCACCAAAATCCTGAGCATTGCAGCATTACTCTGGTTTGTTCCAATGCTGGTTTTGACTCTGGGACTGGGATGGCAACATGCCTATACCCAAATGGCATGGTTCTTTACCAAAGCTGCCTTGCTGACTTTTGGCGGTGCGTATGCGGTTTTACCCTATGTCTATCAAGGTGCGGTCAATCATTATGCATGGCTGGATCCAACCCAGATGATTGATGGACTGGCACTGGGTGAAAGTACCCCAGGCCCACTAATCATGGTGGTGGCTTTTGTTGGCTTTCTAGGCGCATATAACCATGCATTATTGGGTGCTGATCATTTATTTTTAGCTGGGACAATTGGAGCAGTTATTGTCACATGGTTTACATTCCTGTTTTCCTTTGTGTTCATACTCGCAGGTGCTCCGATGATTGAATCCACGCATAATGAACTTAAATTTACTGCGCCACTCACGGCGATTACTGCTGCTGTGGTCGGTGTCATTCTCAATCTTGCCTTGTTCTTTAGTTATCATGTGCTCTGGCCAAACGGCTTTCATCACCCTTTTAATTATGAAGCGGCATTTATTACTTTGGCTGCATGTATTGCACTATTCAAATTTCAGCTCAATGTGGTGTATGTGATTTTTGCTTCGGCCTTTTGTGGTTTAATCCTCTATATGGGTGTTTAAACATGCATACACAACTTAAGCAATTATAAGAGAGGTGGATCAGGAAAAAGACTGACGGTATAGCAGAACAGCGCCGCTTTGTAACAATTGGATAGAGAATCAGATGCGTCCCTGGGCGTTGGGGCGCAAGAACTGGCTATTTGCAGGTTCGCTGCGTAGTGGTCAACGAGCGTCCAATATCATGACTTTAATCCAGTCCGCAAAGCTGAATGGGCTGGATCCGTATGCCTATCTCAGTGATGAGCTGAAAAGGTTGCCGACGCATAAAGTGACCCAAATAGAAGAATTGCTACCACACCGCTGGAAATCCGACCAAAATTAAAAAATAGCATGGGGTTCAGCGGACGCTTACACTACAACCCCACATAAAACTTCTCAATCAACTGTCGTGTTTTCACCAATAAATTGGTCAACACGTTATCCCGTTCAAATAACTTGACTTTATAGTTTGGCAGTTCTTTCATCTCCTCTTTGCGTGGAAGACGTTTATTAAACTCATAATTATCTAAAACCTGTTTCATTGCTTCTGGTTTCAGGTTTTCTTCTTTACAAAAATGCTGATAGGCTTGCTCTTTTTCCGCATCCCAGAACTGAGCAAAAGCCACTTGGACGCTTTGCCCGTTGATCATCTTAGGTATATTTTCTTCGATGAACTTTTGAATCAAATCTTGCTTATCATGCAAGCTAATATCACTACCAATCAGATCATGGACTTGAGCTTCGTATTTCTTACGCTGCTCATCTGTTTCAGCATTCACTGCCATCTGTAGCAGTGTCAGGATATACCCCACATTAATGCGGTCACTGTGCAGTAAATCCAATTGGAAATCGACATCATCCAGTACCGATACTTTTTCTTTCTTGCTGGTCTTTCTAACGGCACGACAGAGATCAGCATATTTGGATGCAAAATTCGCAAAGTGCTGTTTATCAAGCTTAGTGTCGTCTTGATCATACTCAATAAAAGTTTGTAGCTGGGCGTTGTAGCGCATCACTTCACGGAATGCCTTGATGAACTCTAGTTGTTGATCTTCTGTGACTAAATCATCTACTGTTTGATAATCAGGCGTAATACTGAGTAGCTTTTCAACCGCTTGCTCATAATCTTGTTTGATTTCATCAAAACTTGGGACAAGTACAGTCTTCCGTGCTTCTTTATTTGAAAATAATGCGAGTGCTTCATCTGTAGCACGTTTTAGGTTACGGAAGCTAATGATATTCCCAAATGGTTTTTTATCATTGTAGACACGGTTAGTCCGTGAAAAAGCCTGAATTAGACCATGATATTTAAGATTCTTATCGACATACAAGGTATTTAACGGCTTTGAGTCAAAGCCCGTGAGGAACATATTTACGACCAGTAAAATATCAATCTGCTTTTTCTTTACCCGATCTGCAATATCACGGTAATAGGCATAGAATCCATCACCAGAGTTATAATTCGTGCCGAACTGGGCATTATAGTTGGCAATGTAGCGATCCAATTTGTCACGACTAGACTGATTGATTTGGTTCGGAGCATCAGTTGATTCTTCTTGAATCAATCCATTTTGGTCGTTGTTCTCAACAGCTTCATTCGCACCGTAGGAGAAAATAGTCGCAATGGTGAGAGGTTTAAATAATCGCCCCTCCGCTTCGTCTTGTTGTTGCTTCTCAGCCTGCACCTTTTCAAATAACTCATAATACTGCGTTAAGGTATCCACTGAACTGACACAAAACATTGCGGTAAATTCACGGTTTTTGGTTTTGGTATCGTGCGTATCAACGATATAACGGGCAATCATTTCTAATCGCTGCGGATTGTCATATAGCTCTTGGGTATCAATCCCCTCGACATCTTCGTCAAATTGCTCATGATTTTCTATTAACCCCATCCCGACCTTCCCCTTTAAAAGGGGAAGGGGTAAAGCCTCTCCTTCCTTTGCAGGGAGGGAATTAAGTGTTGGCAAGTCCCCCTGATAAAGGGAATTTAGGGGGTCAAAAACCCCAGCCGAGCTCGCTTCATCAATCTGGTCATTGCTTGCCATACCTTTAGCAGTATATTTGCCACGGTAATCAATCTGGAACTGCAATACATTGCGGTCTCGAATCGCATCCACAATGACATATTGATGCAAACATTGATTGAATAAATAATCTGTGGTGAGTTTCAAACCTGCTTTAGATTGACTATTTTCCTCAAAGATCGGTGTTCCCGTGAATCCAAACATCTGTGCATTACTAAAGAACTTTTTAATGTTCTGATGAGTCTCACCAAATTGGCTACGGTGACACTCATCAAAGATAAACACCACTTTTTTATTTTTAAGATAATCAATCGATTCTAAATAGCGGTCTGTGCTAATCGCACGATTTAACTTTTGAATGGTTGTGACGATCAGCTTGTCGTGGCGTTGATCGAGTTGCTTGACCAAAGTATGCGTGCTGTCTGTGCTATCCACACTCTCAGCTTTAAAAGCATTAAACTCACGTGAGGTTTGTGTGTCGAGATCATTACGATCCACCACAAATAATACCTTTTCAACATCGGGCATTTGCATGATGATCTGACTGGCTTTAAATGAAGTCAGGGTTTTTCCTGAACCTGTAGTGTGCCAGATATAGCCGTTCTGATCGGAGTTTTGCACATGCTCCACAATTTTCTGTACTGCATAAATCTGATAGGGACGCAGTACCATCAGGCTTTTGGTGGTTTCCAGCATTACCATGTATTGGGTCAGCATGTCTGTAAGATGCTGATGATTTAAAAAGGCATCAGCAAAATCAACAATTTCATTGATATGTTTGTTGGCAACATCTGCCCATGGAAAGGCAAATTCGATGCCTGTTGTACCGTTGGAGTAGTAACGGGTATTGGCGCCATTACTAATGACAAAAAGCTGAATAAAACCAAATAGCCCTTGCCCTGCCCAGTATGCTTCACGAATATAGCGTTGGGTCTGATTGAAAGCTTCGGCAATTTCCATGCCGCGTTTTTTCAGCTCGATCTGTACCAAAGGCAAACCATTGACCAGTAAGGTCACATCAAAACGGCTGGTTCTGCCATTATAGTCGCGGTGGTCGATGGTGATCTGGTTGGTGACCTGATAGATATTTTTGCTTGGCTCATCTGATAAAAAGAAGATGTGCTTGCTTGAACCATCATCAAATTTGACAGGAAACTGGTCACGTAGATTTTTAGCTCTTTCGAATACCGTGCCTGTATTTAGAAAGCTAATCACCTGCTTCCATTCAGTTTCTGACAGTGGTGCAAGTCCGTTGGCACGTTCAATTTGTGTTTTGAGATTAGACAGTAGTTGGCGTTCATCCTTGATGGTCACCGCAGCATATCCCAATTGCTTGAGCTGGCCAATCAGTTTATTTTCAAGTTGATATTCGCTTTGTACTGTCATTTAAAACTCAATTTATCCATGATTAATCGCCCTAATTTTAACCTGCTAAATCTAAACCCCTCTAAATCTCCCCTTATTAAGGGGAGACTTACCACGAATCTTATAAGTCATGGGATTCGTGCTGTTCTCCCCCTATTTTAGGGGGAGTTAGAGGGGGTTTTTACAACCTGCTGTATTAATTGACATATACCATCAATATTCGTCATAATTTCATGGTTGCTAAATCGAATGGTCGTTAAACCCAACTCTAGCATAAATTTATCTCTAATTTTATCATAAGCTTGGGCATCTTCGGAAAAATGGCTTTCACCATCGACCTCGATAATCAATTTTAATTCTGGACAATAAAAATCAACAATATAATGCCCAATACCATGTTGCCTACGGAATTTCACACCAAGCTGATGGTTTCTTAAAATCCCCCATAACCGTTTTTCAGGTTCGGTCATGTTATTGCGTAATGTTTGACGGCGTTGCTTATATTCTATTTTGTTAAATATTTTTTGTGTCATGGTTTTTCTCGGATTTCCAATTTAACCCCTCAATTCCACTTGTCAGGGTTTTAGAACCCCTCTAAATCTCCCCTTATTAGGTTTTTTACCCTCCCCAGCCCTCCCTTAAAAAGGGAGGGAGTTCCTCCCCTAATAAGGGGAGGTTAGGTGGGGTTTCATCACACAAACATCTGCTGTAACAAGCCTTTTTTCCACTGTTTGGCTTGTTCAATTTTCTGTGCCACCACTTCATTTTTTTGATCAATCGCAGAGAGGAAGTTGGCGATTTTGGTTTGTTCTTCTAGGCAAGGAAATAATAAAGCTACCTCTTTAATATCTGACGCTAAAATATGCTCAATCGTATTACCTGTTTTTATTAAGGCAATTTTTTTCTTTCCGATCTCTGAATAAAAATAATAAACAACAAATTTAGAGTTTATTAACTTTGAAGACTTTGGAGATAGAACTAAAAGAGCATGGCAGTTAGCATTGTCATAATCTTCTGTAACAACAGCACATTCACCTACATGTCCACTTTGTACCATCAAAATATCATTTGTCTTTAGAATGGAGTTTGTCTTTTTCTGATGAAATTCCTGATTGATAAATATCAATCCTGTGGCATCAATTTTACCATTCTTAATGTTTTTACCTTGTAAATACTTAACCCCATAATTCACATAATAAGGAGTAGCAACACCAACAAATCCATTTCTAATTTTAGGAAATAAGTCTTTTAGTATCTTCTCCTCCCACTCCCCAAACTCACTGCCATCATCCGCTTTAAAACGAATCTGCTGACTAAACAGCTTTTGCATCATGCCCTGTTTATATTGGCTTAGTAGTTCGTGTTTTTGCGTGAGTTGGCTAATCTTTTCATCGACTGCGGAAAGAAAAGTAGCGATTTTGGTTTGCTCAAGTAACGACGGAGTATAAAGCTCAGTAGAAAAGTAATCTTGATTTCTAATATGCACTTGGGTACTGCCAACCATGATAGATTGCATATGTAGTCTAAATTTAGAAGTATTTGAGAACTGGATTAAAAAATCTCTATTAAGATCATTTTTTATTCTGAATCCATAAACACCTTGAGCTAAAATATATTTCTTATTACTTTCATATTTAACGATATAACCAATACTTGGACCACTAGGCACAAGATCTCGTAGAGTTGTAATTAAATATTCACTATCTACAATATAATTTTGATTTGAATTAAAAAATTCAAGAGTGCAAAAAGTTGGAACAACTTTATCCAATTGAAGTAATCCACCAGAAGATATAGCTTTTTTAGGAATAACTTCGCAATCTGAATATTCTACAAAATCTGCTGGTGTTAGAGATGCACCACCTTTGTAATTTAATACAAAATTACCAATAGTATTTTTGTTCCAATCCCCATCAAACTCTTTAAATCTTAACTTTGGCGTAGCCATTACTTCACCTCCACAAAAGGCGAAGCAATGCCTAGCTCTTTGCAGAAATCTGCAATGATGGCATCGGTTTTTTGGCTGTCGTGTTCCAAAGCTTGAAGCTGTTTTGCAATCACATCTAAATCAATCTCGGCTTCCGCTTCAAAGGTATCCACATAACGCGGAATATTCAGGTTGTAATCGTTATCTTTGACTTCTTGCAAGGTCGCGACATGCGCATATTTTTCAATATTTTCACGCTTTTCAAATGCCGCAACAATCTTATCCAAATGCTCAGGCAATAACTTGTTTTGATTCTTCTGCTTTTCAAAATCATTGCTGGCATCAATAAACAGAATATTGCCGCTATTCTCACGGTTTTTCTTCAACACCAAAATACAGGTTGGAATAGACGTGCCATAGAATATATTGGCAGGTAAACCAATAATGGTATCCACCACGTTCATCTGTTCAATCAGGTACTGACGAATCACGCCCTCACTGGAACCCCGGAACAACACGCCATGAGGTAACACCACCGCCATAGTGCCGTTGTCATCCAGTTGATACAGCATGTGCTGCACAAAAGCCATATCGGCTTTGGAACTTGGCGCCAGTTTGCCATAAGCAGCAAAGCGTTCATCCTGTAAAAATAATGGATCGGCTGACCAGTTGGCTGAAAATGGCGGATTGGCCACCACCGCATCAAACTTTTTATCCAGATGCTGCGGACGGGTTAAAGTGTTTTCCTGTTTGATGTCGAACTTGGCAAAATGCACATCATGCAGAATCATGTTCATGCGCGCCAAGTTGTAAGTGGTACGGTTCATCTCCTGACCATAAATCATATCCACATCTTTGACTTCACGTTTTACCCGCAGCAACAAAGAACCTGAACCGCAAGTCGGGTCATAGACTGAACGTAAACGCTCCTTGCCTTGGGTGACAATCTTGGCCAGTAAAGTCGATACGGTTTGCGGGGTATAGAACTCACCAGCTTTCTTGCCCGCACCTGAGGCAAACTCACCAATCAGGTATTCGTAGGCATCCCCCAGTACATCGGCTTCGGTATTACTAATATCAAAATCAATATCATCTAAATGACTGAGGACTTTCGCCACCAGTGCATTACGATCACTGGCATTATTGCCGAGCTTGGTCGAGTTTAAATCCAAATCTTCAAACAGGTTGGCAAAGTCATCGGCAGAGTCGGTGCCTAACGTGCTTTGTTCAATTGATTTTAAGGTTGCAGTTAAATCATCCAAAATGAATTCGCCCTGACGACCACGCTCGGCTAAGGTATGGAATAGCTGTTTTGGTGTGAGCGCATAACCGACTTCGGCAATGGCATTCTTTTTAATTTCTTCGATGTAGGGCACATGCTCAGCATTATTTTCATCTAATTCTAAAAAGCTGAGGTCTTCACCATCGAGCAATTCATTGGCAAAGTTGACCGATTTTTCTGATAAATATTTAAAGAAAATAAAACCCAGAATGTAATCACGGAATTCATCGGCGCCCATAGTGCCGCGCAAAGTATTGGCAATATTCCAAAGTTGTTTTTGTAATTGTTGCAGTTGTACGTGGGTCATTGTTATAGGAGTCCGATGAAATGAATAAAACATGACTAGTGTACCGAAAATTAAAGTTTTTTCAGCAGCCTTTGAACAGAAATATATTAAAAGTTTAGAGGGGCTGGTTGTCCACGATACTGTCTAGGATCAGAAATCATTTCTGCATGGTTGAGTAAAGTATCAATAAAATCAGAGTGATCAAGTATTCCATGTTTTCTGTAGTAGAGGTAGGATATTCCGAAGAGGTTTGGAGAATCTAAATGAATGTAGAGCGTGTATATACAGATGAAGAAGCTGTAGAGCTCCGTACAGCCCATATGTTAGCAAAAAGTATCATGGGTCACTCTTACCCTCAAAATGTCATAGAGGCTGCAGAAAAGCGATCTGAGGAAGACTTTGAGAGAATCGTTAGTGGAGAGGTCACACGAGCAGAAGTGGAAGCTGAGTTATTACTTCAATGGAACAAAAAAATGGCACTTCAACAGAGAATTAGTGAACTAGAAAAAGAACTCAAAGTTGGTCAAGAAATTCTTAATAACTGGAAAAATACAGAAGATCCATTGTTTGAGCGGCATAAAAGCTGTGTAGAGGGAATATTATCTAGACTTGTAAATATTAAGTGTCAATTAATAGAGGAAAGGTAATCTTACTGAAAATACTTTGAAGTTTTACTAAAAAGAAAATTAAATAGGTGTAAAATGGACTTTATAAAAATACTATTAGCTGATACTACATTTACTTTTGCAGCAGAAATTGTACTTCGTAGTGTCTTGATGTACTTCCTGATTATCTTAGTTTTAAGATTTTCTGGTAAACGTGGTGTTAGGCAACTTTCCATCTTTGAAATCGCAATTATTCTTAGTTTAGGATCTGCTGCTGGCGATGCTATGTTCTATGAAGAAGTTCCGATCATTCATGCTGTCATCGTTTTTGCAGTAATTATGGCTTTATATCGCTTAACAACTTATTTAATGATGAAATCCGATGCTATTGAGACCGTATTGGAAGGTCGACCAATATACATCGTCAAAAATGGTTTACTGATTGTTGAGGATATTAACCGAGAAAAGTATTCATATGATGAGTTCTTTGCTGAAATGCGCCAAAAGAAAATAGAGCACCTTGGACAAGTTAAAATGGCACTGCTTGAGACTGATGGCTGCCTAAGCGTGATCCCATATTCTAAAGAAAATATAAAATGGGGTCTTCCTTTGTTTCCCGATGAATACCAAATCGCAGATCATCATAATGTCAATCACTTTTATTCTTGTATGTTGTGTGGCCAAACCCAACTTTTAAATCATTTAAAAGAAGAATGCCCTCGCTGTCAAAATACAAAATGGGCTAAATCCTGTTTGTATTGCGAGGAATATCAAAATTAATAAGCTTTTGTTTTGACTTAGATTAATTCAATATTATTTAAAATGAATAGTTTAAGCGAACAAAAAATACACATTTCTTTACCTTACTCAAAGCATAAATACTTAAAGTTTATATGGGTATCTTTGATCCAAAAAAGAGTTTTCTTGCAAGTAACTCATATTCGATTGTAGATAACCTATAGTCAAACTACTTTATTATTCATACAGGATTCGAAAAAAAATCGAAATAACTCATCGACTGAGTTGTATTAGTTTTATAATGATTTGACTATAATTAAATTGTATAAGCACACAATATCCGTCAACAAACAAGCCATTAACTTAAGTGAAAATAAATACTTATTTTCATAAAACGTTATAAAGCAAATGTATAAGAGAATGTGATATGAAAGAACCAAATACACCAAAAATCGACCAACTTTCTGAGGAAGCATACGTGGATCCTATAGGTAAAACCCTTACCTCTTCTTTAGGTGTTCCCGTAGCTGATAATCAAAATAGTCTAAAAATTAATGAGAAAGGCCCTACTCTTCTCGAGGATTTTCTTCTAAGGGATAAACTTATTCATTTTGATCGTGAGCGTATTCCAGAACGTGTTGTACATGCTCGAGGGGTCGGTGCTCATGGTTACTTTCAAGCTTATACAGGTAATGAAAAATGGACTAAAGCCAAGTTCCTAACGGACACAAATAATCGAACTCCTATCTTTGTCCGTATTTCTACAGTTCAAGGTGGGCGAGGTTCGGCTGATGTCGTTCGAGATGTACGAGGTTTTTCTATAAAATTTTATACTGAAGAAGGAAATTATGATTTGGTGGGGAATAATATCCCTGTCTTCTTCATTCAGGATGCTATTAAATTTCCGGACTTTGTTCATGCAGTAAAACCAGAAGATGCCAATGAAGTTCCAACTGGTCAATCTGCCCATGATACTTTCTGGGATTTTATTTCTTTAAACACCGAAGCATCACATATGACTACTTGGATAATGTCTGATAGAGCAATTCCAAGAAATCTACGCTCTATACAAGGTTTTGGTGTCCATACATTTAGATTGATTAATAAGAATAATGAAGCATTCTTAGTGAAATTCCATTGGACTCCAAAGCAAGGGGTAGCTCAAGTCGTCTGGGATGAAGCTCTAAAAATTAATGGCAAAGATCCCGATTTTCACAGACGTGATCTGTGGGATGCTATTGAGCGTGGCAATTACCCAGAATGGGAATTAGGCGCACAAATTTTCTCTGAAGAAGATGCAAAACAATGGGACTTTGATGTCTTAGATGCCACAAAATTAATCCCAGAAGAACTTGTACCAGTTACTCCACTAGGTAAATTTATTTTAAACAAAAATACAGATGATTTTTTCGCAGAAACAGAACAAGTTGCTTTTAGTCCTGCAAATATTGTCTCAGGTATAGATTTTAGTAACGATCCCCTTTTACAAGGACGGCTATTTAGCTATACGGATACTCACTTACACAGACTAGGTACGGTAAATTTTAATCAAATTCCAATTAACAAACCCGTTTGTCCTTTTCATACGAATAGACGAGGTGGTTATGCTAATCACGAAGTTTATAAAGGAAAGGCAAATTATGAACCTAATTCTGTTGATGAAAATTGGCCAAGAGAATCACCTAATGACAGTGGTGCCTTCAAGACACATCCTGAAGAAGTACAAGGCAGCAAACTAAGAGTTCGACCAGAAAGTTTCGCTGATCATTTCTCGCAAGCCACAATGCACTACCATAGTTTGGAAAAATATGAACAACAGCATATTAAGGATGCATATTCTTTTGAATTATCTAAGGTTAAATCGGAAGATATCCGCAGACGTGTAGTTTACGCTGTCTTAGCTAATATTGACTTGGACTTAGCTGAATATGTTGCGAAAGAGTTAGGTATTAAAACTCCCCCTAAACAGCAAGATAGTCTGCACCAACCCGTAATTGCATCTTCGAAAAGATTAAGTACCTCATCTTTTCCTGCATCTGATATTAAACAGCGAAAAATTGCCTTGCTCGTTCATAACGGTGTAAATGCGTCATCAATAGATGATATTAAAATATGGGCTGAAGCAGAAAAAGCTATTGTGGAAACTTTAGCACCGAACGCAGCCCCTGTTAAATCTAGTGATGGCAATGAAATACCAGTAGATGGAAGACAAAATGGCGAGCCTTCAGTGACTTATGATGCCGTAATCGTGATTGATGGGAATAATTTAGAAGTATTTAAGGCTGATGGAGTTTCTAAACATTATGTATTAGAGACATATAAACATCTCAAGCCCATTGTTTTCCTGGGTGATAAATGCGCTTTAATAGATGAGTTTCAGCTCACTAAGGATGCAGCTCTATTCTCTACTCAAAATTTTAAAGAGATCCAAGATCAATTCAAACAAGCTATTCAAAATCACCGTTTGTGGGATAGAGAAAAAGTTGTCGCAGCTATTCCAGCATGACTTTATTTGAGCTTAAAAGTAGTGTAAGCATATGATTTCAAAAAGCCCTCATCGAGGGCTTTTTGATCTACTTTTGCTCTTTAAGTGGATTCTCAGGTTCTTGATTTGGTTTTTTTTGGGGATCTGGATTCTGATAGGTTTTCTGATCACCCTTGTCATCGTTTGATTCTTTTTGAGGTTTTGATTCTGGATTTTGCTTATTGATCATGTCGGTTCCATCACGTGAAATACTATAATAATAGATATGACATCAGGCTCTATCTATCAATAATAGATATGTTACGCAATACTACCCTGTAAAATAATTAGCACTGATCCGTTTTAAAAAAAATAGAGGCTTAGAACTCTCTTAAGATGGATTGCTTAAAAATTTACGCATCTGTCTATGTCTTCTAGTGAGACCTAGTACATCTTTACGCTTAATAATTTCATCTTCAGTAAAAGGCAGATGATTGATAAGCTGCTCAATCACCATAAAACTATTTTCAATTAAGAAACTATCTTGCTCGGTTGTCCAATTTGAGGTTATATGCTCAGATTTTTTAGACTGTCTTTTCATAAAAAGAAATTATACCTAATCATGAGGACTCTTGATTTTCTTCAAGCACTCGCGGCATACACAAATTTCTTTTGGTCATTGGTGTAATCAATCTCTCTAGCACCATGAAGGCCAAATATACACATTAATAATCTGATCATCTTATTCCTTCTTTAAGTACTTAAAAGCTATATATCTTAGGCATCTATATTTATATGAATCCCTGTAAGACAGCATTTCGAACAACTTTATCGAAGTTTGAATGAAATAAATTTTCAGTAGTGTGACGCTTTGACAATAAACAGAAACTTGCTACCGTACCTATGCTCACCAATGTTAATAATTTCATCTTTAATTCCATCCATGTATAACTTATGATTCAAACATATCACTGTGATTTGTATTTATCTAACCGCCTTCTGATGAATTACTGTTCATAATGTAATCACATTATTACTTATGTAATTGAATTTGTTAAATAATGAAACAATTCCTATCAAACTACACTGAGTTATTACAACTTATAAATTTAAAGCTTTATGTGCCCATTTCAGAAATTTATCTTTATCGTTGAAATTAGGGACCTTCAATAAATTTATATAGGAAACTTCACCAAAGTTTCCTGAGATTTTATTTGATACAAGAATTGTAAAATCTTCTTCTTGCCCTACATGTACTTCCCGAAAAAATTCCATAACTTTCCGATCAAGGTTTAGTGAGGTAAACGCCTCTCTTTGAACTAAAAAGTCATAGATCTGGCTAACGTTTTAAACGGGCATTTTCAGCATCAAGTTCTTTAAGCCGCGTCATCATTGAAAGATCCATGTCGCCATATTTGGACTTCCATTTGTAGGCAGAGCTCATACCATGTTCGCTGCACAAGTTCGGTATGGGTGTTCCTGCTTCAACTTGCTTCAAAATACTCATGATTAGGCTGTCTGAATACTTAGATGTTTTCATAGAAAATCTCCTTAAATCAAGGTTATTCCATTTTCTACTTTTAAACTCAATTATTTTTTGGGGGGGATTACCTATATAGTTTGAAAGGTTATAACGCATGGGTCGAACAAGCAGCTCAGGTCTTCCAAAAGGCATAAGAGCAAGATCGGGAAAAATACAGATTAACTTTAAATGGAACGACAAGCGCGAGTGGTTCACCCTCGACCTCATCGATACCCCAGCCAACTTCATTAAGGCGGCTAAGATTAGAGAAGATTTTGTAAACAAGGCTAAATACGGGATATTAAAAATCGAGGATATCGAAGCTGTCACCGCCAAACCCATCAAAAAAGCTGACGCTGCGCAAAAAACATTGCCAGCGTCAAATGCTCCGACATTTGCTCACTATGCCCAAGAATACCTTTATAACCTTTCAGATCATAAGCAAGGCACCAAGAAAAAATATCTATCAATTTTGGAAAGGCTCTGGATGCCATTATTCGAAGATATGCCGATTAATACGATCACCAGTCAAATGTTGGGTACAGCCGTCAATGGACGTGAATAGTCATCAGCAAAGACTCGAAATGATGCTTTGATTCCATTACGAGTCGCATTCGAGTTGGCCCATGATGATGAAATTATTGATAAGAATCCATGTGATCGATTGAAGAATCAGAAACCGCAGGAAGCTGAACCTGATCCATTTAATGAGATTGAACGAGAAAGAATACTGAACTGATTAAGAGAGAAATATCTTTTTGACTATCCGACTGTGTATTGGTATTTTGTGGTGGCATTTTGGACAGGTTGCCGGCCGTCTGAAATTATCGCACTCACATGGCAGGATGTAGATTTTTTGAATAAGCAGATCCACATCAATAAAGGTCGAGTGAACGGCGTTCAGCAGGAAACCACTAAAACAAATAAAGCTAGATTTGTAGATTTAAATGATTTTGCTTTCGAAGCATTCCAACAACTCAGATTACTAACCTACCTCAAATATGAGCATGTATTTATCTGTGATGAAACTGGTGAAGAATTTACTACGCAAAAATCATTGAGCGAAAAGTTTGTAGCCTCACTGAAAGCGAATGGCATACGCTATCGCCCTGCCTATAACACTCGTCATACATATGCGACTGTATGTTTAATGAATGGACTTAATCCAGTCTATGTGGCTTCACAGTTGGGTCATAGTTTAGTAATGCTAATGATGCGTTATGCGAAGTGGATTAATTCAGATAAGAACAAAGAAGAGATTGCTAAAATTTCCAATAGTGCCAAAATTGTGCCAAATAAAAAGGGAATCAAACTATGTGTTTGATTCCCTTTAAGATATTTGGCGGAAGCGGTGAGATTCGAACTCACGGAGGACTCACACCCTCGTCGGTTTTCAAGACCGGTGCATTAAACCGCTCTGCCACGCTTCCAATGGCGGCTATCATATAAATAAAAGCTCAACTTGGCAAATATTTTATTTAAAAGCCCACACTAAATGTTCAAAATAAAACCAAAATCCTGTTATTTTAAGTATTTTCAGGTTTTTCATATCGAATTGAGTTGATATACCAGATTTTTTTACCTAATGGGGTATGCACCTCAACCTCATCATCCACCTGTTTGCTCAACAGTGCCCGCGCTATCGGAGATTCAATTGAGATATGCTGAGGATGATGGTCATAGATTTCATCCACCCCCACAATACGCAAGATTTTCTGTTCACCATCATCATTCTCTATTTCAACCCAGGCCCCAAAATAGACTTTTCCCTCCTGCTCAGGCACAAAGTCAACAATTTTCAACTCCTCTAAACGCTTACCCAAATAGCGAACACGGCGGTCTATCTTTCTAAGTAATTGTTTATTATATAAATAATCTGCATTTTCTGAACGGTCTCCCAAACTTGCGGCCCAGTTTACCTTTTTGGTAATTTCTGGACGTTCGTCATGCCACAGTTTTTTTAATTCGGCAACCAGCAAGTCATGTCCAGTACGTGTGATCAAGTTCGATTTCATATTTAAAAACGCTACAACAACAATCCATTTACAAGTTTTTGCATTGTATTCCTTATTTCAACACGACTAAAGTGTATAAATTTTATTCTTTTTCAAATCATGTGTTTGTGATGTATTTATCATATTTTTACTGATCAAAATTTGACAAGCTCCTTTTTGACGCTTAATATGCGCCCATAAGTTGGTTTTTGTTTACTTTTTATACACTTTGTAAATGATGTGAAACATTTTCATCATTTTTCCATTAACCCAATGTCATTTTGAATGACGTTCATGACTTGCCCACCCCGATTTAATTTATCAACTTTTAGAAGTTGTGGTGAAGTTTTGCCTCAATTTTTAGGGCATAAATTACCTGTAGCGGAGACAACATGCACAGTAATTCAAGTTCTGGGTCTAGGCCTGGCCTTAACTCTTTATCTTCCAAGTTACCATTTCAGGCCCTTGCTTTAGGCATCGTCATTATGCCATTCAATAGCTTGAATGCAGAAAAATCACATCAATACAACACGGTTGTCACAACCAATGTTTTAACAGTGGTTGCAGTTGAAAACCCAACTACTGTTTTTAAAGACGGTCAGTTTCTGCATGGTTTCGGCTATGATTTAGCCCGCAACTATGCACAAAGCCTCAACGTAAAACTTGACTTTAAAACGGTTCCAGACAATGCAACTGCATTGAAATGGGTTAACCAAGGCAAGGCCAACCTAGCCATGACCACAGCACCGCTTGCCACAATTGAGAGCAAACAACTGGTTTCTTTCTCGGCAAGCTGTGGTGATCAGGCAAGCCTGAGTAAGAACGGGCTAAATCCCCAGCTTAACTGGGTGTTTAAACAGGCTGATGACCCCCTTACCCTGACAGCCAGTGGTTTTGTCTGTCAGAGCAAGCAATCAGGCACCACTCAACAACTCGCCTCTTTCTATAATAGGAATGTGGTCAAACCTGAATCCTGGTCAACTATTCATAAAGACCTGAATCAACGTTTACCTATTTATAAGGCGAGCTTTAAACAGAGTGCTGCAAAGTACAATCTGGATTGGCATCTACTGGCGGCAATTGGCTATCAGGAGTCTTACCTAAAGCCTAGCTCGGTGTCTCCCACGGGCGTCCGCGGCTTAATGATGCTGACCAACAGTACAGCACAGGCAATGGGTGTCAGTAACCGATCTGATCCAATACAGAGTATTCAGGGTGGCGCGAAATATTATGATCTAATGCTGGATCAATTTGCCAATGTACCCTACCCAGACCGTAACTGGTATGCACTGGTGGCATACAACATGGGACCTGGTGCAGTGAACCAGATTCAGAAACAGATCAAGGCTCAAGGCAAGGACCCAAATCAGTGGGTGAACCTATATGACTATTTACAGCGCAATCAGGCACGCAATGGTCGATATAAGCAAGCGGTTCAATACGTTACCCGTATCCGCACCTATCTAGAACACCTCAAAACCAGCAACCGCATCGATGTCTGAATCCAGACAGGCAAAAAAAAGCTTACCATTGGGTAAGCTTTTTTGTTCAGAAAACAATTAAGTAGTTTGCTCAAGTACTTTCTTGAATAGGTCTTTTTGTTCTTGGCTTGGTTTAGCCGTCTGTAAAGCCATAAGCTGGGACATATCGCCTTGAACCTTGATTTTACCTGTCATGAATGCCTGCATCGCAGCAGCCATGTCAAACTCAAGGAATACTTTACGTAAAGTTTCCGCATCCATGTTCAAAGTGGTTTTAGCGTTTGGAGATAAACCCTTTTGGATTTTACCCGCATCTAAAGCCAACTCTGTATTACCAGCCGCATCTGTAACAACCAAGTTAATCGCTAAATTCGCAAGTGCTGGTGGTAAGTTTAAATCACCCGCTTCCGCAGTAAGTTTTTCAACAGTTGCAAACCAATCATCAGTTAAAAATGCAGCCATGATTCTTCCTCAAATGTATTTGTTCAATTTCTTGTGCCATCTATCCAGACGACATCAAATGAAGCAATTTGCTTGTGCCCTGTTATAGCATGTAATTTTTAGTTTAGGCTATGCTTTTTTGTACATCGAACCGAATTTTTTAGATGCTTATTGCTACCTGTATCGCTTATTGGTCAAAATTTGAATTGTTTGAGTGCAAATCCATTTCCAATAAAAACATAAAAACCGCAATACAGATATTCATCATATATTGCGGCGGCATTATTTGTCTTATTTATAGATGGAGGAATTATTCCGCAGCAAAGCTGAGGTTCACCACATCAAGACGCTTCTTCATTTCTTCAGGATCTTTCATGTCAAACTCACGTTGCCCATCCAACGCTTCAAAGTCGAATAGCTCACGGTCAGCCAACTGTGATGGAGAAACGTTCTGTAATGCGCCAAAGATGCTGTGCAGGCGTTTCGGATATTGTCTATCCCACTCACGCAGCATGTCATTGATGATGGCTCGCTGTAAGTTTTCCTGTGAACCACACAGGTTACACGGAATGATGGGAAACTTACGCAATTCTGCATACTTGATAATGTCTTTTTCCTCAACATAGGCCAAAGGACGAATCAGGATATTCTTTTTATCTGAAGACAGTAATTTCGGTGGCATCGCTTTCAAACTACCACCATGAAA
Source organism: Acinetobacter sp. CIP 102129 (assembly GCF_000368305.1). Classification (NCBI taxonomy): domain Bacteria; kingdom Pseudomonadati; phylum Pseudomonadota; class Gammaproteobacteria; order Moraxellales; family Moraxellaceae; genus Acinetobacter; species Acinetobacter sp. CIP 102129. Next base: position 531,257 of record NZ_KB849341.1, read on the forward strand.
CAGGTTCAGGAAGAACGTGGCCATGATGTCATCACGATGGTGTCCCAACGCGACCTTGGTCGCACCAATCTCCTGCGCAAAGCCATACAGCGAACCACGGCGCAGGCGTGAACACACGGCACAATAGGTCTTGCCCTCAGGCGTTAAACGCTTGGTGATGGTATAGGTGTCTTTTTCAAGGATATAGTAGGGAATGTTGTTCTCTTCCATATAACGTGGCAAAACGTCTTCTGGGAAGCCAGGTTGTTTCTGGTCCAGGTTGACCGCAACAATATCAAAATTGATGGGTGCAATACGCTTGAACTGCAACAGGATATCCAGCAAGGTGTAGCTGTCCTTACCGCCCGAAACACAGACCATGACCTTGTCGCCATCCTCGATCATGTTGTAATCACGAATCGCATGTCCAACTTGACGACGCAGCTTTTTCAACAGGCGATAATATGCCGAACTGGTCGGAAGTTCAGGCTTGAAATTAAATCCTTGGTTGGACTCGACTGGCGCGTACATAGACGTGATTTACCCATAAACAAAAATACCGCAAGATTTTATCTGATTCCGAAAAAATCCGCACCTAAAGAATTTTCCAATTTCCCTGAATCGTCATATTTGGGCTTCATACTGATAAAATTCTGGCCCAGATAAGTAAAAATGGGCTGGATTGCTTATATTTCAAACTTCTCCACAGTTTTCCACAAAACCTGTGGATAAAATTGTGGATTTCTACGCTATTGACAAACTGTTTTTATCTTAAAACAAGGCGTTCAATTAGATTGATCATTTTTTAACCAATATTTTTATTAAAATAAAATCAATAGTTTATATAAGTCAATACTTCGATTTTAAAAAAAATATTTTAATTTTTTTTGCTGAACATTCGCACAAAATGACTTGATTTTTGTCAGACACTGAAAAATAAAAAAATTGTAGCCAAAGTACTTTTTATGCTTTTTTTTGTTAAACTACTGTGAAGAACTTAAGCTCATCTTTTGTGAATATTATAACGATGGACAAAACAACTTATTTTTTTGCTCTTTGTTTGGGGTCAATTGGTTTTTTTCATAGCACAGTATCGACCTCGTATGCTGGGCAGACCATTTATCAATTTAAAGATACCAATGGCACCACCCTGCTGACCAACCGCAAGAAAGCAGAATATAATCATTTAAAAGTGGTGAAAGCCACCTATTATCCTGATAGTAACATTCACAGTTATAGTAACTGGGGCGCGAGCGAAGCTTCTGTTCTGCCAAGTTACAGTCGTAATAAAAACGCATTTGACCAACTGATTCGGCAGGCCGCCCAGCATCATGGCGTTTCAGAGGGTTTGGTTAAGGCCATCATGCATACCGAATCTGGCTTTAACATTAATGCACGCTCACCTGTAGGGGCACAGGGCCTGATGCAACTCATGCCTGCAACAGCCCGTCGCTTTAATGTCAGTAATGCCTACGATCCACAGCAGAATATTTTTGGTGGGGTTAAATATCTAAGCTGGCTATTAAAACGTTTTAACGGCGACACCCGTCTTGCGATTGCCGCCTATAATGCGGGTGAAGGCAATGTAGATAAATATGGCGATGTACCACCTTTCCGAGAAACTCGTGATTATGTAAAACGAGTGACCAGTCGCTATCAAAATCTCTATGCATCAGGTCTGGGCACCCCGCTTTCTGAATCAAACAGCAATACTCCAAGCGGACAAGTGCTGGCGCAATCCGCCAATTACTCCACGAATACCAACAACAGTACTGAATCCGTACCAATGGCCAAACAGTACAGCCGTCAAATTATCACCTTGTCGGATGGCACTTTCACCGATGCACCAATGGGAACCTATACCACCAGCAATGCCACTGCATCTGCCCGAATCCGCTTGAGTGACTAGCAATTTACTCATCTATTCTCATTTTATGATTTTAGCTGTTTTTTTATAAAAAATTGCTTTTAAGTCTCTGTTTAAGCGTCAGTTCATCCTTTTATTGATTAAATGTATCCATCCATATTTTTTTCTTGAATTTTTGGGGTTCACCCTGCATATTAGCATTATGATTTATAATTTATAAATCAGATCACTTTTTCTTTATAAGAGGGTTTTCTCAATGATGCGGATTGGTTTGTTCTTGCTAACCAACCTCGCGGTACTGGTTGTAGCTGGCATTATCCTGTCACTCTTCGGTGTCGGTAGTTACCATGGCGCGGGTGGCTTGAATCTAGGCAACCTGATGGTCATCTGTTTTGTCTTTGGTATGGTGGGTTCTATTATTTCCCTTTTCATGTCGAAGTGGATGGCTAAAAAAACCACTGGGACTGAATTAATCGACCCAAATGCACCTCGTAATCAGGCGGAAGCATGGTTATTGCAGGAAGTTGCTCAATTAGCCCAACGTGTAGGCATTAAAATGCCTGAAGTTGGTATTTTCCCATCGTACCAATCCAATGCCTTTGCTACGGGTTGGAATAAAAACGATGCGCTGGTTGCCGTTTCCACGGGTCTACTTGAGCGCATGAACAAAGATGAACTTCGTGCTGTGCTGGCCCACGAAATCGGACACGTTGCCAATGGTGACATGGTGACACTAGCTTTGATTCAAGGTGTGGTCAACGCTTTCGTGATGTTCTTTGCACGTGTTGCAGGTGACTTTATCGACCGTAACGTGTTTGGTCGTGAAGATGGTGAAGCCCCAGGCCTGGCCTATTTTGCCATTACCATTGTGCTTGACATTCTATTCGGTATTTTGGCCTCTGCCATTGTGATGTGGTTCTCCCGTCAACGTGAATACCGTGCAGATGAGGCTGGTGCACGTTTGGCAGGTAAACAGGCGATGATCTCTGCCCTGCTTCGTTTACAGGCGGAATCTGAAATGCCAGACCAGATGCCGAAAGAAATGAAAGCTTTTGCGATTACGGAAGGTAAGGAACAAGGCTTTAGCTTGGCGGCTTTATTTCAGACTCACCCAACCATTGAACAACGTGTTGCTGCATTACAGCAATTAAATGTTCAATAATCTAAACCAGATAAACGATAAAGCCTCCAAAATGGAGGCTTTGTTTTTACCTGCTTCATCTAACCAGCCTTGAAAGACTGATACAGTTGCCATAGATAGCTAAAGCCCGCCCACACGGCAATCACCAATAGAATAAGTACCGCAATACCCAGCAGATCAGGAATCCTTAACCAAATCCAGCTGACGATTGGATTACGCCAAAATGCCGAGGTTTTCTGCTTTTGCTCAAGTGATTCATGCAGGAATGGATGCACCACATGGATGTCATTGTATACTTGATATTCCTCACGGATATGCTCATGCACAATGTCCAGTGTCTTGCGGCTCGGACGAATAAACACATCAAACAGGGTACCAACAATCGGTACAAAACCCACCAGCATATCCATAATCGCCAGTCTGACCACACCTTTCAGTTTATATTGTGGAACACCCACTTCCCTTGCCTTTTTAAAGGCGTAGAGCGTCAGGACAAAACCTGCAACATCGCCCGCAAAGGGAATGGTACTGAGCGCAGCATCGGCTCCCAAGCCCTGCTTGGTAAATGGAATTCTGACCAGACTATCCATGGTATTGGCAAATTTTGCCAGATCACGTTCCGCCGCAATCGCCTGCTGCTGGGTTAATTTTTTTTGTGTTGGACCAGTCATTCACTCAACCTAAAAACCTTGTTTATGCTTGAGAATAAAGTAGTTTTTAAGCTTTGTCGGTACAATTATTATTACAGTTCAGATTGACACCCTCCCCGACCTAAAGGACGGGGATTCCTACTGCTAGACGCTCATGTCCGAGCGCAAGAATATTCAGTGCGGAATTTACATCCCGATCATGGAGCGTACCGCACTCCATACACTGCCATTCTCTTACTCCTAAGCCTGCTCTACCTTTCGGACTACTACAGCGTGAGCCACAGCACGAACAAGTTTGGGTGGTATACGCTTCATTGACTTCTTCATACCATACCCCTGCGTTCTCGCATTTATACTTGAGCATGGTTCTTAGTGTTGTCCAACTTGCATCTAATACAGACTTAGCTAATTTAGTCCGTGCTAGTGCTTTGGCATTCACATTGCCAACGAAGATTGCTGCATGTTCATTCACCAGTTTATGGCTGAATTGATGCAACATGTTTTGACGTATATTTTTAATCTTGGCGTGAATCGCTTTGACGCGCTTTTTATTTCTCGCACGTTGAGCTATGCCAAGTTTTTGTTCATATTGCCGATAGATTTGAGGGGCTTTGAGCTTTACTCCATCTGAACAAGTGGCTAAGTCCTTTAAACCCAAGTCTATACCAATTGAGGTTTTAGCGCTGGTTTTCTCTGTTTTAATTGAATCAACTACAAGACAGACATACCAACGCCCACGACTATCCTCTACAAACGAGCCTGTTTTAACATTGTATTTGCTTAGTCCGTAGCTGTCCCATAGTTTGAATTGATGCTTGCCGTATTGAACATATCCATCAGCATATTTGATTGCTACTTTCTTGAACGGTATCCAGCCCAATGAACGCCTAGCTGATTTTTTATTGCTGACTCGCCATTTCAGTTTTGCTTTTTTGAATTGCTTGCTGCTTGTCATGAGTTCTTCTGTTATTGCTTGAATGGTTTGACTGTGCAAGTTACATTCTTTCGATGTGCCTTTTGTGTATTTGGCAATGTCGTATGCTGAAAAGAATTGTTGTTTTCGTTGTAGATGTTTAAAACACAAATCATTCACGTAATTCCAGACAAAATTCACCTCAGATGCCATCTGATTTAGCACCTTGCAATGTTTGTCTTTTATGCGTAATTTAAGTGTTTTCATACTTAAAATATATTTGGTCTATGAGTAATAGTCAAGAGATTAGAACAGGTCGCCACTGTGTTTTTAATATGCACGTTCATTTAGTCTTTGTGGCTAAATATCGGCGTGATGTTTTTACTAAAGCAATGCTTGAAACGATGCGTGAAGTATTTGAGCGTGTATGCTTGGACTTTGAAGCTGAGTTGGTAGAGTTTGACGGTGAACATGACCATGTACATTTGCTCGTCAATTATCCGCCTAAAGTCGCTATTTCTAGTTTGGTAAATAGCTTGAAAGGTGCATCTAGTCGAATTTTACGAACCAAACACCCTGAAATTAAAAGCAAATTATGGGGTAATGCCTTGTGGTCGCCTAGTTACTTCGCTGCATCATGCGCAGGTGCGCCTATTGGGATTATTAAGCAGTATATTCAACAACAGCAAACACCGCATTAAGGCTTACGCCAGTCGCTTATATCCTCGGGCTAAACCCCGAGGTTTTACGCTCCAATGGATAAAATCATTGAAGCAATTAATAATTCAGGTCTATGAGCTTAACTCATAGACCTGAATTTTAAAGACTGTCTTATTCAATGGTTTCCAGTTTGTGTTTAGGTTTAAACATATTGGCAACCAGTACAAACATAAATGGAATAAAGATCAGCACCAAGACCGTTCCAAAGACCACTCCACCCAAAACACTGATCCCGATTTCCTGACGGCTGACCGCACCCGCACCAAAAGCAAAAACCAAGGGAATCACCCCCACGCCAAAAGCAAAGGATGTCATCAGAATCGGGCGTAAACGCAAGCCTGCACCCTGTAATGCGGCCTGAATGGCATTTTTCCCTTGTGCCTGTGCCATTGCCGCAAACTCAACAATCAGAATCGCATTTTTACAGGACAGGCCAATGGTGGTCAGCAAGGCTATCTGGAAATACACATCATTCGGCAAACCAAAACTATGCGCAAAGATAATACTGCCTCCAATCCCCAAGGGAATTGCAGTCATCACCGCCATTGGGATACGCAAGCTCTCATATAGGGCGGCCAAGCATAGGAAAATAAATGCAATGGAGATTAAATATAGCCAGATGGCCTGATTGGTTGACTGCTTTTCCTGATAGGAAAGTCCTGTCCACAATAATCCCAGTCCCTGTTGCTGGCCCACCAACTGCTCAATATCTTTCATGGCCTGTCCAGACGATTGGCCACTGCCCACATTGGCCTGCAGTTGCAAGGCGCTATAGCCCATATAACGCTGCACAATACTTGGATTTCCTGCCCAGGCAGTATTTGAGAATGAACTGAATGGTACCATCTGGTTTTGGCTGTTGCGGACTGACCATTGATATAAATCTTCTGGTTTGGAACGAAAAGGTGCATCTCCTTGTAAAATCACCTGCTTAATCCGCCCCCGATCAATAAAGTCATTTACATAGTTTCCACCCCATGCCGTTGACAAGGTGCTATTGATATCATTCAGGTTTAGGCCATTTGCCAACGCCTGTTTATGGTCAATCTTCACATTCAGGGTGGCTTTACTGTCGGTTGACTGCTTGTCCAGATTTTCAAAGCTGGAAAATTTCTGACCGAGCAGCTGTAGTTGCTTAAAGCTTTGATCAAGGAATTGGTCGCCCTGACCATTCAGGTCCTGAATCCAGAAATCAAGTCCATCGGTTGAACCCAGACCATTTACCGAAGCAGGTAAGCTCACATTAATCTGGGCATTCGGAAATTGGCTAAAATATTTAAGCGCCCGTTTACGAATGGCTTCGGCAGAATTTTTCTGTCCCGTGCGTTCATCCCAATGATTCAGTGCAATAAAACCCTGTCCTAAGTTTTGCCCTGTACCTGAGTTATTGCGTCCATAACGAATCAGTACCAGCTTGACGTTGTGTTGTTCATTCTGGAGAAAATATTGTCGAATCAACTCACCCACTTCCTGACTTTTGGACAACGGTGCGCTATCCACCAGCCTAAATTGCACACTTAGGATTCCCTGATCCTCTTTCGGCAAGAAACTGCTTTGCAAACCTTTATAGAACAAGGCAAATACCGCAATCAATGCAACAAACACCACCAAAACAGGTGCTTTATAGCGCAATGTGGTCTGGACTAAATTCAGGTATTTGGTTTTTAAGCGTTCAATTCCGTTATTGAAGTGAACAGCCCATTTTTTAGGTTGATGGTTTGGTTTTAGAATCAAGGCACACAATGCAGGCGTCAATACCAATGCCACCAGCAGTGACAATATCATGGCAGCAACCAGGGTAATGGAGAACTGGCGATAGATCACACCGATTGAACCTGCAAAGAAAGACATTGGAATAAAGACCGCAGTCAGCACCAACGTAATCCCGATCAGTGCCCCGCTGATTTCCTGCATCGACTCAGTGGCAGCCTGTTTGGGAGAGAGATGCTGCTCATGCATCAATCTTTCCACGTTTTCCACCACCACAATGGCATCATCCACCAACAGGCCAATGGCAAGGACCAAAGCAAATAAGGTTAAGGTATTGATACTAAACCCAAGCAGCTCCAGCACAGCAAAAGTACCGAGAATCACAATCGGTACAGTAATACTGGGAATCAGCGTGGCACGCCAGCTTTGCAGGAACAGGAACATCACCAGAATCACCAGAGCAATGGCCTCAACCAGTGTCTTGACCACTTCCTTGATGGATTCCTGAACAAAAGGTGTGTTGTCCCGTGGATAAACGATTTTATAGCCAGCAGGTAGTTTGCTAGATAACTCATCCAGCGTCTGGTGAATCAGTTTAGAGGTCTGGATGGCATTGGCGCCCGAAGAAAGCGAAATTCCCAAACCTGCCGCTGGATAGCCATTGATAGTGTTAAAAGACTGGTAGTTTTCCGCACCCAACTCAATACGCGCAATATCCTTGAGTAAAACAAAGCTGCCCGAGACATTGGATTTAACCACGATTTGCTCAAAGTCCTGAATGGTTTTTAATCGGGAACCTGAAGTCACTTTGGCATTGAGATATTGACCATCCACCACAGGCAGATCACCAATTGCACCCGCGGCAACCTGCGTATTTTGGGTGCTAATCGCTGCAACAATGTCATTGGGGATGAGGTGGTACTGGATCAGTTTATTGGGATCCAGCCAAATTCGCATGGCATACTGTGAACCAAACACATCGGTTTCACCCACCCCATCAATACGATTTAAATTATCCAGTACATGGGTTGAAAGATAATCGGATAAGGCGATGTTGGTTGATTTTCCTGTACTGTCATACAACCCCACCACCATGAAAATATCGCCAAGTGACTTGCTGACATTGACGCCCTGACGCTGTACGGCATCGGGTAAACGTCGAATCACACCACTGATTTTATTTTGTACCTGAACCTGTGCGGTATCTGGATTGGTGCCATTTTCAAAACTGATGGTAATACGGCTACGGCCTGAGGCATCACTGGTTGAACTAAAATACAGTAAATGGTCAAGCCCCTGGATTTGCTGTTCCAACACCTGAGTGACGCTCTGCTCAACAGTTTTGGCATCTGCGCCACTATAGTTTGTTGAGACGGTAATTTTGGGAGGTGCAATATCAGGATAACGTTCCACAGCTAAGTTGAGAATCGCGAGTATCCCTAAAGCCATGACGATAATGGCAAGTACACCTGCAAAAATGGGTCGCTCAATAAAAAACTTAGATAGCACGGCTGTTCATTCCATGGTTGAAACAGTCAATTTTTCAAAAACATAAACAAATATGGTGACTTTCAGCCTATGATCGTTACCGAGCTTTCCAGCAAACACCATCTCTATTAACATATCATTGCAAAAAAAAGGAAATTGCGGAGAAATAATGGATTTTGGAGACTTAAGGGAAATAATTTTAATGTTCATTCCCATTAGAAATTAAGCTGGGCTAATCAATTTAATTTGCTGTGCAATCAAACACTTCCCAATTTTGAATTGACACATCCTCCACTTAAACCGATATTAGCACGCTTGTTACTCTCTCCCACTGCATTAGAACCATATGAAAGCCAGCTTAAAAAATTTTAAGATTTTGCTGCTTATTGTGCTGCCTGCATTAATCACGGGTGGCCTGTTGAGTTTTGCTGGAAATTTAACCGATGGTTTACGACTGGGCTTCCTATCCTTGCTTGGTGTTGTTTTCACGTATCTTGCGATTACGCGTCATAAAAATTACTGGTATATCCTGTCTATCCTCTGGTGGCTGGTTGCATGGATAGATGCCTTGCTACGCTCAAGTACATGGTTTTTATTCAACAGTGATAATGAAGCCTATTTTATTATCGAGGCAGTTGCCAACACCAACAAACATGAAATTCTGGAGTTTTTCCAGCTTCATCTCGCCTTGCTGGCTGCTGTACTGTTCAGTCTTGTGGTGTTGCTTGGCATTTATAGCTATGCTGTTTTTAAATTAGTTAAACCTGTACATTTTAGCCAGCTCTGGAATAGCCGTATTTATCGGATTTGCATCATTTTTCTGATGCTGTTAACTGTAACCAGTTATTTAATGAAGCCCTCGCGCAAAGTTCATCCTGTGGTATTTTGGCAAGACTATCATGCCAAAATCCAGAATTTTAAAAACAGGATCAAGCAACATAAAGCTGTACATCAGCAATGGGATCTCAGCGCAAAACAAAATCTGGTCTTAACTGATCAGGCAAAGGGCAAACAAACCCATGTGCTGGTACTTTCAGAAAGTATCACCAGCCTAAATTATGGTGTATGTGGGTATCCAAGAGATACCACACCAGAACTCAGTAAACGACTGGATCAGCTTAAGGTTTTTTGCAACGCCTTTTCACCTGTTCCTTCCACCATCAATGCCTTACGGGTTTTATTGACGAAAAGTCCCGCATCGGAACATGATAAATATTCCCCTGAAAGTGTGTTGGCCTATGCCCGAGCGGCAGGCTATAAAATTTACTGGATCAGCAATCAGGACGATGTTTATCTCTCCTCCCTTTTTGGTTCTTATACAGATAAAGCCATTTATAAAAACAGGCGTTCAGGGCGTAGCAGCAGTTCTCTTGATGAAAACCTGTTCCCTGATTATCAGCAGGCACTGGCTGATCCTGAACCGAAAAAATTGATTATCCTGCATTTGATTGGTGCCCATCCCAACTATCAGGAACGTTATCCAGCAGCCTTTAACCGCTTTACCAGCACCAGTAATGATGCGGTGGAAAATGACCTTAAAAACAGGGATATTGACCCGTGGATTCGTTCGCTACGCAACGATTATGACAACGCGCTGTTGTATGAAGATTGGTTGTTGGCCAAATTTCTGGATGAGTTGCAGGCCGATCATGTGCCAGACTTCAGGTCATTCATGGTGGTATCGGATCATGGCAATGAAGTTGGGCATGAAATTGACTATGCAGGCCACAGCCCAAATACCAAGGCAGGTTATCAGGTTCCCATGATCATGTGGTATGACCATATCCCCTCAACTGGGGTGGATAAAACCAGGACACTGAACACGGCAGAACTGGATAATAACCTGATGCATATCATGGGACTGAAAGAAAAATCTGCGCTCAAACGGACGTACTGGCTGGATGACAATTATCAGTTTAGTCCTGAGGAAAATTGGCCTTATTGGAAACATAAGTCATAACACACTGAATATCCAGTTTGACCATAGATTAAAACTGGATTTTTTATGGAACAGTTCCTTGTAGATAAACATACCCACATAGACAATATCCACAAATACCCACAATACCCAAGTCGCAATATGCTTACGGCTGGTCCAGTAGGTTGCCACCAGGCTAACTGGATGACATCATTATGGAAAGATTCTCATGTTAAGCAATCACAAATTCTTTATTTTATTCACTGATATTTTTATCATGATTTGAGATTATAACTATTTTTCAACCCAAGCTTATGTTATAAAAATCTATCGTTTATTTTTAAATCATGCTCATGTTGGCAAAGCAAGTTTCCTCTACACGCCTGATTATGATTCTGCACAGCATTCCCGCCAGTGCGGCATGGCGACGTGTCTGCATTTTAATGCGGGGGACTTTGCAAATATTCAGCCGATGACAATTTAAAAGCATCATTTGAACAGCAAGGTCGCCTCAGTAGCGACCTTTTTTATTGCCCTATTTTTTTTTAAATCTAAAAAACACACCGTTGCGATTGCAACAATAATAGGAGATTTCTCATGTCACAATTTCAGCAAAAGAATTTTATACACACCACACAGGTACAACCGACTGTAGTCCCTGCCAACCCTCGCCTTGCTACAGTCGGTCAATTCATTGCTGTGGTGCTGATCTGGTCATTGACCCCATTGGCAGCCGTCTGGACAGTGCATGAAATTCATTGGGCGTGGGGCTTGTTTCTACGATTCAGTATTGCCATTCCTCTGGCCTTGATCTGTCTGTTTTATTTTCGACTAAAACTTATCATCAATAAAAAATCCCTGATGAGTTATGCCGCAGGAGCATTGGGATTGTTTGGTTCAATGACCTTTTGCTATATCGGCGCAACCCGAATTTCATCTGGCATGATCTCGATTATTTTTGGCACAGCCCCATTATGGTCAGGCTTGATTGCGGTGTTTATTTTAAAACGTGAACATTTTTTAAAACGTCAATGGTATGGACTGAGTCTTGCCATATTCGGTTTAGCACTCACGATGGGAATTGGTGCTGATCATATTCAGATGGATATGCTGGGCGTTGGCTATGTGATGCTGGCCGTATTTCTTTATGTCATTTCAATGTTTGCCGTGGCGAAAGTTGGTGCTGACATCCATCCCATCATTCAGACCACAGGTTCAACCCTAGTATCATGGTTGGGCTATGTGTGCCTGTTGCCCTTTTTTATGAATGAGATGCCAACACAACTGCCAGGCTTAGAGGCAAGTCTGGCTATACTTTATAGTGCGTTTTTTTCTTCCATACTCGCAATGATTTTTTATTTTCACCTCATCCAGAAGTTGAATCCAACCACAGTGATGCTGATCACGATCCTTACACCTGTATTGGCCACATTTTGGGGTGTATTTTTTAACCATGAATCTCTTAGCTCACACTTGATTATAGGTTTAATTTTTTTATGCCTAGGCCTGTCTCTATATGCCTATCGCAACAAAGCCCGTGTGTTGTAACGATTAAAACTGATAGGTCAGCCAAAATGATCTATCAGTGGATGGTATCCATTGATGAGCCACGTTAAACTATAGCCACTCACATTGTGAACTCCCAAAGATTTGCTCAAGGATGAAAAAAATCGATGCGTACCTACCTTTTATGGCTATGGTTTGGCTTAGTTCTGGCATTACAAGGTTGTATGCATGCCGCTGTTCAACCTATCCCTACTCAAGTCAAGGCCAGTGAATTAAAACAGCGTTATTATCAGGCAAAAACCATCGCTCCTGATGGCACGGTACTGGCGTTTACTGTTTATCAGCCACATTTAAAGATCGGCCAAACTGCGCCTTTGTTATTGCATACGCATGGTTTTGGCTTGTCCCGTATGAAACGCCCTAGCCTGAGCCTGTATGGTTTTCTGCTACCGACTGGACAAGTGGCAAAAAAAGCCTGGCAAAATGGTTATTGGGTGATTAGTTATGACCAGCGTGGGCATGGCAATAGTCAGGGTAAAATTCGCCTTGCCGATCCTGAAAAGGAAGCTCAGGACGTGATCAGCATTATGAACTGGGCTGAACAGAATCTTCCTCAATTGTCAAAAAATCAGAACGGTGTCCGTGCAGGTATGATTGGTTAGTCCTATGCGGGTGGCATACAGTATTTGGTTTCCGCTTTAGATCCCCGTCTACAGGCGATTGTACCGATCACAACATGGTATGACATTATGAATAGCCTTGCCCCAAATGGCATTCCCAAAACTAACTGGATTGCATTCCTGAACCTGATTGGTGACTGGTGGAACTGGAACAAGTTTCATCCTGAACTCAAGCAGGCCTATGTCGATACCCAGCAAGGTCAATTAAAGGATTCTACCTATAACTTCCTTAAAACCCATCAGGCCAGCTGGTTTTGTGAACATGCCCAGGCACCAAAAGCAGATGCCCTGATTATTCAGGGATTTCGGGATGTATTGTTTCCATTTAATGAGGGAGTCAAAGCTGCACAATGTATTCAGCATGCCCAGCATGAGGTACATTTAATCGGTGTTCAAGGTGGTCATTTACAGCCTTTTGCCCAACATTCACCATTGGGCAACACACCATTTTGGTATATTGGCAAGTCAGTCAGTTGTGGCAATAAACAACACTATAATTTGCAAGATACCATTATGGCGTGGTTTAACCAGAAGCTTAAAGATCAGACACCCATAACATTGCCTGAATTATGTATTGACCATAGCCCTGTGAATCATCTGAGTGATTTAACGCCTAGCACACACTACAGCATTGCCAAAACGTGGATTGCAGCAACACCGAAACAGGCGGTGTTTATTCCCATTCATAGCGCAACCCAAACCACTTATATGACGGGTTCACCACAGCTGACACTCAACATTGAGTCAAAGTTTGGGCAAATCGCCCCAACCCTGTTTATTTCCGTTGCAGTAAAATCAGCCAGTACGGGCAAATACCAGATTCTAAATGAACAGACTACACCCTTGAATCCAGCAAAAAAACGTCTTTATGATCAGGTGATACAGGGTTCATTACAGCAAGATGGTGAGGGTCAAAATATTGAACTTTCAAGTGTCAATGCAAAATTGCATAAAAATGATACTTTGGGTTTATTGATCAATAGTGAAAGTATCTATTATCAAAAAATCAGACAGCCTAAAATTGAGGCAGGGATTTCAGGGCAAATTGTTTTACCCAAACTTTGGAGTGAAACAGCGCAATAATCACTTTTTAAAGAGAAACTTTAGCTCGGGAGTGTAGCTTACCACTCCCGATTGGCAATCAACTCTTCCATTTCAATCTCCAAATATCCCGCCTCCTGCACAATCATCATCATGGCTTCAGCAATATAATCGGCAGCCGTATCATCCAGGCTTGAATCCAGATCATCAAACTGCGGTTTCATTTCGTTAATTTCAATCAGGGTTTGATGGGCGAAACGATAAATATCCGATTCAGATACGCCTGAACCAGTTACTTTTTTTGAGAATTGCTGAATATGCTGTTTGACTTCGGCCACCAGAATATCGGGATAATATTCATCATCAAACATGGGGAGGAGTAAATCTTCAAACATACACAATAAGATGTCAATAAAACGCCATGCTTATAGCATAATCTGCTGCAAATCACGAGATTTAGGCAATAAAAAAGCGGTTTTTCCGACCGCTTTTCATCAATTTAATCTCTAGTCCTTTTTAGCACTGAGATTTTTTGCGATTTTTGCCAATTCAACAAATTCCTCTCGCATTAAATAAGGATCGGGTTTGGCTGACTGCTGCGCCAGTTGAATAATCTGATCCCAGCCCATTGCACCATTATATTCTCCACCTTTTAACTGCTGGGCATAGGAAGCCACTGCAATCGCAAAACGGGTATCATTACTGGCTTGGGATAAAGATTTACGACCTACTGGCACAGAATGATTCAATAAAATACTTTTATCCTGATTCGGTAATTTATAACGCACATTGACAAAAGCATATTCCGAGGTATTTCCTGCACTGGTTTTTGTCGGGGTTTGGTAGCGTGAATCACTGAGCCAGCCTTGCTGCCCGACTGGAATGATCTCATAAATGGCAGTGACATTATGCCCCGCCCCAATATCACCTGCATCAACCTTGTCGTTATTAAAATCTTCCTGTTTCAGCATCCGATTTTCATAGCCGACCAAACGGTATTCTTTTACAGTCGCTGGATTAAACTCGACCTGAATTTTGACATCCTGCGCTACTGTCGCAAGTGTGGATGAAAGCTGACGCTGCACCACTTTTTTGGCTTCATTCTTATTGTCGATATAACTGTAATTACCATCACCCGCATCGGCAAGCTGCTCCATCAACTGTTCATTATAGTTGCCTGTGCCGAAGCCCAACGTGGTGAGCGAAATACCACTTTTTCGTTTTTCCGCCACCATGCCTTTTAGGGTACTAAAATCGGTGATCCCGACATTAAAGTCACCATCCGTTGCCAGCAAAATTCGATTGATGCCATTTTTCAGCATGGCTTTTTCTGCCTGTTGATAAGCCAGTTGAATCGCCTGCTCGCCTGCGGTTGCACCACTCGCCTGCAAAGCATCAATCACACGCAAAATCTTGTCTTTTTGATCGCCCGAAGTAGGTTCCAAAACCAGTTTTTCACCACTGGCATAGGTAATAATCGTGACCTTATCTTGCGGACGTAGTTGCTCAGTCAATAAACGTAGAGTTTGCTTAACCAAGGGCAATTTATCTGGTGCATCCATACTGCCTGAGACATCGACAAGGAAAACCAGATTGGCTGGTGCTAACTGTTTGGTTGCCAAGTCTTTGGCTTGAATCCCGATCTTGATCAGTTTGGCATGTTGTTTCCAGGGTGAATCAACAATTTCAGTCGTGACCGAGAATGGGTGAATGCTGTTTGGCTGTGGATATTGATAATCAAAGTAGTTAATCATTTCCTCAGCACGAACCGCATCGACTGGCGGTAAACGCCCATCATTCAGGAAACGGCGAGTATTGCTATAACTGCCTGTATCAACATCAATGCTAAAGGTTGAAACTGCCTGATCTGCAACCCGATGCACAGGATTCACATCATTTTTCTGATATTTTTCGGTGTTTTGTTGCAAACGCTGGCGTTCCATTGCAGGTGCGGGCATGGCTGCAATTGCCAATACAGGACGTGGTGCAACCATACGTTTCATATTTGCGGCCATCGCGCGATCATGGGCTTCTATTGCAACTTCACGATGCTGTGATTCAACTGATTGACAAGCGGCAATCATGCTGCCAAGTACGGTTAAAGCAAATATTTTTGCAAGATGATGCATTTTTCATTTCCCCAATTTTATTTATCTTTTCAAATATATGGCTAGATCAAAATCATTGTATGCAAGAAAAGAAAGATACACCATATTTGAATGTATCCTGATCTTCATAATCGCACTTTACTGTCTTATTTTGATTGATTATTCAATCGCATAATTAATGGTCACCACCACACGGGCAATCTTATTAATGGTAGCTTTATCATAGGCTCCACCATAATCACTATCTTCATCCGAACCACTTTCAGGCAAAATATAAAATGCACCCTGACTGGCTGAACGCATGCTACCCACTTTCGCACCACCGACCTTGGCAAATTCATTGGCACGGCTATAGGCATTTTTGGTGGCATTGGCAATCAATGACATTTTAATTTCTTCTAAATTAGACACCAGATAATCAGGTTTTTGGGCAATTGCAATGCCTTTTTCATCCAGCAAATACGCATCTTTGGCTGCCTTTTCAATCTTTTGAATATCACGACTGTTGATCACCAAAGACTGCATTGCAATATAGCCTTTAAACTCACGTCGGGTTCGTCCCTCATCCGTCTCCACCTCTTCATAATAAGACTGGGAACTCTTATTACCCAATTGCATATCAGCGGCTTTAAACCCATGCTCAACAAAGAAACCCTGCAAGGTTTTCATTTGCTGATCAAGTAACTGATAGGCCTGTGGAATACTTTCTGAAGTGTGGCTGGTTTGCAGGTTAATTTCCCAACGGGCCGAATCTGCCTGAATCGGTTTTTCTGCCAGTCCCTTGACGGTAATTGAATTACTGCTGTTATTAAACTGCTTCACGGCATAGCCAATCACCGCAGCCGAAACAATAAATCCTAGACTGAGAATGAGTGCAAACACCCACAAGCTTTTATATGTAATTGTTTTATTTTCCATTTTTAAAAATTACTCATCTGATATATTTATGGAGCAAGCCAATAGAATCTTACGGTTGTATCAATACCCTAAACTATTATTGATTGAACATCATTTTCCAGACGTTAATGGCATCACTGGTCGCTTTGACATCGTGCGCACGGACAATACTGGCACCCTGCTGAATACTCATTAGATGTCCTGCAACACTGCCCACTGCACGTTCTTGTGCAGGTATACCATTTAAGGCTTCACCAATAAAACGCTTACGGGACAAACCTGACAAGATCGGATAGCCCATCTGGTTCAGCTTCCAGAATTCATTTAATAATTGAAAATTCTGTTGAGCATTTTTAGCAAAACCAAAACCAGGATCAAGGATGATATTGTATTTTTTGATTCCCATTTCGAGTGCCTGATCCAAGCGTTGCTCTAACTCATACATCACATCTTCTGTGACATTTGTATATTGATCAAGCTGGTTCATATTGGTTGGTTCACCACGCATATGCATCAATATCACAGGAATATTCAACTCAGCAGCCGTTTCCAATGCTTGCGGACGGGTTAAGGCACGAACATCATTCCAGATATGTGCGCCCGCTTTTACAGCAGCACGAATTACTTCTGGCTGGCTGGTATCTATTGAAATAACAACATCATATTTTGCCAATGCTTCCACCACAGGAATCACACGCTGAATTTCTTCCTCAAGCTCAACAGGTGACGCATTGGGGCGCGTGGATTCTCCACCAATATCAATAATGCTTGCACCCTCTTCTATCATCTGTAAAGCACGTTGAACGGCCTGTTCCTTATGATGATGCTGTCCACCATCACTGAAAGAATCAGGGGTGACATTGAGAATACCCATAATCTGTGGCTGGGATAAATCCAGTATAAAACGACCACAGTGTAACTGGCACTGTGGTAATGGCATCAACTGCATTATCAAAAAACTCTTAACACTTTACGAATCACTTTATTTTAACAAGACTGTCCTAAGAACATTGTTGATTTATTTTCAGCTTGGCTAAAATAAGGACAAAAAAAGAGCCGCTTTTAGCGACTCTTCTTGATTTCAACCATTAGCCCATTGCTGGTAATGGTGGTGGTGTAGATGGACCATCTTTCGGTGGTTCAAATGCAGCCACTGGATTTTCAGGAATATAGACCTTAGGTGGTTGTGGTTCACGACCTTCCATAATGTCACGGATTTGATCACGATCAATCGTTTCCCAATCCATCAGTGCTTTCACCATTGCATGCGCGATATCTTTATTATTTTCCAAGATATTACGTGCAACGGTATATTGCTCATCCAAAATACGACGTACTTCTTCATCTACTTTTTGTTGAGTCGCTTCTGAAATGGTACGACTACCAACATTGCCGAAGAAACCACTCTGGTTTTCGTCCTCATACACCATGACACCAAGCGCATCTGACATACCATATTTGGTGACCATTGCACGTGCCATCTTAGTTGCACGTTCAAAGTCATTGGATGCACCAGTTGACATGCGGTTGATGAAGATTTCTTCCGCAATACGACCACCAAACAGGATTGAAAGTTCATTCAACATCTTGTCTTTATAATGGCTGGTCTGGTCTTGTTCAGGAAGCTGCCAAGTCACGCCCAATGCCCAACCACGTGGCATAATCGTTACCTTATGCACAGGATCTGTACCTGGTAGGATTTCAGCAACAATCGCATGTCCAGCTTCATGGTAGGCCGTTGCGCGACGCTCTTCTTCACGGATCACCATCGACTTACGCTCAGGACCCATGTAGATCTTGTCTTTTGCATCTTCAAAGTCATGCATGTCAACCGTATTTTTATTACGGCGGGCAGCAAACAATGCAGCTTCATTCACCAAATTCGCAAGTTGCGCACCAGAGAAACCAGGCGTACCACGGGCAAGAATCTTAACATCCACACCAGTCACTGAAGGAAGTTTCTTCAAGTGAACATTCAGAATTTGCTCACGACCACGGATGTCTGGCAGACCCACCATCACCTGACGGTCAAAACGACCTGGACGAAGCAAGGCTTTATCAAGCACATCGACACGGTTGGTTGCGGCAATGACGATCACGCCTTCATTACCCTCAAAACCGTCCATCTCAACAAGCATCTGGTTCAGGGTTTGTTCACGCTCATCATGACCACCCCCTGTACCTGAACCACGGTGACGACCCACCGCATCAATCTCATCAATAAAGATGATACATGGTGCATGGCGTTTTGCCTGTTCGAACATATCGCGAACACGGGACGCACCCACACCAACAAACATCTCAACAAAGTCAGAACCAGAGATACTGAAGAAAGGAACCTTGGCTTCACCCGCAATGGCTTTTGCCAATAATGTTTTACCTGTACCTGGAGGACCCACCATCAATACACCACGAGGAATGGTTGCACCAAGACGCTTAAATTTAGCAGGGTCTTTCAGGAAATCTACAATTTCAACCACTTCCTGTTTTGCTTCGTCACAGCCTGCAACATCAGCAAATGTGACCTTGATCTGGTCTTCAGACAGCATTTTTGCCTTTGACTTGCCAAAGCTCATCGGACCGTTTTTACCACCAGCACCACCGCCCATATTACGCATGAAGAACATGAACAACAGGATGATCAGTAATACAGGGAAACTCGCAATAAGAAGTTGCATCAAAATGCCCTGGCGTTGTGGTGCTGTGCCCTCAACCACTACATTTTGTTTGTTCAAGCTTGGTAGCAACTCAGTGTCTTCTACTTGTGGGCGAACCGTCTCAAATGAAGAACCATTGGTTTTCTCACCACTGATATTCAATCCATCAATGGTGACCTGTTTAATTTGCCCAGCATTTACCGCTGCAACGAAATCTGAATATTTCATCGCTGCAGGCTTATTGCGGTCACTGACGTTGCTAAAAATCAAAATCAGAACACCGAGTATGATGAGCCACAATACGGCATTCTTGAAGTAATCGCTCAAGGCTTTATTCCCATATCAATCTAATTTGATCATACCTAATCTTGGCTGACCTTCACAAAAACAGCAATGAATTTGCGTTGCAAAAAACTTAAAAGGTACAAAATGCACAATTTTTAACATCTTGGCAAGTACACTTTTTATTGCAATGCCTTTTTACGACCCTGTCCAATCAAAAAAACCTCTTTTGACCGAGCGCGTGACGCCGCAGGTTTGGCTGTTTTTAATACATCAAAACCATCAACCACCTGTTTTCTAAACTCATCAAATCCTGAACCCTGGAACACCTTAACCACAAACTGTCCATTTGGTCCTAAAACTTTCTGAGCAAAATCCAGTGCCAACTCACACAAATAAATTTGGCGTGGCTGGTCGACAGCCCTATTACCTGATGTATTGGGGGCCATATCAGAAATTACAATATCTACCTGACGACCATTTAAAATATTTAACAATTTTTCGAAGACTTCCTCTTCCCTAAAGTCACCCTGTAAAAAGGTCACATCTGGAAGCGCATCCATTGGCAGGATATCCGATGCAATCACCAAACCATTGGCACCGACCAGCTTACCTGCGATCTGTGACCAGCTACCAGGCGCCGCGCCCAGATCGACAACGGTCATGCCAGGTTTAATCAGTTTATATTTTTCTTGGATTTCGAGTAACTTATATGCTGCGCGTGCGCGATACCCCTCTTTCTGCGCCTTTTTAACAAAAGGATCATCCAGATGCTCTCTCATCCACGCACGACTGCTTTTCGACAATTTTTGATTGGTAATGCGTGTCGCCATAACTCACTAAATTTCAAAACACTTCTGATTGGTCATTGTACGTGAAAATTACTCTCATTACAGTACGGATGTAGCGTAATCACACGAACTTTTACAGATTTTTTTCGATCAACATCATTGGTTATTTCAACAGTTTTCTGAATATTTATGATCAGTCTGCCTACTGAATCTATCTTAGGTTTGGGATGCAGGCTATACTAGGTCGTTTTTCAAATCAGGTATTTTTAATGGCGGCTTTATCTATCCATGAACGTAAGCGTTTGCGTCAAATTGGTCATGCACTTAACCCAGTTGTAATGGTTGGTAGCCACGGTCTTACAGAAAACGTCATTGAAGAAACAAATCGTGCGCTAAATGACCATGAACTGATTAAGGTGAAAGTTGCGGGTGAAGACCGTGAGGCGCGTGCGGCAGTGATTGATGCCCTTGTTGAGGCGACTAGTGCGGAATCGGTACAGAAAATTGGTAAAATTGTTTTGCTTTATAAAAAGGCAGCCAAACAAAACCAGCATCTTTCCAACCTCGTTCGTTTTGCTCACCTCAGTAATAACTAAGCAATGGCAAGTTATGAATTGTCGGCTTTTGATCGCTTTAACGCCATTACGGTGGTTGGGGCGATTGAGCAGCAAACACCAGCAACTGTGAATGTTGGTTTCTGGGTGCGTGACCCAAATCAGTTTCTGATTTATCCCGATCAGGTTTCGGCACATCCCCGCCATGACTTTTTATGGGAACAGACCTGCTTTGAGATTTTTATTGGTGTAAAAGATGAAGATTTCTATCGTGAAATCAATCTTTCTCCCTCTCAGGCATGGCAGGCCTATCAATTTGAAGAATATCGCTTTCCAGAAAATATGCCGCCCGTAGCTGCCTATGATATTGAACTGAACCATTTACAGCGTACCCACTATGGCTTAAATGTCAGTGTGGATTTATCCCAGTTTATGCAGCAAAATAAATTGAAATGGGCTGACCTGTACCTTGGTTTAACTGCAGTGTTAAATACCACTCAAGGCATGCATTACTTTGCAATGCAGCATAGCAGCCCTCAGGCCGATTTCCATAACAAACGGGATTGGCTGCATCAGTTTTAACTTTTTTTAATAAGTCTAAAAAACAAAAAAAGCGAGAACTCAATTCTCGCTTTTTTATTGGCAAGCGATGACTTAGCTTGCACGCACCTTATTCCAGGCTTCAACTGCTTGTTCTTTGGTACGTTTAAAGCTCTCAGTCAAAGTGTCTTTGTGTTTTACTGAAATCTGGCTAATGTCATCTTTCAGTTCTTTGCTGACTTTGCTTAAGTCTTCAACCAAAGCGTTTAACTCAGTTTTCAAGGCATTCTTAAATTCAACCAAGTCTTCTTGAGACAAGTTAAACTGACCCTTGATCACTTCAATACGCTGTAAAATGTCTTGCTTGATTTGTGCAAACTGATTTTGAACAGCATCATTGAGTTCTTTTGCTTCAGCTTCAATTTTTTCCTGAGTTTCAGCAATGACTTCTTTCGCCTGTTCCTGAGTCTCAGCAATCACTTCTTTCGCCTTTGCGGTTTTTTCAGCAACAACCTCTTTCGCCTTTGCCGTTTTCTCAGCAACAGCCTCTTTTACCTCAGCCGTTTTCTCTGCTACAACTTCTTTTGCTTTTGCAGTTTTTTCAACAACAACATCTTTCACTTCTTCAGTTGCAGGTGCGGTTTTTGTCTCAGCCATCTTGATTCCCCTCTATATTGATCGTTGATTTTTTGGCTATATATAAGATAAAGCGCTTTCCACCTAAAGCCCTAAAAAATTGTTAGACAATTTGCATAATATCTCATGATATACTTATAAGAATGACTGATTTTGCAATAGACACCTGTCCATTTAAACTTATAAAAGAAAAACACCAATTCCTGAGTTTAATAGACAAAACACATAGACTTTTCACCTACTCATGCGTATAATGCGCTGTTAAGTTACAAGCGAGCAGACTGGAAGGAGGGGCATGTTTTTAAAGACAGCCTGCCTTTTTTTATGTCTTCTCGCTTTTTTACAGCCCTATTTTTGTGGTTTTAGTTCAGGAGCTTTGGTTTGAGCACCCCCGCCATTTTAGCCCTCGCAGATGGAACGATCTTTAAAGGAACGTCTATCGGTGCATCGGGTAGTACGACTGGTGAAGTCGTTTTTAATACAGCCATGACTGGCTACCAAGAAATTTTGACTGACCCAAGTTATGCGCAACAAATTGTGACGCTGACTTATCCCCATATTGGAAATACAGGCTGTAATAGCGAAGACGTTGAATCTGGTCGCATCCATAAAGTATGGGCGAACGGTTTAATTATTCGTGATCTCCCTTTATTACACAGCAATTTCCGTGCTGAACAATCGCTGAGCGAATACCTTGAACAACACAATGTTGTTGCCATCGCTGATATTGACACGCGTAAATTGACACGTATTTTACGTGACAAAGGCGCGCAAAACGGTTGCATCCTTGCTGGCGAAAATATCACTGAAGAAGAGGCGATTGCGAAAGCGCGTGCCTTCGGTGGTTTAAATGGTTTAGACCTTGCAAAAGAATGCTGTGATCCTGAGGGCTTTGAATGGACTGAAGGTTCCTGGGCTTTAGGTCAAGGCTTTGCTCAACCTGAATTTAAATTTCATGTCGTTGCATACGATTATGGTGTCAAAACCAACATCTTACGTATGCTCGCAGACCGTGGTTGTAAATTAACAGTTGTTCCTGCACAAACTCCTGCGGAGAAAGTGCTTGCCTTGAATCCAGATGGCGTGTTCCTGTCAAATGGTCCTGGTGATCCAGCGGCATGTGACTATGCCATTGAAGCAGTAAAAACGATTGTTGAAACTACGACTTTACCTGTATTTGGTATTTGTTTAGGTCACCAGATTTTGGCGCTCGCTTCTGGCGCGAAAACCATGAAAATGAATCATGGACATCATGGTGCGAACCATCCTGTACAAAATCTTGACCCTCTCAGCGAACATCACGGTACAGTGATGATCACTTCGCAGAACCACGGCTTTGCTGTCGATGAAAGTACTTTACCTGCAAACTTAAAGGTGACACACCGTTCACTGTTTGATGGTACAAACCAAGGTATTCATCGTACTGACAAACCAGCGTTCAGCTTCCAAGGTCACCCTGAAGCAAGCCCTGGTCCGCATGACTGCGCACCATTGTTCGATCATTTTATTCACTTGATTGAGCAGGCTAAAAAATGATGTTTAAGATGAATATTGCGACTACTCGAAGCATAGCTTCTCGTCTTGCGTTCGGACGGAGCTTCGCTCCGCTTTACCCTCACTCAGGAGCGAATAATGCCTAAACGTACGGATATTAAAAGCATCTTAATTATTGGTGCTGGTCCTATTGTCATTGGTCAGGCGTGTGAGTTTGACTACTCAGGTGCGCAAGCATGTAAGGCGCTTCGTGAAGAAGGCTACCGTGTTATTTTGGTCAACTCGAATCCAGCGACCATCATGACTGACCCTTCAATGGCAGATGCAACCTATATCGAGCCAATCACCTGGCAGACAGTTGCACAGATCATTGAAAAAGAACGTCCAGATGCAGTCCTCCCAACCATGGGCGGTCAAACTGCATTGAACTGTGCGCTTGCATTAGATGCCAACGGTGTTTTAGAAAAATACAATGTTGAATTAATTGGTGCATCAAAAGAAGCGATTGAAAAAGCAGAAGATCGTAAACTGTTTGACATCGCCATGCGTAAAATCGGCTTGGAATGTCCTCGTGCCGATGTTGCTGAAAGTATGGAACATGCACTGGAAATTCAGTCACGTTTCGGCTTCCCAGTGATCATTCGTCCATCATTTACCATGGGTGGTTCTGGTGGCGGTATCGCATACAATAAAGAAGAATTTATTGAAATCTGTGAACGTGGTTTCGATCTTTCTCCAACTAAACAATTATTGATCGACGAATCTTTAATTGGCTGGAAAGAATACGAAATGGAAGTTGTTCGTGACAAAAACGACAACTGTATTATCGTATGTGCGATTGAAAACTTTGACCCAATGGGCGTACACACAGGCGACTCAATCACGGTTGCCCCTGCGCAAACATTGACAGATAAAGAATATCAAATCATGCGTAATGCATCGGTTGCGGTTCTTCGTGAAATCGGTGTTGAAACAGGTGGTTCGAACGTTCAATTCGGTATTAACCCGAAAGACGGTCGTATGGTTGTGATCGAGATGAACCCACGTGTTTCTCGTTCATCTGCGCTTGCATCGAAAGCAACAGGTTTCCCGATTGCAAAAATCGCGGCAAAACTTGCAGTTGGCTATACCCTTGATGAATTGAAAAATGACATCACTGGTGGTATCACTCCTGCAAGCTTCGAACCAGCAATTGACTATGTTGTAACCAAGATTCCTCGCTTCAACTTCGAAAAATTCCCACAAGCTGAGCCTGTATTGACAACTCAGATGAAATCTGTGGGCGAAGTGATGGCAATTGGTCGTAACTTCCAAGAATCTGTTCAAAAAGCACTTCGTGGTCTTGAAGTAGGTGTCAGCGGCTTTGATGAAAAAATCGAAGTTGGTACGGCTAATGCCAAAGATATCATCTTAAAAGAACTTAAAGTTCCAGGCCCTGAGCGAATTTGGTATGTAGCTGATGCATTCCGTCATGGTTTCTCATTAGATGACGTATTCGAAGCAACTAAGATCGATCCTTGGTTCTTGATCCAAATCGAAGACATCGTTAAAACTGAAGCTCAAGTAAAAACTTTAGGCTTTGGCGATTTAAACGCTGACAATATCCGTTCATTCAAACGCAAAGGTTTATCTGACCTTCGTATTGCTGACTTAATGGGTATTTCACAAAAACAATTCCGTAAACAACGTTGGAACTTGGGTGTATATCCAGTTTACAAGCGTGTTGATACTTGTGCTGCCGAGTTTGAATCTGGTACGGCATATATGTACTCAACTTATGATGAAGAATGTGAAGCCAATCCATCGAACCGTGACAAAATCATGGTGATTGGTGGTGGTCCGAACCGTATTGGTCAAGGCATTGAGTTTGATTACTGCTGTGTACACGCTGCGCTTGCAATGCGTGATGACGGTTATGAAACCATCATGGTGAACTGCAACCCTGAAACGGTTTCAACTGACTATGACACATCAGACCGTTTGTACTTCGAACCTGTAACACTGGAAGATGTACTTGAAATCGTACGTACAGAGAAGCCTAAAGGCGTAATCGTACAGTACGGTGGTCAAACACCATTGAAATTGGCGCGTGCTTTAGAAGAAGCAGGTACACCGATTATTGGAACTTCACCTGATGCGATTGACCGTGCAGAAGACCGTGAACGTTTCCAGCAAATGATTCAACGTCTACAGCTTCGCCAACCAAACAACAGCATCGTAAAATCTGCTGAAGAAGGTATTTCAGAAGCAGCTAAAGTGGGCTATCCACTGGTTGTTCGTCCATCTTATGTGTTAGGTGGCCGTGCAATGGAAATCGTGTATAACGAAGATGAGCTAAAACGTTACCTTCGTGAAGCAGTTCAAGCTTCAAATGAAGCCCCTGTCCTATTAGACCGTTTCCTTGACGATGCAACTGAAGTGGACGTAGACTGCGTATCTGACGGTAAAGACGTTGTGATCGGCGGTATCATGCAGCACATTGAACAGGCAGGGATTCACTCTGGCGACTCCGCGTGTTCAATTCCACCTTACTCGCTTTCACAAGAAGTTCAGGATGAAATGCGTCGCCAAACTGTTGCAATGGCAAAAGAACTTGGCGTAATCGGCTTGATGAACGTTCAGTTTGCCGTAAAGGGTGATGATATTTACATCCTTGAAGTGAACCCACGTGCATCCCGTACTGTTCCATTCGTATCAAAATGTATTGGTGAGTCTTTAGCAAAAGTTGCTGCACGTTGTATGGCGGGTCAATCCCTTGAGTCACAAGGTTTTACCAAGGAAATCATTCCGACCCACTTTGCAGTGAAAGAAGCGGTGTTCCCGTTTGCTAAATTCCAGGGTGTTGACCCAATTCTTGGCCCTGAGATGAAGTCTACAGGCGAAGTGATGGGTGTTGGTACAACATTTGGTGAAGCTTTCTATAAGGCTGTACTTGGCTCAAATGAACGTTTACCAGGTTTGCCGACTGAAGGTGAAGTGAAGCATGCATTCCTGTCAGTTCGTGAATCGGACAAGAAACACATTGCAAACATTGCCAAGCAGTTAATCCAGTATGGCTTTAAACTGGTTGCAACAGGTGGTACCTATCGCGTGCTTAAAGAAGCAGGTTTGGAATGTGAAGCTGTGAATAAAGTCACCGAAGGTCGTCCACATATTGTAGACCGCTTGAAAAATGGTGAGATTCATCTTATTGTCAACACAACTGAAGGCAAACAGGCTCAATATGATTCTGCAATGATTCGTCGTGCTGCCCTACAAGGCAAAGTGTATTACACCACGACCATTAATGGTGCTGAGGCTGTTTGCCAAGCATTTGCCGTGAAATTACCAATGGATGTTTACCGCTTGCAAGATTTACAAACTGTAGGTTAATTCTGTACCGATAAGCCCCGCCACCTTATCGGTGGCGGGCTTTTTCTTTTTTTAATCCTGTATTTTCCCAACAATTCAAAAGGGGATGAACATGCAACGTTATCCAATGACTCCTGAAGGCAAGGCTGCCTTAGAGAAAGAATTACAACAGTTAAAAACAGTGGACCGCCCTCGCATCACACAGGCGATTGCTGAGGCCCGTGAACACGGTGACCTCAAGGAAAATGCTGAATACCACGCAGCCCGTGAACAGCAGGGTTTCTGTGAAGGCCGTATCCAGGACATCGAAGGAAAGCTTGGTGCTTGTCAGGTGATTGATGTTAAGGAACTTGAGCAGACAGGCCGTGTGGTTTTTGGTGTGACTGTCACCATCGAGAACCTGGACACAGAAGAGCGTAAAACCTATAAGATCGTAGGTGATGACGAAGCAGATTTCAAAATTAATAAGATTTCTGTCAATTCTCCAATTGCACGTGGTCTTTTAGGTAAAAGTGAAGGTGATGAAGCCAAGATTCAAACACCAAATGGCGAAGTTGAATACGAAATTATCAGTGTGGAATACCTGTAATATTCCTACATGATCAACCCCTCAAATTGAGGGGTTTTTCTTTAAATCCTGTCACTCATGGAAGATAAATGGACTCATCCTTAATCAGCTCTCCTGTCAAACACTGGTGTGAATTCGAATTTATTGCTAAAACAGTAAACAATCCCAATATTCATATCAGGGGTAATTATTCTTATTATTCAGCCTATTGGGATCAGGGTTTTGAGCGTTGTGTGGTGCGTTATCTACATGACAAACCTGCTACACCTGAAAAACCAATTGATCAACTTTATATTGGCAACTTTGTCTGCTTTGGGGCCGAATGTGTGATTATGATGGGTGGCAATCAGTTGCATCGACCAGACTGGATTTCAACCTTTCCCTTTGATACACGTAGTTTTTTGCCTGCTGGAGATACTGTCATTGGAGATGGTTGCTGGATTGGCAGTCGCGCCATGATTATGCAGGGAGTAAAACTTGGTGAGGGAGCGGTGGTCGCAACAGGTGCTGTTGTCACTCAGGATGTGCCACCCTATGCGATTGTTGCTGGTGTTCCCGCCAAAGTAATGAAGTACCGCTTTTCTCCCCAAGATATAGAAAAACTGCTTGCACTCAAACTTTATGATTCAGATGAAAAGCAAATTTTAAAAATACGTGAACTGTTACAAACAGATAATATTGATCATCTAAAGAGTTTTCTTCAAGAAAACTTATAAATGATGAAGATAACTTATTGATATCCTGCACTTCTCATATTCATAGAAATTTCACATAATTTTATTTTAGCCATTTTTCCTAAATACAGATAAGTAACTTACCTATCCCTATAAAAATACTAGGTTTTATTCTTTCAAAAATAGGGTTACCATAAAAAAATAGATCTTATTTTATACAAATATTTATAAACCTGCTGAATCTTAAAATGGAATTATAAGGAGTAATAAACATGACTTATCAAAAAATCCTCGTTGCGATTGATGACTCAGAAATTTCGGTCAATGTCATTCAGCAAGCAGCTCAACTTGCCAAAGCACTCAACAGTGAAATTACTGTGGTTGAGGTGATGGCATTGGACCCATATTTAGCCGATACCTATGTTCGATTTGGTCAGAGCAATGATTTAATTGAGCGTGTTCGTGGTTATGTGCAAGAAAATCTGGCAAAAGCCGAGCAGAAATTTGAAGAGCTGGGCTTAACGGTTGCCACTCAGGTTCTGGAGGGTTTTTCTATCCCTCAGGAAATTATTGGGGCTGCACAAAACCTAGGTGCAGACCTGATCATTATGGGTTCACATGGTAGAACAGGTTTCAAGAAATTTATTCTGGGAAGTGTGGCGCAAAAAGTATTGGGTGAAAGCCATGTTCCAGTGTTGATTGTGCGTTAAATTTCAGTCAGGTATTGGATCAAAACATTGGTCTAATACCTGTTTGATTCAAATGATTAAATTAAAATCTGCTTAAACCGAATTCACTTTAATAAAATCTATAGATTCAAGCCTTATCGCTATTATTCCTATCAGAATTTCAGTAAGCGTCGCTGCGATTTGGCCAATTTTCTTAACCAACCTCAACGCATTGTGACAGATCGCATATGGGGTCTATTGCGCTAACTCAACGATAACGATCAGTTCTGTACGATTAAGACTTGACGATTAGCTTGCTAATGCGATTGATCGATCCATAAAGATCAACCTACATAAAGCCTTGCTCTACTTATAAAACATATTCCCAAATGATAAAGCCAAGTCCAAAGCCTAGGAATGCGTAAAGTGTGATAATAAAGAATACAAAAGCGGCATTATTTTTCTTTTTTAAAAAACTCATATTCTGCTCCCAAATCTTGTCTAAGCTAGATTCTGGATGAATATACAAAACAAGAATAGACACAAAATACCTTTAAAAAAATATAACAGATCAGTTCAGCCAAACTGATCTGTTATAAAAATTCTGCCTTGGGATAATAAAAAATGATTTTTCCTGATCAGCAGAAATATTATTTTTGAAACTATATTTAACTCGACTCATTGAGAAAATACTTCTTTTTTAGCCACAACGAGACGGTCACAAGTGAAATCAATACAGGAACTTCCACCAAAGGTCCGATTACCGTTGTAAACGCAACAGGTGAAGCCAAGCCAAAAGTGGCAATTGCAACCGCCAAAGCCAGCTCGAAATTATTGCCAGCAGCCGTAAAAGAGATTGCTGTGGTTTTAGAATAGTCATTACCCAACCACCTGCTCATAAAGAAGCTGATGAGAAACATCACCACAAAGTAAATGGTCAGTGGGATTGCGATATGCAGAACATCCAAGGGTAAGCTCACCACATCACCACCTTTTAGGCTGAACATTGCCACAATGGTAAATAGAAGTGCGAACAAACTGAGTGGGCTGATCTTGGGTAAAAAGACATTTTGATACCACTCCAAACCTTTAGCTTTCACGAGAGTAAATCGTGTCATAAAGCCAAGGAAAAATGGAATCCCCAAATACACCAATACTGCATGGGTAATGGTCCAAAAATCGACATGGATGACTTGTCCTGCAATTCCAAAATAGGGTGGCAAAAATGTCAGGAACAACCATGCGTAACTGCTAAAGAACAGAATCTGGAAAATACTGTTAAATGCCACCAATGCCGCAACATATTGGTTATCACCACAGGCCAAGCCATTCCAGACCAGCACCATGGCAATACAGCGAGCCAAACCGATCAGGATAAGCCCTGTCATATATTCTGGATAATCATGCAAAAATACGACTGCCAGCACAAACATCAATACAGGTGCAATCAGCCAGTTCTGTACCAGCGATAAAGTTAAGGTTTTCTTATCTTTAAATACTTGTGGCAGAGCGGCATAGTCCACCTTGGCTAGAGGTGGATACATCATCAGAATCAAGCCAATCGCAATTGGAATATTGACAGAATACACACTCATTTTGTCTAAAGTAATGGAAGCTTGAGGTAAAAACACACCGATCGCAACCCCTACCCCCATCGCAATAAAAATCCATAGCGTCAGGTTACGATCTAAAAATGACAGTCTTTCTTGAGCCATGACATTCTCATTCGATGTTTGAGATTTGATTGATTGCAGCAATCAATTCAGGACGGGTCATATTTGCCGTATCTAATGCAAATAAAGCATCTAAACGGCGATTGATGTGATCTACTGTTAGCTGAAACGCCTGTAACTTTTGCTCTTTCGGTAAATCTAAATGCGATGGGTCAGCCAATCCCCAATGTGCCTTGATCGCTCCACCTAAATAAAGCGGACAAGCTTCCTGCGCTGCTGAATCACAAACGGTGATTACCACCTCAGGCTGATATTGTTCACAGTCAGCAATGGTTTTGCTCCACAAACCATTGGTCGAAAGGCCCAGATTCTGTAAAGTTTCAATGGTCAATGGATGTACCTGTCCAGAGGGTTTGCTGCCTGCACTGTACGCTTTCCAGCTCTCAGGCGCACGACTGTTAAACAGTACTTCAGACAAAATACTACGACAACTGTTTCCAGTGCATAAAAAGAGAAATTTCATTGGCGATTACTCACAATAATTTGGGGTATGACATGCTGCTAATTTAGAGAGGTTTTTTGATGGATGAGCAACCAAGATCGTTAAAATGTCATGACACCACGCTGGCAACTGTGGATTGATGCTGTAATACACCCATTGGCTTTGTCGCCTATCTTGCAACAATCCTGAAGCACGTAACAACGCAAGATGCCTTGAAATTTTGGGCTGGCTTAACTGTAATTTTTCCGTGAGGTCACAGACACACAGCTCCTTATTTTCAGCAACTAAAGTCACAATGTTAAGACGGGTCTCATCTGACAAGCATTTAAAGAAAGTCACCTGATCCATATTCACTCCCATTTATTTGGATATATAGATAAACATATATGATAAGTAAATTGTTAAAGTCATTCTCTGATCATCATCTTCCGCATGAATAAAAAATCCTTTCATGGATGTTGCTTATATCCATTTATATATGATTTTTCATATATATGCAACTTCATATATCGGATTTATTTTTTTGATCGATTTTATTTGCTGAATAATAGTTTCATCCATATAGTCTGTATAGAAAGTTAGGTCAATTTACTGTTATCTAAAACAATGAAGAATAGCTGAGAGGAAAAATGCAATATCTTTCCTCCCATAAAACTGAACAATACAATAGTTATCTATTGTCTAAACCAGCCAGCAACACATATTTAATTTCCAGATAATCCTCAATGCCATATTTGGAGCCTTCACGTCCCAGACCTGACTGCTTGACCCCACCAAACGGCGCGACCTCATTGGATAAGATTCCTGTATTGAGCGCCACCATGCCGTATTCCAGCGCATCGGAAACTCGCATCGCCCTGCCTAAATCCTGAGTGTAGAAATAGGATGCCAAACCAAACTCGGTATCATTGGCATAGCCCACCACCTCGTCCTCAGTTTCAAATTTAAATATAGGTGCCAAAGGTCCAAAGGTTTCTTCTTTGGCCACTTTCATGTCAGCCGTGACATCTTTGACAATGGTTGGTTCAAAGAACAATTGGCCCAAAGGATGGGGTTTTCCACCCAGCACCACCTGAGCGCCCTTGCTGACCGCATCCTCAATATGTTCTTCCACTTTCTGCATGGCTGCACTGTCAATCACTGGGCCAAAGTCTACTCCAGCCTCCAAGCCATTGCCGATCTTGAACTGTCTTACTGCCTCAGAGAGTTTTTCTATAAACAGGTCATAAATTCCTGACTGTACATAAATACGGTTGGCACAGACGCAGGTCTGGCCTGCATTACGGAATTTGCTGGCAATCGCGCCTTTTACCGCAGCATCAAGATCGGCATCATCAAACACCATAAACGGTGCATTACCACCCAGTTCCATCGACACCTTTTTCACCGTTGAGGCGCATTGGGCAATCAGTTTTTTACCCACCTCGGTTGAACCTGTGAAACTAAACTTCTGCACTCGGTCATCGGTAGTCAGCACTTCACCGATTTCAGTGGAACCGCCTGTGATGACGTTAAATACCCCTGCTGGAATACCTGCACGCAAGGCAAGCTCTGCAATCGCAAAGGCAGATAATGGGGTTTGCGAAGCTGGACGGACAACGATGGTACAACCTGCCGCCAATGCTGGCGCAACCTTACGGGTGATCATGGCATTCGGGAAATTCCACGGGGTAATTGCAGCACAAACCCCAATCGGCTGCTTATTCACAAGAATCTTTTGATCAGAACCATTTGCGGGAATAATATCGCCATAGACCCGTTTGGCTTCTTCGGCAAACCATTCAATATAAGCCGCACCATAAGCAATCTCGCCTTTGGCTTCACTCAAGGGTTTACCTTGTTCCAAGGTGAGAATATAGGCCAGATCATCCTGATGCTGCATGATCAGGTCAAACCACTGGCGTAAAATCTTACTGCGTTCCTTGGCACTTTTTTTACGCCACAATGGCAATGCCTGCTCAGCGGCGGCAACCGCATCTAGTGCTTCCTGTTTGCCCATTTTGGGTACAGTACCAATACTTTCGCCTGTAGCTGGATTGGTCACGCTTAGGGTCTGACCAGAGAGTGCATCCCGCCACCGACCGTTGATCAATGCCTGTGACTTTAATAACCCGTGATCATTCAACTGTGCCATTTTCTTGTTTCCCTATTATCAAACATTGAGCTTTTCTTATTTTTAACAGCAATCCTGACTGATTCAAGTTACCTTTAGTGAAACTTGTTGTCCAAGCATTTGAAACTGATATTGCCCAGCCTTTAAATCCATTGGGCGAATGATTGAACCTGTGAGAATCACCTCACCTGCTTGCAGCTTTTTATGCTGTGCCAATAAAGTTCGAACCAGCCATAAATAATTACGGATGGGTTGATCTGAAGCTGTTAAAGGCTGGTTGCGGTTTAGGCCACTTTTGGAACGGTTGACCTGAATAAAACGGGTATTGCGGCTTTGCCAGAACTGGCAGGTCTGGTCAGAAAGTGAAGACAATGGGGCTTTACGGAACGCGATAAGGTAGAACAACATGACTATGAGTTGTATCTGGCAGTCAATGATATTATCACACGAAGAGAAAAGCAGCTTCCCCGCAAAAAAATGGTATATGTGAGCGTTTCCATAAAACGATTTTGCAGGAGTTCTATCAAATTACGTTTAGAAAGAAGCTTTATAGCTCATTGGAAGAATTACAAGTTGATCTAGACGATTGGCTGAAATCCTATAATACTGAACGGACTCATCAAGGAAAAATGTGCTGGGGTCGTACACCACTTGAAACTTTACTTGATGGAAAACGGATTTGGGCTGAGAAGAATTTAGCTCAAATTTAACCTGACAGGCACAATAAAAAATGGGTAACTGTCAGATCAGTTTTGAGCTAGTACAAGTCTTTTTTAATCTTTATCCAGCGACTACACTTGCTTATATTTCAATCATTAACACCCTGATTTATAGATTTAGATGTCAATTTTCAATAAGTATGTTATGATGCTCGTTCATATATGGGGGTGTTATTGGCTTCGACGCTGGTGATGAAGCTCATAGATGCATGCCGAGAGCGCATTTTCTCTCGTAAATAAAATTTGCATTTTAATAGTCGCAAACGACGAAACTTACGCTCTAGCTGCCTAAGGGCAGCTTGTCCGCTTCACTGAATACTTGTGGTCAGTGAACCCGACCGAAGCGCACGCACACAAGTCCGTATAAAGTCAAGCCTCGGGGCTTTATACCAAACTTAGAGGATCGCGCCTTGTACCCTGTTCGTCGGGTCGCTTGGTGTTAAAACAATAGACGATATCTAAGCATGTAGTATTCTCGAGTGTAGTGCTGGCGGACGCGGGTTCAACTCCCGCCACCTCCACCATATACCTAACAAAACATGGCAAAATATGCCAAGTTTTAAAAGATAAAGGCTTGAATCTAAAGGGTTTAAGCCTTTTTTCTTGCCCAAACATAACTAAATATAACTAGCTATAGTGTACATGCACCGTGTACACTGCCTTGTACATTGCAAGATTTATTGAATCCGCTGGTGTACAAGCCATGAAAAGAACAGAAATTAAACGCAGGCCATTATCAGACACCGTACTGGCTAACCTTGAACCCGAAACGAAAGAATATAGGGAGCTGGACGGCGACGGCCTATACTTCCGTGTAAAGCCTGATGGTAAGAAAGCATGGCTATTCAGATATAAAAAAGCGTCCAATGACGCTTTAAATGTTTGCTCAATGCCCTAGTACGCATAAGAGGCAATTGCGGTTGCGATTGGTTTATCTTCATCATTGACCATGGTCATACGCATGGTGCAGCCCTTACGGCCTAAACGTAATGTTTCAGCACGCGCAATAAAGAACTGGCCACGCCCTGGTGCCAGATAATCAACACGCATATCGACTGTTGCCAAACGGGAAACTTTTTTGATGGTATCAGGCAAATTCTCAGGGGTTGAATGACGGTAAAGCTGCTCCATCGCGACAATTCCACCAATACTATCCAGTATGGTTGCAGCCACGCCGCCATGCAGGATTTGAAAGGCCAGATTCCCCACCAGTTCAGGCTTCATTTCCACATAGGCTTCAATCTGGTCATCGACCACACGCATCTCCATACCACTGTATTTAAAGAATGGACAGGCATTAAAGGATTTACAAAGTTGCTTTAACACCACAGCATGATCTACTTCCACACCCAACTGAATATTACCCGTCCAGTTTTTCTTTACATCATTCATACGCTGCCAACATCCAAAGGAACGATAAACATCCCACTATTTTGTACAAATCTAAAATTATGGGGCTACAATAGCGAGGTTCTTTCATTGGTTCAGGCTGCCAAGCTCTCCCCAGCATGCCTTAAATGAGCCAATTATTTCTATAGTGTAATACTGAACATCGAGATTGTTATGACTTATACGTTCAATCGTCCAGCTTTCCCTGCGACTCGCATGCGCCGTATCCGTAAAAATGACCAGCTCCGTGCCATGGTCAGCGAAACACAACTCACAGCTAATCACTTGATTTATCCAGTATTTGTACTACCAGGCCAACAACAAAGCCAGGATATTCCAAGCATGCCAAATGTGCAGCGCCTGTCTGCCGATTTATTGCTCAAAAAGGCGGAAAGCCTGCTGGAACTTGGCGTATCAAAACTTGCCCTATTCCCCGTAACCCCACAACAAGATAAAAGTTTAACGGCGGAGGCGGCCTGGCATGAAGATGGTCTGGTTCAAAACACCTGCCGCCTGCTTAAAAAAGAATTGCCTGAAATGGTGCTGATCACCGATGGCGCACTTGATCCATACACCACACATGGTCAGGACGGTATTATTGATAATACAGGCTATGTACTGAATGATGAAACGGTGGAATGCCTGATCAAACAGGCATTAAGCCATGCCGCAGCAGGCGCGGATGTGGTCGCGCCAAGTGACATGATGGATGGCCGTATTGGTGCGATTCGTCAGGCACTTGAGCAAAATGGCTTTATTTATACCAACATCATGGCGTATTCAGCCAAATATGCATCCAGCTTTTATGGCCCATTCCGTGATGCGGTCGGTTCAGCCAGCAACCTCAAAGGGGGCAATAAATATAACTACCAGATGGATATAGGCAACCGTGCAGAAGCCCTGCATGAAATCGCCCTTGATATTCAGGAGGGTGCGGACATGGTGATTGTAAAGCCTGGTATGCCATATCTGGATATTGTGCGTGAAGTCAAAGATACCTTTGGTGTCCCAACCTTTATCTATCAGGTCAGTGGTGAATATGCGATGCTTGCGGGCGCAATTCAAAATGGCTGGTTATCGGACAGTGTGATTCTGGAATCCTTGATGTGCTGCCGCCGTGCAGGTGCCGATGGGATCTGGACGTATTTTGCTGAAGAAGCAGCACGTAAACTGAAAGAGATGAAATAATTATTGCTAGTTCAATATAAGAACTTATGTTGAAACTGGATACACGGAAACGTCATCCACAATTGTTCGAGACAGGACGACACTAAAAGAATGCCGTTTCTGCGACCCATTCAACAAGCTGATGGTAGTCAACGAGTTTTGTGGTGAGCTGCGATTATAGCAGCGCAAGATGCCTTTCTTGCGAAGCGTTGCTTCTCATTTGGGCGAAACCAAAGTAAGTCGAGCCTGAGCAAGCCAAAGCGACTAAAGCTTTGGTGAAGCGCAAGACGAAGTGGCTTATCCTGAAATATAATGAGAACTCGGCAAGACTCCGCCATGCATATCATTAATAGTAATTCTAAAATAGTTTAAATTAAGCTGAAATTAAACTATGACTTTGGTTTAGATTTTTATGCATATCGCCATCATTGGTGCAGGTATTAGTGGCTTAATGACTGCACTGGAGCTTGCTGAACAAGGCTGCTCAGTTGATATTTTTGATCAGCAACACGCTGGTCAGGCTGCTTCATGGGCGGGTGGCGGTATCCTCTCCCCCATGTATCCGTGGCGATATGCGCCCGAGGTCAACCAACTCGCGCAATATGGCAAATCGCTGTATCAAATGTGGAATGAAAAACTGCTGCCGATCACAGGCATTGATTTTCAAATCCACGATACGGGCATGCTGATTTTTGACCGAGAAGATTTCGACATAGGGTTAAATTACGCAGCCCAATTCAATGAACCGATGCAGCAATGCGACCTGCTCAATCGCAAGCAACTTGAACGGGTTAATCCGCATATTTCAGCACAATTCCAGCAAGCGATTTATTTTCCACAGCTCTCCAATGTACGTAATCCCCGTCTATTACAATCGCTGATTGGCTATTTAAAACAGCATTCTTCAGTGCGTTTTTTTGAACATTGCCCGATTGAACAACTGATCATTCAAAATAAAAAGGTACAAGGTGTACACACCGAAGATGGCAGAAACTTTAGTGCAGATCATGTTGTGATGAGTTGTGGTGCCTGGAGCCAGCATTGGTCGGAACAGGTTCAACGAAAAATCTCGGTGCATCCTGTACAAGGTCAAATGCTACTGTTTAAAACGCCTGAAAACTGGTTGCCCACCATGTGTATGAATCGGGTGATGTATCTGATTCCACGTCAGGATGGTCACATTGTTTGCGGTTCAAGCATGGCAGATTGTGGCTTTAGCACCACAGTGGATGAACAAACACAACAAGATATTTTAACAGCCTGTCTGGAAATGGTGCCTAAGCTGGAACAGTTCCCGATTGTGCAACGCTGGGCTGGGTTACGTCCTAGCTCCCCTCATGGCATTCCGTATATTGGCGCAATGCCTGAAATAGAAAACCTATGGGCCAATTTTGGACATTTCCGTAACGGACTGTGTATGGGAGCAGGTTCAGCACGTTTACTGCGCCAGTTAATGCTAGGACAAGAAACCCTTGTTTCGCCAATCGCCTATTCACCAGAACGCTTAAAAAAACAGGATTTAATCTCTTCCTAAAATTTCGCTCAAGGCCGATTTCAGGTCGGGATACTGAAACTGGAAACCTTGGTCCAGCAATGCTTTTGGTTTTACATACTGACCATTTAAAATCAACTGGGATTGCTCACCCAAAGCCATTTCAAAGACACATTTCGGCATTCGAATAAAAGGCCTACGTTTTAAAACCTGCCCTGCGACCTGAACAAATTCTTGCTGATTGGATTGCTCAGGCGCAACCAGATTATAAACCTGTTGCTTATTGTTCGATTGCAGCAGAAAAACCATTGCATTAAGTACATCCTGAATATGAATCCAGACAATTGGCTGCCGTCCTGAACCAATCTTGCCTACCGCATTTAAGCGAATGGGGAACAGCATTTGCGGTAAAATACCCCCATTTCCAAACACAACGCCTAACCGAATAATTTTGGTATTTTGCTGACTAAATTCCAGTGCAGTTTGTTCCCAAGCCTGACAAAGCTCAGACATAAAAATTGTTTGAGGCGGTGTGTTTTCATCACAGATGGTCGTCCACTGTTCCTGCGGATCAATGCCATAATAGCCAATCGCTGAACCTGAAAGAATGCATTGTGGGAAAATCTGCTTTTGTTCTAACCATTCATACAGTCTTTGGGTCATAGAGACACGACTTTCAATGAGTTGTTGCTTCCTCTGTTCCGTCCAGCGTTTTGCACCAATATTTTCCCCAGCCAGATTAATGACATAATTAATCTGTTGCGTTTGAATGTGGTCAAAATCATTGACCCAGACTAAATCGGGATGATCAGAAACTTTATTCATTTGCCGAGTGAGCGCAATGACCTTATATTGCCTTTCCAATAAAAATGGCAATAGATAGGAACCGATAAAACCACTGGCGCCCGTGACCAGGACGGTTAATTTTTGCATCACACAACCTTTATAAAATGATATGCATCCTAGTCTTGGCAAAATTGGCATGAATTACAAGTGAAGTTTTTTATCCTAATTAACCATCTTGTTTGCCATTCTTTGTGCTTGTGGACCATAGAACCAGTAAGTAATTAAAAATAAGGGTAAGGCAATCACCAACCACATGGCTAAAACAGCAAGTAAAAATTGCGGCTGCTTTAAATAGAGTAAGAAATTCTGCCAGATTTCAGGGTCTTTACGGGCAAAGATAAATAAACCAAGTAATAAACCACAAATGTTATATCCCCAAAAAATCAGGGTAAATCCAAAAGCTAGGCATTTCTTTTCCTGCATAGTTGGGGCGCGGCGCTGTTGCTTTAAAAACCTGAATAAGACAAAAATAATCGCGATTAAATAAGGAACAGCGGTAAGCACACCACCAATACTATTGGGTAGAATTGCTGCCAATACCCCAGCAACCAAGGTTGAAACCAGACAAATAATAAAAAACCAAATATAGTACAAACGCAATGAAATCATTAACATAAACCTAGCTAGAGCGGTTTCGAGAAATAATTATAATTTTTTTTCACTTTTTTTTCATTTTTATGTCAACCAATCCTCAACTATCACCGTTATATAGGGTATTAGGTCGCAGCAACCGATTGGACATTGCACGGCATCCGCAACGTTTTCGGTGACCTTTCATTATGACTCTCCAATCTTTGTCTGTGCTTTTGTTAGCAGCCAAAATGCAGATTAAGATTTTGACCGACGATTCCTCATCACTCGAATCGTCGGTTTTATTTTTTTAGATAGCCTTAAAATATTTAAGATCATCATTTCATTAATATT
Organism: Acinetobacter sp. CIP 102129; assembly: GCF_000368305.1. NCBI lineage: Bacteria > Pseudomonadati > Pseudomonadota > Gammaproteobacteria > Moraxellales > Moraxellaceae > Acinetobacter > Acinetobacter sp. CIP 102129. The sequence goes on from NZ_KB849341.1 coordinate 570,915, forward strand.
TAAGAAATGAATATGAATGTAAAATGTCAGTGTTATACTAAAATTTCATAAAATTAAAATAGTTAAGTTTTAAAAATGAAATGTCCAAACTGTCAAACAGAAGTGGCAAACGACAATATCAATATTCAAAGTGATATGGGAAAATGCCAGGCATGCAATCACCTGTTTCGTGTTTCAGAACATTTCGACATGCCTGCATTTGCATTTGACCTGAACCAGCCTCCTAAAGGGGCCTGGTATAAAAACAATATGCAGGAAATTAGGCTTGGGGCAACGCTAAGAAGTCCAATCGCGTTCTTTCTTGTGCCATTTATGCTGATTTGGTCAGGTGGGTCATTGGGTGGTATTTATGGTACTCAAATCGCAAAGCAGCAGTTCAGCCTTTTACAAAGCCTATTTGGGATTCCATTTCTGCTTGGCACATTATTTTTTGGATTCATTACCCTGATGATGACATTCGGCAAAGTGGAACTAAGCATTGACCGTCAAGGAGGACGTGTTTTTACAGGCATTGGAAAAATAGGAAAATCCAAATCTTTCCAATGGCATGAAGTGACCAGAATCCGTGAGAATTATGTCGCCAACTCATCCAATAAACAACAAGCTCAAATTGTCATTGAGGCAAATCAGCCTATCACATTTGGTCTTGGACTCGCTCCAGAAAGACACCACTACTTATTTCATGCATTGAAAAGAATACAATCACAATATAAACCTGAGCGAAGATAAACCGATTTAAAATTATTCACCGACACTCCCTCATGGCATGAATTGTCAATTCTGGTTTTTATTGCCCTTTAAACTGTGGCAAACGTCTCTCCAGCATGGCACGTACTCCCTCTTGTGCATCTTCTGATACAAACAGTGGTTTGAGATAACTGTCCATGTTCTGGAATGCAAAAGTCTGCCCCTGTGTCACCGCATCGGTTGCCGAAGCCAATAAGGCCTGTACAGCAAGCGGTGCAGCAATACAAATTTCTTTGGCAATTTCGATGGCACGTTGCAATTGTTTACCATTTTCAACAATCTCAGACACAAGATTCAGTTGATCAGCCGTTTTGCTATTAAAGGTTTTACCTGTCAATAAATAAGGCATAGCTTTTTGCCAACCTGCCGCTTGTACAAAACGCACAGTTGCTCCTCCAAAAGGCATAATTCCGCGTAGCACTTCAAGCTGACCAAATACCGTATTTTCACTGGCAATCACCACATCAGCATTCAGCATCAACTCCACCCCAGCGGTATAACAAATCCCTTGTACTGCGACAACGACAGGCTTTGTTCTGTGCCGCCCACCAACACCCCAGGGATTAATTTGGCTTTCCCCAAAATTAAAAATGCCCTGTGGAATTTTGGGTTGTAATTCCACCAAGTCCAGACCTGCCGTGAAATGATCACCATGTGCAAAAATCACGGCGCAACGTAATTCAGGATTGTTCTCATATTCGGTTAAAGCCAGAGATAAATCCTCAATCATATGACTATCAAAGGCATTTCGTTTTGCGACCCGATCCAAACCAATCAACATCATGCGATCAATAATTTCGCGGCTTACTTTTCCTGAACTCATTTTTGTATTTCCTCATTTTTTTAATAACTTCGATTCTACTGTCAAATATAAATTTATCCAGTCATTGCTGATTCGTTCCTGTTCCAGTCGCTTATTTTTATAGCAATTCTTTCTTAAAGCATGAAACAAACTCAACTCTTCTGCTGTTAAATATTGCGGTTCGCTAAAGACAGAATCAGGTTCATCGACCATTTTATCCTGAAATTGCAGTACTGTGGCTTCATCCATCATTAAAGGAATAACATCCGGAATTTTTTGGCGTACCATGCTCAGGATATTTAAACCCTCTGAATCCAGATCACCCCAGTAATAAACTTTTTTATGTTGTAGCCAAGCCGCATCCAGCCATTTGATATTTTTACCGCCGCCACAGACCACGATACTGTTTTCCAACATAGGTAAGGCTAAACCTGACTGAATATTTTCAACCACAATAATATGTTGGGCAGGCAATTCAAATTCTGTCAATACATCAGTCGAAAGCTGAAAGACTGGAAATCCACCCAATGATTGTTGCACTTTGGCACATAAGGGTTTGATCATTAGCCAGCCTTTAGGATGATCCAGACAATTAAGCCAACTGAGTAATCCACCTGTTGCTTGTATTTCGCCTTGATGCAAGACATCACAAATAGCTTCCACAAAAATCAGATTTTTTTCTAAAAATTTGGTATCGACATGCTGTAAAGGCAATGCTCTTAAATAATGCCCTGCGCCCATATTTGCTTTAAGCTGGGCAATCAAGTGGATCAGTAATTGCCAATCATGTTCAGGGTATTGTTCAATCTGTTCTAAATATTCAATTAATGTAGAAAATAGTGCATATTCTATATGTGGCTCTACAAATAGCTGTTGCAACAGAAAGGAAATTTTGTCTGAAATTTTTTTAAATCGCTGTTGCTGTCCTAACAACTCCACCATGACATCCAATGTAGGAATGACCAGTTTGACAGGGACATGCTGTGTTGCCAACTGTTTAAATTGACGTTGTTGCCATTCCACCAGATCAGGATAGGCAAAATTTTTCCATGTCTTAAAAAATGTATGGAAATGATCTATATCTGCAAATGCCTGCTGACCTGTCGGGGCTTTGAGTGAAAGTACAATCGGGAATGGACGTTGATGGCGCAAACGTTGTTTTAAATGCCGTGGATTATCCCATTCTTTCTTGCGTAACTGAGCGATGGCATCATCAGGCAAAATTCCCCATGCTACTGTTTTAGCCATGAAGCTCAATTCCAAGTTGCTGCGCCTCGGTGGCTATGGTCTGTTTGCGTTGCTGCATCCGTTCATCAATCTCTTGCCATGTGACTTCACATAAATGACTTTCATGTTGGTCAATATCACGTTCAGCAATCAGTAATGATCGGGCAGATTCACGTGCCAGATTCAGGTTTTTATAGGGTGTAATCAGATTGACATGTATTTTGAGTGCCTTAAATACTTTTAGCACACGGCGACTGACTGCTTCAGCGGTATTGGAAAAAGCTTCATCTAAAAATACAGTGCTATAAATCGGGTAATCATAACCATCAGGTGTCAATACATAAGCTAAACTTGCTGCGACAATGGTACCTGCAAAGGATTCTTTTTCACCGCCTGATTTTCCACTAGAGGATTCCAACACATCCCTTATTTCACTTGTTTGCGCATCCACTTCTTCGGCATGGAATGACATTTGATAACGAGGATCAAGCAAACGTAAACTTTCCTGATTATTGGCAGTTGCCGAGCTACTGGCTCTGTCCAAAATCGCCATTAACTCCGCCAAGTGTTTAAAACGACGTTCATATTCTTCACTATTCACGCCAGATAAAACCTGTTTTAAACGTTGTTCGAAATCGTGTACATGTGGATATTTTTCTTTCTTATAGCCCAGTCTTAAATAGCTGCCGAGCTTAAATTCCGTGCGTTGTAATACCTGATTAATCATGTCAATTCGGTCAATGATTTCTTCCCGATTTGCATTCAATTTATCCTGAATCACACTTAAAGACTGAGCGGTGTGTTTATGCAAACGTTGCTGGAATTGCTCAACCAGATTCGGCAAACCCTCCTGCTGTAATTCCTGCAAATAGGCAACATAATCCTCTAAAGCAGCCAGCCCTGTCGCCCATTCTCGTTGTAAAGGAATATGTGCCCATTTATCTTTACCACGAAATGCTCCAATAATTCCTATTGCCGTATTACTTGCCTTTGCTTTCTGATCATTCGCTTGTCCAACCAGTTCATCTAGCTCTTTTTCGAATTTGCCTTGCAACGCATCATCTAGTTGTTTGACTTCGCCTATCCGTTGTTTCAATAATTGTCGGGCATCATCACTGATTCCCTGCTCAGCTGCTTGTTGTGCTTTTTGCTGTTTTAACTGGGTATCACGATGTTGCTGTTCTAACTGACCTCGGATTTTTTGTGACTCACCTTTTTGTAAGCGAATCTGTTTGAGCTCATTTTTTGCATCTTCCCAACGCTGGCGAGCCTGTTCAGCATCAGAATCTGCCTGCTGTAAACGCTGCAAGTCCTGTTGGGTTTGCTGCTGACGTTGTTGCCAATACGGTAAATTAATAGTATCCCATTGATAACGCTGCAATCTTTCCCACAAGCCTTTTTGCTGATTCACATTATTAAGTAACTGCCGAGCCTGTTCAATCTGTTGGTATAGCTGTTTAAGCTGTTGTTCTAACTGACTATATTCATGTTTAAGCAAGCTCAGACGAGAGGTATTGGAAAAGCCCAGACACCATGCTTTACGATCATCAACACGTTGTTGGTCTTTTTTCTCAAAGCGTCCTCGTTCTAAATGAATTAAGCCCTGTTGAGTCATGGAAAATGGCATATGATCCAGTATTTGGATATCACTCACGCAATTTAAATCAAAACGCTGTAAATGCTGTTTTAACCAGTCACGATAGGCGTGTTCTCGCCAAAGCAACTTCCCAAGAAAACCATTGTCCTTAAAATGGACATGCTCCACTTGTTCTAGATTAACCACCTGTAAACGCACATGGGTTTTATTATTACGCGCATTGACCCATTTGGTCACCATCGAATAACGATCCTGTGGCACAAGTAATGTGGTTTTGAGTCCACCTAATGCTCGCTCAATCGCGCCTTGCCATGCTTTTTCGTGCTCTTTAACATCAATCAATTCCCCAATAAACATCAGTTCATGTTCATCAAAAGATAAATGCTGTTTTAATTCATCACGTAAACGCAATAAATGCACATCATGAATATTACTATCGGGTCTGGCTTCAATTTCCTGAATATCTTCCTGAATATCTTTGAGCTGTTGTTGGGTTTGTGCGTATTTTCCACTGATTTCAGCAAATTCATCCTGACGTTGCTTGGTATCCTGTTCAGTATTGACCAATTTTTCAGTCGCAATGCCCTGATTTTCCAGCAAAGCATGCTCGGTTAAATCATCCGCAAGTTGTAACTGTCGGGCATCGTCCTGATAACGAGATGCTTCTATAACCAGACTTTTGAGTTTATCTGTAATAAAACCCAGTTCTTTGTGCAGATTTTCAATCTGATGACCACCCAACTGTAAATATTCCTCATGACGACGTTCCTGCCGTGTCTCTGCATCCTGTTCCAGTTGTTCAATCTGCTGAAATTGTTGTTTGAGTTGTAGCAATTCCTGTTCAAGCTGCTGTAACTTTTCAGTCCATAATGCGGCAAATAATTCACCAAAATAAGCAGCAATCGATTGTTTTTCCAAATGAAGCTGCGCTAAACGCTGCGTCAATTCGGCAATTTGTTCAGCACATTGTGGCAAACGCTCTATATGCTCCACCTGTTCACGCGTATCCACCAGATGCTTATAATTGGCTTCTAAATCAGCAAATTCATTCACCGCCGTTTGTGCAGTTTCTCGTAAATTACTCGGCTCTAACACCAATTCCCGAATCAGCTTGGTTAAATCATCAATTTTCTTTAAACCCAATGCTCGGGAAAGTAATGCAGGTGCATTCTGATTGTCCATAAATAAATATTTACGGTACATATCCTGATAGCTTTTAAAATCACTTTCAAAATAATGAATACGCTGATCTGTCTTGGGATTAAAATGCTGTTTCAGTTGGCGTGTATTACCATCGGCAAAAATCTCTAATACTTCAGTCAGTAACACATTGCGACTGGCTATCATATATAAACGATTGACATCACTGAGTGAATTTTTGCCTTGTCCAAGCCAAAACAAGCCAATCAGGGTAATCTGAGAACCATCCTCTGCAATATACAAGGCTCGCAGTGCCGTGGTTACAGCTTTTTCTCGTTTACTTTTGACTTTGGTAGTGGAACCATCATGTTCAGAGCCGTAACTGCCGCGCATATAGGTAACTAAAGAACGATCTGAACGGTCACCCTGTGCGGCTGCTACGTTAAAACTGGCTTTGCTGGCAGGTTGTAACAATGCCATCAGTCCATCAATAAAGGTAGATTTGCCAGCACCATTGTCACCTGTAATCAACGTCCCTTCAGGATCAATTCGGGCTGTATGTAAATTATGGAATGAGCCCCAGTTAAACACGGAAATCTCAGCCAGACGAATTTGTCCCTGAGCAAATAAAGTATCCAAAGTCATTTCTTGCATTATACCTTTCCTTTATTCTGCTCGCATTGATGCATAGCTGCTTTATCTGCCAGTTGCTCATATTCGGTCAATAAACTTTGTAGAAATTCAGCATTGACCACATAACGGATAATCGGTGTAATTTCATAACGCCCATCCTCACCTCGTATTACACTGAGAATTTTCTTTTCACTGAATTTATCTAGTGTGCCACTTAGTTTTTTACGGTCTTTACTGTCATGATTGGTAATCGGAATAAAAGGAATCAAACTTGCCTGAATTCGTTCCAGATCAATAATAATTTTTTGCTCACCTGCGGTTTCCCGCTCCTGATAATATTTCCGTAAAATGAGTAATACCAAAGTGTCATATAAGGTTAAGGTACGCTTTCGAATCAGCGTAGGGAAATCATCTGATAATGCTGTATCGTCATTTTCATCATTGATGTTTTCAGTATTAATAATATACGCCACGCCCTGTTTGGCATCTAAAACCAGTTGAATATATACTTCGGCAAGATGCTGGCGAATCACTGTTTCATAACGACATAACACATCAAACAGTTTTAGATTTTCAGCTGCCAGAATCGTTCCCTGTCGCATCAAATAGACCAAAACCCGTCTGGCTTCATGCGGCATACTAGATAGTTCATCACTTAGCTGTAAATCGCTCTCCACCTCTTGATCTGCTTCAACTTCTATCAGTTCATCTTCGACTTCGACTTCGGCGATGCGCTGCGGTTGAATATCATGATTTTCGTCTGATGTTGGGCGACGCACCCTATCAAAAAAACTGCTCTCTTGTGGTTGCATGTCTCTACACTCTTATAATGCCAATTCATCTAAATTTTCAGGGAATAATTCTGCACTTAAATAATAGGTCGGGATACGGGCTTGTAGATTCACGCCATGTTGATCCTGAAATTGAATCTGCTCATTTTGTTCTGTTAATTGCGGCGCTTTAATGGCTTTGGCAATTCGTAAGTATGCCACCAATTCCTCCAGACCTGCCTGTAATGGATGTTCTTGGGTTAAATGTGCAATACTCATAGCCCCTTTTTTCAGCAATGTATGGCGTGCTTTTTCAGCAACCTCTCGTACCTGTACACTGTCCAGATAGTGCAGCATTTGATTACTCGGTTCTTTACGATTTTGTTGTTGCTGTACGCCACGTGTATCCATGTGTTCATTCGGACTTTTCAAAGCAAAATTTTCAGGTGAGCTGATCTGAACCGAACCGACTGCCAAATACACCTGCATTTCGGTTTTTAAATCGCACTGCTGTTCCAGTGTTAAATTCACTGCCTGTTTTTCCAGTTGCGATAGCAAACGCTCGATCATACGATTTTCCAGTGCAGCTCCACTTTCAATATATGCCCGCAATCCCTCTTCAGTACGGCGACGCACCTGAAATACCCGACCACTTTCCCGCGCCAGTTCACGTATGAGCTGTCCTAGATATTTCTTTTGTGCTTCACTAAGTTGCTGTGCTACAGGGTGATTGAGAATACTGCGTAGTTGTTCCCGAAACTCAGTGGAACGATCCTGATCCTGTAATAATTGACAGAAACCATCAAAAGCACTGCCAGCATCGCTCTTGGCAAGTAATTGCTCTTTTTGCATCAATGCCAGTAACACTTCACCTCGTGAAGCATTGCCCTCAATCATATCAATTCTTAACTCTTTATCTAACTGACGAATTTCATCTTCGACTCGCCTAAAATCACCTGTTAAAATAGAAGCCAGTTGATAAATTTCCCGAATCCGTTCTCGTTGCTCCGTTTCATTGAGCTGCGTAACCACCCCTGCATGCAAGTCATCAATTTCTTGTTGAATCTGGGCTTTCTTTTGTTCTAATAAGTTGACACGATCATCAATACTGTCGCTAATGGCAACCACGAAATCCCGTACTGCATCCTGTACAATTCTCAAATGTGAGGCAGTAGTACTGCTATGACGCTCGTCCAGATTGCGACAAAAACGCAATACTGTTTCACTGGCATCAGTCTTGCTGAGCATGTCGTCCATTTCACGCAACCAGCCTGCCTTAATCCAGCTATTTAAATAATAGGCTGCATTATTTTCGGTTTGCCACAATCCCTGTTCGCGACTATATTTAATAAATTCATCCAGTAAGCTTCGGGCACGACCATAGGGAACTTCGGTTTCTTCGACAAATAAATCGGCAATAAATGCTAAAATGTGTGGCGCATTTTCTGCTCTTAATAATTTCCAGACTGGACTTTCATGATATAAACGGCGGTAAGTTGCCTGTATCCCCTGAATATTCATATTTTCTCATACATCATGAATATAAAAACTTATCATATCAATAATTCAGTCAACTCTATAGTTGACTGAATAAACTCAACGACTCAAGATGTCGTAGTTATAAAAAATACATTTTTAAGCATCACTTTTATCTTTAACCATTATTTTGCAAATTGTCATGTACAAATTTATGCTACCTTATTCCCATACAAAAATAGGGATTTTCTATTTCATGACCGTGCGTTTTTTTCATACTTCTGACTGGCATTTGGGGCAATTCTTTTATAATCATTCCCGCCATTATGAACATGAACAATTTCTGACATGGTTACTTGAACAAATCAAACAGAAACAACCGCATGCCTTGCTGATTGCAGGCGATATTTTTGATGTGATCAATCCAAGTTCTCAGGCACAAAAACAACTGTATCAATTCCTTGCCGATGCGCATGAACGCGCACCGCACATGCAAACCCTGATGATTGCAGGTAACCACGATTCTGGTTATCGCATCGAACAGGTTGAGCCATTATTAGCGAAATATAATGCCAAAACAGTCGGGGTAATTCGCCCGAATAAAGAAAATGATTTAGATTTAGATCGTTTAATTTTGCCAATCTACGATGAACAAAAACAGATTGTGGCATGGTGTATTGCCCTGCCTTTCTTACGCTCTGCCGAAATCACAGGCTTTAATGAACATACCACTAATAGTCAAAATGCCATTGCCTATTTACATCAGCAACTCATTGCCGAGGCCAAACGGCGCAAAACAGATGATCAGGCCCTAATTCTGATGTCACATGCCCATATGCAAGGGGGGGAAACTTCAGATTCAGAACGGCCAATTATTATTGGCAATGAAGAGGCACTTTCGACCAGCCTGTTTGATGACAGCATTGATTATGTGGCGCTTGGACATCTACATAAACCGCAGAAAGTTGGGCAAGATCATATTCGGTATAGCGGTTCCCCAATTCCCTTGTCCTTTAGTGAAATCAACTATAAGCACCAAGTGGTTGAAGTCACGATTGACTCGACCAAACCAGAAAATAAGCTGGATTTTGAAGCATTGGCCATCCCACGAAGTATTCAACTGCATAAAATTAAAGATGAACTCACAGCGGTTATGCAGCAGCTTAAAAACCTACCCAGTGGCCCTATCGAAAATATTGACCATCGAGAATATGTCGATATCGAATATCATACGGCGATTCCTCCACAGCCGAATTTGCGCCAACAATTCGAAGATGCCTTGCCGAAAGATCGCTACCGTCTGGTGCGTATTTCCAGACAATATTTATCGAATGAAAGTAATGCTGAAAACAAGCAGAGTATTAGCCTAGAGCCACCCACACCAGAAAAATTATTCCAGCAGATCTGGGAGAAAAAGGGCTATCACGCCGATGATGAAGTCACCAAAGATTTCTTAAGTCTAGTCAATGAAGCACAAAAAAAACTTGAAGATGATCAAAGTTCTTAAGGACATGCCATGAAAATTTTATCGATTCGACTAAAAAATCTGGCATCTCTTGCAGGTGAGCATTTTATTGATTTTGAATGTGATCCTTTAGCCAATGCAGGCTTGATCGCGATTATCGGGAAAACTGGTGCAGGCAAATCCACCATTTTAGATGCCATGTGTCTGGCCCTGTTTAATAAAATTCCTCGCCTTAAAGAAAGTGACGGCAAGCTTCTGGACGTAGATGGTTCTGAACTGCTGACCAACTCTCCCCTGACCGTTTTACGTCGCGGTACAGGACACGGCTTTGCTGAACTGTGTTTTGTGGCACAAGACCAAAAACATTATCAGGCGCGTTGGGAAATTAAGCGTGCCCGTGAAAATGCCAGTGGGAAATTGCAAAGTGTGCAGCGCTCGCTCAAATGTCTGACCGATGGTGTGGTGGTTGCAGATAAAAGTAAAGCCGTTGAAAGCCATATCCAGCAAATTACCCAACTCAGTTTTGAACAATTCACTCGTGCCGTTTTACTGGCACAATCGGAAGTGACCGCATTTTTAAAGGCGCGTGATACTGAACGAGGCGAATTGCTGGAATACCTGACCAACTCAAGTATCTTTGCCAAAATTGGACAACTGGCGTTTGAAAAAACCCGTGAAATGACCAACCAGCGCAAACAACTGGAAAATGTTTTAGGTCATATTGAAATCCGTTCCGAGGAAGAAATTGCAGCCATACAAGTGCAATTCCAACAGACACAACAACAGGTCCAGCAGCTTGAAACCGAGCGGACTCAACTCAAGCAACAACAGCAATGGTTTGAACAACAACAAAAGCTAGAAAGTGAAATCACCATCAAACAGCGGCAGCATGAAACGCAACTCAATGCCCATACTGCCCTCGCAACAGATCGCCAGTTGCTTGCACAACTGGACATCTTTTCTGACATTCGCCCTGTTGTGTTTCAACAACAGCAAATCCAAAAAACACAGCAACAACTTGAGCCACAGCTTCAACAAAAACAGCAACATTTTAGTCGCTTAACCACAGAATTTGAGCAGGAAAAAGTCTGCTATATTCAAGCGGAAACGGCGCTGCAACAATTTCAAAATTTTGAGCTACAACATCAAGATGAGTTGAGTCAGCTACGTAAATACGTTCAGGAACGTGACTATATTGCCGAAGATTATAAAAAAACCAAAAGCAGACTGACGCACATCGAAACCCAGCAACAACCTTTGCTACAACAGCAGCAACAGCTTGAGCAGAACCTCCAGAATATAGGCACACAACAGACCTGCTGCCTTGAGCAATTACAGCAAAGTGCCCACTTCTCAACTTTGGATAAGGGCCTGCATGCCCATGTGCAACAATTAGAGCAGTTTATTCAGCATTATCAAAAAGTTGAAAATACGCTGGGAAATATTCAACAGGCCCAAAGCAAACTTGAGCAAGATAAAAGCCAACTTGAGCAATTAATCTCGCAGTTTGGTACAACGCAGCAGATTGATCACACCCTTGAGCAGAAACAGACACAGAAAGAGCAAGTGTTGATTCAGCTAAATCAACTGGATGTGATTCAACAAAAACTACAACATCATTTTCAATTAAAAAATGAAGTCTCAGAGCTGCAACACAAATTAAACACCATACAAGTCCAGTATCAACAGCTCGAGCAAAATACTCAAAAAGCAGAAATTGAATTTCAGGCAGCAAAAACCGAGCGGGAAAAATTACAGCACATCTTGCAACAGCAACGCTTACTCCATGCCGAGAATATTGAACATTTACGTGCTGAACTGAAACAAGGTGAAGCTTGTCTGGTCTGTGGCAGTACTGAACACCCCTATCGTGAGGATGAAAGTCCTGTTTCGAAAGCCTTATATGCATTACAGCAACAGCAGGAACAACAGGCATTACAGCAAGAGCAACAATGCTTCCAGCTTTGGCAGACTACACAGCAACAATTTACCCAGCTTCAATCTGAGCAAAAACAGCGCCAAATCGCCTTGCAACAAACTCAGGAAAAATTAAATACTCAACAGCAAGAGTTACAGCAATATTTGACTCAAACGCATATTCAACTCGATTTTAATTTAGCGCAACCTGAACTTGAAGTTTACCTGCAAGGCTTAAATATCGAATCTGCACAGGCAAAACAACAGATTGATCAGGAATTACAACAGCTCAATCAGGCCAGTAAACAGCAGCTTCATTTAAACCAGTCTATCCAGAACACGGCCTACCAACTGGAAACAGTACAGCAGTTACAACAACAGATTCAGCATATTGTGGATTGCCTGGATTCACATGAGAAAACAGTTTGGCTGGAACAACCATTAGTACAATCAAAACAGATTGTGCAGCGTTTAAAGCAACGCCTACAACAGCTTGATCATGCGGACGGACTAGGTAAACAGCAACAGTACAGCACACAACAACTCAATTTATTAATATCAAATCTCAATGCTTTGAGCACGCAACATACTGAGCTAAATCAGCAGTTGCAGGACATTGCGAAAAAGGGTCAACAAAATAGTGAGGATGCCAATCAACTCATTCTGGCCATGGCAGGTTCAACAGAACTCAAAGCCAATGAATGGTTGCATCAACATGATCAACAACGCCAGCAACTGCAGCATCAATACCAGCAGCTAAAACACAATTTCGAACAGGCGCGACAAAGCTTTGAGCAACACAAAAATGAACTAGAGCAACTCAAAGCACAGCATCAGCACAACCAACAAACCTTCACGCAATGCACCACAGAAATCAGTATATGGTTGACGCAGCACAGAGATTTTGAAGAGCAGCAACTCAGTCAATTGCTAGCCATTTCTTCAACGCAGGAACAGCAAATCCGCTTAACGCTACAAAATGCGGATCGTGTCTTGAGTGAGGCCGCTTATGCGCTTAAAACTGCGCAACAGCTATTCAATGAACACCAGCAACAGCAACCTGAGATTCAACATGAACAACTGACCGAACTGATTCAGCTAAATCAGGACAAACTGCAACAGCAGCTTGAACAACGAGATCAATATAAAGTTCAGCTTGAATTGCATCAGCAAAACCTTGCCAAGCAAAAACAGTTTGCAGATCAAATTCAACAGATACAACAGCAGGAATACCGCTGGAATAAAATTTCCAGTTTGATTGGCGATTCTAAGGGCAAAGATTTCCGTGATTTGGCCCAACAATATAATCTGGATATTTTGCTGGAATATGCCAATCAGCAATTGGCGATGTTATCGCAACGTTACACATTAAAGCGCCTGGATAACTCGCTTAGTCTGGCGATTATCGATCATGATATGGATGGTGAAACCCGTTCAGTGGCTTCTCTTTCTGGTGGGGAATCATTCCTCACTGCCCTTGCAATTTCATTGGCGATTGCCAATATGGCCTCAGGTTCAATGAAAATCGAATCACTATTTATTGATGAAGGTTTTGGCACGCTGGATGCATCTTCGTTGCATATGGTGATGAATGCGCTGGATCAATTACAAAGCCAAGGGCGTAAAGTCATTTTAATTTCACATATTCAGGAAATGCATGAACGGATTCCTGTGCAGATTCAGGTGCAGCCGATGGGTTCTGGTTCAAGTCGGATTGAAGTAGTGGGTTAATATGCAGTAACCCAACGCTTCATTTAAAAACTGGCAAACCCAACTTGGCATTTTGTTTGCTTAGCTTAAGTTGTTACGATTCGTTCATTACCTTAGAATTTCACCATGTCAAATCGTGTTTGGCTATATGCCTTTTTACCAGGCACTACCTGATTTCCATGCCATTTTTGAAGTTTATCTGGGTCAACAATGGATACTGTTTGATGCAACGAATATGGGAGCGATTGATGAGTTTGTAAGGGTTGGTACAGGTTTGGATGCTAAAGATGTGCCCTTTGCCTCTTTATTTGGAACAGCCGAACTGATCAAAATCAAACCCCAAATTACCAAGCTCTAATGATGATAGTCCCGTGCACCAAACAGCGCTGTCCCGACTCTGACCATGGTTGAACCTGCCGCAATAGCAGCGTCCAAATCACCTGACATTCCCATACTCAAGGTATCCCAATCTTGAGGCCGTGCATGTAGTGATTTTACTTGCTCAAACAAGGTTTTTGCATCGGCAAATGCGACACTATTTTCTGGCGCTGGAATCACCATTAGCCCACGTAAACGTATGTTTGGAAGTTGGCTAATCTGTTTAACGAGTTCAGCAACCTCATCAGGCTGGCAGCCATCCTTGCTGTCTTGCCCATCAATATTCACCTGAATACAGATATTTAAAGGCTTTCGACTGTCCATACGCTGACTGGATAATCGCTCAGCAATAATCAGGCGATCTACGCCATGCACCCAATCAAACTTTTCCGCCAAATGTTTAGTTTTATTGCGCTGTACATGACCAATAAAATGCCATTCAATCTCTAAATCCTGTAGTTCATCAATTTTTGTCAACGCTTCCTGCAAATAGTTTTCCCCAAAGCTACGCTGTCCAGCCTGATACATTTCCCGCAGACTTTGGCTGGGATGAGTCTTTGAAACAGCCAGCAATTGCACGGATGCAGGATCACGCTGAACACGCCCACACGCCAGTTGAATCTGATCTAATACGGATTGACGGGATTGTTGCGATTGATTCATTGACACAGTTCTCACTTGTAAAATCTTTTTTTACATTGATAGGACTCAGGGTGTTGGTAAGCCTGAATGAAAGCCGTATATTATTCTACAAAATAATGAGACATTTTGGTTTGTTTCGGGGAAATTATGGATATTACAGAACTACTCGCCTTTTCAGTCAAAAACGGTGCTTCGGATTTACACCTTTCATCAGGTATGCCTCCTATGATTCGTGTGGATGGTGAAGTTCGCCGAATCAACTTGCCAGCACTTGAGCATAAAGATGTACACCGTCTGGTGTATGACATCATGAACGATAAACAACGCCGTGATTATGAAGAAAAGCTGGAAACCGACTTTTCATTTGAAGTGCCCAACATTGCCCGTTTCCGTGTCAATGCATTTAACCAGAACCGTGGTGCGGGTGCGGTGTTCCGTACCATTCCATCAAAGGTTTTAAGTATGGAAGATCTGGGGCTGGGTTCAATCTTCAAGGAAATCTGTGATTATCCACGCGGGATTGTGCTGGTGACAGGGCCTACGGGTTCTGGTAAATCAACCACACTTGCCGCGATGATCGACTATATCAACGAAAACCGCTATGACCACATTTTAACGGTTGAAGACCCAATCGAATTTGTACACCAATCTAAAAAATGCCTGATCAACCAGCGTGAAGTGCACCGTGATACACATGGCTTCAATGAAGCACTGCGTTCAGCACTGCGTGAAGACCCTGACATTATCCTGGTTGGTGAAATGCGTGACCTGGAAACCATTCGTCTGGCATTGACTGCTGCGGAAACGGGTCACTTGGTGTTTGGTACACTACATACCACCTCTGCGGCAAAAACCATTGACCGTGTGATTGACGTATTCCCTGCTGAAGAAAAAGACATGGTACGTGCCATGCTTTCAGAATCTCTACAAGCGGTGATTTCCCAAACCCTCTTGAAAAAGAATGGTGGCGGTCGTGTTGCAGCGCACGAGATCATGATTGGTATTCCAGCGATTCGTAACCTTGTCCGTGAGAACAAGGTTGCCCAAATGTACTCTGCGATTCAAACAGGTGCAAACTACGGTATGACCACACTGGATCAGAGTCTGAAAACACTTGTATCCAAGGGAATCATCAATACTCAAACTGCTCGTACCGCAGCCAAACAGCCTGAATCATTCTTATAAGAATAAAATGGATTAGAGAAATAATATGGATTTTAATGATTTACTTAATCTGATGATTCAACAAAATGCATCGGACTTGTTTGTCACCGCAGATGTTGAACCGTCAATGAAGATTAACGGACAAATTGTGCCTGTTGCCAAAACCAAGCTATCGGGTGAAATTGTCGGTCAACTGATCCATTCAGTGATGACGGACAAGCAGCGCAAAGAATTCGCTGAAACAAGAGAGTGTAATTTTGCAATCGTCAATCGTGAGAAAACAGCTCGTTTCCGTGTAAGCGCCTTTCAACAGCGTGATATGCCTGGAATGGTTTTACGTCGTATTGAAACTGTTATTCCAACCATGGATGAACTCAAGCTCCCTAGTGTGCTGAAAGAACTCGCCATGACCAAACGTGGTATTATTATCTTTGTAGGCGCAACAGGTACAGGTAAATCAACCTCATTAGCTTCGATGATTGGTTACCGTAACCAAAATTCAAAGGGTCATATTATTACCATTGAGGACCCAATTGAATTTGTACATCAACATGCGGGTTGTATTGTCACTCAACGTGAAGTGGGTATTGATACTGACTCATTTGAGATTGCATTGAAGAATACCTTACGTCAGGCACCTGATGTGATCCTGATTGGTGAGATCCGTTCCCGTGAAACCATGGACTATGCCATTGCATTCGCAGAAACTGGTCACTTGGTTTTAGCCACCCTACATGCCAACAACGCCAACCAGGCGCTGGACCGTATTATTCATTTCTTTGAAGCCGACCGCCATAGCCAGCTTTATATGGACTTGTCGCTTAATATGAGAGCAATGGTCGCACAACAGCTGATTCCAACCCCTGACGGTAATTCACGCCGTGCTGCCATTGAAATTTTGATCAATACACCATTATTGGCAGATTACATCCGTAAGGGTGAAATCCATGAAATTAAAGATCTGATGAAGCGTTCACGTGAATTAGGGATGCAGACCTTTGACCAAGCGTTATTTGACCTTTATAAGGCAGGTGAAATCACCTACAAAGATGCACTTAAACATGCAGACTCGCCAAACGATTTACGTCTCACCATCAAACTTTCAGAAGAAGGTGCAGATCAACTACTCAGTGCCAGCAAAAATATTACCTTTGATGGTCAATAAGCGATTTTTTAATCCGCAGATTCAAATCCCAAGTGCAACACATTTGTAGTTAGTTGAAAAAGTTAGGTGTATTCATAGAATCATTAGACTTTTTCAACTCGCAATTGGAAAGCACACAATGAAGAAATACACCCAACTTTCTCAAGATGAAAGATACGAAATTTATGCTACTTTGAAAAGTAAAAGTTCAATCGCTACCCTTGCTCGGGAGTTAGGACGTTCACGATCAACCATCTACCGTGAATTAAAAAGAAATACTGGGCAACGTGGATATAGAGCTCAACAGGCAGCTAAATTTGCAAGTCAAAGACGGTACCGTCCTTCATCATCAATGACAGCATTTGCCTTCGCTTATATTGATTATTTGATTGGTTTGGACTGGTCACCCGAACAAATTTCAGGTGCTTTAACACAACGCGGTTGGCTGGATGTACCTTCACATGAGTGGATTTACCAGTACATTTATCAAGATAAATCAAAAGGTGGTAAACTTCATCTACACTTAAGGCATCAGAAGAAATATCGAAAACGCGGTTACAAAAACACGGATCGTAGGGGTCAAATCATTGATAAAACAAGTATTCACTGCCGAGACCAGGTCATTGATCAACGACAACGTTTAGGAGATTTCGAAGGTGACACGGTGATTGGTAAACATCATAAAGGTGCTTTATTGACTCTCGTTGATCGAAAGAGCCTGTATGTACATATTGTTCATTTAGGGCCAACGAGAGCATCCTCTCAAACGATTACTTGTGCACTAGATCGTTTACAAATGAGCCATGCTTATAGTGTGACATTTGATAATGGCAAAGAATTTTCCGAACACAAAAGAATTACTGATGCTGGCATAGAGACGTATTTTGCTGATCCTTACAAGTCTATTCAGCGAGCTAGAAATGAAAATACGAATGGTTTAATCCGTCAATATCTGCCAAAATCATCATCGTTTGATGACGTGTCAAAGGAACAAATAGAGCAGATAGAATTTGCACTCAACCATCGTCCTAGAAAAACCCTAGGTTGGTATACACCGAGTGAAGTTATGGCTGGTTTTTATACTGTTGCACTTGCCGCTTGAATCCGCCATCCATTAAAAAAGAGAAAGTTGTGAGCAACTTTCTCTTTTTTATTGGTTTAATTTTGGTCAATTAAACAAACTTTACGAGCTTGAATACTTATTTCTTACGAAAAGCTTCCTGACATTCAGCATCACTACAATAACCATACAAATTCAGCGAATGGCCAGTTAAGGCAAAACCATGCTGATCTGCAACTGAATGTTGCTCCTTTTCAATCACATCATTTGTAAATTCAACAACTTTGTTGCAATTCAGGCATACGAGGTGGTCGTGGTGATCTTCCTGCATAATTTCAAAAACAGAGTGGTTGTTTTCAAAATGATGACGCTGAATGATTCCAGCAGCCTCAAATTGTGTTAACACACGGTAAACTGTTGCCAAGCCAACATCTTCACCTTGCTCTAGCAGTGTTTTATAAATATCTTCCGCACTTAAATGGTGTTGCTTTGAATTTTCTAATAATTCCAAAATCTTAATACGAGGAAGGGTGACTTTAAGTCCAGCTTTACGTAAGTCTTGGTTGGAAATAGGCATGAAAAAAGGTCTCTCAACAAATCTTAAGTTGGAATAGGCAAGTAGGGTCTGCTGACATTTCACAGATGCTTGCGACAGAGGGCATTTTTTAGACGATACAAGGCATAACTTACGAAATTTAGCAATTCTAAATAAGTAAGATATAACGCAGTAGCGGCAAAAAATGCCCCTGTCCCACAGGGTTATGGTTAAAACTTCCCCAAACTTCGTTATGAAACTTGACAAGGGAGTCGCCATTGCCTGCGTTTCATGCCTCGTTTATGTCGTTCTAACCGATAACGCAAGGCATGGCTGAAATGGCAGCAGACCCTAGTATTTAAATGCAGTATGATCTATCCTTGAATCAAATGCATCATCATTTATCAGGATAGTGTAGCAAAATGCAAAAAATCATGCTGGCGTTGTTCGTCACTTCAGTACTTAGCGGTTGTTCAGTCTTTGGTGTTTATAAAGTTGATATTCCACAGGGAACACCCTTAACCAAAGCACAGGCATCTCAAGTACAGGTCGGCATGAGCTTTCAGCAAGTCCGTTTCTTGCTGGGTAGTCCAACTGTAACAGATCCTTTAAATCCACAGCGCTGGGACTACATCTACAACTATATACCAGGTACCTATGCAAAAAAAGCAAAAATACCAGCAGCCCATGGCCAACATTTAAAAGTTTACTTTGACGAAAATGGTAATGTACAACGTATTGAGGGCCTGGATACCATCCCTGAATCACAGCCTGGTTTACCAGCATCAAAAGAAGCCATCTTGACTGCGCCCCCACTATAACCACTTTCCCATAAATAAAGCCCCTCATCGAAGCATTCGTGAGGGGTTTTATTCTGAGGGGCTGCTAATATTTCACAGATGCTTGCGACAGAGGACATTTTTTAGACGATACAAGGCATGACTTATGAGATTTAGCTATTCTAAATGAATAAGGCATAACGCAGTAGCGGCAAAAAATGTCCCTGTCCCGCAGGGTTATGGCTAAAACTGCCCCAAACTTCGTTATGAAACTTGACAAGGGTATCGCCATTGCCTGCGTTTCATGCCTTGTTTGTATGGTTTTAGCCTATAACGCAAGGCATGGCTGAAATATCAGCAGCCCCTCTTATTGTGATGGTCTAAACCGATTCCCCTTTACAAATCGACCAACTGGATTCTTTGCAGCTCGCTTACGTCGAATATCTTTGGGATTAATGGTTAAAGCGCGATAGACCTCAACACGGTCCCCAGCCTGCAATATTGTTTCAGCCTCAATTCTTGAACCAAAAACGCCCAACTGCAAAGGTTCAGGTAAACTGACCTGATCAGCCAAGCCACTGTTCTGGATTGCCTGCAATGCAGTCATGCCCTCAATAAAGGCAACGGCGATATGAAATTGATGCTCAGGGCTGGCAAAGGCAACCCAGACTTGTTTGCCCTGTTCCATTATAGACTTTGTCCAATAACGGCCACCATCGCAACAATAATGGAAAGTGGCAACACCAGACGCACGGCAATACGCCACAGGTTATAAAACAGTTCATTGCTAAAATTCATGGCTTTACGCAGATGGCTAATCTTCATGATCCAGCCTGCAAAAATGGCATAGATCAGGCAAATTACCAGTCCCCATAACATCAGTAAAACATTAAAGATTTGCTCAACCTGAGGTATGATCCAAACTGCAATGGCAGCAACAATAATCACCCACTGCACAATGACTGCAAGTTGACGTTGTGCCAACTGTTCTTTCGCCAATTGAATCAATAACGCGGCTGACATGATTGCAGCAAACACCCAGGCTAGAGCTGGAAGCTGGGCCTGAATTGAAAAGAATCCAAAAGCAATCACAGCAAATAACTGGGCTATCCAGATCGGTAATGTGGCTGAAGATGCATTGTCCTGCTTTTTAATTGTAGACAAGCTGCTCTGCCAATATAGACCCAAGCCTAAACCACTGGCCACCAGAGCCAAAACGGTGGCATTGCCCCATTCCCTAAACTCCACTCCTGTCCAGTGCCATGCCTGTAGCTGGGTTCCCATTACATTGGCAAGGATAAATGCGCTAATCACAGCAATTGCTGTCAGTGCAATTAACCATAAACGTGGAATAAAGGACACGCCAACAGCGATGATTGCCAAAACCGCAAAAATAATTTGGCTGGACATATCTGCTGCAAGTTGCAGAGCGACCACATGCGTTGCTGTGGTTAAAACACTCCCTGTAAAAAAGGGAACAAAAATCACAGCTAACCAGCCAACCAGACGCCATCTAGGTGAGGCATCCGCATCACGTGTTAAGCTGGAAAGTGCCTGTAATGCTGTGGTCTGTGAACGCTTTGCTAAAGCAATTTCAAGATAGCCAATGGGTAATGCCAACACAAACATAGTACCCAACCACAACAGCCAGAAGTCAAATTGACGATCAATCTGGATAACAACGGTAGGGGCCAATGTTGTGATCATGACAAAAGATAGGCAAAATGCCATCACTGGAGCCAGCCAGCGTGACAGAGCGGTGTCCTGCATAATGCATTCCTTGAAAAAATCCTTGAACTCATTGCACTTCTTTATGGAGCTTACAATGAAATATTCAATCTATTTTGCCTTTCTCAAGCTTGAAAATCAAAACAAAAGATGCCGAAAGAAAAAAGCAAATCACCCATTCAGATGATTTGCCGCGCATCATTTATTATTTTACTCGTTCGATCTCTTATTTATCATGCCCCCACTCAAAACGCTCTCGATAGGACTCTATTTTCTTGATAAATAAGTCATGTACGCGCTTGTGTGGTATACGGTATTTATAGTTTGCCTCTTCCTGCAAGCTTTCCTCGAAGATAAAATGTGACTGGGTATAATCAATAATATTATCCAGAATCCCTTTCATCTTTACCCGATCACTGGCATATTTTAAATCAGCAATTTCATTAATATAATCCAGAATACGACGATGTTGATCATCAATGACGTCTATTCCAGTATTATATTCGACAGACCACTTCATCCCCACACCCCACCTGAAAACCAACGTTATTTAGTGAATAAAAAGGCGAATTCAAACATCATATCGACAAATTTTTTAAATAAAAACACAGCATTTTTGTCAGATTTTAAAAATTTTCACTTAAAAACAATTAACCTATTGTCTTCTATTTAATTTAATATTATACCGATCAAAACACTCAAGTATTTTTTAATCAATGATAAAATTAACTTCATTATTTTAAATTATACTTTGGTATTAAAACCTATTATTCAGATTTTAAAGATAAGGCTCTATCACTTTAAATCAGGAATATATTTTTCACACCCATAACCTGCTTTAAAACCAGCAAGTGTTTTTAAATCTATAAAATGAATACCCTCTACAATATCTGAATGAGATAATAGCCATTCTGTTGTTCTCTTCCCTAATATTGGTCTGCCCTTGTTATGCGCTTTAATGCTGGATTTTCAGCTTCCCGCATAAGACGCTCGACCCGCGTTAAAGCATGTTTAGTCGGTTGACCATGTTCAAACAAGATCATTTCTCCAGGCTGATACGCTTTCCACGCTTCATTATGCGTTAAAGGTTCAGTGGTAATCACAGCCACACGATCTTCTGGGGTGGTCACCTCACTAAAGTCAACCTCGACATCCAGATCAATCAGGTGGGCATGCTGAAATGGGTATTCACGTACCAGCCAGTGCAGCTTGGTGGTTGCATAGCTAAACAGTGCCTTGCCATTGGACAGGCAGAAATTGAACGTGCCGAATTCAGCAATCTGTGGCGCAATACGCTCTAACAGGGAAAAGACTTTTTCGATACAAGGCTCGGTATAGCCAAATGTTTGAACCATTTGATCCAGCAAGTAACAGAATGCACGTTCACTATCGGTATTGCCCACAGGTTCAAAACGACCACTGAGTTGGGGATTAAAATCATGTAAATCGCCATTATGCGCAAAAATCCAATGCCGCCCCCATAACTCACGCAAAAATGGATGGGAATTTTCCAGCGTAATTTTGCCTTGTGTTGCTTTTCGGATATGTGCAATCACATTACGGGATTTAATCGGATAATTGCGAATTAAATCGGCAATTGGCGATTCAACCGCAGACTGATTATCGACAAATAGGCGACAGGCTTTATCTTCAAAAAAAGCAATACCAAAACCATCACAGTGATCAGACGTGACACCAGCTCGTTGGGAAAAACCACGAAAAGAAAAGGTAATGTCTGTAGGGGTGGCGCAATTCATTCCTAATAGCTGGCACATATCTTCTAACTTGCTAACATCTATGCCTATTGTGCATGAGGTTCAGATGCGTTGTAAATCTGAATATGTGCGCACTATTGGATGAAGTGTGATAATTCCTACCGTTGCGCCATTTTATTCATCACAAATGAGGTGGCGATCTTGTTCACTTCCAGAAATACAAAATAATCCAGACATTTAAAATCCTCATCATAAAAGGCTTGTTTGGAGAGTCTGGACTGCATGCCCAAATAGGTTTGAAATAGCTTAGGCATCTTTTCATCCTGCGGAAAGCTGTAGTCAGGACGCTCTGGTTCAAAGGCACGCTTGGAACGAATGTCAATGCTTTGATGATCCGCCAACTGCTGAAGCTGGCGATGGGTATAATAGGCACGCGCCAGATTATCCTCCAGATGAATACTGACACAGCCCATGAGGTATTTGGCACGCATCGACCAGAGCACTTTAGGGGCAAGATTCAGCCACAACATGGATAATGCCTTGCCAGATCGAAACTGTGGATGTACACAGGTACGTCCAATTTCCAAAACGTTTGGTAAATGGGACAAATGAGGGATGATTTCAAATTCCTGAGCACTGTAGCTCTGCCCAATTTCATGCCCCTGAAACAACTTGAGGCGAGTATAGGCAACAATTTCACCTGTCCATTTTTCACGTAATACCGCATGTTCACAGCCAAAATCATAAAGGTCCTGATCCAGGCCATCCTCAAAGGACAGTCCAAACTGGTGGCTAAACTGTGCTGCCCTAAAGCGTTGTACTTGTTGTAATTCTTTTAGATTATCCACCCACTCAAAACGAAACTGGTTTTGTGATGGTTTTTGGCGTAAAGGTGAAGTCAGTGTATGACGATACTGATTTAATTTTTCTAGCATAATGAAAGCTCCTTATGACTAGAGTTACCTTAAATCGCTTCAATGACACTTCAATGAATAAAACATGAACAGATGATGACGAAAAAAGAGACCTGTATGAGGTCTCTTTTTATTTGCAAAATCCTAGTGTTTTGCTCGATTGGTAATTAAAGTACCCACCCCATGATCGGTAAAGATTTCCAATAAGGTGGCATGTGGTACACGACCATCAACGATGTGTGCGCTGACTACACCACCTTTCACCGCATCCAGTGCACAACCCACTTTAGGAATCATACCACCATAGATCACACCAGTCTCAATCAGGCGATCAACTTCCTGCGTACTGAGTCCAGTCAACAGGTTTTTATTCTCATCCAATACCCCTGTGATATTGGTCAATAAAATCAATTTTTCAGCACCTAGGGCTTCCGCAACCTTGCCTGCCACCAAGTCTGCATTGATGTTATAGGTATTGCCCTCTTCATCCACACCCAAAGGCGCAATCACTGGAATAAAGTCACCTTGGGTAAACATTTCCAGTACATCTGTTTTAACACCTGTGACTTCACCCACCATACCCAAATCAATTTGAGTGACTGAACCGTCGGCTTCCTGTTTTTCCATCAGTAATTTACGGGCACGCAGCAAGTTACCATCTTTACCTGTTAAACCAATGGCACGGCCACCATGCTGGTTGATCAGGTTGACAATGGATTTATTGACACTACCGCCCAGCACCATTTCAACCACTTCCATCGTGGCTTGGTCAGTCACACGCATCCCATCAATACGGTCAGATTCCTGTCCAAGACGCTTCAACAATGAATCGACCTGTGGACCACCGCCATGGACCACAATTGGATTTAAACCCACTGTTTTCAACAACACAATGTCACGAGCAAATGAACTTTCCAGCTCTGGATCAGTCATGGCATTGCCACCATATTTGACCACCAGCGTTTTTCCTGCAAAACGCTGAATATACGGCAAAGCTTCAATCAAAATTTTTGCTTTATCAATGCCGATATGCTCGTGTGGCATGCGCCCTCTCCTTATTAAGCCTGTGCAAGTTCTTGTGCAATTTGTGGATATTGATGTTGCAGCATAGAAACAAATTTTTGGCGAATCTCAGTTAACCGATCTGGATGATCTGCATCAAAGCGGACAGTGAAGTATTCACCTGTGTTGGATGCTCGAATAATGCCAAAACCATCGTCAAAATCAAGCCTTACCCCATCAATTTTACTTAAACGAGCGCCTAAATGCTGGCTTAGCAGCTCAATCTCATCCAAAACCTGTTTAGGATTGACCTCATGCGTACTGATATAGGTATCTTCGGTACAATATCGTTCAGGGTAAATACTAAACAATTCAGACAGACTTTGAGCATTGGACTGGGTGAGGTATTCCATCACCCGTAACGCGGCATACAAACCATCATCGTAGCCAAAGCCACGTCCATCATTAAATACATAGTGGCCTGCATATTCACCACCAAATACGGCTGTACCTTGTGATTTGGACAAATAGGCACGCAGGAAACTGCTGCCCGTACGGATCATTTTGGCCTGACCATCAAGTTGCCCCACCGTATCAGCAACCATCCGAGAGCATTTCACATCAAATACGATTTCTTTATGCGGATGTTGTTGTAAGCATATTTGCGCAAATAAAGAGATGAGGCGGTCAGGACTAATAATATGTGCCTGTTCATCCAGCAATACGACCCGATCACCATCCCCATCAAGGGCAATACCCAAATCCGCTTTTTCAGCAATAATCGTGGCCTGCAATTGCTGCAAATGGGCAGCATGGGATGGATCGGGTGCATGGTCTGGGAAATGGCCATTCGCCTCACAACGCAATGCAATGACTTCACAGCCCAAATTCTGCAAGACCTGTTTGGCACAGTGTCCTGCTGAACCATGTAAGCCATCCAGAACAATTTTTAAGGGGCGCAGCAACTGAATATCACTCAATAAGGATTGTTGATATTTTAAACAAAATTCAGGAATAATATGATGCGATAATTCTTGTAGATCAGTATTTTTTCCAATTTTTTCTGAGGCAAATTGAGCTGCTAAACCGACCTGCTGAATAATCTCAGGGCTAGGCGGTTCACCCTTTAAAATCCATTTAATACCATTGTCCGATTTAGGATTATGGCTGGCAGTGACCATAATACCATTCCCACCAAAATCACGGGCAATGTAGTACATCATTGGCGATGAACAGCAACCGATATTGGTCACGTTCAAGCCTTGCTGTTCTAATACTTTTTGAATAATATTGGCATAGCTTGGGCTGGTTAAACGTGCGTCATAGCCAATCACAATTTGAGTCTGCTCAGCATATTTATATTGTTGGGCTAAAGCATATGCAATGGAACATATAATATCTGGGGTAAGATTTGAAAGTTTTCCGCGAATATCATAAGCACGAAAAATATTCAGAGGAAACGTTTGTTGTATATTCACAGCAAGCCCTCTATTCTCAACATTTAAGAATAATTAAAAAATATAGACTATTAAGTAAATGAGTAGTCCTTATTCAGAAAAATTAAAATAATGAATCAGCTGCTTTTTAATCTAATTTTAAGGAACAATCAATATGAAAAATGCAACGTTTTTAAGCAAAACATTGCATTTAAAGTGATAATTAACGAAAAACTTACTGTTTCCCAGTATGTCCAAAACCACCTGCACCACGCCCAGTTGCAACAAATTCTTCCACTTGTTCAAATTCTGCCTGTACCACAGGCACTAAAACATATTGTGCCAAACGTTCACCTGGTTCCAGACGGAAAGTGTTTTGTCCACGGTTCCACACAGAAACCATCAATTCACCTTGATAATCCGAGTCAATTAAACCCACTAAATTACCCAATACGATGCCATGCTTATGTCCCAAACCCGAACGTGGTAAGATCAAGCCCGCAAAGTTTGGATCTTCAATATAAATGGCCAGACCAGTTTTGACCAGGACGGTTTCACCCGCTGCAATCTCAATCGCTTCATCTAAACAGGCACGTAAATCCAGACCTGCTGAACCTGTAGTTGCATAGGCAGGCATTGCCCACTCCTGACCTAAACGGGCATCTAATACTTTAACCTGAACTTTCATGACAAATTCCTACTGATGATTTATTAACGTTTCAATAAAGCTCTTAAATTGGCGAGATGCTGTTGAGCCTGTTCTTTCGGATCAACATTCGGGGCAAGTTTCTTTTTACGACCATGCCACTCCAGTTCATCCTGTGGCAATTCATCCAGAAAACGGCTTGGGGTCATTTGACGCATCTGCCCACCATTCTTGCGTTGCTCAGCCAAAGTCAGGGTTAGACCCTGACGCGCACGGGTAATTCCTACATACATTAAACGGCGTTCTTCCTCAATCGTTTCAGCCGCAATCGAGTTTTTATGTGGTAATAGTTCTTCTTCTAGCCCAATCATGTACACATACGGAAATTCCAGCCCTTTCGCTGCATGTAATGTCAACAAATTCACCTTATCCGTGTCTTCTTCTTCCTGTTGCTGCTCCAGCATATCCAGCAGCACCAGCTTGCGAATCACGCTTTCAATATTTTTCTCATCAACATCATCAGTGCGATTAATTAGATTTTGAATACTGGTATATAGACTCTCGATATTGTCGAGTTTGGTTTTTTCCTGTGCAGGAGTCGCAGCCTGTTCACGGACATAGTCGATATAACCCGCTTCCATAATCATCTGACGAACCTTAGGCACAGGCGTATCATCATCCAGTAATTCACGGGTAAAAGTGGCAATAAATTCGGCAAACTCATGCAATTGTGTGGCTGCTTTTTTTGGCAATACCATAGCTAAACGCTGGTCTGATGATGCGGTAAGCAATGACAAGGTATTTTCCTGTGCAAACAAGCCAAGCTTTTCCAGTGTCACAGGACCAATGGCTCGTTTTGGCGTATTGATAATACGCAAGAATGCACTGTCATCTTCTGGATTGATAATTAAGCGTAAATAGCTCATCACATCCTTAATCTCGGCACGAGCAAAGAATGATTGACCACCTGATAGTTTATAAGGAATCTGCATTTGGCGCAGTTGCGTTTCCAGAACCCGTGCCTGAAAGTTGCCACGATATAAAATTGCGTAGTCTTTCCAGCTTTTGCCATTCATTAGTTTATGCGTAATCAGGTCTTTCACCACCCGTTCAGCTTCATCATCGTCATTTAAACAGGTGATAATCCGAATGGTTTCACCATGTCCCTTGTCACTCCACAATTTCTTGTCAAAGATATGTGGATTATTACCAATGACAGCATTTGCTGCTTTGAGGATACGGCTGGTGGAGCGATAGTTTTGCTCCAGCTTGATCACGTTTAAATTATGAAAATCTTCTTTCAGCAATGCCATGTTTTCAGGCTTTGCTCCACGCCATGCGTAAATGGACTGGTCATCATCACCAACGGCGGTGAACTGCCCCATTACCCCAACCAGAAGCTTAACCAGGGTATATTGGGCGGTGTTGGTATCCTGATATTCATCGACCAATAAATAACGGACACGGTTTTGCCATTTTTCTCGCACCTCAGCATTTTCCTGAAGCAAGCGGGTTGGCAGCACAATCAAGTCATCGAAATCAACCGCATTATAGGCACGTAGGTTACGTTCATAGAGTTGATACAAATGGGCAAGTTGAACATCCTCAACTGTTTCACAGACAGAATGCGCCTGTTCAGGGATGATGAGATCATTCTTCCAGTCTGAAATCTTCTTCATTGCCTTGGCAATGAGTTCCTTACTCTCCGCACCAGACAGGTTGTCACGCTGCATCAAGTCCATCAGGATACGTTTGCAGTCATCAGCATCTAAAATGGAAAAATTATTTTTAAGCGGTAAATGTTTAAGTTCCAAACGTAATAAATTCAAACCAAAGGTATGAAACGTTGAAACAGAAAGCCCTTTGGCCTCTTCACGGGAAAGTAGTTTCCCCACACGCTCTTTCATCTCACGTGCGGCCTTATTGGTAAAGGTCATCGCGGTAATACGGTAGGCAGGTATCCCACATTGCTTCACCAAATAGGCAATTTTTTGGGTAATCACAGATGTTTTACCAGAACCTGCTCCTGCAAGCACCAACAAAGGCCCTTGAACATATTTCATGGCTTCATATTGCTTGTCATTGAGTTGACTACCAGTCGACATCTTTACATACCCCTCATTTTTGAGCCCGATTTTGCGAGACTAAGTATAGACATCTCCGTTTTAGAATCCTAATCCTAAATCTCAGGATATGTATAAATTATAATGCCTCGCTCAACCCATACGTCGCCACTCGTCGCACTAATTATATTAAAAGTTCCAACACCCTAATTTTAGGCAATAAAAAACCAGCCGAAGCTGGTTTCCCACAAATCAGTAAAGAAGATTACTGTTTTGCATAAATGCTGATTTCAACACGACGGTTTTGTTCACGGCCAGAAGCAGTGCTGTTGTCCGCAATTGGGTTTGATGAACCATAACCTTGCGCATCAATACGGCCCGCTGATACACCCTGACTTGCCAAATAGCTTTTTACTGACTGAGCACGCGCTTGAGACAATGGAATGTTGATTGAGTCATTACCTGTATTGTCTGTATAACCAGTTACAAGAATCGCACTCTGGTTATCTTCAGCCAAAGTTTGCGCCACTTTGTTCAAGGTACCATAGAAGTTTGGCTTAATGTTTGACTTGTTGGTGTCAAATGTAATGCTACCAGGCATAATCAATTGAACTGAACCATCTGCATTACGGCCCACGTCTACACCAGTACCCTGCATTTGTTGACGTAGTTTTTTCTCTTTATCGTCAAGATATAAACCGCCAGCACCACCAAGCACCGCACCAATTGCCGCAGCACGGTTATTTTGCTTACTTGTGTTTGCATTACCTTTAGATATGCCATAACCTGCCGCAGCACCAATTATTGTACCTAGGGCAGCTTTATCATATTCTACGCCACCCATGTTATTACCTGTAGTTTGGCAACCAGAAAGTACCAATCCAGCCCCAACCAGTGTTGAAATTACTAATGCACGCATTGCGTAGCTCCTGTCTATGTATTTTTGTCTGATCAAATAATGAATGAGAAAATTCAGCTAGACCATTGATATTTTGTTAATAATAAACAATTTATTTATCTTTTTGTAATATTTTGATGCATTTTACTTCATAAAATCCTCATATTCTCTCCATTATTTTCAATTTATCGGATTTCTAAAAATATGAGATATATGTTTCAATAAAAGTTATTTAAGAACTTTATAAATGCTGGGTGCTTCACATATGATAAAGTGGATTAAAATTGCAGAAAATGGGTAAGTCCATAAAAAATGTCAACATCTTCAAATATACAATTGTATTGCAATTTCCGTTGTTTATAGTTGGAACATCTTTTTAAATCTCTGTACTCAAGGTTAGATTTATGTCTACTGCCCATAAAAAAGCATCCTTATTGCAAAAAGTCAGTAAAGGACTCACAGTTGGTTCAGTCATTACAGGAAGCACGTTTTTACATGGTCCCCCTGTTTTGGCACTCGGTTTTACCAAGCTGTTTAAAAAATCAAAAAAAGTAGACGAAACCAATATTCAATTGACCAATAGCTGGATTGGTGTAAACAACCACCTGATTGAAAAGGTGCTGCCAAACCTAAAGTGGGATATCAGCATTGATGAAAAGCTTGACCTTAATTTACAGGGCCGCTATATGATGATTTGTAACCATCAAAGCTGGGTGGATACCACAGTGAACCAGTATTTTGGTTTAAGCCGTATGCCCCTTACCCGTTTCTTTACCAAATGGGAACTTATTTTCATTCCGTTTGTGGGTCAGGCATTTAAAATCCTGGGTTTCCCGATGATGAAACGCCACACCAAGGAACAGATTGCAAAAAATCCTGAACTGAAGTCACGCGATATGTATGAGGCGCGAAAAGCCTGCGAACAGTTATTGAGCCAGCCGTTTACCCTTTTAAACTATCTGGAAGGTACACGTTTCACTCCAGAAAAGCATGCACAGCAGCAATCCCCATATAAAAACCTGCTCAAGCCTAAAGCAGGCGGTCTGGCATTGGCCTTGAATATTCTGGGAGATAAGATTGATGCCCTGGTTGACATGACTATTGTCTATCCAGACGGCGTACCAGACTATGGAGATTTCTGGCTTGGCGATGTTCCACGCATTGCAGTGGATTTGCGTCAAATTGACATTCCTAATTGGGTGGTTGGCGGTAATTATGAAGATGATCCTGTTTATCGGGAACGTTTCCAAAAATGGGTGGATCAGGTCTGGACTGAAAAAGATCAACTCATTACTGCAATGAAATCCAAATATAAGCCATAATTTTTTTAGGGATTAAACAAGAAATGACCCAGCAGGACTCAGGACAAAACCCTAAATATAATAATGTGAATCCGAATAGTAAGTTTTTTAAACTATTCCTCGCCTATGATATTTTCATGGTCTTTATCATTGTTTTCAATCTATTCTGTCTGGGCATGAACTTTTTCCTCATGAGCAACATTGGGGAATGGTTTTTCAACACCATCCATCTTCCCAGTGTCCTTGAGTTCTATCGTACATATTTACATCCCTGGGTGATTACCACTGAAGCATGGTTTATTATTTTTTTAATCACTGAGCTGGCGGTACGCTGGCTACTCTCAATTGTGCAAAAACATCATGCACGCTGGTGGTTCTTTCCCTTTATCCACTGGTATGAGATTCTGGCCATCATTCCACACCTGCGTTTTTTGCGCTTATTTCGTGCAGGTATCATCGCCTACCGTTTATATGAACTTGGCTACAAGGTCATTCCAGACAATATCCGCATTAAGGCGATGTTTTATTACAGTGTGATCATGGAAGAACTGTCTGACCGTGTGGTGATCACCGTGATTGATGGTATAAGACACGAACTTGAAACCAGCTCCACGCACAAAAAGATTATCCACGACCTGGTTGATCATCATCGTGAATTGTTTACAATCACGCTTTCCTCCATGCTACAGGAATCGCTAGCCAAGGCATTACAGCAGCAACAGCCTGTGATTACTCAGAAAGTGGGTATCATCGTTAATCAGGCGATTGAGGATACACCTGAGCTGACACAACTGCTGCGTTTGATTCCAATTGTCGGGGGGCGGATTGAACAGCAGATTCAGAGTATTGGACAACGTCTGGGTGAGAATATCAGTGCGGGTTTAATTGAGCCATTTACAGCAGGTTCCCTACATCGCCCCAATGAAAACTATCAACTTATCGCAGAAAAGGTCAGTGAACTGAACATTGACAACCAATATCTGGAACAGCTGGTGGAATCGGTGGTATTTGAAAGCCTTGAAGCAATACGAAAGCAGGTCAAGATCAAACAGTGGCAGCAAACTTTGCAGGAATACGATCAATTGGATAAAAAATCAGAAAGTTGACAAGAAAATTTACCAATCACGCTAGAGAATTACTGTAATTTGTTCTAGCATTTGCTCTTATTTACAACATATGCAGGGCATTGCCCTTAGGGTCTGTTGACATTTCACCTTGCGAGCTTTCAGCTCTCATTGCGACAGAGGACATTTTTTAGACGATACAAGGCGTGGCTTATGCAATTTAGTCATTCTAAATAAATAAGACATAACGCCGTAGCGGCAAAAAATGTCCCTGTCCCGCAGGGTTATGGCTAAAACTTCCCTAAACTGCGTTATGAAACTTGACAAGGGGATCGCCATTGCCTACGTTTCATGCCTTGTTTATGTCGTTTTAGCCGATAACGCAATGCATGGCTGAAATATCAACAGACCCTATACAATAGAGTGCTTAAAAAGCCCTGAAGGATAAATTATGGCTGATATACGGATTACGGGCAGAATGGTGAATTTTAGTCGACTGACTTTCGACACAAATGACCATGCTGCAATCCGACAGCAACTGACAAGCACACTCAATGAGGGTTCTTATTTAGGGACTTTAGTCATTATTGACAGTACCGTCGAGCAAGAGCTGATTGCCCTGATCCAACTGTTAATTGATTTGGGTTTACAGCCAATGGCGGTGATCGATGGTATCCTGGGAGATGAGGCACGCGCAATCCAGTTCCCTGTTTTGCCTACCGATCAGCCCTTGCAACGCATCAAGGCCTCTAAAGAGCAGGTCGTTGACCATGCACCTGAAAAAACAGTCGATAGCACTGCAATACAAACACCACAAAAAAACACATCGGTTACCCATGTCACCTCATATCATGATGAGATTTTGCGTACAGGTCAGTCTTTGGTACAGGATCAGGGCGATATTATCCTGAATGCTGGCATGAATAGTGGATCAGAAGTGATTGCATCTGGAAATATTCACATCTATGGCAATGCCCGTGGTAGAGTCATTGCAGGCGCAGGTGGACATGGCTCAGCACGTATTTTCTGCAATTCTCTGGAAGCGGAACTGATCTCGATTGCAGGAACCTATTGTGTGGCGGATGATATCCCCAAAGATATGATCAAAAAACCTGTACATATTTATTTAAATAACAAGCAAGAGCTTGAATTTGAACCCTTACAGTTTTAACTTAACTGATTAAGTCAAAAAAGCACCAAAAAGCCCTTTTAGGGGCGTATGACCATAAATAGGAGTGGATTCGGTGGCCAAAATTGTTGTCGTAACATCAGGCAAAGGTGGTGTAGGTAAAACTACAACAAGTGCAGCTTTTGCAACAGGTTTAGCCCTACGTGGTCATAAAACTGTTGTGATTGATTTCGATGTGGGTTTACGTAACCTTGATTTGATTATGGGCTGTGAACGCCGTGTGGTTTATGACTTTGTCAATGTCATCAATAATGAAGCCCGTCTACAGCAAGCACTGATCCGTGATAAAGACATTGAAAACCTGTTCATTTTGCCTGCATCACAAACGCGTGATAAAGATGCGCTGAGTGATGAAGGTGTAGCGCGCGTCATCGACGAGCTTTCACAGGAATTTGACTACATTATCTGTGACTCTCCTGCTGGAATTGAACGTGGTGCGATTCTAGCCATGTACCATGCGGATGAAGCCATCATTGTCACTAACCCTGAGATTTCATCGGTTCGTGACTCTGACCGTATCATTGGCATGCTGGACAGCAAGACCAGAAAAGTTGAACAAAATGAAGGCCGTATCCGTAAGCACCTTTGTATCACACGTTTCAACCCTGAACGTGCAGATAAACAGGAAATGCTGACCATTGATGATATTTCTAAAGATATTTTACGTGTTCCAACTTTGGGCGTGATTCCAGAGTGTCCAAGCGTGCTACAGGCATCGAACGAAGGTAAACCTGTGATTCTTTATCCAGAAGCAAAGGCTGGACAAGCCTATGATGATCTGGTTGCTCGTTTCCTTGGCGAAGACCGTCCTTATCGACACATTGCAGTGCAGCCAAAAGGTTGGTTGGCTAGACTATTTGGAGCGTAATTATGGCAGGATTCTGGAGTAAACTGTTTAGCGGTGATGAAAAACCATCAAGTGCACAAACGGCTAAAGATCGTTTAAAGGTCATTGTTGCATCTGAACAGGGATTGGGTCGCCGTTTAGGGCAAGACAAACTTGATCAAATGAAGAAAGAAATCATGCAAGTGGTCAGTCGTTATGTGCGTGGTGTGGATGAACAGCATATCCAAATGCAGGTTCGCTCAGAAGCAAATATTGAAATGCTTGAGATGAATATCAATTTACCTGAAGAACGATAGAAGTTTTTCTATTAGCGATTTTTCGCAAATAAAGGCAGAATACGTGAGTGGATTTGGAAAGCATTGCTTTCATCCACTTCAAGGATTTTGCCTTTATTGTTTTATAAAACTGAGGAGATTGTCATGGCATTATCACAGCCAGCAACTTTCAATGAAGAATGGTCAGATGAGCGTGTGTTTGCCTACCTCAACCAGCTTCCACCAGCGGGTGTAAATGCTGACTTCCATGTGCTCTATCATGCATTCAAGCATATGCGTCCACATGACTATGAGCGTTTGATTACCAAGTTTCTGGCAGATGGCCGTGACCTGAATGCAACCAATCCAGAGGGGCAGCGCATCCATGATGTCATCGCACAGTATCCTCGTCAAAAAGAGGGTTTTCTGGAAGTTTTAGCGAAATTCGCTTAATAAAAAAAAGCCTGCATCATGCAGGCTTTTTCTTTATATCTATTATTATCGATTGCCAATCAGATAAACACCCAATAAAGTGAATATTCCACCAGAAATGCCATCAATCCATTTGGCAAAGTTTTGGTATGCAGTTCTAAATGTGGGCAAGGAAAAAACAAAGGCAACCAATAAGAACCACAAGGCTGTCTCAATTGACACAATAATAAAAAGCAGGGAATGATGCTGGTCAAATAAAGGATTGGCTAAAAACAGTGAAAATACACTACCAAAGTAAATAATCGCCTTGGGATTCGACAGGTTGGTGAGCAGACCTTTCATAAAGAATAGATAAGGTGATTGAGGTAGGACCATCTGTTTTACTGTTTCATCACCCTTTGAAAAGGCTGAGCGTAGCATCTGGAAACCGAGCCAGCATAAATACAGGCCACCTGCAATTAAAAGGCCCTGCTTTAGCCATGCCATCTTTTCAAAAATAATATTCAGCCCCATGAGTGCCAATAAAGACCACAACATCGCACCCAAACAAATACCGAGAACCACCAATACCGCATCTTTGCGGGAGCGACTAATTGCAGTTTGGGAAACTAAGAAAAAATCTGGACCAGGGGTAATCAATGCACAAAAATGAATAAAGATGAGCGTACATAATGCAACCCACATAGCCAAACCCAGTGTTAAAACCCTAAAGGTTTAGCTTAAATAAAAAACGTGATTATTACCATATAAAAACAAGAAAATAAAAACGACAAAGCCTCAGAATAGAGGCTTGGTTAATGGAATATGATCGTTAAACCAGAATATCCCGTTTGCCATTTGCTCCCATTGCACTGACAATCCCATTTTCTTCCATTTGATCAACAATACGGGCAGCACGATTATAGCCCAGACTAAATTTACGCTGGATAGATGAAGTAGATACTTTACGGGTTTCCAGTACAAAAGATACACACTGATCATATAATGCATCCCGACTTGGATCACCCTCTCCATCCTCAAAACCACGGGATGTTGGCTCTTCGTCAAATGGGGTCAGGATTTCATCAACATAATCAGGCTCACCACGTTCACGCCAAGCATCACAGATACGGTTGACCTCATCATCACTGATAAATGCACCATGTACACGTTCAGGTTCAATCTTCCCTGGTCCAAGGAACAGCATATCACCATGACCAAGCAGATCTTCTGCCCCGCCCGCATCCAGAATGGTACGTGAGTCAATTTTACTGTTTACACGCAGTGCCACACGGGTTGGGATATTGGCCTTAATCAGGCCTGTAATCACATCTACAGAGGGGCGCTGTGTCGCAAGTAGTAAATGAATGCCTGCCGCACGGGATTTCTGTGCCAAACGGGTAATCATCTCTTCAGCTTTTTTACCGACCTGCATGATCATATCAGCAAACTCATCGGCAACGATGACGATCGAAGGGAGTGGGGTCAATCGCGGTGCGCGCTCCCCCACAACCGAATCACTTGCTTTCCAGGTTGGATCAATCAGGTCCTCACCATTGGCAATCGCCTCTTCCACCTTGCGGTTGTAGTCACTAAGTTTACGGATTTTTAGGAATGACATTAGTTTGTAACGGCGTTCCATTTCATTCACACACCAGTTTAATGCACTGACCGCATCTTTCATGTCAGTGACTACTGGTGTTAACAAATGTGGAATATCATTATAGTTGGCCAATTCCAACTGTTTCGGGTCAATCAGGATCAGGCGCAACTGATCAGGTGTATATTTCAGCAACATCGAAAGGATCATCGAGTTGACCGCAACCGATTTACCCGAACCTGTAGTACCCGCAACCAGCATATGTGGCGCCTTGGCTAAATCAGTCAGTACAGGATTACCAGAAATATCCTTACCCATCGCCATACTAATTAAATTATTGGGATCACGATACGTTGGTGTTTCCAATAATTCGATCAAACGTACCATTTCACGGCTACTGTTCGGTACTTCAATGCCGATATACGGTTTCCCTGGAATCACCTCAACTACACGTACTGAAGCCATCGACATAGAACGCGCCAAGTCACGCGAAATATTGGTGACTTTGGATGCCTTGACCCCTGGTGCAAGATCAAGTTCAAAACGTGTGACCACTGGACCTGGCTGGGCTTCCACCACCTGTGCCTTAACGTTAAATTCCTGTAGCTTGATTTCCAGAAGCTCTGACAATCGGGCTAATTGTTCAGCAGTGAAGTTCACCTTTTTATTTGGATCAACATCATCCAGTAGTTCCAGACCTGGTAAGGTTGGCAAGTCACGGCGTTTCTGCGCCACTTGCATGGCACGGGACATTGGACGACCAAACGAATCGGTTAATGGCGCATCCAGATCAAAATCATCTTCAATATTCAGGTCTGCATCAGGTTCAGCCTTACCTGCGGTCTCCTGCCAGGCCTCAATAAAGGCTTCCTTGGAAAGTGTCTCTTTTGGTGCGGCGACCTCAATTGGCGCTTTTACAAAAGCAGAGGACTGAGCATAACTTGAAGCTTGAGGTCTTATATTTTCCTGCTCTTCATCAACAAGAAGATCGTTAAACTCATCAAACGCTTCACTTGTAGAACTGTGCTTCTCTTCCTGAACAACATTTTGAACTGAAGACGCATGTGGCTGGACTACAATGGTTTGTGCCGATTCTGCGATCAATGCCTCTATATCGGCTTCAAACTCCACCACATTCACTTGTTCATGAAAGTTTGAATGTGCTGGAACATCTTGCGTAAACGGCGTGTGCGTTGCAGTTTTATTATTTGGAACGGCAGCCAGCAACTCATCAAAAATTTGGTCATCATTCCAGTCTAAATTGCTACCGCTTTCTCTTTGCAAAGTAGGTTCGATCCGTTGAGACTGCATGGTATTGTAGGATGCCACATGCTGATCAGAATCATCGGCAGCCTTTAACAACGCATCAATCTCCTGTTTATGGCTGATATCATCGCTTTGCAGCGCACGCCATACCTCACCCGTCTGAATCAGGCGTTGGCTTTCCGCTTCCAGTTGATGTGCCTTTTGCAGGGTTTGTTCAAAATCCTCAATGACATGGGCTTCGTCTGAATGGACACTTTGCTGCTCTTTCGCAACCACATCCGCAAATAATCTTTCTGCCACCTGTTGATGATGTGAATCCTCCACTTTAGCTGATTGATCATTCTGTTTTAAATCAACCACTTTAATTTCAGGAGTATTCGCGACCGCAGACTCAGTTTTAACTTTATTTTTAATGGCAGGTGTTTCTTTAGTCAATTGTTCAGTGAGGTCATAGGCCGACTCGGTCTGTGGTACATTTTTATAAAACAGGTCCTGCAAATAAGCGGGCGTATTTTTCAATGTCACCCAGGTTTTGTCCCACTGGATTCCAAATGCCAAGGTAATCAATACAATGCCAAATATCAGTAAGAATAAGGTTGCCCCATAAATCGTCAGCAACTGCGATAAACTCTGTCCCAGCTCATAACCGATAATGCCACCCGCCGCATTTTCCAGCGTGTCGGCTGGCATATTCCAGTGTAAATACAACAGGCTCGATAACGATAAAATCAGGAAAAACTGGGCCGCATAACGAAACGGGCGATTTAGAAAACTTCTTGGCCACCAGACCTGAATCGCTTCCATAAACAGGAATAATGGAATCAGCAGGCTAGCCCAGCCTAGAAAGCCAAACAACAGATCCGCAATCCAGGCACCTGCCACCCCACTGGCGTTGGAAACCTGCTGGGTATCACTGGAGATATGCATCCATCCTGGATCAAATGGTGTATAAGTCACTGTGGCAAGAAATAGGTAAATGCCAAAAGAAATCAAAAATAATGTCATTAAAAAGCGTTGTGCATAAACACTTGACACCGCAGTCATATACAGTCCTGTAACCCAATTCATTTATCATTAGAATTAATGAAGTTCATCAAGAATCTTCAATCAATACGCTCTCTATTATGCACTCGTTCTTACAAAAAAGATGCACGATTGTTTAATGTTGTTGTTAACATCGTGGGCGTGTTGACTTTATCGCAAAGCGCTGGCGAAATATCAACAGCCCCATTGATGATATAGCCCAATTCGATTAAGTATATCAATATTATCCAACCCACTCCCCTGTGGATTCACGTATAATTTTAATAGTTTCAATATAAAAAGGATGTTCTTTAATGAGCGCTCGTCACTCACGGTTAATTATTTTGGGTTCTGGTCCTGCAGGTTATAGCGCGGCAGTTTATGCAGCGCGTGCCAACCTCAAGCCGACCCTGATTGCTGGTTTGCAACTTGGTGGACAGTTGACAACGACCACCGAAGTGGATAACTGGCCAGGTGACCCAGAGGGATTAACTGGTCCTGTATTGATGGAACGCATGCAAGCTCATGCAGAACGTTTCGGTACAGAAATTGTCTATGATCACATCAACGAAGTAGATCTTAAAACGCGTCCATTTGTCTTAAAAGGCGACATGGAAGAATACACCTGTGATGCGCTGATTATTGCTACAGGTGCAACAGCACAATATTTGGGTCTTGAATCTGAAGCTGCATTTATGGGTCAAGGTGTAAGTGCTTGTGCAACTTGTGATGGTTTCTTCTATAAAAACCAGAATGTCATGGTTGTGGGTGGTGGTAACACTGCGGTTGAGGAAGCGCTTTATCTTTCAAACATTGCGGCGCATGTAACGCTGGTACACCGTCGTGACAGCCTGCGTTCCGAAAAGATTTTACAAGACCATTTATTTGCCAAAGAAAAAGAAGGCAAGATCAGTATCATCTGGAACCATCAGGTTGATGAAGTGCTTGGTGACAAGACGGGTGTAACTGCTGTGCGTATCAAGTCAACCCAGGATGCCAGCACACAGGATGTTCAGGTTCAGGGCCTGTTTGTTGCGATTGGCCATAAACCAAATACCAGCATGTTTGATGGTCAGCTTAACCTGCGTGATGGTTATATTCAGGTTCAAAGTGGTACTTCGGGTAATGCAACGGCAGCTTCCATTGAGGGTGTATTTGCGGCGGGTGATGTAGCGGATAGCGTTTATCGTCAGGCCATTACCTCGGCAGGCTCAGGCTGTATGGCAGCATTAGATGCAGAAAAATACCTCGACAACCTGAATTAATTACCTCTCCTTGTCATACGTTGACAGTCCAATGGATTGTCAACGCTCTCCAGTTCAGTTAGTTTAAAATTATTCTGACTAACCTCATTTCTTATGCAACCACTACCCCTATCCCAATATATTTTCCCAAATCCTGTGGAAGCTGATCCCGAGGGTCATGGTTTCATCTGCATTGGTGCTGACCTATCTCCATCGACTTTATTTGAAGCCTATACCCACGGCCTATTTCCATGGTTTAATGAAGACGAACCTATCTGTTGGTGGAGTCCTGAACCACGCTGCATTATCGAACCAGAGGCATATAAACCGAG
Source organism: Acinetobacter sp. CIP 102129 (assembly GCF_000368305.1). NCBI lineage: Bacteria > Pseudomonadati > Pseudomonadota > Gammaproteobacteria > Moraxellales > Moraxellaceae > Acinetobacter > Acinetobacter sp. CIP 102129. Next base: position 611,034 of record NZ_KB849341.1, read on the forward strand.
CAAATCCTTACTACGAAATATGAAAAAACATGATTATCGAATTACGATTAATCATGCATTTGAACAAGTCATTCGTGCCTGTTCGTTACCACGAAGTTATGCAAATGAGACATGGATTAGTGAAGATATAATTGAAGGATATTCAGCTCTATTTAAAGCAGGATATGCCTACAGTGTTGAAGTCTGGAATAATGAACAGCTTGTAGGTGGCCTGTATGGTGTCACTATTGGCAAAGGCTGTTTTGGTGAGTCCATGTTTAGTACCGAAACCGATGTTTCCAAGATGGCTTTCTATACCTTGATGCTAATTGGACAGGAAAATCAGTTGCCCTGGATTGACTGCCAACTGGTTAACGATCATCTCCTCAGTCTAGGTGCCAGTACAATTTCTCGCCAGGCATACCTTAAATCGTTACAAGATGTAATTATTGCCCCCCCTATCAATTGGAAAAACTATCAGGAACGTGTATTTTCAAGTAAAACAATAGCAGTTAATGCAAAATTAGACGGTTAATGGACTAACGCCTTGGAGGGACAGATTCATGAAATCATACCAACCCAAGTCCCTTTTAAATGACTTACAGTATTACATCACGCCACCGCACGACTGTAGTTACCTCGATAACAAGTCCGCGCGCATGGTATTTCTGGACCCGATTCATCGGATTGATGTCGTCACCTTATCTGAACTTTCCCGTGTCGGTTTTAGGCGTAGTGGTGATTTTGTCTATCGACCAGAATGCCACTTATGTCGCCAATGTTTATCTTGTCGCGTTCCGATTCAAGAATTTAAAATGAATAGTAGCCAGAAGAAAGCATGGAAACGTAATCAAGATTTAAAAATGAGTATTTTGCCAACTTCGCAAGCCAGTCAACAGCATTATGATTTGTATGAGCGTTATATTAACGAGCGTCATGCAGATGGCGATATGTATCCAGCAACATTAGATCAGTTTGAAAAATTCCTCATTCACAGTTGCACAGAAAGTTTTTTCATCGAACTTTGGGATGATCAGAAACTGATTGCCGTTTCTACTTGTGACTTAATGGATGATGGTCTCTCTGCTGTATATACTTTTTTTGATCCCCAAGAACAACGTCGTTCACTTGGTGTTTTTGCGATTCTTAAACAAATTGAATATGTCAGCACTTTAAATCTTGATTATCTCTACCTCGGCTATTGGGTGCCGCATTCATCCAAGATGAATTACAAATCCCAGTATACCCCGCTTGAGTTGTTGCTTGATGGACAATGGCGCAGACTTAACCGCCCACTCTCAGACAACGAAATCCAGCAACTTGGAAACTCATTGATGAGCACACTTCCATCTGAATGGAATAACCTGATTATTAAATAGCCTTATTGAAATAAGGCTGCAAAATCATCGGTGCATGTCTTGACCATAATCACGGCATGCTCCTTTGAACCATCAATATTTGGATAATAATTTTTTCGTAGATCAATCTGATGAAAATCCGTTTTTTCATACAAACGAATTGCAGGAATATTGCTTTCACGTACTTCTAAAAAAATTTGAATCGGATTATTTTTTAAAAGTTGAATTGAATAATCTAACAACTCGTATCCAAGACCTTTGCCCTGTTGGCTTGGATGAATCGCCATTAATAATAAATTAGCCTCATCTAGAACAGGCTGCAAAATACAAAAACCCACCACCTGATTGGCTTTTTCATAAACAGTACATTGGTAGGAGGTCAAGGATTCCTGAAACTGCTGTCTGGACCAGGGATGTGTTTGTACCAACCGCTCAATCTCAGCTACACGGTCTATATCACTTTCCTGCATCAATCGAATCACGGACTGTTACCTTATAAAATACTGGTGCAGATTATCAGCAATTTAATGCAAAATTTGAATAAAAAAAATGGGCAATTTTCATTGCCCATTTTCTATTTATCATTAGTTCAGGTTAAAACCCAGTTCAGCACGCCACTTATTTAACAGTTCAGTGGTGTCATCATCATTTGGATGGAATTTAGGTCTTAAAAAAGCAAGCAATGTAGGAATCTGGCGCGTCATAAAACCTTTATAGCCATACATGAACTTGAGCATATATTTGGTATCTCGCCATGTAAGTTTGCCATCAGTTTTTAAAAGAGTCGCAGTGAAATATGACTGGGTAATAAAAATTAAACCCATTGCAATCACTAAAGCTAATGAACGCATAAAATAAGCTTTAAATCCTTGCCCATACATTGCTTCATAAACGTCAAATACCACCGCTTTATGCTCATTTTCTTCAACTGCATGCCACATCCATAAATGGTACATGGTCTCATCCATAAACATGGATTGAATATCTGGATTACTTAATAATTCTTCAGCAATCGTTGATGTAAAATGCTCCAAGGCACAAGTACCCGTTAAGCCAATCATCTCTTTTGTAAAACCAAATGGTTTTAATAATTTAGTACTTATAGCAACTCCATACTCAATCACTTTAGCTGTTTCTGCCTCCAATTTACGCACATCATAACCATAAGCTTGAGCAGCTGCATTAAAAGCCAAGTGTTCCTTTGAATGCATTGCTTCTTGTCCAATAAAAGCACTAATTTCTTTTTGTAATCGAGGATCAGCAAGTTTTGGATCATTTCTAACTGCACGGGTGCTATTCACAAAAAATTGTTCGCCCTCTGGAAACAGTGCTGAAAGTGCAGTCATAAAATGAGTTAAAGCAGCATCTCCATTTGCCCAATAACGTGGCACTTCGCCAAATTCAAAATCCATTCGGCGTACAGGAAAACTAGCGCCAGCGCGGTTTGAAATATTGACTTTAGCATTCATACTTTCTTCTCCTACCCAATGGATATATTTGCTTAAAAATTATCTATGGTTTATTTATACGCTTCTTTGAACGTATTAAATAAGTGCAGATAAGGTCAGAAAAGCATCATCTTAGGACATGTCAGTATGATTTTAAAAAGTCTATTCAATGTAATATTCAAAATAAAAAAGAGCAATTTTATTGCTCTTTTTACATAGGTTTAGCTAATGGAAGTTTTAAGTTAAAAACCTAATTTCGTTTTCCAATCTTTAAGTAATTGTACGGTATCTAAATCATTTGGATGAAAACGTGGTCTAAAGTAAGCCAACATTTCACCCGCCATACCTGTAATAATCCCTTTTGATGGACTATAAGCATATTTGTAAATCATGCCTAATTCTTTCAGATTTAGTTTTTTATCTTGTTGAAGTAGCCGTAAAGTAAAATAAGATTGAAGAATAAAGATTAAAGCCATAGCAAATACAAGTGCTGTAGTACGTAAACTATATGCTTTCAATCCAGTTCCAAATACTGACTGATAGACATCGTAAGCCACTGCTTTATGTTCATTTTCTTCAACTGCATGCCAGAACCACATATATGACATGGTCTCATCTGTCATTAAATTTTGGATGTGTTTATTGCGTAATAATTCGGAAGCAATCGTTGCAGTAAAATGTTCTAGCGCTGTTGTTGCCGTTAGATCAACCATCTCTCTTGTCATACCAAAGGGTTTGACGATTTTTGAAAAATTCTTAAGCGCAAATTGGATATACCGTCCCGTAATCTGCTCTAAAGATCTAACATCATGACCATACTTTTGTGCAGAAGCATTAAAATTTACATGCTCTTGAGTGTGCATTGCTTCTTGACCAATAAAAGCACTGATTTCTTTTTGTAGTTCTGCATTATCTTTAATAGTTGGGTGATAACGTACAGCACGTACAGCATCAATAAATAATTTCTCGCCATCTGGGAATAATGCAGACAAACCAGTCATGAAATGAGTTAAGCCAGCCGAACCATCCATCCAATATTCTGGTACTTGATCAAAATCAAAATTCATACGACGTACTGGAAAACTTGCACCTGCACGATTTGAAATATTTACTTTAGCATTCATGCTACTGACTCCTTTTAAATGGAAAATTTCCATTTACTACTTTTGTTCATTTTCTTGTGTTTTATATTACGGTTTTATTGCGATGAATTAAGTGCAGTTTAGGACAGCAAGGTATCAGTTTAGGACATCAGGAGGAAAATTTAATTAAGTATTAAATTTTTCGACGCAAGAGAGAAAAAGGATGATGAGTGAAATCATTTTTCTCGACGCAAGGAAACTTTGTCTAGCAATAGACATAAAAAAACACCCCAAAGGGGTGTTTTTTTATCACTCTAGGCGATTATGCAGTTACTTTCGCAACAACACCAGCACCTACAGTACGACCACCTTCACGGATTGCAAAACGTAGACCTGGGTCCATTGCGATCGGGTGGATTAACTCTACTGACATTTCTACGTTGTCACCAGGCATTACCATTTCTACGCCATCTTGTAGTTTGATCGCGCCAGTTACGTCAGTTGTACGGAAGTAGAACTGTGGACGGTAACCGTTAAGGAATGGAGTATGACGACCACCTTCTTCTTTAGAAAGTACGTATACTTCTGCATCGAATTTAGTGTGTGGCTTGATTGTACCTGGTTTAGCAAGTACCTGACCACGTTGTACATCTTCACGCTTAGTACCACGTAGAAGAACACCACAGTTCTCGCCCGCACGACCTTCGTCAAGAAGTTTACGGAACATTTCAACGCCAGTAACTGTAGTCGTTTGAGTATCACGGATACCAACGATTTCAACAGATTCACCAACTTTAACGATACCAGCTTCTACACGACCAGTTACCACTGTACCACGACCAGAGATAGAGAATACGTCTTCGATTGGCATCAAGAATGCTTTATCGATTGCACGCTCTGGTTCTGGAATGTAAGAGTCAAGCGCTTCTACAAGTGCAAGAACTGATTTCTCACCATATTCGCCATCATTGCCGTTCAATGCTTGAAGCGCTGAACCACGGATGATTGGAGTGTCATCACCTGGGAAGTCATAAGTAGAAAGAAGTTCACGAACTTCCATTTCTACTAATTCAAGTAATTCTTCATCATCAACAAGGTCACACTTGTTTAAGAATACGATGATGTAAGGTACACCTACCTGACGAGAAAGCAGGATGTGTTCACGAGTTTGTGGCATTGGACCATCAGTCGCAGCACATACAAGGATCGCGCCATCCATCTGAGCAGCACCAGTGATCATGTTTTTAACATAATCGGCGTGGCCTGGGCAGTCTACGTGAGCGTAGTGACGGATTGGAGAATCGTATTCTACGTGTGATGTATTAATGGTAATACCACGTGCTTTTTCTTCAGGAGCTGAGTCGATTTGTGAGTAATCTTTCGCTTCACCGCCGTAAGTTTTTGCACAGATAGTTGCAATCGCAGCAGTTAAAGTTGTTTTACCATGGTCAACGTGACCAATTGTACCCACGTTTACGTGTGGTTTATTACGTTCAAACTTGGCTTTAGCCATGATGATCTTCCTTTATAAACTGCTCATGAGGGTCGCCCATGAGCACTTGGTTTTTTAACTAAATTTTAGTTGGGTAATATAGTAATCGAAAGATTACTCGTCGTCACCTTTTTTACCGCCAGCTTGGAACTTAGCGATGATGCCTTCAGCCACGTTACGTGGAGTTTCAGCATATTTAGCAAATTCCATCGAGTATGTCGCACGACCTTGAGACATAGAACGCATTTGAGTCGCGTAACCAAACATCTCAGCCAATGGAACTTCTGCTTTAATTGCTTTCGTTCCACCAGGAAGATCGTCCATACCTTGAACCATACCACGACGACGGTTTAAGTCACCCATGATATCGCCCATGTAGTCTTCTGGAGTTTCCACTTCAACTTTCATGATTGGCTCAAGAAGAACAGGGTCTGCTTTCATGAAACCATCACGGAATGCATAAGAACCTGCCATTTTGAACGACAATTCATCAGAGTCGACATCATGGTAAGAACCATCAAACAATGTCGCCTTAATACCCACAACAGGGTAACCAGCCAATACACCATTCTTCATACGCTCTTGAATACCTTTATCAACCGCACCAAAGAATTCTTTAGGTACAGTACCGCCGACAACTTCTTCAGCGAATTGGTATTCTTTACCAGCTTCTTCAACATCCATAGGCTCTAAACGAACATATACATGACCGAATTTACCTTTACCACCTGTTTGACGAACAAACTTACCTTCTTGCTCAACAGTCTTTTTGATTGTTTCGCGGTAGGCAACCATTGGTTTACCAATGTTCGCTTCAACACCGAATTCACGCTTCATACGGTCAACGATGATGTCAAGGTGAAGTTCACCCATACCAGCAATAATTGTTTGACCAGATTCTTCATCTGTACGAACGCGGAACGATGGATCTTCTTTCGCCAAACGACCTAAAGCGATAGACATTTTTTCCTGGTCAGCTTTAGTTTTTGGTTCAACAGCCAATGAAATTACTGGCTCTGGGAATTCCATACGTTCAAGTGTAATGATGTTTTTCTCATCACATAATGTATCACCCGTAGTAACGTCTTTAAGACCAACACACGCTGCAATATCACCTGCACGGATTTCTTCAAGGTCTTGACGCTCGTTCGCGTGCATTTGCACGATACGGCCAATACGTTCACGCTTGGACTTAACAGGGTTATAAACTGGATCACCTTGTTTAAGAACACCAGAATAAACACGTACGAAAGTTAAGTTACCTACGAACTTATCGTTCATGATTTTGAACGCAAGTGCAGAGAACGGTGCTTCGTCAGATGCTTCACGAGATGCTTTAGTTTCATCTTTATCGTCAAGAATACCTTCAATCGCTTTAACTTCTGTTGGAGAAGGCAAGAATTGAATTACAGCATCCAACATACGTTGAACACCTTTATTCTTGAATGCAGAACCACAAAGCATGACTTGAATTTCAGATGCTAATGTACGAGCACGTAAACCAGCGATGATTTCTTCTTTAGAAAGATCACCTTCTTCTAGGTACTTGTCCATTAATTCTTCTGAAGCTTCAGCAGCAGCTTCAACCATCTTGGTACGCCACTCTTCAGCAGTATCAACGAGGTCAGCTGGAATATCGCCGTATTCAAACTTCATACCTTGAGATGCTTCATCCCAGATAATCGCTTTCATCTCGATCAGGTCAACAACACCTGCAAACGTATCTTCAGCACCGATTGGCACAACGATAGGTACAGGATTACCACCTAAACGAGTTTTAACTTGCTCAACAGCACGGAAGAAGTTTGCACCTGTACGGTCCATCTTGTTCACGAATGCTAAACGAGGCACTTTATATTTGTTTGCCTGACGCCATACAGTTTCAGACTGAGGTTGTACACCACCTACAGCACAGTAAACCATGCACGCACCATCAAGAACACGCATAGAACGTTCAACTTCGATCGTGAAGTCTACGTGTCCCGGTGTATCAATTACGTTGATACGGTGTTGTTGAAATTGGTTAGCCATACCAGACCAGAAACAAGTTGTCGCAGCAGAGGTAATTGTAATACCACGCTCTTGCTCTTGTTCCATCCAGTCCATTGTTGCTGCACCGTCATGTACTTCACCAATTTTGTGAGATACACCTGTGTAGAACAAAATACGTTCAGTTGTAGTTGTTTTACCTGCGTCAATGTGCGCAGAGATACCGATGTTACGGTAATTACTAATTGGGGTTTGGCGAGCCATGATGTCTACATTCCTAAATGTTATATTTAAAACAGGACGCATCAATTAAATTGATGCGTACAAATATTCAAGCAGGCAACTTAAATACCCGCAAAGCCCCCACTTTGGTAGAGAGCGATGTTGAATCGAGCTGCGGTACGCATGAATATTCTCCTGATTAGGGACTGTTTTATCCGCTTAGAAACGGTAATGAGAGAAGGCTTTGTTGGCTTCAGCCATACGATGCACGTCTTCACGTTTTTTGATCGCAGCACCTTTACCTTCAGCCGCATCTAGCAACTCACCAGCAAGACGTAAAGCCATCGTTTTTTCAGAACGCTTAGCAGCAGCATCTACTAACCAACGCATAGCCAAGGCAGTACGACGGGATGGGCGCACTTCCATAGGTACTTGATAAGTAGCACCACCAACACGGCGTGCCTTTACTTCAACCATAGGACGAACTTTTTCAAGAGTAGTCTCGAAAAATTCAACTGGGTCTACTTTATTTTTTTCCTGAACACGTTCCAAAGCACCGTAAACGATACCTTCAGCAACAGATTTTTTACCATCCTGCATAACGTGGTTCATGAATTTAGCGATTGTTTGGCTGCTAAATTTCGGATCTGGAAGGATCTCACGAGCAGCGACTACGCGACGTCTTGGCATTTTAATACACCTAATATTATGACACTTCAGGATGATCCAGCAGTTGTACTAAGTGTCGTGTACATGACGCTGGCCTTACTATACGTCGCCTGAATTACAAATCTATGAAGAATTCAAACAAGCGAAACGCTAAAGGATTACTTGGGCTATTTTCCTAGAATTACTTCTTAGGACGTTTCGCACCGTATTTAGAGCGTGACTGGTTACGATCTTTAACGCCAGCACAGTCCAAAGAACCACGAACGGTATGGTAACGTACACCTGGTAAGTCTTTAACACGACCACCACGGATAAGAACAACGCTGTGCTCTTGTAGGTTATGACCTTCACCACCGATGTAGCTAGACACTTCAAAACCAGAAGTTAAGCGAACACGGCAAACCTTACGCATTGCAGAGTTAGGTTTTTTAGGAGTAGTCGTATATACACGTGTACATACACCACGACGTTGTGGACAAGCCTTCAACGCAGGAACTTTTGATTTTTCAATCAAAGTTGTACGACCCTTACGGATCAACTGATTTGTTGTTGCCATTTGGCAATTCTCCCGTTATTAAACAACCTCAAAAAGAAAAACACCTCTTTTTGAGGGCACACAATTGTAAGCTAAGAAGTAAAAATGGTCAACATCGCACAATAGAGCAAATGCTGACCATTCCTAGTGTTTTTGTTGCGTTCTGATGTATGAATACATCATGAAACAAATTAGCTGTGTTTTTTTGAAGCTGGTTCCATCTCAATTGGTTTTTGTTCAGCCACAATTTCAGGTTCATCTTCTGTGATTATCTCATCCTGCTGTGCAGTCAAGGCAGGTTGTTGTTCAGCATGTTCATGCTCTTCAACATATTGGCTTGCCAGTTGCTGGATACCAGTTTCCACCTTTTCCTCCACAGATGGCTGATCGGCAGCATTTTCTTTTGCCCGAACATCAACATGGGTAATCACATCATTTTTAGTTGCTTCCGCTGTAGAGGGTTTTTGTGGTTCAGTTTCAATTGGATTTAACAGTTTTGGACTTGCCTTGCGAAGCAAGGCTTCGGCCTTGTAATAAGCAGCCAAAGGGGAAATCTTTTCATCTGGATGCTCATTTAAATAGAAACGTGCGGCACCAAATACGGACTGTGACTTATGGCCCACATCCTCAAGCAGTTTCCAGCTATAAAAGCTGCCCAATGCAGCACCCGCCACAGGAGTCAATTTTCCAATCACAGAGGCTTGGGGAATACGGTTGAGCCATCCCCACTTAAATTGTCCCTCATCATCAACTAGCCATTTCCTGATCATTTCAATATCGTTATTTGAACCCAACAATTGCTGGAACTGTTGCAGGTCATGGGTTTCCAGCATGGATTTCACGGCTTTCAATGTAAGTAGCAGGGTTTGCTTTTCCGCCACAAGGCTCAAATCAATTTCCTTGAAAATAAATGCAACAATTTCCTGGTCTGTGTCGCCATTGAGGTCAAAGCCATGGGAACGACCTGTTTGATATACAGTTCTCAATGCCAGAACTATTGAGGCAGGAATGTCTATTGCCGCACCCCACACCCCTGTTGCACCTGTAATCAAACCCTGCACCGCAGCCAAAAGCTTGTTCTGTTCAATCAAGGCCTGACTCAGACGCTGGGAACGACCTGTATCCCTGGTGAGTTCAGCAATGTCTTTCACCCCTGCCTCCTCAAGAATTTTTTCTGTTAAAGAGGTGTTTGAACTAAACTCATTTAGCCACTGAAACAGGTAGTTAGAGACTTTTTCACCTAGGTCTGGCGATATAAAGGTGGCGAAATTATTGACCCGCGTGTAATGACGACCCAGCAACTGGTTTGACAGTTTAGGCAATTGCTGGCGCAGCATCTGTTGTGGTGTTTCATACCTTTCCACCTCAAATGGAGGTTTGAAGCGGGCACTTCCCTCAATCACATTTGATGAATGGGCGAGTTCCGCTGCGGAAGTCGTTGGGGCAACCTGACGTTTTTGTAATTCTGAACTGAGCTTTTTAGCCACTCCAAAGGCCTGTGCCAATAAACCTGAAGATTGCTTATTTTGGGATTTTGTCATCAAATACCTCTGCTCTGTAATTGTGTGTATTTCTAGGTAGATACTAGGTTGAATATCTATTTATCTCAACTTTTATGTGTGTACTTTCATTACGTTTCGTCACAACATGACTGATATTTACTAATATTTACACAACTGGAAATAGGCATAAAATTTGCCATAAGAAATAAAAAACCTTTCTGCTATCATGGTGTCATTCACTTATAAGCTGTTTTAATCGTTATATTCTCCTGATTTATAAATAACGATTATCGTACATAGCTTAGCATTACCATAAAAGGGATCTGTAAATGAAACGTGTTGTAATCACTGGTATGGGCATCAACTCATGCATCGGCAACTCTTTGGAAGAGGTTACTCATTCTTTAAAAAATGGAATCTCTGGGACACGTTTTAACCCAACTTATGCTGAACTTAATTTCAAGAGCCATGTCAGCGCGGCGGCTGTTCAAGATTTTGATGGCATTGACCGTAAAATTAAACGTTTTATGGGTGTCTGTGCCATGTATGCCTACAATGCGGCGATTGCGGCGGTAGAAAATGCAGGCCTTAAACAGGAAGACCTGGCCAATAACCCACGTTATGGGATTACAGGTGGTAGTGGCGGTAATTCAACCGCCTCTGTTGCTGAAATGGTGAAACTTTTAGAGGAAAAAGGCGCACGTAAAATTGGGCCTTTCTTTGTTCCACGCAATATGAGCAACACCATTACTGCAAACGTTGGTGTGTCATTAAAACTTCAGGGTATCGCTCACTCCATTACCAGCGCATGTGCAACATCTGCCGATGCGATTGGCTATGCTTACAACCTGATCCAATTGGGCAAACAAGACCTGATGCTAGCAGGTGGTGGTGAAGAGGATCACTGGTCTCAAAGCCTGCTGTTTGATGCAATGGGCGCATTGTGCTCTAAATATAATGATAGCCCAGAAACAGCTTCACGTCCTTATTCAAAAGACCGTGATGGTTTCGTCATTGCAGGCGGTGGTGGTTTCGTTATTCTTGAATCACTGGAACATGCTCAGGCCCGCGGTGCTAACATTTTAGCTGAAGTTGTCGGTTATGCAGCGAATAGTGATGGTGCTGACATGGTTGCGCCAAGTGGTGAAGGTGCGACCCGCTGTATCCTCATGGCACTGGAAGAAGCCAAACAACATGGTGTTGAGCAGATTGATTATATCAACACGCATGGTACCTCCACCCCTGCTGGTGATGTGACGGAGCTTAAAGCAATCGAACGTGCTTTTGGTGAGGGTCAGGTTCCACCATTAAGTTCAACCAAATCCATGACGGGTCATAGTCTGGGTGCCGCTGGTGTTCAGGAAGCGATTTATTCTGTACTGATGATGCAAAATGACTTTATTGCACCAAATATCAACGTCACAGAACTGGATGAGGGCGCACAGGGTTTCGATATTGTACTTGAAAAACGTGATGCAAAACTGAATACTGTCATGAGTAACAGTTTTGGCTTTGGCGGTGTAAACGCCTGCCTCATTTTCAAGAAGTGGGATGCATAATCCCACCTAGGATGATCGATGGATGCACCTTCTGATGCTTTCTTGTGGGTGAAAGCATTACATATTATCGCTGTGGTGTGTTGGTTCGCTGCATTATTCTATCTGCCTCGTCTTTATGTTTACCATGCGATGAGTGAAGATACTGTCAGTCATCAGCGCTTTGAGGTCATGGAACGTAAATTGTACCGTGGCATTATGTGGCCATCCATGATTGCTACACTCATCACCGCCCATTTCCTTGTGGACTGGGGGGATGCCACCAGACACTATCATGAAGCGTTATGGTTTTATCTTAAAGTCGGTTTGGTGGGTTTACTGGTGATTTACCATTTTGTATGTGGTTATTACCGTAAAAAACTGATTGGTAATGCCCACTACAAATCACATAAGTTTTGGCGGTTCTTTAATGAAATGCCCACCCTGATCCTACTTGCAGTGGTCATTTTAGTTGTGGTAAAACCTCAGTTTTAACTGGGGTTTTTCTTTTCAAGTGAAGATAATTCCCAACAATAATTTTAATCCCAGATATCATCAAATATGTCCCAGCCCACACAATCGTTGATACAGAGATTAGAAGCCAGATTTATTTCCAGCCTAATTGTTCATTTCAGGATAAATGAATTTGAATGTCGTGGACTCACGCAGGGTGAAGTGGAGATTGCACAGCAGGTTTTTGGCAACCTGATCAACTATGATCAGGTAAGAATTTTTAATACCCCTTATTTACCTTGGCAGCCAGCCAATATTTTTATCGCACCGAATGGCAATTTATTCGCATGTCAACCCTCTTTCAGTGCAGACTATTCAAAATGCTCAATGGCATTACAGGGTGTTTTTATTCATGAGCTGGCACATATTTTACAATACCAGCAACAGACTAATGTCATTCTGAAAGGTGCAATCCTACAACTGGGCTATTATCTAAGTTTTAAAAAATACAATCCTTACTGTTATCAATTTATTCAGGGCAAAGCTTTTGAGGATTATAATATTGAACAGCAGGGTGACATTGCACGAGATATTTTTTTCAGGAAAATTCCAAATATCATTAAAAAATAAAAAGCCCCGTGATTTTATCCACAGGGCTTTTTAGGTAATTGGATCGCAATCTACTTTAAACAATAGAGCCTTTGCGAGCTTCTGGGCTGTGTTCATGACTATCATCCATTTCAGTCGTAAAATCCACACGCATTGCATCCTTAACAATTGTACCAACACGCCCTACGCCAATTACCAAACCAAATGCAACCACTGGAAATAAAATTACTGGAATCATTACTACTTACCTCTCATGTTAAAAATCAGGTTCTTCTGAACTTATTTAAGTTCCTGCTCTTGTTCTCGGAACATGACTGTACCAATACGACCAACAACCACAGCCAGACCAAATGCAATTACAGGAAACCATACTACTGACATAGCGAATACCTCTTTTTTCTGATCATGTATTACGACATGATGCTTCATTGGATAACAATAGTGTACATATGTTCACATTAATTAAGATAATAGCAGTGTACAATTGTACACTCAAGCGTAGCAAAGTAACTCCCGACAAACGGTATATAAAATTTTAACAAATTGATTTAATTAAATTATTTCATAAAAACCCCACCTCAAATAAGTAAAATATAGTCATTTTTATTATTTTATGTATATTTATTGTACAAATTAAACTTTAAAATGGATTATCAGTACATATCATGTCCATACACCAAAATGAGCGGAAAAAAACTTTATAGCGCTATATGAAATTTCTTCACACTCATGCAGCATAACTACGCAAACATTGAGAAATGTTGCCGTTTTACACAGAAAAATTTGTTTTTTCTACGCAGAAAAATGTGCATTTAGTATATATTAGTAAACTTGTCATTTTTCTTTAAGATATAGAATGTCTGGCGCCATGATATAGCAATGTTTTTTAAAACCATACCTATATAAATCAAAAACTTGCATATCATAATTTGTTAAAACTCAGGATTAAGTTTGAATGAAAAATTTTAAAGTTGCCCTTGCTCAGTTCTCTCCGCATATTGGCAATATTGATGCAAATACTCAAAAGATGGTTGAACAGGCAAATTCAGCGAAACAACAACAGGCTGACTTGATCATCTTCCCAGAACTCTCCACGCTGGGCTACCCTGCTGAAGACCTTATACTTCGTCCGAACCTACAAAAACGAACCCAAAAGGCGTTTGCCCAGTTAAACGAAGTCAAAGATATTGTGATGGTGTTCGGTTTTGTGCACCAGACTGAGGAAGGACATCGCTACAACTCCGCCGCTGTAATGAAAGATGGTCAGGTTTTAGGTGTTTACAACAAACACAACTTGCCAAACTACGGTGTGTTTGATGAGAAACGTTATTTTCAGGAGGGTCACCAGCACCTGGTTTTTGAATATCTAGGGCATAAGTTTGGTGTCTTGATCTGTGAAGATGTGTGGTCACTCAGTACCGTGAAACAGTTAAGCCAGCTCAATGTTGAAACTGTGCTGATCTTAAATGCTTCACCATATGAAGTCGGTAAACCCCAGCACCGTGTACAAACCCTGAATGAGCTGGCAAAACAGCTTAGCCTGAATATTGTTTACGTGAATCAGGTGGGTGGACAAGATGACCTGATTTTTGATGGGTCGAGTTTTGTAAGCAATCATAATGGGCAGCTTGCCTTACAGGCCCCAAGTTTTCAGGAATCTGTTTATTTCGCTGAATATGATGCAAAACAGAAGCTGTTTAAAACCGCAAAAACCACGCCTCCCCTCGACACTTTTGCTGAAATTTATCAGGCATTGGTCATGGCAACCCGCGACTATGTGCAACGTTCAGGCTTCCCTGGCGTGATTCTGGGTCTATCGGGTGGTATTGACTCCGCACTCACCCTTGCGATTGCGGTGGATGCGATTGGCGCAGATAAGGTACAGGCTGTGATGATGCCTTATACTTATACCTCTCAAATGAGTGTGGAGGATGCGACTGAACAGGCACGCCGTATGGGTGTAACCTTTGGTATTGCTGAAATTCATCCAATTGTGAACAGTTTCATGCAAACCCTTTATCCATTCTTTGGCAATAGCCCTGCCGATGCAACCGAAGAAAATTTGCAGGCACGTACCCGTGGCACTCTGTTGATGGGCTTATCGAATAAGTTTGGCAACCTTGTCCTTTCCACAGGTAACAAGTCGGAAATTTCAGTGGGTTACTGCACATTGTATGGTGATATGGTGGGTGGTTTCTCTGTACTCAAGGATGTGTATAAAACCATCGTGTTTGAGTTGGCGAAATATCGCAATACTTTGAGTAAAACACCTGTTATCCCTGAACGTGTGATTACACGTCCACCATCAGCAGAGTTACGCCCAGACCAGAAAGATCAGGATTCTTTACCAGCGTATGATGTACTGGATGCAATCCTGTACGCCTACATTGAGGAAGACCTGAGTCAGGCAGACATCATTGCCAAAGGCTATGAAGCTGAAGTGGTCGAGAAAGTTATTCGTTTGGTTGACCGTAACGAATACAAGCGTCGCCAAGGGGCAATTGGACCACGTATCAGCTCGCGTGCGTTCAGTCGTGAACGCCGTTACCCTATCGTCAATGGATGGACTGCGAATGACTGAACAGATTGTTTCTGAAAAGTCACAACACCTTGCTCAAGCACTTTTGCTTGAGCAGGTGGCATTTTATAAAAACCAACTGACTACCCAGCTTTCTGCTGAGTTTTTTCAACAGTTTATCCAGCTTTTTATACAACATGCGCCAGACATCCAACTCAGGGAAGTTGTTGAACTGGAGCAAATTCAGGCCGTCGTTAAGCGTTATGCCTTTGAAATGCAGCTTGGTGCAGGGTTACTGGAATTTATTGGTGAGATTGCTCAACGGCTGCATGTTTTTTCTTTACAGTCTTCAGCAGAATTACAAGACTTATTTTCAGATCAGCAGTTTGAAATATGGCTTTCCAAATTTCTGGAACTGGAAAATATCCGCCACTATCTCAACCACTTCCTTAAAGAAAGTCCCTCTATTGAGCAATTGTGCCAGTACATTGCCACCACAACCTTGCAGAACAAGTTGCCAAAACTGTTTTCACAGGATGATGAAGACAGAATATCTGAAAGCAAGTATGAATGGCAGCAAAAACTAAAAAGCTTTTCATACCGCCAGCAACAACGAATTGAGCAGAAACTGGAAGAAAGCATAGGCAAATTTATTCAGGAGCAACTGGCTGATTTAAGCCTACTGTCTAATGATGACCTGGAAAGTCTTGCCCGCAATGTTTGGGATGATAACAAGGCCAAGCCGCTATCAGAATACACCAAACAGGTGACTCCATTGGATGTTGAAGAATTCTTTGTGATGATTTATGAATACTGGAAAGAATTACGCCAGTCCTCTTTCATACAAGAGCTGATCCTGTACGGTGTAAAAGTCTTTTATGATTTCTATAAAGATGAAAGTCTGGAAGATATTTTTGCAGCAATTGGTCTGGAAGAGACAGATTTACTCAATGAGGCTGTACGTTTTTATCCAAAAGTTGTAGCCGCTTTAGACGAGCATGGTGTATTAGAGCCAATCATTACATTAATTCTAAAACCGTTCTACGAAAGCCCACAGACCTTGGCAACCATCGAAAAACATTTATAGTCTGTGCATACACCAGAACAACGCTGTTTTGGTTTGAAACGACAATAACAGGCAGCATCATATAGATAAAAAGAAACCACGCAGGAGCGTGGTTTTTTAAAATGGTGGCTATGACGGGACTTGAACCTGTGACCCCCGCATTATGAGTGCGGTGCTCTAACCAACTGAGCTACATAGCCATAAACTGTGAGCGCATTATCTAGTGTTCCGTATAGCTGGTCAAGTCTATGGTTTTGAAAACACGAAACATATGCGCAGTTTTTAGTCTTTTAATTTCCAACTGATCAAATTTCAACAAACATTTAAATCAGCGTAAAAATCCAGGGAAAGCATGTCTTTTATACAGTGAGAAAATTGATATCCTGAACAGCACAGCATATTTTAAAAACAACAGACAAAAAGAGACCACGCAGGAGCGTGGTCTATAAAATGGTGGCTATGACGGGACTTGAACCTGTGACCCCCGCATTATGAGTGCGGTGCTCTAACCAACTGAGCTACATAGCCAAAAACTGTGAGCGCATTATCTAGTGTTCCGTATAGCTGGTCAAGTCTATGGTTTTGAAAACACGAAACATATGCGCAGTTTTTAGTCTTTTAATTTCCAACTGATCAAATTTCAACAAACATTTAAATCAGCGTAAAAATCCAGGGAAAGCATGTCTTTTATACAGTGAGAAAATTGATATCCTGAACAGCACAGCATATTTTAAAAACAACAGACAAAAAGAGACCACGCAGGAGCGTGGTCTATAAAATGGTGGCTATGACGGGACTTGAACCTGTGACCCCCGCATTATGAGTGCGGTGCTCTAACCAACTGAGCTACATAGCCAAAAACTGTGGGCGCATTATCTTAACTTTCACTACATACGTCAAGCGTATTTTTCAAAAAATCTTGGAAGTGGGCCTATAAGCCGGGTTCTGTCGAGGACGATCATTCCTCTAGGCGTACAATCACTCATACGCTCAAGCGACCTACCCGAATCCGATGCGGGTCACACCTAATGGATTCCTATTTGGTCTTGCTTCAGGTGGAGTTTACCATGCCATGAACTGTTACCAGCCATGCGGTGCGCTCTTACCGCACCCTTTCACCCTTACCTCACGAATGAGGCGGTCTACTCTCTGCTGCACTTGTCGTCAGCTCACGCTGCCTAGGCGTTACCTAGCACCTTACCCTTTGAAGCCCAGACTTTCCTCCCCTGCTTCAGTCACGAAGACCTCCACAGCGGCGACCGTCCAGCCCACTTCGTGGCGCATCTTATCAAAGTTAGCAATTAATTGCTCGCATTTTTTTGTGCAGTCAGCTTTTTATATTTATCCATGAGCTCATCATGGGATTCAGCATGCTGAGGGTCAAGCGGAATACAATCGACTGGGCAAAACAACTGGCACTGTGGCTGATCATGATGACCTACGCACTCTGTACACAGTGCAGGGTTAATCTCATAAATCAGCTCCCCCATATAAATGGCTTCATTCGGACATACAGGTTCACAGACATCACAGTTAATGCATTCATCTGTAATATATAAGGACATTTACCAACCTTGTTGATGTTTTCGTTCAAATGCCTCAACCACAACGGCAGGCACAAACTTGTTCACATCACCTTTTAAGCGGGCAATCTCTCTCACCAATGTCGATGAAATAAATGAGAATTGCTCTGAGGGTGTTAAAAATACAGATTCAAAATGTGGATCGAGCTGACGGTTCATATTGGCCAACTGGAACTCATATTCAAAATCTGAAATTGCTCTTAAACCACGGAGTACCGCCGTTGCTCGCTGCTCACGGAAGAAATTGACCAACAAGCCATCAAAACCCACAAACTCAACATTATTCAAATGGCTCAGTGATGCTTTTGCAAGTTCAACACGTTCTTCTAAACTAAACACTGGATTTTTATGATGTCCAATTGCAATAGCCACCACAACTTCATCAAACATTTTTGATGCCCTTGCAACCAAATCAACATGTCCATTGGTAATTGGATCGAAAGTCCCTGGATAAATCACACGTGTTTTAGACATGCGTTGTACTCTAGTGAATGAGATAAGGGGTGTATTTTAACAAATGTTCGGGCTAAACGCGAAATTCCTAAACGATGGAAAAAGATTGCGTTTTACGGCACAATAGATGCAATTGTGGAAGTTTGAATTATGGTTAAAGCAACAGTCGTAAAAAAACATAGTGGTGGCACGATTGCTCAAAATAAAAGAGCACGCCACGATTACTTTATTGAAGAAAAATTTGAGGCAGGTATGTCTCTCCAAGGCTGGGAAGTAAAGTCCTTGCGTGCTGGACGTATGACACTGTCCGAAAGCTATGTCATCTTTAAAAATGGTGAGGCCTTTTTATTTGGTTCACAAATTCAGCCGTTATTGTCTGCATCAACGCACGTGGTTCCTGAATCAACCCGTACCCGTAAATTGCTTTTGTCTCGTCGTGAGCTGGAAAAGCTTTTGGGTGCAGTCAACCAAAAAGGTTATTCATGTGTGCCGCTTGCCTGTTATTGGAAAGGTCATCTGGTCAAACTGGAAATTGCGCTAGTGAAAGGTAAGCAGTTACATGACAAGCGTGCCACCGAAAAAGATCGTGACTGGCAAAGGGATAAGGCAAGGATGTTGCATAAATAATAAGAAAGCCTCCGAATTGGAGGTTTTTTTATTATGAAGTATTAAATTACTCCATGTTTTAATCGCAGTTCCGCCAAATATTTCCCAAACTTTCTCGCTGTTTCCAGGTCACCTTCTGGCGGTGTGATTTCCACACTGGCATTATCAGATTGCGTCATCAAGCCCAAGAAACTCGACATGCGGTTAATATCCAATGGACTGCGTCCCGTTGGCATAAAAGGCAAGCCTGCCCATAACATGCCATGTTGCATCGCAAACAAATTAATTTGCTGTAATACCGCCAATTTGTCTCCGCTGAGACCACCACCGTTAGTAAAACCAGCAGCCAATTTCCCCTGCCATGTACGAGCCAACCAGCGTTTAGAAGAATCTTCCATGAACTGTTTCAAGGCAGAAGTTAAGCTTCCCATATAGGTTGGACAACCCATCACGATCACATCTGCTTGATCTAATAAATCCCATTGCGGTGCAGCCACAGAAAGTAGATGCACTTCTGCACCTACCTGCTCGGCACCCTGAGCGATGTATTGTGCAACTTTGGCTGTATGTCCATAAGGACTATGGTAGATCACACAAACTTTGATTCGGGGAGTAATTTGCTCAATAACAGACATGGGAAATTTAAAAACCAATGAATTAGATCAAGTTTAACATTTTTAAACACGTCAAGGCGAATTGACCATACACAGGATGCAATTTATTGCAAAAATACAAATGTTGCCATTCGTCCAGTTTTTGCATCACGACGATAGGAGAAATAATCCTCTGCTTGCTGATACGAACATTGATCACCACCAAGAACTATTTCCACCCCCAAACGATTTAAAATAAATCGTGCAATCGCATATAAATCGGCTTGGTATTTACCTTCAGTTTGACCTGAAATAAAAGCGCTTTCCAGTTCAGGATATTTTTCACAGAAAGCCACTTTTACTTCTGCTCCCACCTCAAAACAAGGCTGGCTAATGGCTGCACCCAACCATGCCCAAGCGGGTTGAGACTTCATTTCAGCAATCGTATTTTCAATAATGCCACTGGCCAAACCAAGCCAACCAGCATGAAGATTGGCAACTTCGGTGCCATCGGCATTGCCCAAGACCACAGGAAGACAATCCGCAGTCATCATCATTAAGGCATGACCTCTGCGCTGGGTGACCAGACCATCGCCCTCAAGCGCAACAAATGAAATCTGTTCATTCACGGTATGGCAAATGGTGCTGTGGGTTTGCGTCATCCAGGTAATTTTATCAACACCATATGCAGATAATTCATTTAGCAAGATCATACGATGCTGCTGAACCCGTTGCGGATCATCATTGACATGCAAAGCCAAGTTAAAGCCAGTCAGGTTTTGGTTACTGGTCGCAATTGCCTGAGCATGTTCAATACGCGTTTGCCCCACATACACACCTTTAGGCAAACCTTGTACAAATTCCATCAATGATTCCTTGCTTAACGTGATTTTGACAAAAATATGATATTCGGAAACGTCATTCGCAATTGTTCGAGACAGGACTTCATGAATAAGATGTTGTTTCTGCGATCTATTAAACTAGCTGCTAGTCGTGAACGAGTTTTGCGAATGACAATGGGTTTGCTTACTTTTGCCAAAACAAAAGTAAGTCCAGCGGAAAGCTTATCCTGAAATTCGCTGAGAATTCAGCAAGACTCCGTTAAGATATTTTTCAATAAGTTAAGTAATATTTACGTCGAATTCGGTTTACTTAGTAAGCTTCATTTTCACGACGTAATACTTCAATCAACTGAGTGAAATCTTCTGGCCACGGTGCTTCAAACATCATCTCCTCACCTGTACGTGGGTGAACCAGACCAAGTTTGGCTGCGTGCAATGCCTGACGTTTAAAGCTGCGCAGCATATCAATTAATGCTTCCGATGCACCTGCTGGAAAACGTACACGATTGACATAAACAGGATCCCCAATCAAGCCATGTCCGAGGTAACTAAAGTGCACCCGAATCTGGTGGGTACGCCCTGTTTCCAGTTGTGCCTGAATACGGGTGAAGTCACGGAAGCGTTCTTTGACATTATAATGTGTTACCGCATCACGCCCACCTGGCAAGATCGCCATTTTGACACGGTCTACAGGATGGCGCTTGATTGGCTCATCAATGGTGCCACCCGCAATAATATTGCCATATACCACCAGATCATAAACACGGTAAACGGTTTTCTTTGCCAGTTGTTTACTCAATGAAAACTGGGCCTCAAGATTTTTGGCAACCACCAGCAAACCACTGGTATCTTTATCAATACGATGTACCAAGCCAGCGCGGGACAGTTCCGCCAGTTTCGGTGCATGGTAAAGCAAGGCATTCACTAAAGTGCCTGTTGGATTGCCTGCACCTGGATGAACCACCATGCCCACTTCTTTGTTAATGACGATAATATCGTCATCTTCATAGACAATATTGAGTGGAATATTTTCAGGCTGACTTGAAGTTTGTGCCTCAAGCTCAACCTCAAGGGTAAGCAGTTCATTGCCCTCACAACGGTACTTCGGCTTTACGATGTTACCATTTACCAACAGATGACCATCTTTCATCCATTGCTTGAGTTTTTCACGGGAAAACTCGCTCCAGACCATCGCCGCAACCTGATCGATACGTTGGCCTAAATAGGTTTCATCAAGTTGAATTTGCAACGATAAACGTGTTGCAGTTGAATCAGAATTATGATTATCTGCATCGACAGAATCTTCGAGTAAGAAATCTGTTTCAGAGAAATTTGAATTGGAAGATTGTGCTGAAGTCATTTGATGATCGGTACAAAAATGGTTTAATAGCACCATTGTAGCTTATTGTCCCAAAAACAGAGGAATTTTTATGTCGCTACCCCATTATAAAATTACGATACTGGCACTATCTTTAGGCGTAGCGTCTGCATTTGTGGGCTGTAGCAGCAATCCAAGCAAGAAAGAAGTGGTTGATAAAGGACCACAATCCAGTGAACAGGTTTATTTTGAAAAAGCACAGAAATCACTTGAGCGCAATCAATATACCGATGCGGTAAAGTCGCTTGAAGCCCTGGACACCTATTATCCAACTGGACAATATACACAGCAGGCACAGCTTGAACTTCTTTATGCCAAATTCAAACAAAAAGATTATGAGGGCACGATTGCACTGGCGGAACGTTTCATTCGTTTAAATCCACAACATCCAAATGTTGATTATGCCTATTATGTTCGTGGTGTCGCCAACATGGAAATGAACTACGATAGCCTGATTCGTTATACCTCACTGCAACAGTCACACCGTGATGTCAGCTACATCAAAGTTGCCTATCAAAACTTTGTGGATTTAATCCGCCGTTTCCCAAGTAGTAAATATTCTGTCGATGCGGCGCAACGCATGAAATATATTGGTCAGGAACTGGCCGAAAGTGAAATGAATGCGGCGCGTTTCAATATTCAACGTAAAGCCTGGTTAGCTGCTGCTGAACGTGCACAATGGGTAATTGAACACTATCCACAAACTCCACAGACACCTGAAGC
Source organism: Acinetobacter sp. CIP 102129 (assembly GCF_000368305.1). Taxonomy (NCBI): domain Bacteria; kingdom Pseudomonadati; phylum Pseudomonadota; class Gammaproteobacteria; order Moraxellales; family Moraxellaceae; genus Acinetobacter; species Acinetobacter sp. CIP 102129. The sequence goes on from NZ_KB849341.1 coordinate 633,669, forward strand.
TTTGGCAACCCTAGCCTATAGTTACCAAAAGCTTGGTGATACAGCGACCTCCCAACAATATGTTGACATCCTGAAGCTCAACTATCCAAACCTTGTAAAATCAAATGGTGAGGTCAATTTACGTGCGGCACGTAAAGACAGTAGTTGGGTCAACCGTGCAACTTTGGGCTTATTGGGTCGTCAATCCAAAAATGTGGATAGCAAAAATATAGAAGCCAGTACTGAGACTGAAAAACGCAGCCTCACCAACCGTCTGAGTTTTGGTTTACTGGATAAGCCTGAAACATCAGCACCAGTTCAATCGGCAGCACCTGCAAGCAATGCCGCCGCTGCCGTTGTTGGCAACAATCCAGGCGAGGAAGATGCCGCAAATTAATTTGCAGTCATCTGAATGCACCAAACAGGCAAGCCAACCCTTGCCTGTTTTTCATTTTATGCAACAATGATGCTGACAAATCATAAAGATGTCCCCCCAGTTTTAAACGGTTAAACCCTATGGCAATTCCACAGCATACGATTGATCAAATTCTGGATCGAACCGACATTGTCGATTTGATTGGTCAACGTGTGAAGTTAAAAAAGACTGGGCGTACTTATTCAGGCTGCTGTCCTTTCCATCAGGAAAAATCACCTTCATTCCACGTCTACCGAGACAAGCAGTATTATCATTGCTTCGGCTGTCAGGCCAATGGCAATGCCATTCGTTTCCTGATGGATATTGATGGTCGAAATTTTGTCGATGTGATCAAAGAACTGTCCAACAAGACAGGCATCGACCTCCCCAAAGACAATCAGGACAATAAAAAACTATCCTATAAGCGTAGTCCGCAACAGGTCGCTGCACCACAACCTGCACCAGCACAGAATAATAGTCCAACCTCACCAGCCATCCCTGAATCCATCAACGATCATTTTGTGGATGTGGATCTTTATATGGATGATCCTTTTGCACAGTTTGAGCCATCATTTACGATGGATGAACAGGTGCAGGAAGGCAATCTCTATGATCTTCTGGAAAATATTGCACTATTTTACGAACGCCAACTTCCCAACAGCCAGAAAGCACAGAATTATTTCAGGCAACGAGGCTTATCTGCCCAAACCATTCAGTTTTGGCGCTTGGGTTATGCACCAGAAGATTGGCAGCATCTGGAAAAAGCTTTTCCTCAAGATATTGAGGGGTTAAAACAACTTGGCTTGATTCGTTCCAGTGACAGTGGTCGGGATTTTGATTTACTGCGTGACCGCGTGATTTTCCCAATCCGTGACCATAAAGGTCGTGTGGTGGGTTTTGGTGGCCGTGCCTTAAATGATGAAATCAAGCCCAAATATATCAACTCACCTGACTCGGAAGTGTTCCACAAAAACCAGCTCCTTTATGGTTTATATGAAGGACGTAAGCTTAAGGCCAATGACTGGCTGATGGTGGAAGGTTATATGGATGTGATTGCGCTACAGCAATATGGCATCTCTGGTGCGGTGGCAACCCTGGGAACAGCCAGCAATGCCGATCATTTAACCACCCTGTTTAAACAAAACTCACGAATCACCATTGCATTTGATGGTGATGCAGCAGGGCAAAAAGCGGCACGCCGTACTTTGGAAATTGCCCTGCCCCTGCTTAACGATGGCCGTGAATTAAAGTTCTTTGTACTGCCAAATGAACATGACCCAGACTCACTCATCCGTCGAGAGGGTTTAGAAAATTTTCAAAAGCTACTGCAACAGGCTCCTTTATTGTCAGACTTTGTGTTTGCGCATTTAACAGGGCAACATGATGTTAGTTCTCCCGAGGGTAAAAGTCTGGTGATGGGTGAACTGCGTGAATTAACCGAACTGTTACCTAAACATGGCTCATTTCGTTATTTGCTGACCCAGTCTTTCCGTGAAAAACTGGGTTTGGGTAAACGTTTTACGCCTCAAATCAGCCATGATGCATCCCTGTCTTTTAACATTCATACCAAAGATGAGGATTTTGCCATTGCAATCTTAATGCACCATCCATTTTTATATATTCACTTTGAAGAATTACGTGCAGTCATTGACCACACTGAACTGTTGGCTAAAATTCTAGCCTCATTAAATATTGTGTTTGATGATTTACCCGATGATCAGGAATTGGCAACCTATTATGTACTGGGTGCCTGTAGCAACTACAGCCATGAAATTGCCGATATTATGCAGCGTACCGATATTCAGTCACTTACACAGGCACCTGAAATTGCAGATAAACTGGCGAAAGAATACGCTTTAGGACTTCAGGAAAAATATTTGCGCTTAAAACTCAAATCACCAATTTCTCTCATTGAGTCCCGAAATTTACGCCAGCAACTCAATGAGTTAACCAAGCAGATTGGTTTAAGGTTGTTGTCTTAACTACTGTCTCGGCTTACGCTCATGTTCAAACACATACTGTAGATGTTGCTGTAACCACTCAAAATAATCTGGATTTTCAGCCTTGGCAGCCTCTCTTAGTAAGATAGAGGTTGGATGCATGAGCTTTTGTGTTAAGCGATGCGCAAATTCCTGTAAAACCTGCTCTGCATCATGTCCATGCCGTAGCGACTCTAGAGCATGCAGCAATTCTCTTTGGCTTACTTCCTCACTGTGCTGGCGATAGGCCTGAATGGTGCCACTCGCCTCCTTGACCTTTTGCTGGGTCATCAATTGGGTTGCCAACTGATTGACCATAATCTCAGCTTCTACCGCCGCTTGACGGCGTTGTGCCAGATTCTCATCAATCACGCTTTGCAGGTCATCAACGCCATATAAATAAACGTTGTCCAGTGATTCAACCTTTGGATCAATATCACGCGGAACAGCCAAATCAACCATGAGCATTTGCTGATAACGGCGTTTTTTTAATGCTATCTTAACATCCGCATAACCAATCACTTGATGCAAACTGCCCGTACAGCTTGAAACTACATCGGCCCGATGCAGGTTCTGTGCAAGTTCTGTAAAAGATATAATTTCAACATCGACCTGATGCGCAATATCCTGCGCGAGCAAATCAGCGCGTTCACGACTACGGTTACAAATGATAATCTTGGCCACCCCCATTTCCGCCAAATGCTTGGCAACCAGACTATTCATTTCCCCTGCCGCAACCACCATAACGGTGAGATTTTCTGGATGGCTAAACACTTGTGAAGCCAATTGCGCAACCGCATAGCCCATGGAAACCGCATGGCTTCCTACAGAAGTTTCCGAGCGAACCCGCTTTGCCGCATAAAAGGCATATTCAAAAACACTATTCAGCTCAGGCGATACCGTTTCCGCATCTTTGGACAATGCCAATGCACTTTTAACCTGCCCTAAAATCTGTGGTTCACCCAACATCAGTGAGTCCAGACCACTGGCAACACGCATGAGATGTGTAACCGCCTGGGCATTCTCGTAACGATAAACATGATGAATTAACTGTTTTACATCAATATTATTCACTTGGGCCAGCCAATTCAGGACGCTATCCGCATCTTCCGTCATGGCATACACTTCGGTTCGGTTGCATGTGGAAACCACCACCATGTCTTTCAGTGAAGAATGCTGGCGTTGTTTAAGCAATAGCTGGGCTAATCGCTCTGCATTGAAAGCAATTTGTTCGCGAAGCTCAACAGAAGCTGTCTGATGGTTGACACCCAATGCAAAGAAAGACATATCAGATCATCATTTCGCTAAATTTATGTTATTGTGCAACATCGGTGTCATAAAAAGCATTACTTTGGATCAATAAAAATTGCGTCAGCTACATCGCCGTACCTATTTTAACGGCAAGACGATTAGACGGTATTCTACCACAATCTTGTTGTTAGGTAGTATGAACGCTTATGTCTCCGCACAAGCAATACACGATATGTATGCTGACCAAAGCTTTGAACATGCCCTACAACAGAGCATGGTTGCCGAATTTTCCCTTGCCTATGACGATATTGCAACAGCCCTGCACAACTATACCGTGCTTGCCATTCGCAGCAATTCCACCATCATTAAGCAACGTGCCTTAGATGTTGCTCTGGAATACAACGATCTACAGGCAGCCTTGGACATTGCCACGCACTGGGTTGAGCAGGAACCTAAAGATGTGCCTGCTTTGTTCTATTTATCGCATATTGCCCTGAAAACACATGAATATGAACTTGCGGCCAAGACACTGGACAAGATTTTAAATATTGACCCAACCGCCGATTTGGAACAAATTCTCGCAGGTATTGCACCTGAACAGGCGCAAGATCGTGAAGTTCTGCTCAATGCCTTACGCGCAAGCAAAGAAAAGGACAACCCCTCTATTTTAGCGTTAATCGCGGGATTAGAGGCACAGGATGGCTTATATGAACAGGCACTGAGCAATATTAACCGTGCCTTACGCAAACGTTCAAAATCCACCAGCTTTATCCTGATGAAAGCCAACTTACTCATGGCTTTACGCGATGATACCGCCACACAAAAATGGTTTGCCAAGGCCAGTCGTAAAAACAGGAATAACCTTGATGTCCGCTTGGCTGAAGCACGTTACTACATCCAAATCAACCAGCAACAGGAAGCTTTAGACAAGCTTGAAAATATTATTAAAGACCATCCTCAGGCTGAGGAGGCTCTGTTTATTGCAGGCTTAACCAGTATTGACCTCAAGCAATATGAGAAAGCGGAACAATATCTGATTGATTTACGCTCTTCGGCAAAATACCAGAATGAAGCCTATTATTATCTTGCGATTAATGCACAGCGCAAACAGCATTATGAAACGGCAAAGGCCTATTATCGTCTTGTTGATGGCAGCTTGTATATCGTGTCCCGCCGAAACATGATTGCGATTTTTGAGAAGCAGGAACAACTAAATGATGCATTGCGTTTCCTGACTCAGGAACGGGTCAACTATCCTCAGCACGCCAGTTTTCTTTATCAGGCCCAAGCCGACATTTTAAAGAAAATGGACAATAAAAAAGCGGCCCTGACCCTGCTGGATGAAGCGATCAAGAACATTCCAGATGACCCAGAGCTGATCTATGCTGAGGTGTTATTGCTCGACCCATATACAGATCGGGATAAACTGGATAAAACACTCAAACAGCTATTGGCAATCGAACCAAACAGTCCAACCTATCTGAATGCCTATGCCTATACCTTGGCATTGCAGAATCGCCGCTTAAAGGAAGCGCGCAAATATGCTGAACTGGCACTGGAATACGCACCAGAACAAGCCTCTATTCTGGATACACTTGGTTATATTGCCTTTTTACAAAATGATTTTGATACCGCAGTTCAGGCGCTACAACAAGCCTATAGTATTAGTCAGAATGTGAATATTGGGATTCGCTATGCCAAGGCGCTGTATATGCAGGGTTCACTCGCCCAATTTAGCGATGTGTTACAGCAACTGAAACAAAAACATGCAAATGCCCCACAATTACAACAACTTGATGGCTTAATCTTACCTGTAACCGTAAAAAAGAGTTAACCCCATGCGTTTGTTTGCAAAAATATGTCTGGCCATGTGTAGCAGTAGTGTGTTGTTTCTCAGTGGGTGTCAACATTTAAGTCAACCGAATAAAGTGATTGCCTCACCACAGCTACAAGATGAAAACAATTTTAACTTACAGGGCAAAATTGGAGTGCGCACCCCACAGCAGTCAGGTAGTGCATTCTTTACATGGCTACAGCAACAGGATCAGTTCGACATTGAACTCACAGGCATTTTGGGAGTGGGTAAAACCCAGATTCAGGGTAAGCCTGGCGAAGTGACATTGAATAGCGCCAAAACGGGCTTAATTACCGCAGCCTCTCCTGAAGAATTGCTGGAAAAAGCCACAGGTTGGCAAGCGCCGATTATGCATTTAACCTACTGGATTCAAGCCAAACCAGCCACAGCAAACGCCCAGATCACCAAAGATCAAAACAACCGTTTAAAACAACTGATTGAAGATGGCTGGACGGTTGATTTTAGTTATAACGACACCCAGACCTTGCCCAACAAGCTTTTGTTGAAGCAGGCACTTGCGGAAGATCAAGAAAACCGTATTACAATGGTTATTCAGAACAGATAGTGTTTCATTCAACATTTTGGGATATACTAAAAACATATACTTCCAAATAGGTGTATCACGATGGAAAAAGCAACGATCTTTAAAAATAATCGCAACCAAGCGGTACGTTTGCCCAAAGCGGTTGCTTTTCCTGAACATATCAAACAGGTAGAAGTGATTAGTATTGGAGATACACGAATTTTAACCCCTATTGGAAAACGCTGGGAATTATGGATGAATACGCCATCACAACTGACCGAAGATTGTTTTCAGGAACGTGAGCAACCGATTGTGCAAGAACGAGAAAGTTTCTAATCATGTTGAAATACATGCTGGATACCAACATCTGCATCTATGCGATTAAGAAAAAGCCGATTGAAGTCATCCAACAGTTTTCCAAGTATCAGGATTATCTTTGTATCAGCTCGATCACCTTAATGGAGTTGTATTACGGTGCAGAAAAATCATCCAATCCCCAAACCAATCTGACTGAAATTGAAAAATTTGTGGCAAATCTGATCGTCCTTGATTATGACAATTATGCCGCAGCACATACCGCACAAATTCGGGCTGAACTATCAAAAACAGGCAAAACTATTGGCAGTTATGATGCCATGATTGCAGGGCATGCCCGTAGTCAGGGATTCATTTGTGTCACCAATAACATACGTGAGTTTGAACGTGTGGCTGGATTACGTCTAGAGAATTGGTGGGTGCAGTCTTAAATGTTACGGAAGCAAATATGACCATTTTACGTGTCCCATCCCCTGCCAAGCTTAATTTATTCCTGCATATCGTGGGTCGCCGTGACAATGGCTACCATGAATTGCAGAGTATTTTCCAACTGATTGATCTTTATGACTGGATCAGTTTTGAGGCCATTGAAGAAAATCAGATTCAGATTGAGGGATTAACCGAAGTAAAACTGGAACAAAACCTGATTTATCGGGCTGCACAATACCTGCGTCCACATGCCAAGACACCCTGTGGATTAAAGATCTCAGTGGAAAAAAATATCCCGATGGGTGCAGGTCTGGGTGGCGGCTCATCCAATGCCGCAACCACATTGATTGTACTGAACCAATTATGGCAGTGTGGGTTAAATGATGAGCAACTTGCAGCCTATGGCGTACAGCTTGGCGCTGATGTTCCAATTTTTATTTTTGGGCAAAATGCATGGGCTGAAGGAGTGGGTGAACATTTATCATTCATAGACTTAGCTCAAAAACAATTCATTGTTTTAAAACCTGACTGTTTTATCAGCACTCAACTGCTTTTTTCACAAAAAACATTGACAAGAGATACCAAGCCCACTACATTTTGCGCCTATCAGTTAGAACCTTCTCTTTTCGGAAATAACTTTGAACCTCTGGCTCGACAGTTATACCCTGAAGTTGAGGAAGCAATGCAATATCTGGATCAGTTTGGTCAGGCAAAGCTTACAGGTACAGGTGCCTGTGTTTTCACTGAAGTAATTCAGGAAATGAATGTAAAGCAAATTTTGCAAAATGCGCCTTGTAAAGCATACTTGGTGAATGGTTTGGCAGAATCGCCATTACGGCATTTCAAGGTTACCGATTAGGGGCGTCGCCAAGTGGTAAGGCAGCGGGTTTTGATCCCGCCATCCGTTGGTTCGAATCCAGCCGCCCCTGCCA
>NZ_KB849341.1:641736-774375 GCF_000368305.1 Acinetobacter sp. CIP 102129
TTAGGGGCGTCGCCAAGTGGTAAGGCAGCGGGTTTTGATCCCGCCATCCGTTGGTTCGAATCCAGCCGCCCCTGCCATATAATAGATTATTCTTTAAACTACCCGTTGGGGAAATTTTTAGTTTCCTCTTTGCGCTTGGGTGAGGTGTTGTTTCGCTTAACCTTTATGAGGAAGAGTTATAGATTTTCCATACTTGAATCAAGCGTTGTTTCACTTGATTTCATTTTGAAGAATTATAAATTTTTCCTTTATATTTTGGCAAAGCGTTGCTTCACGTAATCCTCTTTAGAAAAATCATAGATTTTTCACTTGCGCTCGGGTGAAGCGTTGCTTCACGTAATCCTCGCTCAGGTGCTTCATGCCCAATCTCGTCGTTTTTAGTGGAAGTGCTCATCCACAGTTCGCACAAAAAGTCGTAAGCCATTTGCATATCCCTCTGGGTGCCGCTGCTGTAAGCAAGTTCTCTGATGGTGAAATTTCAGTTGAAATCACTGAAAATGTACGTGGTAAAGACGTATTCATCGTTCAGTCCACGTGTGCCCCAACCAATGATAACCTGATGGAAATCCTGGTAATGGCAGATGCTTTGCGTCGCGCAAGTGCTGGTCGCATCACCGCTGTCATCCCTTACTTCGGTTATGCACGCCAAGACCGTCGTCCACGTTCTGCTCGTGTGCCAATTACCGCCAAGGTTGTTGCAGACATGCTGACCACTGTGGGAATTGACCGTGTGGTTATGATTGACCTGCATGCAGACCAGATTCAGGGTTTCTTCGATATTCCAGTGGACAACATCTACGGTACACCAGCGTTATTGGCTGACCTGCGTCAGCAACAACATGACAACCTCATGGTGGTTTCACCTGACGTGGGTGGCGTTGTTCGTGCCCGTGCTGTTGCAAAGCAATTGGGTGACATCGACCTGGCTATCATTGACAAACGCCGTCAAAAAGCCAATGAATCTCAAGTGATGCATTTGATCGGTGACGTCAAAGACCGTGACTGTGTCATTGTCGATGATATGGTGGATACCGCTGGTACGCTTTGCAAGGCGGCTGATGCACTGAAACAGTTTGGTGCCCGCCGTGTGATTGCTTATGCAACCCATCCTGTTCTATCTGGCAAGGCACTTGATAACCTGCGCAACTCTGTGATTGATGAACTTGTGGTAACTGACACCATTCCTCTTTCAGATGAAGCATTAACCTTAGGTAAAGTTCGCCAGGTTTCCGTTGCCAGCATGGTTGCTGAAACAATTCGTCGTATTAATAACGAAGAATCTATTAGCGCAATGTTCGATAGTTATCTATAATACCCCAGCTTTTTTCAAGCCCTGCCTTATGGCGGGGTTTTCTATCACTAAACTGGTCGCAAGTTTAGTTTCTTAAATCTCAATGAGGATATGCCCATGGCAAACTTCGTATTAAATGCTCAAGCACGTGAAGCTGCTCAACAAGGGAAAGGTGCGAGCCGCCGCCTTCGTCACGCAGCGCAAATTCCAGCGATTATCTACGGTGGTAGTGCTGAGCCTGTAACTGTTACTTTAGAGCTTCGTGAAATCGTTAAAGCTTTAGAAAGCAATGCTTTCTTTGAAGAAGTAATCGAAATCAAAATCGGTGACAAAGTTGAAAATGTTAAAATCCAGGCATTGCAACGTCACCCAGCTAAAAACACTCCAATGCACGCTGACTTCAAACGCGCATAAGTGTTAAAGGCTTAAATTAGTGTCAAGTATTTCGCTAATTGTTGGTTTGGGCAATCCTGGAAAGGAATATGCCCAAACCCGCCATAATGCAGGTTTCTGGTTTGTTGAACAGCTTGCAGACCGTTATGGCATCAATTTAAAAGCTGATCCCAAGTTTCATGGATATAGTGGTCGTGGCCAAGTTGAGGGCCATGATGTACGTTTGCTCCTCCCTACCACCTTTATGAACCGTTCTGGTCAAAGTGTTGCCCCTTTCGCCAAATTCTATCAAGTTGCACCTGAGTCAATCTTAATTGCCCATGATGAACTGGATATGGACCCTGGCGTGATTCGCTTGAAAACAGGTGGCGGACACGGCGGACATAATGGTCTCCGTGATATCGTTCCCCATATGGGTCCCAATTTCCATCGTTTACGCATTGGAATTGGACATCCTGGTTCAAAAGAACGTGTTTCTGGTCATGTGCTTGGCAAAGCTCCCAGCAGTGAACAAGATTTAATGGATGCCGCAATAGCCCATGCCTTATCACAAGTCAAAATGCTTGTGAGTGGACAGGTTCCACAGGCCATGAATCAAATTAATGCATACAAACCCGCTTAAACTTAAACTGAAATTGTTGATCAATCACGCTTGCCATATTGCAGTTTTAGGCGCAAAATGCGCATCAAACCGCCTATAGCCTGCGGAAACGTGACAAGTCAACCATAAGATATCCGTCTTAGGTCTTACTCAGGAGACGCTAGCCATGCTATCTCGTTTATTAAAATGTAAAATTCACCGCGCGGTTGTGACACATGCGGAACTTCATTATGAAGGTTCCTGTGCAATTGATGGTGTGTTAATGGACTTAGCAGGGATTCGTGAATACGAAGAAATCCACGTATGGAACGTAACCAACGGCAAACGCTTCACAACCTACGCAATTCGTGGTGAAGATGATTCAGGCATTATTTCAGTAAATGGTGGTGCAGCCCATCAGGCTGATGTTGGTGACTTAGTGATTATTGCAACTTTTGGTGATTTCACCGAAGTCGAGGCAAACCTGCACAAACCTCGTTTGGTCTATGCAAACCCAGACAATACAGTGAACCACACAGCAAACTGTATTCCTGTACAAATTGCATAAGCAGAAAACATCACGATTCCTAAAAGCCAGTTTAAAAATAAACTGGCTTTTTTCATGCTATGAGAACATAACAAAATATCTAAAATTAATGCATTATTTTTACGCAACCCAACTTGTAAAGTATGTTGCAGTATTACTTTATTAAATATAGCTGAATACTTAATTTATCATCACACCTAAAACAGAGGTGGTCCAAAGGTCCAGTCCAGATCAACCTCATCTGCTAAGAGTTGACCCAGTTTTTTTAAAGCATAACGAATTGAACGATGAATCTCCGCTTTCGGGTCAGTTAATGTTCCATCCAAATCTATCAGAATATTTTTGATCGTCATTCGTGCAATCTCTTAAAGCCTTACAACACAGTATCGAGAGTTGCTCAAAACTCCCCTATACTAGCCTAAATGACAACATAAAAGGAAATTGCAGTGCGTCCAACCGTACTTTGTTTTTCAGGTTTAGACCCATCGGGTGGTGCAGGTTTACAGGCAGATATTGAAGCGATTGGGCAGAGTGGTGCGCATGCAGCGATTGCCTGTACTGCCCTTACCATTCAAAACTCGCAACAAGTGTTTGGCTTTGAAGCCACCTCAAAAGAATTATTGCTTGCACAAGCCAATGCTGTGGTGGGTGATTTACCAATTAAATGTGTTAAATCTGGGATGCTCGGTACAACTGACAATATTGCTGCTCTGGCTGAGTTTCTACATGAACATCCTGATTATTTATATGTGCTTGATCCTGTACTTGTCGCCAATAGTGGCGGTTCTTTGGGTGATCAGGCAACATTGGTCAAAGCCTTTGTTGAGTTAATCCCTTTGGCAACAGTGATCACACCAAATACCGTTGAGTTAAGGGCTTTAACGGGCATGGATGATATTGAACAAGCCACTCAAAAATTATTTAAGATGGGCGCAAAAGCTGTACTAGTGAAAGGTGGACATGAAGATACGCCTGATCATATTCGTAATGTACTTTATGCTGACTGCAAAATGATTGCTGAAAGTATTTGTCCTCGTTTAGAGGGACAATATCATGGTTCAGGTTGTTCATTGGCGAGCTTTATTGCAGGTCGTTTGGCTTTGGGAGATTCCCTTAAAATTGCTGTCCAATATGCTGAAACGTGGTTATTTGGTGTATTAAAACAAGCTGAGACCCCTGTACTCAATGGGCAAAAGATTCCAAAGCGGTTTTAAAACTTAAATAATAATGAATAGAAATACATATATTTCTATTCATTTATTCAACATGATCTAACGACAATTCACACCATTATTCAAATCAAATACCTCACCACTTAAACAATTTGGAGCTGCTTGCGCCAGCCAAAAAACTGTTTCTGCAATTTCTTGTGTTTGGCAAAATTGCTGATTTAAAGTCGCTTCTTTTAACCGCTTTTGTCTTTCAATAGGAATCTTTTGCATCATCCGTGTTTCAACAGGGCCAGGTGCGAGACTAAAGGTTTGAATATTATGCTGGGCATGACTACGAGCCAAACTACGCATCCCATTAATTAGCCCCGCTTTTGAAATGCCATACCAGATATCAGGATGCCCAATTTGCCCAGCAATGGATGCCATACTAATAATGCGTCCAAATTTCTGATTTTTAAAAATATTCTCCGCCACATCGATACTCAACTGCATCGTATGAATCAGATTTATATTCATAATTTTTTGCATTTCTTCCCACGTATATGAAGCGGCTGTAAATGTATTCATATAGCCTGCATTATTAATCAGCACATCAAACTGCCCAATCTGCTGAATCACCTTTTCAATTTGATCATATTGCAACATATCCGCTTGCCAATGATGCAAATGAAGATGTGAATATTGTGGAGTATGTCGAGAAATATTATGTACCTCATAATTCTCATCCAAGAATTTTTGAGCAATCGCTTGCCCTATTCCTTGACTTGCTCCAGTAATCAATACTTTTTTCATGCCTAACCTATTATTCATCTAATTCAATAAAACGAGGCAATTGTTGAAAACTTGTTAACCAAGCCTGAACATATGGATATGGGGCTAATTCTATTTTTCCTTGATGCGCTAAAGCGATGTAAGGATAACAAGCAATATCTGCAATCGTGGCTGATTCACCAACCAACCAATTTCTTGTTTTCAAATGTTGATTTACAATTGCTAATGATGCATGTGACATTACAGTCGCATTTTCGATATCAATATTTGGTTTTTTAATCAGATGAAATGCTCGTGCTGCCGATAAAGTAGAAGCAATTCTTTGATTGGCAAAAAATAACCACTCTAAAACATGTGTCATTGCAATTGTTTCTTGAGGAAACCAAAGCTGATGAGCATCATATGTTCTAGCGAGATAGCACAAGATTGCTTGAGAATCATGGATATGCCTCCCCTGATCTTCTAGCACAGGAATCTGCCCTAAAGGATTCAGTTTTAGAAAATGTTCTGTCTTTTGCTCTTGGTCAGCTAAATTTATAGAGACTTTTTCGTAGTCTAAATTCAGAAATGAAAGTAATAATCTGATTTTGTAACAATTTCCTGAGATTACAGTATTATAAAGTTTCATTGTCATCTTCTTTTGTGGTTATATAATTTTAATGTACCGAACGATCGGTACAAAATCAAGTGGTATGAGTAATTTTATGGATAAACCGACTTTAATTCGATCTTTATTAAGTATTTTCAGAGAATATGGCTATGAAGGTGCTTCTTTATCCAAAATTTCTGAACGAACAGGTCTAGGTAAAGCCAGTTTGTATCATCACTTTCCAAATGGAAAACAACAAATGGCACAAGATGTTTTGAGCTATTTAGAACAATGGCGCGAAGATCATATTTTTATTCACCTACAAAGCAACGCATCACCTATTGAACGTTTAGAAGCTCTGACCTATTCATTAAAGCAAGTTTATGAAAATGGCCATGTAGCGTGTATTTTGGCAGTTTTAACCTTAAGTGAAGCGCACCAAATCTTTTTGCCTCAAATTCAACCCGTATTTACAAGACTGATTGAAAGTATCTCTGTCGTTTTACAAGATGCGGGAATATCAGAAGAACAAGCTTTCGAGCGAGCACAAGATACTGTGATACGTATTCAAGGATCTTTAATCCTATCTAGAGCATTACAAAGTCCAAAACCTTTTTTACAATTAATGGATAAGCTGCCTAAACAATTATTATCTTAAGATTATTTACCACCATTACTTGCATTTAAGCTTAATGTTGTTTTGACATTTTTTAATTGATTATGTGGTTGTAAATTAACAACTTCAATCACATAAAGATCTTGAGATAAAGGAATCCAGCCAATACTTCTGTAACTTTTATTTTTACCATCATGTCCTGTTGAGCATAAAGACTGAAATTGCTGATTAAAAACAATTTTATGATTTTCTTACAATAACCTGCAAGGTTATTGGTTGACCTAATTCTTTTCTCTTCTCTACAGGGATGTTGTTATATTTTATAGTCCCATCACAATATTGGTTAAAAGTATTTCCAACAACAAGATCATCAACTCGCTTTTGTGCTGATTCAAATTCAACAGTTAGGCTTAAGTGGTAAGACTTTGGTACATTTACCTTAAATTCAGTAGTTGCTAATGCTCCTGTATGAGTTAAATCAATCGGCAGATTTGAAAATAATGGAGGAAATACACAAAGATCTGTCATCCACATTGCCACACTTAAAACGGGCTTTTGACATAAAGCATAAGTAAATGAATTCATTTTTTTAATGTTTTAGTAATTTCAATTTTATAGATTTTATCTTTTATTTTTAAATAAAAAAGGCGCAATACGCGCCTCTTCTGTCACATTACAATTTATTCAGGGATACGTAAAACTTGTCCAGGAAAAATATCATCCGCATTTTTGAGTAATGGTCTATTCGCTTCAAAAATTTTATTGTATTGGTTTGGATCGCCATAATATTCTTTTGAAATCTTGGATAAATTGTCCCCAGACTTCACGGTATAGAATTTACTTTCAGGTTCAGGTACTTCAACAGTCATCTGGTCATCGACCTGTGCCACATGGTCAACATTTCCAACCGCAAGGACAATCTTTTCCTTATCAGCCTGACTCTTCACCCGCCCCTTAATTGTTGCCAGATCAGTCGTACCATTATAGCTAACAGACAAGCCTTCAACACCTAAGCCTAAACTTTTAATCAAGCCTAATAGTTTGTTGGCAATTTCCTGCGCTGAGGGTTCAGCGGGTGTTGCTGGCGCAGGTTGGGGTTCTGCTGGAGCCGTATTTTTCTTACCAATACCTTTAACAAAATCAAAAAGACCCATCGTTATTTCCTCTATCATTATTTATGCATGGTCAAAATAGACCTATTTCTAGTTATACCGAAAATTTTTCGCTTTCAGGTTTCAATTTAAAGTGGTCTTGTAAATCTATGTATATTTTTAAGTTGATCGCAAAAAAGCCACCTTATGGTGACTTTCGATCAACTTAAAGCATGATGCAATTTAGACATTTTCTCCCACAATATTCGCCATATAGTCAATTGCGGCCTGAACTGTGGTAATTTTTTCGGCCTCTTCATAAGGAATTTGAATACCAAATTCTCCTTCAAGTGCCATAATGAACTCAACCACACCCAATGAATCGGCTCCTAAATCATCTGTAAAAGTTGCATGAGGCTTAACCTCCTGCTCATCTACATTAAATTGCTCAATGATGATTTCTTTAATACGTTTTGCTATATCCATAAAATTTCCCTTTATTTTTTATGATTTAATTCGTTATTTTAAATCGCATAAATTTTATACACTTAAATCGTTTTTTTCATATTCAAACTTTATTTTTCTTGTAAAAATATGTGTATATTCTATCCAGCGAAAAGTTAGGCTCATAAAAAAGCCACCTTGCGGTGGCTTTCGATCATGCAGAATGATTAACCAAGTTTCTTGGTTACATAATCAATTGCAGATTGAACTGTTGTAATTTCATTAGAATCTTCATCTGGAATGGTGATGTCAAAATCATTTTCGAAAGACATTACAAGTTCAACCAAATCTAAAGAGTCAGCACCTAAGTCATCCATGAAAGATGCTTCGTTTTTAATCTCTTCGGCACGCATACCTAATTGTTCAGCTACAGCTTGTTTGATGCGTTGTTCGATATCGCTCACAGGAATTCTCCTCATTGCTTGTGGCGTTTTAATTTGCCACTAGTTTAATTGAATATAAAAATTTTTAAAAGTTTATACATCGCCAGTTAGGCCATGTATAAACCACCATTTACGTGTAAAACTGTACCAGTAATGTAACTAGCCTTGTCGCTGGCAAGGAAACTCACGGCATTCGCAATATCTTGTGGTTCACCCAGACGATTTAAAGCTACTTGATCACTCATCTTTTTACGAACATCTTCGCTTAACTGATCAGTCATTTCTGTTGCAATAAAACCAGGTGCCACACTGTTGACCGTAATCTGGCGACTGCCCATCTCCTTGGCTAGGCTACGGCTGAATGCCTCAATGCCTGCTTTTGCTGCCGAGTAGTTGGCTTGTCCAGAGTTGGCAAAGTGTGCAACCACTGAACTAATATTAATAATGCGACCAAAACGTGCCTTGGTCATACCTTTCAATACGCGCTTAGACAAGCGATATACAGCTTTTAGGTGAATGTTGAGAATGTCATCCCAATCATCTTCAGACATACGAAGTAGCAAATTATCTTTGGTAATGCCTGCATTGTTGACCAATACCAACACTGAACCATATTTTTGCTCGATGTCTGAAACCAGCGCATCAATGGCCTCACCGTTACGGACATCAAGCACAGCACCTGTTCCGTTTTCAGCAAAGCTTTCTGTCAGTTTTTGTGCGCCTGATTCAGAGGTCGCAGTTCCAACCACAAAAAAACCGTCTTGAATGAGTTGCTGTGCAATTGCTGCGCCAATTCCTCGGCTTGCTCCTGTCACCAACGCAATCTTTCGTTGTTGTGTCATGCAATTTTTCCTTCTGCCACCAAGATCGCGCTTAGGGCATCTTCCATACGTGCTTTGCTATCAATTGCAAATGCTTTTTCTATGTTCGGTAATCGCTTAGCAAGATTGCTGAGCACCGTACCTGGCCCACATTCAACCACATACTGGATACCTTGATCCTGTAGATATTGCATGCTACGTGTCCATTGCACTGACTGGTACAACTGGGCAGTGAGCGCCTGACGTAACTGGGCAACATCCGTTGCGATTTCCGCGTTGACATTTTGTATTACAGGAATGCGGGGTAGCTCAATGGCAGTTTGTTCCAAAGCTTCAGCAAACTTTTCTGCTGCTGGTTTCATCAAGGTACAATGTGATGGTACAGAAACAGGCAATGCAATCGCTTTACCTGATTGCTCTTTTGCTTCAGCCATGACTTGCTGAACCAAAGCTGTACTGCCTGCAATCACCACCTGACCTTGCGCATTATAATTCGCCGCTTCAACTGAACCTTGGCCTACCGCAGATGCATTCGCTTTTTGGCAAAGCTCGATCACTTTGTCATCGGTTAAACCAAGAATTGCCGCCATTGCCCCCTCACCTTGAGGAACTGCACTCTGCATCAATTTACCGCGTAAATTGACCAGTTTCACCGCATCGGCAAGGGTCATGGCTTCTGCTGCAACAAGCGCACTATATTCTCCCAAAGAATGTCCAGCAAGGAATTTTGGTGCAACACCACCCAGTTCCAGCCAGACACGCCATAAGGCAATGCTGGCAGTGAGCAATACAGGCTGGGTATTTTCCGTTTGATCCAGCCCCTCACCACTTTGGGCAATCTGCCAAAGGTCAAAGTCAACTGCTTCTGAAGCTTCTGTGAATGTATCTTTAACGACACTAAACTGCTCTGCGAGTTCAGCCAGCATCCCTACTTTTTGTGAACCCTGACCAGGAAAAACAAATGCTGTTTTTGTTGCTTGAGCAGCCTGCTCAAGTCGCTTAGTCGACATATAAAAATCCTTAAAATGGTCTATCGCCAGTTTTATCAACACTCATGATTCTACATGAGAATGACAACAGACTCTTTCCCGATGCGGCAATTTACCATTGATTAAATCGTTTTTTAATTGCGAAAAACAACAAAAAAGGGAGCTTTCGCTCCCATTTTTCTATACTTTAAGCTAACGCTTAATGCATATAACTCAATTATTCAGCATCAGCTGCTTTAGCGAATAATTGACGACCACGGTAAATACCGTCTTTAGTCACGTGGTGACGACGATGAGTTTCACCAGTAGTTTGGTCTACAGATAATGCATTCTCGGTTAAAGCGTCATGTGAACGGCGCATGTCACGGCGAGAGCGACTTTTACGGTTTTGCTGAACGGCCATGATGGCTCCTTACAAAGATCGAAAAATGGATCAGAACAAATTCAGTTGTCTTAACTCAACATGATAACACAAATTGTGTTATGAGTTAAGTTTGCCTTTCAAACTTGCCAAAACATCAAACGGGTTATCCCGCTTTTCTTCGACAACGTCCTGAACGGCAGGTTGATGTTTATGCTCACAAACACCATGTTTGGGAGACAAAGGCATCAACAATAACAATTCATCTTCTAGCAATGCGAATAAATCAATCGAAGCAGGTGTATCAATACTCCCTTTTTTCGACGATTCACTTTCACCTAAAACGATGAAATCAGCATCCTCATCCAATCGCTCTATCAGTGACTCATCATCAATTAAAGCTAAATGAAATTCTGACACTAATTCAATTTCAACAGATCCCAAACAACGTTGGCATTCCCTTGGAACTTTAGTATCAATATATCCATCTAACCATACAATACGATGATAGGCATCCATTGATAGCTTACAGTCTATGTTGATCAATTGATCATCAATTGAACCAACAGCTTCTCGAGCAATACGAGCAAAGCGAGACAATGGCAGTGTTCCTGACCATGTATAGCCCTGTTCAGCCCATTTAAATGGCTCGATTTGGCTTGGAAAAGTATTTGCTGACATAATTAAGGCGGCAATTCTACAAATTCATCGGTACTCTGTCAAAGATTAAGATACAATTTTGCACTTCTTTAGACAGAACTCGTGGTAACACAGCAATGTATCTGTTGCAGCCGCAACTTGAAGTAACAACTTCATCACTTGTTAGCCCCCATTCAATCACTGCTCCTATGTTAACACCAGATCAAGTGCAACGCTCATCTTGGCAAACGTTAACAACAGAACCAGAACAGGTTGATTGGCTTATTTTACACTTTAATCACTGGTTTTCCCACCATAATGTCATGCTTGTTAAAGGTGATTTTGAACCAGAATATTTCCCAGCGATAAATCAACAGCCTGCAAAAATCCAATTTGCACATGGTTTCTTTAACAGCGCCTTACATGAAATTAGTCATTGGAGTATTTCAGGTGAAAAACGTCGCCTTTTACCTGATTTAGGTTATTGGTATGCACCCGATGGTCGTACTGCAGAACAGCAAGCTTTATTTGAACAAGTTGAAATTAAGCCTCAAGCCATTGAATGGTTATTTGCAACAGCCTTTGGTCGAAAGTTTCGTGTCTCTTTAGATAACTTAACGGGTGATAGCGGCAATGGGACACAATTTAAAGATCATGTTTTTGCTCAAGTACAACGTTATTTTTCGGGTGAAGCCACTTTACCACGAGATGCTGCACTTTTTATTCACTATATCTGTGTTTGTACCCGTCATGGCTTACCATTACAACTAAATGAATTTAAACGTGAATTACTTGATTGAATGACAAAATTAACACATCTAAGACTTGCATCTTTAGTAGAACAAGTTTCATACTTAATCTAGCCATAAAGATCAGGGAGTTACAATAATAATGTTACATTTACATATTCATCCTGAAAATCCACAGGCTCGCTTAATCACACAAGCCGTTGAACGTATTCGCGCGGGTGATGTGGTGGTTTATCCAACTGATGCAGCTTATGCGATTGGCTGTCAGATTGGGAATAAAAGTGCGATGGAGCGGATTGCCCAGATTCGCGGTCTAGGTCCAAAACATCAATATGCGATTATGTGTTGTGATCTATCTGATATTGCGACCTATGCCAAAGTGGACAATGCCATGTATCGGCTGTTAAAAAATAATACCCCTGCTGTCACCACCTTTATCTTGCCTGCAACTAGCGAAGTGCCAAAGCGTTTAATGCACCCGAAGAAAAAAACCATTGGTTTACGCATTCCAAGTAATCCTGTTGCACAAGCTTTATTAAAAGAACTGGGTGAACCGTTACTCACCAGTACATTGATCTTGCCTGATCAAAAAGATCCGCTTGATGATCCTTATGATATTGAAAACCAACTAGGTAAACGTATTGATGTGTTTATTGACAGCGGCTTTGGTACCTTGTCCACCACCAGTATCGTGGATTTATCTGGAGAAAATCCTGAAATTATCCGTCGTGGTGTTGGTGATGTCAGTGCTTTTGAATAAGCACTACCCCTTATTCAATCAAAAAATCAGACAACTTCTGTTTCTGAAAACCGTGTTTATCAAAATTATCAGGACTCAGCCATTGCTGATAAGCATTTTTTAATTCTGGCCACTCATCATCAATCATCGAGAACCATGCCGTATTTCGATTGTGCCCTTTTACTATACGATCCTGACGAAACAATCCCTCGTATTGAAACACCACCAAATTTTGTAATGAATCTTTTAGGCTTTGCTGGCTCTGCGGTGCGGAATATGGCAGATAGGTCCAGCATCGTTCATCAGGTTCTGTCGATACCGCTTCCCATAACTACCCTGCCGCCTGATCTGTTATGCCATCAGCTCCATCGACCAGCTTGACATATCGTCCCAATATATCGCCCTGAACAGTAAAAGCAGTCACATTTTCATCAAGCGAAGAACCAGTCATTTGCCCAAACTGATTCTGTTGTGTTTTTAAATAATTTCTCATTGGCTGTTATCGTTTAATTAAAGCCTTTTTGGAAACCCATTTAAACATAGCTTTAGCTCTGTTCAATGTGAAATTGCATCACAATAAAAAATACCCTGAGAACTTTAAGGTTTTTGTAAGTGAGTAATTTATTAAATTTGCTATTTCGATTAGAATAGCCAAGCTCTTGTTAGCATTGTGTCGCCCTTGCACACAAAATTATATCTTTCATGCTTTTGAAAATTCGCGTGGCTTATAACGGTAATGAATCAAACTCTCCCCTCAGTTCTGGAGTCTACTCCATCCATTCGCGTGCTTGACGAGTGGCAGGAGACTATACCCGAAGATTTGTACATACCGCCTGCTGCGTTTGAAATCCTACTCGAACAATTCGAAGGTCCACTGGATTTTCTGATTTACCTGATTCAAAAAAATGGCTTTGATTTATTGCAGCTCGACATCTCCCCAATCGCGACCCAATATCTTTCCTATATGGACAATATGAAGTCGCTGAATATTGAGTTGACTGCGGATTATATGGTGATGGCAGCACTACTTGCCGACTTAAAATCACGTTTATTACTTCCTAAAGCAAAAGTTGCGGATCAGTTTGAGAAAGACCCAAAACAGGAACTAATTGACCGTCTGGAAACCTATTTACGCATTAAACAGGCGGCTGAACGTCTGGGGCAAATGCCAATTTTTGAGCGGGATACCTTTAGTACCAATGTCAGTATTGGTCATATTGCCCCAATTTATGAGGGTTATGATGTCGATGCCCTGCGTGACGCATTATTCTGTATCTTTAACCGTCCTGAACCCATCACCCATGTGGTTGCACAAGAACCTGTATTGCTTGAAGAGCGTATGGCCTATATTGAAAGCCAGCTTGCATCTGGTGAAAACTTAAGTTTTATTGAACTGCTCAATCCCAAGCAGGGTCGTATGGGGATGGTGGTGACTTTTATGGCAATGCTGGAACTCACGCGCCAGCAAAAAATTCAAATCATCCATACAGGTATTGAAGCGCCTCTGACTGTTCAGGGGATTGCCGCATGAGTTTAGACCAGTTCAATGCCAATGAGGGAATGTCACTTGAAGACATTCATCACGACGTTTTATTGCAGATTGAAGCAATTATATTTGCCAGTGACTCAGCCGTTTCACTTGCACGGTTAAAAGAAGCCTTTCAGAACCAATACTCCAAGCAGCAATTACGCACGTTTTTACAACAGCTTGCGATGTTACAGCATGGCCGTTCCATTGAACTGATTGAAACGGCACAGGGCTTTCGTTTTCAGGTGCGGGCAAAGTACCGTAATATTATTGCCCAGGTGTGGCCAGAACGTCCAACCAAGCTATCGCCATCGCTGCTTGAAACAGTCGCCGTGATTGCCTATCATCAGCCTGTCACGCGTGCGGATATTGAACAGATTCGTGGTGTATCGAATAATAGCCAGATTTTAAGAAATTTATTTGACTGGAACTGGATTAAAGAAGCTGGTTTCAGGGATTTGCCTGGAAGACCTGCGTTGTTGATTACAACGCCCCAATTTTTA
This sequence comes from Acinetobacter sp. CIP 102129, assembly GCF_000368305.1. Taxonomy (NCBI): domain Bacteria; kingdom Pseudomonadati; phylum Pseudomonadota; class Gammaproteobacteria; order Moraxellales; family Moraxellaceae; genus Acinetobacter; species Acinetobacter sp. CIP 102129. Next base: position 656,003 of record NZ_KB849341.1, read on the forward strand.
AATGCTTTTGGTTTAGTGTCATTAAATCAATTGCCTCCCCTACAGAACGCCAAGGAAGCATTCATGGCTCTCGATGCACATGCACCGAAGTCTTGAGAGGTGAACTGTTGATCATTATGTCTAAGGTTGTGCTGTCATGAGTGAAAAATTACAAAAGGTGTTGGCGAGAGTCGGGTTAGGCTCACGTCGTTATATGGAAGAGGTGATTGCTGCTGGCCGTGTCAGCATCAATGGTCGTATTGCCCAGGTGGGTGAGCGTATCGAACCAACCGATGAACTGCGTATTGACGGCCGTAAGGTGCAGTTCCAGATTGAAGATGAAATTCGTCGTCGTGTGCTGATTTACTACAAGCCTGAAGGTGAGATTTGCTCGCGCAATGACCCTGAAAAGCGTCCTACCGTATTTGATCATTTGCCTCAAATTGCAAATGACCGTTGGGTAATGGTAGGGCGTCTGGATATTAACAGTACTGGTTTATTATTATTCACGAATGATGGTGAACTTGCTAACCGTTTAATGCACCCATCCAACGAAGTTGAACGTGAATATGCGGTACGTGTGATGGGTGAAGTCACGCCACAAATTCGCAATAACATGCTTAAAGGTGTTGAGCTTGAAGATGGTCCAGCCAAATTCGAATCATTCTCTGAAATTGGCGGTGAAGGTATCAACCGTTGGTATCAAGTTGTGGTTAAAGAAGGTCGTAATCGCGAAGTACGTCGTATCTTTGAATCACAAAGCTTAAAAGTGAGTCGCTTGTTACGTACCCGTTATGGCACTGTCATTTTGCCACGTGAATTACGTACAGGCCGCTGGATGGAATTAGATAAAACTGATATCGACAATTTAGCGAAATCAGTGGAATTAAAACCACGTCAGGGTACTGGTCTGTTTGGTATGGCAAAACGCCGTACTGAAAAAATGGCGGAGAAGCCATTGGCTGCACGCCGTGGTGGCTATCTACGTCAACAGCGTCGTGATGATGAGCAAGAACCACAGCAGCGTCCACGTAGCAGTGAAAATAATAACGGTCGTAAAACCATTGGTTTTAATAAAGGCTTTAAGAAGTTTTAATCCTTTGCCTTGAAATAAAAAAATGCTCTGATTAGAGCGTTTTTTATTCTTGAATTTTAATGATGATGGCTTACCCCCTGCGGAATGGCATTCAGCAGTTTCTTGGTATATTCATGTTGTGGATGTAAATACAGTTCGTCCGAGTTAGCAATTTCAACTAATTCACCATGATTCATGACCATGACTTGATCTGAAATATATTTCACTACGGATAAATCATGCGAAATAAAGATATAACTCAGACCAAATTCATCCTGTAAATCTTGCAGTAAATTCAGCACCTGCGCTTGTACCGACACATCCAGCGCGGAGACTGATTCATCGCAAATCAGAATTTCTGGCTTTAAGGTGAGGCAACGGGCAATCGCGATTCGCTGGCGTTGTCCACCAGAAAATTCATGTGGATAACGGTCATAAGCTTGTATTGGCAAGCTCACCCTTTCCAATAGCTCGAGTGCAATTTTCTTGCGTTCAGCATCATTCTGTCCAATGCCATGAATACGCATCGGCTCCAATAAAATCTGCCCGACGGTAAAGCGTGGATTGAGTGAAGCGTATGGATTCTGGAAAATAATTTGAATTTTACGCTGATACTGTGAAAATTCTTTCTCAGTCATGGCAAGAATATCTTTACCACCAATCAAAGCCTGCCCACCTGTCGCCTCATGCAAACGCATTAATAATAGACCAATGGTGGTTTTCCCAGAACCCGACTCTCCAACCAGCCCTAAAGTTTTACCTTTCGCCAACTGGAATGAAACACCCTTAACCGCCTGAAACTCATCTTTGCCCCATAATCCTTTACGGCTATAAAATGATTTTTTCAGGTCTTTGACATCCAGAATAATCGGTTCTTCACCTGTCAGTCCTCGCGACCGCTGTTTCAGATTCAATTCGGACAAATTGGTTGCTTCGACCAATTGTCCATTTTCGTCCTGTTTCATAAAATCGCTGGTCACGGGTAAACGATATGGTCGGGTTGAAAGTTGAGGTCTACAGTGCAATAAGGCACGGGTATACACATCTTTCGGCTGTTCCAGTACTTGTTCAACGGCGCCACATTCGCGGATTTCACCATGACGCATGACGATCACTTCATCAGCAATTTCACCAACCAGTGCTAAATCATGGGTGATGAATAGCATCGACATTTGATGGCGTTGTCTCAAAGATTCTAATAGATCAATGATCTGCTTTTGAATAGTGACATCTAATGCCGTGGTTGGTTCATCTGCAATCAATAGCTTTGGTTCACAAGCAATTGCCATGGCAATCATAACCCTTTGCTGCTGACCACCAGAAAGCTGACTTGGATACGCATCTATTTTTGTTTCAGGTGCAGGGATACCGACTTCTCGAAGTAACTCAAGCACTCGTACTCTAGCCTGCTTGCGTCCCATACCTAAATGAATCCTGAGCACTTCGGCAATCTGGTCACCGACTGTAAATACAGGATTCAATGAAGACATTGGTTCCTGAAAAATCATGGCAATGTCTTTGCCGCAAGTTTGGCGGATTTCCTTTGCAGATAAATTGAGTAAATCCTTTCCCTCAAAGCTGATCTTGCTTTGATTAGCAATTTGGCTTTGTCCTTTCGGTAGCAGGCCCATAATCGCCAGTGAAGTCACGGATTTACCACTGCCCGACTCACCCACCAAAGCCACCGTTTTATTTTTGGGAATGGTAAATGAAATGCCCTTGACCGTTTCAATCCACTGCTTATTTTCACCCTTAAAACTGATATGCAGATTTTCGACTTCCAATAATGGCGTTTCATGATTATTTTGCATCTTATTGCTCCGCTATTTTAGTTTGGGATCAAGTGCATCACGCAATGCATCGGTAAACATTGAAAATGCCGTGACCAAAACCGCCATCGCAATGGAAGCCGCAGCCAGTTGCCACCATTTCCCCAAAATCAATTCACTTTGCGCTTCATTGAGCATACTGCCCCATGACACCACACCGACAGGCACCCCAAAACCCAGAAAGCTAAGGATCACTTCTGATTTAATGAATGACACCACCAGAATCGAAATCTGTACCAAGGCAATATGACTGACATTTGGGAAAATATGCACAAACATACGACGACTATGGCTCACACCAATGGCTTTTGCGGCAAGGACATATTCACGGGATGTGTGCTTCATATATTCAGCCCGAACCAAACGAAATACTCCAGTCCAACCCGTTAAGCCTAAGATTAAAACAATCGACAAAATTCCTTTTTGTTGGAGTACTGCAGCGATTGCGAGTACTAATAACAGATAAGGAATCGAAGTGAAAATGTTATAGAACCAGTTCAAGACATCGTCAATCCAACCGCCAAAATAACCTGCAATCGCGCCAAGAAAAGTACCAATCACCACTGCCAATAAAGCTGATAACAAACCGACCAGAATTGAGGTTTCAGCGCCCTTAATGGTTTTTAACAACACATCTTGTCCCCACTTATCCGCCCCAAAAGGCAAAGTGGTTTTAAGCTCTTGCTTTTGATCGAGTAAATGTCCACCGAGCTGTTGATCAATCTGCTGCATATCTTCAGCTAAAGGATCAACCACACCATAATTATCAATTGCAGCCCCACCTTGCTGTTTGGCCTGAATTTCAGCATTGAGTTGTTGAATCACGTCTTTGAGTGGATCAACAGGATTTTCAGGCAAAGTTACTGTGCTTTCTGTAATTGCCTTAATTTGATCTGATGCAGTATCAGCACCTAAAAATGTCGGTGGTGCATAACTGACTGCCACTTCTTTATTCCAATTAGAAGCAATCACGCCTGTCATGGATAAAGCCAGCAAAATGAAATAAAACAGTACGATCACAAACGAAACAACTGCAATCCGATCCGTTTTTAGTCGGTTGAATGCCAGATGCCATAAGCCATTCGATTTTGTAGATGGATCAACAGCAGCTTTATTTTTAAAAATTGTACTGAGCATGATTCCCTCCTATTTCAACTGCACACGAGGGTCGATGGCTTTGTAGATCAGATCAGCAATCAAATTAAAAATCATGGTGACGGCTGCCACATAAACAGTAATCGCCTTAATCACAGGAAAATCACTACGTTCCACCGCAATAATAATTTCACGACCAATCCCTGGAATCCCAAAGAAACGCTCAATCAAAAATGCACCAATTAATAAAGCTGGCAAGCTTGCCATCACTTCGGTGACAATCGGAATCGAGGCATTACGCAACACATGAACACCCAAAACCCGTGTTTCAGGCACACCTTTAGCACGGGCCGTCCGCACATAGTCCTGATGAATTTCATCCAGCACAAAACTACGATACAGACGTAAGGTTGGTGCAATGCTCACCACCAGCATAATCAGGATGGGTAATAAGGAATAATAGAATAGATTTTCGCTAAAGCTGTCGCTCCAGCCCTGCACAGGAAACCAGCCCAACTGATAGGCCAAGACATATTGGAAGATGATGATATAGACCAGAATACTGATCGACATGCCGACAGTGCATAGCATCATCACCATACGGTCTGTCAGTGAACCACGTACCGATGCCACCGCCAAGGCCAGCACAATCGAGATCACAGTTTGTAAAATCACCAATGGAACTAGCAAGGTCAGCGATGGCCCCAAACGGGTCAGGATAATCTGCGATACTGATTCGCCTGTACTCCAGCTTGCGCCATAATCAAAAGTCAGAATCTGCTTGATAAAAATCCACAACTGCATATAGTACGGCTGATCTACCCCCAACTGTTTACGGATATTTTCAATCTGTTCTGGATTGGACATTTTGCCTGCCAGAATATAGGCAGGGTCGCCACCAACCCAGTTAAACAGGAAAAAAATCAGCAAAATGACCCCTAACATGGTCGGAATCATTTGCCAGAGTCTACGCACGACATAAGCAAACATCTTGGTACATCCTTATTTGACGCGTTGTCCTGTAATCTCATTCAGAAATGCCTTGTTGCCAGGCGCCCTACCCAGAAAATCTTTCACCAATTCAGCCGCTTTTTTCTGGCTGCCTTGTGACAAAACCGTTTGACGATAACGTTGCCCAATTTCTGGATTATTCAGGTTATCCCCAAAGGCAGATAACATATCCAGTGCCAACACTTCCGACCACATATAACCGTAGTAGCCCGCCTGATAGCCCATTAAATGCCCGAACTGCCCTGGGAACTGAGTATTTTCCACATAGCCCAATGCGGTTGCTGACTCCATTTTTTTCCAGACATCCAATGGTTGCAGCTGGCGAGGGTCTTTGTCATGCAATGCCATATCATATTGCGCATACAGGGTTTGGCGAGCATAACGTGCGCCACGTCCATAATTATGTACCGCATTTAAACGTTCAATCAGCGCATCATCAATACGTGGACAGGCTGGATCACAATAGTCCGCGACTTTAGACAAGGTTTCCTTACGTCTCGCCCATTCTTCATACATCTGCGATGGTGCTTCAACAAAGTCACGCTCTACCGAAGTACCTGACTGTCCCACATAACGGGTATCGGACAAAATGCCATGCAAGGCATGTCCAAACTCATGTACAAAGGTTTCCAGCTCATTGCTGTTTAAACCTTTGCGATTAAAATTGGTCACTAAAACCGAAATTGGTTTACGCCCTGTTAAGCTGCTGCCGCCATACACGCCCCATACCGCAGCATGCCCATATTTACCCTCACGCGGGAATTTATCCATATACAAACCGCCAAGCAGTTGTCCTGTTTTCTGGTCGGTCACATCGTAATATTCAACTTCATCCTGCCATGTATCCACTTTGGCAGGCTTAAACTCAATGCCATACAGATTTGAGGAAATCGCAAACAACCATTTCTGTGCAGCTAAAGTTGGGAAATAATCACGCAATTTTTCCTGATCAATCTGGTATTTGTCCTTACGTAATTTCTCTGTCCAATAACCCACGTTCCAGCGTGTAATCTCTGCCTGTTCTAAAGGAATATTTAGAGTTTTTGCCTTAAATTCCCTTAATTCCTGCATTTCCTTTTGCTCAAGTGGCGTCACAATCTGGTAAATATTATTCAGGAAATCATTCACTGTTTTTGGATTTTTCGCCATGCGTTTTTTTAAGGCGAGATCGGCATAGCTTGGCTCACCGAATAACTGTGCCTGTTCATAACGGAGGTCAATAATCTGTTTGAGCAAGTCCAGATTCTTTGCTGTACCCCGTCGAGTAAAAGCAGTCTGGTAGCGTTTACGTGCTGCATCACTCTCAGAAAGTTCCATAAACGGCTGATAGGCAGGATAATCAAATCCCAGCAAATAGTTACCCTTATCATTTTTCTTGGCATTGGCAAGATAGCTTTCTGGCAAGCCTTTTAACTCATCTGGGGTAAATTCCAGTTTTTCAGGATTATCATTGATATTACGGGTAAATTGCTGTGAAAGTTGGGTTTGCAGGTTACGGATTTCCTTTAAGCGTATTCTTTTTGCAGGCGGTAATTGCACGCCCGTATTTTCAAAGTCAGTTAAAATATCCTGACGGTATTTCACATCAATTGGATCAGTCGCCTTGCTGTTTTTAATGCGTTGATAGAGTTTTGGATTCTGATATAAATCGGTCTGTAGCTGTTCCATTTTCACAATACAGTCATCTGCCGCCTGACGAAACTTTTCATCAGGATAGACATTACGATATAAGCTGATCGGATTAGTCAAGTCCTCAAACATCGCCATAAAGGCATCCCATTCTGCTAAAACAGGTGCGGCATTGGACTCCGCTTTGACTGGTTTTTTTTCGAGTTCAGTGATTTGTTGCTGGAGTTTTTGAATACTGGCATCACACCATTGCGGTTGATCAGCGAGTTTTAAAATAGGTAAGGTAGCGCGTGCTGGTTCTGCCCATACCGTTTGATTCATCCCACAAAGACCAATAAAGCATAGCCCCAAGTTCGTTAATGTCTTTTTTGCCACACGCTTTTCTCCAGTTCATTTCCATACTCAATTTTCAAAATCTAAACTTAAGTCAGTATAAGTCGTTTTATATTTATCACATCGGTGTCGTGCCGAGTTCTCATCCAATTTCATCATTAGCCTGCCGCAGGCCTTACTTTTCAGGGATGAAAAGTAAACAAAAATCCTTTGTTAGGCTGATGCTACATCCCTGATAGCACAGCCCAACGGGCGGCATCCACGCCGCCTCCACGATAGCAAAACCAATTCGAGACCAATGTTTTTACTTTTTCTTCCTTTCCTCAATATCAATATACATCCATTCCGCAGGCAAAATCGGATGCTTTTTATAGCCAATCACACGGGGCTGAATCAGAACATTACGATAACGACTGGAAATCATTTGTACAGGCGAATAAAACTCTAATAACCGTGCCATCTTCCGATAAAGCTGATCTCGTTCAGACCCATCTGACAATTTTAATGTTTGCTCATATAAACGGTCATACTCAGCTAACTTAAAACAGGAATTATTGGTGGCATTGACATTTTTGCCATAAAACAACTGCATAAAATTATCACCATCAGGATAATCCGCAATCCATGCAGAACCCTTAAACATGGTTTTACATTGCTTTTCTGCTTTTAAACCCTCAGCAAAGGGCACAGGTTTGGACACCATATTCACTTTAATACTGGCTAAATCTTTCTTTAATAATTCAGCCATTTGCATACTTCGTGCGCTATTACTGGATGGCATAAACTCTATCAGCAAGGGTTTACCATTCGGTAAACTACGCCAGCCATCCGTGCCAATTTTATAATGATACCGATCCAGCAATAAATTGGCCGCTTTCACCGAATACGGCACACTGCCCTTATAATCGGGATCATGCCCTGCCACGCCGTAAGGAATCGGGAACTGTAAACGCTTGGCATCCCCTTTCATTAAAATCTGAATATCTTTTTCAGGTGAATGTGCCATGGCCATCGCACGGCGTAAGGCAATTTTTTCCTTACTCAATCCACCGACCATAGGGTTTTGCATATTCCAGTATAAATAATCAATCGAGGGATCAGAAATTCGGGAAAGCTGAATACCCTTTTGCTCAAATTCAGCTTTTAACTTACTATCTTTGAGTGCCTGAGCAGGCAAATCTCCTGTTAAGGTCAATAAATCCAGTCCATCTTTCTGAAACGACAACCACCCCGACTGTGCTTCCTCAATCACCTGAATATCCACCACACCAATCTGTGGCATTTTCTTGCCTTGCATTTGCTGGACAATTTTCTGATCGTCTGGATTGCTGGCCTTAAAATCCCAGACAAAGCCACGATAGTCAGGATTGGCTTTTAAAATAATCCGTGAAGCAGGTGTCCAGCGGGACAATAAATAAGGCCCTGTGCCAATCGGATGCCCCATGACAAAACCAGCCTTGTCCCGATAATGTTCAATCACTTCACGGGCGACTGCACCTGTTGGCTGGTGTGCCAGCAACATCGGGAAATTATGGTTTGGTTCAGTTAGGCGAATCACCAGCGTATAACGATCAGGCGTTTGCAAGCCTGCAATCGGCTGATCGTAATTAAACTTCCCCGTTTTATTCGCTTGCTGGATGGCACTGTCCATTCCTGCGATGCGTCCCTCAAATAACCAGCTACTGGGTGAATGCAGTTGCGGATCAAGCAACCGCTTAAAGGAATAAGCATAATCTGCTGCGGTGAGTTCTCGTGGTTTCCCCTTAAACACAGGGTCTGGAGAAAAATAAATCCCTTTTTTAAGACGGATAGTATAGGTCAAGCCATCCGCACTGACTTCTGGCAAGGCAGCCGCAGCATTGGGAACCAGCTTGGCGGGTGAAGCCAGATAATCATAGGTATATAAGGTATCGAAAATGGAATACAGTACATGCGCTGAATACAAATCCTGAACTGCGGCAGGATCAAAACCTGTTTCCGCCACAGGAAAGGCATAGCGCAGCACCTTGTTTGGATTGGCTGGACTTTTTGCCATTGTGCCATTGCTTATGCCAATCGAGATTGTGCCAAGCAAGACCGCCATCCCATACTGCTGCAATGAAATTTTAAAATTCTGCTTCATACGTGTTCACATTATTTCTTTTGTGTTGGAACAATATCCAGATATTGCCAATTGGTACTCATAATCGGATGTGCCTTAAAGCCCTGAATTTCAGGCTGAATGACCCAGTTACGGTTACGGGTATCCTGTAGCACCCACGGATTGTCCGCTTCAATTTGTCGGCTCATTTTTTCATAAAACGGCATACGTTGATCAGGCGGTAATTTCATTGCATTTTTATACAGCGCATCATAGGCTACGGATTGATAACAGGATAAATTGCCTCGACCAACATTCGCCCCATAAAGCAGTTGAGCAAAATTTTCTCCCTCTGGATAATCGGCGTGCCACGCACCGCCCCACATCATATATTGACATTGAAAAGCAGCCTTGAGGTTGTCAGCAAAATTACTGACCTTAAAATCTGCCCGAATCCCAATCGCATCCAGCCCCTTTTTCCAAAGTTCTGAATACATCACAGAAGACGAACTACTTTCAGTATTAATTTTAAGGATTAAAGGCTTGCCATTTGGGAACGTGCGATAACCATCTGCCGCCTTTTTATAGCCAAAATGATCCAGCAACTTATTTGCCAAGACAGGGTTATAGCCAATACTACTGCGATAATCTGGATTATGACCATTGACGCCAGCAGGCACCAGCATTTCGACCTTAACCGCCTGCCCCTTACGCAGAATACGAATATATTCATTCATATTCAATGACATGGCAATCGCTCGTCTTAACGCAATTTTATCCAGACTACTGCCACCGACCACAGGATCACGCATATTAAACATGGTGTAGGTGACTTCTGCTTCCTTATTGGCATACAGGCGAATGCCCTTTTTCTGCATCTCCGCATTCAGTTGATTGTTTTGATCTAAAGCTTTGGCAATAGCATTAGCCGTTAAGCTATCAAAATCAAGTTGTTTGGACTGAAATGCCAGCCAGCGTGATTGTTCTTCTTCAATAATACTGACCGTCACTTTGCCAATTTGTGGCATGTGTTTACCACTCATTTGCTTGACCAGTTGATTATCCCAAGCCGTGCCTGTGGATTTAAAATTCCAGATAAAACCACGATAATCAGGATTAGCGACCAGCTCGATTTTACTGCGCGGTACATATTTACCCAGCATATAAGGCCCTGTGCCAACAGGGTGCATCCCGATACGATCTTTATAGTATTCAACCACTTCCCGAGGCGTTGCGCCAAAGGTGCTATAGGCAAGAATATAGGGGAAATTATAATCAGGCTGGGTCAGGGTAAATTGAATGGTATATTTGTCGAGGGCTTTTACTCCCTCAATCGGTGCATCGTAATCAAATTTTCCTGTCTTGTTGGCTTGCTCCACCAGTGCATTTGCACCAAGCAATTTATTGTCAATAAAGGAAAAAGATGGCGCATGATTTTTTGGGTCAAGAATACGCTTGACCGCATAGACATAATCCTCAGCGACCAGTTCCCGTCGCTTGCCTTTAAATGCAGGATCATCGGTAAAGTAGATGCCTGACTTGATTTTAAAGGTGTAGACTTGCCCATTTTTTTTGATCACTGGCAAGCTCTGAGCTGTTGCAGGCACTAGCTTGACTGGATTTGCCAAGTAATCATATTGAAGCAATCTTTCAAAAATTACATCAGCAATATTACCACTATAAAAATTGGAGGTTTTCACCATATCAAAACCATCATCAGGTGCAGGAAACGCCACCCGCAGTACCTTGTCGGCTTGGGCAGGACTCTTTGCATGGCTGACTGGCATCCCTGTAATCATGACCGCAATTAAGGCGGCTTTAAAAAATTGAGGCTTCAATATAATGCTCATATCCTGATTTTTAATCCATATCCAGCTTTTCGCCAGTATTCAGGTGTATTGATGAATTTGCTTTTATGGACTCCATCATTCTATATTTTTACAAAAGAATCAATGAATTAATATTTTCAACATTTGATTAAAATAGAATGTTGTTTTATCAAAATAAGTTGTTATTTTATTTCATTGTCAGAATTAAAACTTTTGCAGCTCAATCCATTCTGCTTCTGGAAAATGCTTTGCCAAATAAGCTTTTAAATAATCAGCGGTATCTTTCGAAATAAGCGGATCTTTCGACTCATCCTTTAAGTTATATACCAAAGCATGCAAACTCAAACCACGATGTTTTAAAGCTTCCAGACTCAATAAAGTATGATTAATACTACCCAAACGTCCAGAAGTGACCAGAATCACAGGAAATTGATGTTCAGCAATATAATCAATAGTCAACAACTCTGTGGTTAAAGGCACCATCAAACCGCCCGCACCCTCTAACAATACTACATCAAAACGCTGAGCAAGCTCTTTAGTTGCAGCTTCGATCTTGGCAAAATCTAACTCACGCCCATCCAAACGTGTAGCTAAATGTGGCGAGGCAGGATAGCTAAAAATTTCAGGCATGGTCAATTTTTCATGATCTTCCTGAAACCAGCCACTACCCATAATTTCACGATGCTTTTCAATATCTTCTGAACTATCTACATTCCCAGTTTGTACTAACTTCTGGGTAATAACACGTTGCCCTTGTTCTGTCCACAGTTTGGCGAGATAACCAGTGGCATAAGTTTTCCCAATTTCTGTATCAATACCGCTGACAAAATAAATTGCTGCACTCATGCTATTCTCCGTGCAATCACATAAATCGGATGATAAGTCAGACGGAAACCTTGCTCATCATGAAACTGTTGATAATCTGAATAAAACTGCTGTAACGATTGCTTGGTCCAGCGATGCGATTTTGCTGTTGCAGTCACCCCCGTCGCTTTTAAATGCTGCAATACAGATTTTGGATGATCAAAATATAGATGTTTTTGCTCTTCTTCTATAAACACAATCTCAAAGCCACTTTCTTCAAGTTTCTGTTTCAGTACTTCACTGGAATAATAATTTAAGCCTTGCCCAGTCAGCTTTTTGATTTCAATTAAATTATTTTCACCAAATGTAGAGAAACCCAAATAGCCTTTCGGTTTTAAAGCATCATGAATTCGGTGCAATAACTTAGGTAGATCAGTCATCCATTGTAATGCTGAACTAGAAATCACTGCATCTAAGGACTGTGGTAAAGTCAGCTGTTCAATATCTCCGATCAACCAAGCTATATTTTGAATCGTTGAAAAATGCTGTTCAACATCAGCATATAAATCATTTAAGAATAGCTGTTCAAACTGAAAATGAGTCTGAAATAAATGCGTTAGATTGCCTGAACCACAGCCAATCTCAAGCACAGAGGCTAAGTTCTGCGGACAATACACTTTAAGATATTCAAATAACTGTGCACTAATCTGTTTCTGTACCACAGCATGTTCGACATAGCTTTGCCCTGCTTTGGCAAAACGTTGGGCAACCAGTGCTTTATCGATGCTCACAAACACTCCACTAGTTGTTGCAGTTCATTTTTTTGCACCAAAGCGGTGAGTGAGATACGAAGACGTGAGCTATTTTGTGGCACCGTTGGTGGGCGTACTGGCATGGCATAAAAGCCTTGTTGTTGTACATAGCGTGCTTTTTCAATGGCCGCTTGGCTTTCACCCAAGATAATTGGAATGATATGACTGCTGGATGGACTGGAGAAACCCTTTGCAATCACCGCTTGCTGTAAATATTGACTGATCTCAGCCAAGTGCTGACGCTGTTGCTGCATGTTCAGCACTTTATTAAAAATAAAATCTGACCATGCCATCGAGATTGGAGGCAAAGCAGTACTAAAAATCAGTGGGCGCATTTTATTGATTAGATAATCACGCATGATTGAATCACAAATGATATAGCCGCCCACAGAAGCAATTGCCTTACCAAAGGTTCCAACCAAGAAATCAATCTGATCCAATACGCCATATTGTTCAGCACAGCCCAGACCTTGCCCCCCCCTGACACCGATCGCATGTGCTTCATCAACATACAACATGGTTTTAGCAAATCGCTGCTTTAACTGCGCCAATGCTGCTAGATCAGTCTCATCACCATCCATACTAAAGATACTTTCAGTCACCACAATAATGCTTTCAATTTGCTCATCTTGATGATACTTTTGCAATAATTGTTCCAGATGCTGCAAATCATTATGACGATAACGCACATATTGAGCATTCGATAATCGAATGCCATCAATCATACTGGCATGAACCAGTTTATCCGCCAGAATCACGGTTTTGCTATCACACAAGGCTGGCAAAATACCGATATTCATGTGGTAACCGCTATTGAAAAGTAAAGCTGCACGACCAAAAACTTTGCTTAGGCTATTTTCAAATTGCTCGTACTCTGCAAAATTACCCGTGAGCAAGCGTGACGAAGATGAACTAAAGAGCGCCCGTTCAATTTTCAGCGTATCAAGAAATTCTTCTCTTAAATGCAAATCAGTTGCCAAACCTAAATAATCATTGGATGCCAGATTCAACATGCTTCGATCTTGGATCGTAATCCATTTTCCCTGCTGTTGATTTGCAGTAAATTGACGAAAATTACCTTGCTGTTTAAGCTGGTCAAGCTGCTCGGCATAATGATCAAGCAAGGACATTGCTATGCGCTCCTTGCGTATTTTTTACCACTTCACTCATCTGTGCTAATAAATAATGGAGTTCCTCATCTGTGATCACATACGGCGGCATCACATAGACCAATTTTCCAAATGGTCGCACCCAAATACCCCGTTCAACGAACTGTTGCTGCAAGGTTTTCATATCAACATTAGAGATTAATTCAACTACGCCAATCGCACCTAATACACGTACATCTGCAACATGATCAAGTTCTACTAAATCACTTAATTGCTCAACAAGGATCTTTTCAATACGTTGAATATTGCTCTGCCAATCTTGCTCAACCAATAATTGGGTACTTCTTAAAGCAACAGCACAAGCCAATGGATTCGCCATAAAGGTTGGGCCATGCATAAATACGCCTGCTTCGCCACGACTAATGGTTTCAGCCACTTGTTTAGTCGTTAATGTTGCAGACAAAGTCATATAACCACCTGTTAAGCCTTTACCAATACACATGATGTCTGGCTCAACTTGCGCATGTTCCCAAGCAAACATTTTACCTGTACGTCCAAAACCTGTCGCAATCTCATCAAAGATCAGCAATAAATTGTATTGCTTACATAAAGCTTTGGCCTGACGTAAATATTCAGGATGATAAAAACGCATCCCACCTGCACCCTGAACAATTGGCTCGATAATCAATGCGGCAATACTCTGATGATGCTGTTCGATCTGCTGTTTGAGCTCTTGAATATCTTGTGGATCCCATTCACCATCGAAGCGACTTTGTGGCGCGGGTACAAAGATTCGATTCGGTAAACTGCTACCAAAAATTTGATGCATCCCCGTGACAGGATCACACACAGACATCGCATTCCAAGTATCACCATGATAGCCAGAACGTGTAGTAATAAAATTGGTTTTCTCAGGTTGATTCAATGCAGCCCAATACTGCACTGCCATTTTTAAAGCGACTTCAACAGACACCGAACCTGAGTCAGCATAGAAAATTTTATCTAAATTCGGTGGCGTGATTTTTAATAATAATTTGCCTAATTCAATTGCAGGTTGGTGGGTCAGACCGCCAAACATGATATGCGCCATGTTTTGCAATTGGTCAGCAACTGCTTTGTTTAATTCTGGATGGTTGTAACCATGAATCGCACACCACCATGACGACATACCATCAACCAAAGTTCGACCATCTTCTAATTCAATTGTTGCACCGTAAGCACGTTTGACTTTAAAGCTTGGTAGTGGATTTAACATCGAAGTATAGGGATGCCATATATGTTCTAAATCAAATGGGTCTGTCATCCTTTATTTACTCCTCATCCTAAGCCAACTAAATTCATGGCAATGTCTACGATCATGGGGGCGGCATGGATGCCGCCTGTTAAGCTGTGGTACAAGGATGTACCATCAGCTTAACAAATGCCTTTCTTGCGAAGCTTCGCTTCTCATTTGGGCGAAACCAAAGTAAGTCTAGCTGAAAGCTTATCCAGAAATTAAATTAAAACTCAGCACGACTCCGCCCTAACAAATATAAAATCTGTAGACATCATCTTAAACTTGTCAAAATCTAAAATACATTGCGATAACTTTCATTCCACCGCAAGATTAAACAATCGGCTGAATAAAATCTTCAATTATCTGCACAGTCTGCTCCACCATAAAACATGGAAAACCATGAGAAGCACTTTCAACAGAAATAACAGATAAATTCTTTGCAGCCAAATCTTTAATTTTTCGCACAACTTGGTAAGGAACTAAAGCATCATATTCCGCAAACACATGTAACTGCCTACCTTGATAATTTTTATACATCTCAACCAGATTTAATTGCTCTAGCAACTTTAAACCTTGTCTAAGCAATGCAATCGGTTGTGGACGAATCAATCTCTGCATGGCTAAAAAGTCTTTTTTTGCTGAACTTGTACCTTGACAGACCAATAAGCCAAAACGTTTTAAGGTGGTAATCGCATCCTGTTCAAATGATTGTTTAAATTGCATAAAGCTTTCAACAGGCATGGCAGTCATCCAATCTGCTTGAGCCACAAAACATGGATTCGATGCTAAAGTGATTAAAGCTTTCTGCTCATTGTATTGTTGCTGGATTTGATTCACTAATATCGTTGCCAGTTGACCACCCAGTGACCATCCCACAATCATATCAAACTTGACTGCCCGCTCAACGTGCTGTTGTAAGACTTCATCATCGAGGGCATTAAAGATATTAAGCCGCTCAACGCTATGTCCGTTTTGTTCTAAAGCCTCATGTAAAGGTTTTAATAATTCGGCACCACCGCCCCATCCAGTAATGAGTAGAATCTTTTTAGACAAATGCATCCCTTTACACTGATCAACTACTTTGTATAAAACATCGCATAGATTGGTTATTTTTTCTAGCTGACACGATTCAATTTGCTAAAATATGCGCTATTATTCCAACGATACTTTGAGATCACAATGATGAATACGATAACGTCCAAAGTTCTTATTTTATGCAGTTCTCTTGTTTTGCTCAGTACACCAAGCCTAACCACAGCACAAAGCACATTATTCTCCAAACAAGATACCGCTCAAAAGCAATGGGTGGGACAATCCGCGCCTGATTTCAAGTTGCAAGACCAGAAAGGTCAATGGCATACCCTCAGCCAATACAAAGGCAAATGGGTTGTGCTATATTTCTACCCAAAAGATAACACCGCTGGATGTACTCAAGAAGCGAATCAATTTAAATCACTTTATCCTCAATTCTTAAAGTCGAATGCAGTCGTTTTGGGTGTGAGCTTGGATGATATTGCATCACATCAGAAATTTTCACAAAAGCTCGGTTTACCTTTCCCAATTTTGGCAGATGAAAAAGGCGAACTTGCTGGAAAATTTGGCATTGTTAGAAACTTCGGGGTTACAAAAATTGCTAAACGTGAGAGTTTCTTGATTAATCCTCAAGGTGCAATTATGTATCACTACACGAGTGTGAATACGCAAACGCATGCTGATCAAGTATTAAAAGATTTAAAAGAAGCACAATCTAAAAAATAATTCATAAATAAAAAACTCAGCATCTGCTGAGTTTTTTATTTATTCGTAAATCTTAAATTTGCGATTGAATATAATTTTGCAAACCAATTAATTCAATTAAACGCAATTGTTTTTCTAACCAATAGGTATGATCTTCTTCTGTGTCCGAAAGCTGCTGACGCAACATATCACGACTGATGTAATCACCTTTATCTTCACAAAGCTTAATGCCTGTCGCTAGTTTTTCACGCACATGGTATTCAAGTGCTAAATCAGCTTTTAAACAACTTACGACATCTGTACCCACATTGATGTCTTCACGATTCATATTAGGTTGAGCACCCAAAAATAAAACACGGCGAATGATTGAATCAGCATGTGAAGCTTCTTCTTGCATTTCATGGTCAATACGCTCGTAAATCTTGCTCAAGCCCCAATCTTCATACATACGGGAATGGATTAAATATTGATCACGAGCAGCCAATTCACCGCCAATGAGCATATTTAAATAGTCGATGACTTCTGGATTGCCACGCATAATACTTACTCCTATCGAATGACAACATTATGGTCAATTTACACAATAATTGCAAAACCAAAAGTGTGTAAGTTTATGATTTTTATAAAATTAAAATGAGAAACATACGCATTTACAGTTTTAATTCGCCCAATTTATCTAATTAAAATAAGCCTTTGCACATTGGGCATAGCTTCACAACTCAATGAATTTAATCAAAATCCTTTATTTAGTTTTTTGTAACGGTTAGCAATGCTTCTTATTCCACTGCAATTTTGATCAAAAAACATTAAAAAATGACTGCTCGGCTGTTGTTTGTTTACACAAAATTCGGTAAATAACATCAATCACAAAAACACAATGCGGAAATAAAATGGATAAAAGTAAACCAATCTTGGTCACGGGTGCTACGGGTTATATTGCGGGCTGGATTATTGAACGACTGTTGAATCAGGGTTACAACGTACATGCTACGGTTCGAGATCCATCTAAGAAAAATAAAATTCAGCACCTGTATGATCTAGCAGATAAATCATCAGGACAAATTCAGTTTTTTAAAGCCGATTTACTTGAATCTGGTTCTTTTGATGAAGCCATGCAAGGCTGTGAAATCGTGATCCATACCGCCTCGCCTTTTGTTGTGACTAACTATAAGGATGCAGTAAAAGATATCATTGAGCCTGCGGTAAAAGGAACAGAAAATGTACTGGACAGTGTCAATCGCACTGAATCAGTCAAACGTGTGGTGCTGACCTCAAGTATTGCCTCAACTTATGGCGATGCGGTGGAGATTCAAAATACCGCGAATAATGAGTTTGATGAAAGCCACTGGAACAATACCAGCAGTGAAACCCATCAACCATACCCCTACTCGAAAGTTGCTGCAGAACGTAAAGCCTGGGAAATGGCAGAGCAACAAAATCGCTGGAGTCTTGTCTGTATCAACCCTGCACTGGTGATGGGACCATCACTCACTGATGCAAGTCAGTCTGGCAGTATTGAAGTACTACAACAGTTTGGCAATGGTACCACTCTGTTTGGTGTACCACCAATGTGGAACGGCATTGTTGATGTTCGTGACGTTGCCGATGCACATGTTGCTGCGGCACTCAATCCTAAAGCACAAGGTCGCTATATCATTTGTGGTGGCACATTAAGCCTACTAGAAATGGGCCAAGCATTAACGAAAAAGTTTGGCTACAGATATCCTTTCCCACATTTTACTGTGCCTAAGACAGCATTTTCTTTAGTTGCACCCATATTTGGGCATTCCCGTCAATTTGTAAAACTGAATATGGGTTATCCAATCTACTTTAATTCACAACGTAGTGTGAATGAGCTAGGTATTCAATATCACGATATTCGTGAAAGTGTATGTGAACATTTCCAGCAATTGCTTGATGATGGGATTGTGAAAAAATATATTTAACAATAAAAAGCCTATTCAACCACATCGGTTTGAATAGGCTTTTTTCTTATACTTTCAAGTATTAATCATCAAAATAATCACTATAAATTTCACATAGTCCATCATGAAACCCCCAGCCAATATTATCTGTATCGTGACAAATTTTTGCTGCTCTTTGTTGAAATTGACTTTCTACATTGAGCTGCTTCATCCATTTCATTGCCTGAGCAAACATTGACTCCATGCTATTATAAAATGGCTCATTGATATCACCATACATGTTGGTAAATTTTACTCCAATTTCAACATAATAGATTGCAAGATCAACTAGATGTATATTTAATCCATTGAGTTTTTTAAAGTCCATAACCGCTTTTCGTGCGACAGATAACCTTGCATCGCCAAATCCATGTTTGGGCAAAAATTCATCCTGAATTATTTTTTTATATTTAGAGAGTACGTCATTTGCCCCCTCTGCACTTATCTGTGAATCATAAAAATCTCTGACTACTGAAAACTGTTGATATAGTTTAACAATTTCTTGAAGCAATTCTTTTTCAGGTTTTGTGACCAGATGGGTTTTCAATGCTTTAATACTCATTCAACACCTCCGTACTGCGCCAAGAAATCCAGAAACTCTTGTTCATTCATTACCCGAATGTCCAGTTTCTGCGCTTTATCCAACTTGCTTCCTGCTTTTTCACCAGCCACCACACATTTGGTTTTACTGGAAACACTACCACTGACGCGTGCACCCAAAGCTTGTAACTTTTGTGTCGCCTCATCACGCCCCATACTTTCCAGTGTACCTGTCACTACCCAGCTTTCACCATTCAATGGTTGACGTGTTGGAGCTGTCGGTGCATCCCAATGAATTCCTGCTGCCAATAAACGATCGAGTACTTCAATGTTATGTGGTGCTTGGAAAAAGTCAGCAATCCATTCTGCTGTAATATCACCGACATCAGGCGTTTTCTTAAGTGCTTCAACATCGGCAGCTTTCAACGCATCCAAAGTTTGGAAAGTATTGGCTAACATGCGTGCTGTAGTTTCACCTACACCACGAATACCTAAGCCATAAATAAAACGTGCCAAGGTAGTTTTCTTGCTCGCTTCGATGGCATCAATCAAGTTCTGAACGGATTTTTCACCCATTTTCTCGATGGTCAATAAGGTGTCACGATGTTCATGTAAATGGTAAATATCAGCCACATCTTTAAGTAAATCGAGATGCAGAAGTGACTCTACCCAACGATCACCCAAGCCCTCAATATCCAAGGCTTTACGCGAAACAAAGTGACGAATGGCTTCAATCCGTTGTGCTGCACAATACAGGCCACCTGAACAACGTGCCAAGGCCTCACCTTCTGGCATCACTACAGGTGATTCACAGACTGGACAATTCGTCGGGAGATGGACGATCTCCGTATCGGCAGGTCGGAACTCAACCCAAACTTTCTCAACTTTTGGAATCACATCGCCAGTACGGTAGACACTAACGGTATCGCCAATACGCACATCTAAACGATGGATTTCACCAATATTGTGTAAGGTTACATTAGATACCGTTACACCACCAACAAAGACAGGTGTTAAACGCGCGACAGGAGTAAGCGTACCAGTACGTCCCACTTGCCAGTCAATATTTTCGACTTTGGTCAGTGCCGCTTGTGCGGGGAATTTATAAGCGATTGCCCAGCGTGGTTCACGACTTAAAAAGCCCAATTGTTGTTGCTGTTTAAGACTGTCGACCTTAATCACCATACCATCAATTTCAACTTTAAGATCTGGACGTTCTTGTTGGATTTGTTCATAGCGTTGCTGTACCTCCTCAATCGAGGCACAGAGAAATTGACGTTCTGCGATTTCAAAACCAAATCGGGTTAACCAGTGCAGGCTGTCGTGCATGGTTTCCAGACCATGATTGGGCTGACATTGCGCAATACCATAAGCATAGAACGCCAATGGACGTGAAGCTGCGATATTTGGATCGAGTTGGCGCAAACTTCCTGCTGCTGCATTCCGTGGATTGGCAAAGGTCTTATCGCCTTTGGCTTCCTGATCTGCATTGAGTTTTTCAAAGCCTTGCTTTGGCATCAATACTTCACCACGAACTTCCAGAAGCTCTGGAATGGCTTGATGCTGACTTGATAATACTTTCGGCAAATTTCGAATGGTTTTAACATTCTGGGTAATATCCTCGCCTGTCTCACCATCACCACGGGTCACGCCACGAACCAAGACACCATTTTCATACCACAGTGAAATCGCTAAGCCATCGAGTTTAAGTTCAACGTCATACTGGACTTTTTGATTGGGTAAACGTTCATCAATACGACGGGCAAAGGCAAACAGATCTTCCTGATTAAACACATTGCCCAATGACAACATTGGCACTGCATGGGTCACGCTTTCAAATTTTGACAACACTTGACCACCGACTTTATTGGTCGGTGTATCCGCCTGAATGCATTCTGGATGTTGTTGTTCTAAGGCTTTCAGTTGATGAAATAAATGGTCATATTCACTATCAGAAATGCAAGGTTGATCCATTACATAATAAGCATGATTATGTTTTGCAATCAGTTGAATTAACTGACGCATTTGCTCAATAACTGAGTTGTGTTCCATTTAAATTTCACCATATAAAAGGGCGGAAAACCGCCCTATAATCTTTACTGAATTTATTATAAAAGATTGATTAAACCGTTGCTTGATTTGGACGATAATCAATCACATGATGACGCCAATGCTCTTTCAACTGCGGCGTGAATTCAAGATTGTTTTCATCGTAAACTTTACCATCAATCTCACGCGCAATTAAGCCTGCAATGCTGGTCATCATGTCATAGCCTGTCACCGCCTTGCTGTTTGGCAATGCAAGGAAAAATGCCAGACCCTGCACCTGTTCCGCAGACAATGTTTCCAGGTCAAAGCCCGCTGGGCCATTATCTGTGACGCGTAATACGGAGAACATCAATGGGCTTGGCTCATCGGTGTTTTCATAACGATGGAAACATGACATTTCGCCAAAACGCAGGCCATATTTCAGCAATACCTTTAATGCTTTATCACCAGACAAAGCACGACGTGGATTTGGATAAACATTCAAAGCAATAATTTGCTCTGCTGTTGCCAAAGCACTTTCATCATCATAGCGTTGCTGTTCATGCAAATGCACATCCAGAATATTACTTTCGCCATCAAACTCAGCAATCTCAACTGTTTCAATATTTGGGTTTAAGCTGAGCTGTGTTTCAGCTTTCTCATCCTGAGCTTTTTCTGGCGTTGCTAAAAGCGCTTCAACTTCGTCTTGAGACTGCGATTCTAGCACTGTCTCTTGTTTATTTGCATCCGAAGTGAGCTTAACAACTGGCTCAGGTTCAATCACAACATCAGTTTCAGTCGCTTTTACAATATTTTCCGCAGTAGCTATTTCAACTGGCGCTTTTGCTTCAATCGGTGCCGTGTTAAAACTTGGTTCAACACGGTTGGTTGCAGCGGTAACCACATCATTTTGCAAAATCTGATCCCGTACATGACGAGGAATCACAGGTTGCTGACTTTCAGGGTTAACATGAAGATCTGCTTCTAGTGAAAGCTCAACTGGTTTTGGTTTTCTTAAAATCATGATCAAACCAACGAGCATAATCACAACGGCGACAACAATGCCTATTATTGTATTCATTTCCATACTAGGACTCCGCAACTAACCCGTATTCTTTTGCCTGTTCTAAATCCACAGTCACTAATTTTGATGTGCCTGGCTCTGGCATGGTCACTCCAAGTAAATCAGTTGCCATTGTCATTGCCAATTTATTATGTGTAATGTAAATGAATTGCACTTGTTCAGAAAGCTCTTTTACCAAATTACAATACCGCTGTACGTTGGCGTCATCCAGTGGTGCATCAACTTCATCCAATACACAGAAAGGCGCAGGGTTCAGCCTAAAGATAGCAAACACCAACGCCAATGCCGTTAGGGCCTTTTCACCACCTGACAATAATGCCAGAGAACTGTTACGTTTACCTGGCGGACGTGCCATTAATTTCACACCCGACTGCCAGTCATCCTCAAGGCTGAGGGTCGCCTCACCGCCATTAAACACTTTTGGAAACAAAAGTTGCAGCTCTTGATTGACCTGATCAAAGGTGGTCATAAACAACTTACGGGTTTGCTGATCAATACTTTTCATCGCATCTTTGAGCTGATCAACCGTATTTCGCAGATCTTGCATCTGATGGTTCAACTCATCAAAACGTTGCGACACTTCTTCGTATTCTTGTGAAGCTGCCAAATTCACAGCACCGATTTTCTCAAATTGTTGCTGGGCTTTTTCAAGTTTTTGCTGATGATCTTTCATTTCTATCGTCAGATCAGATAAAGCTTCCGCATTGAGTTCTTTCAGCTGTTCCAGATAATGTTCACGATCTGATTTTGCTGCCTGCCAAGCCAAGCGCTTTTGTTCCAACTGCTCACGTACCTGCTCATCTTTTTGCTGTGCTTGATGGCGTTGTTCAGTCAGTTGCTGCTGCTTTTCCTGTACCTGATTGAGTTCCAGCTGCCATTCATTCCAGGTTTTTTGCAGTTTTTCGGTTTGTTGAAATTGCGCCTTAAACTGTGATTCAAGATCTGGCAATTCCAGTTGAATTGGGTCAACAAATTTCTTGGCCTGCTCAATTTGTTCGATGATTTGACGATACTGCGTTTTCAGGAATGAGATATCTTTTTCCAATAACTCAATTTGCTGATTGGCTTGAGAGGTCTGACGGCGCAGATTTTCACGTTGCTGCTGCTGTTGGGTCAGCTGTTGTTGTTGCTCATCCAATTGTTCATTGAGATTTTCGACCTGAAACTGTAAAGTTTTATAGTTGGGTAACACTGCTTCCAATTTAATTGCTAAAGCATGCAGGTCAATTTCCAGATCATCCCGCTGCATGGCATCTTCTTCAAGCTGCACATCCAGTTGTTTCAGTTGATCGGCCAATTGCTGCTGTTGTAATACAAATGCCTGTGCAGTACTTTGCAGTTTGGCAATTTGCACATCGAGTTGTTGTAATTCTTTTTGCTTTTGTTTTTGGCTTTGTTGCTGTTGCTGTAAATGTTGTTGATGTTGCTGCAAAGTTTGTTGTTGAAAAGAAAATTGGTTTTCTAACTCAAGTAATTGTGGCTGTATTTCTGCAAGTTGTTGTTCGATTTCCTCTAAGCGCACTTGATGACTGAGCATCCCTTGTGCAGTCTGGCTCTCTTCATCGTAGTGCAACGCAATAACCCAGTCCGCACCGACATGATAACCATCCAGCGTTAAAATCGATTGTGCTTGCTGGAGATGCACTTGATATCGCAATGCTGTGGCTAAATCTTCTGCCACAGCTACATTTGTCCATAAAGAAGATTGTGGCGCCTCGATCCACTCACTCAAACAAGTAAGCTCTACAATTTGAACAGGCTGCTGTTGTGATGACTTTAACTGTCGTGCGATACCTTCTTGGAAGGCTTGCCCATTCCCAATCAACTGTGCTTGTAACCATTTGGCTAAGAACTTCTCAATAATGCATGCATGCACTTTAGCTTGAGCAGTTAAACGCAAGTTTTGCATTAATCGAACGATATCTTGGTTCTGTTTGGGACTCTGCTTTGCCACCAATTGATTCAGGTTCTTTTGTTCAGCCAATAACACCTGAATCTCTGTTTTTAAACTCTGTGCATCAGTCTTGTTTAAATGTTGCTGATCCTCCTGGCTTTGTAGATTTTGCTGTAGCTGTTCAATCGCTGTTTCCAGTTCAACAATCTCTCGTTGCAACTGCTGCTGTAACTGTTCCAGTTGCGCTTGCTCATCATCCTGAACCTGAGCACGAATCTGGCCGCTTTGCTTTTGTAAGGTCTGCTTTTGCTGTTCAATCCGCAGTACATTTTTGCTTAGTTGCTCAATCTGTGCCGCCATTTGCAGCTTTTGTTGTTGCTGCTTTTCAACTTGGGTTTTAAGTTGTTCAAATTGCTGTTGTGCCTGCTTTTGCTGTGCCTGAACATCGGTAAAATTTTGCTCGGCGGCTTGGGTCTGCCGTTCCAGCTCAAGCAATTGCTCATTTTGCTCATCAAACTGCGTGGTTAAGGTTTCAACCTGCAACTCGGATAACTGCAAACGCTCCTTGGTTTGTAGTTTTTGCTGTTCAAGCTGAATCAAACTACTACTATTTTGTTGAAATAAGCTTTGCTTTTGCTCCAAAGTCATTTTCAATTCAGCCAGTTTTTTCTCTGCCTGTTGCCATTCATGCTGCAAAGGTGATGATTGCTGAATCAAACGCTGGAATAAAGCACTTGTGGCTTCAAGATCATGTTCAATCGTATGTGACTCTGAACGAACCAACTTAAATTGTTCACCTAACGTGGTCATTTCAACTGTATATTCTTGTTGTAGCTTTTGACTTTGATTGGCTTGGAACGAAAGGATTTCGATTTTTAAGATTCGGATTTGGCTTTCTAAAGTTTTGTATTGAATTGCTGCTTCAGACTGACGCTTCAAGGTTCTGAGCTGCGATTTCAGCTCTGCCGCTATATCCTCCAAACGAGCTAAGTTTTGCTCAGTATGTTCTAAATGCTGCAAAGTCTCACGACGACGTGCCTGATAACGGGAAACCCCAGCGGCTTCTTCAATAAATATCCGCATTTCTTCTGGTTTAGCATCAACCAGACGGTTAATCATGCCCTGCTCAATCACCGCATAAGAACGTGGCCCTAAACCTGTACCCAGAAAAATATCGGTAATATCACGGCGGCGGCAGCGTGTGCCATTGAGGAAATATTC
This sequence comes from Acinetobacter sp. CIP 102129, assembly GCF_000368305.1. Lineage (NCBI taxonomy): Bacteria > Pseudomonadati > Pseudomonadota > Gammaproteobacteria > Moraxellales > Moraxellaceae > Acinetobacter > Acinetobacter sp. CIP 102129. Next base: position 681,332 of record NZ_KB849341.1, read on the forward strand.
AGACTTACCTTCACGCGTAACCTGACGACGCACCGCAAGCTCGTTGTAGGCATTATAAGCGCCACCCAACTTGCCATAGGTATTGTCAAAACGAAGCTCTACACTGGCAAGACCGACAGGTTTACGCTTGGATGTTCCTGTAAAAATCACATCCTGCATGCTACCACCACGCAACTGACGTGCATTAGATTCGCCCATCACCCAGCGAATGGCATCAATCACATTCGATTTTCCGCAACCGTTTGGGCCAACGACCGCAGTACGGTTGGCCTTAAAATTTAAAGTGGTACTATCGGCAAAAGATTTAAAGCCTGAAAGTTTTAAACTGCTTAAACGCATAACGCCGTGTTTTGACCTAAAAAATTAGCGGCGTGAGCGTCTTGCCCAAGCCAATTCAATCTGTTTCATACGTGTCAGAGATTCCAACACAAGGTTGCGCAAGTGTCGACAAAAATCTTCCATAAATAAAGCGGCTTGTTGTGATTTTCGGATCAAAATAGCATCAATCACCAGCTTAAACAGGGTAAACGATTCCTGTAGCTCACGGCGAGAGGTGTTTAAGGTTAAAAAATAGCTACGGCGTAACGATGGCAACAGTTCCTTGTAGAACTGCATCATGTAGGGATTCGCCACCATCTCATGCTGTTCAGCCAGATATTTAAAGATAGCATCATAAAACTTCTCAATATCCCCAGCACGGACAAACTCCATCAGTTGGTCTAACAAGGCCTGTAGCTGTTCTGCCTCATTGACCCGCCAGGTCTCACTAATCCGCTGCACAATATGGCCCAACACCATCACATTGGTGTCAAACAGTGCCTTGACCTGCTGGGCCGACATTTCAGAGACAATTGCGCCACGGCGTGGAAAAATTTCAATTAAATAGGTACGTTCCAGCAACAACAATGCTTCACGGACAGAGCCACGGCTGACATCCAACTCTTTCGCAATGCGCAGCTCCTGAATACGTTCGCCTTCAACCAGCTCGCCGCTAATAATTTGTTCACTAATGTATTTTGCAATCTGTTCAGAAAGACTATCAGCCTCTTCGAGATTCATGAGCCCCTCGCTATCTTTGTTATACGCATTGTTCAATGCTGTTTGCGCTTTTTTGTTTTAACTGATCTCGCTGTATAAATTCTACATCATTGTCTAACAATTTTATTGCTTTTTAAGCCAATCTTTCTAAAAAAACCTGATTTGATCCCAAATATACAGATAAAACCTATCTTTTCTATTTTTATATCAGCCATTTATCTGCTTTTTTGCCAGACAACCATATATCTGAAAGTTAAAATTCTAACGATTTTTTATTGATATAAGTCACATAAAATAATATTTTTATTAAACTAAAAAATTTTTTTATTTTACTGAAGTGTTCAGTAATTCTATATGAGTAGCATCATGGGTGTTCATCAGGCCGTCAATATCGCAATTTTTGGGTTAAGTATCAGGACATTGAATGAATTAAAAGAACAGATTCAGACAGCGGTTCCCAATCATGTCAAGGTGAACTGGAGCAACATTGCAGAACCACAGCTTGATATCTTAATGATCAATCATATCTTTTCCGATTCACCCAACATTAAAAGCCTGATTAAAAACAGCAATATCAATGTGCTTCAGATTGCCAACGATGTCGATAAAAATAGTTCCATTGAAAATGATACCCTCTATCTTCCACTTAACCATATCAACTCACTACATCACTGGTTAAGCCATTATTTCAATGAACGTTCACAACCAACTCCAGAGACGACAGAAGCACCAGCCACCCCACCTGTAGGCCAGACCTTTCACCGCAGACAGATCAGGGAAGTTCTACAGGAAATCCAGAATCCGAGAAATGGAAAAATTCAGTTATTTGATAATAATGGCTTATTGGCCATTGCCGACCCACGTGGTGAATGGCTATGGCAAAACCCTGAATTCACCACAACACAAAGCGATCCAAGCCTGAACTATACCTATGCAACTCAGAAAGATCAGCATTGGATCACAGAGACACCACAACAAGATTTAAAACAATGGTTGTGGAATTTACTTTGGGCATCAAAAGATTTTAATGAACTTTGCCCCCCCTCTGCATCAAGTTTCTATTTAGAAATTTGGCCACAGCCAAAAAACAGGATTGATCGTCAGGACATTTTGCGAATGTCAGCCTGTTTTGCCCAAGGTGCAAAGATTGAGACCGTTGCAGCCCAACTAAATCTTTCTGAACAAAAGGTAAGACATTTCGTTGCTGCCTGTTTGGGTACAAATTTCGGAAAACTCATCAAGGATCGGGAAGCAAAATATAGCCCTCAAATCCAGAAAAATGAGACTGAACAACATTTTATGCAAAAGCTGTTTGGCCGCTTGCGTAACCGTTTAGGCTTTTGATTAGGGACAAACTTATGATTTTACATCAATATAAAATTGTCTTTGGCGGAACCATGGGTTCAGGGAAGTCGACCGCCATCCAAACGTTATCAGAAATTGAGGTGCTGAGCACCGAGGCATTGAATACCGATACCGAATCCCATGAAAAGCTACTCACCACGGTGGGCATTGATTATGGTGAGCTGACACTGGAAGATGGAATCAAGGTCGGTTTATACGGCACGCCAGGACAGGACCGTTTTGATTTTATCTGGGCGGTGATTTGTAAGGGTGCGATTGGAACCATTGTCATGATTGACCACACCGCAGAAAATCCACTAATTGACCTAGAGCAGTATGTGCAGGCATTCCAGCCTTTTGGCAACAATATTGTGATTGCCGTTACCCATATTGACCGTAAGCCAGAACGCACCCTGTCCATCTATCGGGATTGGCTGAAAGCGAGAGAACTGAACTACCCACTGTTCTTTGTCGATGCACGGCAACAGGATGATGTATTGCTTCTGGTTGAAACCCTGATTGCAAACGTTGAAGTGCATTATGGACTGGTGAATTAAAGGGCCTACATCAGCCCTTTATAAATGAAATAACAGCCAACCACTACCAGTAAACCTGCAAAGCATTTTTTCAACATTGCGGGAGATAGGCGATGTGCGACTTTGGCACCAAATTTAGCCGTGATAAAACTCATCACGCTGATCCCAAGAAAAGCATAGATATGCACATAGCCAATGGTATTTGGAACATCAATCTGCTCTTTGGCACCAAACCACATAAAGCCTAACGCCCCAGCCACGGCGATTGGGAGGCCACAGGCTGCCGAAGTTGCCACCGCTTTTTGCATCACTACACCATGACGGTTCAGGTAAGGTACGGTTAAACTGCCGCCGCCAATCCCAAAAATGGCAGAAGCCACCCCAATTCCCCCACCTGCAACAAACTGCAAGGGTGGTGATGGCAAATGACGATTTGCATCAACAAGCACATGTGCGCCTCTAAACATCTTATACGCCATCCATACCGCAAAAACACCGATCACTAGTTGCAAATGCTGGCCTGACATAAGATCGGCAATTCCAGCCCCCATAAATGAGCCCAGCACCAATCCTGGCGCCAAATTACGGAACACCTGCCACAACACCGCACCTTTTTTATGATGTGCCATCACTGAGCTGATTGAGGTCACAATAATGGTGGCTAGGGATGTCCCCACGGCAACATGCATAATCACATTCGCGTCATAATTCATTTGAGTAAAGACGATATATAAAATTGGCACAATAATTAGGCCACCACCCACCCCAAACAAACCTGCAGTAAATCCAGCAATTGCGCCAATCAGCAAATATATGATTAACTCCATAAACACATGACCACTCTACTTGTAAAAATGATGGATGATTTCGCAATCTGCCAGTTACAGCAATTACTCAACGCAAAAAATCAGTTTCCCGAAGTGGTTTTATTAAAAACCACCACCACATCGACCAATGATGATATGCGTGAAATTGCACAAAAAGGCATTAGCACAGGATTGGTATGCAGCGCACAGCAGACTCAGGGTCGTGGTCAGCACCAGCGACAATGGGTCTCTCCTGAAGGAAACGTTTATTTAAGCACACTGATTCAAAGCAAGACAGCACTGGATGGTCGCCTCGCTCTTGAAGTTGCATTGAATATTCTACAAATACCAAGCTTGCAAGGCTTAAACCTACAGGTTAAATGGCCAAATGACTTGTATAGCCCCCAAGGCAAATGGGGTGGGATTTTGGTAGAGTCACTCTCCGTGAATCAAGCCATTGTTGGGGTTGGCATCAATCTGAATACGCCACCTGTTGAGAATGCAGACCAGCCCATCACCTCATTGCATAGGCTGGGTTTGCATCAAATCGAGCGTCTGAACTTGATTGCCGAACTGTATACTGCCATCCAGCAGGCAGCACAATGGTTTGAACATGGCAGCTACAATCTGGCTGAACGTTTTAACCATCATGCCATTTGGCTAAATCAGCAGGTGGAATTTGAACATGCCCAAGGCAAGCTTCAGGGACGTTTTCAGGGTATCTCGAATGATGGTGCTGTCATCATTAAAACTGATCAAGCACAGCAGTTTTATCAAGGTCGCCTACGTCTGGCTGAAATTTGAGAAATCGTTATCTTATGAAAAGTTTATGGCTTGATATTGGCAATACACGGCTAAAATACTGGGTCACTGAAAATGACCAAGTGCTTGAGCACGCGGCTGAACTTCATCTACAGTCCCCCGCAGATTTACTCCTAGGTTTGATCCAGCATTTTCGCCATCAACAGTTCAGTCGGGTGGGTATTTCCTCAGTGCTGGATGCAGAAAACAACCTGCGTATTCAAATGATTCTGGCTGTTCTAGATATTCCGATTATCTTTGCAAAGGTTCATGCAGAATATGCTGGCTTGCAATGCGGCTATGATGTGCCAAGCCAACTTGGGATTGATCGCTGGTTACAGGTCTTGGCGGTGGCAAAACCGAACGAAAGTTTTTGTGTGATCGGCTGTGGTACAGCATTAACCATTGATCTGGTTGAGGGGTTACAACATTTAGGTGGCTATATTTTGCCAAACCTGTATTTGCAACGAGATTCACTCATTCAAAATACCAAAGGTATTAAAATTCCTGATTCCGCTTTTGATAATCTAAAGCCTGGACACAACACAGTTGATGCTGTCCATCATGGGATTCTGCTGGGCCTGATCAGCACCATTGACCAGATTATGCATCACTCTCCTAAACACCTGATCTTAACAGGCGGTGATGCCAACTTGTTTGCCAAATTTTTGGGACATTACCAGCCGCAGGTTGAACCTGATTTATTGCTAAAGGGTTTAAAACACTATGTTCAGCTCAGTTCCACTTTAAGTAGGCTTTGAAACGTCTGTAATATATGCCGCTTAAGCCATATTCAGATTTTTAAGTTATTCTTCCAGCCAGCCACACCAATGCTGGTCTGGATCGGCATGTTCACAATGTATGATAAACACTTTATTTTTAGAAAAATGCGACATAATTAACAATATTTTTCAATATAAAACAAATATTTAGCACCAATACTCTTATGTTGGGATTTTATCTAATGTTGATTTTTTGTATTAAATTGATACATTTATTGATTTAAACTAAAAAATAAAAAGGCGCCTTAAGCGCCTTTTCAAAACTGAAAACGATTATTTCTTTGGCTCATTGTTGCCAAATAATGGTCCCATATTGCCACCACCAAACTGTTTCTGCATATTGCCAAGTGATTTCAACATTTTGCTCATACCCGATGGATTGGCAAACTTCTTCATCATTTTTGCCATTTGCGCCTGTTGCTTCATCAGTTTATTCACTTCGGCAACATCCATACCGCAACCTGCGGCAATACGCTTTTTACGGCTGGCATTGATTAGGTCTGGATTACGGCGCTCTTTAACCGTCATAGACTGGATAATGGCTTCCATACGCTTGACCTGCTTTTCAGGGTTTGCTTGTGCAATCGCATCCTGAATGCCCGAATTGCTCATACCTGGTAGCTTGTCCAGAAAGCCCATCATACCGCCCATCTTGCTCATTTGCTCAAACTGCATCAGCATATCTTCAAAATTGAAAGTTCCGCCTTTTTGCAGTTTTTTCGCCATTTTTTCGGCTTTTTCTTTGTCGATTTTGCGTTCAACTTCTTCGACCAAAGAAAGTACGTCACCCATACCCAAGATACGTTGTGCAACACGATCTGGATGGAATGGCTCAAGTGCATCTAGTTTTTCACCGATACCTAAGAACTTGATCGGTTTACCTGTAATCGCACGAACAGAAAGTGCAGCACCACCACGTGCATCACCATCCGTTTTGGTAAGAATCACGCCCGTTAAAGCCAGAGCATCGTTAAACGCTTTTGCTGTGTTAGCCGCATCCTGACCTGTCATTGCATCGACAACGAATAAAGTTTCGGTCGGTTTCACCGCAGCATGTAATTCTTTAATCTCATCCATCATGTCTTCATCGACATGCAGACGTCCTGCGGTATCGACAATTAAAACATCAGCAAACTGGATTTTAGCTTGTTCAATCGCGCGATTTACAATATCAATTGGTCTTTCAGATGCTTGTGATGGAATAAAACCAACACCGACTTCATTCGATACGGTTTCTAACTGCTTGATCGCTGCTGGACGATACACGTCAGCAGAAACCGTCATTACTTTTTTCTTTTGGCGTTCTTTTAAGAAGCGTGCCAATTTTGCTGCGGTTGTGGTTTTACCCGCACCTTGCAAACCTGCAAGGAGTACAACGACAGGAGGCTTAGCACTTAAATCTAAAGTTTCATTTGCCTCACCCATCATCTTGGTGAGTTCATCATAGACAATTTTTACAAATGCCTGACCAGGAGAAAGCTGTGTCATGACCTCTTGACCGAGTGCTTCTTCCTTCACCTTCGCGATAAATTCACGAGTTACAGGTAACGCCACATCGGCTTCAAGAAGTGCCATACGTACTTCACGTAGGGTATCTTTAATATTGTCTTCGGTCAGCTGCCCTGAGCCAGTAACATTTCTTAAACTCTGTGTGAGTCGTTCTGTTAAGGTATCAAACATTGCGAAATCCGCTTAAAATGGCTAGTTGCAAAAAAATCTTTCTTAAAATAGAAAATTTATGCATAAGATGCTATAGGATACTGTAGTTCGCAGCGAATTTATATCTTATATGGTGAATATTATTCATCCCCCTAAAAAAGGTTTGACATGATCAGTCTCCCCTTGGTTTACACAATTTTGGCACTTGTGGCTTATACCAGTTCTTTTTGGTATTTGTTTATTCGTCTAATGTCAAAACGTACACCAAATCTTTGGTGTTACGGTCTTCTCGTTGGTTTAGGACTGTTATTACACGGTGTAGTTCTCTATCAAGACATGATGACACCAATGGGCATCAACTATGATGTATTTAACCTTATCTCGTTCACCTCAGGGCTTATGCTCACCTTGAGTTTAATCCTTAGCCTGATTCGCCCCGTTTTACCTTTAAATCTGATCGGTACGCCCGTTGCTGCATTTGGTTTAATTCTAGGATTTGTATATAGCAAGCCAAATCAATTTATTGAGTTGCATAGTCTTGGATTAGATCTACATATTATCTTATCACTTTCAGCTTATGCTGTACTTTTAATGGCAACTATTCATGCCGTTCTCCTGTGGTTCCAAGACAGAGAACTAAAAAAGAAGCAAAAAAAACGGATTTGGGTCAACTTACTCCCTCCCTTCCAAGTGATGGAATCATTACTCTTTGATTTAATTATTACAGGATTTGCTCTACTCACTGCCGCCTTATTATTTGGCTTCTTTACCATTGATAATTTCTTTGCCCAACACCTTGCGCATAAAACTGCGTTTAGCATTATTTCGTGGTTTTTATATGGTGCTTTGTTGATTGGACATTACAAATTTGGTTGGCGTGGACGCAAAGCGATTCGTTTTACAATTACAGGTTTTATCTTGCTCGCGATTGGTTTTATTGGCAGTAAATTTGTACTCGAAATGATCTTAGGACGTTGATAGAAACTTTTTTAAATGGACTCATCATGTATGTATAATACTTATTATAAAAATACAGATATAGATGGAACAATAGTACTATATGAACTAGATCAGGAATATTACTGCTTACGAGCAGTTTGTATCACGTCATCGATAATTTTAAATACCTCTTTTATAAATGAACAATCCAATTTTTTTCTCCCAGAGGGAAGCTTTTCAGAAAATTTAGAAGAATTATCTGTTTCAACAAAGGAAGAATTTTTAAATTTTTGGAATAAATCTACATCTCAATATTTAAATGCATGGAATGAATTAAAGACTAAATTTCAGATCAATCAAAATGTTGACTCTGAAATTGTTTGTTTTTACCCTCAAGGGGTTATTGTTAAATTTAATGAAATCTTTTTTGGTCTAGTTAGTTACAAAGATTGCAAATTTATTCTAGGGTCAACAAATATGTATCCTCAGCAAAAAATTAATCTCTATGTGCAAAACTTTGATGATGACAATTTATGGATTAATTTTTCAGTAAACACTCAACATCAGCTTATTTAGAACACATTATCATAGCCTAGACATCTCACTAAAAAATGCGTATAACGCTGTTTTCGCTTAACTAGGTAACCACCGTGAAACTTGTACTTGCCCCAATGGAAGGTCTAACTGATCCAATCATGCGTGATGTTCTCACTCATGTGGGCAGCTTTGATTGGTGCGTGACCGAGTTTATTCGTATTACTGACAGTATTCTACCAGACCATATTTATTATAACTTTTGTCCTGAACTACGAACGGATGGCAAAACTGCTGCGGGTACACCTGTCCACGTTCAGTTTCTAGGAAATAATCCCGATATGCTGGCAGCGAATGCAGCTAAAGTTGTTGAACTTGGCGCGCCAGCAATTGATCTTAATTTTGGTTGTCCAGCCAAAACGGTCAACCGCCATCGTGGTGGTTCAGTGCTACTCGATGAACCTGAAACTGTTCATTTATTAGTAAAAGCAGTACGTGACGCTGTACCTTCTCACATCCCTGTTTCAGCCAAAATGCGTTTAGGTTATCTGGATGAAAATCATACGATGGAAAATGCTCATGCCATTGAAGATGCAGGTGCTAGTTGGTTAACCGTACATGCAAGAACCAAAGCCGATGGTTATACTCCGCCCGCATATTGGGAAAAAATCCAACCGATCACTGAAGCATTAAAAATCAATGTGATTGCCAATGGTGAAATTTGGAACAATACTGATGCTAAGGCATGTCTGACCCAATCTCACTGTACAGATCTTATGATTGGTCGTGGTGCTGTGACCACCCCAGATTTAACCCAGTGTATCCGCCAAAATGTTGATTATGCTTTATTAAGTTGGCAAGATTTGGTTGAATTACAACATCGTTTTTTAAGTGGTCAATTTAAAACTGAAATTGGCATGATTGGTCGTTATAAACAATGGTTAGGTATGATGACCAAGGCATACCCTGAGGCACAAGAACTTTGGGGACAAGTAAAGCGAATGAAACAATTGGAACAGATTTTGGTCTGCCTAAATCATACCAATTAAACCTCTGCCTATAAAAAAGAGCGGATCCATACCGCTCTTTTTTTACAGGTAAACTTTATGCAATTGAGCTACATTCCACCAACATTAACTCTTAGATTGGTCACTGAAGCGCCTGTTATACCAACATTTCCAATGGATGCATTCGGTAATGCATGGAATGTTCCCGTCGCACTCTGCCCCGCAGTACCTAAAGTTACATTATTCAACTTCAAATCAAATTTGCTGCTTTCACCAGTATTGCCAAAAACTAAACCCGTATTTTCAATACCGGCATAAAAACCATTTAATGCAAAAGCATTACCCTCATGGCCTGTTAACTGCAAATCAAAACTGGCACCGACTGGCGCTGTTGACGCATCTCCTGCAGTTGCATAGTCTGATACGAGTATCATATTACAACCCGTTCCAGCGCCACAAATAGAATTAATTCCGCCACCAAATAATACCATCCGATTTTGGGGAGCTGCTCCTAATTGGATGTTAAAGTTTGGCTTATTATTTGGATCAAAAGCGATATCGATATTACTATTTGAGCGTAAAATTTCTTTAACATTTGTTTTCGGAATATTACCTGACCCAAACATTGAGTTAGTTGTATAAACATCTGCAATTAATGTTGAAAGCGCTGTACTTGGCGCTGCATAAATTGAAAATGGGGAAATACGAATTCCATCTACACCATCAAAAGATAAAGCAATATTTGCAAATGCACCATTTAAACCAGTACCACGATCCGTATCAATCACAGCCTTTAATCCTAGTTGTGTTGAAGATCCAGCAGATAAACCAGATACCTTAACATTCTGCGCAGCTGTTCCCGCAACACCTGCAACAACTAGACCTGCTTTATTAGTGTAATTATCTGGATCGGTATGCCCTGTATAAGACAAACCATCTTTATCAATCATAGCAATCTGTTTAAATTCAAGATCTGTATTTATCGTAATACTTAACCCATCTTGTCCTGTTGCTAATGACAAGCTTTGGTCATCCATTGGTTGCATTGCCATTGTAAATGGGCTTAATAACAACAATGACACATATCCTAGTTTCTTATTCATTGCCCTAATCCGTAGACAAGTGTTTAAAAAATACTCACACCAAAGTAACACAATTTTTATATTCCTCAATCCTTTTCAGATGAGATGAGCCCTTAATTACGGGGCATAATACTAAATTGGCTACTCAAACGACCGCCCGTAATTGCCATTTCACCCAAACGTGCTCCTTTTCCAGTTTCTGGTGGATATAAATTTATATCACGAATTCTTAAAACGCCTTCAGTAGTACGTTGAGGGTTAAAAGTAAGATCTGTATTAAAACTAACCACCCCTTCAGCACCATTCTGACCAGCTTTAGGTTCGATCACAATTGCATTATCAAATGCAACTTTACCAGTAATGTTATCCAAGCCAACAGTTGACTTATCAATTGGGTCACTAATTTGTATGGTATTTTTATCACCTGTTAGCTGAAAATCTCCCACAATATTAAGACGGTTTCCTGTGCCATCAGCTTTATATTCACTGTTTGGAATCAGTGAAAGATTCATATTTCCACCTAAACGCAGGTTCAAACCAAATAGAACATCATCTTCATTTGCAAAATTATTATTAGGAGCAAAACTTTTATTACTACAAGCCAATATAGGATTAGTGATACAGCTTTGATAAGTTGCGCCAGGTAAATATCCTGCAGCAACTTCAGCAGCCATCACAATTAACATATCTTCAAGACTAACATTCATGCTTCCTTTTTCAACACCAATACTACCCGTTCCTTTTAGGAGCATATCAATGTTACGTAGTCCCATGTAATAATCTGTAGCACCATCGATAACTAAAATAGAGGTTGTTTTATTCCCCAGTTTCGTATTATTCACTGGATCTCGATCAATACCATATGTGTTCATTGCCAGTGAGAAGCCCAAACGTGGAGTCTGTCCTGTACCAACTGCAATACCTTGAGTATTACCCTGCTGATAATAATAAACTTTACTCGCATCAACAGTCGTTCCAAACATTGCCATATTTGCGTTTAAACCATAAAAAGGCAATGCCAGCCCCCATTGATTATTATTATGCTCAGCAATATTAGGAACGCTTTGTCCAAAAGCATCATTGGTTCTTGCACTATTGGTAAAACGTCCACGTTTTGATAATGCTTGGAATTCAGCTCCGCGAACAGCGACAAGTAAACTATAAGGGTTTGCTGTACTTGCTCCCGTATGGATATTCTGAATATAATCAGCATCTGTTGTCAGTGTACTGTTGTCACCAAACCGGCTCGTTTGGAAAGCATAGTTTGCTGGTAAAAAAACTGACTTGGTGTCTGCAAGATTTATATAAACATCACCGCTATTAAAAGAACCACGTGTTCCCTGTTGTAATCCAGTTAAATTACCAAACTCAAAGCCATAAGTATTTAGTCCAGCTCCACCAATTTCTAGAGTGGTTGCTTTTCCATCACTACCCAACATTGAATCATTATCTATAGTAAAGTCCGCCCCCATTCTAAAACCAATGCCAGTATTGCCAATGACGTTACTACCACTTTTAGCCTCACCTAGAATGTTCGTGCCATCTGGATGACCATAACTTGTACCATATACGGGGTTACCTTTCCCCTCACTACTTATACCGCGCAACTGTAAATAGCCATTAACCATACGACCACTGGCACCGACACGAATTAAACCAGCTGCGCCTTGTGGACTTTTTGTCAATTGATTAATTGCATATGGATCTGTTTTACTAACATTTTTATTGAGCATAAACTCAAGATTTAACCCCGCATTAGTGAGGTCGGTATAACTACCTGCAATAAGACTACTAGCTGCCGCATCTGGTGCACGGATAAAATCAACATAGCCATGTGTCGAACTAGGTGCGGTTGCTAACCCAGCTTTACTAACACCATCCGCATTAGTTTGTAATTTAAAGCCTTCTACAGCATCAATAAACATGACGCCCTTACCAAGAAAATTAAAGTGGCGGATTCAAGCGGCAAGTGCAACAGTATAAAAACCAGCCATAACTTCACTCGGTGTATACCAACCTAGGGTTTTTCTAGGACGATGGTTGAGTGCAAATTCTATCTGCTCTATTTGTTCCTTTGACACGTCATCAAACGATGATGATTTTGGCAGATATTGACGGATTAAACCATTCGTATTTTCATTTCTAGCTCGCTGAATAGACTTGTAAGGATCAGCAAAATACGTCTCTATGCCAGCATCAGTAATTCTTTTGTGTTCGGAAAATTCTTTGCCATTATCAAATGTCACACTATAAGCATGGCTCATTTGTAAACGATCTAGTGCACAAGTAATCGTTTGAGAGGATGCTCTCGTTGGCCCTAAATGAACAATATGTACATACAGGCTCTTTCGATCAACGAGAGTCAATAAAGCACCTTTATGATGTTTACCAATCACCGTGTCACCTTCGAAATCTCCTAAACGTTGTCGTTGATCAATGACCTGGTCTCGGCAGTGAATACTTGTTTTATCAATGATTTGACCCCTACGATCCGTGTTTTTGTAACCGCGTTTTCGATATTTCTTCTGATGCCTTAAGTGTAGATGAAGTTTACCACCTTTTGATTTATCTTGATAAATGTACTGGTAAATCCACTCATGTGAAGGTACATCCAGCCAACCGCGTTGTGTTAAAGCACCTGAAATTTGTTCGGGTGACCAGTCCAAACCAATCAAATAATCAATATAAGCGAAGGCAAATGCTGTCATTGATGATGAAGGACGGTACCGTCTTTGACTTGCAAATTTAGCTGCCTGTTGAGCTCTATATCCACGTTGCCCAGTATTTCTTTTTAATTCACGGTAGATGGTTGATCGTGAACGTCCTAACTCCCGAGCAAGGGTAGCGATTGAACTTTTACTTTTCAAAGTAGCATAAATTTCGTATCTTTCATCTTGAGAAAGTTGGGTGTATTTCTTCATTGTGTGCTTTCCAATTGCGAGTTGAAAAAGTCTAATGATTCTATGAATACACCTAACTTTTTCAACTAATTACAAATGTGTTGCACTTGGGATTTGAATCTGCGAGTTAAGATTTTTTAGAATTAACTGGTTTAACTCATCATTAACATCAGTTTGCCCTAAATATACATTGGCATTATTGATTCCTAGTTTAAGCGTAGACTGTCCTGTTTTACTAAATAATCCATCGCGAGTTTTGAAATCGATATCAATCACTGAACTCGTTTGAATAGCCATATTCCCAATTGGGGCATTACAATTTTGACTTGCTTCAGTATCACACACCTTAAAATTATCAATTGTGATTAATGAGGGATTCGTGGAAATGCTCAAATCTAAACCGACTTTACCATCAGCATGACTTCCACCATTAATCTTATAACTTGTACCTGGTGTTAGTGAACTAGAGTTACTTTGAGTAATCTTGAAGCCCTCAGCAACTGCTCTCAATTGATCGTTGGTTGCCCCTGCACTTCCACGTCCTGCATTATCTTCCCAATATAATTGCTTGACATTTACCTCATCAAAACTGGTATTAATAGAAATACCATCTTGACCATTTACACTTCTCAAAGCACGGTCATCTAAACTTTGTAAAGCGAATGCACTATGGCTCGCTAACATTAGACTTACTGCCAAAGTCGTCATTACAAAACCTGTCATCTTCTTATTTTTCTTCATCTCTTCAATCCTTTGAAATTTGTTTCATATTCAGATTAACAACGGGGATGACTACTATCACAACTAAACATCTTAATATTACCTTGCAATGCTAAATTACCATTCATTTTCAACCCCATAAAACCAGTTTCCTTACCAACATCATAAGTTGAGTTCGGAGCAGTCGCTGAAGTATAAGTAGTTGCTTTTAAATAACCATAATCTTGTGCAGGAGTTGAGCCAGTTACATTTTCAACTACTTTTCCAGTCGCATCTATGTAACTTGTAAAATTATCTTGCTCAATGGATAAAGCATTAAAACCTAAATTACGAATTAAAATAGGTAAACTCGCATCAAAGCTAAATTGCATCGCAGGTTTTATTTTATCAAAACTATTTGTTCCATCTGTTTTATAAACTAGATCAACTCCATCTAAGCCCATTTTCTGTAAATTAATAGTTCCTTGTATACCTTTGAAAACTAACCATAATCGATTCGCTGGATTAGCCTGCGTTGGATCACTAACTGCCAAGCCATTTTTTACAAAACGCTTATTAATTGATAAAGCGAAATGACAATAACCTAATCCTGTATTATTGGCAGCGGATTTATCACAAACTCCACCAATACCATCATCAAACTGATAAGTATTTGTATGATTAAGTGACATCAATAGAGAGATATCAGTGCCAGCCTGACCTTGAATAGATTGAAGCTCAAGATTATCTAAAGATTCAAGATCAGCATAAGCCACACTAGTAACAAGAGATAAAAGAGTAATGGTAATATGTTTTATCATCACAGTCTCCTTATAAACCTTTCGTTGTTAGCTTGAGATGTTGAATCAATACACCATCAATCACAGCAGAACCGAGGTTATTTAATGGACCTATATTTGCCAAAGCTGGCGCCTGATTCGTAGAAGGCATAACATAACCAGTTGTTCCATTTCCTGCACCAATAAATCCATCAAGTGTCTCATTCTTGGCAGTTAGCCAAGCAGAAGAATTAGCCCAATTCCGATTTGCTATAGTTCCATACATTGGCGTAGTACCAGAAGTTTTAGTACATCCAGCGATTCCACCTGAACAAGTTGCCGCATCATTTGGCTTGACTCGTGGATCAATAATCACCCAATTCCCGCTACCTTGATTGTATTCCCATTGATATAAGTATCCTGGGGTAGCAGAACAGCTTCCCCAAAGAGCTCCACAACTATACTCCTGTCTCCAAGACTCAACATTCTGTTGTCGTTGTTTATAACGCACTTCCGTCATTGTTGTTGAGCGAGTCCCTGATACCGTGTTTGCTAAATTAACCATTGAACCAGCTGTTGCACCAGAAACCTGAGTTGCTGTTGAAATAACCCGACCAAATGAAACACCAACAGCTCCTTCACTTTTATCAGCTAATAATGTCTTTCCACCATCAGGACTATAAGCGGTACCAATACTAATGCTACTATGTGTTGCGTTATCGCACTGATAAACATTACAAGTCGAACCTTCATAACCATTATTTGTATTAAAATAATCTGTATAAATCTTTTTATATATTGCAGGCTTATTTGTAACACGGGTTAACTCTATGCTAAAGTTTTTTTCATCTGAGCCTAATATAACAGGTTGATAAAGATTACCTAAAACTAAATTAATATTTGGGTAATATAAATATAACCCTTCATTATCTGAAAAATTTGGTGCAATAGGATTTGTAGAATCTAGGGCTGGCGTGTATAAATTATTTGCTCGGTTTGGAGAGTCTGAAGTCTCTCTAGTACTTAATCTCAGCACCTTACTAGTATCATTAAAATTACTTCGCGTCTTATTAGATGTAATGGAATCAGTACGAGTTCTCTTTTCAACATAATATCGACATCCAGCACCAACACCTAATGCAGATGTACTAGATGTATTATTACAGTCGCCTGTCGTTGATGTGCTTAATGTCGAGTTTGCTCCAGCATGAACCACTTGCCATCCATCATTAGTACCACCATTGGCATAAGTTTGACTCGAATTCGTTACGTTTTCAGTAATTATTGAAGTATTTTGACTGTTTCCTGTATTCAAACGTATTAAGCCAGACATCCCCAATGTATTATTATAAAAAGGACTCATTCCATCTGTTGCTGTCGCACCGTTTAATGTCTGAAAAAAACTTAACTGACTACCATTTACACTAAATCCATTGATAACGCCTTGCAATCGCAGTCGGTTTGCTCGACTAGGGTCAATTGTTCCAATCATTCCACTTGTAGAGCCATATTGAAATTGAGAACCATCAGTAATAGTACTACTTACATTAGGATTTCTAACAAAAGCATCTGCCCATACACCTAATTTCAAATTATAAGCATCTGAGCCTTCAGTACCATCTATATCTGGTTGGTATAACGGCGCCTCTAAGGACAAATAAGTTACAGGATAAACAGAATTGTCCGATTTATTAAAATTCGGAACGTTATTATTTGTTTGAGCTTTAAGCACCCAAGGATTAGCCACCGTTCCCCAACTAGAGATCGTAGCTGCAGACTCTGATGTTGCAATACGAGTATTTGCATTACCATCCGATTTAGATAGAGCTAAACCGTATAAAAACAAATCTGCTTTACCTACTGCATGGTCTTCCGCACCAATCGTACCGTTCCCACTAGTGTCAGCGGCAGCTAAGCTCAGAGGTCCCACAGGCATATAGTTGATATATCCCGTATCTTTACTTCTGTCAGTCAAAATTTGAGTTATAGTCTCATTCGGACCAGCTCCACGAAAAACCATGTAAGTATTTTGTGGTAAAATTGCAATGCCTTCACCAGTTGTATTACTCAAACTAGCATCAGACAATTCCTCAAATGCAAAGCTAAATTGGCTTGAACAAAAACCAACCAAGCTTGCTAAAACGGTTTTTTTAAACCTTACCGTATAATTAAGTGTAGTCATCTTGACTTTCCTGTTTACACGATGCTTTGCACCATATTTATTTTTTCTTTCATAATCCTTGTTTTTTCTAGGTGATCTATTCCTTTTCACCTTACAAGGGACAAATCAGAATTTCCCGCCTAACTTAAGGCTAGAATATGATCAAATCTCAATCTTAGCAAAACTTTAATGTGCCATAACAGTTAGGCGCAAAAGTTTGCTTCTGTAATACAATATTCGTTAATGTCATTGACGCTGGCGTTGCACCTGCTAAATCGACAGGACCAACATTTAGCGTACCAGCCAAACAGCTAGTTGCTAAAAAACCACACTCCACAGCGTTACCATCTTGGTTTAAATATTCACTCACTTTACCCAAGGCCTCTACAATAGTTGGCATCGCAATTTCAACATTGCCCGAAGGTGTAATCTGCCCAATATCAATTGGGTCTGTAAGTTCTAGCCACCAACCTGTTTGTGCTACTGATGCTGCGTCTGGCCACATAATATTTACCCCCTGCACACCTAAATAGCCCGCAGAACCATTTAATTGTGCTGCGTGAAAGTAACCTAGACTTTGATTAATAGTTGCCTTTACACTTAAATTATTTACTGTTCCATTGACATCACCAGCGATTGCGACAGGTATACCCAGCAGGGAGGCAGTTGCATTCATTGTACCACTAATAGGAATTCCGCTTACCGTTGCATCTGCCAATAAGTTCACAGAAGAAATTCGCTTACCAGTGATCGTTTGTTGTCCCATTGTTAAGCTACCCGATCCTGCACCCAAATTCAAATTATACGAGTTAGATGTAAATGGTGCAGTGAACCCATTTCCAATGACTGTAGCTCGACCTGTAATAGCAGTATTTGTTTCTGCTTGGGTAATACCATAAAAAGGATTAGTAGTCACTGTACCCGTTGTAGGTTTTGTCACCATATAACCACTCAAAGAATTGATTCCTGTAGCGGCATCTCCATTTTCTAAGCCAAAGGTCAATAGTCCATCTAGTGATTTTACACTTAATCGAAATCCTTGGATTTCACGAGTAGATGCTGAATCTGGATTTTTTATAGCAAACTCTAAAAAAGGGTTTGTAATGATGGCAGAAGTAGAAGCTCGCTCATCTCGAGTACTATCTACAGTGCCACCACTCAAACTCAAATAATCAATATCAATATCACAAGCTCCAGCACCATTAACCCCTCCACAACCAAGCTGCAGCTTCTTTATATTCGCATTAAGCTCAAGCTGTGCATCTAAAGCTAACCGATAAAAACCCATATTACCGTTATAACTAGTGTTACTATTCGTATCATTTGGAGAAATATAGGATAGGCTCATCAATGCCTGCCCTGTTGTAGCAGACATCTCACTATCACTCAGACTCTGCAAACCTTCGGAGGACGCATAGGCAGAATTTAGGCATACACTACCCAATGTCAGCATTGCCAAATGAAGAGACTTAAACCGTCGCATAACGACCTCCTTGTTTAAAACATCCATCTATGTTTATTTTTATTGCAACTTTTGCCTAATGCCCACCATCTCGAACTGACCAGTGTGTGGACACGCACACTTAATTTTCAGGCGTTTTTTGGCAGACAACTCTATTCTTCATTATGCCGAATATTTACACAAATGCAAAATATATTAGGTAAACGTTTTATTTTCCGATGAATGAATTATTGTTCTTAAATAATTTCTTTTAAATATATGTCTGAATATTATATTTTTATTCTTTAAATATAAGGTTTGTATTGCAACAAGCAAAAAACTTTATGATTGTTGCAAAATGTAATTTACAAATCATGTTTTCGGCAAAGTCACGCCTGTTTGCCCCTGATATTTCCCACCACGGTCTTTATAAGAGGTTTCACACACTTCATCGCTTTCAAAGAACAGCATTTGTGCAACACCCTCACCGGCATAAATACGTGCTGGCAAGTTGGTGGTATTGGAAAACTCAAGGGTTACATGCCCTTCCCACTCAGGCTCTAACGGCGTGACATTCACGATAATACCGCAACGGGCATAAGTCGATTTACCTAAACATACCGTTAGGACATTTCGTGGGATACGGAAATATTCAATGGTACGGGCAAGTGCAAATGAGTTGGGTGGAATAATGCAGACATCCGACTCAATATCAATAAAACTTCTGTCATCAAAGTTTTTTGGGTCGACTATCGCCGAGTGAACATTGGTAAATACCTTAAATTCACGTGCGCAACGAACGTCATAGCCATAGCTAGACACCCCATAAGAAATCAGTTTTTCTCCGTTTGCATCGAAACGAACTTGATTCTCTGCATAAGGTTCAATCATGCCGTGTTTTTCGCTCATTTCACGAATCCAACGATCAGATTTTATTGCCATGACTTTTTATCCAAAGACGAAGTGAATGATTGGCAGATACTTTAACGCAAAATGACATCAATGGAAATAACAGCCCTATTCTGCAATCATTGATAGCGCTTGGAATATTATAAATTGATCAGTGCTGAGTAGCTAATTGGAATTGAGAAGCTGACCAAGACAACTGATGCGGTACGTTGTAATTTGGATTGCGACAGCCATTTTACTTTATTGGTGGCGAGCGCTGCACCAACAGAAATCCAGAACAATGCAATCGGGAGAATCAGTGCAACAAATGTACCCATATGCGCCATGTAGATTTGCTGGCTGTTCCATGCCACTGCTGGAAAAATAGCTGAGGCAAATAATAACGCTTTAGGATTGAGTAAAGTCGCACACAATAACTCACGCGGGCGAATGGTCGGTTGGTTTAACGCCACTTTCTGATCGGCAGTACGCCATAATTTTACAGCCAGAAAAACAATATAGCCTGCGCTCAATAATTTAAGAAAAGTGGGTAATAAAGGTAGTGTAGTAGAAACTTTGCCGATCAGCATTCCCCATGCACTGATTGCAATGATATAACCAATTGCCTCTGCTGGAATGAGTAATAATGATTTACGCAACCCCACCTGAATACCTGAAGATGCAAGCAGGGTGTTGGTTGGGCCAGGAGTAAGCAAAATGGTGATGACTAAACCAATAAAAAACCATGAAATCATTGAATGACCTCACTAAAAGATGTTTTTACATTAATCCAATTGCTCATCCATAGCAAAATTTTAACTGTAAGCACTTATGACGGCAGATTATTTAAGCACATGTTTTATTTATATTTTTATAATTTCAAGTCCACTTTACTCTAAAGTCACTGCATAAAAATTGGTAATTTTAAATAGGTTAAATATAACGTATTGCTTAAATCATGTTTGTAAAACAGCTCTGGTTTATAAAAAAAGACCTCTAAATTTAGAGGTCTTTTACTTTAGAAGATTCGTTTGTCATCTCTTTGGCGTTTAGGCAGCTTTTCCATGTGTTGTATTACAGCTTGGGCAATATTGATATAGCTTTCCGCCGCGGTATCCTGTGCAATCACGCTCGGCTTACCGTTATCTGCATGCTCACGAATTTTAGCATCCAGAGGCAAGCGTCCAAGCAATGGAATATGGTATTGCCCAGATAACTGATCACCACCTCCTGTACCAAAAATCTGCTCTTCATGACCACAGTTAGAGCAGATATGGGTGGACATATTTTCAATCACACCCAATACAGGGATGTTCACTTTATTAAATAATTCAATGCCTTTTACCGCATCCATGAGCGCAACATTTTGCGGTGTGGTCACAATGACGGCACCTGTGACTGGAATACGCTGTGCCAAAGTCAGTTGAATGTCTCCAGTGCCTGGTGGCATATCAATCACCAACACATCCAGATCAGGCCACAAGGTTTGATTAAACAATTGCATCAGTGCACCTGTTGCTTTTGGTCCTCGCCAAGCCACTGGGGTATTGTTCGCCCCAATCAGGTGCCCAATCGAAAGTACCGCCATGCCGTAAGCATCCAGTGGAACAAAGTGTTCATTTTCAATCAGGGGGGTTCTACCCGCATTACCCAGCATGGTTGGAATACTTGGGCCATAAATGTCTGCATCCAAGACCCCAACTTTTAAACCCAATTGCTGCAAGGCAAGCGCAAGGTTGACCGTAGTGGTGGATTTACCCACCCCACCTTTACCCGACGATACCAGAATCACATTCTGGATACGTGGATGGGCTGCCACATCGCGTTGCTGCGGCGCAGCTTTTTGAATTGGTGGATTATTCGGATCAGTTTCAGCTTTAGGTGAGGCATCCATGACTGGCGGTAAATTGCTATTTTCCGCTTTAGGCTTGGGTGAGCAGCTATGCGCAGCTTCGCCATGTGCTGCATGTTTTTGCTGGATGATATGAAGATTGAGTTCCTGAATCCCACACTTTTCCAAGGCTTCGGCAAGCTCATCGTGAATCTGTTGTAAATGGTCTTTTTCTTGTGGAAAGGTATTGATGGTCAGTTGTAAAACATGCTCTTGTACGTTGACCTGACTAATACGGTCTTTTAAGCGATTCTCTGAATAGGGGAGGTTATAGTTTTGTAGAACGGTTTGGATATCATCTTCCTTGACTTCTTGCGCTGGTGAAAAAACAGATTTTAAGGAAGAAAGCCACGACATTTTGTTTACTCCAAAAACAGATCAACATATCACTGAGTTTGGCTAGTTTAGCAGTATTGCAAAATAGACGCTCACATCTACGAAGATAATTGCTCATTTTTTATAGCGTATTTTCTTCTCTCAATATGAACGTCCATGATTTAGAACTGTGGCAACGATTAACCTTTGAGTTTATTTACAGCATCGGTTGCCGCTTTCTTTAAATCATCCAGCTTAGTACTCGCCTGAGCTTTCAGTTCATCAAGTTTTGCAGCAGCCTCATCTTTTAACTCAGCAGCTTTAGCCTTTGCATCATCAAGTTTATGGCTGGCCTCTTCCTTAAAGTGATCAAACTTCTCTTTTGCTGCTTGTTGAGTATCGGCTAATTTATCTTTTAGTTCATCCGCCTTGCTTGATAAAGCTGCCTTAGTTTCATCATACTTTTCACTTGCATTGCTCTTTAAGTCATCCAGAGTTTGTTCCCCTTTTTGTTTCAATTCACTCGCTCTGTCTTTTGCCTGCTGCAAGTCAATTTTGGTTTGCTCATGGTCTTTTGATGTAAAGTTTTTAACATCTTCGACAGTTTCCTGACCTTTTTGTTTAATGTCTTTGCCCACCTCACTGACCTTATCTTTTGCCTGCTGGAAGTCTGCCTTGGTCTGTGCCAAGTCTTTCGCGGCAAAATCTTTTAACTGATCAATTTTGTCATTACTCATGGTGTTATTCCTCTTGTTATGTCGTGAAAGCTACAATTGTTTTCTGGCTATACTTATACAACGTTCTGGCAAAGCGTGGCGAAATTGCTGCAAATTGAAACAATTGGAATACAGTAAGCTTCAAATCATTGCTGATCGATAACTTTTTGAATTTTTGGATATAAAAATCCTATCAATGAATCAAGTCAATTTTAGGCTTGAAACTCTTTTTTGAAGATTTCATATAAAACATGCCAATAACGATGCACAGACTAAATTCCAAGATCGCATTTTTCTCTCCAGCGATTTGATGCCGTGTTTATTTTCATTCAAACAGACATATTTTGATTGAAGCCAAAGTGAAGTTTTGATGAAGTTTAAAACTAACACAGGCAGTCTAATCCGATTAAAAAGATTTCACCGATTCCTTTGTGCAAGTCGCTCTTAAGTCATGTAAAATCATCCACCTTGTAAATACGAATGAGAGAACAGTATCCGTGCGTAAAATTTTAGTCACCAATGCCCTCCCTTATGCCAATGGTCCAATCCATATGGGACACTTACTCGGTTATATCCAGGCAGATATTTGGGTTCGTGCAATGCGTGCAATGGGTCATGACGTGACTTACGTTTGTGCGGATGATGCTCACGGTACAGCGATCATGTTACGTGCTGAAGCGAATGGCATCAGCCCTGAAGCGCAAATTGCCAATGTTCAGAAAGAACACATTCGTGATTTTGATGGTTTTGGTGTGCATTTCGATCATTATGATTCAACTCATAGCGATGCAAACAAAGCACGTGCATCTGAGATTTATATTAAAAACCGTGAAGCAGGCAATATCGCTGTTCGCCCTGTCACACAATTATTCGATCCTGAAAAAGGCATGTTCTTGTCTGACCGTTTCATTAAAGGCACATGCCCGAAATGTAAAGCCGAAGATCAATACGGCGATGCTTGCGAAGTGTGCGGTACAACTTACAATGCAACTGAATTATTGAATCCACGCTCAACCTTGAGCGGCGCAACGCCTGTAGAAAAATCATCAGATCACTACTTCTTTAAGCTTCCTAATTTTGCTGAATATTTGCAAAAATGGACGCGTGATCAAGGTCGTTTACCTGTTTCGATTGCCAATAAGCTGGATGAATGGTTCGATGCAGGTTTATCTGACTGGGATATTTCCCGTGATGCACCTTATTTCGGTTTTGAAATTCCAGATGCACCAAACAAATATTTTTATGTTTGGGTCGATGCACCGATTGGTTATATGTCGAGTTTTGAAAACTATATCAAAACCAAACGTCCAGATTTAAGTTTTGATGATTTCTGGAAAAAAGATTCACAAAATGAAGTCTACCATTTCATTGGTAAAGACATTGTTTATTTCCATGCGCTATTTTGGCCTGCCATGCTTGAGGGTGCAAACTACCGTACCCCATCAGGTTTATTCGTCAATGGTTTCCTGACCGTGAATGGTCAGAAGATGTCGAAGTCTCGTGGTACATTCATCAAAGCCGAAACTTATTTACAGCATTTAAACCCTGAATATTTACGCTATTACTTTGCGTCTAAGCTTTCTGACAAAGTTGAAGATTCAGACTTGAATCTGGATGATTTTGTTCAGAAAGTAAATTCGGACCTGGTTGGTAAAGTGGTGAATATTGCTAGCCGTTGTGCAAAATTCATTAATAGCAATTTCAATAATACGCTTTCAAATACTTGTGCTGAGCCTGAATTGGTTCAAAGCTTTATTGATGCTGGCGATTCGATTGCACAAGCCTATGAAGCACGCGAATTTTCTGCGGCAGTTCGTGAAATCATGGCACTTGCAGACAAAGCCAACCAATATATTGATGAGAAAAAACCGTGGGCACTTGCAAAACAAGAAGGTCAAGAACAACAAGTTCATGATGTTTGCTCAGTCGGTATTAACTTATTCCGTCAACTTGCGATTTACTTGGCTCCAGTGCTTCCTACACTTGCGGCTCAAGTTCAGGCATTCTTGCAGCTTGAAAGCTTTGATTTTGAATCTCGCAAGCAGATTTTAGTGGCACATGAAATTGCTCAATTCCAACCGCTTATGCAGCGTGTGGATCCTAAAGCAGTTGCATCAATGGTAGATGCGTCTAAAGATTCTTTGGCTGCTGCGGCAGAAGCGCCAAAAGTGGAAAAGAAAAAAGAGAAGAAAGCCGAGAAAAAGCCTGAGCCAAAAGTGGGTGAAGCTGAAATTATTGGTATCGAAGATTTTATGAAAATTGATCTTCGTGTGGCAGAAGTTTTAGAAGCAGCAACCGTTGAAGGTTCTGATAAATTACTTCAACTCACTTTAAATGTAGGTGAAGCTGAGCCACGTAATGTGTTTAGTGGTATTCGTGAGTTTTATCAGCCAGAAGATTTAAAAGGCAAATTAGTGGTGATGGTGGCTAACCTTGCACCGCGTAAAATGCGTTTTGGTATTTCTAACGGCATGGTACTTGCGGCGGGTAATGGTGAAGGTGTTTGGGTGATTTCACCTGAATCTGGGGCTAAAGCGGGTGATAAAGTGTCTTAAGATTTAGATCTGAGATGAGAAAAAACCTCTACTGACATTCTCAATCAAATACATTTACAATGTGGTCAAATTCATTTCTCGTTCGCAAAAAATGTTTGATCACATTGCCTTTCCCATTCCTTATCAAACATTGCAGCTTCCCCAGCCTGTTCAACTGACCATCAAACGCCTTGATCTGATTCATCCCCAGATTTCGGGCAACAAGTTTTTTAAACTGAAATACAACCTTTTGGCAGCACAACAGCAAGGTTTTTCTCAAGTCCTCACTTTTGGTGGTGCATTTTCCAATCATATTGCCGCAACAGCCTTTGCAGCACAGCATTTTGGTTTTCAAAGTATTGGCATGATTCGTGGTGAAGAACTGGCTTCACAACAATTCAACCCAACGCTTCAAACAGCGCAGGATTTGGGTATGCAGTTAAATTTTGTCAGTCGGACTAAATATCGTTTACGCCATCAAGCTGAGTATCTACAACAGTTGCAGCAACAATACCCTCAAGCCTTTATTATTCCAGAGGGCGGAAGCAATGCCCTTGCCATTCAAGGGACACAGGAAATCCTCTCCCCTGATGATTTAGAAAATTATGACGTAATTTGTTGTGCCGTGGGTACAGGTGGAACCCTTGCAGGCATTATTGAAAGCAGCTCAGAGCAACAGCATGTTTTAGGCTTTTCTGCATTAAAAGGTGATTTTCTCAAACATGACATTCAACAATGGACTGATAAAAGCAATTGGTCTTTAACTGATGCCTATTGTTGTGGTGGTTATGCCAAAATCACACCTAAACTGCTGCAATTTATGCAGCAATTTGAACAACAACATCATATTCCTCTGGAACAGGTGTATACCGCTAAAATGATGATGGGACTTCTTGATTTAATCCAGCACCATCATTTCTCTGCCCACACTCGAATCCTGGTCATTCATACAGGTGGGTTGCAAGGGAAACTCAAAACATACTAAAAGCTGTTTAAATCTTTTATAATTGCCCGCTTTTCGTCTACCGAGTAATACTCATGGTTCATCAGGTTGATATTGTTGTTTTAGGTGCGGGTGCATCAGGCCTGATGTTGGCTGCTGAAGCAGGCAAACGTGGGCGTTCGGTTGTGGTACTGGAAAAGGCCAATAAGATCGGTAAAAAAATTCTGATGTCAGGGGGAGGTAAATGCAACTTTACCAATCTGGATGTTGAGCCCTCCAACTATATCTCCGAAAATCCACATTTCGTCATTTCGGCCCTGAGCCGTTACACCAACTGGGACTTTATTGGCTTGGTCTGTGAATATGGTATTGAATATGAAGAGCGTAAACACGGTCAGCTCTTTACAATCAAAGGCGCAAAAGAAATCCTTGAACTTTTACTTGCAGAATGCAATAAAGCGAAACGCGTTCAGATTCAAACCCACTGCGAAGTTCAGCAGGTAAAATCCCAGACTGATTCAGGTTTTGTCATTGAAACCAGCCAAGGAACTTATCATTGTGAATCATTGGTTGTAGCAACAGGTGGCTTATCCATTCCAACCCTGGGTGGTTCAGGATTTGGCTATGAACTTGCACAGCAGTTTGGCCATCATGTTTTCCCTACCCGTGCAGGTCTGGTCCCCTTTACCTTTTCAGACCATTTTAAGGAAGTCACGACACGTTTAAGTGGTAATGCTTTAGATGCAACACTGGTGAATGATCGCCATCAATTTACCGAGGCCCTGCTATTTACCCATCGTGGTTTAAGTGGCCCAAGCTCATTGCAGCTTTCAAACTACTGGCATGTAGGGGAAAGCTTCAATATTGATTTCTTTCCAGGTCAGGATTTCGTGCAATTTTTTAAGGAAAAGAAAAAAGCACAGCCTAAGGTATTACTGCGTACCCTGTTAAATGAATTCACTGCAAAAAGTATCGTGCTGGAACTACAGCAACTGATTTGGGCGGAGCTAAGTGAGACAGCGATTGGAAATATCAGCGATCTTCAACTTGAACAGATTGCAGCGCAACTGCATGCATTTACAGTGAAGCCATCGGGAACGGAGGGTTATCGTACTGCCGAGGTCACGCTTGGAGGAGTGGATACCAGCGAAGTATCCTCAAAAACAATGGAAAGCAAGAAACAGAAAGGCTTGTATTTTATTGGTGAAGTGCTCGATGTGACAGGTCATCTAGGGGGATATAATTTCCAGTGGGCATGGTCATCTGCCCAAGCCGCAGCCCAGTTTGTCTAGCTGTTTTGCAGTACAGAATAGTGTTTTGCACTACCCTTGAAATATTTTAACTTCGTTCATCTGAAGAGTTTGCTGCCTCTGAGGAAAGTGCCTGCTGAGTATTTTCAATCGGTTTCTCTTTCACTGAACCCGACTTGGCAACCACAAACTTATACGCACTGGCCAAAAAGCCTACAGTGATGCCTGCAATAATAATGGGTGCGAATACACGATTTGGCCTCTTCATTTTATCCTCCTATAGACTTTTTATTTATTGATAAACAAAACGACCACCCTGCCTAGAGTGGTCGAATTGACCAAAAAAATCAAAGATTATTTTTACTATTCATCCGAATATGGAGGAATCGGTGGTTTTGGATTCTCTGGATTGATTGGTGTTGGCGCTATCGGATTCACTGGATTGGCTGGTGCAGGAGTTGCTGTACTCACTGGATTATTTGGCGTCATCTCATTTTGACGCAACGGATTTGGATGTTTTGCCTCAGTTTTTGCTTTATCCAACAGATCACTGAGCAAACGTTCCGCAGGTTGACGACCACCTAGACCAAAAGCCAGAGCAAACGCGACAGCAACTGAACCGAGGGTTAAGCCAAATGCGAGGTTCACAATAGAGTCAGCAATACCCATTGCCCTTAAGCCCATCGCAATCACCAAGCCCATAATTAAAATACGAACCAGATTGCCCAACCAGCGTGAGCTATTGTATTCACCACGTTGAATCACATTGGCAACCACATTGGCCAGCCAGAAGCCAACAACCAGAATTACCGCACCAAGCAGGATACTGGCACCAAACTGGATAAACATTGCAATCAGCACACTGATCTGTTCCAAACCAAGTCGGTCAGCAGCCTCTGAAACAGCAAACAGCATGGTAAAGAATACTATCAGGCAACCGATGATATCTGAAACACGGGTTTGTCCAAGGAAGCGTTGCACATCCAGCTTCATTGGAATTTCATCAACACCCGCTCCTGAAACCAGTTCGGCCACCAAACGTCCAACAAAACGGGAAACTACATAGGCCACAATCAAGATCAGACCAGCAGCAATAATTTGTGGAATTGCATACATGATTTGATTGAGCATTGCTGTGGCAGGTTGGGAAATTGCCTCTATACCCAGTGCCTCAAATGCCACAATCAAGGCGGTGATAATAATGATGGCAAAAACAAACGAACCCAGAAATTTGGATACATTGGAGTTCTTAAACAAACCTATTTTTTCTGCCTGTGTCTGTAAGCCAAGGCTGTTACTCAACCCTTCGACAATGCCACGCACAATTTTTGCCAGAATGTAGCCCACAAAAATGATGACACCTGCTATAAGTAGGTTCGGTAAATACGCAACCGCCTCATTCACCATATTCTGTACAGGAATCAACAGGCCTGTCAGGCCTAGAATAGACAGCACAATTGGCAAGAACAGCAACAAGACCAGCCAGTAGAAGATTTCACCAATATTACTACTGAGTGAGCCTACACCTACCTCATTGCTGAGCTTCTCATCCATTTCCGTTCTGGCAAGCACATTGGTTAGTCCTGCCTTGACCAGCCCTGCCAAAATCCAGCCAATAAAACCGACTGCAACGGCTGCCAGCAGGTTTGGAATAAAGGCCAGAACCCGACTAACCATATTACTGAATGGATCACTTACGCCACTGATGTTCAGCACATTCAATGCCCCGACAACGGCAAGGATAATCACAAACCAGAAAACCAGTTTGGAAAGCAGGTTTTCAATATTTGGTTTATGACCAGTGGCAGAAGACAATCTATGATTGGTGTTCAGTTTCTGGAGTAACTTTTTCACGCCAGCAGCAACAATCAATGCAATAATCCAACCTAAAAGTAAGATAACAATTGCCGCTAAAATTGGGTGAAACTGGTCCCAATAATACATTGCGTCGAATCCTCCTCTGTGGGAGGGATCAGTAAAGTATTCATTCATGTGTTGTTATCCTTATGTTGTGTTTTAAAATTAATCAAACCACCCATGATCGCTCTATAACCAAGAACATAACTTATGGATGTCTCAACCTTAATTTCTGTCTATTTTACAATCAACAAACGACTGCACTAATACAACAAAAAGTCCGCATAATTTTGCAAAAAAGCTCATTGATTCATATCAATGAGCTTTTTCAATTCAACAGGGTTTGGTCTAAAAACAAACGATCTAAACATCCAAAAGTACCGACTGCATATGAGACAGCATTCCCTGTGCAGTTGGGTTCGCTGAATGATCCGCAACCATATAAATAAGAAGTGCTATCAGGAAAATCCCCACAATGACCAATATGTAAATGGGTAATTTCCTTTTCTTTGCAACTTCCTTCTGACTTGCCACATGAGGCTGTGGCTTACTAAAATCATGCATGATAGCTAGCCCTCATAATTTTTATTTCTCAGGCTTTTATCTTAGCAACTGCTTATGTTGCATTGTGTGAAAAAGCTTGGCACTATCGTTGTTGCTGTTGCAAAACTCTACTGTTTCTTCCTTATTTATTGT
The DNA here is from genome assembly GCF_000368305.1 of Acinetobacter sp. CIP 102129. Classification (NCBI taxonomy): domain Bacteria; kingdom Pseudomonadati; phylum Pseudomonadota; class Gammaproteobacteria; order Moraxellales; family Moraxellaceae; genus Acinetobacter; species Acinetobacter sp. CIP 102129. The sequence goes on from NZ_KB849341.1 coordinate 710,930, forward strand.
TTAAAATATACGCGGTTTAGAAAACGCTAAAAATAGGCTATACTACGCGCCCTCAATTCCTAAATGTTCTGCTTTATGTCCTACCAACAGCAAAGTGTCTCACTTGATCTAGATACGGATGTAACCCATCAGTGTTTTCTACATTACACACGAGATGAGCATTTGATTGGACTGATTGAGTTCAACAAACCCAGCTATACCCTGAAATGGGGCGATCTTGAATATTTCCGCCGCCGTACCGAAGAACTTTCAGTGATGCCTTTTCCTGAATGCATCAATGCGATGATTGTGGATATCCGCAATGTTCAGGCTTTTCTGGACAATGAGGTTCCGATCCTGCCGTGGCGTTTGCTTGAGGAAGAATGCCCTGTTCGCCTTGTTGTTCCACAGGAACGTCTGGAACACTATGCAGGACTGTTTGAACCCACATGGCTCACCACCGATGTTGATACCGCGATTCAGGAAATCCGTGAATTTATGGATATGTTCGTACACTAAAACATATCCAGTCCACCCAATATTACCAATAATTCTCCACCGCAATATTCCCCTCACCACGGCGGTTCATGGTCAAGCCACGCTGTTTTAAGGCTTCCTTGGTATCTTCCACCATTTGTGGATTGCCACACAACATTACATGGCTGCTTGCTGGACTCAATTCTGATCCTGCCGCCTTTTCCAGCTCACCATTTGCAATCAGAACTGGTAAACGGTCATGTAAAGCCGCATCTGGATCACGGGTGATAATTGGAATAAATCTAAAGCCTGAATGCCCCTCACCAAATAGCTTGGCGATTTCCTGAATACGGTCAACATAGGCCAGTTCGGATGCGGTACGAACACTGTAGACCAAATTGATTTGTTGATATTTATTCCAGGTCTCAAAGTCTTGCAGCATTGATAAAAATGGTGCCAAACCCGTTCCCGTTGCCAACAGCCATAAATCCTGTGGTAAAGGCTGCTGATAACGTGCCAGCGTTAAATAGCCATAAGATATTTTTTCAAGATACAGCTCATCACCCACCTTTAAATGTTGCAGGTTTGAGGTAAAAGCCCCATCGGGAACGACAATTGAAAAGAATTCCAGCGTTTCATCAAATGGCGAAGACACCACTGAGTAAGCACGCACCACCAGTTCATCACCAACCATTAAACCAATACGGGCAAACTGACCTGCAGTAAATTTAAAATGTGCTGGTCGGGTCATGGTGAAGCTAAACAGATTGTGGGCCCAGCGATGTACAGATAAAACCTTTTCTACGCTAAATTTTTCAATTGACATGATTTGAACGTGGCACGAAACAGTGAGCTCATGTTAGCATGATCAGATAATTCATGAATACTTTTAAACTCAAACGGTAAGGCTTTTAACATGCGCATGACATTACGCCAATTGGCTGTTTTCGTGGCAGTCGCTCAAGAGGGAACTGTAACCAGAGCAAGTGATGCTGTCCGACTGACCCAAAGTGCGGCAAGCATGGCTTTAGCTGATTTGGAAGATGGTCTTGGCGCACCGTTATTTGACCGCTTGGGTAAACGCTTACAATTGAATGATCTGGGCCGTTTTTTGTTGCCGCAGGCCCTGGAAATTTTAGGTCGTTGTGAATCGTTTGAACAGGCCGCCAAGGGTGAATTACAAAGTATCGATCTACGTTTGGGCGCAACCCTGACCATCAGTGATTACCTGATGCCTGACCTTATGGCAGATTTTTTACAACGTCATCCACAGGCACATTTACAGTTACAGGTGGGCAATACCCGTCAAATGATTGAGGCGGTAAACCAGTTTCAGCTTGATCTGGCTCTGATTGAGGGCTCATGCCATTTGCCCCAGTTACAGTGCATCCATTGGCGTGATGATGAACTCGCGGTGTGTTGCGCTCCACAACATCCCTTAACCCAGTTAAACCATCCCCTCACTCCAGCAGACTTTAATGATGTGGAATGGATTTTACGTGAAGAGGGTTCAGGCACACGTGAAGTCTTTGACAACGCTATATTAAAAGACCTACCTGATGCCAACATTCGCCTTACCCTAGGTCACAATGAAGCCATCCTGAAAATTGTTGCCAATGGTCTGGGGATGACTTGTGTATCACGGCTTGCGATTGAACCGCTTCAGGAAAAGGGTCAATTGGTCATTCTCGATACACCTTTCTGGGAACTCACCCGTCCCCTGTTTATGCTGGTACATCGTCAGAAGTACCAGGGACCTGGTTTAAAGGCATTTTTACAGTTTTGTGAAGATCAGGTTTAAGCCCGACCTTTATCTTCCAAATTGTCGTTCACATGGTTCACCATCATTGTTTCCATCCATTTGTGTATTTGGACAATTTCTTAGAAAGAATAATGCTTCTTCATAAGAATTCATTTGTGAACAGTGGGTACGTCCATCACAACTAAACTGGGTTTGGGAAATAGTAGACTGTTGGGTATGAATCACGGCTGGCGTTGCTGATGCTTTTAAAGCGTTTTCTGTCTTTTCTGAACGTTTGATTTCTGGTAAATAACCCAAAGCCTGACGCTGAGCCTCCACAATCCTCTTTTGCTCTTCAATCAACTGCGCTGCTTTTAACCTTTGTGACTGTTGATAAGACTGATACTTTTGAAATACCAACCCCATTAGAACTGCAATAATGACCAGACCCACAATCGTAAAAGTAATCCCCTTTTTATTTAATGGAGGATTATTCGGAACCACCACGCTCTGAGTGATTTCTTTTTGAATAGTGTGATTCACCAAATCTGAACGCTTTAAATCCAGCCGCACAATATTTACAGCCTTAAACTTCCCTTTATCCTCAACCATCAGGAATTTAAGTCTTTCACCAACCTTGGGTTCGCCTGCTGCTTTGGGAAAATCGGTAATATGAAAGAAGATATCTGCCTGCCCTTCAATCGCTATAAAGCCAAACCCTTTTTCTGAATTATATTTTTTAATTTTACCTTCAACAAACATATTTTCTTTTCTCATTTGCAAAGCCTAATAGATCAATATGGAGATCAAGAAAATTATCTCCATATTGTATATAGATGATTAACGCCGAAAGTTTGATAACAATTCTGTTGTAATCGATTCATTATGAGCCAATATTTTATTTTTTTTAGTTTTTGCAGGATTCGGATCTACTCGTTCAATTTGTACTGCTTTAAACTTTCCCTCATTTTCCTGCACTAAAAACTTAACTTTTTCATTTCTTTTCGGCTCACCTTCCGATGCAGGAAAATCTGAAATATGAAAAAAGATCTCGCCTTCAGCAGTTGCAATAAAACCAAACCCTTTGTCTGGATTATATTGTTTAACTTTTCCCTGATAAAATTCTTTTTTCATGACATTCACCTAATTTTGCAAGTACTGTATTTCAGTATATAAAAAAAGAGACTTTAAATCCTCCCCTGAAAACAGTACGGTTGGATTAAGTCTCTTTTTTAAGCATATTTTCAAAAATTAATCTTTTTGAACACTACCAAAAATCTTATCACCCGCATCACCAAGACCTGGAACGATATAGCCATCCTCATTCAAACCTTGATCAATCGATGCCGTATAGATACGTACATCAGGGTGCGCAGCTTCTACTTTTGCAACACCTTCAGGTGCAGCAACCAAAACCATAACACGTATATCTTTACAACCACTTGCTTTAAGCACATCAATTGCGGCAATAAGTGAATTACCCGTAGCCAGCATTGGATCAATAATCATCGCTAAGCGATTCGCAACATCAGGTACTAATTTTTTATAGTAAGTACGAACTTCTAAAGTCGCCTCATCACGCTCTAAACCCAAGACACTCACTTTGGCACTTGGAATCAAGCTCAGTACGCCTTCAAGCATACCAATTCCAGCACGTAGAATCGGTACAATGGTAATCTTCTTACCTGCGATACGTTGAGTCGAAACTTTACCTGCCCAACCATCAATTTCATGATCGACAACAGGAAGGTCCTTAGTTGCTTCATAAGTGAGTAACATCGTGACTTCTTGCGCCAATTCACGGAAATTCTTTGTGCTGATGTCTGAACGGCGTAATAAACCAAGTTTATGGCGAATCAACGGATGGCGAATTTCCTGAATAGACACGAGTAAGTACCTAACTAATATTAATCTTTGAGTATTATAGAGTGTTTTTTTACTCTTCATTAAAAAAGCCCCCAATTTTTGGAGGCTTTTTTGTACAAATCAAATCATTATTGTTGTTGAGACAACATGAAATGCAATGGAGAAAGAATTTCTGACTTCAATGCTAAATTGATCATTGGGTCTGGATAGATGCCCAGAAGTAGTACAAGTAATGCGGCACCGAGTACCATGATACCACCAACTTTAGTTCCCCAATGTGCATCAGCATCAATACGTGGAACATCTGGCGGTGTCATATACATCACCACCATCACACGTAAGTAGTAGTATAAGCCTATACCACTTCCTACAACGACCATTGCAGCCAAGAACCAATGTTGAGTTGTTACAGCAGCCATTATCACAAGGAATTTCCCAATAAAACCTGCAGTTAATGGAATCCCTGCTAATGACAACATCATCACGGTCAATGTTGCAGTCAAGATCGGACGACGCCAGAACAAACCACGGTAGTCTGCAAGACTTTGTGCTTCATCAACATTGTTATATGGACTAGACATTAACGCAACTGCACCAAATGCACCGATTGTTGTAAATACATAAGTAATCACATAAACCGTTACACTGCCTAAACTTGCATACGTCATAGTAATCAAAGCAATCAACAAGTAACCAAAGTGTGCAATTGATGAATAACCAAGGATGCGTTTTAAGTTAACTTGACGTACTGCAAGTAAGTTACCGACCAAAATTGATAACACAGCAATGACTGTCAAAACAGTCACTATTGATTCAACTAAGATTGCACCAGAACTTAATAAGTAACGTACAAATAAACCAATCGTTGCAACTTTGGCAGCTGTAGCTAAGAATGTCGCCATAGGTGCTGGTGCACCTGCATACACATCAGGCGTCCATTTATGGAATGGTGCAAGTGAAAGCTTAAATGCAACAGCAAAGATAATGAGACCTAAACCTAATAGCACCATTGGTTGCTTGATCGCAGTCATCAAAGCCTGAACAGAATCATAGAATGACAATGAACCTGTATATGCATAGATATATGCCATACCCATCAACAACATCGCAGATGCAGTTGCTGAAAGTACAAGATACTTAATTCCCGCTTCTAAAGATTGGCTACGTTGATGCGTGTAAGCCAACATACCATACACAGGAATTGACATTAACTCTAAGCTAATAAAGAAAGCAGCGTAATGAGAACTTGCAACCAATAGCATTGCACCTGCTACAGAACAAAGTAACAAGATATAAAGTTCTTCACGATTATCTTTATACGTTTCAATGTACGCATGTGAAAGTGTGCTACAAGCCAAAGCAGCAATCAAAATCAGGAATTGGTAGAGCATGGTAAATGGATCAACCATAAACATGCCCATCACGTTCGCAGGGACAAAGTGCCCGCTAAACATGGTATATGCAATTAGAATTACAGAAAGGTTTAGACCCACAACTGTCGTTGTTGCAATCAGATTATGATTACGTTTAATCGCAATCAATAACATCACAACAACTGCAGTCAATGCCACAATCATCACTGGGGCAAGTGGCATAAGCTCAGAAAAAGAAAGTGTGAAGTTCATGGTTTATCGCATCTCCACTTGTTCAAGTTGAGTCGCAGTCTGTTGAACAGTTTCGACAACTTCTTGTACTGGCATATAACTATTGACTAACCATTGCATGCTTGAATGCGATACATCCAAGAATGTTTGTGGGTAAAGTCCTAACCAAAGTAAACCGATCACACAGATCATCAAAATGCTCACTTCACGTAATGACAAATCTTTCAGTGGGCTCGGATAGTGTTGCTTTTGTTCAGCATTTGGTTCGCCGAAAAGTGCTTTGTGAATCAGAATCAGACCGTAAAGACCTGCAAATACTAAACTTACTGCAGCAATGATGGTAAAGGCTGGAAAAGCTTTAAATGAACCCATAAGAATCAGGAATTCACCAATAAAGTTACCTAGACCTGGTACACCGACAAGCGCTGCAACAAAGAACATCAGGAAGAATGGCAAGTATTGCAGTTGGCCACGAAGACCACCCATTAAACGTAAATCACGGGTATGTAAACGTTCATAGACCTGACCAGACATAATGAACAATGCAGCAGATGACAAGCCATGTGCCAACATCATGATCATCAGACCTTGGAAAGTCAGAATATTACCTGCATAAATTGCAAGTAAAATGAAACCCATGTGTGAAATAGACGTATACGCAAGCAGACGTTTCATGTCTGTTTGTTGGTAGGCTAAGAATGCACCGTAGAAAATACCAATCAGACCCAAAATGATTGCAATATCAGCAAACTGTGCTGATGCTGCTGGGAAGAATGGAATCACAAAACGAAGCAGACCATACGCTGCGGTTTTAATCAAAATACCCGCCAAGTCCACAGAACCCGCTGTTGGTGCTTGTGCATGTGCATCAGGTAACCAACCGTGTAATGGGAATACTGGTAATTTCACCGCAAAACCAATGAAGAAACACAGCATGAATGCATAGGCAACTTCAGGCGGCAAGTGGTTCGCAACAGCCAATAAATAGTTGTAATCGAAACCAATCATACCTGTCATCATGTATCCATAGACCACTAGGCCTAAGATACCGATCAACATGATCAAGCCAGCAATTTGCGTATACAGGAAGAACTTGGTTGCAGCGTAAACACGTGAACGACCATTCGAACCTGAATGTCCCCATAGTGCAATCAGGAAGTAGACTGGCACCAACATCATCTCCCAGAAGAAGAAGAACAGGAACAGGTCAATTGCAAGAAATACACCAATGACCCCACCCAAACTCCAAAGGAGGTTTAAGTGGAAGAAACCAACATTCTTTTGAATTTCACCCCATGAACAACCAACAGCAATCACACCTAGTAATGCAGTCAGTAAAACCATGAGTAAAGATAAGCCATCCACAGCCAAGTGAATACTAATCCCTAAAGTCTGAATCCATGGAAGCTGGAATTCAGCTGCCCAGGTTGGGACTTTACCGCCCAACTCATAGCTATATGTACCAGTTTGCCATAGTGCAATACCCAAACCAAAGGTAATGAGCATACCAATCAAGGCAATCCAGCGCGGTAAGTGTTGGTCAAATTTATCAACCAACCAACAAATAAAACCAGCAATGAAAGGAACTAAAATCAGTGCGGGTAAAATTAAATTATTTTCCATTTTATTTCCCCACAACCTGAATCACGATCAAGATCATCAATAACACCACTACACCGAGTGACATACTTGATGCGTATTCACGCAATGAACCTGTTTGACGCGAACTTGTAAAGCTATTCCCACCTTTCACAAGTGCAGGTAGCACTAACCATAAACCATCAATTGGATCACGACCTAAGATTTTCGCAATCAATAAATATGGTTTTACAAAAACGATGTCATACAAAGCATCAAAACCAAATGCGGTACGGCAAATATGTGCTAAACCAGAACCCAAAGATGTTTGAGCAAATGATTTAACCGCACCATACGCAAAGGCAAATAAGAAAATACCAACAACTAAACCAACAAGGGCAACACCACTTGCTAAATGTTCTGCATGTACCACAGCATCGTGTAAAGCGGGTGGAATTTCCTTATTTCGAATGCTTGCCGCAGTTAATAACTTGGCAACCGGTGCTTGTAAGAAATAACCAACACCTGTTGATAAGGTTGCAAGAATTGCAAGCGGTGCCCAGTAAGTCACACCATGAATGGCATGTGCATGGGTTTTTTCTTCGCCAAAGAATACCACCCAGATTAGACGGAACGTATAGATAGACGTTAAGAAAGCCCCCGCTACACCCACCCAATACAACGTATTATAAAGTGGAAGGTTTGCAATCGTAGACTGTGCATAAACCGCACCCAAGATGGCATCTTTAGAGAAGAAGCCAACGGTTACGATTGGAAGTGCAGCTAATGCGCCACCACCGATGACGAAACACCAGAATACAAATGGAATCTTTTTACGTAATCCACCCATTTTGAAAATGTTTTGTTCGTGATGACATGCAAGAATTACGGCACCCGAAGAAAGGAACAATAACGCCTTGAAGAATGCGTGAGCAAGCATATGGAATAAACCAGCTTGATACGCCTCAGCACCCACCGCCATAAACATATAACCGAGCTGACTCATGGTTGAGTAAGCCAAGATACGTTTGATATCGGTTTGCACCAATGCGGCAAAACCAGCTACAAGTAAGGTTACTGCACCTGTAATCGAGATGAACTGCATTACTTCTGGTGCCATTTCCATCACAGAGAACATACGGCAGCATAAGTACACACCCGCTGTCACCATTGTTGCAGCGTGGATCAATGCAGATACTGGTGTAGGACCCGCCATCGCATCCGCTAACCAAGTTTGTAATGGAATTTGTGCTGATTTACCTGCCGCACCCAAGAACAACATCAATGCTGTCCAAATCGACAATGATGAGCTTTGCGTCATCACAGTCGCTGCATGTTCAACAATGTACTGTGTATTTAACGTACCAAACTGTTGATAGAGCAAGAACAATGCGATGAGTAAGAAAACATCACCCACACGTGTTACGGTGAATGCTTTGATTGCTGCCCAACCATTTGCAGGGTTTGAGTAGTAGAAACCAATCAAGAGGTATGAACACAGACCTACGCCTTCCCAACCTAAGAACAATAACGCCAAGTTATCGCCGAGTACCAACAACAACATGCTGGCAACGAATAAGTTGAAATAAGAGAAGAAACGTGCGTAATCTTCTTCACCACGCATATACCATGATGCAAAGATATGAATCAGAAAACCAACACCTGTAATCATACCTGTCATCAATAATGACAAGCCATCAAGGTGCAAGCTGATGCCTGGCTCAAAACCGCCAACACTGAACCATGTCCATAAGTGTTGAACAAAAACAGTTTGGCCACTGCTGGTAAATGCAAGACCCGCGATTAAAGCAAATAACGCAGATAAACCAACTGAACCGACACCAATAATGGCAGCCACATTTTCAGAGAGTTTGTTACGCCCTGCCGCTAACAGGATAAAACCAATGAGCGGGAATAAAACGGTTAAATATAATGTACTCATCCGCGCATCTCACTAGCAGCATCCACATCCAAGTGATGGAAGCGATGATAAAACTGAAGGACGATCGCAAGACCAATACACGCCTCTGCTGCAGCAAGCGTTAGGATCAAAATGAACATCACTTGTCCATCTGGTTGAGCCCAAACACTACCTGCCAAAACAAATGCCAATGCAGCAGCATTCATCATGACTTCAAGGCTCATTAGCATAAATAATAGGTTGCGTCGCACCATTACACCGTAAAAACCGAGTGCAAAAAGGATGGTCGCAACAATCAAACCATGTTCTAAAGGGATGTGTCCCATTATTCTTTATCCTCTTCTGCACTTGGTTCACGTTTGCCAAGGTGATATGCAGCAACTAAGGCTGCAAGCAATAACATCGCGGCAACTTCTACCAATAATAGATAGTGAGTAAATAATGCTTGACCGACTGCTTTAGGACCTACAATTTCTGTACCTAATGGTGCAGAAATCGTGGTGTATTCTCCACCCAACATCCAAACCAGAACCAAGCCCAATAAGAAACTCATTAATGCAGGATATGCCCATGCATCAGAGGTTAACCATTTACGTTCTTGTTCAATGGTATCTTGTCCAAGGTTCAACATCATGACCACAAAGACGAACAACACCATGATTGCACCAGCATAAACAATGATTTCAAGGGCAGCCGCAAAAGGCGCACCCACGATCATGAAAATACCAGCAACAGCAAGTAAAGAAACGATTAAACTTAAAAGAGCATGTACGGGATTCGCATTTGTCACAACACGAATTGTCGATACGATGGCCACAAGTGCCATCAAATAAAATGGCCACATCATGGTAATAAGCTCCGTACATCAACTGGTGCACTTTCTTTTTGTGCTTGACCTTTTTCCTTACCATTTACTGCCATACCAGTGACACGGTAGAAGTTATAGTCAGGATATTTGCCAGGGCCAGAAATCAATAAATTTTCTTTTTCATAAACCAAGTCTTGGCGTACATATTCAGCAAGTTCAAAATCTGGAGTCATCTGAATTGCAGTTGTAGGACAAGCTTCTTCACACATACCGCAGAAAATGCAGCGTGAAAAGTTAATACGGAAAAATTCTGGATACCAACGTCCATCCTCTTTTTCCGCTTTTTGTAATGAAATACAGCCAACAGGACATGCAACCGCACAAAGGTTACATGCCACACAACGCTCTTCACCATCTGGATCGCGCGTCAAGATAATACGACCACGAAAGCGTGGAGGCACAATTTGTTCAGCTGGTACTTCTGGATATAAAATCGTGTCGCGTTTACGTGTTACATGGCTAAACACCATCCACAACGAACGGACAATCGATCCAAATCCAGCTAGAATTTTATACATTTTGTACTCCCTGCTGTCCTAGGCCTGATTCATCAGAATCACAGCACCAGTCACTAACAAGTTGACCAACGCCAATGGCAAACAAACTTTCCAACCAAAATTCATCACTTGGTCATAACGTGGACGCATTAAAGAACCACGCGCCAATACAAACATCATTACAAAGAATGCTGTTTTAATCACGAACCAAAAAACGGGTGGAACAAATGGAATTTCCAAGTTAAATGGTGCAAGCCAACCGCCGAAGAATAACGTTACGATCAGTGCAGAGATTAAAACCACGTTCACATATTCCGCAACGAAGAACATCCCCCACTTCATACCACCATATTCAACGTGATAACCCTCAGCCAATTCTTGCTCAGCTTCTGGTTGGTCAAACGGGTGACGATGCGTCACCGCAACGCCTGCAACCACAAAGATTAAGAAACCTAAAAACTGTGGAATAACAAACCAAACATCACGTTGAGCTTCAACGATTTCACGTAGATTGAATGAGCCTGCAATCGCAACCACACCCATCAATGAGATGCCCAAGAACACTTCATAAGAAATAGTTTGAGCAGCAGAACGAAGACCACCGAGTAATGAGTATTTGTTGTTAGACGCCCAACCACCAAATAACACGGCATAAACTGCGATACCTGCCATTGCCATAAAAAACAATAGACCGATACTCATATCCGCAACGCCCAGTGTAGGACTTACTGGGATGACCATAAACGAAAGTACCGCAGTTGCCATGGCAACTGCTGGTGCTAAACGAAAAGTCAGCTTGTCGGCAAACTTTGGTGTCCAGTCTTCTTTGAACATGATCTTGAGCATGTCGGCAACGATCTGGAACATACCACCCGGACCAACACGGTTTGGACCATAACGGTCTTGCCATAATGCCAAGAGACGACGCTCAATAAATGACATTAACGCAGCAACCAAAACCACCACCAACAGGATCACAACTGCTTGAATCACTGAATAAGCGATTGGCCAGTTCTCAGCCCAAAGTGGCGTTTGACGTATAATTTCTTGATTCATGAATTACACTCCTACTGCCACAGACACAGGCTCTGCCAATGAAACGGTTGGCGCTAGACCAATTGGATAACCAATATAACCTGTTGGTAAATATTCGATGACTTGTACAGGTAAGCTGATGCTCGTTTCACCTGCTTTCACGGTAATACGTTGACCATTTTGAACATTTAAGCGCGTCGCATCATGTTCACCCACGGCAAACATCGCTTCAGGAATACGTGATTCCATTGCTGGTGTTTTAATGGTGAATTCACCAGAACCAAAGATATGGTGCATTGGCACAAGACGGAAGCTTTCAGGATTCACAACCACGGCAGTCGGTGCAACATAGCTACGTGCAGGACGTTTTGCTAAGCGATCGAATAAACGCACACCCGAATCACCACCTTTTAAGTGACCACCGACTTCATCTTGGTACTTATTCCACGCTTGTGGCGAGTTCCAACCCGCAGCCCATGCGAAAGGTACTAAAGACGATGCTGTCTGATTACCCACATAACCTTCCATAGAGAATGTTAATGCTGAGTCTAAATCAACAGGTTGCTTCGGTTCGTGTACAGAGATTCCCGCACGCATTGCGGTACGACCTGAGTAACGACGTGGCTCACGTGCAATTTTCAAACCATGAACACGATAGCTTGCATCTGGTGCAACATCTTGAATCGCTTCAAGTACTGGTACATTCTTCACGATGTCATCAATTACATTATCAAGCAATGTCCAATCGACTGCTTTACCTTTAAGACCTGTCTCAACAGCATGTAACCAACGCCATGATTCTTTGATCGCATATTCAGGCTTGTAGTAGCTTGGGTCATACACTTGATAGAAACGTTGCGCACGACCTTCTTGACTCACGACAGTGCCATCACCCTCAGCAAAGCTTGCTGCTGAAAGAACGATATCTGCAAGCTTCACAGTCTCAGTTTCGCTGTGATCTAATACGATCACAGTTTGAGCTTTATCAAGCGCAGCTTTTACTTGAGCGACTGGCAAACGACGAGTTAGATCATTTTCAACCACAACTACGGCATCATAATCCTGGGCAAAAGCTTGCTCTAAACTTAAGCCACCGAATAATGCTAAGCCCATTGAGTTCACTTCAGGAACAGTCAATGATAAACCTGCATTTTCGCCTAGATTTAAAGCGACTTGAGCCGCAGCTTCGATGATCGCAGGATCTTGTAAACTCGTACCAGAAATAATCAAAGGCTTTTTCGCTGCTTTCAAGGTATCTGCAATGGTTTGTGCAAACGCTTTTGCATCATCAGCCAAACCAGTCAGCGCTTCACCTTTAAGCGCAGCAGCAATCGCGAAACCTAAACGAGCAATGTCATTTGGCGATGCAACTACTTCACCCGTCGCTACATCCGCTAAACGTGTTTGCGTTGCAGCAAGAATATAGATTGGAGATTTTGCTTCTTGACCAATACGTTGTACAGGTTCAGCTAACCAGTCTGGTGTACGCGTAGCAGCAGCCATTTCTTTGGCTTTATTTTTCGCTGCTTGGCGAACCGATAAAGCCATACGTGGCGCAGTTTGAGTTAAGTCTTCACCCAAGATCAACACCGCATCGTAACTTTCAATTTCACGCATATTCGGGTTGTAAATACCCTGTGTTTGCATGATTGAAGCAGCCAATTCAACCAGATTTTGCTCTTTTTGAGACAATCCAGTTGAATAGTTGTCTTGTCCAACCAATTGACGTAGCACATAGTTTGATTCCAAGCTTGCGCGTGGTGAACCAATACCTAATACTTTTTTGCCTTTTAGTTGAGCAATGACTTGATCAAGTGCTTGATCCACACTCACGGTTGTAACAGTGTCACCATTACGGAACTGTGGTTGACGTGGACGATCTGCACGATTCACATAACCTGTACCGAAACGACCTTTATCACACAAGAAGTATTGATTGACTGAACCATTGAAACGGTTTTCAACACGACGGATTTCGCCATAACGCTCACCCGGTGAGATGTTACAGCCTGAAGAACAGCCTTGGCATATGCTTGGTGCATATTGCATATCCCACTTACGGTTATAACGTGCTGAATGCGTCTTATCAGTAAATACACCAGTCGGACAGACTTCAGTCAAGTTACCAGAAAATTCAGACTCTAAAGTTCCTGATTCTGGACGACCGAAATAAACACGTGATGCATTGGCATAGACACCAAAGTCTGTACCACCCGCATAATCTTTATAGTAACGCACACAACGATAGCACGCGATACAGCGGTTCATTTCATGTGCAATAAACGAACCCAACTCTTGGTTATGATGGGTACGCTTCGTGAAGCGATAGCGACGACGATCGTGTTGCGTCATTACCGTCATATCTTGTAAATGACAGTGACCACCTTCTTCACAGACTGGACAGTCATGTGGGTGATTGGTCATCAAGAATTCAACGATTGATGCACGAAAATCCGTTGCTTCTTTGTCTTCAATGGAAATAAAGGTATTGTCAGCAGCTGGTGTCATACAAGACATGACTAAGCGCCCACGTGTATCTTCCGCATTATTATATTGCGTAACAGCACATTGACGACAAGAACCAACAGAACCTAAGGATGGGTGCCAACAAAAATACGGGATGTCGATACCAAGGCTGAGACATGCTTGCAGCAAGTTTTCAGAGCCATTGACTTCATACGATTTTCCATCGACATGAATTGTAGCCATAGTCGAATTCCTTAAGCTTGTTCTACGTCAAGAGCAGCAGCATGGGTTTTAACCTTTGCTTCAAACTCATGGCGGAAATATTTTAATGCGCCCATAAGCGGCTCCATCGCACCCGGTGCGTGAGCACAGAAAGTTTTACCGATCCATAATTTACGCGTCAGTTCTTGTAAATGATCGATATCTTCTTTCTTACCTGTACCTGTTTCGAGTGCTTTCAGCGCTTTGACTGCCCAAGGTAAACCATCACGGCACGGTGTACAGAAACCACATGATTCACGTGCAAAGAACTCTTCTAAGTTACGCGTTGCAGAGACCATACATTGGGTTTCATCAACCACCATCAACAAACATGTTCCTAAACGTGAACCTGCTTTCATGATGCTTTCAGCGTCCATTGGCAAGTCAATATGTTCAGCCGCCAAGAAATCTGTTGATGCGCCACCCGGTAACCATGCTTTCAGTGTTAGACCGTCACGCATACCACCTGCATGGTCTTCAATCACTTCACGCGCAGTTGTACCAAATGGCAATTCCCAAAGACCTGGGAACTTGACCTTGCCTGACGCACCATAAATCTTGGTGCCTGGGTCTTTGGACTTGTGCGCTGACAGGTTGATGTACCATTCAGGACCACGCAGCATAATTGCAGGCAGGTTGTTGTAGGTTTCAACGTTGTTGACAATCGTTGGACGACCCCATGCCCCTGCCACCTGTGGAAATGGTGGCTTGGTACGCGGATTGGCACGACGGCCTTCAAGCGAGTTGATTAATGCAGTTTCTTCACCACAGATATAACGCCCTGCACCCGTGTGAACATACATCTCAAAGTTCCAACCAGTACCGAGGATGTTTTCACCCAAGTAACCTTTGGCACGAACTTGCTCTAATGCTTCATTTAAGTATTGAGCTGCTTCGATGTATTCACCACGAATGAAGATATAACCATGCGTTGCTTCAAGGGTATAACCTGCGATCAACATACCTTCGATCAATTGATGTGGAAGTTTTTCCATCAACAAACGGTCTTTAAAGGTACCTGGTTCCATTTCATCAGCATTACAAATTAAATAGCGTGGACCACCATCATTTGGCGCCATCAACGACCATTTAATTCCAGCTGGGAAACCTGCACCACCACGACCTTTAACCGTCGCAGCTTTAATCACGTCAAGTACATCTTTTGGTGGCATGCTGAGCGCTTTTTTGAAGCCTGCATAACCTTCTAAAGCTTCGTATTCATCAGCATTGCGTACAGCATCTTGCTTACTCAAACGCCAAGTGAGTGGATGAGTTTCTGGATTACCGTCGCCATAAATTGGTTTTGGTTCAGTATTCATACATACTTCTCCAATAACTGTTTAACTGATGACACATCCACTAAACCGTGAGTATCTTCATCAATCATTAACGTTGGGCCTTTATCACAATTGCCTAAACAGCAAATTGGGAGCAAGGTGAAACGACCATCTGGAGTGGTTTGTCCATACTGGATGCCTAACTCTCGCTGAAATGCTTCTGCTAAAGTTTCTGCACCCATCAAGAAGCATGCAATCGAGTCACATAACAAAATCACATGACGACCTACAGGTTGGCGATAAATACGGTTATAGAACGTTGCTACACCCTCTAAATCCGCCACACTGATTGTCAACAATTGCGCAATCGCATTCATTTGAGCGTCATCTACCCAGCCATTACGACGTTGTACGCATTTTAATGCATCCAATGATGCCGCACGTGGATATGGATAGTGATCAATATGATGTTCAATGTCATGGATTTCTTCAGCGGTCAAAATCCCTTCAACATTCACACGAGGTTTTTTATCAGTCAAAATCATCATAATCGTTTACCTCTAGCGATCCACGTCAGCCATAACCACGTCAATGGTCGCCAAATAAATGATCAAGTCAGAAACCAAACTGCCATTAATCACAGAAGGCATTTGCTGTAAATGCGTGAAAGTCGGTGTACGAATACGAGTACGGTAACTCATGGTTGACTTGTCTGAAGTCAAGTAATAAGTACTCGCACCTTTCACTACTTCAGTCATAAATGATGACTCACCTGCAGGCATGACAGGACCCCAAGATACGCTCAAGAAGTGCGTAATCAAGGTTTCAATATCTTGTAATGTCTTATCTTTTGGTGGTGGGACAGCCAGTGGATGATCCGCTTTATAAGGACCAGATGGCATGTTGTCCAAGCACTGTTGAATAATTTTCAACGACTCAGTAATTTCACGGAAGTGAACCAAGACACGTGCATATGCATCGCCTTCATATTCCACTGGAATATCAAAGTCGAAGTTTTCATAACCACTGTATGGACGATATTTTCGAACATCAAAGTCAATACCCGTCGCACGTAAACCAGTACCCGTCACACCCCACGCCAACGCAGATTTAGCATCGTATTGCGCAACATTGCGGGTACGACCAATAAATACTGAGTTTTTAAGTGCGGCAGTGTAGTACTCGTTCAAACGTTTTGGCATCCACTCCAGCAATTCTTTAACAAGTTTTTGCCAGTTGTTTGGAAGGTCATGTGCCGTACCACCAATACGGAACCATGCTGGATGCATACGGTAACCCGTGATCGCTTCAACGATGTCATAGACTTTTTGACGGTCTGCGAACATATAGAATACAGGGGTCATACCACCCGCATCCTGAATCGCTGTACCACAAAATAACAAGTGGTTATTGATACGGAATAATTCGTTTAACATCACACGAATCACTTGCGCACGCTCAGGTACTTTAATACCAGCAAGCTGCTCAACCGCCATCACATAAGGCATGTTTTGCGCACAACCACCTAAGTAGTCAACACGATCGGTATAAGGAATAAATGAATGCCATGTCTGACGTTCAGCCATCTTTTCCACACCACGGTGGTGATAACCAATATCAGGTACACAGTCTTTCACTTCTTCACCGTCCAACTGCAATACGACACGGAACGCACCGTGTGCAGATGGATGGTTAGGACCTAAGTTCAAGAACATGAAGTCTTCATCAGCATTGCCGCGTTTTAGACCCCAGTCTTCAGGCACAAAGCGTAGGTGTTCTTGTTCAAAATCCTGTTTCGCTTGATTCTGCATATACGGCGTATATTCTGTCGCACGCGCAGAATATTCTTTACGTAATGGATGACCTTCCCAATAAGTTGGTAACAAGATACGACGGAGCATCGGATGCCCTGCGAAATCGATACCAAACATATCGTAAGCTTCACGCTCGTACCAGTTGGCATTTGGCCAAATATTGGTTGCGGTTGGGATGCTTAAATCACTTTCATTTAATGCAACTTTAATACGAATATCACTATTACGCTCAAGCGATAACAAGTGATAAAACACAGTAAAGTCTGAGGCTGGTAAACCATCACGATGAACACGTAAACGCTCATCAACTGCAGATAAGTCAAACAACATCACATAAGGACGTTCCACTTTACGGAGGAACATAAGGACTTCTTGCACGCGTGCGCGCTCAACCCAGACTGTTGGAAACTCTTCAAAAGTCGCCTGCACATAGAAGTTCTCACCAAATTTGGTTTTGAGGTCTTCTACGATTGCAAATGCTGGGCGTGAATCAACTTGCGTTGACTCTGGCATAGCAATGTCAGTTTCAGCCATTGGCTTGGCTTCCTATTTAATACAAATTCTGGCAATTTTCCCGATGATCACATCTATATCAGACATATCACAATTCATCGTTCAAATTATTTAATTTCATCCATAGAGCGTAAGTTTTTCACCGCAATACGTTCCGCATTTTTACGATCGCGTTCTGGCATCATCTTTGGCTTATACACAGGCTGAAGATCATCACCAATCACCGCTGAAAGTGGCCGGCGCTCTAGTTGAATTTGGTCTTGAAGTAACATCAATGCTTGGATCAATGCTTCTGGACGAGGTGGGCAACCTGGGATGTACACATCAACAGGAATAATTTTATCGACACCTTGTACTACAGAATAGATGTCGTACATACCACCTGAGTTCGCACAGGCCCCCATAGAGATGACCCATTTAGGCTCAAGCATTTGTTCATACAAACGTTGAATTACAGGTGCCATTTTGACAAAACAGGTTCCTGCAACAATCATTAAATCTGCTTGACGCGGTGAAGCACGAATAACCTCAGCACCAAAACGAGACAAGTCATGTACACCAGTTAAAGTCGTCGCATATTCAACGTAGCAGCATGAAGTACCGAAGTTAAAAGGCCATAAAGAGTTTTTACGCCCCCAGTTCACTGCGGTATGCAACACATCTTCAAGACGTGTCATCATCACACTTTTATTCACTTCTTCCTCAAGAGGATCAGTTACGATTTGACGATCGTGTAATGGATACTGATCGGCATCTGGATTCGCACGGGTTAAAGTATATTTCATCCCGACTTACTCCTGTTTAAGTAATGATGTAGTCGGTGTTTTAGACTTAACACGACCAGAAGACTGTGCTGGAATATGACCAGTAGGATCGACAACAAGCTCTTCAATATTATTGAATCGAGTAATGTCAGCAATATTCATATTCGGTGAACCAATTTTTGTTGTCACACCAGCAGATTTACGACGATCTACAGGTGCCCAATTCAGCGCGCCTACAGAAATTGCATAAACCAAAGCGATCAAAAGATCCACAACAAAAATAACGACCGTGGTAAATCCAAACCAACCTACTTCACGAACTGATGTCGACCATGCGTAGAGGTAAAGAGCTTCCAAGTCAAAGACAACGAAGAAAATTGCAACTAAATAGAATTTGGCTGACAAGCGGATACGAGCACCACCCGCACCAACTACACCTGATTCAAACTGCTCTTGCTTCGCACGCCCCCATGCTTTACCCCCGAGGAGTAAGGGAACTGTAAGCATAAAAACGCAAAGAAATGTAACGCCGATCACGAAAGCGATAATCGCCCAATCGTATGGAGTAATGGCACTCATGCGGGGATAACTCCTGGCAGGCCTATTTTTAACAAAGAATGTATGTATTGGCCTTCAAATACACCAAACACAAAATTAATCCCGCCAATTGTACCTGATTTCTAATTTCGCATGCTAGTTGATGCGCTTTAGTCTTTCGGATGATTTTGTCCATAAATTTACACTTCTCTACCAGATCACTGCTAATTCACCCTTAAAAATCGAATTATCAAATCAAGTATTACATATCAATCATTTTTTTCTTTATCTGTACTCTAAAAACATTCGAATTCCATTCCCTATGCCCAAAAACATGGCAGCATGAACTAAATCATTGCATTGATACAAATTTATGGTGAAAATTTAAACAAATTTTATATAATAGTGCCACACCACACTTAACTTTTCTGGCTTCATTTAAACCTGCCAACTCGGTTTTGCTAGAGTTACTGAAGCGTCCTCCACAAACATGACGCCCCACCAGCTTTATCGGTGCGATTGTTGGCTAAGCGTACCCGCCTTTGCAGCGTTCAGGCAACGACTTAAAGCGTTTAAACCCCAAACCATTCAGGTACAGCTTAGACCGAATAACCTGCTCGGACGTTTGGGTGGCGAGGAGCTCACCATTTTTATGGCAGACACCAGCCTTAAGGCTGCCTACGCCTGTGCTGAACAGATTCGCCAACACAAGAGCCAAACCGCTATTTCAATTGATCAACAACGGCATTTTTCATCCAGCTCAGCATTGGCCTGTGTATTTGCATGCCTAAGAACCATCAAGCGATGAAGCATTTATTCAATCAAGCGGATGATGCACTTTATCAGGCAAAAAGACAGGGCCGAAATTGGGTGGTCATTTCGACATAATATGTTGCAATTCAGCAAAATACTTTAATTATCTTTATACACAGCCGACGCAATAGATGGGTATTCTAAAAGAAGCAAACAAGGAGAAAAATATGCATCTAGAATACACCCACGACTCGGATTATTTCTTTTTTTCACAACTACTGATGCGCCATATAGAAAGTTATGTTCGAAAACATCCAGATGCTGACAACGCGATTTTTGATTTAAGAGACATATACGAAGTATTTAGAGAGGATTTTGCGGCGACCACAACCAATCTAGAAAGTATTCTCAATATTGCCGATAGTTACAAGGTAGAAACCCTCAATGGAGATCAGGCACTCATCAAAAGCTATAAAATTGATATTAAGAACAATTCACTGTTGATTGACTTTAATACGGATGCGCTCAATGGTTTGCGCTCAGGACAGCCATTGATTGAACCTGATCCATCTGTGCATGAATAAAGAGTAAGTCAATCTATCCAAGTTTTAAGCCATACACTTTACCAAAGCCATAATGGCTTTGGTTTCTTATAAAATCCTAATGCCCGAAATCTAGATTTTATTTTTACCGCTTTGTTTATAACGTTTGGCTGGCCAGGTCATGACAAAACGCGCCCCACCCAAGTTTGGGCTTTGGTCAACCTGAATCTCACCACCAAACCAGTAGGCGATACGACTTACGATCGGAAGGCCTAAACCATAGCCACCCGATGCACGGGTACGGCTATCGTCCAGACGCGCAAACGCCTCAAAAATGCGAGAGCGCTCCTGCTCTGGAATCCCTAGACCATCATCCTCCACACACACATAAGCCTTGCCATCAGCACGCACACCACCACTGATACGCACCTTGTTGTCACAGTAGCGCACTGCATTGCCCACAAGGTTCTGTACCACACGGTGCAGGTAACGGCGCTCGGCATCAACACGCAATGTCAAAGGCGGCGCAATCAGTTCAATTTCTTTCTGGGTTTTGAGTGCCTCAGTCTCCATTACCACCTGATCCAGCACCTCGACCAACACAAGGTCTTCAAAATCAAGCGATGGTGTGCCCTGCTCCAGTTTGGCATAGGTCATGATCTCATCAATCAGGGTATTGAGCGCCTCAATATCCTTGTCAATCATCTCCACCTGCTGAATACGGTAACTGTAATCATCCTCTTCCGCCAGCATCTCCATACCAAAACGGATACGGGCCACAGGCGTTCTCAGCTCATGCGAAACCGCGCGCATCAATTCCCGCTGTGCCTCAATCAGGCGCTGGATATGGTCTGACATATTGTTATAACTTGATGCCAAATTTGCCATTTCATCTGTGCCTTCAATCGGAACACGTAATGACAGGTCACCCGATTTCATTTTATTCAGGGCATGACGAACCAGACGAATTTTCCGCTCAAGCGGTAGAATTAAACCGTAAACACCTAGACTTAATAAGAATAAGCTAAATAAGGTAATACCTGCTGAAAGCTGAAAAGGCATCCAATTGAACATGGGCACTGGGCCTAGAACCAATACCTGTGCAGGGTGGTTAGGCATTGGAGATACAATCGAGATGGTGGTGGTGCTACGCATGCTGACACTGTCTTTATACAGCAGCACGCTCTGGTCCTGACGCAAACGGCCAATCTGCTCAGGGTCGAGGTTAATGTCTCGGATATCGGCAATTTCAATGGGATAATAGAAGTGCTTTTTAATTTTTTCCAGATATTCGCGCTCTTGACCTGGATAAAAGCTCAGGTAGTCCAGCACAAAAATCGGCAGCGCTCTCATCTGCCGCTCCCTAATTTTATGCACCTTAATGTAGAGAAAATGCTTGGGATCGTCTTTCAGTCCAATAATCACATAACCGATGCCATTATTGGCATCATAACGAACCACAGACTTTTGTTCGGCAATCCGCTTTCGCTCGGTACGGGAAAGTTCCACCCGCGCCGCATCAACATAGTAGATCGGAAGCTCCAGCAAATCCGAAGCATCTGAAATCCAGTCCAGCTTTTGCTGTTTTTCTGGTTGGCGAGCCACGTCCTCACTGATGACATAGGAAATACCATCTGTCAGGGATTCACGATATTCCTGCGCCCGTTGGTAGTTGATGATCTGCACCAGCAAATAACAGAATACCGCCACCACAACGACCAAAACCACCAGTCCAGCATAAATACGCAAGAATATGCTGTTTTTCAGTACTCGACTTACCATAAAGAAAATAGCCCGAGTGAATTAATGCGCTGACTCAATATCAAAATGAATATTAGGCGAACACAGTTCGCCCCTACCCAAGTTTCAATGATGAATGGAATTACATACCATGGGTTTCCTTGACGAACAAATAACCCTTGCTACGAACGGTCTTGATACGCTTTGGATTTTCTGGATCATCACCAATTTTTGGACGGATACGGGAGATACGCACGTCAATTGAACGGTCCTGACCATCGTATTCAATGCCACGCAAACGCTCAAAGATATCTTCACGGGAAAGGATACGGCCCGCGTTTGAAGCCAGCAGCCACAACAGGTCATATTCCGCGCTAGTGAAATCAACCAACTCACCATTTAAAGTCACAGAACGGCCACCATTATCAATCACCAGACCATCAAATTCAATGCGCTGTGCGACTTCATCTTCAGTCACTTTGTCGGTACGGCGTAATAACGCACGAATACGCGCCAACAACACGCGCGGCTGCACAGGTTTTGCAACATAGTCATCTGCACCCATTTCCAGGCCCAGAACCTGATCCATATCTTCAGTACGTGCGGTCAGCATCAGGATCGGTTGATGATAGTGTGGACGCACTTCACGACAAACGGTTAGACCATCCGCCCCAGGCAACATCACATCCAATACCACTAAATCAGGCTGCTCACTGGTAATACGACGAATGGCACGATTACCATCAGTTTCAACCCCAACTTCCAAACCGTTACGGATTAAATACTCCTGGGTTAAGCGTGCTAAACGTTCGTCATCTTCAACGATCAAAATCTTTGGTAACTTTTCTTCTTGGCTCATTTATTTGCCCCTAATAATTTTACAGATACATTGGTTTATGATTTGCAATATACACACGTTTACATTGTAAACAAGTGGTCGTTCACCAAACTGATACACGTCCACCCAGTTTTGTTATATTTTTATTAATATGATGAATTTTAATGTCTTTTTCAGAATTGCATGCTTGTTATAAACAACATAGATATTGAGTATAAATTTTGTACCAGTATTAAACAATTTGTTTCTTTGCGCTTCCGAAATAATTTAAGTGTCTGTTTTTTGAGTTATCCACAAAGTTATCTATACGTCTTTTTAAAGTCCTTTGCTATGCTATGTGCCTGTGAATACAGCAGTTAAAACACGAAAAAAACTTTAGTAAAATGTCAAGATTGATCTGCTGTTAAAAATCCCGTATCTTGTGTTGAAAATAAACTTTAACCACTAAGTATTGTGTTTATCCCTCAAACATCGTGGCATATTTTGTGCACGGTTCAAACGGTCTATGAACATAAAAATAGATGATAATGGAGCTATGCTGACATGAGCATCATCACTTCCGCACCTGGCCAAATTCAGGTTATTAAGCGCACTGGAGAAATCGCGACATTTAATGCCGAGAAGATTTCTGTTGCGATTGGAAAAGCCTTTTTAGCTGTTGAAGGTCAGCAGGGAGCCGACTCAAGTCGTATCCATGACCGTATTGAGCAACTCACAGAAATGGTGCTGAATACCTTTAACCGCCGTTTACCGTCAGGCGGCACAATTCATATTGAAGAGATTCAGGATCAGGTTGAATTGGCGTTGATGCGCACAGGCGAGCAAAAGGTTGCACGTGCGTACGTGATTTACCGTGAACAGCGTGCCACCGCCCGTCAGCAGGCAGGTGCGAACCATCATCCTACCCTACAGATTACTGATGCCAATGGTCAGCTCCAGCCATTGGACCTGAGTGCGCTTACAGCCACCATTGAAACTGCAAGTGCGGGTCTTGAAGGGATTGATGTTCAGGCCATTGTCGATGAAACCGTTAAGAACCTCTATAACGGCGTAAAGGAAAGCGACATTGCTACCACCATGATGATGGCAACCCGTACCCGTATTGAACAGGAACCAAACTACACCTATGTGACTGCGCGTTTATTGTGTAATGAACTGGTGAGCACAGGTCTTGAGTTTTTAGGTTTAGCAACCGATACGCTGGAAAGCGATGCTTTAGAACCTTTCTTGAAGAAAGGGATCGAGCTTGATCTTTTATCTCCTGATCTTCTTAATTTTGACCTTGCTAAATTGTCAGCAGCGATTCAGCCAGAACGTTCAAACCAGTTTACCTATTTAGGTCTACAAACTTTATTCGATCGTTACTTCATTCATTCAAATGGCGTACGTTTTGAATTACCACAATTATTCTTTATGCGTGTGTCAATGGGTCTCGCACTCAATGAAGAAAATAAAGAAGAGCGTGCAATCGAGTTCTATAACTTATTATCTAGCTTCGATTACATGGCCTCTACGCCAACGCTATTTAACTCTGGCACATTACGCCCACAATTATCCAGCTGTTATTTAACAACAATTGGTGATGACCTATATGACATTTATGGTGCGATGCGTGACAACGCCATGCTGTCTAAATGGGCAGGCGGTTTAGGCAATGACTGGACACCTGTACGTGCCTTGAACTCTTATATCAAGGGTACAAATGGTAAGTCTCAGGGTGTTGTTCCATTCCTGAAAGTGGCGAATGATACCGCTGTTGCTGTGAATCAGGGTGGCAAGCGTAAAGGTGCGGTTTGTGCGTACTTAGAAACCTGGCACTTAGACATTGAAGAATTCCTTGAGCTGCGTAAAAACACAGGGGATGACCGCCGTCGTACTCACGACATGAACACAGCGAACTGGGTGCCTGACCTGTTCATGCAACGTGTGTTTGAAGATGCTGAATGGACACTGTTCACACCATCTGAAGTGCCAGACCTGCATGACCTGACTGGTGCTGAATTTGCTGAGCGCTACACACACTACGAAGCAGTAGCAAAAGAACAGAACTTGCTGCATAAGAAAGTACGTGCCAAAGACTTATGGCGCAAAATGCTTTCGATGTTATTTGAAACAGGCCATCCGTGGATCACATTCAAAGACGTATGTAACTTACGTTCACCACAACAACATGTTGGCGTGGTGCACTCATCAAACTTGTGTACTGAAATTACATTGAACACAAGCCAAGATGAAATCGCTGTTTGTAACTTGGGTTCGATTAACCTTGTACAACACGTTCAAGGTGGAGTGTTAGATCGTGAGAAATTAGCTCGCACGATTAAAACTGCGGTACGCATGCTCGATAACGTAATCGACATTAACTACTACGCTGTACCACAAGCGAAAAACTCGAATTTAAAGCATCGCCCTGTCGGTATGGGTATCATGGGCTTCCAGGATGCACTTTATGAAATGGGCATCGCCTACGGTTCAGATGAAGCGGTTGACTTTGCCGATGAATCTATGGAAGTGATCAGTTACTACGCAATTCAAACATCAAGCGATCTTGCGCTTGAGCGTGGTGCTTACTCAACATTTAAAGGTTCATTGTGGGATCAGGGCATCTTGCCAATTGATTCTTTAGACCTTGTTGGTAAAACTCGTCCTGAGCGTATGTTTGAGGTTGACCGTACCCAACGTCTGGACTGGAACACTTTACGTGCCAAAGTTCAAAAAGATGGTATGCGTAACTCAAATGTAATGGCGATTGCACCAACGGCAACCATTTCAAACATTTGTGGTGTGTCTCAGTCGATTGAGCCGACATTCCAAAACTTGTATGTGAAATCTAACCTTTCAGGTGAATTCACAGTAATCAACCCTTACCTTGTTCGTGCATTAAAAGAACGTGGTCTGTGGGATACTGTGATGGTGAATGACCTGAAACACTTCGAAGGTTCAGTACAAAAGATTGCCCGTATTCCTGAAGAATTGAAAGCAATCTTCGCAACTGCGTTTGAAGTAGATACACGTTGGATCGTTGATGCTGCATCACGCCGTCAAAAATGGATTGATCAGGCGCAATCGTTGAACTTGTATATTGCAGGTGCAAACGGTAAGAAACTCGACATCACCTATAAAATGGCATGGTTACGTGGTCTGAAAACGACTTATTACCTACGTGCATTGGGTGCGACTTCTGCAGAGAAATCGACCATTAACACAGGTGCATTGAACGCAGTAAAACCTGCAACTGTTACGGCAGCACCTGTAGCAACTCCTGCACCAGAGGCGGCAGCAGCTGTTGATGAAGATTTTGCTCAAGCAGCGCCAGTACCATTGGCGTGTTCAATTGACAATCCAGATTGTGAAGCTTGTCAGTAATTAGATCCTGGAAAAACCCTTCTTAAATAAAGTAGGGTTTATTTAAGATTTAAAGGAAAGAGGCAAAGATTATGTTGAATATTAGCCATAACTACATGTTAGGACTAGGTGTTTTAATCTTTGCCTTTATTTTCTTTTATGTACCAATGGTGTATGCATTTTTAGCCATTCGGAAACAGCAGCAAAAGCAAGGTCAATAAAGTGCTTTATTGGGAAGTAGAACTATGCTTCAAACTGATTTAGAACGATATGCTAATGCTCCTGCTGTTTTAGTACAGATTTATGTCGATCGGATAGTACTTCATTATCCATCTTCTACAGAATATCTAACTGAATGTGCACAGTTTTCACATCCACGTTCGTTATTAGGTGATTTTAGTATCGCTGAAACTACATTAACGCAGTTACTCAAACGTGGTGGTGGCGGTTTTAAGTATTTAGCTCCTTATATGTTTATTCAAGCAATGGAGCGAATGGAATTTGGTTTAACACAAGTAGAAATACGAGCATTACAAGAGCTAGGGCTAAGTAGCGGGGCAAGAGCGATTGCCATTTATGATGAAACAGGCAAATTATTAACGCCAAACTCACTTCCTGCAACTATCAATCTCAAACGTTTAGCGATGATGGGATTGATTATTACCCTTTTTGTTTTGCTGTGTTTCTTATGCGCCATTTTCATTTTTTAAAACTGCAATGTAAATAAATTAAGATTATAGTGAGATTAAATATGTCTATCCTAAGTTGGGACGATTTCGAAGATGATTCGCAAAAACCGACTACACCTGAACACAAGTCTGCGTCCCTCGAATCGCAAAAAACGGTTGATACGCAAGTGGTACCTGATGCAGAGCCATCATCGCCGCGCGTGGCAGTTGCACAACCCACTGGAACCAGTACCATCAGATCAACAAATCCAACCGATTCGCTGGCTAGAGCATCTGAAGCCCTAGAACATCTTGACGTTGCGCCAGGTCTGGAAGAACTGGAAATGGGCGCACAGCGTGTACAGGTTGATGACAAGGCCATGATCAACTGCCGTGCGGATTTAAACCAGCTTGTGCCATTCAAATATGAGTGGGCTTGGCAGAAATACTTGGACGGGTGTGCCAACCACTGGATGCCTCAAGAAGTGAACATGAACCACGATATCGCACTTTGGAAGTCTGAAAATGGCTTGACCGAAGATGAGCGTACGATTGTTATGCGTTCTTTAGGTTTCTTCTCAACAGCAGATTCATTGGTTGCGAACAACTTAGTTTTGGCGATTTATCGTCATATTACAAATCCTGAATGCCGCCAATACATTTTGCGTCAAGCATTTGAAGAAGCGATTCATACCCATGCCTACCAATACTGTATCGAATCTTTAGGTATGGACGAAGGTGAAGTCTTCAACATGTATCGTGAGATTCCAAGTGTTGCACGTAAAGCATCATGGGGCTTGAAATATACACAGTCATTGACTGATCCTAATTTCCACACAGGCACACCTGAAAACGACCAGCGTTTATTGCGTAACCTGATCGCATTCTACTGCGTGCTTGAAGGGATCTTCTTCTACTGTGGTTTCAGTCAAATCTTGTCTATGGGTCGTCGTAATAAAATGAATGGTGTTGCTGAGCAATTCCAATATATTTTACGTGATGAATCTATGCACTTGAACTTTGGTATCGACATGATTAACCAAATCAAGATTGAAAACCCAAGCTTGTGGACTGCTGAATTCCAAGAAGAAATCATTCAAATGATTCTTGAAGGAACAATGCTTGAGATCGAATATGCACGTGACACTATGCCACGTGGTGTATTGGGTATGAATGCTGCAATGATGGAAGAATATTTAAAATTCATCTGTAACCGTCGTTTAGCTCAGTTAGGTTTACCTGAACAGTTTGCTGGTGTGAATAACCCGTTCCAGTGGATGTCTGAAATGATGGACTTGCGTAAAGAGAAGAATTTCTTTGAAACGCGGGTAACGGATTATCAGACTGGTGGTGCGTTAAGCTGGTAAGTTTAATCTACACCACGCGACACATGAGTTGTCATTGATAAGAAAACCGCCATTAGTGGCGGTTTTCTTGTTTAATAAACACAAGTGTATTGTAAGCATCCACTGAACCCCATGCCTATTTTTTAATTTTGGTCGGATTCAAGCAAAATATC
Source organism: Acinetobacter sp. CIP 102129 (assembly GCF_000368305.1). Classification (NCBI taxonomy): domain Bacteria; kingdom Pseudomonadati; phylum Pseudomonadota; class Gammaproteobacteria; order Moraxellales; family Moraxellaceae; genus Acinetobacter; species Acinetobacter sp. CIP 102129. The sequence continues at coordinate 739,533 of NZ_KB849341.1, forward strand.
ACCATCAATTCCTATTGAGTTTTCTGCCATTTTTCTTAGTCTGCTTGAAGCCTCATGGCAATCACCGAATAACTCATAAACTCAAACTTCACGACACCTCTCCCAAACTTTCCACTACACCAAACTTGTCATGCTCTGCGATGTATAGCTAAATTCTAAAAATATTAGTACATGGAAACATCTGTAAAACCTGATTTCCTATGGTTTTAGGTGTAATGATAAATTACGTATTCAGCTATAATAAAATTCAGACGTAAAAAAACCGCTTTATTAGCGGTATTTTATCTCATCTCTAGGATGATGGTCGGAGCAGTAGGATTCGAACCTACGACCCCCTGGTCCCAAACCAGGTGCACTACCAGGCTGTGCTATGCTCCGAATGTGGGGTGAATGACGGGATTCGAACCCGCGACAACTGGAATCACAATCCAGGGCTCTACCAACTGAGCTACATCCACCATAACATATTTTTGATTCTATATACCAAGCTGCCAAATGGCGCGCCTGACAGGATTCGAACCTGTGACCATCCGCTTAGAAGGCGGATGCTCTATCCAACTGAGCTACAGGCGCATAACGATGATAATATTATCAAGCGATACTTCGCCGATATTAAAATAATGTTTTTCAACATCTTTTAAATGGTCGGAGCAGTAGGATTCGAACCTACGACCCCCTGGTCCCAAACCAGGTGCACTACCAGGCTGTGCTATGCTCCGATTTCTCAGCTTTTATTGTATCGCACATCGTGCGGTACGGTGTGCATTCTAGGCTTGACGTTGCATCGCGTCAACACCTAGTTTTAAAAAAAATGATTTTTCCTTATCAAATGTATATTTAACAAGCATTTTAACGCTTTAGCGAAGCGCTAAAGTTCAACATTCGATCTAAAGGTAATTTGGCACGTTCAGCCAGGGCTGGATCAACGTGTATTTCCTGATCACCATGCTGTAACACATGCAAAATCCCATCCAGTTCGTTCATTGCCATCCACGGACAATGTGCACATGAACGGCAGGTTGCACCCTCGCCTGCGGTCGGTGCTTCAAATAATTCCTTATCAGGTGCGGCCTGCTGCATTTTATAGAAAATGCCACGGTCAGTTGCCACGATCATTTGTTTATGTGGAAGTGTCTGCGCAGCCTTGATCAATTGCGAGGTACTCCCAACAGCATCGGCAATTTCCACCACCGATTCAGGTGATTCAGGATGAACCAATACCGCTGCATCTGGATAGAGCGCTTTCATTTGCGCAATACCACGGGCACGAAATTCTTCATGCACGATACATGCACCATCCCACAACAACATTTCAGCGCCTGTTTTCTTTTGAATATAGCGACCTAAATGTTGATCAGGTGCCCAAATAATTTTTTCGCCCAAGCTATCTAAATGCTCAATGATCTCAACCGCGCAGCTTGAAGTCACCACCCAATCGGCACGTGCTTTTACAGCCGCCGAGGTATTGGCATACACCACCACGGTATGATCAGGATGCTGATCACAGAACGCTGAAAACTCATCTACAGGACAACCCAAATCAAGTGAACAAGTTGCTTCTAAAGTTGGCATCAACACTGTTTTTTCTGGTGATAAAATTTTAGAGGTTTCGCCCATAAACTTTACGCCTGCCACCACAAGGGTTGTTGCAGGATGATCACGACCAAAGCGCGCCATTTCTAATGAGTCAGAAACACAGCCACCTGTCAGTTCGGCAAGCTCTTGCACTTCAGGATCACAGTAATAGTGTGCCACCAACACAGCATTGCGTTTTTTAAGCTCTGCTGCAATCTGGGCAAACTTCTGTTGTTTCACTTCTGGGCTAAGACTGTTGTCTTTTGGTTCACCCAAACGATCTAAATGCGCCTGCACAATATTTTTGGCTTCGTTCGCAATTAAATTCGTATCATTCATAAAACGTCTTCTCTATCCTGCGCGCCTGCATTACTGCAAACTTATAACGTGGGTCTATGCTGATCTTTCAGGATCAAGCATATTGTCCACAAATGGATGATATAAAAAAAGCCCCACTGTGGAGCTTTATTATACCGCATATTTACGAGCGATAATCGGCATTAATTTTTACATAGTCGTAAGAAAAATCACACGTATACACGGTGTCTTTGGCTGTACCACGACCAAGGTCTATACGGATGGTAATTTCTTTCTCAGCCATCACAGCAGCGCCAGCTTCTTCAGTATAGTCAGGGTTGGCACCACCATCTAAGCAGATTTGTACATCACCCAGCCAGACCTGTACCTTGCTGCTGTCCAGATTCGGTACACCTGCCTTACCAATTGCCATCACAATACGGCCCCAGTTTGGATCGGAGGCAAATAATGCGGTTTTGATCAATGGTGACTCAGCCACACTATAGGCAACATCACAACATTCCTGAGTATTTGCCCCACCCTCAACCTGAACGGTAATGAACTTGGTCGCACCCTCACCATCACGGACAATCAACTGCGCCAGACGATTCATAATACGGGCAAGCACATCCAGCACCTGTTGGTAACGTGGATCATCCTGAGTGGCAATTTCCGCGCCGCCTGCTAATCCAGTTGCGACAAAAATACAGGAGTCATTGGTGGAGGTATCACCATCAATGGTAATGCGGTTAAATGAATGTTCAACTGTGGTTTGAAGTAGGCTTTGCACCAATTCACGGCTAATCGGCGCATCGGTCGCCACAAAACTCAGCATAGTCGCCATGTTCGGGCGAATCATGCCTGCACCTTTACTAATCCCTGTCATGGTATAGCTCACACCATCCAGCTCAAACTGTTCAGATGCACCTTTTGGTGTAGTGTCTGTGGTCATAATGCCTGATGCGGCATCAGCCCAGCGATCCGCATTTAAGTCATTCAATGCAGGCTGAATGCCTTGCAGCAAACGTTCGATTGGAAGTTGCTCACCAATTACACCTGTTGAAAATGGCAGGATTTGACTGCTTTTCACACCTGTCAGTTCAGCCAGTTGGGCACAGGTTGCCTCCGCATTTTTATAACCGATTTTACCTGTGGCGGCATTGGCATTGCCTGTATTAATAATCAGATAGCGTGGCTGCTGTTGTGAAGTACTTTCAGCGAGATGCTTTTTACTGAGTAGAACAGGTGCAGCGGCAAATGCGCTTTGGGTAAACACACCCGCAACATTTGAACCCTCGGCAAATTCAAAAATGACCAGATCGCGTCGGTTTGGATAACGTACATACGCCTCAGTTGAGCCAATTTTTACACCCTGCACCACATGCATGAGTGGCATCGTTACGTCACCAACAGCCATTTTTAAATACCCATTCAACTTGTTATGAAAGACTTAAGCTTATTCCAAAAGGCAATTAAAATCGAGTATCAGCGATACAGTTTATTGAATTTGACCCTGTTCCAAACTCAATAAAATCTGCTTCTTATCCAGACCACCTGCAAAACCCACCAAAGCCCCACCAGAACCAATCACGCGATGGCATGGTGCAATAATTGAAATTGGATTTCTACCATTGGCGGCACCGACCGCACGCACTGCCTTTTCATTGCCAATCTGGAGCGCAATATCTTTATAACTGCGTGTTTCTCCGTAAGGAATGGTCAATAAAGCTCGCCATACCTGTTGCTGAAAATCCGTGCCCTGAAAATCCAGTGGCAGATTAAACTGCTGGCGTTGTCCTGCAAAGTATTGTTCTAGTTGTTGTTTCACTTTTAGCAGCATCGGATGCTGGATATTCTCAATCAGTTCCGCCAAGCGTACCCGTTTATGGTCTTCATTGTCCCACATCACGGCAACCAAAGCCTGATCATGAGCAACCAGTTTTAATGCGCCTACAGGAGATTCCATATACATATAAACCAGTTGCATCAAAAATCTCCTTTACGCTACTTCAATCGTAGCCCCTCTTTGATAAAGAGGGGGAATTTTTCTTAATTCGATGAAAGCTTCATCAACACCAAACCCGACACAATCAAGACGGCTGCGATCATACGCATTGCGGTCATGGGTTCATTCAGCACCATAATGCCCAAAATAAAGGAACCCATCGCGCCAATGCCTGTCCATACGGTATAGGCTGTTCCCAAAGGAAGTGTACGCATTGATATGGAGAGCAAAACCACACTTAAAATCATAAAAACAATCGTGACCACACTTGGGGTGAGACGGGTGAAGCCCTCAGACATTTTCATTGAGTATGCCCAAATGATTTCAAAAATGCCTGCCAGAATTAAAATTGCCCATGCCATTTTTACATTCATCTTGTTTAATGGTTGGGTCGTCCCAACGTGATTCCTTTACGGAGAGGTCGTCCTCCCAGCTTCAGGAGTTTACTTTAAAATGGGCAGTTATGTGAATTGTTATGTACCTATATTACCTAAGCTTTTGAAAAGCATAGACTGTTATTCTATATATTCTATTGCCAAATGATGCTGTCCACACGCATCAATTCACAGGCACCATTACCTGTATCCTCACGGGACAAGGAACTTTTCCAGCGCCATCCATCGGGTGCCTGAATTTCGATTAATGCACCCTTGAGGTAGACCAAATCATCCTTTTTAATTTTCTTCATTTGCGATGCGACATAGGCATCTGCTGGAACCAAATGCATGTTGGCACTGTGTGTTTCAATTTCCCTAAACGAAATCGTTGGTTCATGATCAACACGCCAGTGATACCAACGGTTACTCTGGGAAATGTCAATTTGCTTATACACCTGTGGATTTGCCATTTTCCCCCAGCCTACAGCAATGTCCATAGGGGAAAATTCTGCTTCACGGCCTAGATTGTAGTCTTCCCGTCCCAATACACGAAATGAACCCTCATAGTTTTCCAGTGCCATCACCTGTACACCTTGCTGGGTCGTAATTTGACTCACATTTGGAGCGGGTTTAAGCAGATTGGTCCAGACCAGCCATGCCAAAGCCAGTCCCAGCAAGCCATACATCCATCTTGGCATATTATTGATCCTTTTTACCTTGTAATACCTTGATCCATTGCCTAAGTTTTTCTAAAGCGGCATACAAAAATTGCTGAATAGGATTGAGCTGGTTTTCTGTAAAGGTCTTGTTCTGACTGGATGAATCTGTCTTTTCCTGCTTATTAAATGTACTGATTTCCACAGGCTCATAATGTGACAAGGTTTGTTGTAGTTCAGCCCCCAGACTCAAGCGTTGCAAGGCGGCGGTAACCTCATCAATCGCTAGATGATGGTAGAGGGTTAAATGACGTGCATCCAGGTCAATACTATGCTCAACCAATAAATCCACAAATGGAACTAATGCCTTGCGTACACGTGTTGCTTCCACAACACTGCTCATATGGGGAATATAGTAAAAACTGACATTCATGCTGCCATTTACTGTAATAAATCCTGGTTGAGACTGGAAAGAAGCCTGAGACTTTTCGCCTGAATGCGTCCTTTGATTTGCATGTTGTGTTATTTGCTGCTCTTGTTGTTCTAAAGCCATTTATGCACCATGAATGACTCAAAAAAGATACTGCCAGTATAAACCAACAGTATCTCAGCGAAATGACATTTTAGACAGAGTATCAGAACTTTAACGTAAGCCCCACAGCATATAGCCCGCCTTGCTCATACCCTGAAGCCATTTGCCATGCAGTTTGCTTTTTACCTTTATGATAGGCATAAGCAAGGTCAATAAATGGCATGATTTTTTTATTGATTTCATAGCGAATCTGCACGCCTGTTTGCAGTTTGGACACACCTGATTTTTGTGCATATCTTGATTGATCATTTAAAACCAGATCCGCATTGAAATAAGGCTGTGCAATCAATTTCTGGGTAAACAGTACATCACGGCTGGTTTCCAGACTGAACTGCCAGCGCTGATCCTGCCCTGCATAGAGATAAGCTTCGGTTTCAAAGAAATAGGGAGCCAAACCATGTACGCCGACTACGGCGCTCCACTGGCTTTTATCCTGTTGCTGTTCAGGTTGATATTGATGGCGAGCACCCACCTGTACATCCCAAAAGTCAGCAATACTACGGCTATATAAAGCCATTGCATCGGTTTTTGTCTGCTGGGATTCTGCCTTTTCCACATGCGCCTTGATGAAAATCTTGTTTTCATCTGTGCCTATCCAAGTTTTCAGTTTACTGCTGGCACTGCCCTGACCATGATCATCCACTGTCCACGCATTCTCCAGACTGGTGGCCTGATACATCTGCCCACCATGTTCACGGTGATGATTATGCGGTGTATGGTCAAGCTCTGCCCTTACAGGAACACTTTGATGTTGATGATGCTGCATCGCTGATGATGCATCCATTTGCATAACGGGTTGTTCATCTGTCATGTGATTATGTTCTTCATCTGCATAAGTCACGGCACTCAGGCAGCACATCATTCCACCCATCAGCAATAAGGTTACATGGGGTTTCATTTCAGGGGTTAGCTTAATGATGTGCATGGCTTTCTCCCTGAGCTGACTGGACAGGTACGTTATTTTTAATCGGCGCTTTCGAGCCATCAACATTTGCTACGATCAGCTTGCTCATCATGCCTGCACTCATGTGGTATAGCAGGTGGCAATGAATTGCCCATTCACCCACCTCATCCGCAGTCAGCATCGCAGTCACTGTTTTGCCTGGTGGTACAATTATAGTGTGCTTGTTTGGTATGTCCTGTGCAGACTGGCCATTTTCCAGTTGCATAAACATGCCATGCAGATGCATCGGATGCGCCATCATGCTGTTATTGACAAATTTCAGGCGGATACGCTCACCAAAGCGCACCGTTAAGGGCTCAAAGTCCTTGTCACTGAACTTCTTGCCATCAATCGTCCAGATATAGCGCTCCATGGTGCCCCCTAAACGGATCACCAACTCTCTTTCAGCAGCACGGGTATCAAGTTGGGGCGTTAATGATTTCAGATCGGCATACTGCAACGCTTTATGTCCTGCTGGTGTGGAGGCATTGGCCCAGCCCTGTACAGTATCAGGCTGATCTTTTTCAAAAGATGCCATAGTTTGATGCTGGCTATGCTCAGACATTGCCGATGCTGACATCTGCATCTGGTCATGTGAATGATGTTGCATGTTCATTTGCTGATGTGAGCCATGATCCATTTTGCCCATATCCATTTGTCCATGTCCCATATCATCCATGGTCAATAGTGCACGCGGACGGGCTTTCGGCATTTCAAGCTTTTGCTGTTTTGGAAACATTTCCTTTTGCAGTGATGCAATCGCAAAACCAGCACGGTCTATGGACTCTGCCTGAAGTTGATAATATGCCCGCATTGGCTCCACTATCACATCATAGGTTTCTGCCGCACCAATCCGAAATTCATCCACTGGTACAGGTTGCACAGGCTGACCATCAGCACTCAGCACCGTCATTTTTAAATCTGGAATACGTACATCAAAAAAAGACATGGCTGAAGCATTGATAAAACGCAGGCGGACTTTCTCACCTGTTTTAAATGTACCTGTCCAGTTCTGCTCTGGTGTCTGACCATTGACTAAAAAGCTATAACCCGTAACATCAGACAAATCGGTTTTAAGCATCCGCATCTGGTTCCACATTGCACGGTCTTGCCAGCTTGCCTTTAAACCTTGCTGTTTGACCTGTTTCCAGACATCGCCTACTGTTTCACGCTGATTCTGATAATACTCGGCGGACTTTTTCAGGTTTGCCATGATCTGGGCACTATCGGATTCATGAAAATCCGACAGCATCACCACATAATCACGTTCAGCTTTTTCATGTGTGGCAACAGGCTGTTTTCCTTTTGGATAAATCACCAGCGGACCATATAAACCGTCCTGTTCCTGCCCTTTACTATGGGCGTGATACCAGTAAGTTCCGTTTTGGCGCACCTTGAAACGATAGGTAAAATCACCCTTTGGCTGAATACCCTGAAAGCCATTAAAACCAGGTACACCATCCATCAATCCAGGTAACAACAGCCCATGCCAATGCAGGGAGGTGTCCTGATCCTTGAGTTGGTTATGCACATGGATGACCGCCTCGTCACCCTCTTCAAACTCCAGAAGCGGAGCAATAAACTTGCCATTAACTGTCATTCGTTTAACAGGTTTCCCTGTTAAGTTGACCATGCCCTGACTGATATTCAGGTGATATTCCTTGATTGCAGCCCAACTATCAGGGGCAAGCAATAGGCTCAAACTGGCAACAACGCCAGCATATAATTTTGAAGACATAAAATAATCCCAATCTGTTAAATATCGGCTAGCCCCTCTTTAAAAGAGAGGAATTTCAACGGAATTTAATAGATCAGGTTCTAGGAGGGCGTAAAATTTCCTGCCAATAGCCAGCAAGATGTCGAGCCTGATAATCGGTATGTTGATAGGAATTAGGCTCTAAAAAAGGTGAGGAGGATAAACTGGGTGCCTGCTGATCAAGTGCAAGATTGACTGCCTGACAATGTGAGGGACTATTGCAGTCCTGACAATGCTGATCACTATGCATTTTTTCCATCATGACATTTTGTCAAACTGGTCGTATCAACATGCGACCCAGACATATGATGAGGTTGATCCAGCATAGGTTGCTCATGGCAAGGCATTGTTTGAGCGGTTGCATAAGATTTTTGAGGAGATTGAATTGCCTGAACTGCTGCAACAGCCACACCACTCCCCCCGATGAAGAATATCATCAGGAATACAAACCACAGATGTTTGTATTTTTGGCGCAGTTGCACGTTAGATTCCCTGTTTCAATGATCAAACTAAGTCAATATACTTAGCATAATTTCTTTCATACTTATACACAATCAGCTTCATGTTTCAATTCTGATCATTTAGAGTCAGTTTAAAGAAACCTGCTGATTTATCATTTAATTTCCAAACAAATAAAAAATGGATAAAAATAAAGCAAAATAAATAAGTTGGCGCATAAAAAAGGACAGATATTTGTCCTTTTTCCATTATTTTGCTGTGAATATAAACAACTGAAATCACTTTGTTTATTTTAACAACAGTTTATCCACTTGCTTATCAACACGGTTATCCACCCAGTTATAAACAAAGTTATCCACATCTTAAATCTCTACCTGATTCACTTTTGCCAACTCCGCCCGCATCTGATCAATCACTGTTTTATAATCTGGTTGACCAAAAATCGCTGAGCCAGCCACAAACATATCCGCACCCGCTGCTGCAATCTCAGCAATATTTGCTGGACCAACCCCACCGTCCACTTCCAGACGAATATCACGACCGCTGGCATCAATAATCTGACGTGCCTGACGTAATTTTTCCAAAGTCATTGGAATGAATTTCTGTCCACCAAAGCCAGGGTTTACACTCATCAACAGGATTTGATCCACTTTATCAAGCACATAATCCAGATAGTGCAACGGCGTGGCTGGGTTAAATACCAAGCCAGCTTTTGCTCCACCCGATTTGATCAATTGTAGCGAGCGATCAATATGGTCTGATGCTTCTGGGTGAAAGGTAATAATGTCGGCACCTGCCTCCAGAAAATCGCCAATCATACGGTCCACAGGCGAAACCATCAAATGCACGTCAATCGGTGCCTTGATACCATAGTTTTTCAGTGCCTTGCATATACCCGCACCAAAGGTCAGGTTCGGTACATAGTGGTTATCCATCACATCAAAATGCACAACATCTGCGCCTGCCGCCAACACTTTTTCCACCTCTTCACCCAAACGTGCAAAATCAGCAGATAAAATTGACGGTGCAATTAAATAGGGCTTGGACATGGATAACCTGACGAATACTGAGAAAATGATGGGTAAATTATAGCAAATTCATAACACTTCCGTCTGTAGTTAGCCTGCTGGCATTGCAAACTTGCAACAGCCCGTTTCATGAGAACTATTTTCATTTACAATTAAAAACCAGCAGGAAGATGTTGCCCATTTGGAGCAGGTGGTACTTGCTCATTTAAACCGTATGGCTCAACAAGAATTTTTAGTTGAATGGCAACATCATTTAAAGAAGCTCATATGAACTTCCAGTATTTAGCTTAATGCCTTTTCTAACTGAATGGCATGAAACTGTAGGTGGTCATCAATAAAACTTTGAATAAAGTAATAGCCATGATCATAACCTTTGTGCAGGCGTAGGGTGAGAGGCTGACCAGCATCGAGACAGGCCTGCTTAAATTTCTCAGGATTCAACTGCGCATAGAACTGGTCATCCAGTCCCTGATCAATCAGGATTTCCTCAAAAACTCCACCCTTTTGCTGGACCAAAGCAGTCGCATCGTGTGCTAACCACTGTTGTTGATCAGTACCTAAATATTGGCTAAATGCCTTTTCTCCCCAAGGGCAGAGACTTGGTGCACAAATGGGCGCAAAGGCTGAAACCGACTTAAATTGCTCAGGATATTTAAATGCCAGCGTCAATGCACCATGCCCACCCATTGAATGACCAAAGATTCCAACTTGATTTTCAATCACTGGAAACTCCTGCAATATGTGCGCATACAACTCATCAACAATATAGGATTCCATTTGATAATGTTCAGCCCACGGTTGCTGTATCGCATTCATGTAGAAACCTGCACCCTGCCCAATGTCCCAATGATCTCCTTGCGCCACATCCTCTCCACGCGGTGAGGTATCTGGTGTAATTAAAATCAGGCTTAAACGTGCAGCCATACGTTGTGCATGTGCCTTGATTGCAAAGGTCTCTTCAGTACAGGTCAAGCCAGCAAGATAGAATAATACTGAACATGGCTTACCCTCTAAAGCGGCTGGTGGCAGATAAACCCCAACCTTGCTCAGCCCTTTGAGATGCTGGGAATCAATCTGGTAAATCCGTTGCTCACCCTCAAAACAACGATTTTTTTGCAGTAGTTGCATGTTTGTTATCCTGTGTTTTTGTAGTATCTGTTGTTGTCATATTTTGTGTAGGGAACAAATAAGGCTCCAGTTGTGGCAGCATTAATTCCATATTACGCCCAATTGACCATTGCGGTTCTGATGGTTCAAAGCCCTGCGCAGTTTCCCATTTGGTCACTGTTTGTCTGGCCTGCTCAAATGCCTGCTTGATTGAAGACTGCTCACGCATTGCCAGATCAAAAAATGCCCGACCAAAATAGGTATAGTCGGCCTCACTATTACAGCCAAATGAGGTTTTATCTGCTGCTGATGCGGTAATGATCAATGTTTCAGGTGACTGCAAGGCAGGAATAAAGCTGCCCGAATAACAGGCCGAAATCACGATCACACGCCAGCGAATTCCAGACTTATCCAGTGTTTCACGCAGCCATTTCGGGTCAACCTGCCCAAGCTCTAGCGGCGCATTTTCAATTTCAAAATGATTCCGTTCGCCGTGTGAAGTCATATACAGGAATAGCACATCACTATCACGGTTCATTTGCTGGCCAATACGGCGCAAAGCCAGTTCCATACTGGTTTTAGAGGCAATTGGCACCTCCAGACGTGTGGCAGGGTTATTGATCAACATCAGCGAACGGCCAAAGGTTCCAAAACGGGTATCAAACTGCTCTTTTATCCGTTCAATTTCCGACTTGAACACATCAGCATAACTATCTCCCGCCACGCCCATAAAATACCAGTGGCTTTGGGCGATATCGCCATATTGTATCTGTTCCAGTGCCGTCTCAAGCAAATGGCCCTGCGCATAAAATGCCTCTTCACTGAAACTTGGCGGTGTTTGCTCCACTTTCCAGACTGGCTGGTCCTTAACAGATAATTGCCATACCACCATTGTGGCAATGGTTGCCACAATCACCAGCACACGCTCCCACCACGGCCATTTTAATGCACGGGAAAAAACCCAGATGACTGCCAGACTCTGCCAGACAAACAAGCCAACAAAAAATGGGGGTAAAAAACCATTATAAATACTGTCAGGGATAAAGTTCAGGTAACCGTTTGATCCAAGATACTGAATCAGGCATTGTAACAAGAGGATATTGGTATCAAGCACCAACCACAGCAATGCAGGCACCAGCATCAGGCGAGGCTGGTTCATGCGCTGGGAAAGGAAAATACCGACAATTAAGGCAATAAATGGCCACAGTGCATATCCAATCAACCCCTGTGGATTAAAGTCCCCCATTTGCCCAGCAACCAGCCAGCCATAAAGCGAGTTGGTACATCCACCCAGAATTCCCCACAGAATCAGTTGGGTGATGGAGGGATGCACAATCTGCAAGGAACGGCGTGACCCCAGAAACAGCCACATTCCAGCAATTTGGTTACTTTTAAAATCGTGCCAGATATTAATGGAGGGCTTGAGGTCTATCATAAAATTCTTTGGGTATTTCTCTTTTCAAGACTAAACTGAAAATCTACTTTTTCAAAAAGTGTGATGCACAGCTCTAGTGTAAGCGTGACAAGAATTTTTTAGCAATCATGCTTTTGCACTATATCACAAATCTTTACTGTGCATTGACGCAAGCCAAACAATCAACTGAATCCGATGAGGATTTGAACTTAAACTTTGGCAAAATATGCATCAAAACGGCAGGCATCTCCCAGCCATTGATGATCAGGTGTTTGATCTGCCAGATAAATGGCATGACGTGGACGCTTGACCACCACACGTTTGGCAATTTTCCTTGCAAAATCGAGTAATTGATCACCCAAATCCATCTCGCCATTTTCAGGCAACAACAGGTGCAATAACTGCATTTGTTTCTTAACCTGCGCCTGCTTTTTTATCGCCTGCTGGTTCTGGTCACGCTGTGGAAACATCGGGTCCAGATACACCACATCCACCTGCTGATTCTGCTGGGCTAATTGCTGTAAATATACATTGGAGTCTGCAAAAACCAACTGAATCCGTGACACAAAAGTCTGTAAAAATGGATCCTTTTCAGCCTGTGCCTTGGTATATTCCAACAACACAAACAGGATCGGATGCCGTTCAACCAGACAGACATCCGCCCCTAGATAGGCCATCAGCAAACTGTCATGTCCCAGACCTGCGGTCGCATCAACCAGTGTTGGCTTCTCTCCAAGCTGACACGCTCTGGCAATCATCTCAGATTTTAAACTGGCTCGCTTTAATCGTGGTATTTCAGCACACCAGTCAGGCTGCATTTTCATGCCGTTGGCGGCAAGACTTAAACCATCCTCATCCAGCACCAGTGCCATGTCTGGATTCAGGCGTAAAAAACGTGCATTAATTTTCTCAACCACTTGCCCATCAAGCTGAACATGCAATTCAGCCAAACGTGTTTGCAGTTGCTGAAATTGGTGTTGATATTCAGCTTGATACCAACAGATCATCTGCATTACCAATGCACCCAACCTGTCCACCAAGTTGCCAGGATGAACAGTCCAAATACAATGCGGTAGTAGGCAAATGCGGTAAAATCATGCTTGGAGACATAACGAATCAGGGCACGGATCACAATCAACGCTGAAATAAAGGCTACGATAATTCCAACAGCCAAGACTGCCATATCATTGCTATGCAACTCATGACGCATCTTGTACATATCTAGCAGACCTGCGCCCATCAGTACAGGAATGCCCAGGAAGAATGAAAATTCAGCCGCAGCCTTACGTGAAACGCCGAGGAACAATGAACCAATAATGGTTGAACCAGAACGGGAAGTGCCTGGAATCAAGGCAAGACACTGAATCAAACCAATTAAGGTTGCCTGCTTAAAGCTTAGATCATCCACTTCCTGAGTTACAATTTGATGCGGGCGGCGTTCCGCCCATAAAATAATAAAACCACCCACAATCAATGCGATTGCAACGGTAATTGCATTAAATAAATAGGCTTTGACCACATCACCAAAGCTCAACCCAATGATCACAATTGGAATTGAAGCAATAATCAGGTTAAGGCTTAAACGGCGGCCCTGTTCCTGCCCTGTGAACGCACCAATCAAAGCCCCCCACAACTTGCCCCAATACTCATAGATCACAGCGGCAATTGCACCAATCTGCACAGCAACCGCGAACATATCGCGCTTTTCAACTGTCCAGAAATCCAGCAGTTGGCCTGCTAAAATTAAATGTCCTGTACTTGAGATGGGTAGAAATTCAGTAATCCCCTCTACCAAGCCCATAATCGCCGCTTTAAATAGCAATAAAAGATCCATACTCAACCTTAATTCGTATTAATTTGCTTTGCCTTGTTCTGGAATTTTCTTCCACGCATCATCACGCGAATACACAGGCAATGCATGTTCAGCATCAACCCATTGTTGTTGTGCCGCATATACACGCGCTATGGTTGCAATGTCCTGTGCAGTCGCCATGATCTTGAGCGTAGAAGCCTCGGATGAGTCTATTTGCTCTGGCTTAATCAATCCTGAACCCGAGCCGATCGCAGTAAACTGGCAATATTCGGCTGCCTGTTCATAATTTAATAATCTTTCTTCATCTATGGCCTGCATAATGCCATATTGATCCAGACGAAAGTTGGCAATATACACTTCCTGCATTCTTGCATCCAACACAGCGCTAACCTGCTGCAAACCCGTTAAACGATAAGCTGCCTGAGCCAAGGCCTGCAAACTGGATACAGGGATTACAGGTAAGTCATGCGACCAGGCCAATGCCTGTGCAACGGCAGCATTGATGCGTACCCCACTAAATGAACCTGGGCCACGACTAAAGGCGATTGCAGTTAAATCAGCAAGTTGAGTCTTGGTTTGCAACAAGGCCTGTTCAGTTAATGGCAAAATGGTTTGCGTTTGCGCCTTGGTTTGTTCATCCAGTTGGAAAAACAGTTCTTGGATATCATCCACCAATGAAACAGAACACTGCTCATTGGCAGTTTCCAGTGCAAGCAATTTCATGCAAAAACCCTGAGTACCAGAAAGAGAAAAAACGCTGAGTATCATACTCCACTCTAACGTGCCAAGCGAGTTATTCACTTTTTATAGATACAAAAAAGCCAAGTGTCTACTTGGCAAGATTGAGATTTAACTAGCAAATCATTAAAAGCTAAATTCTTCCAGTTCCAGAAAATTCTTATAATGTTCTGCATAATGTAATGCACTTAGCTTTAATCGAGCAGCACCCTGTTCATCCAGTGTCTTCACCACCTTGCCAGGTGATCCCATCACTACCGAATTGTCTGGAATCACCTTACCCTCGGGTATCAGGGCATTAGCTCCAATAATACAATTTTTGCCAATCACGGCATGATTCAGAACCACAGCATTGATACCAATTAAAGAATTATCTCCAATCGTACAGCCATGTAACATTGCCTGATGTCCAACCGTTACATATTCACCAATATGCATTTCAATGCCTGCATCGGTATGCAAAACTGCATTTTCCTGAATATTGGAAAAATTACCAATTCGAATCACACAATTATCCGCACGAACCACAGCCCCAAACCAGATGCTGACCTGACGGCCCAGCTCAACCTGGCCAATCACTGTTGCTGTTGGCGCAACCCAGCCATCCCAAGGCTCATATAATGCTTTAGGACTCAATCCCTGAAATTTATACATCATGTTTAAAACTCTACTTCTACACATACGCTTTAAAACTTGGATAATCCAAAATGTGGTGGATTCACCAAGAATGGCCAATGCTTTTGATACCCCAAGCCATACTGAAATAAAGAAATCAGCATTCGAGCCGTTAAACCCCACACAATTTCACTTTCCACCTGCATACTTGGAAAATAAAGTGATTGACGTGCCAAACGAACCTCATAAGGCAAAGGCGGCGCTTCTATTAAATGCTGCAATGGCGCAAAGAAAATACGATCAATTTCGGTGGGTTGTGCAATCAATTCCACCTGTGCGGGAATCAAACCTACAATCGGTTTAACAGATAAGCCACTTCGTGCACGCAAGACAGGTAAATCACCCAATAATTTGACATCAAATGGATTCAATGCGGTTTCTTCTTGTGCTTCACGCAATGCGACCACAATATTGCTGGTATCACTCGGATCACGCTTGCCACCAGGAAAAGACACCTCTCCTGCATGTTGTGACAGTTGCATAGAACGGCGTGTTAATAAAACTCTAGGGTGTACCTCTTGCGTAATTGCAATTAAGACTGCTGCATCAGCCTGCTGAATTCGTTTGGAAAAACGCAGCCGTTGTTCTAGAAGTTGTATTAACGATGGCTGTTCCATATCACTCATCTCTTCTTTTGACGTTGCTCATAAATCATCATAGCTGAAATTTGAGTTGTCGGTATAGATATGATGCGAACTGATTAAAATTCAGTTATGCTGAGTTATCTGTTTGACTGATGATAATTATGAGCTTTTGCGTTGCGTGTGGACATCAAACTGAAGCAAAAATTCCACTAGGTGATCATAAATCACGTTTGGTTTGCACAAATTGCGGCAATATTCATTATGAAAATCCCAAAGTGATCTGTGGTGCATTAGCGATATGGGAAGATAAAGTATTACTGTGTCGCCGAGCAATTGAACCTCGCTATGGTTTATGGACCTTACCAGCGGGTTATATGGAACTGTTTGAAACCATGGAACAGGGTGCGGCGCGTGAAACCCGCGAAGAAGCAGAGGCAGAGGTTGATATTGAGCAACTTTATTGTATGTACAATATTCCCCGTATTGGACAGATTTATGTCCTTTTTAAAGCACACTTGAAACAGGGCTTATTTGGTGCTGGTGAAGAAAGTCTTGAATGTCGCCTGTTTGAAGAACATGAAATTCCCTGGA
The DNA here is from genome assembly GCF_000368305.1 of Acinetobacter sp. CIP 102129. NCBI lineage: Bacteria > Pseudomonadati > Pseudomonadota > Gammaproteobacteria > Moraxellales > Moraxellaceae > Acinetobacter > Acinetobacter sp. CIP 102129. Next base: position 756,143 of record NZ_KB849341.1, read on the forward strand.
CTGAACTTGCCTTTCCGAGCGTAGAACACACCTTGAGACATTATTTTTCAGATCGTCAACAAGGAATATTTCCAAGTCATTTAGAAACACTAGGCACGCGTTTAGATCATACGGGTTAAAATAAAGAAAGACCTCTTTGCGGTCTTTCTTTATTTTACAATAGATTAAGATTTTATCTTAATTGCCTTACATGCAGGAATATTTTGATCTGCAATTTTAATACTCACTGTACCTGAATAACGTTTTGCAAGTTCACGTTCCTCTTCTGTTGGGGCAACATATTTATTTTTATCTTCTGTCGACAATTTATCGTATGTACTATTATATACCAACTGGTAAGAAGCATAGTCATTAGACCAACCCACTGTATTATTGGAAAAGTCTGTTAAATTAATACCAGTAATCTGCCCCGCCAACAAATTATGGATATTAATTTTTGCCCCAGAATAATCAGAACCAATATTCAGTCCAAACATTGCACCATCTACAGATGCAAATTTTGGATTTGATAAAATCATACGTACAGTAATAGATTTGTCATTGGTGGAAAACAATGTGGCCCCTGTTGTTCCAATACGATATTGAGTTTCACCATATTCATCAGTTATTGTACCATTATCATTAACATTTTGTGTCTTGGCACAGTTTCCTGACATATCTGTTGCTGTTGCGTCTTTCTTGATATCTGTACGAATATCTCCATATTCATCAATCATAATTCCAATATCGACTTCTTTTGGCGTAACTGTCGCATCAGAGAATTTAAAAGTTAATGTCGCATATAATGGGAAAATATAGTTTTGCCCTGATTTAACATTCGCTTCCGTTCTAAAAATATCCTTAGCCAAGTAGCTCGATGGATTTGCTTTTATAATGTCAATTGTTCCATTATAAGCTGTTCCATCAATATTTTGCTCCCATAATCCTAAATATTTTTTATCCACAACCTCATTTTCTTTTAACTTAAGTGTTTGCTTATATAATGCTTCTGTACCAACTATAACAGAGCCATTAAGCAGTTTACCCTGTTTTATTAATAAATCTTCTGCGCTATTTACATTTAAACTTAAACGTAGAGGTCTGTTACCCTCAACTTCCCGACTGATAGGATTAAGCCAGGTATTTTGCGCATTGACCTGTATTCTAAATGGTTTAACCTTACTTATTAGAACTACTGGAGGGGCAACTAGTTCATTTTCTATAAGTGGTTTACCTCGCCATTGTTGTCCATATCCTAAAGTGTATCCCTGACGATCCGATAGCAAGAAAAATCTCCCCATGGAATGGAGTAAGCTGCTATCTGACTTAATACAGTCAGTTTTATTACAGCCAAAGAAACCATCAGGGCGAACTGCCTCTGTAGTTGTTGAGCTACCTGTTGTACTTCCCGCCTTAAAGATAGGCAAATCAGATTGCCATACTCCTGTATTGGTTAAATTCAATAGCTGCGTCACCATTGAAAAAGCCTGATCATTCGAAATCTGAGTGACATCAATCCAAGGCTTTAAAACCTCAACATACTCACCACTCATAATTTCTGATGAGCCTATATCTTTACTGATCCCAGCTAATTTATCTTTTTTCTCTATTGTAAGTTCAGTTGGCTGTATATCACCAATTACATTATCTGTACGTTCCAGGCCAATGCTTTGTAAAATTTTAACCAAAGCCATTGTTGTACGCACCGTTTCATCATTTTGATTTAATGAAGCTGCTGATTTATTTGTTAAAGCAGTTGCCATATCAACGAGACGAATACGCGGTGGTGTTGCTAGTTTTAATTTAGAAATATTATCCAGCTTAACAGTTCCCAAGCTAATTTTTCGAGTACTCGACTCACCTTGAATATAGAAACTAACCTCATCTCCTAGTTTACAGGCGCCCGTTACAATATTACTATCTAGTTTAGTTGCGAAATGATTAATTTTATCACTACTACAATCAAAATTTAGGCCAGCAACAGGATAATCCAGCGCAAATTGCAAACAGTCATCTGCTGTTACATCACAGCCAGCATTTTTTGTAACAGTAACCCCTTTTGTGGGATCCTCATTAATTTTTGCACTTTCACCTCCACAACCATGCATCAAAACTGCAAGCGTAGAAAATGCAAAGGGCAATAAAATTTTCTTATTCATACTTCAATCATCCTGTTCATGCATTACTGTAATGCAAAAATTTTAATCTGTCCTTGATTTGATAGTTTCTGTTCAGCAACATCCACAGCAGAAGCAAGAGGAGTCATCATTATATAATGTGCTTGGGCTGGTACTTTTATCACACCCTGAATTGCAGCATGTTGCAATAATGTTGCTGATACTGAATTGTTTTTAAAGCCACTGACTCCCTCTTGAATACAGCCTTTCTCATCTAAAAAAACAACTAAAGGCCAATAATAAACAGGCTTCTCATTACTAGAAGCATAAGAGTCAACTTGTATATATTGAATAGCAGAATCTAGCTTTACCAACTCATATTCAAACTTTTCTTTTAATGGTTTACGAGGCCAAAGTCCAACTTCTTTTTGTGGGGTTAAAGTTTTAATTGACTTGGTATAGCCTTGCAAAAAACAACGATCATTTTCAAATGCGGATGATAAATCCTGGGCAGATAACCGAACATAACTTGCTGCCAAAACAATTGGTGTATTTAGTTGCTGTGAACGGTTCATAAATTTATCCAGAACGGAACGACTCACACCCTTTTTACGTTCAATAGTTTCCAAACGTCCTGTACCATCAGGCATGGTATAAAAACGTTTTTTTCCATCCAGATTAAATTCCTGATCTTCCAGATATTCACTATTAACGTATTCAACTCCATCAACCTGATTAAAAGCATTTATCGGGGTTTTCGCAATAGAGTCAGTGGAGGATTGTAGCTCCGATGAAGCCTGCTTTATGGTTGATTGCGCTTGTTGTATTGCCCTTTCATCCAGCTTTTTCACATCCTCAATTTTTTGCAATTGAAGAGATGGTTGTTGAATGTTTTTAGAGCTCTCAACAGCTTGTTTGACCATTTCCTGGGGTGGGTTGGCGGCCATAACAGGATTTTTCTGTACGATAGATGGAACTGCTATCTGTTTTTCAACTCGTTCAGTACTGGCCTGTTTTAATGCATTGCCACCTACAGCACGATCATGTGATGTGGGTTCATTTTTCTGGGTATCCACTTTCTTCGGCACAATCATTGGGCGACCATCTGGGCCAATGATCGTATAAAAACCCTCTGCATATGCAACCGTACTACCCGTTAGTATCAAACCAAGTAGTGAGATAATGAATCTCGGTTGTTGAATCCATTTTTTTTGCATTACCATTTAGTTCTATAGTTAATACCAAGCAGCGTCACTTTGGTATTGGTTTTAACATCCAAGCCTGCATAAGGGTTTAATAATAGATTATCTACCCCTTTTTTATTTGAAAGGCTACTGGTACCCGCTGGAATATCATCCCGACTGCGTAAAAAACCCACTGTCAAGTCTAAATCGGTATCCTGATCAAAACGATAACCTACACCTAAACCAAATAACTGTGCGTTATTAATAGGTACCATGGTATTACGCTTATCATCAGGAATGGAGCTGGTACGCGGTTCATAGCCCATACGCAGTTTCAAACGATCCGTTGCCGAATATTCAATACCTAGTCCCCAACTCCAAGAAGACTGGAAATTTAATGGTAAGGATAATGAACGGTCAGTTACATCATTTGATAGCAGTTTCGCAACTTTTAGCAATGAAATTTGACGGTCAAATTCAAACTTGAACTTATCCCATGCTGAGAAGTCAGCCCAGCCCAAGTCAAAATTCACTTGTAAATCTGGAAATATTTTGTACTTTATCCCTGCTTTGAAATGCTGAGGATATTTAAAATCCATTGCCACTAAACCAGACTCTACCGCTGGCGCAAAGCTTGGAAAACCAAGAATTGCTGCAAGAATCTGCCCTGTTGCTGATGAGTTTAAACCTGCAATCAACTGTTGCGGTGCTTCAGCAACATTAATCAGGTATTTGCCATGCAGACGCATTTTGGCTTCACTCTGGTACACCATCCCAAAGCTAAAATCATCAGTTGGTTCCCAAAGCAAACCCAGATTATAACTTGGACTTAATGACTGTTCCAGAGCCACATCCATCGACCCGACCTTGCTAAAAGGGTTCATGCCCTCTTTTGCATTACACATACCAAAAAGCAGCAGGTTTGTAATAATTTCGCCATTTTCTTTAAATGGTCCACACACCACTTCATCCACCATGCGTAGCACACCAATCATTTCATTGGGGAAACGCAAATCTGTTTTCATGGCAATGGCTTGGTACGACATTGCAAATGTAGCACCAAGATATAGGTTATCATTCACCTGATAACCTAAAGATGGCGACAAATAGGTAATACGCTCTAAGGCAACCTGCTGCCCCATATAATTACTTGGGTTTCCATCTTCAGCACCAAAACCAGCAACTAAAGGCGCATAGATCGATGTTGCATAAGTGATCTTTGAACCTGGCGGCTTATAAGAAATCCCTGCTGTTGGCGCGGCAACTGGAAAACCTGGCCCCAAATCCACAATTTTCTTTAAAATTGGAACATAAAGGCTGGCATATTCTACATCCCCACTGACTGTACCTTTAAAATCGGTACAAATTCCTACATCAACCTCAGGTCCATCATTACAGACAATTGGGTCATCCGAATAACCAAAAATATTATAGCGAGCTGGTGCAGAATAATCCCGTTTAATGTCAAAGTTTGCCAGAATGCCCTGTACATCGGTTTGCAAGCCATCCAGCTTGGCAAGTGCTGCTGGGTTAAAGTGAACTGCACTAATCCCTGGAGGATCCGCTGTAACAGCATTTCCTAGTGACAGTGAACGCATGTCAACTGATAAGTCTTGTCCCAATTGTGCATTTGCAAGATTAGATAAACCTGCAAGAAAAACTGCGATGGTTAAGGGACATAATTTAAGGTATTTCACCATTACATCTCCTTAACGAACTTTTTTGCCAAAGCCTATAATGTCAAGTGGGAAAGATAATCCCAAAGATACATCTGGTGCATCTTCAGTTAATCCTATACCAACCGTACCATTTACAATTGTTTCAGGTGAAACCCTTACCCCAAGTGCAAAAGACAGCATAGAACTACTTTGGTCGGCAGACTGATAACTTTCATCATTTTTAAAATAGAATTTTGCGCCTGTATTAAAACTCTGTTGATATGACATGGTGAGCGACACATCATAGTTAAACGAATAGGCAAAACCAAAAGAAAAACCGCCACTCAAACCTGGATCAAAGCTTTCCAAAATACGGCTACCACGCAACTGATTCAGCCCCGATTCCTTTAAACCATAACTTGCGGATACTGAAGTAAACAACACAACAGGATCAATATATTTACGTGTACTTGCACCCGCACCAACCGAGTAATAACCTTTACCAGTAGATAATTCATCTATACCAATATCGTAAGGGCTATCGCCTGTTTTTGTTGACAAACTACCAAATAGAATCAGTGGCAGACGACCTTGTTTTAAAGAAAAAGGCTCCCAGCGAGCACCAAAATTGACATCCCCCAAGCCTGTGGCAGTCTTATCTTGCAGTAAAGCTGTTTTGGCTACGAATGGTAAAGATGCAGATAAGGTTACATTATCCAGAACACCATATTGAACTGTAAACGTATTGGTTAATGTATGGTTAGCATCTTCCTCTACGCGCAAACGTTGCAATGCACTACTACTGTCACTTAGTGCCAAATCAAGACGACTATCGCGATAGTAAGTATAGTCTACATCGTAATAAGAAGAAAAAATTCCTTTCTTGATTAATGAGTATTGACGTTCATTTGAAGTGAATACTTCCTGTAGGTTGGTCTCCTGAGTTGCATCGCTCTCTTTTTTCTGTAATGCAGTGGCTGCCTGATTTGCCTCTGTATCAGCCGCACCAGGAGTTGAACTGACTGTAGCAGTTTCCGATGTGGCAGCAGCACCAGGAGTTGAACTGACTGTAGCAGTTTCCGATGTGGCAGCAGCATCGACCTGAGCTTGCTCTTCAACAGCAGCTTCTGCTGAGGCCTGCTCTTCAGCATAAAGCGTTGTTGTGATTGCACTTAAACTTAGTGCCAACACACTCATATTCATCCATGTATTCTTCATTTTACTTTACATCCCATTAATACATTAATTTTTGCTGATTCTTAAAACTATTTCCGCTTGTAATATAAGCGCATAAAAGTGTTAATCGGCTGATTATAGGTTGATGAATTTGGGTCATTATCAAGGACACGGCGCATAGTTGAAGCTTTATCTGCCATACGCTCAAACTTTTGAGTCGGAAACTGGATTTCCGCAAGTGCATAGCGGTTTACAGTTGCATCTTCCACATGACGCATATCTGAATCCTGCAAAGCAAGCAGATTCTTTCGATATTGCTCAGGAATGTCGACAATGAATAATGTATTGTTATCCCAAATTTCTTTAAAACGGATCTCATCAAAACTGATATTACCTAGTGATGGATCTGCAATATATACACGTCCGTCTTTATACGCCTTGTATACAACGAAATGTTTAAAACCAGCATAAGTAATTGGAATAATAGCAGGTTGTTTTAATGAGATAAGGTCTGAGAACTCTCCACGATAACCGCCACTATTCATCCCCAATGCAGAGACAAAACGTTTCATGTCCAGTAATGAAAAACTACGGCGCTCAATAATTCGCTGATATTCACCGTACTGTAAAAGACCACTCATGGTTTGCTGTTCAGTCAAGCGAAGTCCGCCATAACCATTTAATAAAGTCGTCAAGGCAGCAGAACCACAACTGTAGTCATAGGCTTGACGCACAATCCCCCGAAACTGGTCTTCCACAGCGGGTTTTATTGTGACTGCCTCACGGTGATTACGGGTGAATGAAGGGTTACGAGAGTCTAGGGTTTCTGTGTAATACACAGTTCCCTCTGGTTTTTTTTCTATTTCGAAGGCTTGCGTTGAAAAGTAATACATCAATGCTGAGCCTAAAGCGATCTCTAACATAAGTCTCTTTTTTTACCCTGGCAACACTTGCCTTATTCATATTATTTTTAGTGTCCGCAAACACCCCATCCTTGTGTGTTGAAGATACCTTTTTTTATGAAAAAATACAGCTTTTTTTTATTTTTTTTGACGAAATGTATATTTTTTTTAATTAAGAGACCTTTATGTATCTAAAACATTATTTAAATACAATATAGCTATATCTATTTTGATTCTTACAATAAACAAAAAAAGCGCAAAATGCGCTTTTTTCGCTTGGAAACTGATTAGTGACCAGAAATCGTGATTGTTGACTGACCAACATTTAAACCTTGGATTTCCACATCACCAATAGATGCTGCAGTACTGCTACCTAAACGTACACCTTCTAAGTAAACATTCATACCTTGATTACTATTATTTTGTATACGAAGACCCGCATTCGTTACAGAAATATCTGTATCAATATCAAGATCACCTGTAGCATTGTCACCACGAACATAAATATTATTTAGGTAGATTTGACCACCACCAGCAGCATCATTAATACCAAGGTTAGAAATCGTCAAACCACCTTCTAGAGTAGAATCTAACTTGATCATTGCACCTTGTGGCGTAGCACCCAATTGAACATTTGCAGTGATCGCACCTAAAGATAGGTCTAATCCTGTTAGAATTTCAGTTGGTGTTCCTGTAACACCACGAACAGCCGTTGTAGTATCAGTCAAACTAGCACCGTTTGATGGCGCAACACCAATTGAACCAATACTAATATCTACTGCACCAACACTTGCAGCGATGTTAAGGAATGCTTCACCAGATGTACCCGCATCAGTATCAATCACTAAATCAAGTAAATTACCTGTACCAGTTTGAGTGATCGTAATACCATCAATTGCAATTGCACCCGCTACGCCAGTTGCACCAGTGATATTTGTTGATGTTTGTAAACCATCATTATCATGAAGGTATAATTTATCGATAGAAATACCAGTAGAATCTAAAGCAATACCGATATTAATCCCATCTTGACCTGTTGCAGCGCTTAGTGCAGCATCATCCATTGACTGCATAGCCATTGCATTTGCGCTAATCGCCATTGAAGAAACTAAAGCTAGTTTAGTAAACATTTTCATTGAGCACTCTCCCAAGAGCATTTATTTTTTGACTTTCACTACTCTAAACTGTTCACGGTCGTTTTTTCTTAATGACAACTTGAACTTCCAATCCTTGAGTAGTTCGCTTAGCAAGTACTAAATTATCTGTTTGTTATTTTATGTTCAACTCCTGTTAAGCATTTTTTGTTCATAACCCGATAAACGGCATGATCTGATTAATAGCAATCAATAGACTTTTTATTTCTTAACATAAAGATAAATATCATTTTTATACAAAATCTTTTTAAATCAACCTGAATATTTTGAACTTCTGTCTGTGAATCGGCAGAATTTTCGTTTTCAGAATGTAAACAAAATCTCTTTTTAACTTAAAATTGATAACAATTGTCAAAATCAAGTTTTTCAGTATTCACTTTCTAAGCCATACTTTCTCTACAAGTGACCATAAGCTTAATTTTATTGCGCTATGCCCTGTTCAGCTTGTGCAATTTCTGCTTGCTTCGCCAGCCATTGCTGCATATCTTCATTTTTTACCCGATCATAGATTTCTGAGACTTTAACCGTTAAATCAATCGACTGAAAATGGACATCTTCATCTAAATAAAAATGTTGAGACTGCCAGCCATTAGAACGACGCTGGATTTCCACATCGACAAAATCCTGTTCGATCAACACATATTCCTGTAAAGTCGGAATAGTAAGGTAAAGATCACGTTTCAGTGTCTTGTCTTTTTGGCGGGTGGATTTTGAGAGCACCTCAACAATGAGGGTTGGGTTTTCGGTATAATAATCCTGTTCATCTTCACTGCAATCAATGATTGCATCAGGATAAAAGTAGTTTTTTCCGACTTTGAGTTTCATATCTGAACCAAAAGGTTGGCATGGTTTACCTTTGAGGTGACCCAATAATAACCCCAACATATTATCTGCTAAACGAACATGGTTCCGATGTGCGCCCGCCATTGCGTAAACTTCGCCATCGATATATTCATGTTTGATATCAGTCAATAATTCGCCCTCAAGGTATTCCTGTTCACTGATATATGGTTGTTGTTGAATGACTGCCATTTTGCTGCCCTAATACCCAAAATGTTTATTCTATTTTAGAGTGTAGTACACTAGCATATCCTTGTGTATGCCAATGTATTTCTTTTTATGTCCCAGTTTTTGCAAAAGTTAAACATACAAAATAATGCCGTATCTGCACTTTTGCTCCAGCTTCAGGATTTAACTGGCTTGGTCTATCTCCATGATCAAAATTTTCCCATTATTGCATTCCTGCCCAAAGCTTTTTTAAAATTTCAGCAGTCAACGCTGACACAGTTTCATCAAATTGAATTTAATCAATATCAAATAAATCAAGATGTCACATCAGTGATTGAATTTTCAAATTTTAATCATTCACAAGAATCCCCAGAGCACGACATTTCTTTTAATGGTGGTTATATTGGCTTCTTTAGCTATGACTATAGTGCAGATCAATTTATTGATGTTTTTAGTCATCCACAACCCAGCTTTTTTCTAGGTGAATATTCTACTTTTTTAAAGTTTCAGGATGGCGCATGGTATTTTTATAGTGATGAGGAACAAGCGCAGAATATTTATAAAAGCATTTCCAGACGTCTAAACCAAGCCCAAGAAAATGAATTAGCCACACTTCAACTCTTAAAAAAGTGCGCTTCGCGTTGGTCAAAAGAACAATATTTTGACGCATTCAATCAGGTTCAGGAGTACATCAAGGCAGGTGATTGTTATCAAATCAATTTAACACAAGAATTTAAGGCAACAGCACAAGGTACACTATTAAGTAAAGCTGAAGAATTATGGCAATTGACCCATGCACCGTATGCAGGTTATTTAAAGCTTGATGATTTTGAGCTACTCAGTTGTTCACCTGAATTATTTATCGAATTTCAGCATGAGAGAAAAATCAAGACCCGACCAATTAAGGGAACCATGCCACGCTTTGATGATCCCAAACAGGATCAAGCTTCCAAAGCTAAACTCAGCAACTCTGAAAAAGATCAGGCTGAAAATGTCATGATTGTGGACCTGTTGCGTAATGACCTCAGTGTTTATGCTGAAACGGGTTCAGTAAAGACCACCAAACTTTTTGAAATTGAAAGTTTCAATCAAGTGCATCACATGATCAGTGAAATCACGGCAACTTTAAAGCAAGATGTCAATCCAATGCAGATGCTATTGTCTGCCCTACCTGGTGGTTCAATTACAGGCGCACCCAAAATTCGTGCCATGCAGATTATTGAGGAGCTTGAGCGGGCACCAAGAGGCGCCTATTGTGGCAGTTTGGGTTACTTCAATTTTGATGGTACTGGACGCTGGAATATCCTGATTCGTAGCATTCAAAAGTATCAGGATCAATTATCGGTCTGGGCAGGTGGTGGCATTACCATCGCTTCTGATGCTGAGGCAGAATATCAGGAATGTTTTGATAAGATTTCTGCCATGCTTAATTTGCTCAACACATGGCAGAAATCTGACGATTAAACCAGTATGGCTATTACAAAATTTGCATTTTAAGTGTATCAACTAAACGCTGATTTTGTTCATCTGTGCCAATCGTAATTCGCAAGAATTGATCAATTCTTGGTTTATTGAAATAACGGACGATAATGCCCTGCTCACGGAGTTGCTGTGCAAGCTTGGCGGCTTCATATTGTGGATGAGTGGTAAAAATAAAATTAGCTTTTGATGGCAATACCTTAAAACCTAAAGCAGTCAAATCACCCACCAGTTTTTCACGGCTTTCTATCACTTTTGCACATTGTGCTTCAAAATAAACTTGATCTTCAAATGAAGCTACTGCCGCTGCAATCGCAAATCGGTCCATTGGGTAGGAGTTAAAACTATTTTTGACTGCTTCAAGTGCGGCAATCAAATGGCTTTGTGCAATGGCAAAGCCCACCCGTAAACCCGCAAGTGAACGTGACTTGGAGGTTGTTTGACAAACCACCAGATTCTCATATTGATTCACAAGCTGAACTGCTGATTCAGCACCAAAATCTACATAGGCTTCATCAATGACAACCACACGATCTGGATTAGCCTGCAAAATTTGTTCAATTTGTTGCAAACCCAATGCAATACTGGTTGGCGCATTAGGATTAGTAATAATAATGCCACCATTTTCCTGCTGATAATCTGAAACATCAATTTCAAAATTTTCATTCAAAGGTATCTGCTTGGTCTGAATTGCAAAGAACTGACTATAAACTGGATAAAAGCTATAGGTAATGTCAGGATAAAGCACAGGCTCATTCTGGATAAAGAATGCCTTAAAAATATGGGCTAGAACTTCATCTGAACCATTACCCACAAAAACCTGATCAAGTTCAACTTTTTGCTGATTGGCAATCGCTTGCTTTAAGGCGGTTGCATCAGGGTCAGGGTATAAACGCAAGGCATCAGCCTGATTTGCCAAAACCGTCTGCACTGCTTCCACTACTTTGGGTGAAGGTGGATATGGGTTTTCATTGGTATTAAGTTTGAGTAAGTTCTGAATTTTAGGCTGTTCCCCAGGAACATAAGGCTCTAACTCGCGAACTTCTGGACTCCAAAAACGCATTTGTTGTGTTGTAAACGTCATTTTTTATCTCAATGGACGTATACAATACGCCCCTACATCATAAATTTAATCAATATAACGATAACGTGCTGAACGTGCATGGGCATCAAGGTTTTCTTGCACCGCAAGCACATCGGCTGTTTTTGCCAGCGTTTTAACACCATCCTGTGAGCACATGATCAGGCTTGAACGTTTCTGAAAATCATAAACACCCAGTGGCGATGAAAAACGTGCTGTACCTGAGGTTGGCAAGACGTGGTTTGGCCCTGCACAATAATCGCCAATCGCTTCTGGGGTATAACGTCCCATAAAGATTGCACCTGCATGACGAATATCTTGACTCATCAATTCAGCGTCATCCAGACACAGTTCCAAATGCTCAGGCGCAACCTGATTGATCAGCTCTATCGCTTCTGCACGGTCTTTAACCAGAACCAGTGCACCACGGTTTTGAATTGAAGTACGGGCGATTTCGGCTTTTGGTAATTCAGCAAGATGCTTTTCAATGGCTGCACCCACGGCATTTAAAAGTGCCTCATCGGGTGTAATGAAAATGGCTTGAGCAACCGTGTCATGTTCTGCCTGAGACAGTACATCCATCGCCAGCCATTCTGCATTATTTTTGCCTTCGGCATAGACCAGAATTTCTGAAGGTCCAGCAATCATATCAATGCCCACCTGACCAAACACGGCCCGTTTTGCCGCAGCAACAAAGCGGTTCCCTGGTCCCGTAATTTTATCCACGGCTGGAACGGTTTGGGTTCCGTAGGCCAATGCAGCAACTGCCTGTGCACCACCAATAGTAAATACTCGGCTAACGCCAGCTAGATATGCCGCAGCCAAGACCAATGGGTTGAGCTCACCATTCGGTGCAGGCACCACCATAATAATTTCAGGCACGCCCGCCACATGGGCAGGTAGCGCATTCATCAACACAGAAGATGGATAAGATGCCAAACCACCTGGTACATAAATCCCAACCCGATCAAGAGGCGTAACTTTCTGCCCCAGTGTATTGCCTAGCTCATCCACATAGGTCCAGCCTTCCTGTTTTTGGGCTTGGTGAAATGAACGAATACGCTGTGCCGCAAGTTCTAGAGCTTCACGAATTTCAGCACTTAAACCCTCAAATGCGGTTTTAAGCTGTTGCTGGCTGAGTTCTAAATCGGAGAATTGATGCGCTGGATGTCGATCGAACTGTTGGGTGAGTTTAAGTACATGCTCATCACCATGCTGGCGGACATCAGCAATGATCTGGTCTACAGTCTGTACGAGTTGAGGATCATTGACAGTTTCAAATGCTAAAAGCTCAGCAAATACCTGTTTAAAATTCTGATCCTGAGTCGATAAACGTCGCATCAATTTACCCACAAGATAAAAAAGAGAACGCTAAGTTTACTCTTTTTCATCGTCCTTGTGGATGCAATATCAGCCTAAAAAATCAATCACAAAGAAAGAGTTCTTCGATCGACACTCAGTTCCTGCTTATTCTTAAAAGAATGTAAAAAGGCCAACCTAAGTTGACCTCCAAAATTTAAGCTATTTATCAACTAACGATTCTTAATGGCCTGTTCAAGCTGGGTCAGGATTGGATTTAACAAAGCCTGTTTACGTTTAAAGCTGGCTTTATTGACAATTAAACGTGAAGACACTTTGCAAATTTCTTCCAAAGGTTCCAGACCATTGGCACGCAAGGTATTGCCTGTATCCACCACATCAACAATGTAGTCACCCAAACCAACCAAAGGTGCAAGCTCCATTGAACCATACAGTTTAATCACATCAACCTGCTCACCCAGGCTTGCATAATATTGTCGGGTTAAATTGACATACTTGGTAGCAATCTTTAAACGCCCTTTGGGACGCTCCATGCCAACTTTACCCGCAGTCATTAGCTTACAATTGGCAATTTTCAGGTCAAGCAGTTCGTAAACATGCTGGGCACCATGCTCCATCAGCACATCTTTACCTGCCACACCAAAATCTGCCGCACCATTCTCTACATAGGTTGGCACATCAGAAGCCCGCAAAATCAGGATGCGTACTTTTTTATGTGTGGTTGGAAAAATTAACTTACGTGATTTATCTGGGTCTTCAAGTAAATTGATGCCTGCATTTTCCAGCAGTGGCAAGGTTTCCTTTAAAATACGACCTTTACTGAGTGCTAAAGTTAAACCATGATCAAAATTACCCATCACATCAAAATTCGGATCATCGTTTCTTAAGTCATTCATGCTTTTACCCGCTTAATCTGCGCCCCTAAACTTTGCAATTTTTCTTCCACACGTTCGTAGCCACGATCAATATGGTATATACGATCAACCAGTGTTTCACCCTCAGCAACCAGCGCAGCAAGAACAAGTGAAAACGAGGCACGTAAATCCGTTGCCATGACAGGCGCAGCTTGCAGTTTCTCCACACCTGTGACCACCGCATCATGCCCATCGACCTGAATGTTGGCACCCATACGTGAAAGCTCAGGTACATGCATAAAACGATTTTCGAAAATCGTTTCTGAAATTGTTGCAAAACCACGACCAATGGCATTGACTGCCATGATCTGCGCCTGCATATCCGTTGGAAACTCAGGATGAGGCAATGTTCTAAAACTCACTGCCTTAGGACGCTTGCCTTGCATATCCAGTTCAATCCAGTCTTCACCACGCGTGACTTCTGCGCCCATTTCCTCAAACTTGTCCAACACGCTTTCCATAATATAAGGGTTAGTGTGTGTGGTTTTGATTTTCCCGCCCGTAATCGCAGCAGCAGCCAGATATGAACCTGTTTCAATACGGTCAGGAACAACACTATGCTCGCAACCATGTAAACGTTCAACACCTGTCACGATCAGTGTATTGGTGTCCAGCCCTTCAATTTGTGCGCCCATTTTATTGAGCATATTGGCTAAATCGGTAATTTCAGGCTCGCACGCAGCATTACGGATTGTTGTCACACCTTCCGCTAAAACCGCCGCCATCAGTATGTTTTCTGTACCACCTACGGTGACCATATCAAAAACAACTTCACCGCCTTTTAAACGGCCATCAATCGAAGCATGCACATAACCATTTTCCACTTCGATCTTGGCACCCAGCGCTTCCATCGCCTTTAAATGCAAATCCACTGGACGCGAACCTATGGCACACCCACCTGGCAATGAGACTTTTGCATTGCCATAACGTGCCAGTAATGGACCCAGCACCAAAATCGAGGCACGCATGGTTTTTACTAAATCATAAGGGGCAAATTGATTACTTAAAGTGCTGGCATCAGCATAAACAGTATCGCCCTCATAAGTGATTGTTACGCCTAGGCCTGCAATAATCTTGCTGATGGTATGTACATCTTTTAAATTGGGAACATTACGAATCGTGACTGGATCATCAGTTAAAATCGTGGCTGCCAACAATGGTAATACTGCATTTTTAGCACCAGAAATGCGCACTTCACCCTCGAGCTTAACACCACCCGTAATCAAAAATTTATCCATTAATATTTAGGCTCCGAAAAGGCTTGCTTTGCGCCATTCGTCTTTTGTCATTGCACGAATGGTAACAGCGTGAACTGCACCACTCGCAATATAGGAATTCAGGGGTGCATAAACAGCCTGTTGACGAGTCACAGTCCGTTTACCATCAAATTGATCGTCAACAATGCGAAGGTCAAATTTCCCAGCTTGTCCACTCACTGCCACTTCTGCTTCAGGGAAAGCTTCTTTCAAAATTTGTGTGAGCTGCTCACTATTCATTACCAAGACCTCTTATACACGCATTGCTGTAAAACGATATATTTTACTATAACTTTTTCACATAATTCAGTAAGGTTTCATTTTTATCTATAAAAAAAGAGGCTTTCTAAAAAAGCCTCTTTTAATTAGAACGCCAAAATCAGGATGCCACCGTAAGTTCATGCTGATACGAACACTGCATCTTTCTATGTTTGGCAAGCTGTCGTTTTAATTTTTCTGTCAGCCTTTTAATCGAAGTATACATATCATCAGCTGTCGCCTGAGCAAACAGCTCAACCCCTGGCAAACGTATAATCGCTTCCGCAATATGGTTTGCACTGCCTTTATGAGACAGTTTGTCTATTTGATGATCCTTAGCCAGCTTGATCTGCATACTATTCACATGATCCAGATGCTTGGTCATTTGGCTAAACTTCGCTTTTATATTTTCTTCAATTGCTGGTGTAATGGTTAAATGGTGTCCACGAATCGTTATTTGCATAATTCTATCCCTCACCTTTTCTCAGGATTCAAGAATATCGCTCAAACAATTTAATGCGACCTATTATGGTTCAACATATCCATTAAATCATATCAGCGATTCCTCTAGTGTTTATTAAAAATTCATTATTCCGTCATAATGAACTCTTAGAATAGTCACACCTTTAAATTTAGATCAAGACTTTTCTTTCAGAAGATGAGGGAATATGTAACGATTCGCGATATTTTGCAACTGTACGCCGCGCCACTTCAATCCCCTCTTGTTTCAGCATTTCAGCAATTGCATTATCCGACAAAGGTTTACGTGGATTCTCGTTTGAAACCAACTTTTTGATCATAGCACGGATTGCGGTGGAAGAAGCCTCACCACCTGTTGTTGTTCCCACATGGCTAGAGAAGAAATATTTCAGTTCAAACAAACCACGTGGAGTCAGCATATATTTATTGGTTGTGACACGTGAAACAGTAGACTCATGTAATTCCACTTCCTCCGCCACATCCCGCAATACCAAAGGTTTCATTGCTTCAGGGCCCTGCTCAAGAAAAGCTCGTTGATGCTCAACAATACAGGTGGCAACTTTCAATAAGGTCTTATGGCGCTCATCAATACTCTTGATAAAGCTCTTAGCCTCTAGCATTTGATTACGCAAATAAACATTGTCATCACTTTGATCAGCACGACGAATCATGTTTGAGTAAAAGGAATTAATGCGTAATTTTGGCATGACATCAGGATTCAACTGAACCTGCCAATGCTGGTCTTTCTTCGAAACCACCACATCAGGCACCTGATATTCTGATTCTTGTTGATTAAATTCCAGCCCAGGATAAGGCTTTAAGGTTTTTAATAGATCAATAGCGCTCTTTAGTTGTTCTTTGGTTAGGCCAGTCTGCTTTAACAACTTATTTAAATCATTTGCAATTAAAAGCTCATAGCACTGTAATAAATTTTTTGCTTCAGTCAGATAAGGTACTTTTTCATGGAATGTCTCTAACTGAATTTTTAAGCATTCCGCTAAATTACGAGAACCAACACCAATTGGGTCTAAACGTTGAATATACTTTAAAACAACAATAATCTCATCTTGCTCAATCTCTTCATCATTCTCCACTTCCCGCAACAATCGAGTAGTGGCCAACAAAATATCATCCAACTCTGCATCCAAAAATCCCTTGTCATCCAAAGAATCAACAATGCAATACGCAATTAACTTATCCACTAAAGAAAAATTCAGCAGATTCACCTGCTCTAAAATATGTTCCTTTAAGCTCAACTGAATCTGACGGTTATCTTCTCTCTCTTCATATTCAGGAGAAGCCAAGGCAGTAGATTGATGGGTGTAAATATCATCCCATTCTGTATCAACAGGTAAGTCATTCGGTAGATGATCAGCATTCAGCTCAGTGGTTAAGTCACCTGTTTCAGAAGTTTCAAGCGTAGTTAAACTTTCTGTCGTATTAATTTCTTCAATTTTCTCTAATAAAGGATTACTATCAAGTTGAATTTGTATTTCCTGTTCCAGCTCCAAACTTGAAAGTTGTAATAAACGAATTGCCTGCTGTAATTGAGGAGTTAACGACAAGCTATTCGCAACTTTCAACCCAACAGATAATTTCATAACACGCTCCTTTTATGAATAAGCAAAAAACATGCCTATTCATATATTTATAACATAAAGCAATGTTTACGCCTATAAGGAAGCACATAATCTTTAAATATTTATTTATAAAAAGAAAAGCCAATGAAACATATTGTTGAAATATTTCTCTTGTTGTTAAATGTAGACAAATATTGAGGCAATCACTATTTTTCTAGCATATATTTCTTCAGCAATAAAAAACCTCCCAACGTTGGTTGGGAGGTTTAGTATTTAAAAGCTGGCGATGACTTACTCTCACATGGCAAACGCCACACTACCATCAGCGCGAAGAGGTTTCACTTCTGAGTTCGGGAAGGGATCAGGTGGTTCACTCTTGCTATTGTCGCCAGCAAACTGTTGTGGTGTTTTGGGGTCTTATTGATCATGTTGTGTTTTCACTTCATGTCTGCCTTACTTACGAACCAAAGAGTTATTAACGGATTAGATATTGAGTCTAACTTTGTGTTCAGCATTTTAACTAGTTTTCACACTAAATCAAGTTATGTATTGAACTTATCTTGAATACAACAACTGTTTGGGTGTTGTATAGTCAAGCCTCACGAGCAATTAGTATTGGTCAGCTTCACACGTCACCGTGCTTCCACACCCAACCTATCAACGTCCTGGTCTCGAACGGCTCTTTAG
>NZ_KB849341.1:775120-943612 GCF_000368305.1 Acinetobacter sp. CIP 102129
GATCAATCAATCAGTAAAAATCCACACAAGTTGTTCTTCTATTCTCTTAATGATCTTCTCGATGATTCGTCATCATCAAGCTAGGTCGGCTATGTTACCCTAAATCTCTTTAAAGTCAACTGATAATTTCGATATTTTTAAAACTTATCAACCAACCCAAGAATCTAACCACTTTAGTCAAACCTTTGTTTATCAACAAGTTTTTATCTGCATCACCGCCGATGGAGTCGCATTATAGATCATTCTAAATACCTTGCAAGTGCTTTTTTAAATTAATATATCCAAGTGAACAATTTTCAATCAAAAACACTTTCCAGCTTATATTTTTCAACCGAATTTGTTTTAATACCAGAAGAACAATTAAACTATATGCCGTTTCTATATAATGTTTGCATCAAGGCAATCATTTAATGACTGTAATTTCGCTCTAACGCGATTAAGGACTTATATGCATTACTCAAATTTTATCTTGCTTGGGTTGTTAACTGCTGGAGCATGTTCATCAGTATTCGCGCAAGAGACTCCCAATGAATCGGCAGACCAGAGCAATACTACTGAGAATCAGGCAACAACCGAACAGAAAAACCCGACCACGATTCAAGCAATAAAAGATTTGAAGCATCTCACCAAGAATGATTTAAAAGTAAATGCAAATGCAGCTCAGCCTGATGCGATAAAAGACCCTTTACAACCATTAAATCGCCAAATATTTGCCTTCAACGATACATTAGACCGATATGTACTTAAGCCAGTAGCTATCCAATACGTTGAAAAAGTACCAGAACCTGTACGAAGTCCTTACCGTCAATTTCGCAAAAACCTCGGTGAACCGTGGAATGCAGTCAACCAGTTCATACAGGGCCGCCCAACACGTGCAGCTAAAAGTCTAGGCCGCTTCACGATCAACACCTTAACGACTTTAGGCTTTGCTGACCCTGCACGTCGTCTGGGATTGCCAACAGAAGAAGAGAGTTTTGGGGTAACGCTAGGCTATTATGGTATTGCCTCAGGTCCTTATGTCATGCTGCCTTTCTTTGGCCCCAGTACGTTCCGTGATGGTTTTGGTTTGCTCGCTGATAGTTATGGTCGCTCACAAAAATATATGCTCGACGACCAACAAGGAATTTATTGGTCTACAAATGAGTTACAAGCTATAGATGCTCGTGCTCAAGTTTTGGATATTGAAGAAAGCTTAAAAGGCGATAAATATGCAATGATTCGAGATTTCTATCTGCAAAGAAAGGCTTTCCAAATTGCTGAAAAACATAGCGACTCTGCAGATGTATCATTTGTAGATGATACTGAAGATAGTGAAGAATCTTCGGATAATCAGTAAATTCGTATTTCTATATTTATAGACATAAGTATTACTCTCTATTTTAAATGTGAGTAATACTATGTTTTCCATCATATTTCATCTATGATGAATTAAAAAATGATCATACAAAGGATCGGCTATTCATCTATGTATTTCATTCAGCCCACACGCTCAATACCTTGTTTAGATCAGTCATTGAATGAGTTACCGAGTTTACAAGTCATTCATGTTGATGATCTAGATTTGTATGATCCCACAATTATTGCAATTGCAGATGTTCAGGACTTTTTAAAATACCAATGGAAGTTGCCTACCATTGTGCTGGCTTTTGAAGATGAAGGAACTGCTCTGGCACAAGCATGGGAAATGGGAGCATTGGCAGGCTGGATCTGGGATAGCCTACCTAAAAATCCTGTTCATGCCTTATTTAAAATTGATGCCCAGTATAAACGTAATCAGGATAGCCGCGATCTACCTTCCGCCGCTGAGTTACAGAAGCGCCTTTTACCCAATCCAATTGAACTACCCAATTATCAGTTTGAGTCCTTTTTTCAGCCTTCTGCCTATCTTTCAGGGGACTGGTATGATTATTGGCGTCTGAATGATGAAGAAATTTTATTCTATCTTGCCGATGTGTCAGGACATGGGGTGACCAGCAGTTTATTGACCTCATGGATGGCGGCATTTCATGGTAGGTCAAAGACACCAAGCCAGCTCATCCAAAAGCTCAATGCCATGCTGGTACAGGAAAACATTGAAAAGCATATCACTATGGTGGCAGGGGTTCTGAATTTGGTTAGCCACGAAGTGCGTTGGTCAAGTGCGGGGCATTATCCTCCCCCAATCATTTTTGAACCGAATCAGCCTCCCCAGATTCTGACAACCAGCAGCTTTCCATTAGGCTTGACCGAAGAACTGGAAGTGGAAGAGCATCATTGTGTACTAAACCGTCATTCCCGCTTTATTTTATGTTCCGATGGCGCACTGGAACCTTTTGATGGCGGGTTAAATGAGCAATTTAACCAACTGGTCACCCACCTTCAAAACAACTCTTTCCAGCCTCCCGACCATGTGGCTGATGATATTGCCATTCTGAGTTTATGCCGAATGAATTAATTTTAAAATCAATGTTTTAATTAGATCACAGCATCCAACCACTTGTGTCTAGAATATCACTATGGGATAATTTTATATCCTTTCTCTGAAAATGGCATTTATATGTCAACAGGTCATGTTGAATATGCAAGCTTAAATGGAACGCATATTTTCAAGCTTATTGGCGAAGTGCGTGCCCAATCTTGTATAAGTTTGGACAAGCTACTCAACAAGATTGAACAGCAGCAAAATGTTGTTGGTGCAATCGTTGATTTAACCCAGACCACATTTATTGATAGTACTGTCCTGGGCGTACTTGCAAAACTCGGTCTTAAGCTTAAACAAGTCCATCACATACAGGCAGTCATGCTTTCAACCAATCCAGATATTACCACCCTGGCGAATAGCATGGGGCTGGGGCAGGTTTTTGTGATCCTGAATTACTGCGGCGATCCTAGTGTGTGCACGCTGGAGCTAACAGAAGAATTTGTGACACACAGTGCAATGTTAAATACAGTACTGGACGCGCATAAGACCCTGATGCGCCTGAATGAAAACAATCAGAATATGTTTGAACCACTGGTCAAGCAGTTGCAAAAAGAACAGGATTGTTTAAACCAGGATACTCAAAAACAAAACGCCTGATCGTTGCCTCCTAATATTGTGGTACCTATATGAGTCTGCTTTCTGTTGTACAAATGAACTCTCAAGATGACATTGAAACGAATTTCACTGTCATTGAGTCATTGATTCAGCAAAGTAAGGCCCAAGATGCTGAACTGATTGTCTTCCCTGAAAATTTTGTCTGTTTTGCCGCAGGTAAGCAACGCGAGACCGCAGCACAGTTTGAGGCTATTCAGCAACGACTGGAACAGCTTGCTCACCGCTACCAGATCTGGATTGTTGCGGGTACACTTCCCTGCCCATTTCGTCCTGATGGCTCAATCATTCAGGATGGTCGTGTGCGTACCGTCAGTTTATGCATTAGTCCTGAGCGTACAGAAGCACGTTATGACAAGATCCATTTGTTTGATGTTCAGGTGGGTGACGCTGTTGGGGGTTATCAGGAATCAAGATTTTTTGAGCCTGGTGATGAGGTTGTTGTTGCCAGAACATCTTTTGGTAATCTCGGACTAATGGTATGTTATGACTTGCGTTTTCCAGAACTCTCGTTGATGTTACGCACCAAAGGGGCGAATATTCTAACCGCGCCCGCCGCATTTACCTACACAACAGGCAAACTGCACTGGCAACTGCTGCTACAGGCACGTGCCATGGATAGCCAGTGTTTTGTTCTTGGTGCGGCACAGCAAGGCTGGCATGGGGAACAGCGTCAAACCTGGGGGCATGCAGGGATTACGGATAGTCGTGGTCAGCTTTTACAGATGATAGACACTGAGGGGCATGGTTTAGTAACCAGTGCTTTTGACCTTGATGAACAAAATACCATTCGCCTTTCCATGCCACTTATGCAGCATCGCAGATTAATCAATTACTAAACACATCATAAGGCTTAGCTAAGCCAAAATATGTGCATACAGTAAATATCTGACCATAATGATCAACTTTTTCAATGAAAACTGATTAGAAGCATGATTTAATAAAGATTATTCATCTTGGTAGAACAAGCTCTTCTCATTTTGTTCTATTCATACTGTAACATTGTTGATTAATTCTTATTAAGCTTTATCCATGTTTAGATTATTTATTGTTGTATTTTTAATTGGGACAACAATTCAACTTTATGCTGCTGAAATAGAAACATCTGAAGTTTCTCAACACCAAATCATCTCTCTTCCAACACCACAGAACCTGTCCCTGAATGCATTTGGCCAATGGATTATTGGCTGGGGAACAGGTGCTGAAGGTGCTAGACAACGTCTTGACAATATCCAACCTGAAGATGTTACTGTCATCAAGCAAAAAGGTACAACGCTAGACATGATCAAAGTCTGGCAACAGTATTATGAACAAGAGCTGGAAAATAATTTTGAAAATCCAACCGCGCGTTACCGTGCCAGATTAATGAAAAGAATTGCTGATCTCTGGTAAGGTGAAGTGGCAGATTATTCTGCCGCTTCAGTGGTTACCCGCAACACTTCTTCCAGTGTAGTTTTACCAGCCAAGACTTTTCTTAAACCATCATCACGAATTGAACCTGCATAACGGCGAGCATGGTTTTCCAGTTCATATTCAGCCGCATTGCCATGAACCAAACGACGCAGAGATTCATCCACAGGGACAATTTCATAGATTGCAGTTCGGCCACTAAAGCCAACATGAGAGCATTGCTCACACCCTTTAGGTTCAGGCAATTCCATGTGTTGATCCACATTTAAATGCTGGAAAACCTGTCGTTCAAAGTCATCGGCCTTACGCCAAGTCACACAATGTGGACACAAGGTACGCACCAAACGCTGTGCAATCACACCAATCAGGGAGCTCGCCAGCAAGAACGGTTCAATACCCATATCTTTTAAGCGGGTCACTGCACCAATGGCGGTATTGGTATGCAGTGTGGAGAGCACCAAGTGCCCTGTCAGTGATGCCTGTACTGCAATTTCAGCCGTCTCAAGGTCACGGATCTCCCCCACCATTACCACATCAGGGTCTTGACGCAGCATGGCTTTCAAGGCACGGGCAAAGGTCATATCCACCTTGGTATTAACCTGTGTCTGTCCAATCCCCTCAAGTTGGTATTCAATTGGGTCTTCGGCCGTCAGGATATTGCGGGTATTATCATTCAGGTCAGACAATGCCGCATAAAGTGTGGTGGTTTTCCCCGAACCTGTTGGGCCTGTCACCAGAATAATGCCATGCGGACGATGTACCAGTTGGGTCAGACGCTCATAGTCATTTTGCATTAGGCCCAGGTGGGTCATGTTTAAACGCCCAGCCTGCTTATCGAGTAAACGCATTACTACTCGCTCACCGTGAGAGGATGGCAAGGTGGATACACGCACATCAACCTCACGGCCCGCCAAACGCAGTGAAATACGGCCATCCTGAGGAATACGTTTTTCTGCAATATCCAGTTTTGCCATGACTTTAATACGTGACACCAACAACGGCGCAAGTTCACGGCGTGGCTGCACGATTTCACGCAGTTGCCCATCAACCCTCAAACGTACTGAAAGTTTCTTCTCAAAGGCCTCGATATGAATATCAGATGCACTGACACGAATCGCTTCTGACAATAACGCATTAATCAGGCGAACAATCGGCGCATCATCTTCCTGATCCATTAAGTCTTCGGCTTCAGGCACTTGATCGGCAAGGCTGAGTAAATCAGGATGGTCTTCCAGACCAGCCGCAACCTGTTGCGACTCCCCCGTGTCACCCGCATAGCTGGAGCTGAGCAAAGCATGAAATTCCTGATCGCTACACAATTGATCGTGGGCAGATTTCCCCAAAATTCGACGCGCTTCCTGCAAGGCAATCCGTGCGGTGTCTTTCCGTCGCACAATAAATGCCTGATCGCCCTCGTAACGTAACAAAACGCCATGTCTTTTGGCAAAACTATAAGGAATTTGTATTTGTTTAAGTATTTGCATCATACAAATAATGATAAAAAAGATGCTTGAGTGTACTCTAAGCGAGTTACAGCGTGAAGTCTGTTTAGCATACTCACACAGGAATTTTACATCTTGTCTCAAAATAATTCATATCAAAAGCAGCAATTTCAGCCGCCTCATGCCAACATTTTGAAATGGTGGGGAGAACAACAATTTGAAATTCAGCAGGCCAAGGCCTGGCAATTCGGTTCACTGTTATTTCGCCTGACCCGTGGCATTAAGGAATGGCGTTTGGAATATCATCGCCCTCAATATCAGCACGATTATGAACAACAATGGAAAATGCTGAGCGATACTGAGTTTGCAATGCCACAGCCTGCAAAGATCGAACGTTATATGTTCCATAATACCCAAAGTACATTTCACTTAATGCCCCGTTTGGCAGATCGTTCGGTGGTAATCAAGCCTGTAGACCCAATTTATATCCCAGCAGGTCAACGCGGAACACTTTATATCAGTACGCCCTTATGGATTGCAGGCTTGGTTGGGGGATTGACTGAACCTTTATTTGATATTCCCATCATCCAGCCGAAAGACACCTGGTTTGGAAAAGACCCCCAGCATGGTGAAATTTGTTATGCCACCTCGGTGGATGGACGCACCGATTTAAATTTGCTCAAACCGCGTGCATTCCGTGCAGTCACTCCAATTGAGTTCCACAACACCAGCCAGCATCAACTGCGTTTTGACCGTATGAATGTGCCCGTGCCCGCGCTTCCTCTGTTCTATAGCGAAAGTACAGGACGTTTATGGACCTCACAAATCAAGGTCCATTATGAGGGTGCGGAACATCCAGCACGTATCCGCATTGAAAACAAAACACCAACTCAGGCAGGCGAGGTCATTTATGTCCACCCACCACGGGCACCTGGCAGCACCTTGTTCAATATGTTCGATTCATTCTTTTAAGAGGTTTTTATGGCAGAAACCAGCATTCCCAAAGATGTGGCAAATAACCTGACCGACACCCTGAAAAGTATATTCACAGGTATTAATCTTGATCGGCTGAGCGAAATTCTGGTTGCCATTATCTTGTGCTTTATTGGTTTCCTGATCGCACGTCTTGTTTCAAACACCTTTATCCGCACCATTGGCAGTCGTTTAAATGCGCATCAGCGTTTATTGTGGCGCAGGGGGATTTTTTATTTTATTTTCCTGCTGTTTATTATGACCAGCTTAAGGGAAGCAGGTTTTAAACTCAGCGTTTTCCTGGGTGCAGCGGGGATTTTAACGGTGGCTTTAGGTTTTGCCTCACAAACCTCTGCCACCAACCTGATCAGTGGTTTGTTCCTGATTGGTGAAGGTTCATTTGAAGTTGGTGATACGATTCAGATTACCCTGATTCGTGGGCAGACCATTGAGGGACAGGTGATTTCAATTGACCTGCTGTCTGTGAAACTGCTCACACTAGATAATGTCTATATTCGCCTACCCAATGAGCAACTGATTCGAACACCTGTGATGAACCTGTCCAAATATCCAATACGGCGGATTCCCATCACGCTGGCGATTAATTTCCATGAGGACATCATTAAGGTAAGGCAGGTATTGCTGGATGTCGCAGCCAAATATCCTTTGGTGATGGATGATCCAAAGGCAACCGTGACCGTAACCGCATTTCGGGAATCCTCAATTGAATTGCTGTTTTCTGTCTGGTGCCGTCAGGAAAATGCCCTAAAGGTTCGCGATGAGATGCAGGAACGGGTACGAAATGGCTTTGTGGAAAATCAGATCGAAATCCCTGTACCGAAAATGGGCTTGATTGACCGCCCCATCCCACTTGAGGATGATGAGATTGATCAATATGCCCATCAGAAAGAACTTAAAAAAGAGCAGAAAGAGAGTTGATTAGCCCTCTTTCTGACTTTCCTCAAACGCAGGTGGCAAAGGTGCGAGATAGGCAATCACCAGCATGACCGCACCCGAACCGATAAATGAAATCACGCGCGTCAATGTGCCGCTTTGCGATAAGTCCAGCAGTAATAATTTAGCCACCACAATGCCCAACAACGCAGCACCCACAAACCAGATTTGGCGGATATGACGGCGACTGGAAAAAGTCATCAGGATAAATGCCAGAATTACCCATAATAAAGTCAGGCTGAGCTGCACATCACCATTTGACCAAATGTCCAATCCCCACAATGGCGTACCCAGATAATGATGCATGGCACGCACCACCACGCTGCTCAACACCAATAAACCAATTAAAATAGTGGTGACTTTAAAGCCCCACTCGACAGACTGCTCGGTGGTAAAATCATGATGATAAATAATCCAGATCATACCAACGAACATCAGCAAGGATAAAATGTCCGTGAAGTTCAGCAACGGTAAAAAATAGTATTGCTCAGCAGAATAGGTATCAAGGTTAACCAGCACTAGCCACAACAGGGTCAAACACCAGACGGGAAGCTGATGCAGCAACTGTGTCCTATTCGTTTGAAACAGCCAAGCACCGTAGATAATAGGGATTATTGCAAGGGCAAGGATTGGCATCATAGGGAAAATAGCTAAACCAACACTTGCCAGACTCAACCAAAGCAATGTAGACCAAATCGCCAGATATGCTTTTGAAGAAGTGAGTTTTAAGGTTATCAGCATGATCGCCAATACAACCGAAGCTACGGCAAAGCTGAACTGGCTTAAACCACTCGGCCAATGCCAGACCGAATACACATTTGCAGCAAAACTTTCCCCATAGAGCAGGAACAGCAGACCACCCAATAAAATCAGTTGCACATTTCCCCACTGCAATTGTGATTTTAAATGAACAGCAAGGCTAAAACCAGCCATCAAAACCGTTCCAATCGCAAGATAAGGACTCAGTCCATATTGCTGCCACTGCATCAACTCAACGCCCGCAACTGCACCTGCATACAGGCCAAGCGCAAGGAAAATCCCGCTAAGCATACGTGCGCTAAAATACTTTTCAACTTCCTGGTAATGCAATAAATAAAATGCTGAAATAAATTGTGCTAAAGCATAAATCACCGTACTGAGTATTGGAAAATGATCATTTGACCAAATCTGAAAAATCAGTGCCACTGAACTGAACAATACCAAGATCACACCAATATAACGGCTCAAACGATAGCGCTCGGTTACACCCCAAACGATTAATGCGGTTCCCTGTATCACCCAGCCTGTGGAAATCCAGTGCGCACCTTTTGCCAATGGGAAAATCAGTGCGACAAAAACTACAGCAAGGATAAAGAAGCTTTTTGCCAAGATGGAAAGTTGTGGATGCTGCCGTTTAATCCACAGATTTAATGAAATATAGACAATTGCCAAGGCAACTGCCCCCAAGGTCATGGCCTGGGTGGAGTTATGCATCAGGTAGGCATGCAGTGAAAAGCCCAGTACAGGCACACTAAAAATCAGCCCCACATCCAGAATGGGTTGTAAGCGCTGGGTTTTCTGCCCTGTGTCCTGATTTAAATTTAGGTCATGGTTTTTAACCCGCAACATTAACTGGCTATAACGGACACTGAGCCAGATAAACAGCGCGATATGCAACCATAAAATCCAGTCCAGTGTAGCAAATTGCTGCGTCTTGGCATAAATTCCAATCACTGCCCCACCAATAAACATGGTGGCAAAAAAAGCGATTTGATGCAGGATTTTCCAGGGTTGAATAAAATTAACCGCTGCAACAGCTAAATTAATTAACAAGTAATAAGCAAACAGGAAAATCACATCAGGATGATTTTGTGGAATTACCAATGGCGCAAGATAGGCCATGCTCAAGGCCAGCATTGCCAAATACAAGGCTTGTTGCTTTAAGCTAAGATAAACCGTCACCAACAGTAAAATGACAAACAGAATACTGGCTGTGGTTAAACTGCCTATGACAGCAAAATGATGTGAGAAAATCAGGGTTAAAAAGACAACGGCTAAACCCACACCTTGCAAGGCAACTGCAAACAACTGGTTTTTCTTTTGCAGCCAATAGCCAGCAATGGTGGTGATAACACCCGCACTGGCAATAAATCCCAGTTTGACACCCAGACTCAATTGCCAATGTTCACTGGCAAAACGCAGTAGCAACACTACACCCACCATCAACACGGCCACAGCAACACGCAGGATTGGATTACCATGTATCATCCAGTCGAATGCAGGTTGCCACCAAGCCTGTTCTTTCGCTATGGGTGGATTGTTGTTGGCTATGGAATCCTGAATATCCATATTTGGAGTTGCTGCGACATTGGCCTGCATCCACGCTGGATGCTGGGCTTCAAAACTTGGTGTAGTTGTTGGTGTGGTGTGGTCGATCTCAATATTTTGAATATTACCTAAAGCTTCTGCTTTTGAATCGGCATTTGTATATTGTTCCAGATGAAGCAACCGTGTTTGAAAGGCGCTGATGGTTTGAATCAGGCAGAGCATAAGCACCAGCAACGCACCACCTGCCAGCCACATCCATGTATTTGCATAGGCAAAAAGCGCAACCAGCGCCGCGCTATAAATCACGATGCGTTGCATTCCAATACCAGCAGACTGGGCAAAATAGCTGGGTGCCGCCTGCTCAAGCTGAAGCAAACGCTGATGAATCTCGGAAAGGATGTGTACAATAACAACGGTTAGTCCTATTGCGGCGGCAATAATCGCCCCCTGCCATTGAAATGCGATTGCACTGACGAGCAATATAGTCAAGGCAACCAGAACAATGACCATTCCCTGTTTATCTTTTTTATACATGGGTTTATATCAATTATCACAGCTTCATTGAAGCTATCTTACTTGATCATTGGATAGGCCGCTATTTTTACATACAAAATACTGCAATTTTTAAAACGACATAGATCGTCCCTGCTCAACACGACAACAGGGACAGCCACCACTTTTTCACGTAAAATAGCTGCCAGTTCATAATAAGGATTTGTGCAATGCCACCTTTTGTCCTGGTTGACGGGTCTTATTTTTTATTTCGTGCTTTTCACGCCTTACCTCCACTCACAACATCGACTGGTCTGCATACCAATGCAATCCGTGGTGCCATTTCGGCGATCCAGAAGCTGATGCGCCGTACCCAGCCCACCCATATGGCGGTGATCTTTGACACGCCAGAGCCAACATTTCGTCATAAATTATCACCGATTTACAAAGGTGATCGTCCAAGCATGCCAGAGGAATTGTCACAACAGATTCCGTATTTGCATGCCTTAATCAAAGCACAGGGTATTCCATTGTACAGCCTGCCAGGTGCAGAAGCGGATGACATTATTGGAACGCTGGCAAAACGTGCGGTGCTTGAGGGTCACCATGTGCTGATCTCAACAGGCGACAAGGATATGGCGCAACTGGTCAATGAGCATGTCAAACTGGAAGACAGCTTCAAGGACCGCGTGCTGGATGAGGCTGGCGTATATGAGAAGTTTGGCGTGCACCCGCACCAGATTATTGACTATCTCACCCTTATGGGCGATGCCTCTGATGGCATCATGGGCGTTCCAGGCGTGGGGGCGAAAACGGCTGCCAAACTGCTAAATGAATACGGTTCACTGAACAATATCATTGCCAATGTAGACCAGCTCAAGGGTAAAATCAGTCAAAATATCAAGGACAATCTGGACAACATCAAGATTGACCATCAGCTTGCCAGCATTGTCTGTGACCTTGAGCTTAATCTGGACTGGCATGAACTCAAGCTCTGCAATCCAAACGTGGACCATCTGCGTGACCTTTACACTGAACTGGAATTCCGTAACCAGTTACAGTCTTTAGATCATCCGAACAATCCAAATGGCTCTGCCTATCAACAGACTTCACAGAACATTGTGAAAGCTGCGCAAAACACTGAAGCCACGGCGGCACAGGATGGTATTGCAGAAGACCATGCCAGTCTTTCCAGTCAGGATGACCAGCTTGGCACAGCCAGCTATCATACGGTACTGAAACAGGAGGATTGGGACAGCCTGTTACAACGGATGCAGGAGACCGATCACTTTGCCATTGATACAGAAACCACCAGTCTGGACTATCGTATTGCAGAGCTGGTTGGATTTTCTGTCGCCTTTGACGCAAACGATGCCTATTACATTCCATTGGCACATGACTATGAAAATGCACCTGAACAGCTTAATCGTGAAGCTGTTTTGGCACAGATCAAACCGATTCTTGAAAATGAACAGGTCAGGAAAATCGGTCACCACTTAAAATACGATGCACACATCTTTGCCAATCACGGCATCATCATTCAGGGCTGGTATTTCGATACTATGCTGGCGTCTTATGTCCTGAATGCGGCGGCAACACGTCATGGTATGGATGATGTGGCACGGGTGTATCTCAGCCATCTCACCACCACTTTCGAGCAAATCGCTGGTAAGGGTGCCAAACAGAAAACCTTTAACCAGATTGAGCTTGAGGTTGCGGCACATTATGCCGCTGAAGATGCGCATGTCACCTATCGGCTGTATGAGGTGCTGTCAGCAAAGCTCCAGCCTTTGCCTGAACTGGTCAATATCCTGCATAACATTGAGATGCCTGTTGCTCGGGTATTGACGGGCATGGAAGAAGATGGAATCAAGCTGGATCATGCTTTCCTTGACCAGCTCAGTGTTGAATTTTCTGAAACCATGCAGACACTGGAAAATCAGGCCACCGAACTGGCAGGTGAGGCATTTAATATCGCCTCACCTAAACAAGTCGGTGAAGTGTTATTTGACAAACTGGGCATCAAAGGCGGCAAGAAAACAGCAACTGGACAATACAGCACCAGTGAAAGTGTGCTGGAAAAAATTGAGCATCCGCTAGCCGAAGTGATTCTGGAACACCGTGGACTGGCAAAGCTTAAAAACACCTATACTGACCGTCTGGTTGAACAGTCACATGATACGACACATCGTGTGCATACCAGCTATCATCAGGCCTTGACCGCGACAGGCCGCCTGTCATCCACTGACCCAAACCTGCAAAACATTCCAATTCGTACTCAAATTGGACGTCAGATTCGCAAGGCATTTATTGCACCTGAGGGACGTGTGTTGCTGGCAGCCGATTACTCACAAATTGAACTGCGCCTGATGGCACATTTTTCCCAGGATGATGCACTGGTTCATGCGTTCCAGCATGGACAGGATGTACACCGCCGTACCGCGTCTGAAGTACTGAGCATTGCCATTGAAGATGTGACCAATGACCAGCGCCGCCAGGCCAAGGCCGTCAATTTCGGCCTGCTCTATGGCATGTCGGAGTTTGGCTTGATTCGTCAATTGGGCTTTACCCGTGAAGAATCACAGAACTATATCAAGCAATATTTCCACCGCTATCCTGGTATTTATGAATATATGCAGCGTACACGTCAGCTTGCACTGGAACAGGGTTTTGTTGAGACAATACTGGGGCGCCGTTTATATACACCAGATATTGATGCACGAAACATGATGGTACGCAAGGCGGCTGAACGTGCCGCGATTAACGCACCATTACAGGGAAGCGCGGCCGATATCATTAAGATTGCCATGATTGAGGTTGATAAAATCCTGCCAAAAGATCAGGCCAAGCTTTTATTGCAGGTACACGATGAACTGGTATTTGAAGCAGATGAATCAATTGCTGAGGAGCTATCCAGACAGATTACGGATGTCATGCAGTCCGTTGTTCAGATTTCAGTTCCATTGGTGGTTGAGGTCGGACAGGGACTGAACTGGGATGCTGCTCACTAATACGTGAGCAATAAAAAAAGGATTGTGTAAAATACAATCCTTTTTTTATTTTGAAGCAGATTAAAGTCCTGTTAAAAGAACTTTCGCCGCTTCATTCATTAAGATCTCAGCAATATATAAAGCCAAGAATGCCAAAATTGGCGACAGGTCAATCATCCCCATATTCGGCAACAAACGGCGGAAAGGTGCAAGCAATGGCTCAGCAAGTTCCTGAATCACTTCAATATAAGGTGAACGTGTCTGCGTAAACATCACCACCCAGCTTAAAATGATGGTTGCAAAAATAAGGTAGCGGCAGAAACGGATCAAGTCCTGAATCATGGTCACAAAAGTCGTGATCACCAGATACACGGCACTATGCGGCATCTGTCCAGACAAATACATCAGGCCAAAGATTTTCAGTAAATACAGCACCACCAGCAAGGCAACCGCAGCCAGATTGACACGACCCTTGCTCACCGTTGGAAAAATACGGCTAAAAACATCCACAATCTTGGTGGCTTTCACAGTTGAAAGCACTACAGGATTGTATGGACTGACTGCCGCCAATTGCATTAAAAAACGGAAGAAGACCAATAAAATTGCAACATTGATCAAAACACCAAAAATTAGCGCAGAACTTGCACCCATAATTGTCTTATCCTACTTAAACCGATTTAGTCTTGTCACTCAACTCTTGTGCGAGCTCTTGGCTACGCTTCTGAGCTGCTGCAAGCGCTGCTTGAATATTTTGTGAAATCTGCGCACGGTCAAATACCTCTAATGCAGCTTGAGTCGTACCATTTGGAGATGTCACATTTTTACGCAATTCTGATGGTGAGTTGGAGCTGGTAATCGCCATTTGTGCGGCACCCAATGCCGTTTGTAACGTCAATGCTGTCGCCACTTTCTCCTCCAGACCGAGATTCTTGCCTGCACGGATCATGCTTTCCATTAAATAGAAAAAATACGCAGGACCAGAACCAGATACGGCGGTTACCGCATCAATTTGCGCCTCATTATCCAACCAGATGGTGAGACCTGTCGCTGCAAGAATCTGGCTGGTCAGTTCACGGTCCTGTTTACCAACCGCTTCAGATGCATAAATGCCATGCGCCCCTGTCTGCACCAACGCAGGTGTATTTGGCATCACACGCACAATACGCTGGCTGCCGCCAATTAAATCTGAAATCGTTTGAATTTCAGCACCCGCAATAATTGAAATCACGAGTTTATCCGACAATAAACCTTTTAATGGTTGTAATACCGTTGCCAAAACTTGTGGTTTGACCGCCAATACCACAACGTCCGCATTTTTAATTGCGTCCACATTATCTGTTGTGGTTTGAATATTTTTTTCTTCTAAGATGTGACGAATTTGTTCAACTGGATCAGAAACGGTAATGCGCGTCGTCGGTAAACCACGAGAAAGTAGCCCACCAATCAAGGCTTGCGCCATGTTACCACCACCAATAAAACAAATATTTTGATTCAATGTTGTCGCCATGTCCTACTCATCATATGAAAAAGACTGCTGAAAAAAGTCATTGCAGTCAGAAATTAAACTTGGTTGCCAACCGCCCTGCTCTAAATAATCAGATTGCGCCAACCAAAAACCCTTTGGGCTAAAAACCCCAAGCATAACATTATCTACGACCAATATTTGAATTGTATGACGTAACCAAGGCAAAATCTGTGCTTCCTGAATGGCTTTTTTCAGTGGCCAATGCCCAACCCGCCCATAAAGATGGATTTTCTCGCCACCCTGCCGCTTGATTAAGCGCAACTCTTGACCCAGCAGTTTTGGAGAAAGCCCGATCGTCTGCGATTCAATCCTGAATTTTCCCGCTGCAACCTGTATAAATTGACCTATTTCATAATACTGTGACGACACATTTGCAATGGATGATTGCTTTTCCGCATATAATATATCATGTGTTAAACGATATAGTTTTTTCTGATAGCGAACATAATAATGCTGGTTGATATGTAAAGTCGCCTGTGCATCAGGTTTTGCCAGAATCACTTCTTGCTGTAGACGCTGTACCATATCGTAGCTTGGACGATACTGATCATCTCCCTTTACCCAGGCTGAGAGTAATTGACGTTGTCGTGCCAATGAAAGTTGACTCAATTTCAGCAGATCAAGCTCCTGATCTGCTATGCAATCTTGCCAATCCTTTTGTAATACATTCTCCAATATCTCTGCTGTATCCTGCATCAGATAACTGGTTCGCGCTATAACAGCCTGCATTTTTGGGAAGCGAGTTTGTATAACATCCCATAGCACTTCCCGACACCATGCCCGATCATAATGGGTATCATGATTGGTTGGATCAGTCACATAATCAAAACCCAGTTGCTGTGACCATTGCTCAATGTGCGCACGACTTAAGTCCAAAAATGGTCGCCAGATGGTCATATTATTGCGTTTATCGATTTGCCGCATTGCAGCCAGTCCATTTACTCCAGCGCCAGAAAATAAACGCAATAACACAGTTTCAGCCTGATCTTGCTGATGATGAGCCAGAACTAAAACTTCATGACTTTGCAAATGCTGTTGATAGGCCTGATAACGCGCCTGCCGCGCCTGCTGTTCCAGATTGCCTGCTTCAACCTGCACCTTTTGAATGATGCAGGGAACTTTCAGTACTTCAGCTTGTTTTTGTACCAGCGTTCCCCATTCCGCACTCATCTGCTGTAGTTGATGATCAATATAAATTGCACGGGTTCTGCTTGGAAAAATTTCAGACATCAGATGCAACAACAGCATGGAATCCATGCCGCCGCTACACCCAAGCAGGAATTGGGTGGATTCAGAAAAATACTGGACTTGCGTTAGGATGCGATGCCTAAATTGCTGCTGCCAAACTTCATTAAACGTTGATAACGTGCGTCGCATCTTACTTGAGCATCCATCGGTTGCAGTTCATCCAGGACTTGTTTTAACACATCTTTTAAGTCATGCATGACTTTTTCAGGCTGCAAATGTGCCCCGTCGCCCTCATCCACGACATATTCAACAATACCTAAAGCTTTCAGCTTGTCGGCAGTTAATGCGAGTGCTTCACTGGCTTGAGCCGCTTTATCTGCTGTTTTCCATAGAATGGAGGCACAGCCTTCAGGTGAGATCACCGAGTAAATACTGTGTGAGAGCATAATCACGCGGTCCGCCACCCCGATACCCAGCGCACCACCAGAACCGCCTTCACCAAGCACAGTAGCAATCACAGGTACTTTCAAGCTGGAAAGTTGTGCCAGACTGGTGGCAATTGCCTCCGCCTGACCTCGTTCTTCCGCACCCACCCCTGGATAGGCACCCATGGTATCAACAAAAGTGAATACTGGAAGATTAAAACGTTCAGCCATGTCCAGTAAACGTTGTGATTTACGATAGCCTTCAGGGTTACACATCCCAAAGTTGTGCTGTAGCTTTTCACGGGTGCCGCGACCACGATGCTGCCCCACCACCATGACGGGCTGTCCGTCAAAACGTGCCAAGCCACCAATCATAGCACCATCGTCACCATATAAACGGTCGCCATGCAGTGCATCAAACTCAGTAAAGATTTCACTGACATAATCTAGAAATTGCGGACGCTCAGGATGTCGTGCAATTTGAACCGTAGCCCACGCCTTGGACTGAGTCGCTTTATTTTTCATAAGTCAAAAATGATCCATAACAATATGGTTAATCAATAAATTTGTCTGACTGAATATTTAACTCAATGTCCCAATGCTTGAATTGCACCTGCTCATCATGCAGGTCTGCAACCAGTAAAGGCCATTGTTTAGCATCGCCAGAAACGCTGAGTTGCCATTGTTGATCATTTACCACACTCAGTTCAATGGCAGGAAGCATCTGATCACTTCGACTATGGTTCAGCAAAACTGCGAGGCGAAGCAACAGGCAAAGATAAAGTAAATGGCTACCACCGACCTTTAACACATCATTCTTGGCATCGGCACGCAGTTTACGCCGATGGTGCGAAACCAGATGTGAAAGATGGTTTTGATCAATCTGTGAGAAGCCTGGAATATCTGAATGCTGTAACAAATAGGCACCATGACGATGATAGCCACCATGGCTAATCGCCAAACCAATTTCATGTAAATAGGCGGCACGACGCAGTAAGTCACTGTCTTCTGTGGTTAAATGCAACGCTCCAGCCACACCATCAAACAATTGCTGGGCAGTATTCACCACACGTTCAGCCTGCTTTGGATCGGCGTTATAGCGCCCCATCAAGGCCTGTACACTGCGGTCACGAATGTCTTCATGCTTGAAACGACCCAACAGGTCATACATCACGCCTTCACGCAATGCACCATCTGAATATGCCAACTTATCAATATTCAAAACGTCAAAAATTGCATACAAAATTGCCATACCTGCTGGCAAAACTGCTCGGCGGTCTTCACGCAGTCCTTCAAAATCAATTTCAGAAACATGCTTAAATTTAAGCAGGCGATCCTTTAGCTTAGACAGCCCTTCATGTGTTAGGTTTTCCTGTTCATCACTCAGCCCCAAATTGACTGCAATCTGACGGCATGCCTTGATGGTTCCACTCGAACCAACAACCGTATCCCAGCCTTCAGTCTTATAGGTATTGGCTATCGCAGACATTTCCTTGCGTGCCGCAACTACCGCCTTATCAAAGGCCTTGGTGGAAATCTCACCATCAGGGAAATATGCTTTACTATAAGCCACACAGCCCATTTGCAAAGATTCAGTGTGTAGCGGCTCGAACTCCTCACCAATAATAAATTCGGTTGAACCACCACCAATATCGACCACCAAACGTCGTCCGCCATTGGCCATGGTATGTGAGACACCAAGATAAATCAGGCGGGCCTCTTCACGGCCTGCAATGATTTCAATGGGTTTTGGCAAGATTTCCGCAGCTTTTTGGATAAACTCATGGCCATTTTTTGCCTGTCTCAGCGCATTGGTCGCCACAATTCTTAAACGGTTGGGTGGCACAGAACTTAAACGACCCACAAAACGTGCCAAACAGGCTAGTCCCCGCTGTTGTGCAGCCTCGGTTAAATTCTTGTTTTCGTCCAGTCCCGCTGCCAACTGTACTTTTTCTGACATTGAAGCAACTTTTTTCACTTCACCGTGATCAACACGAGCGATTGCCAAATGGAAACTATTTGAACCCATGTCAATCGCGGCAAGTAATTCTTCATCAATCAGAAAATCAGACATTATTTATATAAACCCATACACCATTCAGGCATTAGAGTAATTCACACGCCAATAATTTTAAAGTCATTTTCAGCAATAAAATTCGCGTATTTTCACTTTTATCAAGTAAATGATTGTATAAGTCGATGGTCAACATCGTGAGCATCCATTAGACTTTTTATTTTCAAACTTGAATAATCAGAACAAACCCTTACATTGAGTAAAGTAGCAATGTAATATTCATCGTGATGATGATCAAATTCGCACTTTATTCCTTAAATTTGGAGCAACCCCATGTCTGCGACTATTGTTAATACAACTGATGAAAACTTCCAAGCAGATGTTTTAGATGCTGAAACTCCTGTACTCGTTGACTTCTGGGCTGGCTGGTGTGCGCCTTGTAAAGCCATTGCACCTGTACTTGAAGACTTGTCAAATGAATATGCAGGCAAGGTGAAAATCGTTAAGGTTGACGTGACTGCATGTGAAGACACTGCCGTGAAATACAATATCCGTAATATTCCAGCATTATTGATGTTTAAAAATGGTGAAGTTGTGGCACAACAGGTTGGCGCAGCGCCGCGTTCAAAACTTGCAGCATTTATTGATCAGAACATCTAATTTCTGGATGTAGCTGCCAATTAAAAGAAATACACTATTACAGATAGTGTATTTCTTCGTAAAAATTGACAAATTCCCTGATTTCCCCTATATTACTGGATCAAGAAGCCCTGAATGGTATCTACTTCATTACGCTTCTTACAAAACACAAAACATAAGATCGCCGCTCGGCAATAAACAATTGTTTTCACATTTCTCTCTGAAACAATGAACTAAGCTACTGAATCGTGGTTGTGTACCTACAATTACATCAGCGTCTATGTATGCGGTCGATTTTTTATTCTTTTCCCAACATTATCCTCCACTTATTCCATTCTGTCTGACCACTTATGAACTTAACTGAACTCAAGAAAAAACCCATTGGCGAACTCATTAAGATTGCGGATTTTATGGGCCTTGAAGGCATGGCACGTAACCGTAAACAAGATATTATTTTTGCCATTTTAAAGCGCCATGCCATGAATGGCGAAGAAATCTTTGGTGATGGTGTTCTCGAAATTCTCTCTGATGGTTTTGGTTTCCTACGATCGGCTGCTGGTTCATATTTGGCAGGACCAGATGACATTTATGTCAGCCCATCCCAGATTCGCCGTTTCAACCTGCGTACAGGTGACACCATTACAGGTACAATTCGTCCACCAAAAGAGGGTGAGCGTTATTTTGCACTGTTAAAAGTGAATCAAATCAACTATGACACGCCTGAAAACTCACGTAATAAAATTTTATTTGAAAACCTGACGCCATTGTTCCCAACAGAACAGCTGGTGATGGAACTTGGCAATGGCACAACTGAAGACCTAACCGCACGTGTGGTTGATCTGGTTGCACCGATTGGTAAAGGTCAGCGTTCAATTATTGTGGCACCACCGAAAGCGGGTAAAACCATGTTGTTGCAAAATATCGCCCAGTCGATTGTACGCAACAACCCTGAAGTATTTTTGATTGTACTTTTAATTGACGAACGTCCTGAAGAAGTTACTGAGATGGAACGTACTGTTCGTGGTGAAGTGGTTGCATCAACCTTTGATGAAGCGCCTGCCCGCCACGTTCAGGTTGCTGAAATGGTGATTGAGAAAGCCAAACGTCTGGTTGAGCACAAGAAAGATGTTGTGATTCTGCTTGACTCCATTACCCGTCTTGCACGTGCCTACAACACCGTGATTCCATCATCAGGCAAGGTACTTACAGGTGGTGTGGATGCCCATGCCCTTGAACGTCCGAAACGTTTCTTTGGTGCGGCACGTAATATTGAAGAAGGTGGCTCATTGACCATCATCTCAACTGCCCTGATTGAAACAGGCAGTAAAATGGATGATGTCATCTATGAAGAGTTTAAGGGTACAGGCAACCAGGAAATTACACTGGATCGCCGTATTGCCGAGAAACGCGTGTTCCCTGCCATGAACATCAAGAAATCAGGCACCCGCCGTGAAGAACGCCTCATGGATGAAGATAATCTACGCAAGGTCTGGATTCTGCGCAAACTCCTCCATCCTATGGATGAGCTGGCGGCAATGGAATTCTTACTGGATCGTATGAAAGAAACCAAGACCAATGATGATTTCTTCGACCAGATGAAGCGTAAAGCGGCAAACTAACCACGGTACCTCATTAAAAAAGCCACCTTTTATGGTGGCTTTTTTAATTCGGTTGACACCGTTACATATTATTTACACATTATTTAAAAATCCCACATAAAATTTAACTTATTGTTTTTTAAAACAATGAATAAAATTTAAAGACCTAAAATAACAAATATCCGATTTAAAATTACTTTTCCATAGTTATTTTCTATCAAAAATTAGCCAATTTTTGTCATTTTTTGTCGTTTTGTTGGACAGGGCTGTAGTAATTCATGATTTGCTTTGATAGGATAGCAGCAGACCAGTTAGGCTGCTCCCTGCGTTGTTACCTAAAGCGTTTAGGAATAATAAAAGCACATACAGACTAACCCAGGTTTTTTTTAATCTCACAATTTTATGAGAGTGATGCCATGTTATTCAAGAAATTTGCTGTTGCTGCTGCTATTGCCACTACTTTAGCTTTCGTTGGTTGCTCTAAGAAAGAAGAAGCTGCTGACGCTACTGCTGCTGCTTCTGAAGCTGTAGAAGCTGCTACTGAAGCAACTGACGCTGCTGCTGAAGCGACTGACGCTGCTTCTGAAGCGACTAACGCTGCTGCTGATGCAACAACTGTTGTTGCTACTGATGCAACTGTTGTTGCTTCTGACGTTGTTGTTACTGAAGCTTCTGCTGCACAATAATCTACTTTTAGATTATTCAAAAAAGAGAACCGTTTGGTTCTCTTTTTTTATGCCTCATTTTTATTAAGTTCAAAAATTAAAAATAAGAACATAAAAAAGCAGATCAATCGATCTGCTCATTTCCAACACGCTGTCTAAATTTCTGGCCCGCCCTAAACGTAACCACTCGACGGGCAGAAATCGGAATTTCCTCACCTGTTTTTGGATTACGTCCAGGACGTTCGCGCTTGTCACGCAACTCAAAATTACCGAAACCTGAAAGTTTGACTTGCTCACCCGCAATCAATGCCTGGCTGATTTCGTCAAAAAATAACTCGACCATCTGTTTTGCTTCACGGCGATTTAAACTCGTAAGCTCACTTAAATGGTCCGCCATCTCTGCTTTTGTTAATGCTGTCATGAGGCCCTCAATGTCGCTTGGTAAGTGTCTTCCAACACTTGAATAATATTATCCATACCAGATTTAATTTCAGCATCTTCAAGGGTACGTGCTGGATGTTGCCACAACACTGCAAAAGCTAAAGAGCGCTTGCCTTGTTCAACCCCTTGCCCCGTATACACATCGAACAACCATGTTGAGTCGAGTAGATCCCCACCTGTTTGCTCAATTAACCGCTGAATATCTCTAACCTCAATATTATCAGAGATTAAAAGCGCAATATCACGTCTAACTGATGGAAAACGTGATAATTCTGTAAAATTAGATACATAAGATTGCAAAACAGCCTGCTGATCCAGTTCTGCCACCCATGTTGTGCTTAAATCCAGCTCATTTTCTAGTGAGGGGTGCAAACGGCCTAAATAACCAATCGACTGTCCATTTACCATAATTTCAGCAGACTGCCCAGGATGTAACCATGCACGTTCAGTACGGACAAACTCCGCCTTTACACGTCCAGCAGCCAGAATTTCTTCCACCTCTCCCTTGAAATCGAAGAAATCCATTGTCTGTGGCTTTGCATGCCAGGATTCAGGTGTACGCGACCCCACAGCAATCACGGCCAGAGTCGGAACCTGTTTCAGGTCATGAATACTTTGCGCATCCTGATAATCAAAACGCAAGCCCAGTTCAAAGAAACGAATACGCTGCTGTTGACGGTTTAGATTGTACTGGACACAAGGAATCAAGCTGGATAATAGAGTACTACGCATTGCCGCCAAATCACTGGAAATTGGGTTGGTAAGCATTAATGGCTGTACATTTGGATTCAGTTGCTTTTCAAGCTTTGCATCGGCAAAGCTAAAGCTAATCGCCTCTTGATACCCCAAAGTTGCAATGGTCTGGCGCAGTTGAGCAATTTCAAAACGATCTTGATATTTCTCTAGTTTCACATCAATTTTTGGCAAGCTGACCTGAATGTTGTCATAGCCGTGGATACGTGCAACCTCTTCAATCAGGTCCTGATAAATAGCCATATCATAGCGATGTGATGGTGGAACTACGCTCCACTCACCTTGTGCTTTGGTTTCCACCACACAGCCCAAACGTGCTAACGCATCGGCAATAAAATCACCCGCCACTTGATATCCAAGTAACTGATCAACCTGTGCCTGTTTCAATACAATTGCTTCACGTTTTGGCAATAAGCTCGTTTGTTCAGCCACTGTAATTGGACCAAAATCACCGCCAGCAAAGACTTGAATCAGTTCAGAGGCACGGTGCATTGCGATCATCGGCAACTCAAAATCAACACCGCGTTCATAACGTTGCGATGAATCGGTATGTAAACCAAAACGACGAGCGCGACCAGCAATGGCTAAAGATGCAAAGAACGCACTCTCAAGGAAAATATCTTGTGTATCATCGGTCACCGATGAATCCAAACCACCCATAATGCCTGCAATTGCCAATGCTTTCTGATCATCGGCAATGACCATGATGTCATCTTGCAATTCAACTTCTTGATCATTGAGCAAGGTCAGTTTTTCTTGCGGTTGCGCTTGGCGAACTTGAATTGAACCCTCGATTTTTGCCAGGTCAAAAGCATGCATTGGCTGGCCCAACTCAAGTAATACATAGTTGGTAATATCCACTAAAATACTATGGGTACGGATGCCTGAACGTGCCAGTGCCTGCTCCATCCAATCAGGTGTAACCGCCTTAACATTGACATTTTTAATGATACGACCTAAATAACGTGGCGTACCTTCTGTGCTGATGTTGACCACTTTCTCATCAGAAATATTTGCTGCAATTGCCTGAATCTTCGGCTCATTCACTTCAAGCTGGTTAATGACTGCGATTTCACGGGCAATCCCACGAATACTAAAGCAGTCACCACGGTTTGGCGTGATACTGATGTCAATCACATTGTCATCAAGTTTTAAATATTCACGAATATTCATTCCCACTGGTGCATCAGCAGGCAACTCTAACAACCCATCAATTTTGTCTTCTAAATCAATTTCAGAAGCACCGCAGAGCATACCTTGTGATTCAACACCACGCAGCTTGCCTTTTTTAATTTTGAAATCGCCTGGTAATACCGCACCGATCGTTGCAACAGGTGCTTTCATGCCCACACCGACATTTGGCGCACCACAGACAATCTGCAATGGTTCACCTGAACCAATATTCACGGTTGTCACACGTAAACGGTCTGCATCTGGATGTTGTTCAACCGTAAGGACTTCACCAACAACCACACCAGTAAACGGTTTTGCAACAGGCGCTAACTCATCAACTTCCAAACCTAACATGGTCAATTGATCAGACAATGTATCGCTATCAATGGCTGGATTTACCCAGCTGCGCAACCAATTTTCACTAATTTTCATTTGTATAAACCTTCTTTAATCCTGAAAAACTGTTTAGGCAAATTGGCGTAAGAAACGCACGTCATTTTGGTAGAACATACGCAAATCATTGATGCCATAACGCAACATTGCAAAACGCTCTACCCCTAGACCAAAGGCAAAGCCTTTGTATTGATCAGGATCAATTCCTGCAGCACGCAATACATTTGGATGCACCATGCCACAGCCTAAAACTTCTAACCAACGACCACGTTCATCCATGATATCCACTTCTGCACTTGGCTCTGTAAATGGAAAGTAAGATGGACGGAAACGTACTTTTAAATCTTTTTCAAAGAACTCATTGAGTAGGTTAATCAATAAACCTTTTAACTCAGCAAAGCTGGTATTTTCAGCAACGTACAGACCTTCGATCTGATGGAACATTGGCGAATGGGTTTGATCCGAGTCACAACGATATACACGACCAGGACACACGATACGAATTGGCGGCTGACTGGTTTCCATAGTTCGAATTTGCACGCCCGAAGTATGGGTACGCAGTAAATGCGTTGCATCAAAGTAGAACGTGTCGTGCATGGCACGGGCTGGGTGATGTCCTGGAATATTTAAGGCTTCAAAGTTGTGATAATCATCTTCAACTTCAGGACCATAAGCGATCTGGAAACCCGCCTTGGTAAAGAACTGGCAAATACGCTCTTGTACTTGAGTAACAGGATGAATACTTCCCATGCGCTGCCCGCGGCCCGGTAAAGTAATATCAATGGTTTCACTTGCTAATTTTTTTGCAAGTTCAGCTTGTTGTAATGTCTGTTGACGCTCAGTCAAAGCTACATTGATCGCTTCACGCACAGCATGAATCGCAGCACCTTGTACTTTTCGCTCTTCAGGATCCATTTTTCCAAGTGCTTTCGACTGTTCTGCGAGCTGGCTTTTCTTCCCTGTAAATTGCACACGAACTTGATCGAGTGCAGCAAGGTCTTGAGCCGCTGCAATGGCAGCAAGCGCTTCAGTGGTCAGGGCTTCCAGTGACATAGTAACTCTCAAAGCAACAAAATATAGAAATATAATAAAACGCTATAGTTTATCAGCTTTTTACCAGTTTGATGAAAATAAACAGCGGTTTAAACAGCGTACTTTTGAAAATATAGATGCAAAAATAAAACAACAAGATACCTAAGCAGATCAACTAAAATTTCCGAAAAATTACTCAACAATTGAATAAAATGTATAAGATACCAATATCGTCAATGAGAAAGAATAACGATGGCGCTTGATCAAATTTGGAAACAACAGCTTACCCTAGTGACTTATGGCAATGAATTTCTTGCAGGAAATCTCAATTTTAGCCGTTGGGTCGAACATCCTATTTTTGATCACCAGTGCCTGACTTTCCGTGACCTGTTATCACAACGTTTACTGGCACAGCACTTCCAGATTTGGCTGGAGGGACTGAAAAAACAGGGCGTTACCAAACTCAGTCTACACTTATCCACTTTATTGAATGAAGAGCAAAACCCAAACCCGAATGTTGAGCTACTTCCCTTTGCACACTTTATGGTTAGCCATCAAGCCAATAAAAAAACTGCATGGATTTGTGGACAGGAACTGGCTGAATGGTATAACAGTGACAATGCGTTTGAAGTGCCTGTTTCACAGAAAATCACACTGGGACAGCAAACCTTTTGGGGTTATGAACTGAATGACAAACTTGTCAAAAAAATAAATGCTGATTTACAAAATGTAAACTGGAATAATGTCGTAGTTTTTCTGGAACGTGAGCTTTTTGACAGTAAATATGCCCCGCATTTCCCTGAACCAGAACAGCAAGACTTTCCATTTTATGGCTATAAGGTTGATCCCACCCATCTTTCAAGCCAGCAGCTTGCATTGATTCCAACAGATTATCCAGCGGATTGTGCCCATCGTTTATTACATCGCACTCAGGCCTTAGCCGACTATCTGGAAGAAAAAAGACGCCATCCCTATCATGATTCAGGTGAGCTGATTGACCCTGAGGAGCAGATCAATTTACGCAACTTTGCCCAGAAAACCGATGACTTATTTGCCAAGCTGATTGTCAAAACAGCTAACCATTACCAAACTGCACAGATCACTGCTGAACCTGAAATCATCGACAGAACTATGGAAACATCACAGCATTTTAATCAGGCTCACCAGCATAAGGTTGGAACATCTGGTGTGATTAAGTTGATTATTCTCACGGTGATTA
This sequence comes from Acinetobacter sp. CIP 102129, assembly GCF_000368305.1. Classification (NCBI taxonomy): domain Bacteria; kingdom Pseudomonadati; phylum Pseudomonadota; class Gammaproteobacteria; order Moraxellales; family Moraxellaceae; genus Acinetobacter; species Acinetobacter sp. CIP 102129. Next base: position 801,826 of record NZ_KB849341.1, read on the forward strand.
TCTGTATCTGTGCTTACTATTTTGGGCTGTAACTATAAGCAATAAAACAACCTGCCTACACGCAATCTGGTTTTTCTTTTATTGATCAGAAAGTTGGTTTAATTTTTATAATCACCTTATGCCCGCCATCATGCTGATTGACAATGTGATGTACATTTTCAATTTCACCCTCAACTTCAGCATCTGGCCCATAAAAAATTCGGATGGTTTCACCCTTTCTCGGCAAAATAGTCAGTTCTGTTTCAAATGCACCTTGCTGCAATCCCTCTACACTCACTAGCATATCTTTACCCCTATCCTGTTTTCTTTTACTGTAAAAAGATTCAAGGGTAAATGTCCAATCAAACGTGTTAGGGTTGTGTAAGCTCTATTTATATTTAATCTCTGTTTATTCTTTAAATTTAATCATCTAAAAATAAAAAAGACCGCTAAAAAGCGGCCTTCTTTGAATCTCTAAGCTTATGCAGCTAATGCACCTTTGGCTTTTTCAGCCAAAGCAGCAAATGCAACCGCATCATGCATAGCGATGTCAGCTAATACGCGACGGTCGATGATCACTTGAGCTTTTTTCAAACCATCGATCATACGGCTGTAAGACAAACCGTTAAGACGAGCACCAGCATTGATACGCGCAATCCATAAAGCACGGAATTGACGTTTCTTTTGACGGCGGTCACGGTAAGCGTATTGGCCAGCTTTGATTACCGCCTGGAACGCTACGCGATAAACGCGTGAACGAGCACCATAGTAACCTTTAGCGCGAGCAAGAATTTTTTTGTGACGGCGATGAGCCTGTACACCACGTTTTACACGAGCCATTTATAATCTCCTTAGATGTATGGGCACATAGCACGAACTGATGCAACGTCACTTACGTGAACCATTACACAACCGCGCAATTGACGGATACGCTTAGCAGATTTTTTGGTCAAAATGTGGCGCTTGAATGCTTGTTTGCGCTTGAAACCGTTTGCAGTCGCTTTAAAGCGTTTAGCTGCACCACGGCGAGTTTTTAACTTAGCCATAGTAACCTCTTTTGGGCACCTGTTCGGCTCGTTTGCACTATTGCAAATCGACCTGCAGGTAAGGAGTGCAATATCATATAGCATCTGCGCATAAAACAAAAGCAAAATGCTTATTTTTTGATAATACCTTATCCATTTTTTCCAAACGTTATTTTCCATAACTAATTCTCAAATTATGAGAAAAATCCACAAAATCAGCGCCTATAATAGAATCAAATTATTAAATCTTTATTCTTATGAATATTCAGAATGATGCATTCGCCGCGTTACGGTATCGAGATTTCTCTATTGTGACCTTGAATCAATTTTGCTTAACACTGGCAATTTTAATTCAGGAAATTATTGTTGCTTATTCACTCTATCAAATCACTCGTGATCCCCTAACCTTAGGTTTTATTGGTCTGGCTGAAGCAATCCCATTCATTACCCTGTCTTTATGGGGCGGTTATTTCGCTGATAAATTGAATAAACAGACCATCATGAAAGTGTGTTTATTCTTGGCGATTCCCCTCCCTTTGGCTCTTTGGGGATTTTTCCATTTACATGGTTTACAGAAAATTGGCATTACAACATTGTCTTGGGGCATTTATGCAGTCATTTTTGCTCTGGGAACCATTCGCGGTTTCTATAATCCCTCTGCCACTTCATTAAAACCTTTCCTGATTCCCCGTGAGCTTTATGCCAATGGTGCGACATGGACCACGATTGGCTGGCAAAGTGGTGTCATTATCGGGCCAATGTTGGGTGGCTTTATGTTGGCATTTCTGGGACGTGAAACGAGCCTTTTTGCAGTATCAGCATTATTGGCGATTTGCTTTATTTTGATTAATTGCTTACAGAAACGAACATTCCCAAAAATGGAAACTGAGAATGTCTTACAAAGCCTGACCGATGGTTTTCGCTTTATTTGGAAAACCAAAATTGTTTTGTGGGCAATTTCACTTGATCTGGTATCAGTATTATTTGGTGGTGTGATTGCCCTACTGCCGATCTTTGCTGAAGAAATTCTAAAAGTAGGCCCTGAGGGCTTAGGCTATTTAAGAGCAGCCCCCTCTATCGGTGCCCTGATTACTATGATTGTCCTGACCAAGTTCCCGCCAATGCACCATGCTTGGCGGAATATGTTATTGGCTGTCGCTGGCTTTGGTATTTTTACCATTCTGTTCGCCTTTTCAAACAATATGTGGCTATCCCTGTTTGCTCTCGCAATGACGGGTGCCTGTGATAGTATTTCGGTTGTTGTTCGTCAAACTGTGCTACAAATTTTCCCGCCTGAAAATATGCGCGGTCGAGTGGCTGCGGTAAATGGAATGTTCGTTTCATCGAGTAATGAACTCGGGGCTTTTGAATCAGGTCTGGCAGCCAAATACCTCGGAACAATCACTGCAACCATTTTTGGTGGCTGTATGACGCTTGCAGTTGTAAGTTACTGTTGGTTTAAAACCAGCGATTTATTTAAAGTCGATATTACTAAAGGTATTGATCATTAAAGTTTTTAGGGAAAGTCAAACTTTCCCTTTTTTCAAAAAACTCCAAGATATAACACATACAATGTTAAATAACGCCCACCTTTGGCAATCGTCACAATGAACAGGAATCGCCAAAAATTTTCTTTCATTAAACCTGCAATGAGTGTGATGGGATCACCAATGATGGGGGTCCAACTCAATAATAAAGAATAAAAACCATATTGATGATACATCTGTTGCGCCTGCCCTAAACGTTTTTCCGAAACAGGAAACCATTTTTTATCCTTGAAATGCTCAATTTTCAGTCCTAACCACCAGTTCACACATGAACCCAAGACATTTCCAATGGTTGCTATTAAGATCAGATAAAGAGGGTTGGAAAACCCTTGTATCAATAAGGTTATTAATACTGCTTCCGACTGTAAAGGTAATAATGTCGCAGCCCCAAAAGCAGATATGAACAACAACCAATAACTCATGAGGCGAACTTAGACACTATAGAAAAATTAGACTTGGATCGACAAAGCTTTTTGTATCGCAGGACGGGCGGTTAAACGTTCAATATAGTCCTGAACATATGGATAATCTTCAAGCTGAATGCCTTGCCATTCATGGCGCAATGCCCAAGGCAAAATTGCCATATCAGCAATTGAATACTCACCCGCCACGAACTTTTGACCAATCAATTGCTTATTTAAAACAGTGTAAAGACGCTTAGTCTCATTGATATAACGATCAATGGCATAAGGAATACGTTCAGGTGCAAATTTATTAAAATGATGATTTTGCCCCAGCATTGGACCAAACCCACCCATTTGCCACATTAACCATTGCTCTACTTCAACTCGCTCTTGTTCATCCGTAGGATAGAATAATCCAGTCTTCCGACCTAAATATTGTAGGATTGCACCTGATTCAAATACAGAAATCGGTTCACCTCGTGGTCCATTTTGATCAACAATCGCAGGAATTTTATTATTTGGCGAAATACGTAAAAAATCAGGTTGAAATTGATCATTTTCCAAAATATTAATTGGAAAAATTTGATAATCCAAGCCCATTTCCTCAAGTGCAATGGTTATTTTATGTCCATTGGGTGTTCCCCAATAATAAAGATCAATCATTTTAAAATTATTCTCCATACACCGTAGATGGTGGCTCTTCACACACCTTAATAGATTTAAAAAGAAACAACAAGTTTTGCAAATTAAAAATAATTTTTTATAATTATCAATTATATATAAAATTTATTTAAAAAAATAGATCTTTAACTTGAATTTTTTAAACTCAAACATATATTAATTATTGTGTTAGAAATGACGATTTTTAACATTCTGTCGATGTTTATACATGGCAGGTTTAAGTTTTTATCTTCTTATTTTTAAAACTTTGCTGACCTCAGGAGGTTCTAATCATGAGTAATCTAAATCTTCATCCTTTATTTCGTCGTAGCATTGGATTTGATCGTTTAAATGATTTTATTGACTACGCCATGCAAAGTGATGCACCCAATTATCCTCCATATAACATAGAGAAAGCTGGTGAAAACCGTTATCGCATTGTGGTGGCTACCGCAGGTTTTAGCCTAGAGGAATTAGGACTAAGTCTAGAAAATCAGCTTCTTACCATTTCAGGTAAACCTGAGGTTGTTCAGAAAGAAACAACTGAATATCTGCATAAAGGAATCGCGCGTCGTGCCTTTAAATTGTCTTTACGCTTAGATGAACATATTGAAGTTCAACAAGCTGATTATGAGAATGGTTTATTGGTCATTGAGTTGGAACGAATCATACCAGAAGAGAAACTTCCACGCGAAATCCCAATTGGTAAGAAAAAACTTTTACTTGATCAGCCTGACTCTACAGAAAAAACTGTAAGTACTGAGTAATTATACTTTAACTCAAAAAAGCCCTGCTATTCGAGCAGGGCTTTTTTGATGATTGGATGATTACTTTTTCTTTTTCGGGCCAATTAACATGCCCATTTGACGACCTTCCATCTTCGGCGCTTGTTCAACTACGCCAAAGTCAGCAACGTCTGCTTCAATTTTTTGTAATTGAGCCAAACCAAGCTGTTGATGTGCCATCTCACGACCACGGAATCGTAAAGTGATTTTTACCTTATTTCCTTCTTCAAGGAAACGTAAAATTGCACGCAATTTAATTTGGTAATCACCTACATCCGTTGCAGGACGTAACTTAATTTCTTTCACTTGCACTTGATGCTGTTTTTTCTTCGCATCTTTTTGCTTTTGCTTTAAGTCAAATAAGTGCTTGTTGTAGTCCATGATTTTACAAACAGGCGGTTCTGCATTAGCAACAATCTCAACAAGGTCAAGATTAGCTTCTTCAGCAGCACGTAATGCTTCAGTTAATGAAACAACACCTTTTTGTTCTCCATCTGCAGCAACGAGGCGTACTTCTTTCGCACGGATCTCTTCATTAATTGCAGGACGGTTACTTTTAGCACCTTGTTGCTGGTTACGGTCAGGCTGTTTAATCTTTATTACTCCACAATGTACCGGCCGCGTTCGGCAACGGCAGATTTCACTAGGTCAATAAATGCATCTACTGACATAGTACCTAAATTTTTTCCTGAGCGAGTACGCACATTAACAGTACCTTCTTCAACTTCTCGATCACCAAGAACCAGAAGGTAAGGAATACGCTCTAGGGTACGCTCACGAATCTTAAATCCGATCTTTTCATTTCTCAAGTCAGAAATAGCACGAAGACCATTTTCTTTGAGTTTTTCAACCACTTGTTCACACACTTCTGCTTGTGAATCAGTAATATTCATAACACACGCTTGAATTGGTGTTAACCATGGTGGCATAAAGCCCGCATAGTGTTCAATTAGTATACCAATAAAACGCTCAAAACTACCAAGAATTGCACGATGAAGCATGACTGGTTGATCACGATCATTGTCTTCAGTGACATAAGACGCATCTAAACGGATTGGTAAGTTGAAGTCACATTGAATCGTACCGCACTGCCAGATACGGCCTAAGCAATCTTTCAGTGAGAATTCAATTTTCGGACCATAGAATGCGCCTTCACCCGGTTGAAGTTCCCACTCCAAACCAGCAGCATCTAAAGCATCTGCTAAAGATTTTTCAGCTATATCCCAAAGTGCATCATCACCGACACGCTTTTCAGGACGTGTTGAAAGTTTCATTTGCACTTCTTCAAAGCCGAAGTCTTTATAAACATCTAAAGTCAGTTTAATAAAGTCTGCAACCTCTTTACCAATTTGCTCTTTGGTACAGAAAATATGTGCATCATCTTGAGTAAAGCCACGAACACGCATAATGCCGTGTAATGAACCAGATGGTTCGTTACGATGACAAGAACCAAACTCCGCTAAACGGATTGGTAAATCACGATAAGATTTTAAGCCTTGATTGAACACTTGTACGTGACATGGGCAGTTCATTGGTTTTACGGCATAGTTACGACTTTCTGAATGAGTCGTAAACATGTTGTCCGCATAGTTTGCCGCATGGCCTGATTTTTCCCACAAAGTGAAATCAACAATTTGTGGTGTTTTAATTTCTTGGTAACCATTGTCTTGCTGAACTTTACGCATGTATTGTTCAAGCACTTGGTAAATCGTCCAACCATTTGGATGCCAGAACACCATACCAGGTGCTTCTTCTTGCATGTGGAATAAGTCCAAAGCTTTACCAATTTTACGATGGTCACGTTTTTCAGCTTCTTCAATGCGTTTGATATAAGCTGCTAACTGTTTTTTATCAGCCCAAGCCGTACCATAGATACGTTGTAGCTGTTCATTCTTCGCATCACCACGCCAGTAAGCACCAGAGATTTTTGTGAGCTTGAATGATTTTAAAAATTTAGTGTTGGGTACGTGCGGACCACGGCACATATCCAAATAATCTTGATGGTAGTACAAGCCCATTTGTGTTTCATTCGGCATGTCTGCAATCAAGCGTAATTTGTATTCTTCACCGCGTGCTGTAAATTCTGCAATCACTTCATCACGTGATGTCATTTTTTTGATGACATCATAGTCTTGATCGATGAGCTTTTTCATACGCTCTTCGATCGCCGCCATATCATCTAAAGTAAAAGGACGTGGCATCCAGATGTCATAGTAGAAACCTTCTTCAATGACTGGGCCGATAACCATTTTCGCCTCAGGGAACAATTGCTTAACCGCATGTCCTACCAAGTGCGCACATGAGTGACGAATGATCTCTAGACCTTCTTCATCTTTCGGGGTAATAATCTGAACTGTCGCATCTTCTGTGATTAAATCACAAGCATCCACCAAACGATCATTGATACGGCCAGCAACTGTATTTTTTGCAAGACCAGGACCAATGCTTTGAGCAAGTTCCATCACGGAAATCGGATGATCAAACTGTTTCTGATCACCATTTGGTAAAGTAATGATTGGCATAATAAAATCCTTAAGGAGTGATGCCCCGCACAATGGAGCATATCACCGCGAGATTATGTATTGAGGCGGACCTCAAAAGATAAAAAACGGCGGATAAAAAAGTACTCAAGATTTTACACAGGTTTAGATGCGGATGAAACCTTTGAATTAGAAAAATACAGGAACAATCAAGGAATCGTCTCATACTAAAGCCTAAATGAATTAGACTGGGCGAAACACTATGTTGGTGTGGATATAAATAAACCTGACAAGAACAGCAATGGAGCAGTACACATGGTCAGTGCATATGATGAGTTACCACGAACACCAGCAAATTTTGTTGCCTTATCACCATTGCGTTACCTGGAGCGTGCCGCCTACATTTACCCAAATCAGGCAGCCATTATTCATGGTGAACGTCAAATTACATGGCAGAAAACCTATCAACGCTGTCGCCAGTTTGCGCATCAACTCAGAAATCTAGGTATCCAAAAAAACGATACCGTTTCGGTACTGTTACCAAATGTCCCTGCAATGATCGAAGCTCATTTTGCAGTACCAATGGCAGGTGCTGTACTCAATACGCTGAATACTCGCTTGGATGCAAAAACTATTTCTTTCATGCTCACACATGCGGAATCAAGAGTACTGCTTGTCGACCCTGAATTTAAAACCCTTGCAGAAGAAGCATTAACACTGATCAATCAAGATATTATTGTGATTGATGTTTTTGACCATGAGTTTGAGGGTGAACAGGTTGCAATTGGCCAGTATGAATATGAGTCGTGGCTGGCACAGGGTAATCCAGATTTTGAATGGTTACTCCCACAGGACGAATGGGATGCGATTAGCCTCAATTATACCTCTGGTACAACAGGTAATCCGAAAGGCGTGGTCTACCATCATCGTGGAGCCTACCTAAATGCAGCCAGCAATATTCTGGCCTGTGGGATGAAGCCGCGTGCTGTTTATCTGTGGACATTGCCATTGTTCCACTGTAATGGCTGGTGTTTTGCCTGGTCAATTGCCGCAAGTGGTGGCACCAATATCTGTTTACGCAGGGTTGATCCTGTATTGATCTTTAAATATATCGCTAAGTATAAGGTCGATTATTTCTGTGGTGCGCCGATTGTATTGTCCATGCTGATCAACGCCCCTCAACAGCAAAAAGTCGCTTTTGAGCATGATGTCGAGGTGATGGTGGCTGGTGCGGCTCCGCCTGTTGCGATTATTGAGGGTATGCGCCATATTGGAATTAATGTTAATCATGTCTATGGCTTAACCGAAACCTACGGCCCATCAGCACTATGTGCATCACAGGCTGGCTGGAGTGATTTATCTATTCAGGAGCAAGCGCAGCTTCATTCACGTCAAGGTGTTCCTTATCCACTCCAAGACAGTATGCGAGTACTTGATCCTGAAACAATGCAACCGGTACCGAATGATGGGCAAACCATGGGAGAAATTATGTTCCGTGGCAACATCGTCATGAAAGGCTACTTAAAGAATCCACAGGCAACTGAGGAGGCATTTAAGGGTGGCTGGTTCCATACAGGAGATTTGGCGGTTTGTCATCCTGACGGTTATGCCAAGATTACTGACCGCTCCAAGGATATTATTATCTCAGGTGGTGAGAACATTTCCTCCCTGGAAGTGGAAGATGTGCTCTATCGCCATCCAGCCGTACTTACCGCAGCGGTTGTGGCAAAACCAGATCAACGCTGGCAGGAGGTGCCATGTGCCTTTATTGAATTAAAACAGGGTGCATCTGCATCCGCAGAAGAGATTATTGCACATTGCGAAAAGGAGCTGGCGCGCTTTAAAGTTCCTAAAGATGTGGTAATTACTGAGATTCCGAAAACATCGACAGGGAAATTACAGAAATTTATTTTAAGAGAATGGGCGAAACAACGTGCAACAGGAGAATTCGGGAATTATTAAGACGTGTCCCGTCCTAAAATAGGTTGACACTTATTTCAACTATAAAATGCCTGATAAACCTCATTGGGCGTTTTATATTTTAATGCAAATGGCCTGATCCTTTTTAATGCGTAGAGATTCCTACTTGCATTGCTTGTAATAGACTTGACGGGTCATTCCAAGATAACGGCAGCATTGCATAATACTTATCCCCGTTTCTTGCTTTTCCCTGATGACTTGCCTCGTGGCTTTTCTATAATGCTGACTCCATAATCTCTTTCGAGTACATCTACAACACTTTCAAAGAATTCAGCTTTTTGTTGACTGTTGGCAAATTGGTGCTCAAGTTCTTTAATTCTTTGTTCTAGCGTGAGCGGTGTATTGGGCATGGAGGTTTTACCTGGATGAAAAGAGAGTGCTCACTGACTCCAGTCTAGGTTATCATGCTTGCGAAGCCAAACTAATACTGTTGAACAGCCCTGTATGTCATATTTATCCTGTGCCTCCCTATAAATCATTACACCTTTTTCGACTTGGTCAACAACTGATAATTTAAAGATGAGACTATAATCTCGTTGTGTTCTTCTAAGCACTCTAGTCATAACACTCTCCAATTTTAGGAATGGAAAGTGTCAACCTTAATTAGGACGAGACATAGATATAAAAAAAGCGGCTCAATTGAGCCGCCCTTTCATATCATCAAGACTCAATTACTGAGCTTGTTGACCTGGTTGTACAACAACAGTACGGCTACCAGTGATCGCAGCGAATACGCGACGGTTCATAGCACGACCTTCTTTAGTCTTGTTGTCTGCAATCGGTTGATCCCAAGCGAAGCCCTGAGTTGTCAAGCGAGTTGCGTTAACATTGTATTCATTCACAAGTGCAGACTTAACAGAGTTGGCACGAGCTAAAGATAAACGTTCGTTCAACTTACGTGGACCCGTGTTGTCTGTGTGACCTTCAATGCGAGCAGTTGCGTTCGGGAATTCACCCAATTTCTCTGCTACTTTCGCAATTTCAGACTTGTACTGCGGCTTGATGTCTGATTTGTTGGTATCAAAGAATACACGAAGTTCCATGTTAAGGTCTTCAGTCATCTCTTGTGGCTGCGGCTGTACTGGTACTGGTACTGGTACTGGTACTGGAACAACTTCAACTACTGGTGCAGCAGGCTTCAAATGGCCACCAAGAACAACGTTTAAACCAGCAAGCGCGGTGTAGTTCCAGAATTTCTCATCAAAATGGTATGTACCACGAGCTTCAGTACGAAGTGATAGAGCATCATTAATACGCCAGAAAACACCACCACCAGCATTTGCTAGCGTACCTTCTTCACCATCACGTACCGCATCTACGTCATATTTATAGTGACCTGCACCAGCAAGCACATATGGTTTAATTTTACTATCGTAATTCTTTGTGATTAGATCAGAAGTAACATAAAGGTTACCCGCGAGGTTACGACCTTTATACTCACCACCATTACTTACATCACCTTTGATTTGACTATATTCAACTTCAGCACCTAACCAAGGCGTTAATTCAATACCTAACGCAGAGCCAACGAATAAATCATCATCAAGTTCCGCACCCGTTGTTAGACTACCTTTATCACCATTATTATTATGTTCTGTATCATACTTTGTATAACCCAGTAATAATGGAGTAATTGTTATACCCGCATTAGCAGCAGCTAAAGGAGCAGCAACAAGCATAGCAAGTGCAATACGACTCAATTTCATGGATATCCTCCAGAGATAACATTTGTTTGTTGTTAAGCTTAGCCTATAATTTTTGACCACTCATAAGCATCAAGCACTTACAGTGTTCTTTTTAAGCTATTCACTTAACTTTGAATCATACAAACACTTGAGTAATTTTCCAAGTGCTTGATAACTTTAACCTAGTAAATTATTGACAAAATTTCTTACAATTTCCGTTGTAGTTCAGTAAATTTTCAATTCCCATGTAAAGTAATAATCAATTATCGTTCGCAAGTTTTTATTTATTTGCTATGTAGCATTTCTATTTAAATAATGGCCTAAATATGGGTTAATGTATTATTTAATTTTAAAAACACATTTTAACACTTTGTTATTTATATATTTAAACAAAAATTACTTGGGTTTCACATGAAAACAACATTAGGTTTTACCTTAACCGAAATGGTGGTGACCACGACTATTTTGTCCATAATAGTCGCTTTCGCAATTCCAGCATTTCACCACTTATTGGCTTCCTGGGAGTCAAACCAGACCATTAGAATACTCACAATGAATATACAAAAAGCAAAGACTGATGCACAAATTCACCATAAAAATGTCATCATTTGCCCAAGTCAGGATTTAGAGAGTTGTCATAATGACTGGAACACTGGTTTTATTAGTTTTATAGATAGCAATAAAAATAGACAACGTGACAATGATGAAACCTTATTATTTGCCAGCGCACTCAATCATAAATATGGTTCACTCAGCTATAGAGCCTTTGGCTCTTCCCCACGATATATTGTATTTCAACAGGAAAATGGCTTGCCTTTCGCTTCCAATGGTAGCTTTATCTATTGTTCCAATTCACTGGATGATCACTCAAAACTGGTCATTGGTCGTATGGGGCATCCACGATTTGAGAAAACACCCACCTGCTAAAAACTCTTCAGTCTAGGCAAGGCGACATAAAACACTTTATTCACTGTTTTTTTTTACTATACTGCATAGGTTTTGAACATTCTCTGCAAATTATAAGTCTGGAGACACACAATGACTGACATCGTAATTGTCAATGGCGCCCGTACGGCAATGGGCGGCTTCCAAGGTGCATTATCGAGTGCAACTGCACCAGAACTGGGTGCAATCACAATTAAAGAAGCAATTGCCCGTGCTGGTCTACAGCCAACCGATGTAGAAGAAGTCATCATGGGTTGTGTATTACCAGCAGGCTTAAAGCAAGGCCCTGCCCGTCAGGCAATGCGTAAGGCTGGTTTACCTGACTCAACAGGCGCAGTGACAATTAACAAGCTGTGTGGCTCTGGCATGAAAGCGGTTATGCAGGCAGCTGACATGATCAAGGCAGGCAGTGCTGAAATTGTGGTCGCAGGCGGTATGGAATCCATGACCAATGCACCTTATGTATTGCCAAAAGCGCGTGCAGGCTACCGTATGGGTCATGGGGAAATTAAGGACCATATGTTCCTTGATGGCCTAGAAGATGCAGAAACAGGGCGTTTAATGGGTTCATTTGCCCAAGATATGGCAAATACACGTGGTTATACTCGTGAGCAAATGGATGACTTTGCCATTCGTTCTTTACAACGTGCCCAAAAAGCGATTACTGAAGGTTATTTCAAGGATGAAATCGTTGCTGTAACAGTCTCAAGCCGTAAAGGTGATGTGGTTGTTGATCAGGATGAGCAACCTTTAAATGCCAAGCTGGATAAAATCCCAAGCTTAAAACCAGCTTTTGCCAAAGATGGTACCATTACTGCGGCGAATGCCAGCTCAATTTCTGACGGCGCGTCTGCACTTGTACTTACCAACAGTGATGTGGCTGCTCAACGTGGCTTACAACCTTTGGCGAAAATCGTTGCGACTGCGTCAAATTCCCAACACCCATCTGAATTTACCATTGCGCCTGTAGGTGCAATTCAGAAAGTGTTAAAGAAAGCGGGCTGGGATGCACAGGACGTCGACCTTTGGGAAATCAACGAAGCATTTGCCATGGTGACCATGTGTCCAGTTGATGATTTCAAGCTGGATATTGAAAAGGTCAATATCAATGGTGGTGCCTGTGCTCTTGGACACCCAGTTGGTTCTACTGGTTCGCGTATCATTTTGACCCTGATTCATGCACTTAAACGTACGGGTGGCAAGAAAGGTGTTGCAGCCCTGTGTATCGGCGGTGGTGAGGCAACTGCTGTTGCGATTGAATTGATCTAAATATCTATCATTCTTTTCTATAAAAAAATCCTGCTTGATGCAGGATTTTTTATTTTCATAATTACAAAAAAATAATGCACCTTATCTAAAAATCCCGATAAGTTATGTTGTGTATAAAAAAACAACAAGGAATTTCCCATGCAACTCAATCATTATCTCAATTTCCAAGGACAAGCCGAACAGGCATTCATTTTTTACCAGTCTGTGTTTGGCGGTGAATTTTCCATGATTAGTCGCTATGGAGATATGCCACCAACTGAGGGAATCACCCTGTCTGAAGTCGATAAAAGTTTAATCCTGCACGTTTCCTTACCGATCAATGAATCTACGGTTCTGATGGGATCGGATGTCAACGATCAGTTTTGCGCAGCAAATAGTGTGTTTACGCCAGGAAATAACCATTATATTTCGATTAATCTTGAATATGATGAAATGGAAGCACGACGTTTATTTAACCAGCTTTCAGTACATGGTCATATTGAAATGCAACTGGAGAAAACTTTCTGGGGTGCACTCTACGGTGCATTTACCGATCAGTTCGGGATAAAATGGATGGTCAATTGTCAGCTTGAGAGCATATAAATAACAGAATAAAGACTTCATCGAAATAATTTTTTGATGAAGTTCTAAGCATCAATATTTGCATATAATAAAAAAGCTGAACCGTAGTTCAGCTTTTGCTTTGAGGATACTTACGCACCTGTTTGATAACTGGCCTGTGGCACTGCGGTTGAAGCCTGATAAGGGTGAGTAAAATCCTGAAGTCCAGCAGCCGCTTCGTGAATGTCCTTGCCCTCTTTGACAACAAAGGTATCAAAGCCAGAACGTTTCAAATAATTTAAAACATCCTTAAACACATCACCTACTGCACGTAATTCACCCTGATAGCCCTGACGGCGTAATAACGCAGCAAAGGAGTAGCCCCGACCATCACCAAAACCAGCAAACTCGATAAAAATTGCATCTAGTTCATTTAATGGAAATTGATGGGTTTCAGGTGAATCATTGACCGTGATATATAAAGCCTTTTTACCTTGTACCTGTGTCAACTGATCAAGTTGTGCAGTGGTCAGCACTACATCACCTTGCGGAATCAGACCATCTTCAGCAATCACTTGATAGCTATTGTCTGCAATTGTGCCATCTTTAGAAAGCACTTGTAGCGATGTATTAAGCATAAGCACGCTCCTTAAATGGCTGGATGCCAACACGGCGGTAAGTGTCGATGAAACGCTCACCCTCTGTACGCAAGTCAAGATAGGTATTGAGGATTTCTTCAATCACATCAGGAACGGCATCCGCAGCAAACGATGGCCCCAGAATGTCCCCCAACGACGCATCGTGATCAGCATGACCACCTAAAGTGATTTGATAGAACTCAGCACCTTTCTTATCGACTCCCAAAATACCGATGTTACCAACATGGTGATGACCACAGGCATTCATACAGCCTGAGATATTCAGATCAAGTTCACCCAAATTATAAATGGTATCTAAATCTTCAAAACGACGGCTTATCGCTTCTGAAATTGGAATGGATTTCGCATTGGCCAATGAACAGAAATCACCACCTGGGCAGCAAATAATATCGGTAATAAAGCCGATATGCGCGCGTGCCATGTTGTGATGTTCAAGCGTTTGCCACAATTCAAACAGGTCTTTTTGTGGTACATCCACGAGTGAAATATTTTGTTCATGTGTAGTACGGAACTCACCAAAAGTGTACTTATCCGCTAAGTCTGCGATTAAGTTCATTTCTTCAGAAGTCACATCACCAGGGGCAACGCCTGCACGTTTTAGTGAAATCGTGACGATACGATAGCCTTTGACTTTATGTGCATTGGTGTTGACGTTAAACCATTGCTTAAATTTTGGATGTTCAGCAAACAGTGCTGAAAAATCCTGATCTTCTAAATCTTGATAATCAAATGGAGTGAATTCTTCATCTAATTTTTTCAAGATCTCAGGCTGAATCTTCAATGCTTCACGGGTGTGCTCAAATTCAGCCTCAACTTTTTCTGCGAACACTGCTGGTGTGAGTGCTTTCACGAGAATCTTAATACGTGCCTTGTATTTGTTGTCTCGACGGCCATGCAGGTTATAGACACGCAAGGTCGCTTCAAGATAGGCAATCAAGTCTTCACGTGGTAAGAACTCACGGATTACGCTACCAATGATTGGGGTACGGCCCAAGCCACCACCAACCATGATTTTATAGCCCATTTCGCCCGCTTCATTGCGAACGATATAAACACCAATATCGTGGAAAGCAGTTGCGGCACGGTCTTTTTCTTCCAGAGCAGACACGGCGATCTTGAACTTACGTGGCAAGAACGCAAATTCAGGATGAAAAGTACTCCACTGACGAATTAATTCACACGTTGGACGTGGATCTGCAATTTCACCTGCAACCACGCCTGCAAACTGATCAGTGGTGGTATTACGAATACAGTTACCTGAGGTTTGTACTGCATGCATTTGTACTGTTGCTAGCTCTGCCAGAATATCAGGTACATTTTCTAAAGCAGGCCAGTTCAACTGAATATTTTGACGAGTTGAAACGTGGGCATAACCACGATCATATTCAGTCGCGATTTCAGCAATTTTTCTGAGTTGTTTAGTATTCATCAAGCCATACGGCACAGCGATACGGAGCATAGGTGCATAACGTTGCACGTACAGACCATTTTGCAAACGTAATGGACGATATTCGTCTTCGGTCAATTTTCCTGCTAAATAGCGTTCTGTTTGATCGCGGAACTGAGCAACACGTTGGTTAATCAGTTGTTGATCGAAATCCGTATATAAATACATGGCGTATGGCTAGTCATTCATTATAAAGGCAACTAGCATAGCGAGCTTTTATTCATCAACAAAATGCTTTTTTTGCATATTTAATAACGATTTTATTGATAAGCCTATCTAATTGCCCCAAAAAGAAAAAACTCAGACGAATCTGAGCTTTTACAATCATTTTCTAAATGAAATTAGTTCTTATCTGGCAATGCATAAGCTACAAGAGACCAGCTACCACAACAAAATAAGGTAGCTTAACTAGAGCAGAATATCACTTATAAATAAGCTTTTAGTTGTTCAAACACGTAGGACCACCTCTCTTTTATGCTTTTGTATATAAAAGGTTACGCCCATTTTTAATTGATTAATTTATTCAAAATGTTAATCACTTGATTAAATGTGCAATATTTCACCAAGTTGTGATTGTATGCACATTTTTTCTACCATTTTCCTTGACCTAATCCCTGTCCGATAAATTGATAACGCATTTGAGAACGTGAAAATTTGATTGGGCATGCTAATTGGGGCTCAGTTTGATCTGTATTTTCAGATAAAGGCACATCGACCACCCAACCACGTTGTTTTGCAATCGGTGAAGTCAAAGCTTCATCCAAGCTCAACACTGGCTCAACACAAATATCTAATTGCGAAAAAATTGATTGCCACTCAGCAAAATCTTTGGAGCTAAACTTTTCCTTTAAGGCTTGTTTAATCGCTTGACGGTCTTCAGGGTCAAAAGAACTACCTTTTGCCATCAATATAGGTAAATCTAATGCAGCAGCTAACCCAGTCATAAACTGTGGTTCTAAACTTCCTACAGAGAAATAACGACCATCTTTGGTTTCATAATAGTCATAGAAAATAGCACCATTCAGCATCCCTTGCTCAGGACCTTGCGGTGTCTGACCAGCCAAACTTGCTGAGGCGGCCATACTATTTAAACTAGCCACACAGTCCGTCATAGAAATATCTATGTATTGCCCCATGCCACTGCGCTGACGTTCGACCACAGCTGCCAGAATACCAATCACCGCATGCAGTGAACCACCCGCAACATCGGCAATCTGGATGCCCAATGGCGGTGGGCCACCATCCTGACGACCACTATGACCAGAAACACCTGCCAGTGCCAGATAGTTAATGTCATGCCCTGCACGGTCTTTATAAGTACCTGTTTGACCGTAGCCTGTAATTGAACAGTAGATTAAACGTGGATTGATCTCTGCCAGGGTGTCATAGTCCAAGCCCAAACGGCGCATCACATCTGGACGGAACTGTTCCAGCAGGATGTCAAACTCGGAAATCTTGTTCCTGATCATTTCAATATTGGCTGCATCTTTTAAATCGAGTGCAATCGACTGCTTGTTACGGTTTAAATAACTATGCGCTGTAGCCTGTCCATTGGCATAAGGTGGCATGATTCGAACCAAATCTGGACGACTCGGAGATTCTACATGGATCACTTCTGCACCCATGTCGGCAAGGTACATGCTGGCAAATGGTCCAGGCAATAACGTTGAAAAATCCAGAACTTTCAATCCCTTTAAAGCGGTTGGCATAATAATTTCTACTCAGTTTGTTTAAATTTTCTTTTATATTAGGTTTGGATAAACACAAAAACAATGTCATGTTCAGCCATTTACCTTGATCGTTTCGGCAATTTAACATGTACTGAATGAGCAATTATTTTTCTTGTCAATTGCCATAGGGCTTGTTAATTGACCAGATATATATTGCGTTGTTGACAAAAATTTTATCAGACGAGGCATGAAACGAAAGGAATGACAATTCATTTCCGAGTTTCATAACGAAGTATGAGGAAATTTTGGTCACAACCCTACGGGACAAAGACATTTTTTGATGCTCCTGCGTTATGTCTTGTTCATTTAGAGGCACTAAATCTCACAAGCCATGCCTTGTATCATCTAAAAAATGTCTACTGTCGCAACTATATCTGATCAACTAACAAGCCCTTTTTATTTTAGACGGTTATTTAGGTCAATTATCGTGAATAGTAAAGAAACTGAAGGATTCAATATGAGCCGTGATACGATCAGCATCCACTTCGTGAATGCGGCTTTAACAGGTGTCAAACGCCTCGGCATGGACGTGGAAACATTACTTTCACATGTCGGTATTGAAGCAGAATTGCTGCGCCAACCCAAGGCCCGAATCTCCCCAGAGCAATACACCCGTTTCGTTAAAATGTTGTGGATGGTGACGCAGGACGAGCATGTGGGCTTTGATGTCCAGCCACGTCGTCTGGGTACGTTTGCTATTATGTGCCAATTGATCATACATTCGAAAACACTTGGACAGGCACTCGAACTTTCCTCCCAATTCTATAAATTGTTTGGAGATGAATGGTCGGTGAGTCTGGAACGTGACAAGCATGAAGCACGTTTAGTGCCGCATATTCCCAAAGCTCTGGATCCCGATCACTTCATTACTGAAAGCATGCTGATGATCTGGCATGGTCTGGCTTCATGGCTAATTGAACGTCGCTTACCTTTGGAGCGCGTCCATTTTGGTTATGAACGCCCTAACCACGCCGATGAATATGATGCGCTATTTTTTGCGCCTGTGATGCAATTCGATGCACCACGTACGGAAATCACATTTGCTGCGGACTATCTTGATCTTCCGATCCGTCAAGATGAAAAGACCTTAGAGGAATTTTTAAAAGCTGCACCAGCGCAGCTGCTGGTAAAATTCAAGAACACCAACTCGCTCACCTCGCGCATTCGTGATGTGTTAAAGAGTCAGATCGGTGAAGAAATGCCGACACTGAATAATGTGGCCTCCATGCTGTATCTTTCTCCGCAAACTTTGCGTCGTCGTTTGGCTGCGGAAGGCAAGAGCTATCAAGGTGTCAAAGATGCCTTACGTCGTGATGCTGCGATTCATTTATTGTTAACGCCAAACCTTACCCTTGAGGATGTCGCCCAACAGGTCGGCTTTAGCGAAACGAGTACTTTTCACCGTGCCTTTAAAAAGTGGACGGGTGTTACCCCAGGGTTGTATCGTCAGTTACACGGACAGCATTTATAAATCAATGTCTATAGATAGTCTGAAAGCTCAGACTATCTATTTTAATGTGTCAACAAATTATCATTGCTCTGCCTTAACTTGCTTTAGGAAAGCTTCAGTTTGTCTAGGCGAAGTCAGGCGAATAAATTGAATATGCTGATAGGCTGGGTTTTGCATGAGGTCGAAATATTTCTTACGGTTTTTTAGGATAGCATTTGATTAACCAGACAAAAATTGATTCCTTAGACAACATCAATTTTAAACTTTCCCGATTATTTGAATTTTCCCACAAATTTTTTCGGCTGATGACACGTCCCCAAGTGCGTTTAGTCAGACGTTATAGATTGATGTGAAATGGATAATCCAGCCAAATCACGGTATCCCCCTGTTGCATAATCATCGGAATGCTACGGGTATAAAAGACCATCCAATACCCAACCCGCTGTGGCATCCTCCATCGCTGTTTTTAGTTTGGAGAATAAGGCTTCATTTGATGATTCCTGCCAATCATCCAGCCAGAGTAAATCATCCAGTTCGATATAGTGTAATTGTCGTTTTTGTGCCAGTTTTCGGGCAAGTGTAGACTTACCACAGCCTGTAGTGCCAATAATATTAATGAATTTCATCTGAAATGCTTGCTTCAGTTATGGCGGGCCAGTTTACTGATGAAGCCGTTTTTCTGGCAAGTGACCAATTGGCGAAAAACATCAAGCTTGCCAACGTTTATCATCATTGCACTGCCACTTAAATTGAGTACACTCGAAGCACAATGATTTTAATTTAAGGCAATACAAGGAACAGCTATGAGCGAGGCCTATATTATTGATGCCATTCGCACACCACGCGGAAAAGGAAAAAAAGACGGCTCATTACATGAAGTAAAACCAATTACTTTACTCACAACATTATTGAATGAATTACAACAACGCCATCAACTCGACACATCTAAAGTCGATGATATCGTTCTCGGTTGTGTGACACCAATTGGTGATCAAGGTGGGGATATTGCCAAAACTGCTGCGATTGCTGCAGGTTGGAATGATGATGTCGCAGGCGTACAAATCAACCGTTTCTGTGCTTCTGGTTTAGAAGCCGTGAACTTGGCAGCACAAAAAGTTCGTTCAGGTTGGGAAGATGTTGTGGTTGCTGGCGGTGTGGAATCCATGTCACGCATTCCAATGGGTTCTGATGGTGGTCCATGGGCGCTTGATCCAGAAACCAACTTGAAGTCCTCCTTTGTCCCACAAGGTGTTGGTGCTGACCTGATTGCCACTTTAGATGGTTATAGCCGTGCAGATGTGGATGCCTTTGCAGTGAATTCACAGCAAAAGGCTGCTGCTGCTCAAGCAAATGGTTTTTTCGATAAATCAGTTGTGCCTGTGAAAGATCATGCAGGTGTAATGATTTTAGAAAAAGATGAATTTATCAAAGGCAATACTACCGTTGAGGGCTTGGCAAAACTGAACACCAGCTTTGAAATGATGGGACAAATGGGCTTCGATGCAGTTGCATTACAGAAGTATCCTGAAGCGCAAAAAATTAACCATGTTCATCATGCGGGCAACTCGTCAGGCATCGTCGATGGTGCTGCGGTAGTATTACTTGCTTCTGAAAAAGCAGTCAAAGAACAAGGCTTGAAACCTCGTGCCAAGGTGCTTGCAACTGCATTAGTCGGTACAGATCCAACCATCATGCTGACAGGCCCTGCTCCTGCTGCTCGCAAAGCACTGCAAAAGGCAGGCTTAAGCATTGATGACATCGACCTGTTTGAAGTGAATGAAGCCTTTGCTGCCGTGGTAATGCGCTTTATCAACGAACTAAATGTTCCTGCCGAAAAAGTCAATGTCAATGGTGGTGCGATTGCGATGGGACATCCATTGGGTGCAACTGGTGCCATGATTTTAGGAACTTTGCTAGATGAATTAGAGCGTCAAGGTAAAAAACGTGGTCTAGCAACATTATGTGTCGGTGGTGGAATGGGGATTGCCACCATCATTGAGTTGGTATAAAAACTGGCTGCATTGATCTTGCCACGTTGGAAACACTTTCAAAAATGCTCATTTACAGCTCGTAAACTGCGCTTTTTTCAAATATTTCCGCCTCGCAAGCTCTGCTTCGCCAGCGTTTTTAAGAAATAAATTTAGGACGATGATGTATGAGCGCTATTAAATACGAAAAAAACGCTGACAATATTGTAATTCTTACACTTGATTCATCTGGTCAATCTGCAAATACCATGAATGCAGAGTTCCGTGATGCTTTAGATGAAGTCAGTCAAAAGCTGAAAGCTGAAACTGACCTGAAAGGTATTATTTTCCGCTCAGCCAAGAAAACATTCTTTGCAGGCGGCGATCTGGATGAACTGATTCAGGTTAAACCCGAACATGCCACTGAATTTTTCAGGATGATTGAAAAACTCAAAGGTGACTTACGCACAATCGAAACTTTAGGTGTGCCTGTTGTTGCAGCTTTAAACGGCACTGCGCTTGGTGGTGGCTGGGAAATCGCTTTAGGTTGTCATTATCGTATTGCCATCAATGATCCAAAAACTAAATTTGGTTTACCAGAAGTAACTTTAGGTCTACTTCCTGGTGGCGGTGGTATCGTGCGTATGGTGCGTCTGCTCGGCTTACAAAATGCATTTCCATTCTTGATGGAAGGCAAGCAGTTTGGCGTGGACAAGGCAAAATCGCTTGGTTTGGTGCATGACACCGCTGAGAATGAACAAGAGTTGTTGGACAAAGCAATTGCATGGGTCAAAGCCAATCCGCCCTCTACAAAAGCAGCACAACAGCCGTTTGATGTCAAAGGCTACAAGATTCCAGGGGGTGATCCAAAAACTCCTGCGGTGGCTCAGGTATTGGCGATTGCACCAGCGATGCTGCGTGATAAAACCAAAGGTTGCTACCCAGCGCCTGAAGCCATCATGGCAGCAGCGGTTGAGGGTGCACAGGTGGATGTTGATACAGCTTTGCGTATCGAATCACGCTACTTCACCCAGCTTACCGTGGGTCAGATTTCCAAGAACATGATTGGTACATTCTGGCATGGTCTCAATGCCATCAAGTCAGGTGCAAGCCGCCCCGCCGATGTTGCAAAATGGCAGGCAACCAAAGTGGGTGTATTGGGTGCAGGTATGATGGGTGCAGGGATTGCCTACTCAACTGCAATCAAGGGCATTCCTGTCGTACTCAAAGATGTGTCTGTAGAAAATGCAGAGAAAGGCAAAGCTTATTCGCAAAAGCTACTTGATAAACGTGTTTCACAAGGTCGTATGACCGCAGAAAAACGTGATCAAGTGTTAGCGCTTATTACGGCTACCGCTGATGCAGCTGATCTACAAGGCTGTGACTTAATCATTGAAGCAGTATTTGAAAATCAAGAACTCAAAGCCAAGGTGACTCAAGAAGCTGAACAATATTTAGCGGAAGGAGGAATCTTTGCATCGAATACGTCTACCTTACCAATCACAGGTCTAGCCACAGCAAGTAAAGATACCAAAAACTTTATTGGCCTACACTTCTTTAGTCCAGTCGACAAGATGCAGTTGGTTGAAATTATCAAGGGCAAAGAGACTTCGGCTGAAACTTTGGCTAAAGCCTATGACTTTGTACAGCAAATTGCCAAGACACCAATCGTGGTGAACGATAGTCGTGGCTTCTTTACCAGCCGTGTGTTTGGTACATTCATTCAGGAAGGTATGCGCCTACTTGCTGAAGGCGTGCATCCAGCGAAAATCGAAATGGCAGCACTCAAGGCAGGTATGCCAGTCGGTCCATTGGCAATTCAGGATGAAGTATCTTTAACTCTGACTGAGCATGTTGCGAGTGAAACCCGTAAAGCCCTACAGGCTGAGGGTAAGGAATTACCAAAAACTCCTGTAGATGAAGTGGTTCACACCATGATTCACGAGCTGAATCGTAAAGGTAAGGCAGCGGGTGCAGGCTTCTATGAATATCCTGAAAATGGTAAAAAACATTTATGGGATGGACTCAGCCGCTGGACTAAAGACCATGATATTTCCGAACAAGATATGATTGATCGTTTCTTGTTTGTTCAGGCACTCGATACTTTACGCTGCTATGAAGAGAATGTTCTGGAATCGGTGATTGATGCCAATGTCGGCTCGATTTTCGGAATCGGTTTCGCACCGTGGACAGGAGGCGCAATCCAGTTCCTAAACCAGAATGGAATTGAGAAATCTCTCCAGCGTTCAGAACAATTGGCGGCTCAATATGGTGAGCGTTTTAATCCACCGCAGTTATTGAAAGACAAGGCACAGAAGAAAGAAATTATTCAATAATTTTTTCATTCTCTTCACTTTAGACTCATATCAGTTTCTTTAACTGGTATGAGTTTTTTTGTATTTATTGATAGAAAATCGAATTACGTCTAATCCATCACAAATTGTGCTATAAATATACCAATTCTGCTTTACTTTTTGTCCTTTGGAAATTTGTCTTATGTCTGAGAAATTATGTCCTGAAACCTCGCCGTGGGGTTGGAAAGCACTGATCATCACTTGCATTTTAAGCTTTATCTTTATGGTGATTTTTTATTTAGCCATAAATAATGAGCCTGACTATATGCCAATGAACCAGAAGAAAGCAGCAGCCCAGGCTGAAATGTCACAGTCTTCCATGACCACTGAAACAGGCAATACTGAAACACATCAGCACCACGAATGATTGAATTGGGCTAGCATACCTAAAATTTGATACCAGAAATTATAGAGTTTAAGTTCAATCCATTAATCTATGACACTTATGGTATAAGTGGCATTATCATTTCAATATGGGGAATGCCACATTCATCATACGGATCGCCTTGCGTGACAAAACCAAGTTTTTCATAAAATGAACGGCATGAACCTGTGATGACAGTTTGAGGAATGGACGATGTTGCTGTTGTGCATAGCGAATAATATCCAACATAATCATTCGTCCAATGCCCTGCCCCCGATATTTTTGGATGACCGCCACGCGCCCAACACTATTGTTTTGCAATAGACGCGCTGTGGCTACAGGTTGATCACGATCATAAACCACAAAATGCTGTGAAATGGCATCCTGATCATCCCACTCATCCTGTTCAGGAATATTTTGTTCAACAATAAACACCAATTCCCGAATCAGTCTGGCATCTTGCTGCAATTGATCCCAATCGCCATT
Organism: Acinetobacter sp. CIP 102129; assembly: GCF_000368305.1. Classification (NCBI taxonomy): domain Bacteria; kingdom Pseudomonadati; phylum Pseudomonadota; class Gammaproteobacteria; order Moraxellales; family Moraxellaceae; genus Acinetobacter; species Acinetobacter sp. CIP 102129. The sequence continues at coordinate 825,582 of NZ_KB849341.1, forward strand.
TTCAACGCTTAACATACCGATCTTAACACGCCTAACACTTGCAACCCAGATTTTCGACTGGCATTTGATCCTGCAACAACAATTCCAGAGATTGTTTTTCAATGCCATACATGGCTTTTAAGGCCTGAATCTGCTGCATGATGTTTGGGTCAGGCTGTTGAATATCCTTGCGTTTGGTTGCCAGAATCATCTTGTTTTTGCTGGTATGTGCCAATGCCACAAATTCAAATACCTTGGTTTCATAACCATAGGCCTTGAGCAATAAGGCCCGTAGGGTATCGGTCAGCATTTCTGCCTGCTGGCCTGCATGAATCCCAAACTGAAGCATCGGTTGCAACACTTCTGGACTCTTGAGTTGCGGCCTTAATTCTTTATGGCAACACGGCGCGCACATAATCATGGAAGCATTTAAGCGAATCCCTGTATGAATGGCGAAGTCGGTTGCAATGTCACAGGCATGCAGGGCGATCATCACGTCCAGCTTTGCAGGTTGATAACTGCGTACATCCCCCTCAAAAAAATCGAGATGATGAAATCCGACCTGATCAGCTACATTTTGGCAGAACTCCACCAGATTTGACCGAAGTTCAACACCAGTAATCAGTGGTGTTTTATGTTGTGCCAACAAATAGTCATACAAGGCAAAGGTTAAATAGCCCTTGCCTGAACCAAAATCGACAATGTTCAACTCTTGCTGTGAGGCATCAATCTGTTCATAGGCATTGGAAAAGATTTCAATGAACTTATTAATCTGTTTCCACTTACGCGCCATGCTCGGAATGATCTGCCCTTTTTCATCGGTAATGCCCAGATGCATTAAAAATGAGCTGTGCTGATCAACATAACGCTGCTTTTCACGGTTATGCTGATGCTGTTCCACTTTGGTTGCAGAAGCCTGTTTTTTCTGGATATTGAACATGGCTTTCTTTTTATTTTTCTTCAGTTGAATATCCTGATTGAGTGTAAATAAATTTGCCTGTTTAGACAGGTTCAATAACTCAGCAATTTTCTCCAACCCCTCAGCAATTGCATAGTTTTTGGTGATGTCCTGAGTAGTGTGGTGATACAGGCAAGACAAGGTTGGCTGCCCCTGCAACTCAATCATGCGAAACGTCATCTTTTCCAGATCTGCCAGTTCACCTTTGTACTGACTGAGAATCAGCCGTTCAAAGCTTTTATTTTCAATAGATTGCTGGATATCCAAGAAAAACTGCTGTTCCTGTTCAAAAGAAAATTTCGGCGCAAACATAGTGAAAACCTGACAAATAGAAACTAAATTCTAAAGCGTCTTACTTTAAAAGGGAAATTGCATTACGATACAGTTGTATTTTTATTCGGATGAGCTATGAATGGCTTCAACTTCCCCACTCGATTATGATCCACAGGAAGAACTGATCAATGCCTATAGTCACGGCCTGGGTGCTGTACTGGCATTTATTGCCGCGATCTTCCTGATTGTGAAAGGCTATGGTTTACCTTTGGGACAATGGATCAGCCTATGGGTCTATGGGCTGAGTCTGGTGTTGTTGCTCAGCAGCTCCATGCTGTATCACTTTGCTCAGGACGAACGTAAACGTTATTGGTATAAAAAACTTGATCATACTGCTATTTATTATTTAATCGCAGGGACTTACACGCCTTTTCTCAGCATTGCCATTCCAACGGCAAAGGCACACCACCTACTGATTGCTCTCTGGGTCATTGCATTGATTGGAACATTGTTTAAGCTGGTGTTTATTCACCGTTTCCAGAAAGTGTCCCTGGCAGGCTATCTGGTGATGGGCTGGTTGGCGGTTTTGGTGATGGATGACATGCAGCGCTATCTTTCCAAGGATGCAATACAGCTCCTGATTGCAGGTGGACTGGCGTATACGGTTGGCACATTGTTTTATGCCTTAAAAAAGGTAAGATATAGCCACGCAATTTGGCATGTTTTTGTGCTATTAGGGGCAGGTTTACACTTTTTAGCGATCTATTGCTATGTATTATAAATCCATGCATCGCAGGCAGCTTGCTGGGTAAATTCCGCATTCAAAAGAAATTTCAGGACAGGTTTTACTGTTTCCTGAATAAATCACATTAAGGTTTTGTATGTCGTCAAACGCTACGACTGTCACCACTGAAGTGGCCAGTAATTCAAAGGTACGGGTATTATTTGCCAGTCTGGTCGGTACTACGATTGAGTTTTTCGACTTTTATATCTACGCCACAGCGGCAGTCCTAATTTTCCCCCATTTATTTTTTCCTGAAAGCAGTGATGGTGCTGCGGTACTCAAATCACTGGCAACCTTTGCCATCGCCTTTATTGCCCGCCCGATTGGTGCGGCGATTTTTGGACATCTGGGTGACCGAATTGGACGTAAAGCCACACTGGTTGCCGCCCTGCTCACTATGGGAATTTCCACTGTCTGTATCGGGCTGCTTCCAACCTATGCCCAGATTGGCATTGTTGCCCCTTTACTACTTGCCTTATGCCGTTTAGGACAAGGCTTGGGCTTAGGCGGTGAATGGAGTGGCGCTGTTTTACTTGCCACTGAAAATGCTCCAGAGGGTAAACGTGCATGGTATGGCATGTTCCCACAGCTTGGCGCACCGATTGGCTTTATCCTGGCAACAGGTTCATTCCTCCTGCTGAATGCCTTTATGTCGGAACAGGCCTTTATGACATGGGGCTGGCGGATTCCATTTATCTCCAGTGCAATTCTGGTATTGGTCGGTTTGTATATCCGTTTAAAACTGCATGAAACTCCTGCTTTCCAAAAAGTGTTGAATAAGCAGAAAGAGGTCAATGTTCCTTTCAAGGAAGTTATGACCAAGCATTTCCCGATGTTGGTACTGGGCACCATTGCCGCAATCTGTACCTTTGTGGTGTTCTATCTCACCACCGTGTTCGCGTTGAACTGGGGAACCTCCAAGCTGGGTTATGCACGCGGTGATTTTCTTGGCTTGCAGTTGATCGCCACGCTATGCTTTGCAGCATTTATTCCGCTGTCTGCGATTTTTGCAGAAAAATTTGGCCGCAAAAATACCTCGATTGCTGTCTGCGTACTTTCCGCACTGTTCGGATTATGCTTTGCGCCACTACTGGGTTCAGGCAACCCAATACTGGTGTTCCTGTTCCTCTGTATTGGCCTTTCCATCATGGGATTGACTTATGGCCCGATTGGCACTGTACTTTCTGAAATTTTCCCAACCTCAGTACGCTATACAGGTTCAGCTTTGACATTCAATTTGGCAGGTATTTTTGGTGCGTCTTTTGCCCCTTATATCGCCACCAAACTAGCGGAAAATTATGGTCTGGGTGCTGTTGGTTTATATCTAAGTTTGGCATCCATTCTCTCTTTAATCGCGTTTTTACTAATTCGTGAAACCAAGCATGATGATGTAAATAACCAGATTTAAACCTCGTTTTCCAGATGATCCAAAAATAAAAAAACCTGGATCATCTGGAATACCATTTATCGGGCAATACCCAAGCCCTTCCCATTAAATAGATCACAAAATTTTCCAAAATATTTTTTATGGTAAAATTACCGCTTCCATTTTTTAGGCGATTGTGTTATGTACGCAGTGATTATCGTTGCCGTATTTTTGCTCAGCTTCTTATATACCTATTATCGTGGTAAAGAACGCTTAAAAGCCTCTAGACAATTATTTGATCACTCCACGTTTCTGGCACCCGTAAACATGTTTATGACGGGTTTTTCAAAACTCCCAAACCAACCATTCTTTGATGTGGCACAGTTCCCAGAGCTCAAGCCATTGCAGGATGACTGGCAGATGATTCGTGAGGAAGCCATTCAACTCCAAAGCCAGATTAAGGCGGCGGAAAAAAATAATGATGCGGGTTTTAACACATTCTTTAAACGTGGCTGGAAACGTTTCTACTTAAAATGGTATCAGGACAGCCACCCATCGGCGCAGCAACTTTGGCCTAAAACAGTGGCATTACTGGAAAGTATCTCCTCTGTCAAAGCTGCCATGTTTACTGAGTTACCATCAGGAAGTTATTTAGGCAAACACCGCGATCCTTATGCAGGTTCAGTTCGTTATCATTTAGGTTTAGTCACACCAAATAGCGATGACTGCTTCATTGAGGTCGATCAGGAACGTTATAGCTGGCGCGATGGTGAAGCCACCATTTTTGATGAAACCTATGTGCATTGGGCGCATAACCAGACTGATCAAACCCGTATTATCCTGTTCTGTGACATCGAACGTCCAATGAAATGGGGATGGGCACAACGTTTCAACTACTGGTTTGGACGCAATGTCATGTCTGCGGCAAGCTCACCCAATGATGATCAGGACAAGACTGGCTTTATCAACCGCATCTTTAAATATGGCTATGCGGTACACCATTATGGCCGTGGCTTAAAGCAACGTAACCGTCGTTTATACTATGTGTCTAAATGGCTGTTGTTTGGCATGATTATTGGACTCATCTTGCTGCCGAGCTTTTTATAATAAAGTTTCAATGAATAAAAAAGAGATGTCATCGCATCTCTTTTTTATTGCAAAATCAATCGTTATTGATTTGTTTGAGCTGTTTGGGCACTGGTGGTTTGCGCTGCCATATCTGCCGCCTGAACAGCCGCCTCACCAATCAAAGCAATCTTGGCTTTTTCCTGACTTTTTGCTGAAAGCGCTGGATTTGATGCCACGATACGGTTGATATTTGCAGAGTTTGCAGGCGCAATCGCCGCAGTTTGTAAAACGATTGGACGATTGCCTGTATCACCCAAGGTATAACGAATTCCTGTGCGCGGGCTGATAATGGTGGTGACATCACGCTTTACCTGTGCCTCTGCTGTGGTGTTGCCCTGTGCGGCAAGTACCTTGTCCACAGTGGTTGTTTGTGGTGCATCTTCCGCAACTGCAAAACCAGAAACTGCCACACTTGCCAAAATCAAAAATTTTAATGTTTTTTTCATTGCTTTCCCGCTTTTCATACACATTCAATCAAGAATATTAATCCCAATAATCTAACTATAAAGCCAGTTGTGACTCAAGTTACTTCTCGTAAAAAAGCAGGACTTAAGTCCTGCTCTTCATAACAGCTAAAAATCAGCCTAAAACTAGATTTTACCGTGACATTGCTTATATTTTAAACCAGAACCACATGGACATGGTGCGTTACGGCTTTCTGGAACTTCGAACTGGGCATTTGCCAATGAACGGTCTGGTTCTTCAGAAATGGTCACTTCGCCTGTTAAGCCATCAACATCATCATGTTCAAAAGAAAGACGCATTGATTCGGCCTGACGCTGCTGTTGAGCCTCTAACTCAGCCAGTTCTTCAGCGGTCGGAACATGGACACGGGATAAATCCGTCACCACGTCAGACTTGATAATAGCCAGCATATTCACAAACAGGTTGAATGCCTCTTTCTTGTATTCCTGCTCAGGGTTTTTCTGTGCATAGCCACGTAAATGGATACCCTGACGCAAGTAGTCCATCGCCGCCAGGTGATCTTTCCAGTGACGATCCAGTGAGTTCAGCATAAAGTGACGCTCAAGCATCGCCGCCGACTCATCACCCATCTGTTCACGGCGCTGACGGTAACGGCTGATCACCTCATCAGAGATACGCTCAATCAACCCCTCTTCATCCAGACGACGGTCTTGGTCCAGCCACTGCTGAACAGGAAGCTCAATGCCTAAATCGGTACGCAGGGCATTTTCCAGACCAGCTATGTCCCACTGGTCATGAATCGACTCTGGTGGAATAAAGTTCGCAATCAGGCCTTTCACCACTTCATGGTGCATTTCCTCAATGTAGGCCTGTAGTGTGCTTTCCGCCAGAATCTCATCACGCTGCGAATAGATAATCTTACGCTGTTCATTATTGACATCATCATACTTCAACAGGTTCTTACGAATATCGAAGTTACGTGCCTCAACCTTGCGCTGTGCATTTTCAATGGAACGGCTCACCATCTTGTGCTCAATGGCTTCATTTTCCTGTAAGCCCATTGCACGCATCATCGCCACCACACGGTCACCCGCGAAGATACGCATCAGGTCATCTTCAAGCGACAGATAGAAACGCGAAACACCAGGGTCACCCTGACGGCCCGCACGACCACGTAGCTGGTTATCAATACGGCGTGATTCATGACGTTCAGAACCAATGATGTGCAAACCACCCGATGCCAGAACATCTTCATGGTCTTTTTCCCACTGTGCCTGCAAACGTGCTTCATCTTCAGGGGTTGGGTTTTCAATTTTCGCCAGCTTGGCTTTCCAGTTACCGCCGAGCAAGATATCCGTACCACGACCCGCCATGTTGGTGGCAATGGTCACCGCATTTGGACTACCCGCCTGTGCAATAATATCTGCTTCACGTTCGTGCTGTTTGGCGTTCAATACTTCATGGTGAATCCCAGCCTGCAACAGTTTGGCAGACAGGATTTCACTGGCCTCAATGGTGGCTGTACCAATCAGGATTGGCGCAACACCCTGCTGACGGATATTGGTGATTTCCTCAATAATGGCACTGTATTTACCATTACGGTTTAAATAAATCAGGTCATTGTGGTCCTGGCGCACCATTGGACGGTGTGTTGGAATAATCACCACATCCAGACCATAGATTTCTTTCATTTCCGCTGCTTCAGTATCGGCAGTACCCGTCATCCCTGAAAGCTTTTTATACAGACGGAAATAGTTCTGGAATGTTGTGGTTGCCAGCGTCTGGTTCTCAGGCTGGATTTCCATGTTCTCTTTGGCTTCAACCGCCTGATGCAGACCTTCCGACCAACGACGGCCAGGCATGGTACGGCCCGTGCTCTCATCCACAATGATGACTTCTTCTTTTTGTGACTGTGGATTAATGCCAATGATGTAATGCACATTCTTTTGATAAAGGTAATGTGCACGAATCGCCGCAGTCACATGGTGAACCAGATTCAGGTTGGCTGCTGAATACAGGCTTTCACCTTCAGCCAGCAGCCCCATACGAATCAATTCCTGTTCAACGGTTTCATAACCGATTTCAGTCATTTCAACTGAACGCTGTTTTTCATCAACCCAGAAATGTCCGCCATCAACCACTTTTTCTTCTTTCTGTGGACGTAGTTGCGGAGGAATACTGTTGATCAACTGGTACAGATGGGAAGAGTCTTCACTCTGCCCTGAAATGATCAACGGCGTACGTGCCTCATCAATCAGGATTGAATCCACTTCGTCAATGATGGCATAGCTGAGACCACGTTGTTTTTTCTCCTGAAGAGAAAACACCATGTTGTCACGAAGATAGTCAAAACCAAATTCGTTGTTGGTCCCGTAGGTAATGTCTGAATTATAGGCCTGCGCCTTTTCGGCAGGCATTTGCATGGAGTAAATTACCCCAATGCTTAAACCTAAAAATTCGAATAAAGGACGGTTTAACTCAGCATCACGTTGTGCCAAGTAGTCGTTCACGGTAATGACGTGAACACCCTGACCACTCAAGGCATTGAGGTAACAGGCCAGTGTACCCATCAGGGTTTTACCTTCACCTGTACGCATTTCGGCAATCTTGCCTTCGTGCAGGGTGATACCACCAATCAACTGCACATCATAATGGCGCATGCCCATGACACGCTTTGCCGCCTCACGGCACACCGCAAAGGCTTCAGGCAATAATTTATCTAAACTTTCACCGTTCTGAAAACGTTGTTTGAATTCTGGAGTTTTTGCAGAGAGGTCTGCATCGCTAAGAGCAGATATCGTCGGTTCCAGCGCATTGATTTGTTCAACAATTTTACGCATGCGTTTGAGCTCACGCTCATTTTTTGTACCGAAGATACCTCCGATCAGACTTGCCAACATGAATAAACTCTCTAATCCTGTTTGTTATAGGGTTTGTCGTAAAGATCAACAAACTCTAGGTCGGTTAATTTTTTCTTGGTTGTTATTATGGAGCCAGAAATAAGAACTACAAGTGCTTTGCATCCAAACAGGTAAAAAAATCTGCGAGGCGATTCTGACAGGCATAACCAAAGAGCGTTAATGTAGCAAATTTGCATTTAAGTTACATCGATTTGCCTATGAAATTCTGATCATTTTTTTATCCTCAACACCTCACCTATATATGAAAAACTTATAATCAAATAAAAAAACAATGATTTGATTCATATATAAATTGGCGCATAGTAAGAAGACACAGCATCAGATAAGCAGAATGAGGAGACCAAGAATGAGCTTACGTTTAGGTGATATAGCCCCAAATTTCCAACAAGAATCAAGCGAGGGCATTATTGATTTTTATGAGTTTCTAGGGGATGACTGGGGAATCCTGTTTTCACACCCAGCAGACTACACACCTGTCTGTACTACTGAGTTGGGTTATACCGCCAAGCTGAAAGATGAGTTTGCAAAACGTGGCGTCAGGGCAATTGCACTGTCTGTGGATGATGTTGAATCACATAAGGGCTGGATTCAGGACATTAACGAGACCCAGAACACTACAGTGAATTTCCCGATTATTGCAGATAAAGACCGCAAGGTGTCTGAGCTTTATGGTTTTATCCATCCAAATGCCAGCGAAACCTTAACGGTACGTTCCCTGGTGATTATTGACCCGAACAAGAAAGTTCGCCTGATCATCACCTACCCTGCCTCAACAGGTCGCAACTTTAATGAAGTGTTGCGTGTGGTGGATTCACTGCAACTGACTGACAAGCATAAAGTGGCAACACCTGCCAATTGGCAACAGGGTGAGGATGTGGTGATTGTGCCATCCCTGAAAGATGAAGAGGAAATCAAGCAACGCTTTCCTAAAGGTTATACAGCAGTGAAACCTTATTTAAGACTGACACCACAGCCTGAGTAAAAAAATAATGTGTCCAATGCCTACAGCTATTGGACACATTTAAAAGATTTAGACCAATTTTAATTGTTCTGTATTAGTTTGCGTTCGGACTTTGGCGAAATGTAAAACTTCCGATAATCGTGCATTTTTACCCAACCACTCGTAAAAAGTTGATTCGCCTAATAACACATAATGCCATTGTCGTTCTTCTCGATAATCAGCCGATAAATGATTAATTCGTTCACACCATTGCACAGCAGCTTTGAGTTTACGTTGAACATTCGGATGATTGACCTGTTGCTGTGCTTTGGTTTCGACTAAATAGATGTCTTTATCTGTTCGCACTAAAAAATCAGGTGAATAAAATGCAGGCATACCATCAGTATTGATATAACGTAAATGGACAAAATGATGGCGATTCTCACTGACTTTACAAAAGGCTTGGATATTTGAATCTATTAATGCCGCTTCAATAAAGGCTTTTTCCAAGCCACCACTACGAGTCGGATAAGATAAACGCTGATAAATACATTTCTGTACTTCAAGCGAACTGCCCTCTCGCATCGGCAATTTTTCCACTTCGGACAAATGACGGTAATTTATCTGTATTTCGCCTGTAATTTCTGTATCTTCTGCTTGGACTAAGGCTTCAGAAAATATCCGTACAATATGCTGCATTACAGGATCAAGCAGTAAAATCCGCCAATTTTCATCATCCAAAGGTTCAAATGGGATACTAAACAGTTGCTCCCGAATATATTGGTCAATCCAAGCTGTTAAATATACCGTACCTGTTTGTAAATATGGGTTTGCTGCATGATGTGAAACCCGATTACCTTTATTGACAGAATAGTTTAATGCTTGTCCAATTCGCCGAGTTAAACGGCTTAAATAATCATTATAGCCTGCAACATTCATGATAGAACCATCGACCCGATAATCCCCAAATAAGGTACTGGCAAGTAAATCCTGTGATACGAATATATCACCTTTACCAAGCATGTCTTTAAGCTGCTTAATTGGCATGGCTTTAAAACTGGCAAGCTGTTTAACTTCTAATTGATGACTAATATATTCATCTTGTTCCTGCAAAATAAAAGGGATAGCAAAATCATAATCCTGATAATTTTCCACCAATCCAACAGAAATTAAATCCCCGACACTACTTGTACCGTCACTATCTTCGGTAATTTCTCCGACTAAACCATCTTGCATTAAATCATTATAAAAATCCTGAAAAACAGGGTGTTCTACAATAGATAAAATATCCAGCATGTTATTCGGTTCTTGTTTTTGGTTAATACGTTGTCGATTTTCTTTTTTCAATTCGCTATATTCAGCATCACGCCACATTAAACGCAAACCACGCCCAATAGTTTGCTCAAGTAAAATCTGTGCTTGTGAACTGCGTAACGGTACAATCACACAAATATTACTAACATCAAAACCCTCTCTTAGCATCAAAACGCTGACAATGACACGAGGTTTAGCATGTTTATCCACATCAAATAGGCGTTCTCGCACCACTTCCCAGTCTTTTTGTCCCAATTCGGCTTTTTTACCTGAATCAACCGACATCACTTCATCTTCTGCCAGTCCCTCATCTTGTAAAAATTGTGTGACCAAAGGCGATACCGTAGTATCTTCACACATTACAAGCATTTTAGGGTGGCGATTAGGGTCAATCTGGGCAAAGTCCTGTTCCAGTTTGCGTAATTTGGCTAATCCTGCTCGTAGCATTATCCGTTGTCCTTCGGACAAAATCGGATTACCTGAATCATCGCGCTCAGCTTTAAACTCTAGCGGTAACGCGCCAATTTCCTTGCGCTTATCTAAAGCTAACGACTTAACCAACCCTGCTTTCATTGCCATTTTTAAATCGAAATCGACAATAATATGCGGGAAAAATTGTTTTTTCTTATTCTTACCACTACCAATATCATTATATGGCGTGGCTGAAAAATCTACTTGGACAAACTGCCGACCTTTTTTAGCGGCAATTGTAGTTAAACTTTTTTGCCATTCTACTTCTGTGGCTTCACCACCTGATTTTATTTCATGAATATGATGGGCTTCATCATTAAAAACCATCAGTTCGGGTAAATCAGCCAAATAATCCAACACATTCCCACGAGCAAACCGCTTGTCTAAAGTGTCTAAACTATTGCCTGTGGTTTTGGCAGGGGTTAAAGGTAAAAGGCTTTGAATCAGTTGCACAGGGTCAATATCTGCACCTTGTGCGGTAAGTTCTTCTTCCTCAATAATTTCAACATTATCCATTAATAAATGCCAGTTGCTAATGGCTAATAACCCACCGCCCACCGCTTTTAAACCGATATTTTCTTTATCGCAGACATTATTTTTAATAAAGCTAAAAATTTTATCCTGATATTGTTCAGGGCTAAATAATTCGGCATATAACGCTACATCAGAACTATTAAAATCACGTTCACCATTTTTAATTTTGCCACAAAAGGCATCTAATAAACGGTCATAAACGATGAGTCCAGGGGCAACAATCATAAAATATCGGGTAAAGCGTTTATCTTCGGGATATTCGTTTTTATTGAGTAATTGCCAAACCATCAGGGCTTGTAATACCCATGTTTTTCCTGTGCCTGTTGCCATTTTTAGGCAATATTTGGGGTGTTGGTGTTTAATCTGACTTATTTCGTGTAAACGACTTCCTGTTAATAAATCATCAGGAACAACTTGTTGATATAAGTCTTGTAAACTTCTGACTTGTAATACTTCATGAGCATAAATGCTATTTAAAATCGCCTGTTTCTGTCCTTGATGAAAATTAAAACGTCTAGCCGCACAATAATCTTGATGAAACCAAAATTTTAATAATTCGGCGGTCATCGGTGTCACCATATCGAGAATATCTGCCACACCTTGCTCTAAACCAATACAAACCTGTTCAACGATTTTGGTGAGTTTTTCGGCTAAAATGAGTTGATTGTCCTGATTTTTCATTCTGCCAACTCCTGTACCACTTCCGCTTCAAAACCAAAAACATCAACCGCACGGATACAAACTTTACGTTTACCTTGTTTATAGGGAATATCTAAAGTAGTTTGGGTAATTACTCGTAATGGGTCGCCATCATTCGCGGTATTGCCTCGATAATCTTGCCAAATTGAACGGAATACTTGACCATCATAATCGGGGTCAATCGCCCAATATTCAATTAAAGCCAATGGTTCTTTATTCATGACGTTTAATAATTTGATGCGATTATTTTCATCTAAATTAATCGCTTCGGGGGACAATAAAACATAGTTATCCAGTTGTATGGTTAAACGTTCATTCTCTGCCAATATTTTACGTTGAATTGGTTTCACCGTCAGATATTGTAAACTGGCAAAACGTACGCTATTTTTAAGTTTTTCCAAACTGCCTTTTTTCTTTAATCTATCCAGTAAATCAGGTGGAATCACTAAAACTTCTAAACGTTCATCATTTAAAGCGGTAATATACTGGGCAATCGCAGGCTCAAAATTCCAACCTAAAACCGTAACTTTATCCCAACCACCCATTAAATTATCTCGTAAGGCAATCGCTTTATTTAAGGTGGCAAGTCCTGTCATTTTGCTTGGGCTATCGGCTAAAACTAAAATTTTGCCAATTCTTCCTAAATTTCGATTTGGATTATCTTCGGGAGCTAATGGTAAAGCACCGTATAGCTGCACCACGATTTGGGCTAAATCCCCAATACGGAATTTACGCCCTAAGGTATTTTTGGCAGCTTCAATTTGATAATCGCCAATCGCCTGATATAAAAATGGTTTTGCATTTTGGTCGATTAAACGCTTTCGCATAATCATACAAGCAGGTTTGCCTATATCAGAAGTAATCCAACGTCTGCCTAAGCGTTCGGCTACGGCTGCGGTTGTAGCACTTCCCCCATTACAGTCAAAGATTAAATCATCTTTTTTACTAGAACCTTTAATAATTCTCTCTAAAAGTTTCTCAGGTTTCTGTGTTGGATAACCTAACCTTTCCTTTTTATCTGAAGGCATAATAGGCTGTATTTCCCACCAATCTTCAGGATGTTTGCCATTTTCATTAGGTGCATATCCACTATATACGCCATTGCTACGATAAGATTTTTCATACCTAGATGGTGATGAATTAATTACATCATCTGAATAAGGTATTCTGACATCATCCACATTAAAATAATAATTATCAGATTTGGAATATCTTAGTATTATATCATGTTTAGGTGCATAATCATTTTTAGGTACGCCACCACCACGATAACACCATACAATTTCATTTCTAAAATTTTTCTTCCCAAAAATTTCATCCATCACAATTTTAACGTAATGCCCCACATGCCAATCCAAATGTACATAAATTGAGCCTGTATCACTAAGCAACTCACGCATTAAAATCAAACGTGGAACAATCATTTCCAAATACGAAGCTGTGCCGTTATGCCACATATCCGAATAGGCAAATTGCTCAAATACAGTGGGACGTTGTTCCACCTCCACATCGGGCAAAACCACTTTGGTTCGATAATCCGCTTTAGAATCAAAAGGTGGGTCAATATAAATTAAATCAACTTTTCCTCGTAGGCTTGGCGTTTGTTCATCACCTGCCAAAAGTGCCGCCATGGCTAGCAAATTATCACCATACACCAAACGATTAACCCAATCTTTTTGCTCTGTGTGCTGTTGGCGTTGTTGGTTATAAATCCAATCATCTATTGCGGTGTCTTTAGCAGGCAATACCCATTCACGAGTTTGTAAACTTACCCGATGCTTGCCCTCAAGACTTTCTAAGATTTGTTCCGCCTGTTTGCGTCCCTTTGCCACAATTTCGGGCAGTTGTTCCAAAAGTGTTTTTGCCATTTTCTAAAGTTACATTAATTACTAAACCATAGTTTAGTTTAAAGGTGAACCAACAGTAAAGCCGTTAAACTATAGTTTAGTTATCACTTTATTCTTAGAGGCATGACTAGTGAAAAGCTATTATTTGCCCAACGCCTGATTGCAGCTATGCAAGCTCAAGGCTATCAACCTAAACCTGCCATTTTGGAAAGGGAATTCAACTTGCGTCATTTTGGTGAACCTGTAACATTGCAGGGTGTACGTAAATGGTTAATTGGTACAGCTATTCCCTCAGCAGACAAACTACTTACATTAGCTAAATGGCTAAATGTTCCACCTGAAGAATTAGCATTTGATAAAGATATGCAAAAAGCAATTGAACAACGAGAAATTAATTGGCAAGAAGAGATCGGCTATAAAGATAAAGAGATTTTTGAAGCATTTCTAGCACTTCCAACACCACAAAAAAAGATCGTTCGGGAAGTTATCGTAGCGTTTGCTAAAGCCTATATAAATACAGAATAAGCTTAACTTCTTTTTTACAAAAAAGATTGTGGCCTCTAAGTCATTCAGTTATAAAAATAACTTTCTAATACAGAATGAAAAATCACCATGATCTACAATATCCATCATCTCACTTGTGGCAGCTTCTGCCCTGTTTGCGCCCCTATGTTTGGACAAAAAGGCTGGAAAGCCCATTTAGTCTGCCACTGTCTACTGGTTGAGACTGATCGGGGGCTGGTCCTGATTGATACAGGTTTGGGTACACAAGATTATTTACATACTCAACAACGTCTAGGCTCATTGCTGACCAAATTCGGCGCGATTGTGCCCGATATTCATTTGAGTGCTTTCCACCAGATTCAACGGCTTGGTTATAGTCTGGATGATGTAAAACACATTTTTGTTTCACATCTTGACTTTGACCATGCAGGCGGAATTTCGGATTTTCCAAATGCAACCGTGCATGTATTGGCATCTGAATTTAATGCCACTCAATCTTTATCACTCAAAGGGAAAAATCGTTACAAAACAGAACAGTTTAAATATCACCGTTACTGGAATTTTGCTGAACATACAAATGGTGAAGCATGGTTTAATCTGCAAAAAGTCAAGGGATTACCTTTATTTCAGGATGAAATCCTGATGGTTCCCCTGGTCGGTCATACGCTTGGACATAGTGCGATTGCAGTCAAAAAACAGGATGGCTGGATTTTGTTCTGTGGAGATGCCTATTTTTCCCATTTGGAACTCAACCCTAAAAACAGGTTAAGAGCATTGGACCTTACAGAACGATTACTGGCTGAGGATAACCAACAACGTTTACACAATCTGAAGCACTTACAATATCTGGCTCAACATGAACCGAGTATTGAGTTAATTTGTTCACATGACCCAGTTGAATTCAATCGTTACCAATAATATGCATAAGATACTGATTACTATTATTTTCATATCATCCCTAAGCTTGGGTGGTTGTATGAAACATTCAAGTCTGGAGGAGCATCAAAGGCCCCAGCATTGGGGAGCACTGATTTCAGATACACATAATTTTTACCAGATCAGTCCTGATGTTTTTCGCAGTGAACAACCCAGCAACCAGTTAATCCCTTTCCTGAAAAAACATCAAATTGGCACTGTCCTCAACCTGCGCGCAAGAAATGAAGATGCCAAGGTTTTAAGAGATCAGCCTTTTAATCTGGTACACATTCCAATCAATACTTGGGCAATCAATCGTAAAGACTTGTTAGAAGCAATGCGTGTTATTCAAACTGCTAAACAACAAAACCAGAAAATCTTAGTGCATTGCTATCATGGCTCAGATCGAACTGGTGCCACAATTGCAATGTATCGAATTATTTTTGAGCATTGGGCAATTGAAGATGCGGTTAAAGAAATGAAACAAGGAGGATACGGCTATCATATCATTTGGAAAAATATTGACCATCTTTTCACCCCTGAAAATGTAAAATGGATTCAACAACAACTTTCAAATCCAGCACCTATTTAGATTGCGAGATGCACTTTAGATTAAATCCAATTTTTAGAGAGATAGATGTTGGGGGTGTAAGATTTGTTTCTTTAATTTTGGATTTTATGCATTTTTTATTGGGCTTTAAAAAACCTAATTTTATAAGTTGAATGGTAAGCTAAGAAATACGAACTAACTTGAAGAATTGGCAAAAACAGAGTTACTAAGTAATAGTTTAAAAACTTCAGAATCACCACCATCGCTATCCGTGACCAATAAAAATACCTCACCATCAGATGTCGACTCTAGCCATGTAATTCCTTCTACTTTAATAGCAAGAGTTTGTTCTTTCGAATCCTGAATCAAATGTGTATATAAAATTTTACCCTCTGGTGAGAAAATTAAAATAAAACTGCCTAGCACTGCGCCATCATCATAAGTGTTTAATGTTTGCTCAACCGCAGCGGTGGCGATAATTAGATTTTTCTCCACCAGAAAATAAGCATCAGAAATACCACTTGCTGCCCCTTCAAGCTCTGGTAATGTCAGATTAAATGAATTTTTCAGCGAACTTTCTAATGATTTTCCATTTTGAAGTTTTATTAAATCAAAGACTAAAACACCATGAAAACGATTAATATTGCCACGTTGAAAGATGTATAAATTGTTTTGATCTGAACAAACTGCTTCTATATTGAGATCAGCGCCACCAGTCAACGCCAAACAATGTTCTAAAAAATCATAATCCGAGGTATCAAGTAAAACATGAACCTGATTATTAACTGGATTATACAATAATGCTTTTTTTCGATTTTCTGTAGAACCTGAACCCATCACTAGTAACTGAGGTTGTCCATCGAAGCGAATACAGCTAAGCGCTTCAAAGTCTGGTTTAGTTTTTTTACTAAACATCCTCAGAGTCGTATATTCAGAATGTTCAAATAATGGAATTTTTTCAAAATTAGTCGCACGATTGATGTTATTTTTTCGATCGGTTTTGAGTAAGTACCCCACATCATCTCCAACCAAGTAGAGATCATCTCCCACACAAGCCGCGCCAGAAAGCGCACTAACACTCGAATCCTCTGAAAATATAAAGTGTTCTAATATCTTAAAGCCGCTACTCATATTGTACTCACTGCCCGCAGAAATAGAACACTTGTAACAAGGTCAAAACCAGACGCTTTCCAGCTTTGATCTAGTCGTTTATCTTTTGTTATCGCTGATCAAGTGGAACCCAATCAATCACCCACGCTGATTTCATATTTAAACTTTCATCAGAGGTAATTTTTTTACGTGCGGCATCAGCAGTCTCACGATCTTTGGATGGCCCCACCATAATCCGAATTCCCTTGGAAGTCGGGCTGGTGGTGACCTTATAACCTTTGGCGCGCAACTTGGACACCACTGTATCGGCGTTGGCCTGATTCGCTGCCAGCGCCACCTGTACCATCCAGTTTTTGTCACCATTTTCCAGAAGCTGACGGGCTTTTTCAGCCTCAGCCTTTTTCTTGGCATCTTCCTCAGTTTTACGTTTCTTTTCTTCAGCCGCTGCTTTCTTGTCGGCTTCAGCCTTGCGCTTGTCTTCCTCAGCTTTTTTATCCGCTTCAGCCTTGCGTTTTTCTTCAGCCGCTGCTTTCTTCTCTGCTTCAGCTTTACGCTTATCTTCAGCTACTTTCCTGGCATCGTCCTCAGCTTTACGTTTCTTTTCTTCGATCGCTTTCTTGTCGGCCTCAGCCTTACGCTTGCCTTCCTCAGCTTTCTTATCTGCTTCCGCCTTACGCTTGTCTTCAGCTAGCTTCTTTTCAGCGTCAGTTTTCTGCTGCTCTACTTTCTGCTGTTCGGCTTTCTTCTTTTCTTCCAGCTTACGTTTTTCTTCAGCAAATCGTTGAGCCTTAGCCTGGTCGTCCTCAACCAGTTCTGGTGGAATATTATCTGAACTTTCCTGCGCAGCAGTTCTACGGGCATTGATTGCAGCGTACTCTTCAGCAGCTTTACGTGCAGCCGCAGCCTCAGCCTCCTGCTGCATTTTCAGGAACTCGGCAGCACGGGCCTCCTGTTCAGCAACCGCCTTTTCACGTGCACGTTTCTGTTCATCCAGCAAACGTTTTTCAGTTTCAACATCCACGGCCAGAGGCTGCAAGGAGACCATCTCCCCCTCCTGCGCTGGCTGGGCTATTTTAGGCTGGGTTTCGGTTTTGGGAATAGGGTGAGTAACTGTAGTCTGGGTCTTATCCTGCTCTATTTCTTCATTACCCTTGAAAAGTAATGCTGCCAACAAAACACCCCCTCCAAGTAGAACAACGCCACCCATCCAGCGTTGCTTGTTATTCATTGACATTGTTCTAAATACTCCCAGATCGCTTCCAAGGTATGAAACGAACCACAGACTAAAATTAGCTGATTGTTATGACATTGTTTCAGCACAGTTTCAAATGCTTGCTGTATACTGCCAAACTCATGGACCTGCTGGCCCTGCAATGCCTCATGCAACTGTCGCATTGCTGCGGCCCTCGGCACATCTAAAGTAGCAATAAACCAGTCTTTTACTGTTGTTTTTAGTAAATCGGTGACAGACGCGATGTCCTTATCTGCCAGCATCGAAAACACTGCGACAACTTCTGTGTACTGTTTATTGTATTTTAAGAATTTTCGCAACTGATTCAATAAAAATTCGACACCGTGTGGGTTATGTCCTGCATCAAAAATAACGGTTTTATCCTTTATCTGGCGAATTTCAAAACGCCCCTGCAAACGTGCCTGCTGAATACCTGTTGCAATGGCCTGCTGTGAAATTTCAATCCCACTCACCAGTACCGCGGCCACGGCAGTGGAGATGTTGTCCAAGGCCAACTGTCCCACGGGAAGCTTTAAGGTTGTGCCAGACGATGCAAATGACCAGCTCTGTCCATCATTATTCAGTTGATAGAAATAATCCCGATTCAGTGTAGACAGGCTGGCGTTTGTTTCATCCACCTTATGCTGAATGGCCTGTGGAAGTTGCTGTTGCCCTGCAAAAACAACGGGAATGTCTGGACGGATAATACCCGCCTTTTCAAAGGCAATTTTTTCAATGGTATCACCCAGCCAGTCCACATGATCCAGACCAATATTGGTGATCACAGCTATATCAGGATCAATCACGTTGACCACATCAAGGCGACCACCCAGCCCAACCTCAAGTACCCAGACATCACATTGTTTTAGTTTAAAAATAAGAAAAGCAGCCAAAGTGGTTGCTTCAAAGAAAGAAAGACTTAGACCACACTCACGACGCGCCTGATCAACACACACAAAGGCATCAACCAAACTCTGGTCATCCACCTCATGACCCGCCAGCTTTACCCGTTCATTAAAACGATAAATATGGGGTGACTGATATAGCCCAACCTTGTAACCCTGTGCGTTTAGAATCGTCGCCAATGTGGTTGTGGTTGAGCCTTTACCATTGGTGCCCGCAACTGTAAACACCTTGGCTTTTGGCTGCATCACGCCCAGCCTTTCAGCAACGGGAATCACCCGCTCCAGCCCTAAATCAATGCCTGTAACATGAACATGGCCCCAATAATCGAGCCATGTTGTGAGTGTGTCTGTTGAATGGGGAGCGTCTAGTTTCAAGGTAAGTTCATCAATTTAGCCACTAGTCTATATACAGTATCACGTAACGCATGACGATGAACAATCTGATCGACCACACCATGATCAAGCAGATATTCCGCACGCTGGAATGGCTCTTCCAGTTTTTCACGTACCGTTTGCTCAATCACCCGTTTACCCGCGAAACCAATCATGGCTTTCGGTTCAGCCAGATGAACATCCCCCAGCATTGCCAAGGAAGCGGTTACACCCCCATAAACTGGATGGGTCAATACCACCAGATAAGGCACACGTGCTTCTTTCATTTTCTGGATTGCCGCAGAAGTACGTGCCATTTGCATCAGAGACAGCATGCCTTCCTGCATACGTGCGCCGCCTGAAGCCGCAAAACACACCAAAGGCTGGTGTAGCTGGATTGCCCGTTCAGCTGCCTGTACAAAGCGGTCACCGACCACAGTACCCATTGAACCGCCCATGAAATCAAACTCAAAGGCGCATGCCACCAAATCCAAGCCTTTGAGCGAGCCCTGCATCACCACCAGTGCTTCTGATTCACCTGTTTTATCCTGCGCCTCCCGCATACGTTCTGGATAAGGCTTGCTATCCACAAACTTTAGTGGGTCTTTGGCACTAAATTCCTGACCCAGTTCTGAGTTGACCTGATCAAAGAACCAGGTCAGGCGATCACGTGCTTTCATACGCAAATGTTCATCGCATTGCGGACACACATAGGCGTTGAATGACATGGCTGTACGCGTCACCAAGGCATGACATTCAGGACATTCAATGGTTGGCTCGGTAAAAGTTGACTTAAAGGTCTGCTGTTCATCCGCAACCTGAATCCCTGGCACTTGACGTTCTGTCCAGGGTGTTGTGGGACCAAGCACTTTCCCTGTTGCTGATTCTGGACTCAATCGTTCTTGACTCATACTAACTCATCGAGCGCGGCTCGAAGCTCCTTCACTTTATTCACCGTCTGTTGCACAGCCTCATCCGCTGGCAATGTCGCAAAAGATTTAACGAAAGCACTTCCCACAATCACGGCATCGGCAACCTGTCCCATCGCTTTTGCAGACGCTGCATCACTGATTCCGAAACCGACACCGACTGGCACACTGGTCTTAGACTTGATTTTTGCAATACGTGCTGCTGCTTCAGCAGTATCCAGTGTTGCCGCACCTGTCACGCCTTTAAGTGACACGTAGTAAACAAAGCCACTTGCCTGATTGACCACATGCTGAATACGCTGATCAGTTGAGGTTGGCGCAAGCAGGAAAATCTGATCCATTCCATTTTTTTTAAGAACTTCACCTAATTGCTGAGATGCTTCAGGTGGTAAGTCCACCAGAAGCACGCCATCCACACCACAGTCTTTGGCATAGGCAACGAACTTTTCATAGCCAATCACCTCAACGGGGTTTAAATATCCCATCAACACCACTGGCGTGGTTTGATCCTGCTCACGAAAGGCCTTGACCATATCCAGTGCATTAAGGGTATTGGTTCCACCTGCCAGAGCACGCTCAGCAGCTAAGGCAATTACAGGGCCATCCGCCATTGGGTCTGAGAACGGCAGCCCCAGCTCAATGACATCAACACCCGCCTCAACCATCTGGTGCAGCAATGGAACAGTGACTTGTGGATGCGGGTCACCTGCCATAACATAAGAAACAAGCGCTTTACGTTGCTGAGATTTAAGCTGTTCAAAACGAGTGGCAAGACGTGACATGGGATTATGCTTTCCTTGATTTATATAAATTGAGGAGTTGTTTGTAGTCATACAGAAACACTGCATTGTACCGCTATTTTTTGTTCATTGAACAGGGTTTGGCGCGATTCAACAGCGAATGTTGCTACTTACAACAGCCCGCATACATTTATCTCTATTTTTGTTTTTTTCTCAATGATCAAAGCTTCCTAATTTCTATACATTACAATTTTAAAAACTGTTTCGGTGTGACACCTGTCCAGCGTTTAAAAGCACGTCCAAAGGCACTCTGATCCGCATAGTTTAAACGCTCGGCAATTTCTGACAATGATTTGCCCTGTTGCAGATAAAGCTTGCTTTGCTCCAGACGGTATTGATCCAGAATATCCTGAAAGTTCAATTGATAGCTCTTGAGCTGACGCTGCAAGGTACGTTCAGAGCAGTACAAACGTTTGGCGACATAACTCTGTAAAACTTCCTCTTGCTGCAACAAGCCCTGCTCAATATAGCTCTGGATTTTCTGCCGAAATTGTTGTTGCTGTGCCTCAAAAGAACTCATGCTATTTAACGATTGCTGAGCCTGATGAGAGAGCACATGATTCAACTGTTGATCCGCGGCAATACTTTTCGCCTGCAAAATCTGATTGGAAAAACGAATTGTATATTGTCCAGCCTGTACCTGAATGGCACAGCCATAAAATTTTTCAAAATGATATAACGCAGTATTCGGCGCATAACCAAATTGAATCATTTGCGGTGGCATTAAAGCATCTTGCACAATTGACTGGGCAATTTTAAAAATCAACGCCAAATTTAGCTCATACATTTCCCGATAATCACTATAAGACGCACTCCAAACAATTTGAATATAATCAGAAAACTGCTGAACATTCAGTTGTTCTAAATTGGTCTGTTTAAAGACTAAAGAATAATAACGTTGTAAAAGCTGTAACGCCTGTTGCAGATCTAAACTGGTTGAAGCCAAATATCCCATTAAACCCAAATCTTGCAAATTGGCATGTTCAGCCAATACTAATGTAATCGGTCGAGGGAAATAAGCTTGTGCAGATTGCAAAAGCAATGCATAACGTTCGACATCAAAATCATGCTCATCTGGATTTTCTAAACAGGCATGAAAAGCTTGCCAAAGTTCAGGTGCAACAACTTTAGACAAATCAATGTGTTCCTGCTGTAGGACACGATTCAACAACCGTAGGTATCCAATAATAATTTTAACTGACATATGCCGATCTCATCCTGATCTGTCGTTATTTGTATAAAACTTGGCTGTAACTGTCAAAACATTTCATCGGACTTTTTCCATACTGAGTTTATGCAAAAGACAAGGAATAGCAAAAATGAATGCACATGTTTCCTATCAGGCTGATCCAATTGTAAGAACAAACCTAGACTTTCACCTCAATGAGGCTCCACGTTTCTGGTTTGGTGGCGATCCATTCCGTACCCGCATATTTGATGCATTAAGCCTGACATTTCCTGATGGCGAACGCTACTTCATTGAATGTGTACGTTTATTCCGCGACAAGATCAATGATCCTGAGCTACAGGAACGTGTGGCAGACTTTATTCGTCAAGAAGCCCAGCACGGCATTGCCCATGACAAAATGAACCAGATCATGAAAGAACAAGGCATGCCTGTGGATCAGTTCACCAACCGTTTGAAAAAAATATTTAGATTTGAGTTGAAGAATCGCTCACCACAATACAATATTGCCATGACGGCCGCGGCTGAACATTTAACCGCCCTGATGGCAGATACATTCTATAGTAAGAAAGAAACATTGGCAGAGGCTGATCCTTTTGTTCGCGCGCTGTTCGCATGGCATGCAATTGAGGAAATGGAACATCGTGATGTGGCTTTTGATGTCATGCAACAGGTCGGTGAAGTACCAGAATTGACTCGCCGTTCCGCCCTTGTCATTACGACCTTGTTAATGTTTGGCTTCACACTTTACCGTACCGATGTCATGCTTAAGACTGATGGTTTTAGCTTTAGGCAGCGTCTGGATATGGCACGCAAGGGCTTGCCGTGGTTCTTTGGGCGCAGAGGTATTTTGACGGCAAAAAGAGAACAGTATAGCGACTGGTTTAAAAAAGATTTTCATCCAAACCAACATCCGATTATTCGCCAGTATGATGTCTGGATTGATACATTGGCTAAAACCAATGACCCAATCGCTGCGGGCGAGGCTTTTTGGCAAGCTGGTCTATAAAACTCCCGTCATCCCTCTTTAAAAAGAGGGATTTTTTTGATGAGGATTACCATTTTGCGTAATGCTGTTCTAATAATCCATATTCATTGTTCAAAATCACCAGTTCAACATTTTCATGTTCAATTGTGCCACTGATTTTGGCCTGCCACTGATTAAACTGGCTACCAATTAAACGCAGGTTAATATTTTCAAAACGGCACCAACCTGTTTCAACTAGTAAATTCAATCGCTCATCTAAGGAACGAATTGACCAACAGTTTTCATTTTGTTGCTCAAATAAAATATCGGTTAAAGGATATAAACGACCATCGACCCATAACGCATTTTCATTACCAAAACTTTCATTCACACCTGATGCGAGATTCAAGCCAATACGGCGATCATTTGCATCTCGAAATTGACACGACAACCAAAACCATGCTGTTTCAGGGCGTAGAAAACCACAGGTATCATCCAGTGCAGCTAGGCTTTGCGCATTAAAGTCAACTTTCTGCCGCTCTGGGTTGATAAAGAAACCCTCCACAGCCAGAGTAGTTTGTTTCTGGGTATAGGTCCAGCCATTAATTCCTGTTGGGCTACATAAACTGAGTGCATCCGTACCTGCACAGAAAATACGTGCTTTTAGTTGTACTTCGCCATGTTTTGTTGCTTGGATATAACGCACACCATTGGCATGCTGCATATCGAATTGATAGGCAGATTTCTTAAAATAACTTTGACTAAATAACGGTTGTTCATCCAGATGGGTTTTCAACGCCAGTGGCTGGATCGCATTCCATTCAATCACCTTTCCTGAAAGATGGTCATAAACATAGAAAAAGCCATGCCCCGCCCATGATAAATCGACAATCGCCACACCAATACTGTAGTGTTCATGCTGCAAGCCACAAAATCTAAATTTTTTATATTTAAGCTGCTTGCGCCAGCCTTTCAACACCTGCCCATAAGGGGTTTTATAGATATAATCGTCCAGATTGATTCGTGAGGGTATCTGGTCAAAACGCCCATAACGAGGCTGACCATTTTCCTGTATTAATTTCACAAAATTTCCCCCAAATAAACTATAACGTTAAAGCCGTTCTTACCTGATTCTTACCATTATGCTTGGCTTGGTACATCGCCTTATCCGCCTGTTCAAACAAGCCTGTATAATCAAAGCCACTAAAAGCCGTACTGCTCACCCCAAAACAGGCCTTGATAGAGAGTGGTTCATTTTCCTTAACTTCAATTGCCGTTTGCTCCAATGCCTTACGGCATGTCTCTGCCACCAGCACCGCATTTTCAATCGAGGTAAATGGCAGCAGAATCACAAATTCCTCACCTCCATAGCGCCCAATCACATCACTGGTTCGCAGGTTTTTCCGCAATATACTGGCAACGTGTTTCAACACCAGATCACCCTGATGATGTCCATATTGATCATTAATCTTTTTAAAATTATCAATATCCACCATAATCAATGATGTTTCTCGATGGGTAATTTGTGCCTGCTGCATCTGTAAATCAATAATTTGATTCACTCCACGGCGATTCAACAGCCCTGTTAACTCATCAGTAGAACTGAGTTTTTCTATTTTTGAATTATAGCGCCGCCAACGTTCCACACTAATATCAAACAAGGTGATGGTGAATGCAGCATATAAGGTGGTATAAAACATGGAGTAAATAATCTGGGGATTTTGAACATCCTTATGCAACAAGGTATAAGGTTTATAGGCCAGCGCATAATCCAGATAGCCAGTCACCGTAAGACCAGCTAAAATATAGTATGCAAAGACATAAAAGGCCAGACCAAAATAGACCACAAATCGGGGATATAATAATAATGCGGTAAAGGCAATCCCCATAAAGATAATACCATTCAGAAGGTTCAGCAAACCTACCCCAATTGGCAGTCCCAACAATGAGAATGGATAATAAACAGATAAAAACATCACATAGTAAATATGCAGGTCTGGCTTTTTTTTAATAAAATAACCCTGATGTGTGCTGAATTAACAGGAGACTTTCACTTGGGAGATTCTAGACAGCTAACCGATAAAAGTCTTCTGCCATTTGATTTGGTGTCTTAAAATCCAAGCCTTTTTGAATTCTTCGCTGATTATAAAATAACTCTATATATTTTGTAATATCCGCTTTGGCTTCTTCCCTTGTTTTGTAGTTGCGATGATGGACTAGTTCATTTTTGAGTATGCCCCAGAAACTCTCTATCGGTGCATTATCAAAGCAGTCGCCTTTTTTGCTCATTGAACCCTGAAAATCAAATTTCTCAAGTAAGTTTCGATATTCATTACTGCAATATTGGCTGCCTCTGTCTGAATGTACAATGAGATCTTTAGCAGGTTTCTGATTGCGAATAGCCATATTCAATGCATCACAAACAAGCTTGGCTGTCATGCGCTCATTTAAGCTATAGCCAACAACCTGTTTCGTGTAAAGATCTTTGACAGCTGCCAAGTACAACCAGCCCTCAGCCGTCCAAATGTAGGTAATGTCACTCGACCACGCAAGATTAGGCTTCGTCATTGAAAACTGTTGCTTGAGTAAATTGTCATAAATAGAACGGTTGTGATCACTGTTCGTGGTTCTTTTGAAACGCTTATGGCGCTTACAATACAACTGATTTGATTTTTTTATTTGGCGCACAGCATACGTACTTATTTTGATACCTTGCGCTTGTAAATGCTTGGTTAATCGAACATAGCCATAGCTTTGTTTGGTTTCTTCATGGGCTATTTTGACCAAAATTGTCTGCTGATTTCGCTGAATTGATCTTTTACTCATGCCTCGCTTTAGCCAATCATAAAAGCGAGAAACGGATACACGAAGTAATCGAGCCATTAAAATAATCGGAAATAAGTGGCTTTGCGATTTCATATAGGCGTACCTCACTGACTTTCTTTGGCAAAGTACGCTGCTGCCTTTTTTAAAAATTCACGTTCCATTTCAGCTGTTTTGAGCTGTTGTTTAAGCTTCTTATTTTCTTCGAGTAAGGCGTTTAGATCGGGCGAATACTGTTTTGTGCCTGCTAAAGTTCCAGCCTTTGCTTTGTTATTCCAGTTCGAAAGGGTTTGCATTGAAATGCCAAGTTGTCTAGCGGATTCCGATACATTACCTTGGTTCTCTTCAATGGCTTTTATGGCTTCAGCTTTAAATTCTGCGGTGTAAGTCTTCTGTTTCTTGCTCATGGTAAACTCCTAATGAGTATGTATAGTTTACCAAGTTAAACCCTCCTGTTTTTTAAGCACACATCACCCAATAAAATAAAAAATATATTTAATATAATGATGCCAGGAAACAGCCATTGGAACCGAATAAGCAATTCAGTATTTGCCAATGGATGATACATGTATTTTATTTGGATAAAATAGATCACGACTGCGGTAAAACTGGCATACCACAGTATTGATTGGGATTTTTTGACTAAATCCCAGTCCAGAATAACTAGAAAAGCTTTACTAATATATCTAGGTAAGGAATATTTCATCCCCCGTAATCCTATGTGATTACATCCATGTAAAAACCTAATGACCATATAATGTCATTAGACATAAATTTACCTTAATCCTAGCATATAATTTTTTAGTTTTATAAGTCGACCATCGGAATACCATCAATTTTCGCGACAGTCATCAAGTCTTTATCACCACGACCTGAAACTGTGGCAATAATGATCTGGTCTTTCGACATGGTTGGGGCAAGCTTGCTGACATAGGCCATCGCATGTGAACTTTCAAGTGCAGGAATAATCCCTTCAATCTGTGTTAAATCACGGAAGCCTTGTAGTGCTTCATCATCTTTAATTGGCACATATTTAACTCGATGCATATCTTTTAAGAAGCTATGCTCTGGACCAACACCTGGATAATCCAAACCTGCTGAAATACTATGGGTTTCAATAATTTGACCTTGCTCATCCGACATGAGGTAAGTACGGTTACCATGTAATACACCCACATGACCTGCATTCAATGGTGCAGAGTGCTTGCCTGTTTCAATACCATAGCCTGCGGCTTCAACACCGTACATTTTCACATCCTGATCATTCAGGAATGGATAGAACAGACCCATCGCATTTGAGCCACCGCCAACACAAGCCACCAAGGCATCAGGTAAACGTCCTGCCTGCTCCTGAATCTGGCGGCGCGCTTCACGGCCAATAATCGACTGGAAATCACGCACCAACTGCGGATATGGATGTGGACCAGCAACCGTACCAATCACATAGTAAGTGCTATCAACATTGGTGACCCAGTCACGCATTGCTTCGTTCATGGCATCTTTCAATGTTTTTGAACCACTTTGCACAGGCACAACAGTCGCGCCAAGCAAACGCATGCGATATACATTCATTGCCTGACGTTTTACGTCTTCAGCACCCATGTACACTACACATTCCATACCCAAACGCGCTGCAATGGTTGCGGTCGCAACGCCATGCTGCCCTGCGCCTGTTTCAGCAATAATACGTTTTTTACCAGACAACTTTGCCAAGAGTGCCTGACCAATGGTGTTGTTGACCTTGTGTGAACCCGTATGGTTCAGGTCTTCACGCTTGAGGTAAATCTGCGCACCGCCGAGATGCTGTGACCATCTTTCAGCATGATAAAGTGGGCTAGGACGACCAACATAGTACGCAAGATCACGGTCAAACTCAGCCAGAAACTGAGCATCATTTTTCATACGACCATAAAGACTTTCCAAGTCTTCAAGTGCAGCCATCAGCGTTTCTGATACAAAACGCCCACCATGAATCCCGAAATGCCCCTGAGCATCTGGAAACTGGGTGTAGTCAATCGCCTGATTTTGTTGACTAAGGTTTTGCTGATCCACGTTGGACTCCTTGCATAAATTTTTCAATGAGTTGTTGGTCTTTTATACCTTTTGCGGACTCTACGCCTCCGCTGACATCCACAGCAAAAGCTGCTGTAGTATCAATAGCGTCACTCACATTTTCAGGGGTTAATCCGCCTGCCAAAATCAGTGGAATATCGAGTTGGGGAAATTGGTTCCAGTCGAAACTGTGTCCCGTGCCACCTTTCAGCTCAGGATGCCACGCATCAAGTAGAACCGCACTGGCTCCAACAGCTTGATAGCGCTGAATTTCGGTCAAAATATCTAAATCAGGTTTAACTTGAATAGCCTTGTACCAACGGCGTTTGCAATGCAACGCAATTTGTTGGCATTGTTCAGGTGTTTCATCACCATGTAGTTGTAATACATCTAGCGGAACTGAATCAAGCACTGTTTGGATTTCTTCTGCGCTTGCATTCACAAATAAACCAACCAACTGAACATAAGCGGGTACTAAGCTTGCCAAGCTTTGCGCTTGTTCAATGCTGACATGGCGCGGGCTTGGTGGGAAGAATACAAAACCGATTGCATCTGCGCCTGCCTGCACCACAGATTGAATATCTTGTGCTCGAGTTATTCCACAAATCTTGGCGCGAGTTCGCATTTGAGATTGGCGCATGATGTGTCCAATTTAAAATGAATATTTTGAAACCATCGCATTGTAATGCAATTTGACTCACTTGGGGCAAAGTTCATTTCGAAATACGATTGTTTAAAAAACTTTAACACTTTATACTTCGCCCAATATCGCAACAAGTCTAAAGCAAATTCTTTTGCTTATAGGGAAGTTGGTGAAAATCCAACACTGCCCTCGCAACGGTAACACCGAATTATTAATCAAGCTCAACGCCAAATCACTGCGTCGGATCGATGTGGGAAGATGATTAATAGCATCATCATTGTGATGATATAGTGAAGTCCGGAGACCTGCTTGTTGTTCATTTCCACATTAACATTCACGATGGGTGAATGTCTGGAGCGACATCATGTCTACTATTTTTCAACCGACACGTTTAGTTGGTGCTATCGCTATTGCGATGGGGTTTTCTTCAACTACTTTTGCTCAAGATCAATCAACAGAAAAAACAGCAACGCTCGATACAATTGTTGTGACAGCATCTCGTTCTGAAGAAAAGTTAAAGAATGTTCCTGCACGTTTAACTGTAATTGATCAAAAGACCATTGAACAAAACCCCTTATTAAATATATCTGATATAATTCAAAGAGATCCATCGATTTATATTAAACAAAGCGGTGGCTTAGGACAAATTTCTGAAATTTCACTTCGCGGTGCCAGATCAGTACATACTTTAGTCCTTAAAGATGGTGCTCGCTTAAACAGTCAAAATGAACTTGGTCCACTCTATCCTGCATTTTTAGATACAACTAATGTTCAACAAATTGAAATCTTAAAAGGACCTGCATCTGTTCAGTATGGTAGTGATGCGATTGGTGGTGTTGTTCAGTTAATTTCAAAAAAACCTGAAAAAACAGGTGCAGATTTAACTGGCATTTATGGGGAAAATAATACTTATAAAACAATTGCAAATGCCAACTTAGTTACCAATCAAGGTTTTTATGCGCAAATTGGTGGGCAACGCTTAGAAAGTGATGGTACACGCATCTTTGAAAGCCAAGGTAAAAATGAAAAAGCCAGTTATGATCAAAAAGGCTATCATGCCAAAGTCGGTTTCTACCAAGAAAATACCATAGATGCTTCTGTTTCGATTAGTGAAAATAAGGGCACCAGTATTTTCAGTAATGACTATATTACCAACACAGCACAACGCCAATTTGAAAACCGCGTCATTAATGCGAAAGTTGCCTACAATATTTTGCCTGACTTAATCGTAAACGCACGTTATTCAAATGCACAAGATAAGCAGAATGTACCCGCTTATGGTTCACGTTATGATACAGAAAATAATGAAGGTGATTTAAACCTAAAATGGAAATTCACCCCAAATCAAAATATCTTAGTTGGTGCAACATATACAGATGCCAATTATCAAACCAACACTATTCTAAAAGGTGATCAGAGTGTTGATAGCACAGGCTATTACCTCCAACATCAATTTAAAAATGAACATTTTGATACACAAGCGGGTGTACGTTTAGAAGACAATAATCGCTTTGGTGATCATACCGTTGGTCAAGCTGCTGTTCGCTATCATTTCTTACCTAATGCAAGTGTTTATGCGAATATTGGTAGTGCATTCCGTGCACCTACTTTAAATGAGCTTTATTCACAATGGGGGGGCAATGAAAATCTTGCTCCAGAAGAAAGCGTTTCTTATGAAGTTGGTTCTGATTACGATATCACACCGAATATCAGTACCAATATTTCTATTTATCACACAAAGATCAAAAATCTCATTACCTATAATGCAGGTAAAAATGAGAATGTAGCAAAAGCAAATTTCACAGGTGGTGAAGCAGCTATAAAATGGCATCAAGATGATTTATTTTTATCAACACAGTATGCTTATGTGAAAACAGAAAATGAAGCAACTGAATTAGAAATTGCATATCGCCCGCGTCAAACCTTAACTATAACAACAGGCTTAGAAAATGCAATTTATGGTATCAGTGCATCAGTCATCGCACGTGCTAAATCTTATGCAGATTCAGCCAATACAACCCGTGTACCTGGTTATGCAACCGTAGATTTAAATGCTTATTGGAATATCAATCCAAATGTAAAAGTATTTACTAATATTCAAAACGTAGGTGATGTTGAATACCGTGAGGTATTAAATACTTATCCATCAAATGATTGGTACATCAACGGTGGTCGCCTTGCTTCTGCTGGTGTCACATTCCGTTATTAATCGTGTGCTAAAACAATAAAAATATTTTCTTAACTCCAGTTTCGGGATAATGTTCTGACCGGCATTATCCCCTTTTTATTTTAGGACAAGAGCAACAGAACTATGGGACATCGTTTAAGCAAGATTTATACACGCACTGGCGATTCAGGCACAACGGGTTTAGGAGATGGTTCACGGGTTGCCAAGGACGATTTACGCATCACTGCACTGGGTGATGTGGATGAACTGAACGCGACCATCGGCGTGCTCCGCGCACAAATCAGTGCCAGCCAAATTGCAGATAAAGGCCACTGGGACAAAAGTCTGAGCCTGATTCAACACTGGCTGTTCGATTTAGGCGGTGAGGTCTGTATTCCCAACTACCATTTACTCCAACCCGTTTGTATTGAATTTCTTGAAAAAGAAATTGACCGTATGAATGAAAGTCTGCCAATGCTGAAAGATTTTATCCTCCCATCAGGCACTTTGGCCTGTAGTTATGCGCATCAGGCGCGTGCTGTCTGCCGTCGTGCTGAGCGTGCCCTAATGTCGGTGCATACACGCGATCAAAATATTCAGGCAACCGCTTTACAATTACTCAATCGTTTATCAGACTGGTTGTTTGTGGCTTCACGCAGTTTACAGCGTGCCGAGGGTGGTAGCGAAGTGCTGTGGCAGAAGAATATCAATGACAGTATTGATCCAGCATAAAGATGGTTTAGGTAGAAAATAAATGCGAATTATTGGTCATCGTGGGGCACGTGGAGAAGCGCCTGAAAATACGCTGGGTGGTTTTCGTTATTTGCATGATCTAGGGGTACGAGCTGTCGAGTTTGACGTGCGGCAACTACAGGATGGTCAGTTAATTGTCATCCATGATGATAATTTTCAGCGTACCACAGGCCGTTCACAGCATGTTGAAAGTTGTGATCTAGCCACAGCACAGCAGTTTGACCATCGCCATCAATGGCAGGCTTGGGAAAATGAGGAATACACCCCACATTTAACCGATGTGATGGCATGTTTAACCGAGTTTGAACACATTGAAGTTGAAATCAAGGCCGTTGCAGATGAAGCAGCGGCTGAACGCCTGATCTTAAGCCTGCATAATGAACTCAAGGGCTTTGAAAAGAACGCAACCATTACCAGCTTTGATGTGAAGATTTTAACCGCCTTACAGCAACATCACAGCCATTTTAAACGTGGCTTGCTGGTTGAAATTCCACTTGGTGAATATGCGATTGAACTGGCCCAGCAATATGGATGCTGCCAGATTGGCTGGAAAGACCAACTGGCAACCGATGAAATCATTAAACTCACTCACCAAGCAAAACTTGATATTAGCGTCTGGACTGTGAATGATGTGGAACGGGCAAAATATTTACAGCAGTTAGGAATACAAGGCTTAATCACCGATGTACCAAGCACTATGCTCAGATCATTATCCTTGTAAAAATTGCTGTATAAACAATTAAAATATGGGATTGGGGCGAATACATCACCCCTTTTTCTACGATTCATCTTTTAGTTTGTGCCTGAATCAGACGCTGCCCTTTAGCATCAAGCAGATATAAATTTGCACCATCAAACTGGAAACGCTCAACCCGCTGAATGAGATCCATCAAATCCGCTTCCTGTGCCAAAGCTTTAGGGCAACTATCGTGTCCAGCCATAACATGAAAATCAAGTTTCTGCTGGGCAAAGTCATATGTATAACGACCATAAATAGCGTTACAGCCTGTATGACCAGAGACTGTCTTTGTCACCGAGTTAAGTAGGAAACTCGGATACTGATTAAAAAACAATGCACGCCTATTCTGAATGGTCATAATTTGCCATTCAATATCCTGCACACCATCGCTACTTTTACGAACTTGCATAGGAGGCAATTCACTTACACGTTTGGGATGTAAGCTATTTTTAGCGATCTGTGTCGGTTGACTTTGGCATGCCGCAAGTAGCAAAGCACAAGATAATATTAAAGTTTTGTGAAAAAACTTATTCAAAGAATAAATTGTATTTTTCACGCTTATTTGTTCTGACATTGATTTATTTCGCCTTTTAATTTATTGATTAATTCAACAAACGAATTCTGTTACTGTTCTTTCAGTACAACTGTAGAATAATACTAGTGTTATCTAATCTGAGCATGCTAATATCGAGCATAAAATAGCAATATATCGTCATGATTGGTTTTGCTATCTCGTTTGGTTTTTATATCTTGTGTAAACAAGGTTTTTAGGAGCGCTGACGGATATGACTTCCGCCCCACTCAAGAAAGCACCCATTAATTGGATTGCAATTTTCGCATTGGTATTTTTACCAGTTGTTGCACTCATTTCGATTCCAATTTATACCTATTATCATGACTTTAGTATGGGCGCATGGATTAGCATGTTTGTCTTACTAGGTGTAAGCAGTTTAGGTATCACTGCTGGCTATCATCGCTTATGGGCACACCGTGCTTATGAAGCAACCCTACCTTTAAAAATCATTCTTATGATTATGGGTACTTTTGCAGTTCAAAATAGTATCTTATTTTGGGCTTCAGGTCACCGTACCCATCACCGTCATGTTGATGATATCGATCAAGACCCTTATTCGATTAATAATGGATTCTGGTATGCACATATGGGTTGGATGTTACGTAACTACCCTGCTGCCGAACCAAATTATAAAAATGCACCTGATTTGTTAAATGACAAATTAGTCATGTTCCAAGATAAATATTATGTTCCGTTAGTAATTGCTGTCCATGCAGGTATTTTGTTGCCTGTTGGTTGGTTGGTTGGTGATATCTGGGGTGTATTACTTTTAGGTGGTTTAGTTCGTTTGTTCCTTAGCCATCATGTCACCTTCTTCATTAACTCTTTATGTCATATGTGGGGTAAACGCCCTTATACTGACGAAAATACCGCACGTGATAATTTTATCTTAGCAATTCTCACTTGGGGTGAGGGCTATCATAACTATCACCATATTTTCCAGTACGACTACCGTAACGGGGTAAAATGGTGGCAATACGACCCAACCAAATGGTTGATCTGGACCAGCTCTAAACTTGGTCTGGCCAAAAATTTACGCCGTATCCCAAGCTTTAATATCCAGAAAGCTGAACTTGCAATGAAGTTTAAATATGCTGAACAAGACCTCGCCATTTATGGTCACGATGTGAACACTGATATTGCTCAGATGAAACAGCGTATTGCGCAGGAATATGAAGCATTTACACTCACATTAAACGATTGGGCAAAATTGAAAGAACAAGAACTTCAAGCCAAAAAAGCAGCAATGGCAGAGAAAATCAACCAAATGGATCATAAACTTAAAGTCGATTTCCAGTTGCTTGAACATCGTCTTGCTCACCATCGCGAATGTTTGGAAACCTTGATGCGTAACATCAAAAAAGCGCCTGTTTCAGAATAAAAAATGCTCAATAAAATGGTCTCTTTAGAGACCATTTTTTATGCCTATTTAAATATTCAGTTCATGACCACAATTCACTATTTTAGACCTATCTTTGTTATAGTCATCATTCAGCTTCTTGCCATGATATTGAACTATGCATTTCAATCCTCGCTATTCATCTCTCAATTCAAAACTCTATCATCAGCAGCAACCAAGTCCTTTACGTGGTGCAAAAGCAGGTCACTTTAATGAAGCGTTAGCCGATGAATTGCAATGGAATGAAGAGGATAAAGCCAATTGGGTTGAGATTTGTAGTGGGCAAAAAACCTTTGCTGAATTCACTCCATTAGCGATGGTGTATGCAGGTCATCAATTTGGTCAATGGGCAGGTCAATTAGGTGATGGGCGTGGTTTATTGATTGGACAAATTCTCAATCGGCAGGGACAAACTATTGATCTTCATCTTAAGGGTGCGGGTTCCACCCCCTACTCTCGTATGGGGGATGGTCGTGCCGTGCTTCGTTCAGTTATTCGAGAATACTTAGCTGGACATGCACTGAATGCTCTTGGCGTAGCATCTAGCCATGCCGTTGGTTTCACCACATCTACACAAGGTGTACAACGTGAGACTTTAGAACTTGGTGCAATGTTATTACGCACATCTGAATGTCATATTCGTTTCGGTCATTTTGAGTGGATCAACCAATATGCACCTGAACTTTTAACTGAATTTACGCAAAAATGTATTGAATGGCATTATCCAGAATGTTTAGAAGCAGAGAATCCTATTTTGGCGTTCACTGAGGCGGTGGTTGAAAGAACTGCCATTATGATTGCCA
Organism: Acinetobacter sp. CIP 102129; assembly: GCF_000368305.1. Lineage (NCBI taxonomy): Bacteria > Pseudomonadati > Pseudomonadota > Gammaproteobacteria > Moraxellales > Moraxellaceae > Acinetobacter > Acinetobacter sp. CIP 102129. The sequence goes on from NZ_KB849341.1 coordinate 860,644, forward strand.
AATGGCAATTGGTGGGCTTCGCGCATGGAGTCATGAATACCGACAATTTAAATATTACAGGCTCAACCTTAGATTTTGGTCCGTATGGCTTTATGGAGCGTTTCCGCCCGAACTGGATTAATAACCACTCCGATTATCAGGGTCGCTATACTTACCAAAATCAGCCAAGTATTGGGCACTGGAATTTGTGGACATGGTTGAACAATCTTATTCCTTTAGCTAAGCCTGAGCATAAAGAACACTTCAAACAGGATTTGGCGACTTGCCTAGAAAAGTTTGAACCGACCTTTTTAGAACATTATGGTCAGGGTTTATGCCAAAAAATGGGACTCCCCCATTTTCATAAAGACAGTTTAGATTGTAGTTTTGCATTCTTGCGGATTTTACAAACGGAACAACTCGACTATACGCAAAGTTTTATTCGCCTACAGAACAAGGAATATAAAACCCTCCGTGATGATTGCTTAGATCTACGTCAGTTTGATGCTTTTCTCCATCAATATCAGGAGATTCGCAAAACTCAAGATAGAGACGAGTTAGATCGAGTTATGCAAAGCGCTAATCCTCATTATATTTTACGCAACCACATGGCACAAAAAGCGATTGAACTAGCCGAACGTGGTGATTTTAGTGAGGTTGAACGTTTGTTTAAGCTACTGAATCAGCCTTATCAAAAACAGCCTGAGTTGGAAACTGAACAAGATACTGCACCTTTACCAAGTGATGTGCCTGAAATAATGGTGAGTTGTTCATCTTAATTCTAAACAGTTTTAGTTCCCTTGTGCCGCTATCGCGACTCAGGTGAGTTGTTCGTCTTAAAGAATATCCCGAGAAGAACGTTAAGGGTAAAAAATAATGTCACAACAACAAAGCTACAGTGAATATTTTTATTTCACTGTGGCTTTGTTGCATAAATATTTTGCAAGATACTGATTTTTAAGTGGTTTTCTAAAATTTTAATAAAAATAAATATAATAAAATCATAGTGTTAGCTATTTCTGCAACAAAGCCGATCGAGATTCATTAAAACTGAATGAGCATATTGCTGATGTAGTGGAACAGTTACGACCTTATAAAAATACCTTACAGCAGCTCTTTTTTAATCCTCAATATTCACTCGGTATCAGTGCAACAGGACATATTGAAAATCCACATCACCGACCTGTCAGCGCAGCCAATATTAGACAATTGTTTATGCTAGGTTTGAGTTTAGATGTGGATTATTATTTTGCTTAGTCTCTACCATTGATACTGGGCAAACAATTGAGCGCCCATCCTCTTGGCCTGGTTGGTATTTAGATCATCTGCAATATATTTCAAGCCAAAATTTTGATGCTGTACTGATAAGCCTAAAGCATGGGTCTGAGGTTCAAAATGGATTCCCCATTCTACACCTGTATCCCAATAAGCGTTCAATTGCCAAAGACTATTATATTGATTGCTGATTGAACTCATACCTAAACGCCAATTCTGATCTGACTGATAATTTAGATCAGTATAAATTTTAAAAGGCAGCTTCTGCGTATATTAGACCTCTTGCGAAAGTAAAAACTGCCTCAATATAGATTTCATGAAATATCAGAAATTAAACCGTTTTTCAGATTCTGAATTCAAGCGCTTGGTTGGCGTACCTCGACCAGTTTTTAGTGAAATGGTCGAAGTTTTAAAAGAAGCAGAATCACTTAAAAAGAAATTAGGGCGTCCTCATACTTTAGCTATAGAGGATCAATTATTATTAACACTCAATTACTTACGGAATTACAGCACTCAATTGGAATTGGCTGCAAATTACCATATCGCTGAAAGTAATGTGAATCGAACCATTAAAAAGGTTGAAGATGCATTAATGAAATCAAGGCGTTTTACCCTGCCAAAACGAAGCATTACAACAGCAGACGAACAATTTAACTGGGTCATTATTGATGCTACAGAATGTTCAATAGAACGCCCCCAAAAAAAATCAGAGTAAGTTCTACAGTGGTAAAAAGAAGAAACATACGCTAAAAGCCCAAGTGATCTATCATCCGAAGAGCAAACAAATCATAGGAGTAGATATATCTTCTGGCAGTCAGCATGATATTAAATTGGCAAGAAAAACAGTTAAGAAATTCAAACATTGTGAATATGTTATGACCGATTTAGGGTATTACGGATTAGAGCAAGATGGATTTAAATTGTTGATTCCAATCAAAAAAAGAAAAATTTCCCATTATTTAAAGTTGAGAAAAATTACAATAAAATGATTGGAAAAATACGAGTTGTGATCGAACACATTAATAGTCAATTGAAAAGATTTAGAATACTCAGTGAACGCTATCGAAATAGACGGAAAAGATTCGGTTTGCGCATTAACTTAATTGCCGCACTGGTAAACCGGATGAACTTGCAATAACGACTTTCGCAAGAGGTCTAATGACAATCGATTATTGAATAGAAAGCCCTTTATTAATAAAGGGCTTATATTTTTTACTCATCAGGATATTCAAAACGATAGCCAACTCCATACACTGCCTGAATCCATTCATGGCGATTGCCTGTATCAGCCGCCTCAGTGATCTTGCGACGCAGGTTTTTAATATGGCTGTCAATTACACGATCCGCCACATCAAAGCTATCTGGATTAATATGATCCAATAGTTGCGCCCGTGAATACACCTGCCCTAAATGCTCCAAAAACAATTCCAATAAACGGAATTCTGTCGGTGTTAAAGTGAGTGTTTTTTGCTGATACCAGATGCGTTGCTGCGCCTTATCAATACGGAATAAATCATTTTGTTCAGGTTCAGCGTTACGCTCCAAACGGCGCAACACTGCCTGTACGCGCGCAACCAGCTCTTTCGGGCTAAATGGTTTACAAATATAGTCATCTGCACCCATATTTAAGCCTAAAACACGATCAATTTCTTCAGTCCGTGCTGTTACCATGATAATCGGCAAATCAGACTGTTCACGTACTTTACGGCAAATGGTTAAACCATCCATACGAGGAACCATCAAGTCTAAAATCATGAGACTGGGTTTACGTTGTTGAAACTGGGTATAAGCATCCTGACCATCATGAAACATACTGACTTCAAAACCAGCCGCCTCTAAATAATCCCGAACCAGCTCTGCCAGTTCAACCTCATCCTCAACCAACATAATGTGTTTCATGGTCTTCATCCTATCCATTATCCTCAAGCAAAGAGGAGCTAAAAAGTTATTTGATCTGTTTTGGGAAAGTCAGCACACAACGCAATCCACCTAAAGGTGAATGATTAAAAGCAAGTGAACCACCTAAAGCCTGCGCAAGTTTACAAGACAAAGCCAAACCTAAACCTGTTCCGCCAGTGCTACGGGTACGGGAGTCATCCACACGATAAAAACGCTCGCCTAAACGCGCCAACTGCTCATCACTTACCCCAAATGGGCTATCATCCACATACAGTACCCATTCATGCTCATTTTGTTGAGTGTGAATCTGTATTTTTCCACCCTGTTCCGTGTAACGCACACAGTTCCCTAACAAATTGACGATAATCTGTTTAAAGCGGTCACGGTCTAAAGATAACAACGCACCCTCACCTGACAGTGAAACTTCCAAGTGATTCTGCTCAAAAGTCGATTTAAAGTTGTCAACCTCCTGCAACACCACATCCCAAGGGTTGACTTCAGCAAAATAGCATTTCAACTGCTGTGCATCTGCCTGTGCCAAATCCGCCAAATCTTGTGTTAGCTTCTTTAAACTACTCACTTGACGCATCATTGCATCAAGGTGCTCGGGGGTTGCTTTACGAATTCCATCCTGCATCGCTTCAATCTGTGCTTGTAACACAGCCAAAGGGGTTTTTAATTCGTGAGAAGTATCTGCCACCCATTGACGGCGAGACTCTTCATGCTGATGCAAAATATCAGCCAAATGATTCAGTTGATTAGATAAATCTCCCAATTCATCATTTCGCTTAATCATAACCTGATGTTGGTAATTTCCACGCGTTAATTCCAACGTCGCATTGAGCAAACGTTGAATTGGCTTTTTAAAATAAGTTGCCATCAATAATGCAGCCACCAAACTGGAAAGCACCGTTAAGGCATAAACTAAAAGCAAATAACGCTTTTGGTTACTAAAGAAATTGATACTTGATGCATCATCCTGATCCAATACGGGTTTTAAGCCGAGATAACCCACAACTTTTTGATCGACCAAAATTGGACGATAGGCTATTTGATCAGTTGCAGGTTCGCCCACAATAAATTGGTGTTTTTCATCATATAAAGACAGTCTTGAACTTAAACCTAAACGATCTGGAATTGATACAAAACGCTTTTTAACGTGTTCAGATGATGAACTAGATTTGCTCTCTTGCTCGTCATCTTTCGCATCTTTCTTTACTCGAAATTGGCTCGGACTCAAAGGAAAACGTAAGCCTTCAAAGGGTTGATATTCTGATGGTAAATTTTGTTTAAGAATCTTTAATTCTTCATCATTAAAAATCTGACGATTTTTTAATTCGGTGTTGTTTTGAGCTAAAGTGGGTGAAAGCGATAATAATGTATGGTCATTAAAATAACGTTGCTGTAAGGCAATATCATACTGACGGCGCAACCACCACTGAGACAAGCGATCATAATCATCAGGTGCTGCGTTCCCTTCAATTTGTAAAATCTGCGCCTGAATGGCATTCCCCCAGTCATGATAAACCGTATAAACATTACCTAGATTCGCAATCAAACGATCTAATTTTTGCATTTCCACATCAGCAACATAACGTGCAAAGTTCTTTTGCATGGTCCAATGCAATACCCCTAAACTGATTGTTGCAATCACTAAGGTAGTGAGTAATACCGTTAAAAATAAACGTATGGCTAAAGGCATGCGACGAACATTCAAAAGCGAAATCTCAATAGTGTTCTATTTATGGATTGTAACCAACATGGTTCAAAAAAACTCTCCATTCTTTCTTCATCTTTATTATCTAATCTTTAACAATCGAATCTTAACTGACTACGTAGGATAAAATAATGAACAAGACAAAAATTGTATTAATGACAACTCTTCTCGGTTCTGTTTTAGGTTTGGCTGCCTGCCAAGTAACACCTTCAGAACAGGGAATGAATCATGATCGCCACCGCCACGAAATGCAACGTCAACCACCAACCCCTGAACAACGTGCAGAATGGCAAGCTAAACGCGAACAACGTCAAGAACAACGAGAACAAATGCGTGAAGAACATCGACTACAGAGAGCACAGATCGAGAAAGCCTGTCAGGGCAAACGTATTGGTGACCGTGTCAACATCCAATGGAACAACCGTACCATTGAGGGGACATGCGAAGTGCGCTTTACCCCAGATCAGGCCAACTTTAAACGTCAGGCTTAATTACCTCTCCCTCCTCTTCCTCAAGGGCGCATTAAGCGCCCTTTTTTTGTCTACACAGCTGCTTACGATTTTCGACATGCAGTTCGAGTTAAAACCTAAAAAATCACCTACAATCTATATGCTTAAACAGGTTGAACCACAAACTTTGACTTAGCAGTCACTCAGAAATGACCTGTAAAAGCTTGTACCGAACGATGACTTGCTGCACGATTAGCGGTACAAAATGCTGCCATTGGGCACATTTATCATTGACTAAGATTATAACTCTGGTTTAACCAGTATTGAGGAAAATGCTATGCCACAATACAAAGCACCCTTACGTGATATGCAGTTCGTATTGCACGAATTATTAAATGCTGAAGCACATTACGCAAAACTTCCTGCATTTCAAGGCACCGTAAGCCGCGAATTGGTTGATCAATATTTAGAAGCAGCAGCTGATTTCTGTGAGAATGAACTTTCTCCTATCAACCAATCAGGCGACCGTGAAGGTTGTACCTGGAATGATGGTGTTGTAACGACTCCTACTGGTTTCAAAGAAGCGTATCAAAAATACATCGAACTTGGCTTCCCATCTCTTTCTGCTGATGAAGAGTTTGGCGGTCAGGGATTACCAAACTCTCTAGGAATCACAATTTCTGAGATGGTGGGTACAGCAAACTGGTCTTGGGGTATGTACCCAGGTCTTTCTCATGGTGCTGTTCGTACAATTGAACACCATGGTTCTGATGAACAAAAAGCGACGTATATGCCAAACCTTGTATCAGGTGTTTGGACAGGTACAATGTGCTTAACAGAATCTCATGCTGGTTCAGACTTAGGTATTATTCGTACTAAAGCAGAACCAAATGATGATGGTAGCTATGCAATTTCTGGCGAGAAAATCTTTATCTCTGCTGGTGAACATGACATGGCTGACAATATTGTTCACATTGTTCTTGCACGTTTACCAGGTGCACCTAAAGGCACTAAAGGTATTTCGCTCTTCATCGTACCTAAGTTCCTTGTAAATGCAGACGGTTCAGTTGGCGAGCGCAATGCTGTACGTTGTGGTTCGATCGAACACAAAATGGGTATCCATGGTAACGCAACTTGTGTGATCAACTTTGATAACGCGAAAGGCTTCCTAATTGGCCCTGAAAACCGCGGCCTAAACTGCATGTTTACGTTCATGAACACTGCACGTATTGGTACTGCAATTCAAGGTTTGTCTGCATCTGAAGGTTCTTTCCAAGGTGCTTTAGCATATGCGAAAGATCGTTTAGCAATGCGTTCACTTTCTGGTCCTAAAGCGCCTGAAAAAGAAGCAGATCCAATTATTGTTCACCCTGCTGTTCGTAACATGCTTTTAACTCAAAAAGCATTTGCTGAAGGTGGTCGTGCACTTGTTTACTTATTGGCTCAGTATGCAGATATCGTTGAAAAAGGCGAAACTGAAGAAGAGCGTAAGTTTGCTGACAACATCTTATCTTTGTTAACGCCTATTGCTAAAGCATTCTTAACTGAAACTGGTTACGAATCTGCAAACCACGGTGTGCAAGTATTTGGTGGTCATGGCTTTATTTCTGAGCACGGTATGGAGCAAATCGTACGTGATACACGTATTGCTTGCTTATACGAAGGTACAACTGAAATCCAAGCACTTGACTTGTTAGGTCGTAAAGTATTGCAAACTCAAGGTGCAATGTTGAAAGACTTCACCAAGATCATCCATAAATTTGTTGAAGCAAACAAAGACAATACTGCAATGCAAGAGTTCCTTGCACCATTGGCTGCTGCAAACAAAGAATGGGGCGATATCACGATGCAAATCGGTATGCGTGCAATGCAAAACCCTGATGAAGTTGGCGCAGCTGCGGTTGACTACATGTACTTCTCTGGTTATGTAACACTTGCATTCCTATGGGCACGTATGGCACTTGTTGCTCAAGAGAAATTGGCTGAAGGCACCACTGACGTTGACTTCTACAATGCAAAAGTAACGACTGCTCGCTTCTACTTCAAGAAGATTTTGCCACGTGTTCGCTCACATGTAGATGTACTTTCAACTGGTGTTGCGCCATTGTTTGAACTTGATGCGGAACACTTCGCGTTCTAATCATAGATTAAAGTGAGATGCAACGTTCATCACAGAAAAAGGACTGGTCAGTTTTGACCGTCCTTTTTTTGTTTAATCAATGCTAAATTTACATTATTCAATTTATTTGTTCGTTTTATTTGATCACTTTGCACATGACCTGTGCGTAAAAAGGAATGATTATGCCAATTTACAATGCACCTTTAGCAGACATGAAATTCATCTTAAATGATGTATTTAAAGCAGAACAATTCTGGCAGTCTAATGAGAATCTTGCTCATGTAGATGCTGCAACCGCCGAAGCAATTTTAGAAGAAATGGCAAAGTTTGCCCAAAACGTGACGCATCCATTAAACCGTACTGGTGATGAAGAAGGTGCACGTTGGGTTAATGGTGAAGTATTCACACCAGCAGGATTTAAAGAAGCATTCCGTCAATACGCTGAAGGTGGTTGGATTGGCCTAGGTGCTGATGAGGAATGGGGCGGTCAAGGCATGCCAAAAATGCTGACAGTATTGTCAGATGAAATGCTCTTTGCCACCAACCCATCATTCTTGTTGTATCCACTACTGTCTGTCGGTGCAGGCATGGCGTTAAGCAGTTATGCATCACAAGAACAGAAAGAAACGTATTTACCTAAAATCTACTCTGGCGAATGGTCAGGTACGATGTGCTTAACTGAACCGCATGCTGGTACAGATTTAGGGATTATTAAAACTAAAGCTGAACGCAACGAAGATGGTACTTATAACATTACAGGTACTAAGATTTTCATCACAGGTGGTGATCACGACCTCGCTGAAAACATCATTCACTTAGTTTTAGCGAAAACACCTGATGCTCCTGCAGGTTCACGCGGTATTTCTTTATTCATCGTGCCGAAATACATTGTAAATGCAGATGGTTCTTTAGGTGAGCGTAACCCTGTTGGTCCTGGTTCAATCGAACATAAAATGGGAATCAAGGCATCTGCAACCTGCGTGATGAATTTTGATGCGGCAAAAGGTTATCTGGTTGGTAAAGAAAACGAAGGTCTTGCAGCCATGTTCGTGATGATGAACTATGAACGTTTATCAATGGGTATCCAAGGTCTTGGCGCTTCTGAATTTGCTTACCAAAATGCAGCTCAATATGCGACTGATCGTTTACAAGGTCGCAGTGCTTCTGGTGTTAAATCTCCAAGCAAACCTGCGGATAGCATCTTAGTTCATGGTGATGTTCGTCGTATGTTATTGAATGTACGTGCAAATAATGAAGCATCTCGTGCATTTGCAGTATATGTAGGTCAACAGCTTGATATCACTAAATTCTCTACTGATGCAGAAGCAGTGAAAAAAGCAAATGACCGTGTCGCGCTGTTAACACCAATTGCAAAAGCTTACCTCACAGATACTGCATTCCAAGCAACTTTAGATGCGCAAATGGTATTTGGTGGTCACGGTTATATTCGTGAATGGGGTATGGAACAGTGCATCCGTGATCTTCGTATTTCTCAAATTTATGAAGGGACAAACGGCGTTCAATCTCAGGACTTAATTGGTCGTAAAACCATTAAGTGTGGCGGTGCTTTCATCGCTGAATATATCGCTGAAATCCGTGACTTTGCCAATGCACTGGACACAGACTTGAACTTCATTAAAGATGCAACCTTAGATGCTGCAACTGAAATCGAAGCAATTACTCAGTTCATTATTGAGCAAGCAGCTGAAAATGTAGATTTCCCGAATGCTGCTGCGGTGGATTATCTACATGCAGTTGGTCTACTTAGCTTTGCTTATATGTTTGCTAAGATTGCTGCTGCTGCAAAAGACAAGTCTGGTGATTTCTACCAAAACAAACTTGCTTTGGCACAGTACTTTGTTGACCGTATTTTGCCAGAACTTGATTCTCGCCTTGCGAAGATTAAAGCAGGTTCTGACTTGATCATGAACTTCAGCGAAGATTACTTCACTAATCAGGCTTAATTTTAGTCTGGTTATGCAAACTGCCTAGACCAATTGGTTTAGGCAGTTTTTTTATGACCGTTGTAAAATCAGCATAAAAATTGCATCCATTTTTATGATCATGTTGAGTACATTAAATTTCCATGTCTAGTTCAAAAGAGAAACTTGAAGACCTACAACGTCTATTCGACCGTTTAGGTCACTATGCGGTCGAAGCCTTTCATTATTTGGCGCTGTTTATTATCGGCTGTATGATCGCATGGTCAGCCGTGCATACGGTGATTGAAATCCTGACCGTTAAGCAATATGCAAGCATTGACGATATTCTGCTGTTATTTATCTATCTTGAACTGGGGGCGATGGTTGGGATTTATTTCAAGACCAATCACATGCCCGTGCGCTTTTTGATTTACGTGGCAATTACCGCACTGACCCGTTTACTGATTGCTGATATTCAGCATAATCATAAGGCCTCAATGGATCAGGTGATTATTACGGGTTCTATTTTAATTCTGGCTTTGGCTATTTTAGTGGTGCGTTTTGCTTCATGGAACTACCCCTCTGTGATCCGAGGCAAAGAGCAGGAACAACAACTTCCTGCAAATAAGACACCACGACCACAAGATGACGAACTTGCATAAATAAAAAAAGCAGGCTTGATGCCTGCTTTTGATCACTCATGTTATGCAACCCGATAGACACGGTATTTTGAATCCACCAGTACATATTTGCCCTGTACCTGCATCCAGTTATAGCCACGAGGTGGTTCATACAAGCGATGTAGGCGGTAGTTTGACACCACATAGCGGTTGCTACGGAATGCCGATGGTAAACGCTCGCCACGTTTAAAGTTTATTCGTTGTCCATAATGGTTTCCACGCTCTGCATTTGACCATCGCGGTGGATCTCTATGATCATTTCGGTGGTCATTTCGATCGTAACGCTGCTCATAACGATCTTTATAGTCGTGATGATTGTTCCAACGATTTGAATCTGCCATTGCTGAAGCAGATGCACCAAACATTAAACTTGATACCAACAAAATAACTGTCTTTTTCATTGTTTGATCCTCTGTTTTGATCTGAACTCAGATTAAGCAAAACTCTAGGAGAAACCATGAATAAATCCAGCGACATTGCAAAGCTTTGTAATGAAATCCAAGAAATTATGGAGGTCATTATCAAGGCACAATTTCAAAAACACCCAAGAAATCAGCGAATAATTTCGATGGTGAAATTATCATCGGTTACCAAGAGATAACGTCCATCCACCATGATCCAGTGTCGACCACGTGGCGGCTCACGCAAGGAATAATAGTCCCAGTCACGAACCACATAACGGTCACTACGAAACTCACCAGGCAGCTCATTCCCCACTACAAAAGCCTCACGGCGATAACTACCCTCATATTGGGTATCTGGATAATATTCAATCCGAACACTTGGTCGATGGTTGGGGTAAGAGTGGATATTATTTTGATAGGGCTGATAATAATAGCCTTTTGGTGGCGCAGTGGGGGTATAACGCTGACTTGAAAAGGCAAATGGGTTCTGTGCAGGCTGCTGATAAGATGGCGAAGCCTGATGCGAGGAGCGGCGCTCCACCCCACTATAACCGCTCCAGGCATTATCGGCGTAAACCATTGCGGGGAGACAGCTCAACACACTGATAAAAGCATAAACATCGTATTTAGATCGCAACATTGCCCTCTCCCATCATCAAATCCTAGCCTTTATTTTAGAGCAAAAAGTCAGCAATGACTGTTACCATTCGCTACCATTCAGGGCAAATCAAGGATGAAATAAGGAGGGATTTTTCGTCGAGTTTGAGAATATGCTAAAATCCATTTTTCAGTTTTGGGGCAATGTCAGTGTCTGAAATGAATTTTGATCGTCTCTATCAATTCTTCTGTAAGGTTCCAAGTGTACAGGAATCTAGAATCTTGGCGCATGGTACAGATGGTCAACATGCATGGTGGTTTAAGTTCAATATTGATATTGAGCATCCTTTGGCATGGCAAACTGTTCAGGAACTTGGGCATATACTGAATTATTTATCCACCAATGAACGCCTGCCAACCCAGTTCTTTCCTGTTTCACCGCCACCCTATATGAATGGTGAAGCCAAAGAGTTTCTGGCTTGGGTCATTCAATGTAACCATCCTGAATTTGATCCCAATACCGTTTGTGATTGGCTTGAAGCACGTTTGCCCAACCCTGTTGAAGATGAAAGCCAGTGGAAAATCAAAACGGATCTTAGTGAACTCGATCCGTTGGCTGATAAAGACTTAGATCAATTGATTCCACCAAATCCGCAATAAAAAAGAGGCTTAAAGCCTCTTTTTTTTTAGAAAGTCGATAAACCCGACCATTCCATAAAACGATATAGCCAGTATTTCACTTTTGACTCATCTGCATATTTTGAATAATCGACTGTCACCTGACGAGCATTGGCATTGCTCCACGCCGCATCAAAATATTGTCCTGCATCTTTAAACACCTGCGCCTGTGCTGAGCCAACCACTCGCATATCAGTTTCAAGGTTATAATTTTTCAGGTTACGTGCAGTGAAGTTCGCTGAACCCAAAATTAGCTCAGCTTGCTGGGCATTGTATTTGAACAGCATTTTGCTATGGCACTGTTCGCCATGTGTATCACACCAACGGATCGGGATGCCTGCGGCATGTAGCTCCGAAGCCACCTGACGGTTTGGAATGCCATTTTTTTGACGACCAAAGGCATCCTTGTTTGGGTCAATCATTAAACGAATATTCACACCACGTTGCTGTGCCTGCTTCAATGCCTCAATAATTTTGCGCTCAGACAGATAGAACATGGCCATATCCAGATGTTCCTTAGCCTTTGCTTCATGAATCATTTTTAACACAGCATCATAAATGGCTTTTTCAGTCAGCACCTGCACCTGTGGCAGGCTTTTATCTTCAGTGAATCCACCCATAATTACAAAAGGACTAGAACCCTGCGACATTTGCGCAACCGCCTGTTCAGTTTTAAGCACATCAATGGCTGTTGGTCCATCAACCACTAGAGCGACGTTACTATGATGTGAGCTGCCATCGTGTGGATTTGCAGAAGTCACTAAGCTTTTCCAACCCTGCTCTGTATCCACCACCAATGTTTTACGGTGATTCGCCTTAAAGTTAAATAGTTCCAGATAACTGCGCAAAGTAATCTTTTCATCGCCGAAAGGATTACTTAACCAGCCTTTTTCTGGGTTATTGCCCAGACTCTGGCAGCAAATGTACCAGAAGCCCGACCAGAGTGGATTTGAAGCACGCAATGGTTTTAAATCGGTTTCAATCACATCCACGCCTGCCTGACGTAGCTGACGGTAATGCTTTGGTGCTATCCCACCATAAACAGAATTGATTGGATCAGTAATGACAACCACCTGAATATTTGGGTCTTGACGACGCTTTGCGATCAATGCATTAGTCAGTTGCTGCGTTAAAGCAATCTGTTTAACTTTAGATTTTCCAACTTCCTGATTAAACAGGAACATATCCAGCACAATTGTGGTCTGTGCCTGATCAATCAGTTGAAAGACTTCCCTGAAAATATGTTGATCTACCTGTTGCTGACCCTGCGCATCCATATAGGTTTGATCTGCCAGAAATTTCACATTGGCATGGCGCAGTTGTCCCGTAAAATCCAGCCCTTGTGGGAGCGGTTTTACAGTGTGGTAAATTGCCGAAGCAATGTACCCAATCACCACAATACTCAATATGACTGCCATGTAACGTCGACTTGACCAGTTTAATTTTTGATGGATTCGTTGGAAGATACGCATATAAACAAAAAAAGCCCTAGCCTAATGGGTTAAGGCTAGAGCTTATACTTTGATTTTTCAATAAGATTTAAGTGATAAATTAGAAACTAAAATTCACACCAACGCTAAAGTTACGTCCCACCTGTGGAATGGTTGAAAGGAATGAGGCATGTTGATAGACCTGATCATCCAGCAGGTTGTTGGCATTCAGGAACACCCGATAATCGCTGACATTACTGTAATTACCTGAGTACGCCACACCGAGATTGAGCATGTTATAGCTTTGGCTGTCTGTTTCATAAGCCGCAATCTTGTCCTGCTGGAACACATGATAGTATTCAGCCGAACCACTCCAGTGATCATCAAAATCAGCATTGAGCTTAGTCCCTAAACGTCCTGCTGGCACACGTGGTGCATTGTCATTATCGATCTTGCCACGCACATAATCACCAAACACACTGAGCTTATAGATCGGTGAAATTTGATAGCCCGCTTCCGCTTCCGCACCATAGAACTTAGCTTTGTCCTGCGCATATTGCACTAGACGGAAGTCCTTATAACGGTCTAAGGTTTGGGCATAGATATATTCATCAAACCAGTTGTGATACACGTGGACATGATAGTCAAAAGTGTTGTCATCATAATGGAAGCCCAGTTCCACATTATTTGATTTTTCCTTGCTCAGTTGGTCATTGCCCAGCTCATAGGTATTGGTGGCGAAATGTCCACCATCTGCATAAAGCTCCTGCGCCAAAGGCAAACGCTCCTGATGAGACGTGACCAAAGAAAGTTTGTAGTTTGGCGCAAACTCCCAGTTGGCTGCACCAGAAACAGAAAAGGCTGAACCGTCGAAATCTTTTTTGCTTGAATCATCAATATCAATTTTTTGCTGGTCTACGCGTGCCGCCAACTCAACATGCACATCATTCAACTGGGCATGTTCCAAAGCGAACACACTCCATTTTTTGGTGGTGTTTGGTGCCAAAAAGGCTTCTTCACCTGTCAGTTCCAGCTTTTGTTGTCCGTACTGTGTACCAATCACACCCTCCCATGCACCCAGTGGGTTGTGTACCAACTCTAAACGTCCATCATAACCCTTGTTTTTAAAATGGGTCGCAATGGTATCTTCCTCGATTTCATCATGTTGATAATCGGTATAACTGGCTTGAGCACGCAATTTTTTAAAGCCCGCAAATGGCTCATCCAGTTCGGTACGCACGTCATAACGTTCAGATTTCAGGTCAATCCAGGGACCTGCTTCATGTGCATGATCCTGGTCGTGATCTTCGTGGTCATGCCCATCTTCATCATGGTCATGTTCGCCACAGTGCAGGCTGAGTCCATGTAAATGACAGCTTTCATATTCATGGCTATGTCCTGGCAAGCCATATTGGTCCTGACGGTTGCTATAGGAAATCCCCGTAAAGCCACGATCATAAATCCATGACAAACCGAAATTTACGGTCTGGCCTTTGGCAAAGGTGTTGTCAACACGGCGTTCCTTTTCGCCCTCATGTACATAATCTGGTGCGATATAGTCATTGGCTTCACGCTTTAAGCCCTCAACACGCAAGGCAACCTGATCACCCAAGCCCAGCGTTACACCTGCAGTCGCCAGCTTTTCATCACTACCTGTGTTGTAACGCAATGTCGCATTACCCTCATAGCCCTTTTCTGGCATTGCTGTTGGAAGTTTACTATCGGTGACATTCACCAGACCGCCTACCGTTCCAGCACCAAATAATAGAGTGGATGGCCCACGAATCACTTCAACCTGTTTTGCCAGCGCTGGATCAACCGTTACCGCATGGTCTGGGGAAAGTGTGGATACATCAATATTTTCAGAAGAATTTTGTAGAATTTTTATCCGTGGACCATCTTGCCCACGAATCACAGGTCGGCTAGAGCCTGCACCAAACTGATTGGAGGAAATTCCCGTTTCACCACTCAATGCCTCGCCAATGGTCACTGCCCCTTGCGCCAAGCGTTTTTGGTCTACCACTGTATCTGCAACTGCAAAGTCCTTTGAGGTTTGCTCAAGCGGATGTGCCTTAATGCGGATGGTGTCCAGCGTTGTCGCCTGCTCATTTTCTGCGGCAAATACAGATACAGACGCAACAGCCAAAATGGATAAGGTCAGAATATTTTTAGGAAATGACATACCATGTCTCAAATCAGTCGATCTTTATTTTTGTTATATTATAACATTTCATTATTTTTGCAATAAAAAACATACATGCAAACTTCATTTGTTAAACTGCCACTCCATGATTTAAGCATTCTTCATGATTCAAGCTTATGCCCTTTACTCTCTCTCATGCGGTGCTTGCTCCACCCTTATCCAAACTTAGTCGGGGTCATTTACCGATTGCAGCCTTAGCCATCGGCTGTATGACACCAGACCTGTATCGCTTGTTTACAACAGAAACCATTGCCTTACCCCATCAATGGTCAGGGATTTTATTTCCCAATCTTCCGATTGGCTTATGCTTTTGCCTGTTGTGGTATTTACTCTATCGCCCCGTGATTTATCGTTTTTTAGGGATCAGGCACCCTTTAAAGGTCAAATCCTTTGATGAAGTGGTGGCTTTTATACTGATGTGTTGTTTAGCCATCATTTTAGGAACAGCAACACATCTCATCTGGGATGGATTGACTCATTTAGACTTTCGCACCTTTGCCTTTCAAGACACGCTCGCCCAAAATATTTCCCTAGGGAATGTTCATTATCCCCTGCATTTTATTCTACAAATTGCATCATCCATTCTCAGCTTGCCTTTCTTATTGTGGATGTGTCTAAACTATTATCAAACCTACAAACAGGACACGCCTATTTCAGGGAAAATAAAGCTGTTTGCCTTGCTGAGTATGGCCATTTCAGTGACTGGTGGCATGTTGGCAGTATGGAAATACAGCCACACCATTTCGGCTGAACTGTGGAATACTGAACGTTACTTCTTTATTGGCAAAGCCATCAACCAGTTCTCCCAAAATGGACTCATACTATTTAGTATTTGCTGTTTAATGAGTTTGTGGCTGCATCGAAAAGCCCATATGGCAGAATTTTAACCCAAAGCATTGAATTAGGATTGTCCCCAAAGCATTAAGACTTGAGACTAGTCGTTCAACAAGGCATAATCTTCGCTCCATTGATGCTGCGCTGTTTACGTATGCATCTTCTACAGCCAATATAGTTTGGATAAATAATTCAATATGATGCGCACTCATTACTGTGGCTCTTTAACTGAAGCCCAAATCGATCAAACAGTTACTTTATGCGGATGGGTTCATCGTCGCCGTGATCATGGCGGTGTGATTTTCCTGGATATGCGTGACCGTGATGGCTTAGTTCAAGTCGTAATTGACCCTGATACACCAGAAGCATTTGCTACTGCGGATAAAGCACGTTCTGAATTTGTTTTAAAAATTACAGGTCGTGTTCGTCGTCGCTATGAAGGTACTGAAAATGCCAATATGGTGAGTGGTCAGATTGAAGTTTTAGCGAAAGAAATCGAAGTTCTTGCTGCTTCTGAAACGCCTCCATTCCCATTGAATGACGAAAACACCAATATTTCTGAAGAAATTCGTTTGAAATACCGTTTCCTGGACATTCGCCGTCCTGAAATGTTAGATCGCTTACGCTTCCGCTCTAAAGTGACTAACTTGATTCGTAACTACTTTGAAGATCATGGTTTCTTAGACGTTGAAACACCTATCTTGACTCGTGCAACTCCTGAGGGCGCACGTGACTATTTAGTACCCAGTCGTGTTTCAAATGGTAGCTTCTATGCACTGCCACAATCACCACAATTGTTTAAGCAGTTGTTGATGGTGGGTGGTATTGATCGTTATTACCAGATTGCTAAATGCTTCCGTGACGAAGACTTGCGTGCGGATCGTCAGCCTGAATTTACCCAAATCGACGTTGAAACATCGTTCATGAGTGACGATGACATCATGGATTTAATGGAAGGCTTAACAGTTAAAATGTTCAACGAATTATTGAATGTAAAATTCGATAAGTTTGAACGTATGACTTACGCTGACGCAATGCGCGACTATGCATCTGACAAACCAGATATGCGTATTCCATTGAAACTTGTTGACGTTGCAGACTTGATGCAGGACGTTGAGTTCAAGGTATTCGCAGGCCCTGCCAAGGATCCTAAAGGTCGTATTGTTGCGTTACGTGTTCCTGGTGCAGGTTCATTACCACGTAGTGCGATTGACGAATACACCAAATTCGTAGGCATCTACGGTGCTAAAGGCTTGGCTTATATCAAAGTCAATGAACTTGAAAAAGGCATTGAAGGTCTTCAATCTCCAATCGTTAAATTCATCGAACCAATCGTACTCGATTTATTAAAACGTGTTGGCGCTGAAAATGGCGACATCGTATTCTTTGGTGCAGACAAAGCGAAGATCGTAAATGACGCGATGGGCGCACTTCGTGTGAAAATCGGTCATGACTTGAATCTTGCAACGTGCGAGTGGGCACCACTTTGGGTTGTTGATTTCCCAATGTTCGAAGAAACGGATGATGGCAAATGGACTTCTGTGCATCACCCATTCACACTACCAAAATCAAGTGTTGAAGAAGTGAAGAGAAATCCAGGTGTGGCATTATCTGTTGCATACGATATGGTACTCAATGGTACTGAGATCGGCGGTGGATCACTGCGTATTTATACCTTAGAGATGCAGAAAGCGATTTTTGAAGCTTTAGGTATTGGTGAAGAAGAAGCAGAAGAGAAATTCAGCTTCTTATTGAATGCATTACGTTACGGTGCGCCTCCACACGGTGGTTTAGCATTCGGTCTTGATCGTTTGATTATGTTGATGACAGGTGCATCTTCGATTCGTGACGTGATTGCATTCCCGAAAACCAAGACGGCTGAATGTCCATTGACTCAAGCACCAGCACCAGTTGAAGCAAATCAATTGCGTGACCTTGGTATTCGTTTACGCGAAAAAGCAAAAGCTGAAGAAAAATAAACTTTAGGTTTATGATGCAATGGAACCCTGCTTAATGCAGGGTTTTTTATATTCGAGTTTTACTTTGCGATCATGTCTGCTAGTGGCATAATAGGCTGCTTTTTATTGAGAGGTCAGTCTTATGGCAATGCGTCCTGATGTACGTCGACACACGATTGTAATTATTGTGTTTTCACTGGCTCAATGGTTTTTCATGCGTTACATCCTCGCCAATGAACTTTTCAATATGACCACTTATCAACGCATCTTATATTTTTGTGTCAGTAGCTTAGCCGGCGCCTTACTGATCTTTGCAGCACTGATTTATATGGTGCTCAAAGGAAATGCGGATAAGCAAGATTAATTCACATGTCCTTTTATCGTACCTTGCTTCGAGTTTTACCTTTACCATTTTTACGTAGTATTGCAAAAGTGGCGGCATACTTTATCAATCAAAATCCAAACAAAAGTATGTTATGGAAAACTCGAATCAATTTAGCTCTCGCCTATCCAGAGCTAACGATCGATCAAAAAGAAAAAATGGCTCGGGAAAGCGTCACCAAGCAATGTCTCAGTTATATCGAATCTGGGAAATGCTGGGCAATGCCTCCTGAGTGGAGCATCCAGCAAATTCATACTGTGCATAATTTAGAAGTCTTAACTGATGCACTCAATGATCCTAAAGGCGCTTTAATTATTACCCCTCATCTTGGAACTTGGGAAATGATGAATGCTTGGGTACACCAATACGGTATCCCCACCATCATGTACAAACCGATGAAAGATAGTGGCTTTAATAGCTTTGCTCTCCATGCTCGTCAGCGACTCAATGCAACATTGGTTCCAACTGATGCCAATGGTGTAAAGGCTTTATTTAAAAACCTTAAACAAGGTGGATTTAGTGTAATTTTGCCCGACCATGTGCCCCAACCTTCAGGTGGTGTTGTGGTTCCTTTCTTCGGGATTCCCTGCCTTACGAGCACATTAGCAAGTAAAATGGCACAAAAAACCCAGTGTCGTTTAGTGGGCCTAAGCTGTTTTCGTCGCGAAGATGATGAAGGTTTTGATGTCTACTGTGACGATCTAAACGATCTTCAACTCTATGATCGAAATATTGAAGTCGCAACGACAGCATTGAATAAAGCAGTTGAACAGATGATCAACCGCTTTCCTACAGAGTACATGTGGGGATATAAAAGGTTTAGGGGCGAGAATGCTTCAGATGAATTATATAAAAAATAATCTTATCTTTTCAAAGTGATTATTTAAACTTAACTTTTGTGAGCCTTTTTCCTTTCAACACTAAAACAAACTCTTTCAACAATTTAATTATTTGCGCCGAGAGTCTCAGTCTCTCTCGTTGTATTTTTTGAACAAAGTTAAGCTTAGGCTTAATTTGATATTCGTACTCTCCTTTGCGAATGTTCCTATCTTTTTCTAAAAAACTTGGGAAGTTAACATGCTGCCCCAAAAGATGATCTTGAATACAAAGTGCTGGTAGCATTTGGAAAATCTGATTAGGGAACTTTGTCATATAGTCTTTAAAAACAATATGATCAACTGGAATCAACTGTTCATAAGTTGCTAATAAATTGAGTAAATCACGAGCTGCTTGCTGCGATAGAATATAGCCACTACACCCCATATGTACGGTCTTTAATAAAGATAATTTACGCTTTGAAGGCAAACTTCTAAAAGAAGACTCCACCCCCACTTTAGGATAAAAAGCTTCCAACTTAATAATTGAGCAGCCCTCAGGAATCCAATCACTTTTAGTTAAGAAAATAGTAGCTTCTTCTCCTAAATGAATATCGTCTTCAAAAATTGCGATATGACTCAAATTTTCATCGATTGCCTTTTGCCATAATGCAGCATGACTTAATAGACAAGCCACTTCACTTTTAGCAAGATCTGTTTTTGTTATATCAAGTCCTAAAGCATTTGCAATCTGCTCCATCGTGGCAGGCGTGACAGCATCAAAGAAACAAAAATCTATCGCCTGTTTCTGAAAAATCGATAAAATATGATCGCGACGCTGATCCGCATAAGTAAGGCTGATCACATAATTCTTCATAGTATAATCTTCACTAGCAACAACGTGCCACAATGCATTAAGATATTAAAATCTAAGTATTATTCATATTCTATCTTGTAAATACAACAACAAAGTAAAACACATTTGTACCAATATCGAAATCCTGCGTTGATTTGTTCATCAATACACATCAATGCTAGTCATGTTGAAAAGATAGACTTACAATGTTAGTTTTTAATTTATCATGCAGTTCTTTTAGATGTTATCTTCTACTTACTGCATTGATTTTATAAATAATGAAGTGATTGCAGATATGAACAATGAAGTAATTAAAGTATTTGTGGGTTGTGATCCCAACAACTGTGATTTAGAACAAATGATGGTTTTAGATTACAGCATTCGAAAACACACCCAACACCCTGTTGAAATTGTTTGGATGCAATTAAGCCATGACCCTAAAAGTCCATGGTACAGTAATCAAGAAACTCGAGAAGGTTGGCATACAGAAAAATGGGCAACTCCATTCTCAGGTTTCCGTTGGGCAATCCCTGAGTCATGCAACTTTCAAGGTCGTGCCATCTATATGGATGCGGATGTCGTTGTTTTATGTGACATTGCTGAGCTATGGTCACATCCACTGAGTAATGATGCGATCGTGATCGCAAAGGGTGGAAAGAGTACTGCTCGTTTATGCACCTGTGTATGGGACTGTGAAAAAGCTAAACAACATTTGCCTACATTAAAAGAACTACAAGCAGATCCTGAGGGACATAAAAAACTGATGCAGCTCATCAAAGAAAAGCCTGAACTTGTTCAACCTTATCAAGATTCATACAACAATATTGATGGTGAAGGTCTTCCAATTGAGCAAATTAAAATTTTGCATTACTCTGATATGGGTACACAGTTTAGTCATAAATATGCCTTACCGCGCCTTGAAGCATCTGGGCAAAAGCATTGGTTTGATGGGAAAATCATGCCGCACCCACGTGAAGACCTTGTCGCATTATTTGATCAATACTACCAAGAGGCTCTTGAAAATGGGTATCGCCCTGAAAACTATACGATCACTCCTTTCGGTAATTTTTCAAAAGCAACACAGATCAACTATCATGGCAACAAAGTAACCCGTCCAGATACAGAGGCGAACTGGTTTAATCGCTCAGTTCAATCGCTTAAGTCTGTATTTAAAGGAAAAAAGAAATTTTCTTTAGATGATTAATGCTTTCGCAGCTACAATAACACTACTTCTTTTAAACAATATACGATGGGGGAGGTAGTGTTAAAATATTCAATACAGATTCACTCTCCCACAATCGCGCTAATAATAAAAAATATCATATAATTAAGAGATTAATTTTAGTCTATCCTCCATCCTATGGTGGTAAACTTATACCTGAGTAAACTCGATGCAACAGATTTTCAATCGTATTACACAAAATATTTTCAAGTTCCTTTATAAGTCTTTCCATTCCAAAGCATATAAACATAATCGCCGCTATTGGCCATACTACAAGACTGTTCGCAATAGCGAAGGCGACTTAGAGCAATTATTTTTTAATAAAAAATTAATTGCCGATCATACAAAACCATTTAAAAGTCAAAAAAATACCTGTGTATTGGTTGCAACTGGGCCTTCTGTCAAAGATATAGATCAACGTTTTCTGACCAATCCTGACTATGACTATATTGGTGTGAATGGTGCTATTTCACTAGATCACATTCACTTTAAATATTACGTAATTATTGATTTTAATTTTACGACTAAGCGTTTCGATCTAATATTAAAAGTTCTTAACAGTGATTGTATATTTTTCACAACGCCTCGTTGTTTAGACATCATTTTAAAAAGAATTGACCCAAGTCAAATTAAGTGCGAAATCAAAATCATCGAGACTATTTTCCAAGATAAAACTGTTGAACCATTCATGGGTAAAAAGCACAAACTAGATTTAGAAAAACCTTATTTTCACTTATATGGCGAATTTGGCTTTTCAACGAATATATTCAATGCAGTATTTGATTATTTAACTGTACCATATGTGGCATTACAAGTCGCATATGCAATTGGTTTTAAAGAAATTTATATCGCTGGATTAGATATGAATAATTTTTCTCAGCCACGTTTTTATGAGAGTATAGAAAACAAACAGCCAACAATGTTAGATCAATACCTACATTTAATTTTTCCCGCTTTTGATGCTGCGGCTGAATTCTTTATAGAGCACCAAGTTCAGGTTTATAATCTTTCCCCCACAAGTGCCATAGAATCTTTTAAAAAAATCAATACAATCTAATTATCCAGTCATTATGAAATAAATCATACAATTACTCTTTTTTTAGAAAACTTATTGCATGAGCATCAATACTTTTAGGAATGATATTAATGGATTAAGAGCTTATGCTGTAATTTTAGTTGTACTTTTCCATTTCCAAATATTTGGGTTTTCGGCTGGTTATCTTGGCGTTGATATTTTTTTCGTCATTTCAGGTTATCTGATGACAAAAATTATCATTGAAAAACTGTATAAGCAGCAGCTTTCTTTTACAGATTTTTATCTCGCTCGAATTGTACGAATATTTCCAGCACTTTTATTCCTTATTGTATTTCTTACCATACTGGGTTGGTTTATTTTTATTCCAGAAGACTTTAAGAATTTTGCTAAAGATGCACGATACAGTCTGACTTTTCTATCAAACGATCTTTATTATCGCCAAGCTGGTGATTATTTTGCTGCCGATACACATGATAAAGCCCTACTTCACACTTGGTCTCTTTCGGTTGAATGGCAGTTTTATCTTTTATTTCCTCTCTTGCTCTTTATTTATGCAAAATTTGATAAAAAATTAAAATATATTGGTATTTTTTTAAGTCTTATACTTATTGCTTCCCTATCATTTTCAACATTAATGACAGCTAAAGATACCATGTATGGGTTCTTTAAGCTGACAACGCGTACGTGGGAACTAGTTGCTGGAGGTTTGGTATATTACTACTTTAATAATAAACAACTCACTGCCCCACTACAAAAACTCAGTGAAGGTTTGGGTTTTACCTTTATTCTTCTTAGTCTAGTTTTATACGATCAGAATACACCTTGGCCAAGCTTTTTAGCCTTATTACCAGTGATGGGTACAATGCTCATCTTAATTGCTAATCGTCAAAATTCAATTTTCACTCAAGCAAAATTCATCCAAAACATTGGTAGTGCATCGTATTCTATTTATTTATGGCACTGGCCTGTATTTTTCTTATTGAATTATTTTTTTATTAAATTAAATTTTATTAGCTTAAGTCTCTCCCTCGGACTCTCTTTACTCTTGGGGTGGTTAAGTTATAAATACATCGAAGGTAGTCGAAAATCCCTACAAAAGCTCAAAAAAGGGCATATATATTTATTGTTTATTTCCACCCTACTCTTACTTTATCCAATCTATAAACATATAGAAGAAAATGGTCTTGCAAGTCGAGAAAAATCTAACACTCCCTCTAATCTAGACAAAATGCAAATGCCAAGTGTTGAAAATGGGTGGTGTTTTTATAATATTAAAGATAACCATAATCTCAAAGTAGGCTCACAAGGATTTGAATGCTCAATTGCTTCAGAACAGAAAAATGCAAAATCGGCACTGTTATTTGGAGATTCATTTGCAGGTCACAATAGCCCGTTTTGGGATCAGATTGGAAAGAAGCTGAACTTAAATATACAAGCCATTACGACAAACTGGTGTTATCCAAGTCTTAATAAAGAGTTTACAGGGAACAAACAATCTACAGCGTATCAACAGTGCTTATTAAATCGTGAGTATTTATCTAAACATATAGATCAATACGATGTGTTGATATTCGCAGGCCGTTGGTCTGACATCGTACAGCAAAACCAGCAAAATGGTTTTTCTGAATTACTTAAGGTCGCTGAAAAACATCATAAAAAGGTCATCGTAATGTCTGAACCTTATGCTTTTAATAAAAACATCAGCCTACTTTTTAAAAGAGCCATGTGGTTGCATCGAGATCTGAACTTACAAAGTTATATGAATAACCCGAAAGCCACTGAACAAAAACGAGCAACAAAAATCATTAACGAGATCGTAAGCAAGCACCCAAATACAATATTACTCACCCAACAAGAACTATTTAGATCAGATCAAATGGCTACAGATACAATCCCATATTCTCTGGATGGTAGACATATCTCGATCATAGGCTCACTTGCTTCTGCCGAATACTTCGAGCAACAAGCAAAATACGAGACCTTAAAACAATTTATTTGGGAGTAGCCCTTATAAAACTAAATTAAATATCAATTAAAGACCCTTCAAAATACATCCCTTTATTATAGAACTGGCATAAATAGTTACGCTCTTTCCCTGCCAGTTTTATCAATTTAGGATGTTCATCGGCTGGATAATTAATCGCCATGTTAATTAATATTTTTTCTTTAACCCATCTGTTTTTGACTTGGTAATAGAATGCATTTTCATCACAATCAATCAAGCTAATACTCGGAAAATTTTTTCTCATAATCTTTTGGCAAGCAACATATGCCACCAAATATTCTAAATTACTGATCTGTTGAAAAATGTCCTTTGTATTTGATTCAGTTGCCTTAATATTCTGAATATACTTTTTAGGTGTTTGTTGAATTGCTAAATATAATTCTTCATACCATTGTTTAAAGAAAATATTATGACCCACGCTTGCTAATAACCAATTTTCTAACACAGGGAAATTCAAATTAGTAGTATTTTTACGACGGTAATAAGCAAAATTCGCGGTCTTTTTTTCAACCATAAGCTCCGAAATCCAGTCGAGACGGTCATATAGGATGATACTTGCATCCAGCCAAATCCCTCCATGATTGTACATTAGATCAAATCTAAGTAAATCAGCTTTTTGCTGGGCCGTTGCATCTTTAAGTTGGCTAAAATCAATATGACTATATTGATTAACATTCTCTGGATTAAGTACAAAAACCTCATATTCAGGATTCTTCTCACGCATCCGATCAATGCATTTCTCAACAAACTCAGGAATATCGTTTTCCCAATACATCCATAACTTTTTTGGTAAAACTATAGTTTCCTCTGTTTGATTAAATGTGAGTAACCCAGCATAGTTATCAATTTTTTTGTTTTTATGCCTAATTTTATACGAATACATCAAATGAAATTTCACTAGATAAAACAATTTCTTAAAGATTTTCATTTAAATACTCAGCTATAAAATGAATACATTAAAGGACTTTTTACTCGCATAATTACAGCGTTTAAGAGAGTAAATTCCTAATCGCATAAAAACGGTCACGCCACATTCTTTTCTGCTTCTTAAAACCATGTGAAGCACTTCTATTTTCCAGTGCTTTGCGCTTAATACCCTGTGTTGCCACAGTGCCTAAAATATCACTATCAATCCCAGCAGGCTGAACAAAAGGCTGCCACACCCCCAATCCTTTGCCATTTTTACTTAACCAGCTTTGAAAAAAGATATCGACTGGCACTTGCATGGTTTTACCAAGCTCAACAAATGCCTCAGCACCTGCTCTTGACCATACTAATCCTACACCACGGATGGGAAAGTAATAAGCATGCCAGATTGTATAACCATCAATCTGAACGATGTCTTTTGCCAATTTCTTCTTTTTTGCAGCAAGATTCACCACATACCATTCGAGTTCTTTATGCTGATCAAGATAGCTGATTAATGAATTAAGCTTTTGTTTAAAGTTTGGTAATACTTGAATATCATCTTCAAGGACAACAAGATAATCCGCATCCGTTTCTAAAAATTTTTTAGCACAACCATAATGGCTGAGATAGCACCCCAACTCAGAACTAATTAAACTACGACCTAATATTTTTTGGGCTGCTGCATCATCATAATTTTCAAATTCGGATAATGCTTTACCACGCCCATCATAAGCAGGGAAACGAGAAAATGCCCAACCCGCTTGTTGCAACTGAGCTGTCGCATTTGCTAAACGCTGATCACTACCCTCTAGATTTATGAGATAAGTAACAACTTTCATCCGATCTTCCTTTGCTTATCCTGCTATCGTCGCTTGGATCTGACTAGGCAAAACATCTTTAAATTTATGAATAAGTGCATGGCGTATATGCTGTTCATCATTCTGTTGCAGTTGGTCCAAACTTTGGATACAACCAAATTTAATATCAGGATTTGATAGAGCCTGAGTAAACGACTCTAAATCACGATGATCTTTTAAATAAGCGATTTCAACATCATCGTTGAGAATTGCTTGGTCATTTTTAATCGCTAGGTGATTAGATAAACCTACAGGTAATATCTGATCGATATTCCTAAATTTAAAGCTAATTTGCTTCTGTAATTGTTGCATATTTTTTTCAAAATAATTGCATAGAAGTATCCGACTCAAGATATGCGGACGATGGTGAATCTCAAAATATTGAGACATGCCAACACAATCTGCACTTAACATTTGCGCCATTGTATATGAGGGTTGTGCCAGTTTTCCAAATTTATTTTGCACAAACTTTCTAACAATATATTTGATTTTTTTTACTAGATTACTTTCCCAATGCCCATACATCACCATTTGACTATCAATTAAAAAGTCTTGTAGATCAGAGGGTTGATTAAAGAAGAAATCATCATTTAAATAAATAAAATAATCTGAAATACTCGGTATATTCCAAAGCATCGTTTCAATACTTAAAGAATTAAACGTCGGCAATGCAAATTCGTATCCTCTAAACAACTCCGTGTGGTCGACCACTCTAATCTTGCCTTTCTCACAGAGATTCTGCTGCTCAAACTGATCCAGCCATTGTGGTGTTTGTTGATCAGTGACTACATAAATTTTCCCGCAATACGGTACAAATTTGAGTATGGAGGCAATACAGAAATAAATTTCATCATTACTCGCAAAACGCGTTGCATCTAAAGCATTTGACGGTGCAGTTTGATTTATAAATTGTTGACGCTTGTTTTTTAACTTAGGATCATTTCCATCCACCCAAGCAATTACGATATCAATAGGTTGTATTGTATCTTTCATAAATCAAACTCTTGTAATGATGTCGTCTTACTTACTGCCAAGACTCTTTGATCCAATCAGAAGGCAATACATAGCGATACCACTTACCACCACCGCCATTCACAGCATCAGGTGGATTAATTTCGCCATGGAAAATAATAATTTTGGCATCTTTAGGTTTTACTGGCGGCTTAAAATACGCCAATGGAATTTTTTGCAGACAATGATATTTATAGCTCTTACACCAAGCATCATTCCAATAGCTTAATTTCCCCTCTTTATGCACAAACCATGATAAATAGGCCTGCTCATTACGGAACTTTTGACGGATTTCATCAAAATGCTCACGAAAATAAGGCAAAATTTCAGGAAAGGCACCCAATTTAAAACGATAGACTGAGCTATTGCCTGTAATGCGCCAAGGACGTTTCCAGTCATGAATAATCAGGAACTCGCCTTTTTCTTGAAAGAAGCAGTCAATATTATCAATAATCACAACATCAAGGTCGAGAAAAAGTGCATTCCCCTTTAAACCATATAAATCAGGTTCAAAGGTTGAAAGCTTGTTCCAGCCACGTTCAGGCGCACCTGCTGGCAAGTCTAGAGGCGGGATTGGGAAGCATTGTACATTGGGGTCAATTCCCTCAGTACGATCAGTCAAACAGACCATTTTAAACGGCAAGGTCACATGGCGTTTAACCATGTTATACAAACGGTTGACATATTCTGCACCATACTTGGTTCCCCATTTCATGCACAAAATAATATTGTCTTCATGAGTTGCCGAATCTTGTTGAATATCTGCCATTTGATAACCTTAATGCTTGAGATATGATGTGCCACTTTGCCGTCTTAACATGCAATTAAGTGTTCAATCATATGCACTGAATGTTGAGTTATCTTAGCATAGACCTCATCAACTTTTTTATTATTAATTCGTCAAGTAAAGACAATTCTAAACTTAATCTTTATACAAAATTAGGCTAATTCACCCCAAACAAGTCTCTGGTATAAATCTTTTCCATCACATCACTGAACATGGGCACCATCCGATTGACAATGATGAGATCAGACAGTGATTTAAACTTTTGCAGGCTGGACTCAACAGGATGACCTAGATACTCACTTACATCCAGAGTTGGTTCATAAATAACAATTTTCACTCCCTGATCAGCCAGTCCCTGCAAAACATCATGTACCGCAGATTCCCTAAAATTATCGGAATCAGCTTTCATGGTGAGTCTGTAGATGCCAACACAGGATACATCTCGTCTTAAAATATCATCCACAATCGCCTGCTTACGGGTTTGGTTGGATCGGATAATGGCTGAAATCAACTCTTGTGGTGTTTCATGATAATTGGCGAGCAACTGCTTGGTATCTTTTGGCAGACAATAACCACCATAGCCGAAAGATGGATTGTTATAGTGATCACCAATACGTTGATCTAAACCCACGCCCGTAACAATGTCCAAAGTACTTAATCTGTTTTTTAAGCAATAGGTATCCAGTTCATTGAAGAAAGCCACACGCATGGCTAAGTAAGTATTGGAAAATAGTTTAATCGCCTCGGCTTCTGTCGAATCCACACATAGAATCACCGCATCTTTTTTAATGCTTGCCTTAAGATAAAGCTTGGCTATTTTTTCAGCCCGCTTTGACTTTTCCCCCACAACAATTCTTGATGGATATAAATTATCCTGTAGCGCCTGCCCCTCCCTCAGAAACTCAGGAGAAAAGATCAGGTTTTTAAGACCTAAACGTTTGGACAGCTCAGCCGTATAGCCAACTGGAATGGTCGATTTTAAAACAATCAAGGCTTTGGGGTTAATTGCCTGAATATCAGTAATCACGTTTTCTATGCTTGAGGTGTCAAAATAATTGGTTTCAGGATTATAGTTGGTTGGTGTTGCGATAATGATCAGCTTGGCATGTTGATAAGCCAGCGCTTTATCACAAGTTGCATCAAGGTTAGATTCGGATAGATAGTTTTGAATACAGGAATCACTGATCGGTGAAATTCGCTGGTTGATATTTTTCACTCTAGCCTGGTCAATATCAAGCACAGTGACATCGTGTTGTCTTGAAAATAATAATGCATTTGATAGGCCCACATAGCCTGCTCCAACCACCGTAATTTTCATTATTGCTCTATTTTTTAATTCAGTTTAGAGACAACTTAGTTCAGTTAAATGAAAGATTGATGATGCTTTGATTGCAGTCTATTGACAATTTGGCAATAAAAAAGCGAAGCCTAAGCCTCGCTCTTTCAAACATTTGGACTTACTTCACATAAGTCAGCCAATCTGCATATTTCTCATTACGACCTTGAACCGCATCAAAGAAAGTCTTCTGAATCACAGTGGTGATCGGACCACGTGAACCACAACCGATTTCACGGTCATCATATTCACGAATTGGTGTCACTTCCGCTGCTGTACCTGTAAAGAATGCTTCATCAGCAATGTAGAACTCATCACGGGTGATACGGCGCTCGATCACTTCATAGCCAAGGTCTTTGGCAATGGTAATCACGGTTTGACGGGTAATTCCCTCAAGTGCCCCACCAGCCAAATCAGGCGTATGTAACACGCCATCCTTGATTAGGAATACATTCTCACCTGCACCTTGACATACAAAGCCCTGTGGATCAAGCAACATGGCTTCGTCATAACCTGAACGCGCCACTTCCTGATGTGCCAGGATTGATACCGTATAGTTACCACAGGCTTTTGCCTTACACATGGTCACGTTTGGATGGTGGTGGGTAAATGATGAGGTTTTAACACGAATACCACGTGCCATTGCCTCTTCACCAAGGTATGCACCCCAGCCCCACGCGGCAACCGCAGCATGGATGGTATTGTCAGTTGCGGCAATTCCCAGCTTCTCAGAACCAATCCAGATCAATGGACGCAAGTAGCAAGATGCCAATTTATTTTCACGTACAACGTCGATTTGTGCCTGTTCCAATGTCGCCTGATCAAATGGAACATTCATTTGATAAATTTTTGCTGAATTTAACAAGCGCTTGGTATGGTCTTGTAAACGGAAGATTGCAGTACCATTTGGGGTTTCATAAGCACGGACACCTTCAAAAACACCCATACTGTAGTGCAGTGTGTGTGTTAAGACGTGGATTTTCGCATCACGCCAATCAACCAATTTTCCATCTTGCCAAATAAAACCATCACGATCAGCCAAATTCATGGCACATACTCCAAATTTTTACACAATCATTTTTTGTAACCCCCTTTAATTCCCCCTTGATAAGGGGGGAAACAAAAGGGTTTGAATAAAGTTACAAAAAATTTATTCAAAATCTAATGCAATAATTGCACTCGGATCAATTAATCTTTGCCATAACTTGTAAACGATCTCACGGGTATCGTGCCAGTCCGCAGCATTGACTTGCATAGATTGATTTGCAAGGGCTAAACGGTGGCTCTCGGCTCGTTCACGGAGATAAGCTTGTATGAGTGCTGTGGCATCTTCACTGGATAAGCAGCCTGCTTGAGCAGCATCTTCAAGAATTCTTACATTGTCGGAAAAATGGGCGAGATCTGGATTCGTCCCACTCCATGCAAGCACTGCATACTGTGCCATAAATTCGATGTCAACGATACCACCTGAGTCCTGTTTTAAATGAAAAATCCCATGTTTTTTTTGCTCTGTCGATGAACCAAGGTGATCTTTCATTTTTTGACGCATTTTCAGCACTTCCTGACGAACTTCATCTTCATCACGGACTTGGGTCAGAATCTGGCAACGAATCTGTTCAAACTGCTGGCATAAATCGGTATCACCTGCGATTGAACGTGCCCGAACCAGTGCCTGATGTTCCCATAGCCATGCGCTTTTTTGCTGATAATGTTCATAGGCTTTCAGACTAGTGACCAACATCCCTGCCTCACCCGAGGGTCTGAGACGTGTATCAATTTCATACACCCGTCCATCCAGCGTTTGCGTGGTCATCAGGGACATAAACTTTTGTGCCACCCGAATGGCGAACTCGGCACCACTAATGCTTTTCTTGCCATCGGTTTCACTTTGTTCCTCAAGTGCATGAATAAACACCAGATCAAGGTCAGAACCATAACCCAACTCAATCCCACCCAGCTTGCCATAACCAATCACCGCAAAGCCTTTGGCATCGAGACGACAGCGCTGACCATTGATTCCAACAGGATAGCCATGCCGTTCCACCACCGCCTGATAGGCTAAATTTAAAGTTGCCTGTACGCTGACTTCGGCAATATCGGTTAAGGCATCGGAAACCTTCATCAGTGGACTTTCAGCCAGTACATCGCTGGCGGCAACAGTCAATACATTGCTCTTTTTGAATAGCCGCAATACCCGCATCTGGTCTTCGACCTGATCAATCTCAATACGTAGTAATTGCTGGCGTAATGAATCCTCTAAATCCTTGCGTTGCGGCAAGCCAAAATCCATCGACAAGAATTCATCCAGCAACACTGGATATTGCGCCAGTTCCTCACAAATCCAGGGACTGACGGTTGCCATTTTGACCAGTCGCTGCAAGGCACCACGACTTTCCATCAACATCACCAAATACACGGTACGGCGCAGCACTGACTCCACCAAGGGCATCAAACGTAACAAAGCGACTTGTGGTTGCGGTGACTGTAAGATTGCCTCGATCAAATGTGGCCAAAATTTCTTTAATCGCTCCAAAGCGCTGGCTGGGATTTTGCGTAGTGCTTGCCCATGCCAGAAATTTTGAATCAAATTCTTGGCATCTTCATCCAGCACCGTGTTGAGACGCTGTTCCAACTGTGAAAAATCATCAATCGGTGCAGAAAACTCCTGTTCCTGAATCAGTTGCTTGAACTGAACTTTCACCTTGTCACGCTTCTGGTTCAACACATCGAGAAAGGCTTGCCAATCTGCAAAGCCCAAAGTCTCAATCATGCGCTGCCTTAATTCAGGTTCATTTGGCAGGGACTGGGTTTGCTGATCATTCAATGCCTGAATAGCATGCTCAACCCGTCTTAAAAACAGGTAGGCATCTTCAAGGTCAATCACCGCCTGCTGATCCAGTAATTCAGCCTCACCGAGATGATGTAAATTGACCAGACATTGACGGTCCTGCAACTCACGTTTTGAGCCACCATAAATCAGCTGAAATACTTGGACGATAAATTCAATTTCACGGATACCACCAGCACCGAGCTTGATATCATCCTCAATATTACGGCGCATCACCTCACGTTCGATCATGGCTTTCATTTCACGCATCGCAGCAAATGCGGAATAATCCACATAACGGCGGAAAACAAATGGACGCGCCATTTCCATCAGTTCAGCGCCTGCCTTGCCACCTGTAATCACCCGTGCCTTGATCCAGGCATAACGCTCCCATTCACGTCCATGCTGGCTTAAATATTTTTCCAGTCCCGTATGGCTAATCGCCAAGGCAGAACCATCCCCCCAAGGACGTAAACGCATATCAACACGGAATACAAAACCATCCGCACTAATGTGATCCAGCAAGTAAATCAGCTTTTGTCCCCAGAGAATGCAGAACTGCTGTACATCTATACACTTACGACCATTGGTTTCACCCTGTTCATCAAAGGCAAATATCAGGTCAATGTCACTGGAAAGATTCAGCTCCTGCGCACCCAACTTCCCCATACCAATCACAATCAAGTCCTGAACCTGACCTGAATAGCCTATCGGTTCGCCATGTTTTGCAATCAGGGGAACAAGTGCAAATGCCTTGGCTGCACAGATACAGGCATCGGCAAAATCAGAAAGTTCACGGGTCAGGGTAACGACATTGGTGAGTTGATTGGCATCCTGCCAAATCCAGCGAAACATCAGTCTGGCACGTAGAATACGCAAGGCTTTCATCCAGGCCTGCTCATCAGTTAAATCTATGACAGCATGCTGGACTTTCTGGTGGATACTTTCAGTTGAAAGCGAATCAAGAAATTGATCTTCCAAGTAGTCTTGTTCTAATTGTGTCTGGTATAAATTTAAAACTTGCTCAGCATATTGGCTTGCAACCAAGGTTTTTTGTCGCTGTTCCACATTCATATAAAAAAGCTCGACTAATGTCATGTCATCTCAGATCATTTATATCAGTTACGAGCTTATCTTTAAAATCTGTTTAGGCTAATTTTTCCTTGGCTTTAGGTTGTTCAACACATACATCCATGTGCTCACCTGCGGCTGGCAACAGCACCTTAAAGGTGGTTCCCTCACCCTCTTTCGAGCTGACGCTAATTTCGCCATGATTTAAATCGACAAAACGCTTGCACAAGGTCAAGCCTAAGCCTGCACCCTTTTCACCTGCTGTACCTTTTAAGCTGACAGTTAGGCGAGGATGGAACAACTCTGCCATTTGCTCATCGGTCATACCCAAACCTGTATCCTGAATATAAATGGCAACATGGCGACCCTGCTTTTCCGCGCGAATCGACACTACGCCTAAACCATCTATATCGGTAAATTTCAAGGCATTCGACACCAGATTCTGAATCAGGGAAGTAACCATATTCATATCAGCATAGGCCTTGATATGTTCTGGCACATCATTGATCAGGTTTATATTTTTCTTGACCGCAAGCGTCCTTAAAACATCCGTGACAATGGTGGTCACTTGTCTTAACTTAAACTCAATAGGATAAGCGCTAAAGCGTCCACCCTCGGCCATTGACCAATTTAATAAACTTTCCAGCAGGTTATAGGTCGACTGGGCAGTATCATAAAGATAGTCTGCAATATTCTGGACACTTGCCTCATCCAGTGTGTCACGCTCTTTTGCCAGAATCTCGGAAAAACCCAGCAAGCCATGAAATGGCGCACGGAGGTCATGGGAAATAATGGAGAAGAACTTGGTTTTACTAAAATTAAGCGCCACTTCCTGTTGGTATAATTCTTTTAATTCGTCATGGTTAAACTTCAATTCCAGTTGCTGCATGAAACTGACACAATGGGCCTGCAACAATTGTTTTTGTAAGTCGGTAAATTCCTGAGCCGCTTCATCGAATAAAATCACATAACCCAAGGCAGTCTGATTGGGATGTCTGAGTTGCAGGGCGATTGCGGTTTGCGCTTTTCGCTTAAGTGAAGCCAGAAAAGCCAGCAATGTTGGATATTGTGGATGTTTACAGTCAATCAGGTCATCATTCACAAATAAGGTATTTAAGCTCTTGGTAATTTTTGAAGAATCAATCACTCTTAATTTTTCAGGGCAACAATGCCAAAGATAAGGTTCCTGATGAAAAACAAGCAATGCGGTATTGGCCTGCATCAGGTTTCGGTTAAACTGCAAAAATTGCTCAAGCAAGTTTTGTTCTGAAGTTATACCTAAAGAAAGAGAAATTTTACAAGCACTTAACTTATCAGCCTGATGTAATTCTAATAGTTGAATCGCCATGCTCGCCTCTCGAATATTATCGTTATGACATGTATGTAGGTTTTATTTAAAAAAGAATGAGAAAATCATCCCCACTATTAACAAACTTTAACATAAAAGACAATTCTTGATTAGATCAATTCGCAACAAAACGTGACCTTTCAACAAAAATTTATTTCTGCTTATAAAACAAGCAACTTCGCTTTTTCTAAACATTTTCATGAAAACACATAAAAAATCTATAAATTGCTCTAAAATTCAACAACTGATCAGCAGGCATGATTGACAACTGCTTTAAACAGGGTATTATACGCAGCACAAAGCATCGCACTCTTCCCGAGGTGGTGAAATTGGTAGACGCGGCGGACTCAAAATCCGCTGTCAGAGATGACGTGTCGGTTCGAGTCCGACCCTCGGGACCAAGATTTCAAAAACCCCAAACTGGCATTAAAAGTTTGGGGTTTTTTATTTTAGGGATAAACCTTGGAAAGATGCTGTTCTGATTCGATATGGAAAAGAAATTATGCAACTCTCTGACTTCTCTTTTGATCTTCCTGATGAACTGATTGCACGTTATCCATTAGAAAGCCGCAGCGCCTCACGCCTACTGCATATCGACCCACAGGGTCATTACCATGACCATGTCTTTACCGATATCCTGAATTTACTGGAAGATGGTGATTTATTGGTGCTAAATGACACTAAGGTCATGAAAGCACGTTTAAAAGGAAAGCGTGCCACAGGCGGTGCCATTGAAGTTCTGGTTGAACGGATGCTAGATACCCACACCGCTCATTGCCACATTAAGTCAAGCAACTCACCCAAGGCTGGTGCAGAGCTATATATTGGTGAAGATGCCATTCCTGTGACAGTACAGGGTCGCCATGACAACCTGTTTATCGTTGAGTTTTCACAACCAATTTTATCTGTGCTTGATCAATATGGCCAGTTGCCAATTCCACCTTATTTCAACCGTGAAGCTGAAGAGATTGATACTGAGCGTTATCAAACGGTATTTCACGACCCTGAAAAAATTGCCAGTGTAGCAGCCCCAACAGCAAGCCTGCATTTCGACCAAGACCTATTGGAAAAATTGGCAGCCAAAGGTGTGCAAAAAACCTTTGTGACCCTGCATGTCGGTGCTGGGACATTTATGCCTGTACGCACCACCGACATCACCAATCATATTATGCACAGTGAATGGTGTGATGTGCCACAGGCAACCATTGACCTGATTTTGGAAACCAAGGCGCGTGGCAATAAAGTCATTGCTGTGGGTACAACTGCAACCCGTGCCCTTGAAAGTGCAGCGCAAGCCAATCAAGGTCAGATTGCAGCCTGGACAGGTGATACACAAATCTTTATCTATCCAGGTTATCAATTCTGTATCGTGGATCGACTGATCACCAATTTCCATTTACCAGAATCCACCTTGTTGATGCTGGTTTCAGCCTTATCAAATCGAGAAAATATTTTAGCGGCCTATCAACATGCTGTTGAACAGCGCTATCGTTTCTTTAGTTATGGCGATGCGATGCTGGTTGATAAACTAGAAATTTAAAGAATATAAAGATAGGCTAAATCAAGGTTTAGCCTATTGCTTCATAAAAATAAATTGAATGATAGGAAATTTACTTTGGGATAAACAACAATCAGATTCACATGCCACTTCTTGGTTTATGAAA
Source organism: Acinetobacter sp. CIP 102129 (assembly GCF_000368305.1). NCBI lineage: Bacteria > Pseudomonadati > Pseudomonadota > Gammaproteobacteria > Moraxellales > Moraxellaceae > Acinetobacter > Acinetobacter sp. CIP 102129. The sequence goes on from NZ_KB849341.1 coordinate 896,914, forward strand.
GTTAAAGCATAATTAAACGATCTTAGCCTTATTACAATGAATTGATCCTCTCCATGCCGATCGACACCGTCCAAGAAGCCCTACATATAAGACGCAAAAAAAATGCCCAGGTTTTTCGCAATATTGCCCGACTTTGGGAGATCGGGCAAAAATCACATAACGATCAGGAATTGCTGGATGCGTTGCATCCTTGGCGTGAGGATCATGGTTTACGCTTTTTTAATGTACTGCCTTATCTATTGGCAATTACCAGTATTAGTACACTCATTTTTGGCTATTTTCTTCATCCCCATATTCAGTTTATCTGGAGTTTTCTGGGGGCTTTTTTAACAGGCTTTTTAGCCTATTTACTCTATGAACCCAAAGAACCATTGACACAGGTCATCAATTATCTGGAACAGCGCATGACTGTATTGCGTTATGGTTTACTGTTTCAACAGTTGCCTGCCTACCTGCCCATACAGGCACAACCCCTCCTGGTGATGAGCAGGTTAAAGCAGTACTTTCCACTGTTTAACCGTGGCACTGAATCTAACGAAATTACGCAATATGCTTCAACTACATGGCATGATGGCATAACAGAACATCAGGTTCTGCTTTTTCAATACCACTACATCAGTGAAATGCCAATTTTTCAGGAAAACAATGAGAAAAAAATCGTAAAAGAAATTCATAAGGATTTGTGGGGGGCTTTTATCTTTCAGATACCTGCGTTGGGTGTCGCGGTGAGCAATCAGCGTTCACGTTTTTTTGCGCCCTATACCAACTCATGGCAAAGCAGCGATATTTTAATCAACCAGAAACTTAAAATTTTCGGTCTTGACCAGCATCAGCTCGCCAAGGAAGTTGGCCCCAGTATGACCTTAAAATTGCATGATTTTTTTGAACATTTTTCAGGTGATTTAATTTATCATCATGAAGAGCAAATTTTGTGTTACCTCGGCGAACAAAACCTTTTCCAAACCGCCAGTAAACGCAGTGAAATTCATAATATTTCAGCATTGCGTGGACATTTACGTACCATGACCATGCCGCAATATCAAAAGTTTCAACAACTGATGCTGAATTTAATTAGCTAGTAATCTGGCGATAACAATAAGAGGAATAGCGATGACAGGTTTACTGATCTTCCTGGGAATTTTTGTTGTGATCATAGTGTGGGGTGTTTATACACGAAACAACATCGTGCGTTACTTTAATGCCACCAAACGTGCTTGGTCTGAAGTTGCAAATTTTGAACGTCAAAAAGTCAAAACGCTAGAAGCCTTAGAGGTAACGCTGGCCCAATACACCCAGTTTGAAAAATCGACACTGGAAAAAGTCACTGAGCTACGTCAACAGATTCTCAATTTAAATATGAATGACACGGATATTTCCCAGTTACAGCACATTGAAAAAATGAGTAAGGAACTGATCCGTAGCCTCAATGTCGTGGTTGAGAACTATCCCGAACTCAAAGCCGATGCGCTGTATAGCAAGATGATGGATGATATTCAGGAACAAAATGAAAATGTCGGTGCTGCCATTACCATCTTTAACCGTAACGTAGAATTATTTAATAACCAGATCGAGGTGTTCCCCAACAACCTGATCAATACCCTAACCTTATCCAAGAAAACCATTCGCCCGTTTAAGGATAATCTTGCGACAGATAATTTCGACTATAAGCCGAATTTTTAGAATTCCCCTCAGTCCCCCTTTTTCAAAGCAGGATCATCAAGTTCTAATTTTACCCCCTCTAGATCTCCCCCTTATCAGGGGGAGACTTCTCAAGAATCCTATAAAGAATTGATTTAAATGGTGTTTCTCCATATTTTCAAGGGGGAGGCTAGGAGGGGGTTACAGATTGTAGATACCTATGCTTTTTCAAAGGGGGGACTTTTCCACACATCACCAACCAATATTCAGCCACTTCATACAGAAAACTTTTTTATTTTATCCCTCGCTACATTTAGTAGTAGAACTACACGCCATAATCAAGGAAAATAGCCGCTTTTGATCAGCGAACTGTTTTTTCGCCTTGCGCTGCGCTCAAAGCAGTGCTTCGATCTTGCTCAGGATGTGTCATGAAATTTGAAAAATTAGGTCAGTCGGGACGTGCCCGTCGTGGTCGATTAACGTTAGAACATGGTGTGGTTGAAACACCTGTGTTTATGCCTGTTGGTACCTACGGTACAGTGAAAGGTATGTTACCTCGTGACATTGAAGAGATTCAGGCACAGATTATTTTGGGGAACACATTCCACCTATATTTACGTCCTGGTCTGGAAGTCATTAAGGAGCATGGCGGTCTACATGAGTTTATCCAATGGGATAAACCAATTTTGACCGACTCAGGTGGTTTTCAGGTGTTTAGCCTGGGTGCAATGCGTAAAATCAAGGAAGAGGGCGTGACTTTCCGCTCGCCTATCGACGGTTCGAAAGTGTTCCTGTCTCCTGAAATTTCAATGGAGATTCAAAGTGTACTCAATTCAGACATCGTGATGATCTTTGATGAGTGTACACCCTACCCTGCAACCCATGAAGAAGCGCAAAAATCATTGCAGCTTTCCTTACGCTGGGCAAAACGTTGTAAAACCCACCACCATGATGAACTTAAGAATAAAAATGCCTTATTCGGCATTATTCAGGGTGGCATGTACGAAGACCTGCGTGATGAGTCACTCAACGGCCTGTTAGAGGTTGGCTTTGATGGCTATGCGATTGGTGGTTTATCGGTGGGTGAACCGAAAGAAGAAATGATCAAGGTGCTTGATTATTTACCAAACAAAATGCCACAGGATAAACCACGTTATTTGATGGGTGTTGGTAAACCAGAAGACATCGTTGAAGCCGTTCGCCGTGGTGTCGATATGTTCGACTGCGTGATGCCAACTCGTAATGCCCGTAATGGCCATTATTTTGTCACTGATGGTCTGGTCAGAATCCGTAACAGTAAATATCGTCATGATAAAGGACCTTTAGATCCACATTGTGACTGCTACACTTGTAAAAATTTCACCCGTGCCTATTTATATCATTTAGAGAAATGCGGTGAGATGCTGGCCTCCATGCTTGGCACCATCCATAACCTGCGTTACTACCAGCGCCTGACACAGGGCATGCGTGATGCACTGGATAATGGCACATTTGATGACTATGTTCAGGACTTTTATGGGCGTCGTGGACTGGAAGTTCCACCCTGCCCTGAAGACTAATGTGAAGTAAGTGCATCAAGATTTGCGCCTGACCGCAAGACAGGGTACATTGCAAAACGAATTGGAATTTATTGTTAATTTTTTGGCTTTTTAACTTTAGGAAATCGAAATGAGCTTTTTAATTTCTACTGCTCACGCTGCACCAGCGGCCCAGCAAGGTCCTAGCCTGATGGCAAACTTATTGATGATTGCGGTATTTATCGCGATCTTCTATTTCCTGATCTGGAGACCACAGGCGAAACGTGCCAAAGAACATCGTTCTTTGATTGAAAGCCTAGGTGTTGGCAGTGAAATCGTGTTTGCTGGTGGTTTGATGGGGAGAATCACCAAACTTGATGGTGACTTTGCCGTTGTTGAGCTTTCTCGTGGCGTAGAGGTCAAAATCCAGCGTGCCAGTGTCATTTCAGTATTGCCTGAAGGCACTTTAAACAACCTTTAATCATAAGATCGTCGTGCCTCAGCACGACTTTTTCATTTAAGAAGAAAGCGAATGCGTTACCCTGCATGGAAATATTTACTGATCCTTGTGGTACTTGTGATCAGTACGTTATATGCACTTCCTAGTCTGTATCCAGATGAACCTGCTGTCCAGATTTCTGGGGCAAAGGCAGGTACCCAGATTGATCAGAGCATAGTGCAAAAAGCTGAGCAGATTTTAAAAGCTGCCAACATTAGCAGTCACGACAACAGCTTCACCAACAACGCGGCATTATTACGTTTAGACTCCTCAGAGGCCCAGTTAAAGGCCAAGGAAGTGCTGCGCCGTGATTTGGGTGATGACTACGTGGTTGCCCTCAACCTTGCACCAACCACACCAGAATGGCTGCAAAAGATTGGGGCCAAACCGATGAAACTTGGTTTGGACTTGCGTGGTGGTGTACATTTCCTGCTTGAAGTCGACATGGATAAAGCAATTAGTCAGCGTATGGAAACATCTGCAACTGATCTGCGTCGTCAATTTCGTGACAACAAAATCAAGTTTAACAACCTTAATTTAAGTAATAACACCATTACCATCCAATTTGCTAACAACGCAGATCGTGATGCCGCGGCAGATTTCCTGCGCCGTAATAGTAATGAGTTTACCCAGCAGGCGGTTGCAACGGCTACAGGCGCCACCTTAAAACTGAATTACACTGATGCACGCCGTCAGGAAATCCAGTCTTATGCAGTGAACCAGAACCTGACCACCCTACGCAACCGTATTAACGAGTTGGGTGTGGCTGAAGCACTGGTACAGACACAGGGTAACAACCGTATTGTGGTTGAATTGCCAGGCGTACAGGATACTGCCGAGGCAAAACGTGTTCTTGGACGTACCGCAAACCTTGAGTTCCGCTTGGTTGCTGATAGTAATGATCAATATATTGACCCATATACAGGAAAATATAATGGTCAGCCGCTTCCTCCAGGCACGGAAGTATTTGCCTATGAATCACTGGATAGTGGCCGACAACTTCTGTTAAACCGTAACCGTATTTTGACCGGTGAACGCGTCCAGAACGCAACCTCTGGCTTTAGTCAGGATTCAGGTGGTGCAGAAGTCAACATTACTCTGGACTCCGCTGGTGGCAAGCTCATGGCAGATGCCACCCGTGATGCTGTGGGTAAACGAATGGCAGTGCTGTTTATTGAAAATAAGCAAAAAATCAGCTATGTCACTGATCCTCAAACAGGGACCCAAACTGAAGTTCGTACTCCATATACCGAGTCTGTGGTGATCAATGCCGCAACCATTCAGGCCGTGTTGGGTTCACAGTTCCGTATCACAGGGCTTGACTCTCCACAGGAGGCGGCTGAACTGGCGTTGATGCTTCGTGCTGGTGCCTTGGCTGCGCCAATGTACTTCGTGGAAGAGCGCGTGGTTGGTCCTAGCCTTGGTCAGGAAAATATTGATAAGGGCGTGTTATCAACCCAAATCGGCTTCCTGTTGGTTGCGATCTGGATGATCGTGTTCTTCCGTTTATTCGGGTTGATTGCCAACTTTGCACTTGTGTTTAACCTTGCCATGATTCTTACCGTGATGTCATGGATTGGTGCTTCCCTCACCCTGCCAGGTATTGCGGGGATTGTGATCACCATTGGTATGGCGGTCGATGCCAACGTCCTGATCTGTGAACGGATACGGGAAGAGATGCTGTGGGGTGCATCGCCCAAGCAAGCCATTGTCGCGGGTTATGATCGAGCCTACAACACCATTTTTGACTCGAACCTAACCACTTTTATCGTGGCATTTATTCTGTTTGCAATTGGTACAGGTCCAATCAAGGGCTTCGCTGTGACCTTGATGATCGGTATCATCTGCTCAATGTTTACTGCGATTACCGTGACTCGTGCCATCGTACAGCTCATTTATGGCAAACGCCGTAATTTGAAAAAGTTGAGTATTTAAGGAGATTCACATGACTGATCTGACTCAACAAGACTCAAAACAATACGGTCGTCCAGATAATCTAAAAATCATTCCATTCATGAAGATTGCCAAACCTGCCGCAATCTTCTCGATTTTGCTGACTATTGCCAGCATCTTCTTTATTGTCACCAAAGGCCTGAACCTCGGTCTGGACTTCACTGGTGGTATATCGGCTGAATTGAACTATAAACAGGCGGTTCAGCCTGCTCAGGTAGTTCAGGCACTGGATCGTGCTGGATTCAAGGATGCCGTGGTACAAACTCTGGGCAGTAACACTGACCTGATCGTGCGTATGCCTGTTCAGGAAGACCTTAATGTTGAAGACCTGAACAACACCATCACCAAAGCGGTTCAATTGCCAAACAATGCCGCAGAAGTGCATAAGGTGGATTCTGTCGGCGGTGCAGTGGGTAATGAACTTTATGTACGTTCTGCGGGTGCTGTTGCACTTGCATTGATTCTTATGTTGATTTACGTCACCATTCGATTTGAACTTAAACTTGCCATTGGTGCTGTACTGTCGCTATTCCATGATATTGTGATCATTTTTGGTGCATTTGCGCTGTTCCAATGGCCATTCGATTTAACAGTTCTAGCAGCAGTACTTGCAGTTATAGGTTTCTCGCTTAACGATAACATCGTTGTATCGGATCGTATCCGTGAGAATTTCCGTAAGATTCGTGGTGCAACCCCGCGTGAAATCGTGGATATTGCCCTTACTGAAACCTTACGCCGTACGATCCATACCTCGATGACCCTGTTACTCGTGGTGCTTGCCATGATGTTCCTGGGTGGTGATGGTCTGCACTGGTTCTCTGTGGCGATGTTTATCGGTGTATTTGTGGGTACTTACTCATCCATTTATATCGGTACAGCTTTCGCTTTATGGCGTGGCCTGAATCGTCAGGACTTTATTGTCCAGGTTAAACCTGAGTTTGAAGAAGAAGAGATTCCTTAAACTTTCTACTTCTCTTGATTCAAATAAAATGCCAGCATGATCGCTGGCATTTTTTATAGCTGAACCACCTCAATCTGTGGAAACTGAAAACCACGACAGGATTGCTCTGCCCGCCATGCCACTGTCAACACAATCTTCTGATTTAAGATAAAATTCTGATAGGCAAAAGTCCCCAGTAGTGGATGGGAACACATTCCTCCATGACTGGTTGGATGAATCTGGGTATTTAAACTATTCAGGTCCAAACGAATCCCCAAACCCGATGCCTTTAAAATTGCTTCCTTGGTCGTCCAGACCCTAAACCAATATTCTTTATCCTGACTTGCTTGCCATGTCTGATATTCTTCGGGATGAAAGGCATGTTGTGCCAGAGCATCAAAACGAACGCTCCGATCCAGTTCCTCAACATCAATCCCAATGTCTTTAACTCGTTCACTGATAGCTAGCGCATAATAGTGCTGACTATGTGAATGGTTAAAGTGTAAGGAATGAGATGTTAAAAAAGGTTTGCCATGTTCATGCTGGGCAAAAGCTAGATCGTCTATGGCGCAATTCAGTTGATTGGCCAGAAGCTGGTTACGCTGAGCTTGTATCTGCTGTTTTTTATAATGATTAAAGCGGCTTAAATCAGCAAAATCTGTTTTCTTCTTTTCAAGCAGTTGAGCCAATGCCTGAACATAAATCTGGATGATGCGTGCCATAACTGCCCTCATTGCAATAAAAAAGCCCAAAGCAGACTTTGGGCTTTTGACATCAAGAAAAACTTAACGCTTGAATTTCTTTTCCGCCTTTTTAAATTTCTGGATATAACGACGTTTACGTGCGGCAACACGCTCATCCACTTGAGACTTACGCCCTTCAAATGGGTTTTCTGAGGTCTTAAAGTCAATTTTTACAGGTGTACCCTCAAGCTTATACACTTTACGGAACACGTTCTCTAAATAACGACGGTAATCCGCAGGGGTTTTATCGACCTTGTTGCCATGAATCACGATGGTTGGTGGATTTTGTCCGCCCATATGCGCATAACGCATTTTAATACGGCGGCCACCAATGGATGGCGGTTGATGCGCCTCGGTGGCATCATTTAAAATCTGGGTCAGTTTTGCTGGTGAAACTTTTAAGTTTGACGATTCATAAGCACGGTGAATAGATGGATATAATTCTCCCACCCCAGTTCCATGCAGTGCAGAAATCAAGTGAATTTTTGCCCAGGGAATAAAGTCAAAACGGCGTTCAACATCAAGCTTGCATTGCTTACGGTCATACTCGCTCATGTTGTCCCACTTGTTGATGGCAATGACCATGGCACGACCCGCTTCAAGCGCATAACCAATTAAATGCAGGTCTTGCTCTACAATCCCCTCACGGGCATCAACCACCACAACCACCACATTGGCATCTTTCATAGCCTGAAGGGTCTTAACGATTGAGAACTTCTCAATCATTTCATCGACCTTACCTTTACGACGCACACCTGCGGTATCAATCAGGGTATATTGGCGGCCATCACGCTCAAATGGAATATAAATCGAGTCACGTGTTGTTCCAGGCTGGTCAAAAGCCACCACACGCTCTTCACCGAGTAAACGGTTAACCAGCGTTGATTTCCCCACATTGGGACGGCCAATGATTGCTAAACGCAAGCCCGTGTTTTTATTGTGTTCTTCTGGATTTTCATCTTCTGGGACTTCCGCCAGCACCTCTTCCAGCATTTGCTGCACACCACGACCATGACTGGCCGCGACCTGTATCGGTTCACCCATACCGAGCTTATAAAACTCCACCAAGGCTGCTTCCGCATGTACACCATCGACCTTGTTGGCAACGAGGTAGACTTTCTTGCCAAGGGTACGCAACTCACGCGCAATTTGCTCATCTGAAGCCAATAAGCCAGCGCGGGCATCCACAACAAAAATAATGATATCGGCTTCATGGATGGCAGTTTTTGACTGCTCCGCCATATAGGTGTCGATACCCCCCTCATTCTCACCGATACCACCTGTATCGACCACAATGAACGATTTGTTCTGATAAACCGCATCACCGTATTTGCGGTCACGGGTTAAACCAGCGAAGTCAGCAACCAAAGCATCACGACTTTTGGTGATTTGGTTAAATAGCGTTGATTTTCCGACGTTTGGACGACCAATGAGCGCAATAACGGGTTTCATAAACTAACCTTAATTCAGACGAGCCATCTTGATGACATCGTATCAGAAACAGTATGGAAGATTTTGGTGATCAAGTAATCACAATAAAAATTCGGGGCTTTGATAATCAAATACCCCGATCAATGTTCTGTTTAGCAATCGCTAATTGATTATTTTAGCACAAGCAGAGCTAAAATTAACGATTCTGCCAAATGCTTAATGCACCTTTCCGCGTAGCAACATAAAGCTGGTTATCAATCACGCGTAGTGACTGCACTTCACCACTGGTTTTGGCACGCCCAACCAGTTTACCCGAAGCAGGATCAAGCAGATGGATCACACCATCCATATCACCCACCACAAGGCTCTGCCCCAACATGACAGGGTTACTGAGCTGACGGTTCAGCAACTCCTCATTTTGCCAAGCCAACTGACCTGTGCTCAGGCTATAGGCATTCAGCTTACCATCCACCGTAGAAACAAATACCTTGTCACCCGATACTTCTGGACGGTTGGTACTGCTGGCATCTTCACTCCACACTACACGTTGTGTAGCCAGATCAGTGACTGTGACCTGTCCCTGGAAACTGGTGGTGACCAGATACTGCCCCGCAACCACTGGATCGCCCACAATGTCAATCAGGCGCTGAATGTCTGAACGTCCTTCACTGATCGCAACACGGCGCTGGAAACGCGGCACACCACTAATCACATCCAGACCATATACATAGGCATTCGCTGATGCGACCAAAATAGTACGGTCATCCAAACGTACAGGTGCAGGCTGACCACGTAGGCTAAACTGGACGTTTGGCAATTTATATGCCCAAACCTGTTGCCCAGATACAGCGTCATGCGCAAATACAGTCCCGTCATTTGCAATCGTAATAACTCGTCCCGATTGAATCAGTGAAGGAGAAAGAATTGCACCAGACAACTGGGTTGTCCACTTTTGTTCACCCGTGGCCTGATCTAATGCAAACAACTGTCCCTTACGGTTGCCCACCACAACAATTCCCTCAGCTGCTTCTACACCAGCAGTGAGTTCCTGTTTGGTAATCTTGCTTTTCCAGAGTTGTTCCTTGCCCTTATAGGCAGAAACCTGACCATCAGGATCAATCGCAAAAATCACGCCATTGTCGGTATCCAACTGTAGGCGTAAAGCCTCAGCCGCATTTGTAGATGAAACACTTTGCGAAAACACAAGGTTCAAGCCTTGTTGTTGCTGAATTTTCGGCAATGGATTTGGTTTGGCCTCTTTAACCTTATTACTTGAACATCCAAGCAATAAAGCTGAAGCAACTGCAATGGCCAAAGGTAGTTTTAGTTTATTTTGCATTAAGACTCATCCACTTTGGTATCTAAGATCGGGCGCTCAATTTCAGGATCATCTACTAAAATGCCAACACTTTCGAGTTTAATTTGTAAAAGCTGACGCTCCTGTTTACGCTCAAGCAGGTTATCCCAGGCACTTTGATAGGCCTTACGCGCGGATGCATTGTCTTTTTTCGCAACATAGATATCGCCACGCAACTCATCTGCGGTTGCTTTAAACGCTGGTTCAGTCACGGTTGATAAGGTTTTCAGCGCCTCATCATATTTCTTTTGTGCTAATTGTGAATCCGCTAAACGTATTTTTACAATCTGCACCAAACCCGCATCTTTGACTTTCGAGTTTTCAACTTTCTTTAATGCTTTTTCAGCTGCAGCGTAGTCTTGTTTATCATAAGCAAGTTTCGCCAGGATAAATTGAGTTTGAATCGCCTGCACAGAATCTGCATCATCCTTGACAATTTTGTCTGCCGCTTCAGAGACTGTTGCCAAGGCATTTGGCTGACCTGATACCGCTTTCGCCTCATCCATCAGCTTTTGCACCTTGGCGGTTTGATTCTGGGCTTCAGTCAAGTTCTTCTTTTGCCAGTATTCCCATCCGAAAAAGGCAATCAGGGCAATGAGAATTCCGCTAATCATGGCAGAACCATATTTTTTGGCAAACGACTTTATCTGGTCGAGTTGTTCTTCATCACTTAAACTCATGTGATTGTCCTTTTCCTAAAATATTGTGCAATTTATTGTTTAAATTTTTCGATAAAAAATGGAGTCAGCTCAGTCAGGCTGACCTGTGACTGTTCAGCCGTGGCAAGCTCTTTCACCAAAAGCTGTTGTGATTCCCATTCACGCTCACCCAGAATTACGGCATAGACCGCACCTGACTGGTCTGCCTTTTTCATCTGGCTTTTCATGCTGCCCTGAGAACCAGTTTTTAGGCGAATATTACTGTTCGCAGCTTCCAACTGGTCACGGATTTGCTCTGCCAAAACCAAAGCTTTTGCCTGATAAGCTGGTTCGGCTACCAGAAACACTTCACAGTCACGCACTTCTTTCGCCTGCTCGACCTGCTCAAGCAACAACAACAGGCGTTCCATCCCCATAGCAAAACCGACTGCTGGCACAGACTGATCTACCTTGCCTTTTAGCTGCCCAACTAGACCATCGTAACGGCCACCCGCACAAACCGTCCCCTGTGAACCCAACATGGTGGTGGTCCATTCAAAAACAGTCTTGTTGTAGTAGTCCAGACCACGAACCAGTTTCTGGTTAATCACGAACTCAACCCCAGCATCAGTTAAATATTGCTGCAATTGCTGAAAATGCTGGATTGAATCTTCTTTTAGGAAGTCATGCAACTTGGGTGCATTTTCCAGAATCTTTTGGGTGGATTCACTTTTAGAATCAAGGATACGCAATGGATTAGTGGTTAAACGACGTTGCGAATCTTCGTCCAATGCCTCTTTATGCTGGTTTAAAAATTCAACTAAAGCTGCACGATATTCTGCACGCTCATCGGTTTCACCCAAAGTATTCAGCTCAAGACGTACACTCGCTGCCACACCCATACGTTTCCATAAACGTGCAGTCATTAAAATGATTTCAGCATCAATATCAGGTGTTGCCACGCCAAAGGTTTCCACACCAAACTGGTGGAACTGGCGATAACGGCCCTTTTGTGGTTTTTCATAACGGAACATTGGACCCACATACCAAACTCGCGGCGCAGCGCCTCGTAGCAGGTTATGTTCCAGCATGGCACGTACACAACCCGCCGTGCCTTCTGGACGCAAAGTCAGTGATTCTGGCGGATTACCTTTGTCGAAAAAGGTATACATTTCCTTTTCAACAATATCTGTTGCATCACCGATGGCACGTTTAAATAAACCTGTCTGCTCTACAATCGGCAACCTGATTTGTTGATAGCCATAGGCATCCATTAAAGATGCTAATTGTTGTTCCAGACTTCTCCAAGCCGCAGTTTGCGTTGGAAGGATGTCATTAAAACCCTTGATCGCGACAATTGAACTCATGATGAACTACGAATAATTTCTTTAGATTTTGCTTCTTCAAGCTCTTGAACACGTTGACGAACCATTGTTTCAATTTCATCAACCAACTGATTGGTGTCAATCAAATGACTCTTTTCGCCATTACGGTAGACCAGCGAACGAGGTGATGCACCGACAATCCCGATATCAGCCTCTTTGGCTTCCCCAGGTCCATTGACCTTGCAGCCAATCACTGAAACATCCATTGGGGTACGAATGTCTTCCAGACGCTCTTCCAGCGCCTGCATCACCTGAATCACATTGAATTCCTGACGCGAACAGCTTGGACAGGCGATAAAGTTGATTCCATTGGAACGTAAACCCAAGGATTTCAAGATGTCGAAACCAATCTTAATTTCATCTTCAGGTTCAGCCGCCAATGAGATACGCATAGTATCGCCAATGCCTTCCATCAATAATCCGCCAAGCGCGATTGCTGATTTCACCGTGCCTGTACGATAAATCCCTGCTTCGGTTACACCTAAATGCAGTGGATTATCAATCTGTTGAGACAATAAACGATAAGCATCCATGGTTAAAAATACATTCGATGCCTTAACACTGACTTTAAACTCATGAAAGTCTAAACGATCAAGAATGTCGATATGACGCATGGCAGACTCAAGCAGGGCCTGTCCTGTTGGTTCACCATATTTGACCTGTAGGTCTTTTTCCAGTGATCCAGCATTCACCCCAATACGGATTGAGATGCCATGATGTTTGGCCGCAGCCACGACTTCACGGACTTTTTGGTCTGAACCAATGTTTCCTGGGTTGATCCGTAGACAGTCTGCACCATAATCGGCAACCGCCAAGGCAATACGATGATCAAAGTGAATGTCTGCCACCAATGGTACAGAAACACGCTTACGGATGGCACCAAACGCCTCCGCCGCTTCCATTGAAGGCACAGAAACACGCATGATGTCGGCACCTGCATCGGCACAGCGCTGAATTTGCGCAACCGTTGCATCAACATCACAGGTTTCGGTATTGGTCATGCTTTGAATACTAATCGGGGCATCACCACCGACATACACCGAACCTACCCGAATTTTTCGAGTCAAACGGCGTTTAATGGGGTTCACAATCATCGTATAGCTCTACTCTTTGGCGTTAACGAGACAAACGGAAATCTGCTTTTCCATTGACAGTATATGGAGATAAGGAAATCTGTTCCTGATTTAAGGTCAAGGATACAGCGGTTGCATCATCTAAACGAATTTGGAATGGTGATTCACCACTCAAAGTTAATGTAGATGCTTGACGACCTGTAGCCAGCACTTTACCTGTTGCATCAACAATATGCACAGAGGTTGGTCGGCTAAAATTCAATACAAGCTGGTCACCCGTTGTTGCAACACTATTCCCCATTGGAAGAATCTCAACATCCGAGTTGGTGATTTTAGGCACATCCGCCTCATCTTTCTGGCTAGATGTCCAATTTTGTACAGCCATCACTGCCAACCAACCTAAGACTAAAACAGTAGCTAAAATAGCAATACGATTCAACCATTTACGGTTGCGCAGACTTTTCGAACCAGCAAGCTTACCCATGGTCTTGATTGGTGAGTTACTCAGGGCATGATTTGCCTTGAGACCCGTGTCATTGACATAGATTTCATCAAAACGCTGGATGATGGCGCTGGCGTCCGCATTCAGGAATTTTGCGTAGGCACGGTAATATCCTTTGATAAACGTCGCCTCAGGCAATGACTTGTAGTCATCCTGCTCCAATGCAGTCAGAGTTTTGACAGGCATGTTCAATACGTTTGCAATCTCATCAAGTTCTTTCTTTTGTGCAATACGAATTTGACGCAAATACTCACCAGGTCGTTGAATATTTCCCAACGATGACGAAAGTGAGTTTGAGCCAGTTGGCTGATGTGAATTTGGATTTATTTCCATACGGCCTCAGTACTGTACTGTAATTGCAAATAACGTTGATATTCTGGACTATCAGGAAACAAGGCGCGCATCTGATTGACCAGCACCTGCATTCCCAACTGATCCGCATTGGCTCGAGCAATGCGTATACCAATCCAGAGTGCACGGGCACCCTGATTCTTCTGCCCCACATTACGAACATATTGTTCATAAAGCTGTGATGCATCTCTATTATTCTGCTGCAAATAGAAAATTTCCGCCAACTCTAACATGGAGATGGTGGCATTTCGATTCGCCTGTAGCGCCTGTTTGAATGATTTTTCAGCATTCGCAACATCGCCCAGTTTTAAATAGATCCGCCCCAGATTTTCCAGCGACTGATAACGCTGCTCATAGCCCAGGGTTGCACCCGCACGGGTAAATTGCTCAATGGCATCATTATAACGTTGCAGCTGGTACAAATATGTACCGTAATTATTACGGGCCTGTGCATTGTCAGGCTCAGAGGAAATCGCACGCTTGAAATAGGCGTCCGCTTTTTCCATATTGGGTTTACTGCCCTCTTGTTGCAGCAATATGCCCATCATCATGTTGGCTTTTGCATCACGGGAATCGACTTTCAACGCCTGATCAAGGGAGCGTTTGGCTGAATCCAAGTCACCTGTACGAATATATTCTGCGGCGAGCTGGGTACGCACCTGCACCCCTTTTTCAGGGTCTTTTTTCAGTGTGTTTGATTGGCAGGCACCCAGGCCCAAGACAGTAAATACAATAGCACTTGCTATAATCGTTTTTGGTCGAGTTGTATTCAACGCTTTACCCTCAAGTATTATCCTTGTGTGCGCAAAATTTCTTGTTGCTGCGCCACTTTCTTTTTCCACTGTTCGGCACGACGGGTACGGTCAGCCACCTGTCCCACCAATTGACCACAGGCAGCATCAATATCATCGCCACGTGTCTGACGAATCGTACACACAAAACCCGCATCAGACAAAGTTTTTTGGAATGCAATAATACGGTTTCGGCTTGAACGCCCATAAGGCGCATGTGGAAACGGGTTAAATGGAATCAGGTTGATTTTACTTGGCAGGTTTTTCAATAGTTTTAATAACTGCTGTGCATGTTCAAGCTGGTCATTGACCCCATCTAGCATCACATACTCAATGGTGACATGACGGCGAGCACTTTCGTTGCCATCTTTGGCCAGATAACGCTGACATGCAGCAATCAATTGTTGTAATGGGTATTTTTTATTGATTGGAACAAGCTCATTTCGTAGCTCATCATTTGGGGCATGCAGTGAAATCGCCAATGCCACATCAATATCCTGCGCCAACTGGTCAATTTTCGGAACCACACCTGAGGTTGACAGCGTCACTCGGCGCTTGGACATGCCATAGGCAAAGTCATCCAGCATCAACTGCATGGAGCTCAGGACAGCATCATAGTTGAGCAATGGCTCACCCATGCCCATCATCACAACATTGGTTACAGTACGTTCACGCTCAGCAACAGGCACATCTTCCATATAGGAATAGTTTGCCATCCAGAGCTGACCGATAATTTCCGCAGGGGTTAAATCACGCTGGAAACCTTGCTTGCCTGTAGAGCAGAATGAGCAATCCAGCGCACAACCAACTTGCGAAGAAATACACAGGGTCTTGCGTGCACCTGTTTTATCTTCAG
This sequence comes from Acinetobacter sp. CIP 102129, assembly GCF_000368305.1. Taxonomy (NCBI): domain Bacteria; kingdom Pseudomonadati; phylum Pseudomonadota; class Gammaproteobacteria; order Moraxellales; family Moraxellaceae; genus Acinetobacter; species Acinetobacter sp. CIP 102129. The sequence continues at coordinate 912,588 of NZ_KB849341.1, forward strand.
CAGGAATCAGCACGGTTTCAACCAGGGAACCCTCGCCATCGCCAACACGGAACACCCACTTACGTGTACCGTCTTTGGAATAGTTGCGGTGCACCACTTCAGGTGCCTTGATCTCACAAATCTTTTCCAGTTTTTCACGCAGCTTGCCTGAGATATTGCTCATCTCAGCAAAATCAGTCACGAAATACTGGTGAATCCATTTCATTACCTGACCAGCACGAAACTTCTTTTCGCCCAGGTCTTCAAAGAATTTTTCCAGTTCAGGACGAGACATGCCCAATAGGTTCACTTTTGCAGCAGTAGCTTGAACCACAGGCGTAGCGCAGGACTGTTGTTTTTCATCCAGATTTTCTGATGAAACTACGGCTACAGAACTCATGTGAATTTACCTAAAAGATGTCAACGCTAGAAAAGGCTGTGCATTATTTACACAAACCGATCTATAAGAAAATAAAAAACCAGATAAGCAGTATACCACTTATCTGGCCTGAATGCTTTGGATTAACGAGTGCGTGGGCAGATCTCGTTGTCAGCAAAGAAGTAAGCGATTTCACGCTCAGCAGAAGCAACTGAATCAGAACCGTGAGCCGCGTTTTCGTCGATGCTTACAGCAAAGTCAGCACGGATTGTGCCAGCAGCCGCTTCTTTAGGATTTGTAGCACCCAAGATTTCACGGTGAGCAAGAACTGCGTTTTCGCCTTCAAGAACTGAAACAACCACTGGACCAGAAGTCATGAATGCAACGAGGTCAGCAAAGAAACCACGTTCTTTGTGCTCAGCATAGAAACCTTCAGCATCTGCCTGAGAAAGATGTTTCATTTTAGTTGCAACAATTTTTAGGCCATTTTTTTCAAAACGGGCAAAAATATCACCGATGTGGTTTTTTGCAACTGCATCTGGTTTTACGATTGATAAAGTACGTTCAATTGCCATGATTGGCTCCCTAATCTAGGTCTAAACATTAAAAAAATTTGCCGCATTATACCGATGTCAGCACCAATAATCAGCTTGAATCTGTAAAAGTTCGCTAATTTCTGATGAATTTTTATCGAACCTCATCCAGCCATGCCATTTGGATGGCTTCCAGCAAGCCCTCTGTTGACTTGTTTGGGTCATCACTAAAGTCAGGCAAGGCACAGACCCATGCGTGTAAATCGGTAAAACGAATCCATTGTGGATCAACCTCTGGATGCGCCTCCAAGAGTTCAATCGCAATATCAATCGTATCTGTCCAACGTAAGCCCATATAACAACCTGAGTGTAATGAATGTGATTTAGCCTACTTTAACAAATCAGCAGATTTAAGGGATAGTGCTGTTTCGGTAAATTCACCCCAAAATTTACTGTTATATTTATAAAAGAATATTAAAGCTCGGTGCCAGCACGATGATTGTACTTGCAACCGATGCCCCAATGATCGCCCCCACAATCACATCACTTGGATAATGTAGCCCAAGAATCATTCGTGACAATGCAACCAGAATCGTAAATGGCAACATCAACAATAATAAGATGGGTTGAATATAGCCCAAGGCTATCGTAACCATCACCGCATGCAGGGTATGTCCTGATGGAAAGCTAAAATGGTCCAGTGGCCGTTCACCTAAAACAATGACTTGGTGGACCTGGTAAGGTCTTGGACGTGTGGTTTTGTGTTTGAGGAATTTATAAATTAAGGTGCCTGCTGAACCTGCCACAATCAGGTACAGAATTTGTAGACCGTATGCCAACCCCTGCATGATCCATACGGACAGCAGCATCACATACCAAAAAGGTCCATCTCCCAAACGACTGATGGTTTTAAAAAACAGGGCAACTGCTTGCGTCTGGGAGAGATGATTGAGATATACGCAGCCTTTTAAATCGAGATCGAGCATTTTTATTTTTGCATTTTGAAATTTCATACTTTTTCTCCTCTTGTTGAGAATAGTTTAGGTAGAGGTCATGGGAGACTCCTTCACCACCTGATAAAGTGCTTGTTCAAGTTGCTGTACAGGAAACTGCCAACTGCTGTGCTGTACGCTCTCACTAGCCAGCAAACCCATTTGCCGCAATTGAGGAAGCGCGGGTAAACGGCAAATGGACTGGATCAAGTCGGTTGTATGACCCAAAGGACTCAACCATCCTGTGATATTGTGTTTGACGTGCTGGTGTGCACAGACGTAGTCATAGGCAATCACGGGCAAACCACTGGCGATTGCCTCCAGCACCACGTTACCAAAGGTATCCGCCTGACTGGCAAAGGTAAAAACATCTGCGCTTGCGTAGGCTGTTGCCAACTCATGCCCACCAAGACTTCCCATAAAGATTACGTCTTTGGATGTGGTCATCTTGCTGAGTCGGATACGGTCAGGCCCATCACCCACAATCACAAACTTGATATTGACACCCTGCTGGACCTGCAAGGCATGGAAGCTTTTAATCAGCACATCAACTTCTTTTTCGGGTGATAAGCGCCCGACATACAGCATCACACGGGTATCAGCATCGACACACCATTGTTGGCGCAGTCGCTGGGAACGATGTTTGGGGGAGAACCGTACCGTATCGACACCACGGCCAACCACAACCAATGGACAAGTCACGCCAAAACCACGCAGTGCCTGTTCGGTATACTGGCTCGGTACACAGGTCACATCGGTACTGTTATGAAACCAGGTTAAGTAACGCTGGATGGGCTTAACCAGAAAGGCTAGGTCAAAGAAGCGGCTAAAATCCTGAAAAGGCGAATGAAAGCCACTAGACACCGCAATCTTCTTTGCTTTGGCTGCCTGTAATGCAGTGAGTCCTAATGGCCCCTCAGTCACAATATGCACCACATCAGGTGAAAACTTTTCAAAAGCTTTGGTGACCTTTAGATATTGCGGCCAGCCAAATTGCAGGCTTGGATATTTTGGAATCGGTTGGGACAGCACCAGACATTCCTGTTCAGGATGGAATTCCGCACAGGTTTCTTTCTGAACTGGACGAACCAGCAGTATTTTATGCCCAAGACGTTGCAAGCCCTGACATAACTGCATCATGGATAAAGCCACACCATTGATTTCTGGTGGCCATGTTTCAGTTACAATTGCGATTCTAAGACGTGGACGAACCAAATCCCGCAGCTCGGATCGTTCATAAGACTGATCTTTTTGCTGCTTCCTTTTAAAATAGAATTTAAAATTTTCAGGAAACTGATCTTGCTTTAATAGAGATGTCGCGTATGTACTCTGCATATCGCCATCCATTTGTGTCGTTATTTTCATGCGTTTAGCTTATAAATATTTTTTGACACTTTAATGATCAGTGTATGACAGTTTATTGACAGCTTTAAAAAACGAAAATGCTGCACTTAAACATCAAGCGGAGCAATAAAAAATAATTCAGAGTTTTACTAAGCCAACGGATTATCCACCTTAAACAACTGTTGATCCTCTAAACGCAAGGCAACCAGTTGCTGCCCCCAGACACAGCCACCATCAACATTTTGAATTTGAGAGCTAATGGTTTTACCCTGCAACGCCGCCCAATGCCCAAAAATTAATTGGTGGGTTTTGGCCGCCTGACTCTCAAACTCAAACCACGGCTGAAAGCCTGTTGGCATCGGTGCATCCAGTGCATCCTTAAACTCAAACTCCAGCCTACCCTCCGCATTGGTTAAGCGCATACGGGTTAAATAATTGGTAATACAACGCAAGCGAGCCTGCCCATTCAAATCATCTGACCAAAGATCAGGTTGCTCACCATACATTTCTGCAAGGAAAGCATCCAATACCCTAAGATCGTCATGCCCAACCACCTGTTGCACTTCGCTTGCCAACTGCACAGTTTGTTCTGCCGACCAAATACAAGGCACACCCGCATGGGTAATCAAGGTATGATCATTCGGACATAAACTTAGAGGCTGTTTACGCAGCCAATCAATCAATTCATCACCATCAATTGCGTCAATAATCTCTTGTGTACGGTCTTTGTCCTTGATTTTTTTCAAGCCACGCGCGCAGGCGATCAGGGTTAAATCATGGTTGCCTAAAACGGTTGCAGCAGCGCCTCGATCAGCCAGCTTTTTAACAAAGCGCAAGGCACCTACTGAGTTTTCGCCACGTGCAACCAAATCACCTGCAAACCATAAAAAGTCCTGATCTGGATCAAAGCGAATTTCTTTTAATAACGCTTTCAGGGCTTCAAAGCAGCCCTGCACATCACCAATGACATAATTATAGCGCTTGGACATTTTAAAACACCATTTGATCAGACAATGCAACAAAATCAGCCAGACTCAAGGTTTCTGGACGCGCCATCGGGTCCACACCTGCTTTCTCAAAACCCTCTTCAACCAACATGCCTTTTAAGCTGTTACGCAAGGTTTTACGGCGCTGGGTAAATACATGGCTGACCAAACGTGCCAAAGCTTTTTCATTTTTTGCAATAATTGGCTTGGTCTCATAAGGTTCCAAACGAAATACCGCAGAAGTCACTTTCGGTGGTGGATTGAATGAACCTGGTGGTACTTCAAACAAAAAGGTTGGTTTACAGAAATACTGAATCATCACCGATAAACGCCCGTATTCTTTGGTATTTGGCACAGCGGTAATACGATCAACCACTTCTTTCTGCAACATGAAATGCATGTCTTTGACTTTGTCACCAAACTCTAACAGATGGAACAAGAGTGGGGTTGAAATGTTATAGGGCAGATTTCCTACGACACGTAGTGGACGGCCTGCCTGAAACAACTGGGTGAAATCATATTTTAAGGCATCTGCTTCAACAATGATCAAACGTTCAGGATGTGGCACGCGAGCAGGCAAGCCTGCTGCCAGATCACGGTCCAGTTCAACCACTGTGAGCGCATCGCATTCCCCAATAAGAGGCGATGTCAGCGCAGCCAAACCTGGGCCGATTTCGACAATATTATCGCCCGCACGTGGATTCACTGAGCGTACAATTTTGGCAATCACACGCTGGTCATGCAAAAAGTTCTGACCAAAACGTTTTCGAGCCTGATGCCCTTCATCTTTAGGGTTTAGGGCATTAATTTGATACATAATAATTCCAACGTGAATAATTTATCCATCACTCACTGATGGGCTAAATCAAGTGCTAAATCAACCGCAACATGCAAACTCGATGATTTTGCCTGTCCAGTGCCTGCAAGAGAAAGTGCCGTACCATGATCGACAGAGGTTCGAATAAATGGCAGGCCTAATGTAATGTTTACCGCCTCACCAAAGCCCTGTGATTTTAACACAGGTAAGCCCTGATCGTGATACATGGCTAACACCGCATCTGTTTCTTTGAGGTGATCAGGGGTAAATAATGTATCGGCGGGCAAACTTAAACTGATGTGAATCCCCTGCTGGCGATAGGTTTCCAGCACAGGATTAATGATCTCTATTTCTTCCCGTCCCAGATAACCATTCTCACCTGCATGCGGATTTAGACCACAGACCAAAATTCGTGGTTTGGCTATTTTAAATTTTGTTTTTAAATCATGAATCAGGATGTCAATCACCTGATGCAGGCGTTGTTTGGTAATCGCATTAGGTACATCACGCAAGGGTAAATGTGTCGTAGCCAGAGCAACCCGTAATGTTTTGGTGGCCAACATCATCACCACACGCTCAACACCCGCAAACCCCTGATAATATTCTGTGTGTCCACTAAAGGTAATGCCTGCATCATTGATCACGGATTTTTGCACAGCTGCCGTTGCAACACCCACGCTACGTCCAGACATCGCATACTCGGCTGAACGTCGTAACTGCTCAATCACATAAGCCGCATTGGCGGGATTTAATTGTCCTAGTTCAACAGGTTCAACTAAAGGGATATGCTCCACAAAAAGCTGTCCTGACAGACTTGACTGCTCCTGTCCCTGATATGCAACCAGTTCAACAGGATTGCCCAGTTGTTTTGCCCGCTGCCGCAACATCTGCATATCCGCCAAAACCACCACTGGGCGCTCATCCACTCGCCCAGCCAAACTTAAGCAAATATCAGGACCAATCCCCGCAGGTTCACCTGATGTGACATATAAAGGAAGCATAATCATCCGAGTTTCCAAGCTTTATCACACTCAGTATGGCGATTACTTCTCAGGATTACCACTTAATGTTCGAGGTAGGTTTTCAGGCACCAAATTTGATGGAACAGCATCCACCGTACGTGTCCACGGATTGACCTTGATTTGTACTTTTTTCTCTGGTTGTACAGCCGCCACAACTGGCTCTTCCTTTTTCGCTTTTTCTACACTTCCCACAACTGTACTCGCTGCTCTTTCTGCAATTGCAGTCCTTCCCTGTTTTTCAGGGTTAATTAACTGATGTTGTGTGGTGACAGGTTCTTTTTTCTCAATGATTGGCTGGGTTGGCACCACAGCACTTGCTGGGCGCGTATAAGGCTCAGCAATGACTCCCTGTTTATAAATCGTTTGCGAATTGGGATTGGTTGCCACAGGTGAACTGGCTGGATTGACCATATCCACAGGAATCTCAATCGGTTTCATTTCTGCGGTTACCGCCATCGCTGGATCAACATGATCATTACCACGGCTTTCCAAAACTTCCAGCTTGCGTTCTGTCCCTTCTTTAGGTTTAAATTCAGAATAATTGGTCACACTGCTCTGGTCCACCCACTTATATAGTCGCCGTGCGTTTGCTTGTGTAGAGCAAACGCCAATTAGCAGGCTGACTACAGCAATTTTTGTGGCAAACGACAGTTTCATAAAAGGTTCCCAAGAGAGCTAGATACTTCTATTTATTTCAATTAATTGATATAAAAATGATAGGGTAAATCCCATACTGTCACAAGGGAAATAATGTAGTCTGAAATTCATGACGCCATAGTTACAAAATCAGTCACTTTACAGCAAAATATGGCATCCTCATCGAATTGTTCTTGTACACTTTTTCAAATTCATATAGAATTCGGTCTCCTTTTGTTTGGGTGATTCCTTGCCCAAACCAACTATAATAGGTAGTGGTTAATGAAAACTCTCAGCGCTAAGCCAGCTGAAGTTCAACACGACTGGTACGTTGTTGATGCTTCTGGCAAAACTTTAGGTCGTCTTGCGACTGAAATCGCCCGTCGTTTACGCGGTAAACACAAAACTTCTTATACCCCTCACGTTGACACTGGCGATTACATCGTCGTAATCAATGCTGAACAAGTTCAGGTGACTGGTAACAAATCACTTGATAAGAAATACTATCGCCACACTGGTTTCCCTGGGGGTATTCGTGAAACTAATTTTGAAAAATTAGTTGCACACAAACCAGAAGAAATCTTCCAACGTGCTGTAAAAGGTATGTTGCCAAAAGGTCCTCTTGGTTACGCGATGATCAAGAAGATGAAAGTGTACGCTGGTAGCGAGCATCCTCATACTGCTCAACAGCCACAAGTTTTGGACATCTAAGGGATACAGCACATGGCTACTAATTATGGTACAGGTCGCCGTAAGACCGCAACTGCACGTGTTTTCTTATCTGCTGGTACAGGCAAACTCGTAATCAACAATCGTACTTTAGAGCAATATTTCGGTCGTGAAACTGCTCGTATGGTTGTGCGTCAGCCTTTAGAGCTTTTGGAAGCAACTGAAAAATATGACCTTTACATCACTGTTAAGGGTGGTGGTATCGGTGGTCAAGCTGGCGCAATCCGTCACGGTATTACCCGTGCGTTGATCGCTGCTGACGAAACTTTAAAACCTGCTCTTCGTCAAGCTGGTTTCGTTACTCGTGATGCTCGTGAAGTTGAACGTAAGAAACTTGGTTTACGTAAAGCACGTAAACGTCCTCAATTCTCTAAACGTTAATCATTTATTGAGTTGGACAAAAAACCTCGGATTTTTCCGAGGTTTTTTATTTCTGGGCACTTTAGTGTCACAAAGATGCTTTTCCAGCATTTTTTTAGTATGCTAATCCGTTTATATCTCTAGCTTTGTGATATGTCATCGGTTGAAAATACGCCTGTTCAAGGTATTACGCTTTATAGTCATGCAGATGATTTCCGTTCACACTGGATTCGTTTTTTACTTGCTGAAAAACAGATCAAGTATCAGCTCATCATTACCGACCATGAAGATGAAGACTTAGCCGACCTGAATCCATACAACCAGTTGCCAATGCTCATTGAGCAAAATCTAAAACTCTTCTCGGCAAACGTGATTGCAGAATATCTTGATGACCGTTATCGCCAGAATAAGCTCTATGCCGATGCACCAATGGCGCGGGCTGAGCAGCGCCAATATATCTGGCGTTTTGAACAGGACTGGTTTCAACTGGCTGACCACATGCTCCGTCACGCAGACACACTCAATCCCACACAAAAACAAAAGGCACAGAAAGAATTGAGAGATACCCTGATCTCACTGACCCCTTTATTTCAGCATTTTCCATTTTTCATGTCTGAAAATTTCTCTATTCTGGATTGTATGCTTGCACCCATTTTCCTGCGTTTAAAAAGCATGGGGATAGAACTTCCTCCACAACACTGCCGTCCAATTTTGCTGTATTGCCAGCGCATCTTTAGCCGATCATCTTTTATTAAATCAATGACAGCCCAAGAAAAAAACAGCTACAATGACTTCATTTCTACGATTTAATAAGTTTTTTAATTATGTCTGAGCAAATAACCATTACCCCAACACGTCCCTATCTTGCCCGCGCCATTTATGAATGGATTTGTGACAACCAGTTGACCCCCTACTTATTGGTTGATGCCACACAACCTCATACCGATGTTCCAGTACAGTTCGTAAAAGATGGACAAATTGTTCTGAACCTTGCCCCACATGCAATCCATGCTCTGCACATGAGTAACGAAGCCATTACGTTCTCGGCACGTTTTGGTGGAGTAGCAAAAGAAATTTATGTGCCTGTTCGGGCGATGCTGGGAATTTACGCCAAAGAAAATGGACAGGGTTTATTTTTCGACCCAGCTGAATATGCGGACATTGAAGATACACATGTTGCCCAGGCGAGTGAAACAAAAAAAGAAGCAGAACCAAGTAAAAAGAAACCTTCTCTTAGAATTTTAGATTAAACGAGGAAATAGACGATGGCATTCGACTTAGTTCAATACTTTTCCGAACAAATTAAGCTTCAAAAACCACAGCTTTTTAGCCAGTATTCTCCCAAAGAAAAGCAATTTTATATTCATGAAGTCAATGTGCTGACACTAGGACAACTGATTAGCATTTGGAGACAAGACCCAAAAAAACTTTATCATGAAATCAAGGCTGCCGACCCGCTTTATATTCAGGAAATTGCCCGACACCTCACTACCTCCAAACATAATAAATCTGCACTTAGCCCAGCCGAGCTAGAGCCCAGTATCTCAGAGGTATTGAGTCTACAGTTTACTGAACTCAATCAACTTGACCAGACAGGAAGCTTTGGACAAACAGGACTCACAGAGCTTTTGCTTGGACAAATCGAGCACTTGTCTGGACAGGCAGAAGACTGGGTTTGGTCAACTAACCAGCTCACCGAACTGAAAGGCTCCAAACCTGTTGAGCAGCAAGATATTTCACTGGAAACCACCATGCAGGAGTTCAATCAAATGGTTCATCAGGCACAACCTAGCATCCATCACACTGAAGAAATTGAGGTTGAACAGCCAGATGTTCCAGCCTGGTCCTATCTACTTTCCCCAGTCATTGCATTGGTCATTTTACTATTCATGTATTATTCTTACAGTCAATTACTTGCACATTAATTAAACAATAATTGATAAAGAAAGTTTAAAAACTTTCTTTATCATACACTTATAATAAATTTAAATTTCATAAAATATGTTTTAATACAGTTTAACAAGAAATATATTTACATTTATTTACAATCAAAAGCAGCATTATATTTTCAATATTTATATGAATAAAATCACATTAAAGCTCAATTTCAACCCTTATTCGGTGTTTTGACCTGTTTATTTGAGAAAAATTGTCAATTATTAGCATTCCTGTGATTGCAATAATTTCAAAGTATTATTGATTTCATAAAAGAGTTTCCTATAAATAAGGTTATCTACTTTTGAAAACTCATCAAAAACAAAAGTAGAGAATATAAATTCATAAACAAGATGTATTAGTAGAGATAAAATCATGGCTAAAATTTCATTAGAAAGCTTGACAGATATTGATGGTTTCGTTGCCGCGGCTTTGGTAGATACAGAAAGCGGTTTGGCGCTGGCAACTCAAGGTGGGGGCACACTTGATTTAGAATTGGCAGCTGCGGGTAACACTGAGGTTGTTCGAGCAAAACGCCGTGTTACTAACTCACTGAAATTGAATGATGATATTGAAGATATTCTCATCACCCTTGGTAAGGCATATCACTTGATCCGCCCTCTGGAAAGCAATGGCAACCTGTTCCTTTATCTGGTATTGGACCGCACTAAATCTAATCTGGCAATGGCTCGACATGAGTTAAAAACATTTGAAAAAGAGTTAGACTTTGCTTAATTGGCAATTACACAATGATTTAATATAATTAGACTTCTTGTATATATTTTCATCTTCTTTATTTATAATAAGAAGATAAATATATATACAAGCGGTCTATTATTAGTCTCTATTATAAAGACTAGTTTTGTGCAGTCCAATATTTTATAAATTATTAAAGTGATACTATGAATGGACATTGCATTAATATCGCGATTTCGGGTATAAGTTTAAAAGTTTCAGATGAATTAAAAATAGAACTTAGAAAAACAATACCTCATGAATTTGGCATTAACTGGATTAACATTGCCCATCCAAATATCGACTTACTACTCATAAATGAAAATTTTTTTGATACTGAAGGCATTCAACGTATTTTAGAACAAAAACAACTTCCCTGCTTAAAGGTTTCCAAAGGGCAAGGAACTTGTAATATAGAAGAACACAATACAATTTACTTACCCTTTCAACAGACCGATGCCTTGAAAAAATGGATTCATCTTCGTCTTTTAAGTTATCTATCCAATCAGGCCAGTCAGGAATCACAGCAGACTAAAATAAAGACTGGTTCACAACATAATGCCGTCAGCCAAAAGTTTCTGGCCAACATGCTGAATCCAGAAAATGCCCGACTTCATCTTTTTGATGATCATGGCACTCTGGCAATTATTGACACACGTAGCCAGATTGCCTGGCTAGAGCCAACACGAACCCAGACCCAGACCAATCACAGTTTTAACTATGAGTTTGCGACCACTTCAGATTTCACCAAAGTGTCTCGCAGGGTCGAATATAATTTACAGGACTGGTTATGGAACCTGTTTTGGCATTCACTGGAATTTCAGCGTTTAGCACCAGAGGAAAGTGAATACTATAAACTTGAGTATTGGCCTCAGCCAACACAAAATAATTATCGAAAAATTACACTGCAACTTTCAGCCTGCTTTATACAAGGAGCTCAACTTTCCCAAGTCGCCACACAATTAAAACTTCCCATTCAAACGGTTCAACAGTTTATTGCTGCCTGCATTGTTTCCAACAACGGCGGCATTATCCCTGCTTCAGAAAGCCATTATTTACAAACTGAAACTGCTGTACAACCCGCTGAACAGCAAGGTCTTCTGAATAAATTTTTCGGCAAAATCAGACGCCGCTTTGGACTTTAAGGAACAATATGATTCTTCAACAATATAAAATTGTGTTTGCAGGAAGCATGGGTGCAGGTAAAACAGAAGCGATTAAGTCCCTTTCTGAAATTCCAGTCCTTGCCACCGAAGCACTCAATACAGATAGTCAGGCCCATAATAAGATGCAAACGACAGTTGGTATTGATTATGGTGAAATTACATTAGATGATGGGGTAAAGATTGGTTTATATGGAACACCTGGACAATCACGCTTTGACTTTATCTGGCCTGTTATTTGTCAGGGTGCTTTAGGTGTTATTCTATTAGTCGACCATAACAGCAAGGTTCCCCTTGAAGAACTTGAGGGCTATCTTGACACGTTTAAGGACTATACCAAGAATATTTCGATTGGTATTACGCATGTGGATGAAAACAAGGAACATACTACCTCTATTTATCGGGAGTGGCTGATACAGAACGACTATCAATATCCCCTGTTTTTTATTGATGCCCGTAAACAGGAGCATGTGTTGCTCATGATTGAATCACTGATTGCAGCATTAGAAGTCAATTTAAAAGCAACAAATTAATCGCTTTATAAAGAGAAGAATTATGTTCAGTATCCCGAGTCAACAACGTACGGCGCCCAAAGAACTCATTCAAATGGCGAAAGGCCAGGCCAATGATATTTTAATGAACATTCGGGGTATTGATTACATCATGCTCTGTTCAACAGATGGATTTGAACTGGCTTCCGTTTATAAGAAGAATCCTTATAACAGTACCAAGCTTGCTGCTGTCAGCAGTTCCATTCTGGCAATGGTCAGTGCGTTCCTGAATGAAATCCAGTTGACTGGATGTCAAAGCATCACCCTCGATGCGGAGAATGGCAAGGCAATCCTGACCTCTATCCCTGCACCACATCATCCGATGGTCATGGTGACGCTGAGTAATAAGGATGTTCTACTCGGACAGTTGCTTTATAGTTTAAAACAGGCCAGTGCCGCGATTGTTGCCGCTGATCAAGCTTAATCCTTAACTTATTGATTAATCCGAAAGGAAATTCAACAAACTCATTGGTCTCAGTTGAAAAGCTATTAAAAAGCTAGGCGTGGAACCTAGCTTTTTAATTTATACGCTTTATGTAATCGTGACATTTAACAGTAATTGTCGTTTTTTCACCTGCTGTCCCACCTGACCGATCAGTTCATCAACCACACCATCCACATCAGACTTAATCTGTTGTTGAATCTTCATGGCCTCCAAGACCAGCAAGGTTTGGCCTTTGCTTACGGTGTCACCCACATTAACCAACAGATTCACAATCGCTCCATCCATTGGTGCACGGATTTTACCATCGCCCACCACCTCAGCAGCCTCTGGAGCCGCATAAGTGGTATTTTCAATGACAAGATTGCCATTGCCCGCATCTAAATAAAGCTGATTCTGATCAAGCACATAATCTAGTTTACGGCGCACACCATTCACATTGTAAATAATCTGATCATCACTAATTTCAACCACATCCACCGTGCTTTGCTGGTCGCATAGTTCCACTTTCACTTGCTGGTGATTGGTTTGGACATGCAGCAGTAATTGCTGGTCTGCATATTTCAGCTTGAGTGGGAACGGGATTGAAACACCTGTTTGCCAAGAAACTTTTGACTGATTGTGCTGGGTAAACAACGCCGCAGCTACCGCCAATGTTTCAATATTCAGGCTTTGCTGATGCAGGCTAACATCATCCTGAAAATGCTGCTGGATAAATGCGGTATTGGTATCACCCGCCACAATAATCGGATGACGCAGTAAATTCACCAAAAACTGTTTATTGCTGTTTACACCCAGCAACACACAATCATCAACTGCTCTTGCCAGTAAGCGAATGGCATCCTGACGGGTTTTACCATAGGCAATCACCTTGGCAACCATTGGGTCATAGAATGGGCTAATTTCACCCTGTTCCAGCATGCCATGATCAATACGCACATTCGGCAACGCAGCAGGCTGCCAACGCAACACTTTTCCTGTCTGTGGCAAGAAGTCCTGACGTGGGTCTTCCGCATATAAACGCACTTCAATCGCATGGCCATTTAGGGTCAATTCATGTTGCTGTAATGGCAAAGTTTCGCCATTGGCCACACGCAGTTGCCATTCCACCAAATCCAGCCCTGTAATCATTTCTGTGACAGGATGCTCCACCTGCAAACGGGTATTCATTTCAAGGAAATAAAACTCACCCGATTGGTCTAGTAAAAACTCAACCGTTCCCGCACCGACATAATCACAGGCTTTAGCGGCAGCAACAGCAGCCTCGCCCATTTTCTGGCGTAGTTCTGGGGTCATGACTGGGCACGGAGCTTCTTCCACCACTTTTTGGTGACGGCGTTGAATCGAGCAATCGCGTTCAAATAGATACACATAATTGCCATGGGTATCACCAAATACCTGTATCTCCACATGGCGCGGTGCAATCACTGCTTTTTCAATGATCAACTCACCTGAACCAAAGGCATTTTCTGCTTCTGAACGCGCAGTCTTTAAGGCTTCCAACAAATCAGCCGACTGGTGTACCAAACGCATACCACGTCCACCACCACCTGCCGAAGCTTTGACCATTAAAGGGAAACCAATTTTCTCTGCCTGTTCAGCCAAGTAGTCAATATCTTGCTGATCACCCTCATAGCCAGGAACACACGGCACACCTGCCTGAATCATGGCAATCTTGGATAAACGTTTGCTCCCCATCAATTCAATTGCAGGTGCAGTCGGCCCAATAAAGCTAATGTTGTGGTCAATACATGCCTGTGCAAAATCAGTGTTTTCAGACAGGAAACCATAGCCAGGATGTACCGCATCGGCACCTGTCTTTTGACAGGCTGCAATAATGTTGGCAATCGACAGATAGGATTCTGAAACTTTAGACGCTCCGATATACACTGCTTCATCTGCAACCTGAACATGGCGTGCATTGGCATCGGCATCTGAATATACGGCAACGGTCTGATAGCCCATTGCTTTCGCTGTTTGCATCACCCGAACGGCAATCTCACCACGGTTTGCCACTAAAACTTTTGTAAAAGCCATTTTTATTCTCTCTCAAAGCATCATTTCGCCTTGCTGATTACTCTTGCGCAGTGGCAAAGCAGTGCTTTGCTGATCACTCTTGCGCAGTGGCAAAGCAATGCTTTGCTGATCACTGCTCATCCATTGCCCAAGTTGGCAAACGTTTTTGAATAAAGGCCATCGTGCCTTCCTGACCTTCTGCCCCACCAACCGCTTGGGCAAACTGCTGTGCAGCATCATCAAGCAAAGTGTCTAAAGACTCATTTAAGGTCCGATGTAATAAGGCTTTGGTGGTACGGGATGCCAACGGCGCAGCACGTTTAATCTGTTGGATGGTCTCAGCAAGTTTTTGTTCAAGCTCTGCCTCATCCGAAGCCACTTCATGCACTACACTAAGCTTTAACGCGGTTTCACCATTAAAACGTAAGCCCAACAGTGCCAAACGACGCGCTTGGGTCAGTCCAATTCGTTTCACCACAAAAGGAGCAATTTGTGCGGGTAACACACCCAAACCTGTTTCAGGTAAACCAAACTGGGCGTTATCACGACTAATCGCTACATCAGAAACACAAGCCAAGCCAAAACCACCACCTAATACCGCACCCTCTAAAATCGCCACAACAGTTTGCGGTGCTTGATCCACCTGTTCAATCATGGCACCAAAACGGCGGTTAAAATCAATATAGGGTTGTAGGCTACCAGCATTGGCAGCTTCAACACGTAAGCCTGCCATATCCTTAATGTCTCCACCTGCACAGAAATGCCCGCCTTTTCCACGCAGGATCACGGCACGAATCGAGGTATCTTCGGCAATATGAGCAAAGATCTGCTGAATGGCATTGACCATGTTTAGACTCATGGCATTACGGCTTTCAGGTCGGTTCAGCCATAGCGTTAAAATACCGCCTTGTTGTTCAAGCTGGATGCTGTCATCCACTTGTAAAGTATCCAGACTACTCATTTTATTCCTAATTTTTCATTCTTAATCAAAGGTTAGCTATACAGGATCAACATCATACGCAACCAGATGATCACGCGGCAGCATGACCTGAATCAAAGATCCTTGCCCAATATATGAGATTGTTATAGCCCAGATGACCATGACCTCAGCCCCTCACATCAACCCAGCCATACTTCACAATATATCTCCACTTTACAAACCAAGCAAGTGCTTGGTTTGTAAAGTAAGCATTATCACGCGTGATTAGCTTTGGCGGTACGCACCACAGCGTCTATATCAATCTCATCAACTTGATGATGTTTTTATAAAGATTTTAAAACTATTGTTATAGGTAAAATATAACTTAACCCTAGATCACCCTTTCTGCTTCTTCGGCAGAATATCCATCAACTTACAGATAATTCCTAACATGATCTCATCCGCACCACCGCCAATCGAACCAAGGCGACCATCACGGTAGAGCTGAGACGCTGGGTTTTCCCACATAAAGCCATTGCCACCCCAATATTGTAAGCAGCTATCCGCCACCTCACGGGTTAAACGTCCTGCCTTGAGTTTTGCCATCGAAGCCATCATGGTGACATTCTCCCCTGCGATATGCTGCTCACAGGCTTGATAAGTCAATGCTTTGAGGGCTTCAACTTCGGTCATCAACTCAGCAAAACGGAAATGCACATATTGGTTATTGATGAGTGGCTGTCCAAAAGTAGTACGATGCTTGGTGTAATCAATGGTTTGTTTAATCACATTTTCCAGACCACCGACTGCATTGGCACATGCCCACATGCGTTCTTCCTGAAACTGCATCATCTGCATCATAAAGCCCATACCCTCAGCACCCACCAGATTGCGTTGCGGCACACGGACATTATCAAAATAAACTTGAGCCGTTGTGGTGGAGCGCATTCCTAGCTTATTCAATGGTTCTGAAAAACTAATCCCTGCGGTTTTGGCTGGAACAATAATCATCGATTTATTGACATGCGGCTTGTCATCAGAGGTATTGGCAAGCAGGCAGAAGAAATCTGCTTGCAGTGAATTGGTAATCCACATTTTGCTGCCATTAATCACATAATCATGACCATCTTTTTTCGCTGTGGTTTTAACTGCGGCGACATCTGAACCTGCATGTACTTCTGAAACTGCAATTGATGCTACATATTCACCACGAATGGCAGGATTCAGAAACTCTTCTCTCAGTTCCTTGCTACCAAAACGGGCAAGGGCTGGTGTTGCCATATCGGTTTGCACACCAATCGCTAGAGGCACACCACCACATGCCGCACGCCCTAATTCTTCTGCCACCACAAGGTTATAAGAATAATCCAGACCTAAGCCGCCATTTTCTTCAGGTTTACATATACCCAGTAAGCCCAAGTCTGCCATTTTTTTAAATACATCGTGAATTGGGAAACGCCCTGCCTGTTCCCATTCTGGAATAAATGGATTGAGTTCATTTTCTACAAACTGACGTGCGGTACGGCGTAAAGCGTCATGCTCTGCGGTAAATTTCATGGTTTTGTCCTAAATATTTTTATTGCCTAAATTTTGTATTGAATTAGAAACGTGAAACGCCAAAACGAGTTGGATTTAGTTCACGTTGCTGTGCTTCATAAATGGTCTGTAATAAGAAGATCAATACTTTACGTGTGTCTCTAGGATCAATAATGCCATCGTCATGCAACATTGCAGTGTTGAACAATGCAGTTGATTGCTGTTCCAGTTTCATTGAGGTACTTTGTTCCAGAAAATCTAGCATCTGTAGATTCGGCTCCATGCCTGAAGCCTTCTGTTTCCCCTCAGCCACGATACGCAACACTTTTCCTGCCTGTGCTGAACCCATCACCGCCACATGTGAATTTGGCCAAGCAAAGATAAAGTTGGGCGATAAACTACGTCCACACATGGCGTAGTTACCTGCTCCATAAGAACCAGCAACAATGATCGAGATTTTGGGCACAGTCGCGTTGGCAACCGCTTGGATCAGCTTGGAACCATGCTTGATAATGCCGTTTTGTTCAGCATCCGTTCCGACCATAAAACCCGTGGTGTTATGCAAGAATAAAAGTGGTCGTTGGGTTTGTTCACACAGATGAATAAACTGCGCAGCCTTGACCGCCCCCTGCGGTGTGATTGGTCCATTATTGGTGATAATGCCGATATGTACCCCACCCATTTTTGCCCAACCACAAACGGTTAAAGCATCGTACTCCTGTTTAAATTCCAGAAAATCAGAATCATCAATAATCCGTGCCACCACTTCTTTCATATCAAAAGGTTGCTTTGGATCCTGTGGAATAATGCCTAACAGTTCTTCTGCTGAATAACGAGGTTCCTTGTAGTCTTGATCGAGACTTTTGGTTTGTTCTTTCCAGTTCAGATGCTCAAAAATTTCACGGGTAATACGAATGCCATCAGCATCATTTTCAGCCAGATATTCCGCCACGCCTGACACTTGGGTATGCATTTCTGCACCACCGAGTTCCTCAGCCGTTGCAACTTCACCTGTTGCTGCTAACAATAATGGTGGGCCAGCCAACAGCATTTCGGTTTGCTTACGGATGGCAATCACATAGTCAGATAGACCTGGTTGATATGCACCACCTGCGGTGGCATTACCATGCACCACCGAAATCTGTGGAATCCCTGCCGCAGACATTCGTGCTTGATTAGCAAAAGTCATACCACCATAAGTAAATACTTCGGCTGCATAGTTTAAATTTGCCCCACCACTTTCCGTTAAGGTCACAATCGGTAGTTTTTGTTCAAGTGCGATTTTCTGTAAACGTAAGGTTTTCTGTACACCCATCGGTGACATCGTACCGCCTTTGATTGCGCTATTACTGGCAGTAACCAACGCACGAACGCCACTGACAAAACCAATTCCCGCGATAATACCACCACCCGCTTCAGAGCCATCTTTATCATCATGCATGTTATAGCCAACGAGACCGCATAACTCCACAAAAGGTGAATCAGCATCGAGAAGTAAACGTACCCGTTCGTGTGGAAGAATTTTGCCTTTCTTATCAAATTTGGGTTTTGCTGCATAAGACTTATCAATACCTTTTTGCTGTACGGCACGCACTTCTGCAATTTGGCTTAATAAAGCATCTCGATTTTGTTGGTATTGTTCACTACCGACTGCAATTTCAGATTGAAGAATAGTCATAATTTAATCCTTGTTCGCATCTTGCGCTTGGGCAGAGTGTTGCTCTGCGTTTCCAATCTGATCTTTGAGTACATCAGGAATAAATGCTCGATGGAAGCCATTAAAAGACTGGCTATTGGTTGCATCTGCGAGCGGATACATCCGTGTTCCTTGTGAAGCAGCACCATCAACTCTTAATGTTACCCCTGAAACAAATGCAGCAGCATCAGACAGTAAGTAACAAATCGCTGAAGAAATCTCAGACTCAGTTCCCATACGTTTTAAAGGCACATTGCCAGCCAAACTTGGAATAATAAATTTGGCAAAGTCACCACTGTAGTTATCCATACCAGAAGAAATGATCCAGCCTGGTGCGACACAATTGACTCGAACACCTGAACGCCCCCATTCAACTGAAGCGGTTTTGGTCAGATTGTCCACGCCCGAACGTGCTGCACCAGAATGCCCCATTCCTGGCATACCGCCCCACATATCAGCAGCCATATTGACAATGCTACCGCCATGTTTTGCCATCCACTGGTTATAGGCTTCACGCATCAGGTAAAAAGTTGCATGCAGGTTATTACGTACTACAGCATCAAAGCCATTGGCAGAAATACTTTCAAGTGCAGATGGAAATTGCCCACCAGCGTTATTGACTAAACCATCGAGCTTGCCAAATTTTTCAATCACTTCAGCAATCATGTTTTTGACTTGTGCTTCATCACGGTTATCGCAGACGATGAAATGGGCTTTGCCACCATCTTCTAAAATTTCTTGGCTGACTTTTTCTAACTTTTCAATTTTGCGCCCTGTGATCACCACCTGAGCGCCCAAAGAAGCCAATTCGTGTGCGGTACAACGACCAATACCAGAACCTCCGCCTGTCACGACAATCACTTTGTCAGCAAATGCATCTGCCCTGAAAATTGATTGGTAACTCATGTGATTTACATCCTTTACTTATTTTTCTAACAGTTGTGCTGGTACTTTCACTGGCATATCCAATAATTGCTGTGCAAAAGCCTTACCTTGTGGATCAATACGCAAACTAGCAATCCCGCCGCCACCTAGTGCGTTTTCCAGCATAAAATTCATTGCATTCATGGCTGGTAATTCATAACGAATGACTTTTGATTTTTCAGCATCTAAAACATGCTGCATATATTCTGCAACGGCTTGCTCCGTCAGGGCTGCCCGAATCCAAGGTAGATATTCTGCTTTGCGGGCAATCACTCCGATATTACTGTGATTGCCTTTGTCGCCGCTGCGCGCATGTGCCACTTCAATTAACGGCACTTCAATTTCATCACCTTGATAGATTGCAACTTCACCCACTAGATGCAGGTTAATCTCTTGTGGAACTAAACCTGTTGGAATCTGTACTGCATGACGTTGTCCAGCAAAGTCCACCTCAACATTGATTTTATCTTTATCAATCAGGAAAGAGAACAATTTCACCACTGCCGATGCTTTAGGGCGACCACCAACAATCCCTGCCAATGCAGGCGCCATACCTGTGGAAGCTTGGGCGATTTCCGAAGCAAAAAACATACATGCTTCTTTAAACATATGTTTGACCGCAATTTTGACCACCACTTCACGGCTTTCTTGAATTCGAGAATGAGATCCATAGGTACTTTCAATGCCTAGGATTTCGACGGATTTTTCACTAAATGGTGGGACTGAACGCAGAGCCAAGACGCGTTCGCATTTATTCAAAATCGCATCAGCAATAGTTTTGGCTTTTTCAGGTGCTTCACGACCTGCAATCAAGAAACTGACGAGAACGCGATAACCATCGGCATAGGTTGCACTAACTTTATATTGCCCTGTTGGTGCATGACCTGTAGCTCCCATCACCTTAACCCGATCTTCACCCACCTGTTCTAAATGGACTTGGCTAAAGTCAGCAGTCACGTCAGGCAAGAGATAGGCTTGTGGATTACCAATTTCATAAACAATCTGCTCTGCTACAGTCGCAGTCGAAACCAATCCACCTGTACCTTGTGGCTTGGTCACGATAAAGGAAGCATCAGCATTTACTTCAACAATTGGAAAGCCCATATTGTCAAAGCCTTGCACCAAGCGCCAATCGGTAAAATTACCACCTGTACATTGAGCACCACATTCAATCACATGCCCTGCCAATGAACCCTGTGCGAGCTTGTCATAATCATCGAGTGACCATTTGTATTCATGTAATAAGGGTGCAAGCACAACCGCCGAATCGACCACACGCCCCGTAATCACAATATCCGCCCCCAAGTCCAGGGCATCACGAATCGCAACGGCTCCTAGATAGGCATTGCTACTGGCAACATGCGCAGGCAAAGCTTCACCATTAAACATTTCCTGAAAATTTTGTTTAAGTAATTCAGTATGTTTAGGCAGTACATCATCACCAAGTACCACTGCAACTTTTAAATCTAATCCTTTTTCATCAATTATTTTTTGTAAGGCATCACGACACGCTAAAGGATTAACACCCCCTGCATTACTAATGACTTTTATTTTTTTCTCTGCAATTTTTTTGATAAGCGGTGACATGACACGACTGACAAAATCCAGTGCATAGCCATGACTTGGGTCGGTCATCATCGCCTTGGCCATGATCGACATGGTAATTTCTGACAGATAATCAAAAACCAGATAATCAATATCACTCAGATGGACCAACTGAAATGCGGCTGTGTTGGTATCACCCCAAAACCCTGATGCACACCCAATTTTGACTACCCTCTGGTCATGCTGTTTGACGCTTGTCATGAGCTTTCTCATTGTTATTGCTAAAAACGCCTTAACATTACCAAGCAAGTGCTTGGTTTGTAAAGTGCATAATGATATGCTGTATTGGCAAAAATAGACAAACTCAGGCAAATGCTTGTTATAAAAAGATAAGACAATTCATGAAATGAATTTTGTTACAATGCTTACTAGATTTAATAGGATAGACAGACTGGCATGATCGCAACTTCAATTGAGCAAATACCTAAAATTGTATGTTTTGACGATAGTCCACGTGGACGCTTGCTGCTTGGTGCCGCCTATCTGTTTTATAAACAGGGTTATGATAAAACCACGGTTCGCCAACTCGGTGAGTTTATTGGTATTCAGTCAGGCAGTCTATTTCATCATTTTAAAAGTAAAGATGATATTCTCGCCACGGTAATGGAGCAAACCATTATCTATAACTTTGCCCGTTTAAAAGAGGCGGCTGAACGCTCCAATGATCCTGAACAACAATTACGCGACTTGATCAAGGCTGAACTGATTTCAATTACGGGCGATACAGGGGCAGCAATGGCTGTACTGGTACATGAATGGTTTGCCCTCTCTAAAGAGAAACAGGAATATCTGCTTAAAATGCGTAATGAATATGAGCAGATCTGGCTGGATGTGATTGAGAAATTACGTGCCCAAGGCAAGGTTAAGCATGATGCCTTTATCTGGCGACGTTTGGTTGGTGGTTCTATTTCTTGGTCGGTCACGTGGTATAACCCAGATGGTAAAGTCAAAGTGGATGAACTGACTGAAATGGTTTGGGAAATGGCACTAAAATAATGAATAATTTCCTCTTATATTTTTGAGCAAAATATATGCAACGAACATTTATAATCTTACTTTCCAGCCTAATACTCGGTTGTACAGATGATATCGTTACAACCAAATTTACAGATTTGCGGCATGCGAAAGTTGAACATGCTTTTGAACGCGGTTGGTTACCTCCAATTTTACCGCCCAGTACAAAAAATATTGTTGAAACAAATGATCTAGACTTGAATAAAGGTAACGGCTCTTTTACTTTTTCACCAACAGACCTAAAGTATTTTAGCGATCAAGGTGCAATTCCAATTAAAATAAGTACTGTAAATCATGGTACAAAAAAGGAAATGCAGGATCAGGGGTTTCAAATTTTCGTATATGCTAAAGATTCATCACTTTGGTATATAGCAGTTCATCCAGAAGGGAAAGGAAACTATTGGATTGAGTTAATAAGATAGTCTCCCAAATATAAATATCTGTAACCAGACTGTTTACTAATCAAGTCTTTGATAATTTCTTCAGCGCTGCCGCCACTTATATATTCAAACTATCAGCAATACATGGTTAAAATAATTCAGTTAAATGATGACTTTTACTTTAATAAAACAAACGACACAACTTAACGCCTAACCAATTTGCTCTATTCTCGTTCAAATTAAAAACTGCTATTCTGCTTAAACATCAAAAGATTACAAGAAATAGTAAAAATGAATCCAGTTCAACATGCCAATATTTCAGTGAAACGTCGTGGGGGCGAGCTTGAAGATTATATTGATATTCATGCGCTCATCGACAGCACCAAAATGCTTTGTACCGACAACCGCCATCGTATTTTGCATACCTTTTGGGGAGTTCAAGAGGTGATCATTCCGATTTTTGGACATCATTTTGAAAATAGTGCGGGTAAAAGTATCGAGGTCAAAGACCTGTGCGAAAAAGATCATTTACTGGTGGATTTCCACCATCGTTTTATTCCAACTATTGGCGATTTTGTTGCAGCCATGCAGGATATTCCCACAGATGGACTGGCTAAACGCCTCGAAAAATTCCACTCAGATGTGATTGATGACCCAAAGCTATCAGCAACACTACTCTCGCCATTATCAGTGACAGGACAACTAAAATCTTTACTGATCACTCACAATAGTTGGTTTATCAATACCATTCTTCCAATGATGGGAAAAAGCGAAGCTAAATTTATTGATTTTGATATTAGTCCAGACTTCTTTTTCAATCCAATGCGTTTTGAACTCTGGATGGACAATGGGATGACCTTCCCGCCAAGTGCAGCCAAATTGCAAGACTTAAAAATGAAAATCGCTTAATTTAAGGGGAAATAAAAATGAGTACTATCCAATACGTTATTCGTCAAAACGACTTTGCTTACAATGATGAATGGCATCTGACTAATTGTGTTTCAACTGGGGCGATCAAGCAGATTTATACAGATAAAGCTGAAGCAGAAAAGGCATACAAATCATTAGTCGTTGAAGGCTTATACTATGATGAACTATGTAACTATGATATTGGCAATGGTGAAGCAGATGATGAAATCTACGAAAAACTTGAAGCTTTAATTTTAGAAAAAACAGGAAAAACTTTTAATATAGATGATGGTGAAATTCCTAAATTGAATGAAGATGATGCTTTTGAATTTGCTAAAATCTCAGGTATTGTCTGGTACCAATTATTGGAAGTTGATGCATCACAACCTTGCTATGTACTCTGGATTAACTCTGAAGAAGACTATTTTAGTGGCTATGAAACTGGCAGCATCATTTCAAGTCAAGATGAAAACTTTGGTGATGTTTCTTGGGAGTCCAATATTTATGCGATGGACTATGAGTTTGAAGCTTTGATGGACAAACCCCTTGCAGAGTTAAGCGATAGTCCACTATTACTCAAACAGTTTATCGAACAAACTCCAGATATTCGTTACGATGCTGAAAAAGACAGTATCGAGGGTATTGCACTCGACAACATAAAATTTATTGATATCAAAGCACTAAATTCATTTCTAAAACAACCTATATTTGAAATCCGCCAGATTTCTTTAGAAGAATTGGCTGAACTCGAATAAATTTGAAAATAAAAAATAAAAAGTGCGGAAATTAACCGCACTTTTTATTTGTCATGGAGGTATTAATAGCCTAGCTGCTTACTGATTAGATCTTTCATAATTTCTTCAGCACCACCACCAATCATATTCACTTTGACTTCACGATAAATTCGTTCGGACTTCGTTCCACGCATAAAACCCATTCCACCCAAAGTTTGCACAGCAGCATCCGCACAAAATTGCATAGTACGAGTCGCTACATTTTTTGACATCGAAATTTGTGCAATGAGGTCTGCTCCCTGTAACTCTTTCTGTCCCATACGGTAGGCTGTATCTTCCAGCAATGCCCGCGTTGTGGTCAGTTGCGTTGCCATATCCACCAGTTTATGCCGAAGCACCTGATGGTCAATCAAACGCTTGCCAAAAGTCTGACGCTGTTTTGCCCAATCCAATGCCTCTTCATAACATACCAACGCATACCCATACGCCATTGCCGCCAACCAAAAACGCTCCATATTAAAGTTGTTCATAATCACTTTAAAACCTGCATTTTCTTCGCCTAATAAATGGCTAACAGGCACTTTGACATTGTCAAAATGTAAATGTGCGGTATCCGATGCCCACCAGCCCATTTTCTTTAACGGTGATTTGCTTATCCCATCACTATGGGCATCGACCAATAACATGGAAATGCCTTTTGCCCCTTTAGCATGAGGATCGGTTTTGACTGCAACGGTATAATAATCAGCCCGAATTCCTGAAGTGATAAAGGTTTTTTCACCATTCAGAATATAGTAATCACCCTCTCGAACGGCTTTGGTTTTAATGGCTGCCACATCAGAACCGCCACTTGGTTCAGTAATAGCCAAAGCCGAGATTTTTTCGCCAGCAATAATCTGAGGCATCACCTGATCCCGAATTCCAGGTTGAGCAAAATGATGAATCGGTGGTGTACCAATACTATGAATCATCAGGGAAATATGCACACCACCTGATGCCGCTTTTGCCATTTCAATCGCTGCCAACATCACATAGAAAGCATCAGCATCAGGAATGCCGCCATGTTCAGCATCAAAACCCAAGCCCAACAAACCGACACTTGCAGCCTTTTGATAAAGCTCTCGTGGGAACGTTTCAGCTTCATCCCATTCATTAACATAAGGTGAAATTTCTTTTTCTACAAAACGTTTGATGCTGCTTGCAAAAGCCCGATGTTCTGCTGTGTAATAAATCGGGTTGAATAAACCATCCATGCTCTTTTTCCTAAATTATTATTTAACTCATTGTTGTTGTATGAATCAGGCTTTAAACCAATCTTCTCATGATCTAAAGCCCTAAAAAATTTCGATTAATAACCCAGTTGGCGACTGGCAAGGTCTTTCATAATTTCCTCTGCACCCCCACCAATCATGTTCACTTTCACTTCACGATAAATTCGCTCAGATTTTGTACCCCTCATAAAGCCCATACCACCCAGTGTTTGTACTGCAGCATCGGCACAGAATTGCATGGTTTGTGTTGCCACATTTTTGAGCATACAAATTTGTGCAATCAGTTGATTGCCCTGTAATTCAGGCTTGGCCAAACGATAAGCTGTATCTTCCAACAGGGCATGGGTTGAGGTTAAACGTGTTGCCATATCCACCAGCTTATGTCGAACCACTTGATGATCAATCAAACGCTTACCAAAAGTCTGACGCTGTTTCGCCCAATCCAAGGCTTCCTCATAACAGACCAGTGCATAGCCATAACTACTTGCAGCAAGAAAAAAACGCTCCATGTTAAAATTGTTCATAATCACAAAGAAGCCCATATTTTCTGCACCAAGCAGGTTTCTGGCTGGCACACGCACGTTATCAAAATGCAAATGTGCTGTATCCGATGCCCACCATCCCATTTTATCCAGCTTGGATTTGGTGATGCCCTCACTATGCGCATCAATCAACAGCATAGAAATACCATTTGCCCCTTTGGCATTAGGATCGGTTCTCACTGCAACGGTATAATAGTCGGCGCGAATACCTGATGTAATAAAGGTCTTTTCACCACTGACAATATAATTGTCGCCATCCCGAACTGCTTTGGTTTTTAGGGCTGCCACATCAGAACCACCGCTGGGTTCAGTAATGGCCAATGCCGATATTTTTTCGCCTGACAAAATTTGTGGCAAGACCTCAGCTTTTAGCTCCTCTTGGGCAAAATGCTGAATTGGTGGTGTCCCAATAGTATGCGAAAGCAATGATGCAGCTAAACCACCTGATGCACACTTTGCCAATTCAACCGAAGCAAGCAAGATATAAAATGCATCCGTTCCTGCAATACCACCATAATTTTCATCAAAGCCAACACCGAGCAGACCAATATCTGCGGCCTTTTTATAAAGCTCTCGAGGAAAGGTTTGAGCTTCATCCCATTCATTGATAAAAGGGCTAATTTCTTTTTCAGTAAAGCGCCTAACACTCTCAGCAAAGGCTAAATGTTGCTCAGTATAATATAGGGGATTAAGTTGCATGCTTGCTTCCTGGCAATTATTGATCATTTTTTTCGAATATTTAATGAACACTAAGGTATCAAAACCACCAAAACCAAGCAAGCGCTTGGCAAAATTAAAAGTTAAAAAATATATTCAATTCATCCCACTGCTTTAATTTTTATAAGAAATTATTCCTACTCATCGAACTCTACATTTTTAATAAACTATGAACTCCTCTTGTAGAGTAATAAGATTGTGTTCCATTGTGATAGGTAAAAACTCGACCATACCGACTATCACAAAAAATAGATAATTTTAAAGTCATTTCATTCTGATCATAAATACAAAACGGACATTTGAGATATTGCATTTCCTTTCACGCCTATACTAGTTCCCAAATTCTCAGAGGAGATACATCAGTAGGTTTTGAAATACCATTCCTACGTAAAGCATTAGCGGCCCAACGCATATCATATTGCCATGGATAAAATAAATCTCCTGAGCTCCGTAGATCAGTCTCATGGAATAATCAAATATCTTTAGTCACCTGAACCAAGTAAGCACTACCATTATTTCTTTTCAGAGAATCAATAATCCAATTTTGTATATCTGATCCTAGACAGTATCGTGGACAACCAGCCCCTCTAAACTTTTAATATATTTCTGTTCAAAGGCTTCTGGACTTAACCAGCCGTTTGCAGAATGTCTTCTGATCCGATTGTAATAAATTTCAATATAGTCAAACAAGACAGCATTCGCTTCTTTTCGAGTCGAAAACACACTGCCATGTACCACATGACCTTTTAATGTATGAAAGAAGCTTTCAGTCACTGCATTATCCCAACAGTTTCCACGTCTAGACATACTCTGAGTACAATCATTTGTCAGTAACAGCGCTCTAAAATCACGACTACAGTACTGTGAACCTTGGTCTGAATGTACCATAACACCAGTTGGATAACCCTGACGAGCCATTGCATAGTTAAACGTATCACACACCAACTGGCGGTCTATTCGATGGCTGGTTTGCCACCCCACGATACGACGGCTAAATAAATCTAGCATCACACATAAATACAACCAACCTTCTTTAGTGCGGATATAGGTAATGTCTGTTGTCCAGCCTTTATTAGGCTGAGTAACTGTAAATTGGCGATCCAACAAGTTGGGTGCTGTAGGCAAACGATGGTTTGAATCAGTCGTATGCTTGTATTTACGTGCAATCCTGCTACGTAAACCAAGCTTTTTTAGCATCCTTCCAATAGTACGTTCGCTCATGTTGTAACCTAAATCATGCATGTCATGTACTAATGAAGGTGCACCCAATCGTGCATGATGATGCCAATATACGGCTTTTAAGTCATTATATTTCTGTGCCGTATTGGCTTGACATTTTCGCCAGGCATAATAGCCTGAAGTGCTGACACCTAGGTATTTACAGGCAGAAGATACGGTGACTTCATTCATATCTAGATCTTGAATTACCGTGTACTTTTCTTGGCATGATCTGTTAGAAAGTACACATGCGCTTTTTTTAAGATGTCATTGGCTTCCTTGAGCTGTTTGACTTCTTTCTCTAATTCCACGATCCGCTGTTGTTCTGGTGAAAGTTGACGTTTGCTTGAACCCACTGGATTGGCTTCACGAATCCATTTGTCTAAGGTTGAATAACCCACACCTAATTTCTGGACGATTGCAGCTATAGCTTCGTGGGAGTTTGAAAGTGCATAATCAATCGCTTGCTGTTTAAATTCGGGACTAAAACGTTTAGCCATTTCTTGAATCTCCAAAGATTAAAGTTACGTTATCTTTAGAGGGACGTGCTGTCCATTATTTTGGCTAGGATCAATCTAACTTAGTTGCCATTTGAATAATACTCTTGACTAGAAATTTTTCTATTCTAAATTTTATTGAGTACGAGTGATATTAAATTTTGCTAATTGCTATAGCTGTATTCTTATCCTATTAAGCAATAAAAAACCTCCCAACATTGGTTGGGAGGTTTAGTATTTAAAAGCTGGCGATGACTTACTCTCACATGGCAAACGCCACACTACCATCAGCGCGAAGAGGTTTCACTTCTGAGTTCGGGAAGGGATCAGGTGGTTCACTCTTGCTATTGTCGCCAGCAAACTGTTGTGGTGTTTTGGGGTCTTATTGATCATGTTGTGTTTTCACTTCATGTCTGCCTTACTTACGAACCAAAGAGTTATTAACGGATTAGATATTGAGTCTAACTTTGTGTTCAGCATTTTAACTAGTTTTCACACTAAATCAAGTTGTGTATTGAATTTATCTTGAATACAACAACTGTTTGGGTGTTGTATAGTCAAGCCTCACGAGCAATTAGTATTGGTCAGCTTCACACGTCACCGTGCTTCCACACCCAACCTATCAACGTCCTGGTCTCGAACGGCTCTTTAGGAGGCATAAAGCCTCGGGGAAATCTTATCTTGAGGTAGGCTTCCCGCTTAGATGCTTTCAGCGGTTATCCCTTCCGAACATAGCTACCCGGCGATGCGACTGGCGTCACAACCGGTACACCAGAGGTTCGTCCACTCTGGTCCTCTCGTACTAGGAGCAGATCCTCTCAAATTTCCAGCGCCCACGGTAGATAGGGACCGAACTGTCTCACGACGTTCTAAACCCAGCTCGCGTACCTCTTTAAATGGCGAACAGCCATACCCTTGGGACCTGCTTCAGCCCCAGGATGAGATGAGCCGACATCGAGGTGCCAAACACCGCCGTCGATATGAACTCTTGGGCGGTATCAGCCTGTTATCCCCAGAGTACCTTTTATCCGTTGAGCGATGGCCCTTCCATACAGAACCACCGGATCACTAAGACCTACTTTCGTACCTGCTCGACTTGTGGGTCTCGCAGTTAAGCGCGCTTTTGCCTTTATACTCTACGCGTGATTTCCGACCACGCTGAGCGCACCTTCGTACTCCTCCGTTACTCTTTAGGAGGAGACCGCCCCAGTCAAACTACCCACCAGACATGGTCCTCGTCCCGGATTACGGGGCAGAGTTAGAACCTCAACATTACCAGGGTGGTATTTCAAGGACGGCTCCATTGGAACTAGCGTTCCAACTTCAAAGCCTCCCACCTATCCTACACAAGTAAGGTCAAAGTTCAATGTCAAGCTGCAGTAAAGGTTCACGGGGTCTTTCCGTCTAGCCGCGGGTACACTGCATCTTCACAGCGATTTCGATTTCACTGAGCCTCTGCTGGAGACAGCGCCGCCATCATTATGCCATTCGTGCAGGTCGGAACTTACCCGACAAGGAATTTCGCTACCTTAGGACCGTTATAGTTACGGCCGCCGTTTACTGGGGCTTCGATCAAGAGCTTCGCTTACGCTAACCCCATCAATTAACCTTCCAGCACCGGGCAGGCATCACACCCTATACGTCCACTTTCGTGTTTGCAGAGTGCTATGTTTTTAATAAACAGTTGCAGCGGCCTGGTTTCTGCGGCTGCCAACCGCTCAGGGAGCAAGTCCCATCACCGTCAGCAGCGTACCTTCTCCCGAAGTTACGGTACCATTTTGCCTAGTTCCTTCAGCAGAGTTCTCTCAAGCGCTTTGGTCTACTCGACCTGACCACCTGTGTCGGTTTCGGGTACGATTCCTGTGTAACTGAAGCTTAGAGACTTTTCCTGGAAGCATGGTATCAGCCACTTCACTGTACAAGTACAGCTTGCTATCGACTCTCAGCATAGAGCACCCCGGATTTGCCTAAGATGCATGCCTACTGTCTTCCACCTGGACAACCAACGCCAGGCTGACTTAACCTTCTCCGTCCTCTCATCGCATTACACAGAAGTATTGGAATATTAACCAATTTCCCATCGACTACGCCTCTCGGCCTCGCCTTAGGGGTCGACTCACCCAGCCCCGATTAACGTTGGACTGGAACCCTTGGTCTTTCAGCGAACGGGTTTTTCACCCGTTTTGTCGTTACTCACGTCAGCATTCGCACTTCTGATACCTCCAGCATACTTCTCAATACACCTTCTTCGGCTTACAGAACGCTCCCCTACCACGTAACTTAAAAGTTACATCCGCAGCTTCGGCACATAGTTTTAGCCCCGTTACATCTTCCGCGCAGGCCGACTCGACTAGTGAGCTATTACGCTTTCTTTAAAGGGTGGCTGCTTCTAAGCCAACCTCCTAGCTGTCTATGCCTTCCCACATCGTTTCCCACTTAACTAT
>NZ_KB849341.1:948272-1237443 GCF_000368305.1 Acinetobacter sp. CIP 102129
TCAATCAATGATAATATATCGATCAATCAATCAGTAAAAATCCACACAAGTTGTTCTTCTATTCTCTTAATGATCTTCTCAATGATTCGTCATCATCAAGCTAGGTCGGCTATGTTACCCTAAATCTCTTTAAAGTCAACCATCAATTTCAACTTTATTTTAAACCACTTTAAATAATTGATTTAAAACAACTTTCAATCAACAGCACCGCCGATGGAGTCGCATTATAGATCATTCTAAATACCTTACAACCCCTTTCTTTAAATTATTGCAACAACTGCCTACTTCTTGCACAAATAGGGTTGAAAATGTGGAATTTGGTCCATTATTTGTTCAGTCTTACTTTTTTCCTGCCAATGCAAGGGACGACAGTCGATGTATTCACAATAGCCTGAACCCTCATAATTTTCATTTTTCCAGAACAATTGGTAGTTGAAGCTTCCCACATAACCCGCTGCCAAGCCAAATTTATAGTCCCCTCGGCTTTGTGCCTGTAGATGAAAAACAACCTCATCATTTTCCTGATACTGCCAAATAAACTCTCTGGGCAAATACATTTCCCGACCATTCGGTGTCTGGATTTTAGGATAGAGCCGTGTCACATCAAAAATGACCTGTTTCTCATAAAGTCGTGTTTCCTGTCCCGCAGACTGAATCTCAATTCTTGAAAAAACGATGTTGTTCCATTGGTTTCTTAGTTCTGAGAATACGATTTGTAAGTCTGGAGTCACCTGAATAATTTGATAAGTAAAAAAATTAAAGGCTATGAAAGGTAAATAAATTGCCCTGGCATGTTTTAAGATGCCCTGTGCCTCAATTTGGTATTTCTGTTTTTTGTAGGTGATTTCACCCTCACACTGGCATCTTGCATACCAATAGTCCGCTACACCCCATTGTAAAGCTGAATGATTTTCTATTTCCGCATGGGTATTTACCTTAAGCTGACAACTTAATTCTTCATCAATACGCTTAAAGTAATAATTGGGAAATTCTGCCTGAATATGGTCAACATCTAAAAATTGATAACGGTCCATTTCAAACTGACACTGTTCTTTGGCACTATAACTTTTGAGATGCCCTACAGTGGCAACACTACTACTGACCAAAACAGTTGCGGTATCAATAGCTGTGGTCGCAATTGCGCTGGCGTTATAACAGACAGGAATTCGTGGTTGCCCAATCAGGCTGATAAAGTTGAGATAATGAAACGGTTCAGGCAAGTTTGGCAAAATCAAGGCCTGATAGACAATCTTGAACAAGCCTTTTGGGGGATAAAACGTTAAAGCATCTGTCTTATTCAGGTTCAGAAGCTTTAATTGATTGTTATTCATCAATATTGGCATACTGAACCTCCATTTTTTAGGTTGTTATTTTTGAATCATTCTTTTTGGCAAATAAAGTGGTTACGAAGCCTGAAAGAATATAGAGAATAGATACAATCAGGATTCCTACTGGAATGTTGTACGTGATTGCGGCAAAAATCAAGACCACAGGCAGCATCACAACAAAAGGTACACGTTTGCGGTCCATTTGTTTAAATGAGTAGTACTTGATATTTGAAATCATCAATAGGCCAATACCAATCATAACCACACAGTTAACAACCTGAACCACGATATCCTTTAAGTCAAAAACGAATGGAAAATCCTGTTCAACCCAGACCATTGAGATCACCGTCACCGCTGCAAGCGGGCTGGCAATTCCAATAAAGTAACGCTTGTCTACCACGCCAATCTGCACATTGAAACGTGCTAAACGGAATGCGGCACAGGCCGTATAGATAAAGCAACATGCCAAACCAATACGGCCAAGGTCATGTAAACTCCAGCTATACATCAGAATTGCTGGCGCAACACCAAATGCCAATAGGTCAGACAGTGAATCATATTGTTCGCCAAATGCACTTTGTGCCCCGATTGCGCGTGCAACACGACCATCCAGACCATCCAGCAATGCCGCCAGAAAAATGGCATAAATCGCCTGGTTAAAGTTTCCATTCATGCTTGCGATGATGGAATAGAAACCCGAAAGAAGTGCAGCAGTGGTAATCAGGTTAGGCCATAGATAGATGCCACGGCGTTTTACTTTCTGTCCCTCATGCGTCTGCTCTTCTTCTTCCACTTCAAATGTGATGCCATCGAAAGAATGGTCTCTATTATCTAAATCAGAATCTGGTTTAAGAGAATTTGTCATTATTTTCAATTCCTCGAGAATATCTTGACGGTGGTGGGCTTATTCACCCACCAACCAACGCACCGCAGCGTGACCACCATTTTCACTCATGCGCAAATGTGGGAATAGCCATTGTAGAGCCTGGTCCGCATCTTCTGAGAACTTCCAGGGTGGGTTGATCACCAACAAACCACAGCCATTTAACCCGACTGGTGTGTCATCTGGCCATACACAGATTTCGCACACCAACTGACGGCGAATCCCCGTCTTGAACATTTTCTTTTCAAAACGTTCGATCATGGCACGGTCTTTAATTGGATACCAAACCGCAAATACGCCTGTAGGCCATTTTTTATAGGCAGTCTGCAACAGCTCAACCAGTTGTGGGAAATCTTTACGCTCGATCTCATAAGGTGGGTCGATCATGACCAAACCACGTTTTTCTTTAGGTGGAATAACACCCAACAAACCCTCATAAGCATCACGCTCATGCAAGCCCATACGTTTATCACGGATGTTGTGGCGTAATTGCTGGAATACATCACGCTGCATTTCAAACACAGTCGCTTTATCAATTTCACGCATCGCCTGCAAGGCAAACCACGGAGAACCAGGATAGCTGCCTTTGCCCTCTTCAGCACGCAGGCTTTCCACCAGTTTCAGGTATTCCTGAATGGCTTCAGGTGCCTGGCGTTTTTCCATTTCACCCAACTGTACCAGACGATGAATCCCTGTTAAGAACTCGCCAGATTTTTGCGCTGGCGCAAGTGATAGATCATACTTGCCCGCCCCGCCATGAGTATCAATATATCGATAAGGTTTATCTTTGGCATTTAAACGCGTGAGCAGTTGAAGCAAGAGTACATGCTTCATAACATCGGCAAAGTTACCCGCATGGAAATGGTGACGGTAATTCATGTTGACAATTATTCCTCAATTCAGAGGATAGTTTAACATGAAAATAGAGGCTATTCTTTAGCATTGATGTGATCACCTCAAATTGCCCTATAAACGATTAAGCGTGAACTGGAACTGTATGCAATCTTCTTCCCTCCCAAGCCACTGGAATCTGGACAAGATTCTGGATGATTTAAATGATGCTGGATTTGCCCTGATTGATGAGGTGTATCCAAATGAATATGTACAGGCTCTGGTAGATGAATGTAGTTTACATCTGGAACAGTTCAGGGCGGCAGGTGTACAGAATGGTGTGATGAGTCACATTCGTAGCGATCATATTTTATGGATTGATGGTCAACTTCCCATTGCGCAACAACATATCCAGACTCTGGAACATTTATCCAAAGTTTTGAATCAGGCTTTTTATCTGGGAATTAAAGAGGTGGAGGCGCATTTTGCCTGTTATCACGCAGGTGAGTTTTATACGCTGCATCGGGATAATCCACAACAGAAAAATGACCGCATGATTTCAACCGTATTCTATTTACATGAAGACTGGCAGGAAGATTGGGGTGGTCAATTACGTTTGCAGGATAAGAATGATCAGTGGCATATCATCCAGCCCCTACCCAATCGCCTTGCAATCTTTCAAAGTGATTTATTGCACGAAGTTCTATTATCGAAACAACAGCGTTTATCCATCACCGCATGGCTACGACGTGGAAACTCAATATGGAATGGTTAAATCCTTTAAATTACGAAAAACAGCCCGATATAACTCGGTATAACTGACGATTTTGGATCGATAAATGTCAAATGAAACCAAACAGGTGATTGCACGGATTGGTGAAACCGACCAACTTTATTTAAATGGTAATACCCCTGAACTGGCTTTGGAGCGGGCTGAATTGCGTTTGCAACTGGTCTTGCTGAGCCATGTCCGTCAGGAACAGTTGCATTTTTTGCAGGAAGCGATTGTTCTACTTGAACAGGCTCGCATTGAATATGAAGAAATGCCTTTAAGTCTATATTTAAATCTGTCTTTATGCCTTGCAAAGGCTTATATGATTTATTTTGAATTGACTAAGGAGCAACGGTTCGCCTTAATTACTCAGCAAATTCTTAAACCTTTGGCTTATACCGAAAGCTTAGAGATTTATTTCTTTCTGGCTTATGCCTCAGCAGCGAAAAAGGAACAGGCATTAACCCAACATTGGCTGAAAAAGTATGTCTCCTGTTTAGACCATGATCTGGAACTGTTACAGGTTCACCCTGCATTTAGCCTTGCCCGTGAGAAAGAATGGTTTAAAACCCTGATTCGAAATAAAGCTCACTAATGTGAGCTTTATTTTTATGTGTGCCTATTGAGTGCTATCTAAATGCAGTTGCTGGTTAAGCTCATCAATCACAATGGCCCAGTCGTCATCTTTATACCAATGGCTTTTTAGGAAATCACGCTGGCCAGCACTCCAGAATTCAGCCTCATGTAGTTTTTGATCAGCCCCAAGCTGATGGGTTTTTACAAAACTTTCAATTGAGGCATCATCCGCCTCAAGTCCCAGTTGTTCAAATAAAAGCTTAAGCGTTGGTTGTTGTTCAAACATTGTTATTCTCCACATCATTATCTAGATCAAAATAATCTACCAGCAAATACTGATTACATGGAGAGGTATGTCTATATTTTCTTGTTGTTTTTTGTTTTTTATCGCAACAAAAAAGCACTCTCCTGGAGAGTGCTTTCAATTTATCAAAAAGATAAATTATTTTAGCATGTCAGCAATTGCCGCACGTTCTTCTTCAAGTTCCTGAAGTGTCTTGTCCATACGTTCACGGCTGAACTCGTCAATTTCAAGGCCTTCAACACGGGTGTACTCGCCATTTTCACAAGTCACTGGTACACCGTACATTACGCCTTCAGGGATACCGTAAGAACCGTCAGATGGAATACCCATAGTTACCCATTTGCCATTTGTACCCAACGCCCAGTCACGCATATGGTCTATTGCAGCGTTGGCAGCTGAAGCAGCTGAAGACAAACCACGCGCTTCGATAATCGCAGCACCACGTTTACCAACAGTTGGAAGGAATACATCTTTATTCCATTCCGCATCGTTGATCTTGTCTTTCAAGCTTTCGCCATTTGCAGTTGCAAAACGGTAGTCAGCATACATTGTTGGAGAGTGGTTACCCCAAACTGTCAATTTCTCGATGTCAGCAACCGCAACACCCGCTTTCTGAGCGATCTGGGTCAACGCACGGTTGTGGTCAAGACGCAACATTGCGGTGAAGTTTTTCGCTGGAAGGTCTGGAGCAGATTTCATCGCGATATAAGCGTTGGTGTTTGCAGGGTTACCTACAACCAATACCTTAACGTTACGGCTGGCAACTTCGTTTAAAGCCTGACCTTGACCGATGAAGATTTCGCCATTTACTTTCAACAGGTCAGCACGTTCCATACCAGGGCCACGTGGACGAGAACCTACCAACAACGCATAGTCTGCATCTTTAAATGCAACCTTTGGATCATCAGTCCCGATCATGCCCGCCAATAATGGGAAAGCACAGTCATCAAGTTCCATCATTACACCTTTAAGCGCTTGTTGAGCTTTTTCAACAGGAACTTCAAGCAATTGCAGAATGACTGGTTGATCTTTACCTAACATTTCACCGCTTGCTATACGGAATAGTAAGCTATAACCAATTTGACCAGCAGCGCCTGTAACGGCAACACGAACGGGTTGCTTCATGTGATATTCTCCAGTGAGATGCGTTAGCACGATTGAATTTTCTTGTTCTTCAACCGAATTATCATAAACGGCAAAGATTGTACTCTAAAGCGAACATAGATGCATGTAAAAGAGAATGCATTTCAACAAAAGTCTGATAGAAAATACAAATTAAGCTAGAAAAAATGCCTAATAGCTGCCCTTGATGGTAAATTCGTTTGGACAGCCCGTGACAATATGGCTTGCACATTGTTTGTATTGCCCATTTTTCTGGTAACACACACGGATTTCCGTCAGGATGGAATCGAATCTGGAAGCCTGACAGCTAAAACGGATTCCGTTTGGTGGCAGGGATGGATTGAGCTTGGCAAATTGCTGACGCAGGTTTTCCTTTTGCACCTTAATGGTATTTGGACTGGTCAGGTCGGCAGGAATTTTCAGGCGCTCGGCAAAGTTGATCACCGTCCTGAAATACTGACTGGCATTCATAGGGACACAGCCGCCAACATTTTGCCAAAGTTGAACCCGTGCGTTTTCATCAGGCATAACCCGTGCGACAACTCTTGCCTGCAATGGGCTTAGTTTTGCTGAAGTCTTGGTTTCACAGTTTTTATTGACAGGCACTTCTGGCAGCAGACTAGAGATGGTTAGTGAATAACCCTCCAGACATTTTCGCTGTTTCTGCTTCGATGTATCCAATGCACAAGCCGCAGGCGTCATTTGTATATGCATGACATAACCCACCAGATCGTTATTATCTGCTGCATATAATGGCGCACTGAATGATAGAACCAAGTAGCAGAACAGGCTCTGCAAGGTTAACAACATTGATCGCTTGAATATTTTTTTCAATTTCATCAAATACAAAAACTTCATTGTTTCAAATTAAACATCTCGTGTTCTAGGGTTCATTGCGCACAGGAATGATACTCATGCGTTTCTGCAAGGATTGCGCACCCTGCCCTAGTACCACGCCATAATGTGTTGCATTGGTCATGACATGCTTGACGTAATCACGTGTTTCCAATAATGGAATGCTTTCTGTGTACTGGTCTGCCGCCATGCTCTGGAAATCTGGCTGCCAGCGTCTTGCCCGATTTGGACCAGCGTTATAACCTGCTGTTGCCAGTACCGCATTGCCACTGAGCTGGCTTTGAATCATGGACAAGTAATAGGTGCCATAGCGAATATTGGTATTCATTTCGCTCAGTGCGGCTGGGTTATAGGTTTCCCCCATTTGGCGGGCAACCAACTTGGCCGTGTTTGGCATGATCTGCATCAGGCCACCCGCTCCAACATTGGAACGTGCTGTTGTTACAAATCGGCTTTCCTGACGCATTAAACCATACGCCCAGGCAGGATCAATACCAGCATTGTAACTATGGCTGGTGACATTGCTACGGTGCGGTGTTGCAAAACGGTAGGTGTCGTTATGCTTGTTGATGGTACGGTCAGCCGCATAGATTGCCCGATCATACCAACCCATGTCATGTGCACGTTTTGCCGCGGCCAGCAACATTCCATCATCCTGCTGCAAGTAGGCCTGACGAACCGCCCAGTTCCATTCCCTGTTGGTGTAGTTTGCTGGCGCATTCACATCCCGAAGTGCAAATGCACGTCTAAAATGGATGTTTTGATTTAAACGCTGTATATCCTGTGAACTCGGCTGCTCATCATAGGGTTGATGGTTATAACGCTCGCCCAAACGATCCTTGGCAAGCAAGTTATGATAGTCATCACCACTTTGCGCCAGTTTGCGATAAATCTGCTGCGCCGCCTGTTTTGATGCCGCATTTGAACGTTGCTCAGAGGCACGCGCCAACCAATATTGCCAACGATCTTCCTGTTTCTGGGTGACTGACATCGCATCAATCGCACGAATCAAGCTTTCCCATGCACCGAAACGAATCGCCTGACGCGCGTAAATTTCGGCTTCCTCTGGGCTCAGCGGATAGCCATAACTTTGGTCGTAGGCATTGAGCACTTCACGATTAAAACCATTTTTCATCACTGTGGTGCCACCCACATATCCAATGGTACGGTACAAATATTTTTGTACAGGCGGTGGCGTATCCTGAGCCGCGCGCTGGATATTTGCCAGGGCATTGCTTAAATCACTGTCAGCCACACGCCCCAGAGCAAAAATCAGATAGGCATAATCCGCATCATTGGTTTTTGGCGCACTCCATAAATACCCCAATGGGTTTTCCTGAATCTGATTCAACTGGGCAAGTGAAAGATTCAGCCCCATAGTTTGTGCGGTTGCAATAGCCTGCCCCGACTGCCCTGCGCGCAACTGTCCCCACAAGCGTTGCTGACGGTCCTGAGCAGTCATAAGCGGGCTGGAAAGCATCATTCGCCCCAATCCCGTGCATGAGTCAGGCTGGGCATTGGTGGCTAACCAGACATCTTTATATTCCGCATAAACCAGACTGTCGCCTGTCTGTGCCCTGACCTGCGCAACCGCGCAACTTTCGGCCTGGTCTGGATTGGTCACATAGCTTAAAACGGGTTTTGCTTCGCTAAAATTCGCTTGTTTGACTTTTTCTTCTACATAATCCGCCGCTAGCTTCTCAGCCATTGCAGATTTTGGGTAGCGTTGGGCAAAGCT
The DNA here is from genome assembly GCF_000368305.1 of Acinetobacter sp. CIP 102129. NCBI lineage: Bacteria > Pseudomonadati > Pseudomonadota > Gammaproteobacteria > Moraxellales > Moraxellaceae > Acinetobacter > Acinetobacter sp. CIP 102129. The sequence continues at coordinate 956,682 of NZ_KB849341.1, forward strand.
GAGAATTGAGGACGCAGGCTGAAAACCGAGATTGGTGTTGAGTTTCCAATATTCTGGATAATAGCCCAATACATCATTCTGCATCGCAGCTTGATATTGATCCAGCAAGGCGGTGTTGCTGCTATTGGCCGCACGCAGGGCATCGTTAAACTGTTCATCCAGCGCATAGACAGAAGAGCACACAATCATTCCACCAACCGCCACAATACGGTGGAAGTTTTTCTTGTTATTCAGTTTATTGGTCACGGTTGTTATAAAATCATGTTGCTTATTCATCTTCATCAATACATTTGCCCAGTTTTGCCCTGCCCTCATAGTGTAATAAGTCTGGCTTCCCACTATTGTTGTGTTATGTAACTTGCTGATTCATATTCATTAAGATTCACGTAATTTCACCCACAATGTGTCCATTTTTTTCAGTTTTTTATTCTCTGCGCACATCGAAAAATACTGCTATAATCCGCGGTTTGTTTAAATCCACCTTGTTTAGGAGCCTGCATGACGGTTCAAACATTCATTCCAAGTGCTGTAAAAGCTGCCTCAGAAAACACTGTTACCCAGCCAATGCACACCGCTGATGTTTCAATAAAGAAGCTGTATATTGAAACTCAAGGGTGTCAGATGAATGAGTATGACAGTCATCGTATGGCAGATTTGCTGGGTGATTCACATGGCTATGTGCTCACCGACAATCCAAATGAGGCAGATATTCTGCTCATGAACACCTGCTCGATCCGTGAAAAAGCGCAGGAGAAAGTGTTTAGCGGTTTAGGCCGCTGGCGTAAGCTAAAAGAACAGAATCCTGATCTGGTGATTGGTGTGGGTGGCTGTGTTGCCTCTCAGGAAGGTGACAATATCCAGAAACGTGCGCCCTATGTGGACATGGTGTTTGGCCCGCAAACCCTGCACCGTTTGCCACAAATGCTTGATCAGCATCAGGCACAGGTGGAAAAGCCGAAGAAAGAAAAAATCAAACTGGTTGATATTTCTTTCCCTGACATTGAAAAGTTCGACTTCCTGCCTGAACCACGTGTTGAGGGATTTAAAGCCTTTGTCTCGATTATGGAAGGCTGTTCAAAATACTGTTCATTCTGTGTAGTGCCGTATACTCGTGGGGAAGAGGTTTCTCGCCCACTGGATGATGTGTTGGCAGAAATTGCAGGGCTGGCTGAAAAAGGCGTGCGTGAGATCAGCTTGCTTGGTCAAAACGTAAATGGCTATCGTGGTGAAACCTTTGATGGTGAAATTTGCACTTTCCCTGAACTGCTGCGTTTAGTGGCTGAAATTCCAGGCATTGGTCGTTTGCGTTATACCACCTCCCACCCGCTTGAATTTTCAGATGACCTGATTCAATGCTACCGTGACCTGCCACAGATGGTGTCGCATCTGCACTTGCCTGTGCAAAGTGGTTCCAACGATGTGTTACAGGCAATGAAACGTAACCACACCATTGATGTCTACATCGATAAGATCGCGAAATTGCGTAAGGTCCGCCCAGATATGCATTTATCCAGCGACTTTATTATTGGTTTCCCAGGTGAAACCGATGCACACTTTGCTGAGACCCTACAGTTTATTAAGGACTTGGATTTCGACCATTCCTATAGTTTTGTTTATTCAAAACGTCCTGGCACACCTGCGTCAGACCTGCCAGATGATACGCCTGAACAGGTGAAAAAAGACCGTTTGGCTCAGGTTCAGCAATTGATTAAGCAATCAAGTATTGATAAGACCGATGCCATGCTGGGTAAAATTGAACGTGTCCTGATTGAAAAGGTGTCTGACAAGGACCCGAATGTTTTAATTGGTACAGCGGACAATACTCGTCTTGTGACCTTTATCGGTGACGCCGCGTGGATTGGACGTTTCGCGGAGATTGAGATCACTGAAATTAAAACTTTAAATTTAGTTTATGGTGAACTCTTGAATCTTGAACCTGACGTGGCGTAATGTAAGGGTATTCCTACACGTGAGCTAAAAGGGTTTCTCTTGACTTCAGCGATTAAACGTACTGTAACGTTCCCTGAAATTTCCATGGAACATTTAAAACGAATGCTCGGTGCATACAACGGGCATTTAAAGCAAATCGAACAACGTTTAGATGTCAAAATTACTCACCGAGGCGATGCCTTTTATCTAGACGGTGATATCGAAACAATCGAAAGGGCCGAGGCACTGTTGCAACGGCTCTATCAAGAATCAGAAATTTCTTCACAAATCAGTGCCGATGTCCTGCATTTGATGATTCAGGGTTCACAGACCGACCGTGAACTGATGGATGATTCAGATCAGGAACATACAGGACTGGATAGCGTTTGGTTGCAGACCCGCAAAGGACGAATCAATCCGCGTGGTGCCAACCAGAAACGCTATGTGCAGCGTATTTTACAAAGTGACATTTCATTCGGAATTGGCCCTGCGGGTACTGGTAAAACCTATCTCGCCGTTGCTGCCGCAGTGGACATGCTGGAACGCAATGAAATCCAGAGAATCTTATTGGTCCGTCCTGCGGTTGAAGCGGGTGAAAAGCTAGGTTTCCTGCCAGGTGACCTCACCCAGAAAATTGACCCTTATTTACGCCCACTTTACGATGCCCTCTATGAAATGCTGGGCTTTGAAAAAGTGGCCAAACTGATTGAGCGTCAGGTAATTGAGGTTGCTCCGCTTGCCTATATGCGTGGACGAACCCTGAATCATTCTTTCGTCATTTTAGATGAGGCACAAAATACCACACCTGAACAGATGAAGATGTTCCTGACCCGTTTAGGTTTTGGTTCGCGTGCCGTGATTACAGGTGACGTGACTCAGGTGGACTTACCTCGTGGACAGCAGTCTGGTTTGGCTCATGCCTTACGGGTGCTTGAAAATGTCCATGAAATTCATATTACCCGTTTCCATTCCCGTGATGTGGTGCGTCATCAACTGGTACAAAAAATTGTTGAGGCTTACGAGGGCTGGGACAGCGAACAGCAACGCCTGTCTGCTGAAGCCCGTGCCGAACGCAAAGCTCGACAAGAAGCATTGATTGCAGAAAATGATTCTGCGGCAGATGCGCAACACATTTAAAAATCCCCCTCACTCCCCCTTTTATTGCAATACTTTAATCGCATCTCAGGGGGACGCTTTTAAGGATCTATTTTGAAAATCAATTTAAGTCTTCAACAAGACTTTCAAGCGAATGAATTACCACTAAAACGTGGTCAAATTAAAAAGCAGATTGAAACCACACTGCGTCATGTCGGTTTCAATACAGACTGTGAAATAGGTATTGCCTGTGTTGATCTGGCAGAAAGCCACGAGCTAAATTTGCAATATCGCGAGAAAGACAAACCCACCAATGTACTGTCCTTTCCAAGTGACATTCCAGAAGAAGTGCTTAGCTTACTGGATGCAGAACCTTTGGGTGACTTGGTGATTTGTATTCCCGTGGTTTTACAAGAAGCCACAGAACAGCAAAAAACACCAACTGATCATTTCACGCATTTATTGGTTCACGGCATCCTGCATTTGCTTGGCTATGACCATGAAACCACTGAAGCTGATGCTGAAGAAATGGAAGCGTTGGAAATTGAGATTCTTAAAAAGCTTGGTGTTGCAAATCCATATCAGGCAGATGAAATCTAGAATAACCTCCCATGTATATCGTTATTTTTAAAGCCACTGTCAAAGAACTGGATTCAACCTACTCAGCAATGGCACAAAAGCTGAGGAATAAGGCATTGAGTCAATTTAAAGGAATAAGGCATTACGTTTTATTCAATATGCTGTTCGCCCATATAATCAATGCACTTCAAATTCAGCATCGACAGGATCAAAACGCCAGGTACGCACAATTCGTAACTCAGAAATATCTTTCATATTGGCATCAAAAGCTCCAAATGGTGCACCACGGCGTACAGAGGCTTTTGCTGCCTCATCCAGAATTGCATGTCCAGAGCTTTCAATGAGGCGAATGGCGCGGATACCCCCCTGCGCATTCAGGATGACCATTAGACGCACTTCACCCGACAGGCGCTGTTGTTTTGCTTCATCTGGATAGTAACGGTTGCCATACAACTCAACTTTCTGACGGAACTTATCCAGATAAGCCGCCGAAGCATCCTGCTTTGCCTGAATGCCATCAACCGTTTTAATACGCTGTTTACGGCTAAAGTTTTGCTGGCGTTTCAGATACTGGGCCTCAAGGCTTGCCACCATTGCAGCTTTCGCCTGAAACTGGCTTTGTAATTCATCCAGTGCCTTTTTCCGCTCACTCTGTTCAGCCTGTTTCTGCCAGCTAAGTACGGTCATCAAGACTTTTTCTTCGAATTTTAATTCCCGTTTTTGTTGAACCTTTTCCAGGCTTTCCAGTTCTGACTCACCTGTGGTTGCATCGGCCTGCATTGGTGAGGGTATGTCACTCGACATCAAGTGTGCCTCGCGGAATTCACCTGAACCCTTTTGGTCAGCCTGTGCCAAAAAGTCGGCATCTTTCACCTGCTCCTTGCTGGGATGAACCGTGACCGCAATTTCCTTGGTTGAGGTATCGGCGGGTGATGGCATCGCAAACTGAATGGTCAAGACAACACCATGCAACAGCATCGCCAAAGCCACTGCTGCAATAAAGACTGGATCTTGCCACCAATAAGGAGACAGTTCAGAACGAAAATTTATTTTCTTCAACATGCGATTCAAGCGACAAAAATGCCTCATCCCCAACGGTGGTTAACGTATAAAAACCTAACCGATATTCAAAATTTTACAAAAACGTGATCCACTTATAGCTACAGTGTTTCCATACCATCATTTTATGAAAATGTAGCAATTAATTTTGCTACACTGCAAGTTAGAAATTTATTTTTATTTTTAGTTATTACAAAGATTGTGGCATTGCATTAAAAACAATTCACTTTCTGGAACAACTTTTATGCAAACGCTAATTTCATCCGTTGTTAAACGTCTACGTAAAGTTTACCAAAAAGCCGAAGAATTCATCGAAGAAGAAAGAGAGTTTTCATTGTCGCAAGTGTTTGTCAATGCGACAATGGAACGTTATGTCACAGAAAATGTCAGTATTATGCAAGACCTGCACGCTGACCTCTATGATGGCTGGCTACGCCTCTATACCACTCTGGACGTTAAGGGCTTACACACAACTTTATCTGTCGACTTAAAATTGATTCAGATGGAAATGAATCAAGATGTACAGTTAATGGTGTTTGAACAGATTAGCAATACTCAGGTCATTGAAGCACGTTTCAAGAACATCTTGCAGAAATGGGGATTTTATATTGCGATTTGGTATTATCAAAAATTTCGTGATGAAGATCCTCTAGGCAAAATTTTAGAGCATTTTAAAGTCGTTAGTGTCGAAGATGATTTACTTTATCTTGATTTAAACCAATGGTTTAAAAATAAGCCAAGTATTATCGAAACACTGAGCAAGGTGCATGTGAACCGTGCCAGAGTACGCCCCGCCGAATTGATTGTCTGGGGCAATGTCAATCTGGCCGCAATCCTGTATCCATCCAACGAAGATCACCTTGATGATGGGCTGGACGAGACTGAAGTTACCCCTATCCAACAGAAAGATAGCAGAAGGTAAGGAAATCGCATACATAGGGCATGTTATAAAATCTTTCACGCCTCAAAAATACACATCTTCATGTTTTATACGAAAAATTAACAAGCGCTTAGTAAAAAACCTGATCTTTTCTTCATAATCTACAGGCATAATAAGCATAAATCGTAATGATAAATGAGTGTTCTACTTTGCGACTCACTCAAAGGAAACCATGTTATGACAAAGAAATTATCGAAAGTTCTTGGTTTTACGACAGTAACCTCAGCTGCAATCCTATGTGCAGGCTTATCGAGTCATGCATTGGCAATGGCCCCTTTTCAGGCGAGCTATCAGTTCAGCTACAACAACAAGAATCTCGGTTCTGCGACACGTACCCTTTCGCAACAAGGCAAAAACTGGACCTATGTATTCAATGCAAAGGCAGGTGGTATTGCATCCGCAACTGAAACCAGCCAGTTTAGTTTTGTGGACAATAAAATCATCTCACAAAAATTTAGCCGCAGCAGTAAAGTCCTGATCCACAACAACACCATGAGCATCAACTTTAATCCAGCCAGCAAGGTGATCAACACCAAAAAGGATGACAAAACCCGTTCATTTGCCTGGCAGGCAGGGGCACTGGATGAGTTGAACGCCGAACTCCAGTTGCGTGAAGACCTAAAGAATGGCAACACACTCCAGCCGCGCTACTTGATTGCTGATGACAAGGCTGTGGATGAACGTCGTTTTGTGAAACAGGGCAACGAAACCGTCAAGACCAATTATGGTACTTTTAACACAATTAAGGTGGTACTCCAGCATGACAAGCCTGAACGCAATACCGTTTTCTGGCTGGCACCAAAGCTCGACTATCTGCCAGTAAAAGTGACCCATAATGATGGCAAATCATCCTATGGCCTTTTATTGACAGGCTATTCAGGGAAAACCAACTAATTTTTAAAACAATATGCGGCTTCGGGTTCAGTGTGTAAATAGGGTTGAAAACTACATCAACCCGATAATTTTGGCTTGCAATTTTTGGGATGCTTTTTAAAATATGCCTTTGCTTGAAAAAGCATCCGTTTAGAGGATTCTCCCGTGTACGCTTTAGAACAGAAAATCTTAAATGAAGGTATCGTTCTATCTGACCAAGTTTTGAAAGTTGACGCTTTCTTGAACCACCAAATCGACCCTGTACTGATGCAGTTGATTGGTAAGGAATTTGCCGCTCGTTTTAAGGATGCGGGAATTACCAAAATCATCACCATTGAAGCATCGGGGATTGCGCCAGCCATCATGGCGGGTCTAGAACTTGGTGTTCCTGTGATTTTTGCGCGTAAATACCAGTCCTTAACACTTAAGGATGATCTTTACCGCTCTAAAGTGTTCTCATTCACTAAGCAAACTGAAAGCACTATTGCCATTTCAAACAAGCATCTCAGTTCAACAGACAAGGCGCTGGTGATTGATGACTTTCTGGCAAATGGTCAGGCTGCACTGGGCCTCATCGACCTCATTCATCAAGCCAATGCGGAAGTTGTGGGTGTCGGGATTGTGATTGAAAAGTCATTCCAGCCAGGCCGCGAGGTCCTGCTTGAGAAAGGCTACCGTGTTGAGTCGCTGGCGCGCGTAAAATCTTTGGCGGATGGTAAAGTTAGCTTTATCACAGAATAAGCCTGACTGCTGACGAAAGGGCGCCTTGAGCGCTCTTTTTTTATATTGGAAAATGAAAAAATACTACACATCGCAAGTGTCATGCTGGGCGCAATCAGGGTATCATGACAACAATTTTGCTGTTCCATATTCATTGGTTTCAATCCCTATCCTGATTAACCACAGAATGTTTTAGAGAAAGTTATGCGTACATATTTAGACCTTTTACAACATATCCTAGACAATGGCGGTGACAAGGGTGACCGCACTGGAACGGGTACACGTTCAGTATTTGGTCATCAGATGCGCTTTGACCTTTCCAAAGGTTTCCCACTTTTAACCACAAAGAAAGTTCACTTTCGTTCCATTGTGATTGAGCTACTTTGGTTCCTAAAAGGTGATACCAATGTTCAATATCTCCAGGACAATAAAGTCACCATTTGGGATGAATGGGCAACTGCGGAACAAACCGCCCGCTTTGGTCGTCCAGAGGGTGAGCTTGGTCCAGTCTATGGCCACCAGTGGCGCAATTTCGGCGCAACACAAAATGAAGATGGCAGCTACCAGCAAAATGGTTTTGACCAAATCAAATGGCTGGTTAATGAAATCAAGACCAATCCCAATTCACGCCGTTTGATTGTGTCAGGCTGGAATCCAAACGAGGCTGGGAAAGTGGCTTTGCCGCCCTGTCATACCCTGTTCCAGTTTTTTGTTCAGGATAACAAACTGTCATGCCAGCTTTACCAGCGTAGCGCGGATGTATTTCTAGGTGTGCCATTTAATATTGCCAGCTATGCCCTGCTTACACATATGATTGCGCAGGTATGCGGTTTAGAGGTAGGTGACTTTGTCTGGACAGGCGGTGATACGCATTTATATGCCAACCATTTTGAGCAGGCCCAGTTACAGCTTACGCGTGAACCCTTACCGTTGTGCCAGTTAAAGCTTAACCCAGACATCAAGGATATTTTCGATTTTAAATTTGAAGATATTGAAATTATGGATTATGAATCACATCCTGCGATCAAGGCACCTGTGGCAGTTTAAAATCAGATGAGGGAGACGATCAAATGGCATGGCAAGGTATAGAAGTTGTTCACGTGGTGGCAATGGATAAAAACAACTGCATCGGCAAGGGCAATGCTCTACCCTGGCATATTTCTACTGACCTCAAGCATTTCAAGGCCATCACCCAGGGCGGTGTGGTGATCATGGGCCGTAAAACCCTGGAATCAATGGGACGTGCCCTGCCAAACCGTGTGAACTGGGTGATTACCCGTGATCCGTCATGGCAGTATGAGGGTGTCAAGGTGGCGCACAGCATCGAAGAGGCACTTGATGGTGCACTTACAGACGTACAACAAGCTGAAAAGTCATCCTTATTTATTATAGGTGGAGGAGAGATCTTCAACCAAACACTTGCGATTGCCGATCGCCTTGAACTGACCCATGTGGATCTGGATGTTCGGGGAGACGCACATTATCCAGAACTCTCTGAGGATTTTTATAAAGTAAACTCAGAACATCATACTGATGAAAAAACCAATATAGCGTTCGAGTTTGCAAGCTACCAAAAATAAAAAATGGATTGCGGATGCTTATGCATAACATTGGATCACGAGAGTTCTTTATTGCTCTAGGGATTGGTTTCCTACACAGCCTTTTTGCCCTGTTCGTGATCATCTCCAGTATCTGGTTATGCCTTGCTTTATGGATTCAACAACCTCTTGGAACGCTGCTTAGCCGTGTGGTCATTGTCATCTGGGGCTTATTCGCCCTGAGCCTGATTGGCTTTTATGTCAGTGGGCATTTATTTAGCCGCCGTACCGACATCATTATCTACTCTCTGGTGTTTGCCTGTTCACTTGGCTGGTATTTTTCCCAGGATGCAAAACAGGACCGAGACTGGGATCCTGAAGTTGCCGAACAGTTGAGTTATGAAAAACACGGTGACCTTGTAACCTTGCATAAGGTCCGCAATTTTGACTGGCATAAAGATGGCAACTACGATATTCGCTGGGAAGACCGTCACATAGACCTGAATAAAATTACGGGCGTGAATGTGATTACCTCCTACTGGATGGGGCCACAAATTGCCCATACATTGGTCAGCTTTGATTTCTCTGATCAAAAGCCCCTGGTTTTTTCCATTGAAATTCGCAAAGAAAAGGGTGAAGAGTTTTCAGCCATTGGCGGTTTTTTCCGTAAATATGAACTTAGCCTAGTTGCCTCTGACGAAAAAGACATTGTGTATACCCGAAGCAATATCCGCCATGAACAAGTCTATTTATTTCCCATTAAAATGCCTGCCACTGAACGCAAGGCCCTCTTCATCGAGTATCTCGACAAGGCTGATGAGTTGCAGGCTGTGGCGAAATGGTACAACACGCTGACCAGTAACTGCACTACGCTGGTATTTGATATGATACAGGCGATTAATCCACAACGACTGCCTAAAGATTACCGTTTATTGGCATCAGGCTATCTACCCAATTACCTCTATGATCTTAAGGCACTGGATCAAAATTACAGCATGAAAGAATGGTATCAGATGGCCCATATCAATACTCGTACCGCAGATTTTGGGCAGCGGTCAGACCAAAGCAGTGAGGCATTTTCCAGGTTGATTCGAACAGGTTTACCAAAGAGTGAATAATTAAGTATAAATTCACGTGAATATTTACCAAAAACTACGTTCATCCTACGAAAAGACATATAAAACCGTGAATCATTTCATATTATATTTTGATGTAATATATTCAGCAAAACAAACAATTACCCTATTTGAACGTCCGTGGATTGGCACAGAAATCAACGGCAAATTCCTAGAGGTCGACAGTCCCAACCGCCCTGCTATTTATTTTGATGCAAAAAACAAGCGTTTTGCAGGTGCAGATGGTTGTAACAAAATACAGGATAGCTTTGACAGCAATAATCAACACTTAAAGCTGGGTCAAATAGCGTCAACATTAATGGCCTGTCATGGTGCCCAGGATACTATTTCTCGTGAATACAATGATGCACTGGCACAAACCAATCGCTATGAGGTGAAAGGACATGAGCTGAAGTTTCTAGATAAATCAGGTCAAACTTTAGTGAAGTTTGTGACGGTTATTCAGCCGCTTCCTTTCAAGAACCGATAATGTCTTGAGTTAAAAGTAAAAGCCCATTTCAAATACGGGCTTTTACTTTTTAGGCACTTCGTTTACTTTAATAGCATTCTGAAAGATTAGAAAAGGGAAATATATGCAGCAGGCACTGTTTGGTGGTGGATGTTTTTGGTGTGTAGAGGCTGTGTTTTTACAGCTTAAAGGTATAGAAAAAGTGGTGAGTGGCTATGCGGGCGGTATTGTCCACAACCCAAATTATGAGCAGGTCTGTCAGGGCAATACACAGCATGCCGAGGTGGTCCTGATTGATTTTGATGAACAGCAGATCAGCTATTCACAACTCCTGAACGTGTTTTTTACCACCCACGACCCCACTACATTGAATCGTCAGGGCAATGATATTGGCACACAATACCGTTCCGTCATTTACTATTTCAATGATGAACAGAAACAGCAGGCTGAACAGGTCATTCAGGGTCTGGAAGATGAAAACCTCAACATTGTCACCGAGTTAAGTCCAGCACCTACATTCTATCCTGCGGAAGAGTATCACCAGAATTTCTATGCCCGTAACCCATCACAGGGTTATTGCAACTTTAGCATTCCACCCAAGCTTTCCAAGCTACGCTCGAGGTTTGCGGACTTGCTCAAAACCGAATAGCCAAAAAAAAAGCAACTCATCATAGAGTTGCTTTTTTTATCCAGCCCACTACAAGATCAGTTTTCACTGGCAAATGCGATATCTGTCAAACCTGCCTCACTGGCACGGGACATCACCTGAGCAACTGTATCATATTTTGATTCTTTATCCGCCCTTAACACAATGGTAGGCTGAACAGACTGCTTCGCCTGATCCTGAAAGCGTTGCTCAAGCTCATCCAGACTTACCACTTCCGCATTCCAGGCCACTTCACCTTGCTGGTTCACGTTAATCGTGATCGGTTTCTGTGGCGGTGGCTGTATCTCAGCCGTTGTTTTTGGCAAGGTTAAGGGAATGGAGGGGTTGGCAACCGTTGCTGTGACCAAGAAGATAATCATCAATACCAGCATAATGTCGATCAGAGGAATGAGGTTCATCTCATTCATGCCACTATCGTGGTCTTCACCCAATTGAAAACCCATTAAGCCTGACCTCCAACTAAGCTTTGTTGAGTCGCTTTAGTTTCTGTTTTTATAGGTGTTTCTTGCTGCAACATCGTATCGATTAACAGGCTATGCGCTTGATCTTGTAAATCATGTGCCAAGCCACGATTGAAACGTACACAAATGTTGTAAGCCAACACCGCTGGAATTGCCACTGCAAGACCCAAACCCGTCATAATCAAGGCTTCGCCTACAGGTGTTGCAACCTGAGCCAAACCAACTTGACCGCTATTACCTACGGCAACCAACGCATGAAAAATACCCCATACCGTCCCGAACAAGCCCACAAACGGTGCAAGGGAAGCAATTGTTCCAAGCACAGATACACCTTTTTCTGCTTGTGATTTTTCCGCAGAGATCTGGCGAAGCAATGCCTGCTCCGCAACCGCCTTGCGCTGTTCAAAGGTTAAAGGCTGTAGTTTAGATTTCAAGGTTGCCAGAGCCTGAGCAAGCTGGGCATAGGCCTGTTGCTTCAACTGGCGTGTTCCCAATAAGCGTAGAATGAAAATAGTCCATGTCGCAATCGACATTGCTAATAGGATGAAATACAGTGTTTTACTTACTGCATCTGCATGTTGCCAATAAACTGAAAAGTTCATATACGAACTCCTGATTTTATCTGTCGCGAGGACTCAAATTGGTTAAGGACTAAGATCAAACGGTTGTTCTGCGCGAATTGGGTACGCAACACCATTTTCCATATAGGGTTTAAATTTCGCACTTTTAACGGCACGTAAAATCTTTTCATCCAGACCTGGCAAACCACTACTACGCGTAATACGGGCATTGGTAATTTTACCTTTCCCATCTGCTTCGATGAGTACCATTGCCGAACGCGGCTGGTTTTCCAGATCTTTTGCGGACACTGACAGTTTTGGTGAACGGCTCCACTGCACGCCTGAACCACCAATTGAAACACGTTTTGGCGATGGATCGGCTGGCGGCGCTGCGGCTTTAGGCACTTCAACAACAGGCTGAGTTTTCTCAATCACTTTTTCTGTGACAGTCGTGCTCACCACAACCGACTCAACCTTTGGCTCAACTTTTTCAACCACAGGTTTCGGTGCCTCGGCTTTTTTAACCTGCTGAATTTTTTCTATTTTTTTAGGTGGTGGTAATGCCTTTTCAACCACCTTGACCTGTTTCACTTCTTTTTTAGGTTCTGGTGGTTTGGGCTTTTCTTTAGGCTTCGGTGGCTCAGGCTTAGGTGGTTCCTGAATCTTGACAAATTTTACCCTGATTGGATCTTTTTCAACTGGTTTAAGTTCCATCGTTTTCATGTGGTTCACCGCCCACAGAACTCCCACATGACCCATCACGACCACCACGAGGGCGGCAAGGATTTTTTTCTTCATCGGATGAGATGTATTCAATAGTGCAGGAGATTGACTCATGAGAATCTAGTTACCTAATAGATGGTGACGCTTTAAAAATAAAAAACGATTTCACTCATCGGATAGAACAATGAAAGTGCCGTAATAATAAATGAGAAGTGTTTTCATTTTCAACTATTTTTTCTTGTCGAATCATTATCCATTGAAAAATAGACATAAAAAAACATGCCCTGAAGCATGTTCTTTTTACATAATGCATACACAATAACAGATTAGAACACTACGGTTTTATTGCCATCGACAATGATGCGGTCTTCCAGATGCCATTTGACTGCACGTGCCAATACATTACGCTCTACATCCTCGCCCAACTCGCGCAATTGCTCAACATTGTAGTCATGGCTGACACGTTCAACATCCTGCTCAATGATTGGCCCCTGATCAAGATCGGCAGTGACATAATGCGCTGTGGCACCAATCAGCTTCACACCTTTCTCATAGGCCTGTTTGTACGGGTTTGCACCAACGAAAGCAGGCAGGAATGAATGGTGAATGTTGATGATCTTCATTTCCCACTTGGCAACAAAGTCTTCGCTCAGGATTTGCATATAACGCGCCAGAACCAATAGGTCATTGCCTTGCATCATCTCATTGATCTGGGCGTAGGCTTCCACCTTGTTGTCCTTGTTGACAGGCACAACATGGAACGGAATGCCAAAATTCTCAACCGCTTCGCGTAAGTCTGGATGGTTGGAAACCACCTGGGTGATTTCACAAGGCAACGAACCACGTGCATGGCGCCATAACAGCTCCAGCAAGGCATGGTCCACCTTGGAAACCAGAATCCCGACTTTCTTCAATTCACCCACGAAAGTCAGTTTCCATTGCATTTCATAGCGATCTGCAACATTGGCCGCAAAGGTTTGCATCAGGGCTTCTTTACGGGACTGTAAATGATCCAGCTCAAACTCAACACGCATAAAGTAACGTCCGCCTTGAGCTTCTGTTGCGTACTGATCAAGTGCGGTAATGTTTGCTCCCTGATGATACAAAAAGCTCGATACAGCTTGCACGATCCCTGGCTTGTCTTCGCAAGTAATCAGTAGTCGTGCCGTATGGGCAGTGGTCGTGTTCATGTGGTTAATATCACTTATTGGAATCAAAATTAAAAATCAAGCCGAGCATTCTAGCTCTTTTTTGCTTATGACTAAATAGGTGAAGCCTACTCATCGTCGTCATTTTTAAGGTTGGAGAGGCTGGCAAACAATTCTGATGGACCGAGTGAGCGCAGTAACTGCTCGTAGGTCTGACGGCTTTCCCCCATTAAATATGGACCTTCCAGGAAAACCATTTGACGCAGTGCCTGCCAGACCCACTTTTCCTCCAGACGGTTGTTGTCACTGATATGGCCCGACATATACAAAAAGTTGGTCCAGTTGGTCAGCACAATCCAAAGGTTGATGATCAATGCCTCAATTTCCGAGTCCGTCATTTTCATCAGGCCAGCATCCACGAATGCACGGTAAATTTTCTGGCCCTGCTGCATCACCTGTCCAGCAAAGCGAGGATAAACTTTTCGGAAGTCTTCATTGTTTTCAACAAGATGATAGACATCACGATGAATAAAACGATAGGCCCACAACTGGTTGCTCAACACCTGAAAATACCTGATTTTGTCATTGGCATTTAAAGGTCGATCTGTTGGTAATGCCAACATTTCCAAAGTTTCAGCCTGATATTGCTGTGCTAATTCCTTAATAATTTCCTGCTTGTTTCTAAAATGATAATACAGGTTGCCTGGGCTGATCCCCAGTTCAGCCGCAATGTGGTTGGTTGTGACCAAACGCTCGCCACGCTCATTAAACAGTTGCAAACTGATTTGCAAAATTCGATCTTTGGTTTTGTTCGGTTTAGCATGCGACATTGATTTTAACCATCTATAACATTATCAATAGGTTATAAAACAAACCTATAAAGCGACTTGACACTTTAGAGTATTTACTCTAAAAATTAAAAAATAATAAGCTTTTTTTGGTCTACTCCTATGAACAGTCAAACAAAAACAACCGCGATGACACCTTGTGTCGATGTGCAACGGTTACATGATTTGCTTGAGCAGCAGCAAGCAGCCTACCAACGCCATCCTGTACCAAGCGCCAAAGAACGTATTGAACGCTTAGCCCGACTTAAAAACATCTTGGTAAAATATCAAGATCAATTTGCGAACGCAATCAGTCAGGATTATGGCAACCGTGCCATTATGGAAACCAAGATTGGTGAAGTTCTTACCTGTTTAGAACATATCAAGTACTATAGCAAGAACCTGACTGAATGGATGCAGCCCTCTAAGCGCCACATCAGCATGTTACACCAACCTGCAAAAGGCTGGGTACAGTATCAGCCATTAGGTGTGATCGGCATTATTGCACCGTGGAACTATCCACTGCTGCTTTCAGTTGGCCCACTGATCTGTGCATTGGCTGCGGGTAACCATGCCATGATCAAGATTTCAAGTGCATCATCAAACTTCGGTTATGTGCTTGAAAATGCCCTTTCTGAAGCATTCCCTCAGGAACTTGTGAGTGTTATCAATGGTGGTGGCGCGATTTCAGATGCCTTTAGTCATTTAGCATTTGATAAATTAATTTTCACAGGTTCAACGTCTGTCGGCAAAACCGTGATGGCTGCCGCTTCACAGAACCTTGTTCCTGTAATTCTGGAACTAGGTGGAAAATCGCCTGCTCTTGTACATTCGGCAATGAATATTCGTGATGTGGCACAACGTATTGCGGTAGGTAAACTTTGGAATGCAGGTCAAACTTGCGTTGCACCTGATTACATATTCCTACCTAAAGGCAAAACGGCAGAATTCACCAAACACTATCAGGATTTTGTGAACACCATGTACCCAACACTGCGTGACAACAAGGACTATACCTCTATTGTCAATGACAAACAATACAATCGTCTTCAAGGCTATTTAGAAGATGCACGTGATCAAGGTGCGACGATCATCGAGTTAAACAGCAAGAAAGAATCTTTAACTGAAGTTCGTAAAATTGCACCAACGTTACTCACAGGTGTAACCACAGAAATGGAAATTATGAAAAATGAGATCTTTGGTCCAATTCTTCCTATTCTAGAATATGAACATATTGAAGATGCACTTCAATTTATCAATAGTCGACCACGTCCATTGGCGTTCTATTATTTTGATATTGATATGGCTCGTGCTGATTATGTTGCAGGACGCACCCATTCTGGACATTTTGGTATTAACCAAACCCTCACTCATGTAGCGCAAGATGATCTACCATTTGGTGGTATAGGTGCATCGGGTATGGGTAAATACCACGGCAAGGAAGGTTTTTTCAGCTTCTCACATGAACGCTCAGTGATGTCTAATCCAGTCAGTCCAAAACTGTACAGCCTCAAATTTATTTTGCCGCCGTACAATAAAGCAGCACACAAACTGCTTTTGAAAACCCTATTTCGTTAAGCTGATCAAGGCATGATCTATTACACGAGATCATGCCGTGTTTTTACCAAATTCGCTTGTCTTTTAATCGTATTTTTGGTATAAAACGCCCCTTGAATGATTTCATCCGTTTACTTGAATGGCTAGTTGCACGAAACCGTGCTGTATGAACTAGCAATGGAGTTCACCATGTCTAAGGTTTGCCAAGTTACCGGCAAGCGTCCAATCGTTGGTAACAACGTATCGCACGCAAACAACAAAACCAAACGCCGGTTCGAGCCGAACCTGCACCACCACCGCTTTTGGTTAGAAAGCGAAAAACGTTTTGTACGTCTTCGCTTAACCACTAAAGGTATGCGTATTATTGATAAATTGGGTATCGAGAAAGTTGTTGCTGATCTCCGTGCTCAAGGTCAAAAGATCTAAGGAGTCTGAGCAATGCGTGATAAGATTCGTCTCGTTTCTACAGCTGGTACTGGTTATTTCTATACCACAACTAAAAATAAACGTACTATGCCGGAAAAGATGGAAATCAAAAAATTTGATCCAAAAATCCGTCAACACGTAATCTTCAAAGAAGCTAAAATTAAATAATTTTAGTTTTCTTAAAAAACGGCTTCTTTTGAAGCCGTTTTTTATTGCCTAAAAAATGCTATTAATAGTAAGAAATGAGTTACATGATTTTTTTTGATCATTAAAAAAATTATCATCAACAAATTCGATTTTACTTGTTACAATTTATGCGCTGTTTTCTTGGCATGTTTTATGCTCATTTATTTCTACCTTAACCGCAACGATTAAGGAGCTTCGATGCCACATGATGTTGATTTAATTATATTACTTGCTGTTGGCTTTGGTATGGCTCTTATTTTTGGCTATATCGCAGCACGTTTACGCCTACCTCCTTTGATCGGTTATTTAATTGCGGGCATTATCATTAGCCCAAATACACCAGGTATCGTCGGTGACATTCATCTCGCCAACCAGCTCGCAGAGCTAGGTGTGATGTTTTTGATGTTTGGCGTGGGAATGCATTTTTCCCTCAATGATTTACTTCAGGTGCGCCGTATTGCCCTACCTGGTGCGATTCTACAAATTGCGGT
Source organism: Acinetobacter sp. CIP 102129 (assembly GCF_000368305.1). Lineage (NCBI taxonomy): Bacteria > Pseudomonadati > Pseudomonadota > Gammaproteobacteria > Moraxellales > Moraxellaceae > Acinetobacter > Acinetobacter sp. CIP 102129. The sequence goes on from NZ_KB849341.1 coordinate 974,045, forward strand.
TGCCACCCTGCTTGGTATCGGTGTTTCCATGTACTGGGGTTGGAGCTTCGGTTCAGCGCTCATCTTTGGTTTAAGTTTATCGTGTGCCAGTACCGTGGTCTTGCTCAAGGCACTGGGTGATCGTGGGCTACTCGACTCGGTCAATGGGAAAATCGCAGTGGGCTGGCTGTTGGTTGAAGACCTTGTCATGGTTCTCGCCCTGGTTCTTTTACCTGCAACCGCCATGTTACTGGGCGGACACGCCTTGCCTGGTACAGACACCTCACAAAGTATCTGGCTGACCATTGGCATTACCCTACTCAAAGTCACAGGCTTTATTGCATTTATGCTGATTATTGGTAAACGTCTTGTCCCAATGATCATGCAGTTTGTTGCCCGTTTAGGTTCCCGTGAGCTCTTTACACTCACCGTGGTTGCTGCCGCAGTTTCAATTGCCTACGGTTCCTATGCAGTTTTTGGCGTTTCCATGGCACTTGGCGCTTTCTTCGCGGGTATGGTGGTGAAAGAGTCCGACTTTAGCCATCGTGCAGAAGAGGAAACCCTACCATTACGTGAAATCTTCTCAATTTTATTCTTTGTCTCAGTTGGGATGTTGTTCGATCCAAGTATCCTGATTGAAGAGCCTTTTCGTATTTTGGCTGTGATTGCCATTATTATGGTGGGTAAAACTTTGGCTGCGATAGCACTGGTTTTATTCTTCCGTTATCCGATCAATACAGCATTAACGGTCGGTGCCAGTTTGGCGCAAATCGGTGAGTTTTCATTTATCCTTGCGACACTCGGCTTATCACTAGGTTTACTCACCCCTGATGCACAGAACCTGATTCTGGCGGGTGCGCTGTTCTCCATTACCCTCAACTCATTTGTGTTCTCAGCCATTGAGCCTGTACAACGCTGGATTCGTGAGCGCTCGCATTTGGCACGGTTATTAGAGCGTAGTGCTGACCCACTGGCCATGCTGCCAGATGAGGTGGATCAAGCCTATTTACGCGATCAGGTGGTGATTATTGGCTATGGTGGCGTAGGTCGCCGTATCAGTGAAAACCTGATACAGCAAAACATCAAGGTGGTGATTGCTGAAGAGAACCGTGAGATTGTGGAAAAACTGCGTTCTCAAGGCATTGCTGCGGTCAGTGGTGAGGCAACTGAACCCAATGTGCTGATTCAGGCCCATATCCAGCATGCACGCCTACTAGTCATTTCCCCAATGGATATTCTGGATATTCACCGTATTGTTGATATTTCCAAACAGCTTAACCCTGAGATTCAGGTGCTGATCTGTGCTGAAAGCAAGGAAGAGGCTGCCGTGATTCGGCAGGAAAACCTGGGTGAAGTATTCTATGCCAAGGAAGAAATGGCAAAGAATATGAGTCATCATATTTTGAACCAGATTGAAATCGCACACCAATCCCCTGCACATTAAGCATTTTCAGGACAATAAAAAAGCGTACCCAAAGTACGCTTTTTTAACATTCAGCGTTAGCTGAAATGGGTGGGTTGTTCATCCACAATCTCAGCCTGCAACTCATTCATCTGCTTTTCCAGCAGGCCAAACAGGGCTGCCTGAATCATATGCTGTGCAACCATTGGTGTCTGTTCACCTAAAATTGCCTTAACTTCATCACTAAACTGTATCTTCACCAAGGGTTCCTGTTCAGAACCAGCATTACGCAAAGCAAGTTCGCCACCTTCAAGTTGAACCAATTCCAGTATCGCTTCCTGATTACCGAATAACTCTTTTAACTGTTGCATTGACATATATTTTCTCCATGCTTCAACATGGTAGCAAAGTACCCTTGCACTTTGCGCTCTCACGTCTTATCTATATGAGTCCTGTTTGCGCAGATTTCAAGTCTAAGATCAATTCAGGCTAAAACTCAACCATCTCGTTACGAAAACCATCAATTAAATGGCTTAACTCACGATGCCACTCTCGCAGAATCTTCGCATCTGGCAGCCATGCCTGTGGGCTTTGGGTGACCTTGATAATCAGGTTTGAGGAGGTCTCATTTTCAGGCTCTGGTGCTGTTGGCTCAGGTGCGTATTGACACATGCGGTAAGCACGTTTTAATTCGGCAATAAAGCCATCTTTCGCCAGTTGCTGCAACACAAGCACTTCTGGCGACACCTGCCCCTTGTCCGCCATGTGTTCCTCAATGGATTTAAAGGTCGGCTGTAAATCATTTAAGCGGTAGTAGCGCACCAGTTCCTGCAAAAAAGCTAGAATCGCCCCGTGCAAATGGAAAACCGCAGCTTCACGATAGGCCTGTGCCTGTTGGATATGTTCAGTTTGCTCAGCTTGTTGACATGCGAGTCGGGCAAAATACAGTTTTTGATTGGTGCGATCAGCATGGTAACGGGCAACACGGGACATAACGATAACCTATAAATCAGGTAGGAGTGAATCAGATTGTAAAATGAATTATCCCAAAAACAAAAGCGATCTTTCAGATCATTCATGCAATTCAAGAGTATAAAGCTTTATTTTAGCCCTTACTTCAAGTGGCTGTAATAATGGACGAAGATTACTGATCACCCAGGCATAATATCCATCTGCTCAATAGGAGGCACAGGCAGCATCAACTTCATTTTCCTGCCATGTGTGAATAGAATGAAATCCACCAGCGCCACAACATACCCCTAGCTCTTCATCGCCCTCATTGTTCAAATAGGTCTGATTTTCAACAATCACAAGGTCTTTTAATGGGAATTGATCTGGTCGCCAAGAACGAACTTCTAATGTTTTTAAACCTTGTGCAATGCGTTGACCAGAGGGTGCAACAATCGAAAGTGCGAGGTAGGGCTTAGTCATACATTTAAGCTTTATCTTCCGCAGCTTTAACTCGAATTCCCATCCCTCTGACTCGAAGAGTATTTAAACCTTTGATGGCTTTAACCGCCTCACGTGGATTTGGCATTTCAACAAAACCGAAACCTTTCGATTTACCTGTCGCAGAATCCTTGACCACCACACAGGATTCAACTGCGCCATAGGCTTTAAATAAGTCGAGTACTTCTGCATCGGTCACGCCACGGTCTAAATTACGAACTAAAATTTTCATGCTAAAACCTAAAAGATGATTCACGCTTAAATAGGCGAATCAAAAAATCAATCTGGGTAGTTTAATCGAAATCAATGCCAAAACCTAAATTGTTTGCAACACGATATCGAGTCTGTGATTGTCCAAAACTTTGCGGAATTTGCCGATGAATCTGCACATCGACTAAATCTTGAGGTAAATCATTGAGGAAGTAGCTTTCTATTTTTCTACCCAGCTCATCATACTGGTCATGTGACCATAAATTTAAATTCTGTTTGGTCAAAATCAACTCATTCTCTGCACGGGTTAAGGCCACATAAAGAACGCGACGTTCCTCCTCCACATCATCAAAGTCACCCTGCGCCCGTGCATGAGGGTATTGTGTGGGTGAGACATGCGGCACATAACAGACCTTTTGTTCAGCCCCTTTGGCTGAATGGATGGTAATCAATGTCACCAAGTCCTGATCTGGAGTTTTATCAATTTCTGAAACTGAAATCGGATCAAGTACATATTCCTCAAGGAATTCTCCAAGCGAACTGTGCTTGCGTGCCAGTTGTTTGACTAGGTCAAAGTCTTTGACACGGCGTGTCCAGTCTTTAGTTTTATAATTATTTTCCAGCTGTTCATTCAAGGCATCCAGTGCCAGTCCAATGCAGGCTTCGACATGCTGTTGCAATACATCCAGTTGCATCAAGATTAAAATCGCTTGTTGTGGTACTTTGCCATGTCGTTCCAAACGCTGGCAGCGTGCCTCAATATCAGGTAATTGAATCAATTCCTGCGCCAATTTGCTGGCACCGACATCACCCACCCCATCCCAGAGCGTCAGGAAACGCATCCAGGCCAGATCATCCTGTGGATTGACACTAACGCGAAGCAAGCTCAACACGTCTTTGACATGCGCTGATTCAAGCAGCTTCACTCCACCAATAAAACGATATGGAATATTTGCCGCAATTAACGCTCCCTCAAGATAACGACCGCTAAATCCTGAACGCAACAGAACCATGTGTTCAGCCCAAGCAGCACCTTGCAGATGTCGCTGATTTAAATCCTGAACAATCCAGTTGGCTTCTTCAAACTCATTACTCAAGATATGCAGTTGTGGTTTTAAACCTTGACCACGATAGGCCTGTAAATGTTTGCCATACTCAATCGGACTTTGTCCCAGCAACCAGTTGGATAGATCCAGAATGCCTTGTGTGGAACGATAATTCACTTCCAGCGTCAGCACTTCAGCATCAGGTACACGCTCTTTAAAGTGATGAATATTTTCAAAGTCAGCGCCACGAAAGCCGTAAATGGACTGCGCATCATCCCCAACACAAAATAGCTTAACCTTGCCAATCAAAGGTTGTAGTAAGGCCCATTGCAGGGGGTTGGTGTCCTGCATTTCATCGACTAACAGTGCAGAACAAAAGCCTGTGACCCAATTCACCAACTCAGGTGAATTCTGCAAATGTACTGCCACAATCGCCAGAATATCATCATAATCCAGAAAATTACGTTCCTGCTTACGCTGTTCGTAGGCTTTCATCAATTCAGCAATTTGTGTTTTATATTCGATAGCTTGGGGTAACTGGGTGATTAATGCATCAGAGAGCTTGGTTTGTGTATTACGAGCATAGGAATAGAGATCACACAATTCGGCCGCTTTGGGTAAGACATTGCCCTTATCCTTACCGCGCAACAGGCGAAACATCAGCAACTGATCATCCCGATCAATAATACTAAACTGTGTGAGACCAAAGGCTTTAGGATTGCGGCGCAATAAATACATACAAAAGGTATGAAAGGTCGAAGCTCGTAGCCCTTTGGCTTGTGCGCCCATATGCTGTTCAACGCGGGTCACGATTTCACTGGCTGCACGACGGGTAAAGGTCAGAATCTGGACCTGTTGCGCTGGCAAACCTTGATCAATTAAATACGCTGCCCTTGCCACAATGGTTTTGGTCTTGCCACAACCTGCCCCTGCCAGCACCAGACAGTTTTGTGCTGTTGCGGTGGCAGCCCGTTTTTGTTGTGGATTCAGTTCATCAATTAGCTTGGCAAGCGTCATAAAAGCAATCAATTAAAAGCGAAGTGCTATTTTAACAGACTAAAAGTACGAGAGATATTTTCTGCTACAAAACAAAAAGAGCATGTGTGACACATGCTCTCACTTGTCAAATGAATCATGAATTAAACTGTGGTTGAACTATGGGGTAACTGCTTAATCGCTCCTGCAAAACTCAGATAGTTGATTCCCTGAAATAAAATATCAATTGCAAGGAACATTCCCAATACCCAGAACGGTGAATCAGGTGATGATAAAATCAGGATACCTGTTAAAAGTGTTAATACACCTGAAAACAACACCCATCCCCAGCCTGAAATCGGCCTCAGGATAAATGCGTTTACGCTACGGATAATCCCCGCAATAATTAAGGCAACTGCCAAAAAGCTGGTCAACACAACAGCGGTTATCACAGGTGTGGTAAAGGCAAAGTAACCTGCCACCAAATACAACACACCAAACAACGCCCACAACCAGCGTGTACCGCCCTTAAACACCGTAAATGCCGCAACAAAATGCAGGATACCACCCAGCATCATCAATACACCGAACAGCAGTACGGCAGACAATGTTGCGAATGGCAAAGCAGCTAAAAGAATCAAACCGAAAACAACCAACAAGACACCCAATAACAGATACCATTTACGATCAGCGTGTAGCTGATTGCGAATCAGATCGTTACCCACCGTTTTCATCATGATTTACTCTTTTATCATCAATGTGCTATGTATATATTGAGCGTGTTGTAGACCTAATTCTGTATAAGTCATGTTGAGAATTCATAACAAAATGTTGAAAAACCTGTGTTTTATTCCATAATTTTTTATTGAGCTTGTTGTTTTGCAAGATATGGATAAGTCAAAACTTATCCACAATTTACTTGATCCAGCCAATTTCCTGAGCAGTCAGTACACTGATCACGGTTTGTTCCAAATCATTCGGCATTTTACTTTTATGTTCGGACAATGGAATCCGTCCGCCCATAATTTCAGCTTCGGTTTGTGGATAGAGCGGCTGTTTATCTGCCTGTGCATAGCCAATCGGGAAAATAGGTTCACCATTGGCTAAGTTATATTTATCGGTAGCGCCAAAACCATGCAATAACTCATGTACCAATACCACATTGTTTTGCTGTGTCTGTTTAGCTGAGGCAAATAAATTGACTGAACCAATCCGACCGCGTTCCAGTGCAGTTGAATGCTTGAGTTCCCGATTTTGCTTCGGATCATAGAAATTCAGATATAAAGTTAAACTCGGTGAACCATCAATCGATTGATGCTGCCTCCATCCATAAAATCTAAACTTTAGACTCCATAGAATATTATTCAGAATACTTGGCTGCTCAGACATCTTCGGCGGTGCTTGCTGTAGTTCCCGCCCAATCTCGATCATAAAGTAACTGCTTTGCCCTCGATATTGCTGGCTATTTTTTTCCAGATAATGTTTGACTTCATAGAAATCATCCAACTGCAATTGCTGGATATATTTTTGGGTAGAGGGTAAACCATCAGCGTTGATCGGATGCAAAAGAATATTTATCGGCTGATTCCAATCCTGATTTTGATCACGACAAGCATTGACTGCAACAATCAATAACACCAGTAGTAAGCAAGCGACTCGAATATTTTTCCACATGCATTTCACCCCAATCAAAATTAATTTTTCTTTTTATTTGTTCAATAAAAAATGCCAGCAATCGCCAGCATTTTTTAAACTTTAATGTTTAAGCTTCTACCCATTTCCCATCTTGGAACACCAGACTCCACTTGGTTTGCTTGCCTTCAGCGGTTTCAGAACCTACATATTGTGCTTGATTCTTACGGCTGAATTTCACGACCGTTGGATTACCTTCTGGATCAACATCTGGTGCTTGCAAGAGGAATTGATATTTTTCATCCAGTTGATCAGCAACACTACGCAGTTCAGCCACTTTCGGTGCACGGGTCTCACGAATTTTCGGAAATTTACTTGCTGCAAGGAATAAACCAGCCGCGCCATCACGCAACACAAAGAAATCATCGTGTTTGGTTGAGCGTAGGTGTTCCATTTTGATTGGGTCAACACGCGGTGGCGCAGGCTGCCCATTCTTCAACACTTTACGGGTATTGTCACAGCTTGAGCAGGCGAAGTATGGACCAAATCGACCTGTTTTCAACTGCATTTCACCATCACACTTATCACATGGAATGGTTGGGCCATCATAACCCTTTATCTTGAATTCACCTTCTTCAACTTCGTAGCCATCACAGTCTGGATTGTTACCACAGACATGCAATTTACGACCGCCATCCACCACATAGCTGTCCATCGCGGTACCGCATTTAGGGCAACGATGTTTTGACATCAGGTCGGCCGTTTCAGCACCATCATCATCAGACAATGCCGCCAAAGACTCGACAGGCGTTAAGTTCAATGTACCTTTACAACGTTCTTTTGGTGGCAGGTTATAACCAGAACATCCTAGGAATACACCTGTTGTGCCTGTACGAACCTGCATTGGGCGAGAACATTCAGGGCAAGAGACATCGGCAACTTCGATAGGTTGATTACGGCGCATACCGTTCTCACCTTGTGCATTAGTCAAACGCTTTTTAAAGTCACCATAGAATGTATCCAGTAATTCTTTCCAGTTACGCTCACCTGTCGCCACACGGTCCAGTTGCGCCTCCAAATCTGCGGTAAACGCATAATTCATCAGGTTATTAAAACTTTCATCCAAACGGTCAGTCACGATCTCACCCATCTTTTCTGCAAAAAGACGGCGATTTTCCAGTTTTACATAACCACGTTCCTGAATGGTGGAAATAATCGCGGCGTAGGTTGATGGACGACCAATACTACGTTTTTCCAGTTCCTTAACCAAAGATGCTTCGGTAAAACGTGCAGGTGGTTTGGTAAAATGCTGGCTTGGGTCAAGTTTTTCCAACTTAAGCACTTCGCCCACTTTTACCGCAGGTAATAAAATATCATCATCAGATTTATTGGCACCACGAACACGGGTAAAACCATCAAATACCAAAGTACGGCCTTTTGCCTTTAACTCAACATTCGCCGCTTCAACCGTTAAGGTTGAGGATAGGTATTCTGCTGGGGTCATCTGACAGGCAACAAATTGTCGCCAGATCAAGTCATACAGACGTTGTGCATCACGCTCCACGCCCGCAAGTTTATCGCCTGTCAATCCTACATCCGATGGACGGATTGCTTCATGCGCCTCTTGTGCGCCCGCCTTGTTACCATAACGATTTGGTTTGGCTGGGATATATTTTTCACCAAAATTTTGCTGGATATGGTTACGCACCATATTCACCGCATCATCACTCAAAAAGGTTGAGTCAGTACGCATATAGGTAATAAAACCACCCTCATACAAACGCTGCGCCAGCATCATGGTTTTCTTCACTGAAAAACCTAAACGTGTGCTGGCCGCCTGTTGCAGGGTCGAGGTGATATATGGCGCACTTGGATTGACCTTGGTCGGTTTATCCTCACGCAGTGCGACCTTATATTCGGCATCTTTTAATACGTTTAACAACGCATCCGTTTCCGCTTTATTCTTGAGTTTAAGCGTTTTACCTGCCTGCTTAACCGCCTCTAAGCGAATTTCTTCTTTCTTTGATAGCGTGTCTGCAAAAACCTGCCAATATTCTTCTGGGATAAAGGCACGGATTTCACGTTCACGTTCTACCACCAGTTTTACCGCAACCGATTGAACACGGCCTGCCGATAAACCACGGGCAATTTTCTCCCACAGCAATGGCGATACCATAAAGCCCACCACACGGTCAAGGAAACGGCGTGCCTGTTGCGCGTTGACACGGTTTAAATCTAGACGTGTTGGCTGTTTAAATGCTTCCTGAATGGCATTCTTGGTAATTTCGTTAAAGACCACACGATGGTAACGGCTATCATCACCACCGATCACTTCCCGTAGATGCCATGCAATTGCCTCTCCTTCCCTATCCAAGTCCGTTGCGAGATAGATGGCATCCGCATCTTTAGCGAGTTTTTTTAGTTCGGCAACCACATGTTCCTTGCCAGGCAGTATTTCATAATGGGCAATCCAGTCATGTTCTGGATCGACACCCATACGGTTGATCAGGGCAGATTGTGCTTTTTGTTCTTTTTCCGCTTCGGTCAGTTTGGTACGGGTGGCAGGCTTCTTTTCAGTCGATTTTGCACCGCCACCTGTAGGTAGGTCACGCACATGACCGACCGATGACCTGACAATAAATTGTGAACCCAAATATTTATTAATGGTTTTCGCTTTTGCAGGCGACTCCACAATCACTAAGGCACGTTTAGTTGCAGCAGAGTTAGAAGCTGCTGTGCTTTTGGAAGCAGAGCGTGGAGTATTCGCCATAATAAATCGTTTTTCCTATAATTAATCAAATAATTAGCGCTGAGCTAATTCATGTAAATATGCTTTCATTGCTTCAAGCTGAGTGGCTCTTAAATCAGTTTCTTCATCCCAATATAGCCCCACACAGTTTGCTTGCATATCAATAGCATAAACTCCTTTTAATGCAATGGGTAAATCATTAAATTTCTGATCACCCTGCACCACCTGAAGTTTTCCATCCACCACGCGCGCGCGCATGAGTGCCAAACGTGCATCTGGAATCAGTACACTATAATAAGCCACCATGCTGGCACGTTTTTCGGATGCCATTGGAATCTTTGTCCATTCAGGTGCCACAATCAAACGTGGATGCAGCCCCATTTTACGCGCCTGCTCACGCATCATGCCAAGCGCCTTTTCCCGTGGACTGACACGTAAGCCAAAAATAGAGCCAAGTACAAACAGTACAATCGCAACCGTGATCCAAATTCCAATATTACTCATATAGCCGCCTAAAACTTCCTTTTATTAGCGTTACATAAGTTTAAGTTAAAAGGCAAGTTGATCACATTATATTTATTTTAGCATTGCCCAAAGGTCGATATTATTTTGTAAATAAACAGGTTTATTTTCCTGAATTTGAACGATTTGATACTTTTTCAGCAAATTTAGCATATGTGTAATTTGCGCTTGGTTTTCAAACTTCAATGCTGCCTTGATTGAATTAGATAAGGTTTCTAACTTTGAGGGTTTGTTATTGTTGACTTTGGATAAATAGTCACAGTATTGCTTGATATGCATCAAATGTGGACGTTCTTTAATATATGCCATTGTCATTTTATCATCATCACTTACTGCTTTTGTTCCATTGACTTGTAGAAACTTTTTCATTTGTTTTTGATGATATTCAAGTTTATTCTGCTTGATTGAAACCATCTGTAATTTTTGTAAATCAAGTAACATATCTTCAGCTTGTTGTTGATTTAAACTACACCAGGACATTAATGATTTCAGCAACGATTTGCTCTTTTTGGGCTGATTTTTAAGTAAAAGTTGCACAGCCTTATGTATAGCATCATCTACAAAAGTCACTTGTAATGGGTTGATTTTAGTTTCAATCGTTGTGACAGCTACCTCAACCATTTTCTTAGGTTCAGTTAATTGCTGTTTGAGTTGTGCCGATTGAATTCCCACTTGTTCAAGTAACTCAACTGCATAAGACATCGCTGCATCATTTGACATGACATCAATTGAGCTTCCTTTATCTAACTGAGCAGACAAACGCCCAGCTATGAATGTCAAACCAAAGTCAGCAGAATTTGCACCTGTTTTAGGCATTTTAATGATGAGCAAGCGTTTATCTTGTATGGCAAGACTGAGTTCCATTAAATCATCTAGTGCAATATTTAAATGTGAATTTGCATAAACCAAAATCACTTGACTGTATTGTTTTAATAGAAAGTTTAATTCACGAACTTTTTTGGGTTGGTTTTCGATATCCAATAATAATATGTTCTGCATATGACCTATCATATTTTAATAATGTGGTGGTTTATTACTCATGGGATCAAAAGCGGCTATTCCCTCAGACAAGTCAGATGCCTCAACACGCTGGTACAACAACTGCATCTGTTTTTTTAAATCAGCAATTTCACGCGTCTGAATGGCGAGCTGTTGATTCAATTGCTCAACTAAATCATCCAAAAATGCAATTCGCACTTGCAAATCTTCAATGGGTGCGGAAAATGACGCGTGATCATCAAAATTTTTTGGTTTAGTCATTTCAGACCTCATCTGAGCTTTTAGGAAACATTATGGCCTATATTACTTTAAGGGATGTCCATCTCGCATTTGGCGGACCTGCCCTACTCGACGGCGCGAACTTTAATCTGGAGCGTGGCGAACGAGTCTGTTTAATCGGTCGTAATGGCGAGGGTAAGTCTACTTTATTAAAACTGATTGAGGGAAGCCTATTACCTGATACAGGTGAAGTTTCGATTCAAAATGGTTTAACTGTTTCCATGCTAGCCCAAGACGTGCCGATGGATTCAGGCAAAGTGGCCGATATTGTTGCTGATGGCGCAGGCGAAGCTGCAACCGTACTCAAAGACTACCATGAAGCAAGTGATGCCTGTGTATTAGGCGATATGGAAGCCTGTGACCGTATGGGCATGCTCCAGCACAAACTCGACCAACTGGATGGCTGGGCACTGGAAAACAAGGTCAATACCATTTTGGGCAAAATGGGGCTAGACCCAAATGCCGATCTGGCTGACTTGTCTGGTGGGCGTAAGCGTCGTGTCTTGCTTGCCCGTGCCCTACTGACCCAGCCTGATGTGTTATTGCTGGACGAACCAACCAACCATCTGGATGTTGAAAGCATTGAATGGCTGGAGAAATTCCTGCTCGACCAGAATAATCTAACTCTTTTATTTATTTCACATGACCGTTCCTTTGTTGACAGCATTGCAACACGTATTGTTGAGCTTGATCGTGGCGTTTTGCGTGGTTATGAGGGCAATTATTCACGTTACCTCGACCTCAAAGCTCAGCAAATGGAAGCAGAAGAAAAACAAAATGCTTTATTTGACAAAAAGCTTGCTGAGGAAGAAGCCTGGATTCGTCAAGGCATCAAGGCACGCCGCACCCGTAACGAGGGACGTGTCCGCGCCCTAAAAGCCTTACGTGAAGAATCAAAAGCACGTCGTTCCCAACAGGGCAAAGTCAGCATGGCGACTCAGGATGCCAATCGCTCAGGCAAGCTGGTGTTTGAAATTGAACATCTACGTGTTAGCTATAATGAACAACCACTGATTAAGGACTTCTCCGCAATCGTGTTGCGTGGAGACCGTATTGGTCTCGTTGGTGACAATGGCGTGGGTAAAACCACCCTGATCAAGGCCATTTTAGGGGAAATCGAACATGGTGGTTCAGTCAAGACAGGTACACAGCTCGAAATCGCCTATTTTGACCAGTTACGCAATGCGCTAGACCTTGAAAAAACGGTGATGGCCAACGTGTCTGAAGGTTCTGATTTTGTGGATGTGAATGGTAACCGCCGCCATATCTATAGCTATTTACAAGATTTTTTATTCTCACCAGAACGTGCCCGTACCCCAGTAAAGGCACTGTTTGGTGGTGAGAGAAATCGCATCTTACTGGCAAAACTATTGCTCAAACCCTCAAACCTGATTGTGATGGATGAGCCGACCAACGACCTGGATATGGTGACACTTGAACTGCTGGAAGAAATGCTGTCTGAGTATAAAGGCACATTGTTACTGATTTCGCATGACCGTGCCTTTATGGATAACGTTGTCACTTCGACTTGGGTGTTCGATGGTAAAGGTAATATTGATGAATACATTGGTGGCTATCAAGATTACTTAGAACAACGTCCTGACCAGAAAGTGGTTGATCAGAAAAGTGATGTGAAAAAAGCACAAGCCAAAGCCGAAGCAGCGGCTGCCGCAGCATCGGCACCGAAAAAGGTCAAGCTGAGTTATAAAGATCAGCGTGAGTTAGAACAACTCCCTGCTGAGATGGAAAAGCTAGAAAAAGAACAAGCCGAACTTTCAGCAAAACTTGCAGATGGTTCTTGGTTTGTCTCTGACGCTAATGCTGCAACTTTAGCGAGTCAACGTTTAGCAGAAATTGAGGAATTATTGCTGGAAAAACTGGAACGTTGGGATGAGTTAGAAAACCTGTCAAAGGGCAACTAAACATGGGGCGAAAACAATACACCGCAGGAGAATTTCAATGGGAATTCTTACTGCCTAAATATTGGAAAATCTGGGTTGCCATCATCTTCCTTATGCTCTTGGCAATTTTGCCCTGGGCCATTCAATGGCGACTGGCACATGGTTTAGCAACGATATCTTGGAAATTACTGAAATCTCGGCGTAACACCACACTTAGGAATTTAGAGGTTTGTTTTCCTGAATGGTCGTCCGCCGAAGTTGAACAACAAGCCAAACAAGTTTTTGTGGATATGATGCTCGGCGTATTTGAAACGCTGAATGCATGGTATTGCCCAAAATGGTTTCAAGATCGACATAGCATCGAAGGTTTGGAACATCTCACTCAAGTCAAAGCAACTGGCAAAGGTGTCTTGTGTTTGGGGACACACAGTACCTTACTCGATGCAGGCGGTTATTTGTGTGCGCAATATCTACCTATTGAAGTGGTATATCGCCCTCAAAATAATCCAATGTTAGATATGTTGATTTATCGCTGCCGTGCCACGATTTATCAACATCAAATTGATCATGATGATATGCGGGGTTTAATTCGCCACTTAAAAGCCGGTGCTACCGTTTGGTATAGTCCCGATCAGGATTTTGGCTTAAAACAAGGGGTCATGGCACCATTCTTTGGCGTGCCTGCCGCTACCGTTACAGCGTATCGTCGACTCATCAAAATGTCGAAATGTGTTGCTATTCCGCTGTATTTTTATCGTTATGGCGATATTCGGAATCCGCAATATAAAGTTGTACTTGAACCTGTTGTTGAAAATATGCCAAGTGGAGATGAGGTGGCTGATGCTGTTCGCGTGAACAAGATTATTGAAGCCCAGCTTCGTATTGCACCAACACAATGGATGTGGTTCCACCGCCGTTTTAAAACACGTGCTGAAGGCTACGAAAAAATCTATTAGCCATAAAAAATCTGTGCCCGAAAGCACAGATTTTTTGATTAAAAATAATTTATTTAGGGAAAACCACACCTGTAGATAAATCATGATTACTCGGTGTATTGGTATATACCATACCTAAGCGTGTCGCAAAGAACCAGCCCAATTTACCCTGATCCTGAATACGGTTTTCCACACCATAAGCACTTTCCGAACTATCTGCCGCATCCTCGGCATAAAGCTTGTACTCAACCGCACCTGTGTTTTCGCTATCTTTCTCAAACAGATAACCTGATGCCGTTAAACCGAAACTGGCTTTATTATCTTTATCAATCAGGCGATAGCCCTCTGCCGCCTGCTCTTTCAAAATCGTTGCTCGTGCAGCAACATCTGCGCCATTGAGTGGAACATAACGATAGCTATATGTCCCATGATGGGTGCTGCTATTGACACAGGTAGTCACGTAGAATGTGCCATTACTTGTACCATTATTGGTATAGGTTGAACCCGCATCAATTAATTTGCAGCCTTTAGCCCCCATGTCATTAAACGCAGCCAGAATATTAGCTCTGGTCGTATCTGTTATAAAGCGATTTTCATAACTATAGGTCGCTGGTTTTTGGTCATTTTTTACAAATAAATACTTACGGGTATTATTTGAGGTTTCTCCAAAAGACAGCTTGTAGAGATAGCCCAAAGCGCCCTGCTTTTTCAGTTCATCAAACCAAAGTAGATAGCGGTTTGCCACAATATTGGTGCTGACATCGGCGATGGTATAGGTGTAGGTATCCTGTGAAGCGTTATTTTTCACATATAGGTTTTTGTAGATGCTGTTACTTCCCTCTGGATTTTTTAATGCAACTGACGGCGTAATTAAGGCATAGCCCTGGCGACCTTGGTCATTCAACTGGTTCAGAACATCTGCCCATGCCGTTTGATTGTCACCGAAACGATAACTTGCGGTTGCAACAACCTGCTGCGGTTTTTGCTGGCTATATGAAGCTGCGCTACGGGTATAGCAGGTATTCACCCGACTAAAGTCAACCTGTTGTAGATAGGCATGGATGTCATTCGGCTGATCTGTGGGCACAAGACAGAACTGATCTGCATTTTTGAAGCCAAACACCATAGGCTGTTTGCTCCCCAACTTACCCCCTACTTCAAGTTGCCATTGTGCCTGATTAAAGCTGGAACTTTGTACCGTCTGTGCTGTCCCAATCTCAGTCGCCAAACTAAACTCACTTGGCTGTTTGTAGCTTGGGGAAAGTTCACCTGTACAGTCTTTTGCATTCGCATATTTTACCGTTTCATTGACAAAACGGACGCTATTGTCAGCCATCTTAACAATGTTCATTTTTAAGCCAGAACCATTGATACAAGCCCCCTGCCCAGCCATCCATGTTCCCACAAAACGGTCTGCAACGGCAGTCGGAGTCGGAGTCGGTGTGGGTGTTGGCGTCGGTGTAGGTGTTGGCGTCGGTGTAGGTGTTGGCGTCGGTGTTGGAGTCGGGGTTGGCGTGTTATTTGAAGATGAGCTTCCGCCACATCCCACCAAAGCTGCGCATGTCATGCTAAGCACAAGTTGAGTCCATATATTTTTCATCATGTTGCCCTCTGTGTGAAATTTTCACATACATTGTCTGTGAAAATTTAACACTTTTTTGCTTGAGTGCAAATATTTTTATGCTTAAATTAATAACCAAAGGTCAAATCATTGTATTGATAGGTCAAAAGCCATGGATGCTCAGCAAAACTTAATAAGACAATTCAATGCATTACCAGAGGAATGGCGTGCATGGCTGGAAGAAAACTTTGAACGTGGCTGCAACCCTGTGGAGCTTGCCAATATTTTGCTGCGTGAGGGCCTGATTACACTTGAGGCAGATGAAACTTTTACTGGAGCGCAGGAACTGTTGAATGGGACAACAAGCCCTGCTGAGTTCAGTGACCATTTCAGTACTGAGCAAAAAAAATGGCTGGCTCAGGCAGTTCTTGATAAAAAGCATCAAAAAGATATTTATCAAACACTTCAGGTACAAGGGCTGAGTGAAAAGGCCATTTCTGAGGAATTGCTGCAACTCAAACAGGACCCCTACTTTCAGATTGCCCAGCAACAGCACTTTTTAGTCAAAAAGAGAAATTGGCTATTAGATACCTTAGACCGCTTTGCTCGGCTCAACCCTGAATACCAACAGATTGCACGTATTAAGGTTCCGTCTTTTGATTTTTTTATTCAGCATTATTACAGCAGAAATTTACCCGTTATCCTGACGCATGCGATTGATCACTGGCCTGCACTGAAAAACTGGTCACCCGCCTATTTTCAGCAGGTGGTGGGCAATCAGGAAATTGAGGTCCAGTTTAACCGTGAACAGGACCCACTCTTTGAAAGAAACTCTATCCGACACAAAACCAAAATGACCATGCGGGACTATGTTGACCTTGTCACCCAAACCGATCATTCCAATAATTTTTACATGACGGCGAATAATGCCAAAGCCAGCCAATCCAGTCTGACCAAGCTATTTAGGGATATTGGGCATTTTCATGGCTATACCGACCAAACCCAGTTGACAGACCGCAGCTTTATCTGGTTTGGCCCCAAGGGTGCATTTACCCCCCTGCACCATGACTTAACCAATAACGTTCTGGTTCAGGTCTATGGCAGGAAAAAGATTACCCTCATTCCAGCCCTGCAAGTCGCCCATTTATACAATGATGTTGCGGTGTTCAGTAAAATTGCTGATCCTTATGCCGCAAATCTCGTAGAATCCTTTCCTGAATTTGCACAGAGCAGCAGAATTGAATGTGTGCTGAATGAGGGAGAGGCGCTGTTCATTCCATTGGGTTGGTGGCACTGTGTGGAAAGTTTAGATGTGTCCATCAGTGTCTCATTTACTCATTTTAATATTGACAATGCTGGTGCCGAGACATTCCCATCCTCTCTTTAGTGATCGGAACCAGTCACTTACATGGTTCAGTGCATCAACCGCTTAGGGTATTTTGATATGGAAAAACCAGCCGACCAAATGACCGCCCCTATAGAGCAGGCCTCTGTAAATACGCAAGGCGTGATTCCTCAGGATGCAGAAACCACCTTGGAAAGTATTGTTCCAATGATGCAGCACATTGCGCATTGGCTCATTCATTCAGGCATTGGTTATACCGATTTTGTGGCTGCCCTGAAACCCGTTTTCTATGAACAGGCCTTGGCTGAATTGGACCAGATCAAGCAAAATAAAACTGACTCTGCTGTCAGCCTGCTCTCTGGCCTGCACCGCAAGGATGTCAGTGCCTTTCGGCAACAAGCCACCCAGCTCACTGAAACAGCTAAGGCAACCTATGCCATTAGTGTTCCCGCACGTGTGATTGCACGCTGGATTGCCCTTGAATTGCCACACCAGATTCCAGTCTCAGGTGAGGAAAACAGTTTTGAGGCGCTGGTCAGACATATCTCAACCGAGAAACACCCCCGTTCAATTTTGTTTGAACTACAACGTTTGGGTGTGGTGCAACAGGTCGGGCAGGAGGTGGTGCTGCAACAGAATAGCTTTACACCAGACAACCAGATGCAGGAAAGCAAGGCTTTGTTCTCCGCAAACTTAAGTGATCACCTTGCAGCGGGTATTGACAACTTTATTAGTAACAAAAGCTTTACCCATCTGGAACAGGCTGTACTGGCGGAAAAACTCACCATGTCGTCGATTGAGGCGCTACGCCAGCTTAGCCTTGAACTATGGCAGGACATGGCCAAACAGTTACTCAATGCCGCCATTCACTACTGCGAACAAGATCAGGAAAAACAGGATGCGGATTATCAATTTCGTTTTGGGGTCTATCAGTACGATAGAAAAATAAATCTACAAGTGCCTTATGTTTATAAGGGTGGATAAAATGAATTCAGGTAAAAATTTAGGCTTCGTCCTTTTATTCTGTAGTTTGGCCAGTGGTTTGACCGCCTGTGGGGATGATTATCATTATCTGGCAGCCAATGTCAGTCTGGGGGGCAGTGGTTCAGGCACGCAGAAACCAAGACCTGGAGGCAGTGATGCGACAGGCAATGGTAAAGGTGATGAAGATAGCTATGAATATTATATGACCATCCCTGAGACTGTTGCAGATGAGTGTCTTGGCATACAACGCTCCATGCAATTTATCTATGCTGATAGCAAGCAACCCATCCCGTCAGGCACTGTACAGGAGCTTGCGGCAACACCATTACAGATTGAGCTGAGAAATACCACGCCAAACTATATATTTGAACAGCTACCACAATGCCGACAGGTTGAAGTATGGTCGGAACTCACCAATGTTCATATACAGCCTGATCAATATCTAAGATGTACAGCAGACCAATACAGCATTCAGGTGTTAGGCCCTTATGAAACCCGTATCTACGAATTTGATGCCAAACTACCGACAGATGCTGACCGATGGAAAATAAAATATACCGCCACCAACTATGGGATTCAGCCATCAGCCAACGATTTACGCTGGACACAATGTCAACCTCTGGAAATTACACTTCCCGTAGATAAGGTTTTCAAACCGAAGAAAGTCATGGATCCAGAGGATGTCGCCAGACCAGATGAAGCTGAGGACTCAATGGGTGAAGAGGAAATACCTGTAACCCAACAGGAAAATGAAACAGTACCCCCAGAACAGCCAACAGCAGGAAAACCAATGCAAAAAATGAAAGTGGCTCAATAGAAAATTAAAACCCGAGTTTCGCATCCTGCAAAACTCGGGCAAATGAGGCTGTGCTTTCACAATATTTTTTATTATTTTACTTCCATAGCATGCATCATATCCATAATGCTTTTTCCATCTCAGCGTTGCTATCCTTAATCGGAAATCCTTTCCTGCATCCCTGTGCTGATGTATTTAGAATAAATCTTTTAAGCGGCCATGACTATTCGCTGTGGACTGAAATCACTGTACGATAATGCTTACATGAACGTTTAGTGCTTATTCTTAATGATTACACTTTTATGAGTCTGGGCAAGTTCATCCACCACCACTTTTCCCTCCTGCTCCGCTTTCGCTATACCCTCCTGAATCGCCTGCTGTGCCTCATCCTCATCACTTTCTGTCTGCTCCAGCTCTTGCTGCTTTTGTTCAAATATCCGTCCCGTTTGCAGCACCACATAGATTGGAAAATGGTCTGAACCAATATGGGGCAAACGCTTCATTTCAACCAGACCAAAGTCTGTACTGTGGAAAATATGGTCCAGCGACCAACGTAATAGTGGATAATCCGCATGAAAGGTATTCATAAAATAACGCCCCACACGCGGGTCAAGCAGACCACTGATCCGCTGGAACAGGCGGGTGGTTCTTGACCATGCCACATCATTCAGGTCACCCATCACAATACAACTCTCATCAATATCCTTGATCTGGTCGCCCACAATCAGGAGTTCAGCATCCCTTAAGGTGGAATCCTTTGCCTCTGTGGGACTTGGCGGCTTTGGATGCAGACAGTACAACTGCACACTTAGCCCCGAACGCAGGCGTATTGTTGCATGGATGGATGGAGTTTCATCACTCAGGATGAATTTCACTTCGGTGTCCGCTAACGGCAAGCGGCTATATAGATGCATTCCATACAAATTATCCTGAGGCACTGCAACGCGGTAAGGATAATCCGCTTCAATCGGTTTTAATGCTTCCTGCCAAACCTGGTCAGTTTCCAGTGTCAGCACCACATCAGGCTGCAAACGATTAATCTGTTCCAGCAACAGGTGATATTTATGGTTTGGCGTCAGCACATTGGCGACCAGCAATGAGATTTGCTGCTCAACATTCAGTTGATCCTGACGCACATGCAAAACCTGCTTTTTCCAGACAGGTGTATAAGGCAGCACCATCTTAAGTTGGTAGGCAACCGCCGCAATCACACCCAAAAGCAGCAATTCCCTAACGGATGTCCACTCTGCATTAATAAAAAGCAGGCCAGCAAGCGCAACCAACCCCACGAACAGAATCTGTAATCTTGGAAAATCAGCCCCCCGAAACCACCACTCATCCCGTCGAATCAATGACCATCCACTCAACCAGATCGCCAGCACCGCACAAACCTCAATTGCTATCATTTTGCCCTACTCTTATTACACTTCATTGCTGATATTATGGATTTCTTAATCATATTATGGTCTTATCAATTTTCTATCTAATACAAACAAGTTATTCCACTCAAGAAAATTATGGTTTTATTTAGGTAAAGCTTGCAGTTGCAGGCACTTTTGATACACTCAAACCCCTTATAAAGTTTTTTACATACCGAGGCACAATGACATGAAAGTAGGTCTGGTCGGTTGGCGCGGGATGGTTGGTTCTGTCCTGATGCAACGTATGGTTGAAGAGAATGATTTTGCTCACATTGAGCCATTCTATTTTTCTACCAGTAATGCAGGTGGTGAAGCACCTGCATTTGGTGGTAAGACTGCCCCAGCACTTATGGATGCATCAGACATTAACAGCCTGAAGCAAATGGATGTCATTTTAACCTGCCAGGGCGGTGACTATACCTCTGAAGTTTTCCCAAAGCTTAAGGCTGAGGGCTGGGATGGTTACTGGATTGATGCCGCATCCACCCTGCGTATGGCGGATGATGCCATCATTGTGCTTGATCCAGTCAACCTGAACGTGATCAAGGATGGTTTGGTGAATGGCACTAAAACATTCGTTGGCGGCAACTGTACCGTTTCCCTAATGCTGATGGGCCTGGGTTCACTGTTCCAGAACAATTTGGTGGAATGGGCAACCTCAATGACTTATCAGGCCGCTTCTGGTGCGGGCGCGCAAAACATGCGTGAACTCATCACAGGCATGGGTTATTTGTATAACAACACCAAAGCGTTACTGGACGATCCAAAATCTGCCATCCTTGATATTGACCGTCAAATTGCCGATTTACAACGTGGTGAGGGTTTCCCTAAAGCCAACTTTGGCGTGCCGTTGGCAGGTTCCCTAATTCCTTATATCGACAAGCAACTGGAAAGCGGCCAGTCAAAAGAGGAATGGAAAGGTCAGGTCGAAACCAACAAAATCCTGGGTAACCAGCAAATCGTTCCAATTGATGGCCACTGTGTTCGTATTGGTGCAATGCGTTGTCACTCTCAAGCCATTACTTTGAAGTTAAAAAAAGATGTGCCACTTGACGAGATTGAGGACATGATCCGCAATTCAAGCCAGTGGGCAAAAGTGGTTCCAAATACCCGCGAAGCCTCCATGACTGACCTGACTCCTGTGGCGGTTACAGGTACTTTAACTGTTCCAGTGGGCCGTCTGCGCAAGCTGAATATGGGTAAAGAATACCTAGGCGCATTTACAGTGGGTGACCAACTGCTGTGGGGTGCGGCAGAACCGTTACGCCGCATGCTGCGCATCTTAGTGGAATACAAGAACGCCTAAGCAAAAAATAGATGAAAATCAAAAGCCGATCACAGTTGATCGGCTTTTTTCTTGTGATTGCCGATGAAGATTTTACAATTCATTTACATCACGGTAATGTATACTTTTGAATTGACTAAAACATCACTGTTTCATGGATCAAGATGACTATTTATAACAAATTAAAAATTGCCATTTTAACCATATTATCCTCGCAACATCTTTATGCAATCACACTTGATCCATTGCAAATCCAGTCCGCACCAGGCGAGTTGCTTTATGCCGAAATGAGCTTTCATCAGGCAGATGCCAATTCAAAACTGGATGTTAGCCTTGCAACGCCAGAAGACCTGATGATGCTCGGTGCAATACACCAACCACCCGCCGCCCTTAATTTTTTTACACGTCGTAACAACAAGGGTGAAGGGGTGATTGTCATTACCTCTTCAAGACCCATGACCGACGCCGAGCTGAACATTATTATTAAAATTCAGGAAAATGGCGCAGCACACCTAAAACACATCAGACAGCCAATACGCAAAAAAACCCAGATTGCAGCAGCCAAAAGCAGCAATGAAAAAACGCTGGCGCCTAAATACATTGTCAGTGAAAAAGATATTGCACTGAACCTACCAGAAAGTACACGTTACAACGCAAATTCAGCAACAAATTCAAAACAAACAAATCTAAAGCAGGAGAAACTCCTAAACGCACCCTTTGCTCTTCCTCCTGCATTAAATATTCCAGAGAGCAAAGCGCCTGTCGTCACAGCTATCTCGGTTGCACCCCCAGCTAAAGCAGAACAGACGACCACCATTCATGCAGCCAGCAACACACAAGCAACAACACCGAAAATACTATCAACTGCGCAAAAGCCAGCCACTCCAACAATCAAGCAGGAAGTTCAACAGGCGGCTGTTGTTCAGGCAGCAAACAATCCAACACCGCCTCCTATTTCCAATACAGCAGTGGCCGAGCAAACACCAGTAACGCCTGCACCAACAATCAAGCAGGAAGTTCAGCAGGCTGCGGTTGTTCAGGCGGCAAATGCCCAGCCAGCCAATGAAAATATTCCTGCTGAGAAACCAATCCAAAATACTGAAAATAAACTTGTGGAAAAAAAGCAGGATACCATGGCTGAGTATCAGGCAAAAAATAAAGAGCAGCCAATTAAACAGCCACCACCCCAAAGCACCCCATCCGCAGCATCAGGTGAAAATAGTCAACAGCAACATCTGGTTAGACGTAATGAGTCACTATGGAGCATTGCACAGAGAATTGCAGGACAAACCCAGCAACCTGTGTACAAAGTCATGAACCAGATCAAGGCGCAGAATGAACATGCTTTTGTTGGGGGTAATGCCAATCGGTTAAGACAGGGTGCTCATTTAAATTTCAATTTGGGCACTGTCCCAAGCCACAAAAACCCAAGTACAAATCAAATGGCAGCCCAAACAGCGCATGGTGTGCCAGCAGGAAAAGCAAAATATCGCCTACAACAGGCGGAAATGACCCTGATTGCTGAAAGTAATCAAGATTCCAGTACTGGAAGTGCGAAAAAAGACACACAACAACAAAAAACCAGTGCAGATTTATCATTAAAAGTTATGACAGCACGCGAAAAAACCGTTACATTACAAAGAAACGTAACACAGTTAGAATTGGCATTACGTGGTAAGGAACAACGAATTCAGTTACTGAACGCTCGGCTTGCAGAGCTACAGGAACAGTTGAAAGCGCAACAGGAAACTAAAAAGCCAACACGCTAGGTTACGGGAAGATTCTCATAAATTTGCACAAAAGCGGCTCTATCTTCAAGGGGTATGGATCATGTCAACTATAATAATTGTACTGCTAGTCGTCGTACTGGTTGTTGCAGTCGTTTTAAAAAAACGGGGTGACAATCAAAGCAATACAGCATCCAAAAAAGGTGCTAGCAAGACAGCTAAAACAGCAGCTACAAAAAAAGTTTCACGTACAACACTGGCACGTGAAGAGCAGAAAGCCGCCCCACAATCCACGAACCCGATTCCAGACAGCCTGCGCCAGAAACTTGAACAGCAAATTCAAAGTGGCAACTACCAGACTGCTGAGGCACAGATCAATCAGGCCTTAAAACAGGATAATACCCAGCATGAGCTGTACCTGTTCCTACTTGATCTTCATTTGGCACAAAAAGATGATTTTGCCGCTGATCAGTTGATCAAGCATGTCCATGCCTTAAAACTCGAAGATATTGCGCAAGCCGCTGAAGCAAAACACCGTGAATACGAAAGAAACAGACAGCCTGACTCAATTGAGTTTAGCCCAAGTAATTTTCAACAACCGCATACACCTGCTGTACCTCCTGTTCAGAACAATACCGCTGATTTTGATGCACTGGTTCAAACCCCAGCAACACAGTCTTTTGATGATTTACAGTCTGAATACAGCACACCTGCTGAACAGGAGAAACCTGCTGAACAAGTTCCTGAAGTTCAACCTCTGGATTTCAACTTTTCTTTTGAACAGAAAGAAAGTGCTGAGCCGAGTCCTGTAGCTGAACCCGTTGAGACAAAAGAACAACAGCAACCACTTGAATTCTCATTCAATTTAGAACCAAGCACCACCTCTCCAGCAGTTGAAGAAACAAAAACTATAGAGAGCAAGCCAGAATTAAACTTCGACCTATCCAGTCTGGAAGTCGGTTCAAACCAGACTGAAACCAAGTCAGACGATATTCCAGCCCCAAGCCTGGATTTTAATTTTGAGCCATCTGAGAATAAAGTAGAGACGCCAGCTGCGGCTGAAAAAACCGAGTTCACCTTTGATGTTACAGAGACAATTACCCAGACTCAACCTAAAACAGCATTTATTGAACCCGCACCGCAAACACCCGCAACTGGCAATGATCCTTTGGCCCAATCATTCCCTGATCTGCAACAGCTTGATGAAGCACAGCTTAACCTTGAACTGGCTGAACAATATATTGAGCTCGGTGCCTATGAGTCAGCACGGGAACTGTTAAAGAACAGCCAAGCGCTTCTAAATGCGGAGCAACAACAACGTTCAGAAAAGTTACTCAATAAAATAGCTTCCTGAATTTGATCCGTCTAATATAAGCAGTCTTATAGACTGCTTTTTTTATACCAAAAATTCTGATTATGCAAAAAATTGCTTTGATTTATATGGGTGGTACATTTGGCTGTATTGGCGAACCACTTATGCCAATGCCCGAACAAGCCTTTTTACCTTTGCTGGAAAAGATTATCCCCCCCCATTTACAGGTTGAATGTTTCGCAGCTCCTAGCATTAAGGACAGCAGTGCATGCACAGCAGTGGACTGGCTGCAACTGATACAACAGATTCAGCAATTACAGCACAACAATTACCAATATTTCGTGATTATTCATGGTACAGACACACTAAGTTATGCTGCGGCAACACTTGCCCGTTTTCTAGGAGATTCATGCCATGCAATCATTACAGGAAGCCAGTATCCGCTACTGAATATTGACGGAAATGACACACGGGAATTTACCGATGCGCTTGGAAATCTGTATTTGGCACTGGAACAGGTACTAAAACTCCCTGCGGGTGTATATCTTGCTTTCCACCAACAGGTTTTTCATGCTCAAACCACATTGAAAGTACACACAACCGAACTGGATGCTTTTACAGGAATCCCTGCTACCAAAGAATGCCTGACATCTACCCATCAGTTTATTGTAAAAGATGATCACATTACACAGGCTGCACAACTGTGTGTGCTTAACCTCATGCTACAGCCAATACCGCAACAGCAACTAATCTTACAACTCAAAAACATTCTGGCTGCACCCCCACATTTTTTGGTGCTGCAAGGTTTTGGAACAGGCAATATCGCTGTCAATGATAAGATTTTGGCCTTGTTTGAAGATCTATATCATCAAAAGTGCCTGACCATTGTCAGCAGTCAGGTTACTTTTGGCCAACTTGACCAGCGTTATGCGGTCAGCTCATGGATGCAATCTGCCAGGGTTTTAATCAATGATTGCCACAGTCATGCCGATTTATATGCAAAAACATTGCAAATGTATTTAAAATACCCGACCCATGATCAACGCTTTGAACATTGGCATCATCATTAGCACTGAGGTTTAAATATGCAACGTTATGCAATTGGTATTGAATTTTGTGGTACTCAATACCGTGGCTGGCAAACCCAACAGGCAGGCGTTGCAAGTGTTCAGGAAACCATTGAGAAAGTTCTCAGCAAAATTGCCAATGCACCTGTCCTACTACATGGTGCTGGACGTACCGATGCAGGCGTGCATGCCACCAATATGGTTGCCCATTTTGACACTGAGGCAGTCCGCCCTGAACGCGGTTGGCTGATGGGTGCGAACAGCCAGCTTCCAAAGGATATTTCAATTCAGTGGATCAAGTGCATGGATGAAAATTTTCATGCACGTTTCAAGGCGACTGCACGTCGTTATCGCTATGTCGTGTATAATGCCCCTCATCGCCCAGCATTACTAAATAAACAGGTTACCCATATCTATTATGCGTTAAATGCAGAGAAAATGATTGCGGCAGCGTCCAAGTTTGAAGGTACGCATAATTTTGAGTCATTCCGTGCAGCGGCCTGCCAGTCAAACCAGCCTGTACGCCATGTAAAGCATTGTCGTCTATTTGAACATGGCCGTTATTTAGTTCTTGATATTCAGGCAGACGGTTTCCTACACCATATGGTACGAAATATCATGGGTTGTTTACTGGAGATTGGACAGGGCCTATATGAGATTGAGCATATTGACACCATGTTCGCTGCACAGGACCGTAAAGCTGCTGGTATTACTGCACCGCCTGACGGACTTTACTTTATTCAGGCCTATTACCCTGAAGAATTTGACTTGCCACAGCCACCATTAGGTCCACAGTGGTTAAACCTGCCTGAATAAAAAGCCCTATCAATAAAAGATAAGACCTGGCCATTTTAAAAAATCTAGCGTTGTTTGCGTTTACGATATTCCACTGGCGTTTCATTGGTCCAGCGCTTAAAAGCACGGTAGAACGTACTTGGCTCGGAGAACCCTGTTAAATAAACGATTCGCTCCACACTTTCATTGGTGCTCGCCAGCAGCCTCTTCGCCAAACGACAGCGATAGTCAGAAAGAATCTGCTGAAAGCTGGTATTGGCTTCACTCAACTGGGTACGCAAACGGCGTGGGGTAATATTGAGTTGTGCCGCAACAGTTTCCAATGTGGTTTCACCACTTTCCAGTGTCGAACCAATGGCACGGCGTACCTCACCCACTAAATCGTATCGAGCCAGTTCCTGCAACTTCTCAATCGCAAGCTGTTCATGCAGCTGCAGTAATTCAGGTTCAGCTTGCCATAATGGATAATCAAGCACGGCATCATCAAAATAAAGGCGGGTTTCTTTTTGACCCAGACTGACAGGGCAACCATACACCCGAAAATATTCATCATCATCCGCACCTTCATTGAAGTTGAAGTCAATGTAGATTGGCTGAAACTGCCCTTCGGTAATGAATTTAAAGAAACGAAGAATACCTGACATCGCACATTCAGAAAAATGGCGATTGACCAGATTGTCAGACCAGTACTGTTCGCCATTGCTTAAATAACAGCGTCCATCCTGAATCACCAGTTTGGCATCAAAGGCATCACTAATCAGACGCTGATAAGCCAGAGCACGTTTTAGACCCTCCCCAAAGGTTTCACTACTGATAAATAGATGTTCGATCACCTGCCCGCGATAAAGTGGCAGATGCTCACCCAAGTGTAAACCAATATCAGGATCATTGCTGACTTCCTGTGCCGCAATCCAGAATGCATTTTGCGCACTTAATGGTGTTCTGGCGTTTGTATCAACCTGATTGAGTGCCACACCTGCCTTTGTTAAAATCTCTTCAGTTGGTAATCCAGCTTTACGAATCGCCTGATACCCAAAGCGTAATACAACTGATGCATCTGTTAACTGACCCACGCAGTGCCCTTCCCTGTAGATACTTTATTATGACAATAACACTAAATTTAGATTAACGTTGATTGACCAAACTGACAACACTATTCTGCTTCTTTTGTTAAAAAAATTCGTCGATTGTCTGACAGTTTTTTCCAAATGATTACTCAAAGCTTTGCTGCAACTTCACCTTGTAAAATTCAAATAAATTGACTATAATTTGCCCCTTTCCAATTTGATCATCAGGTAGGCCATGGCCAATAAAGAGGAACTCATTGAGTTCGAAGGCGTTGTCACCGAAACGCTTCCTAATACGATGTTCCGTGTACGTCTAGAAAACGGTCACGAAGTTATTGCTCACATTTCTGGTAAAATGCGTAAACACTATATCCGTATTTTGACAGGCGACAGCGTAAAAGTTGAAATGACACCTTATGACTTAACCAAGGGTCGTATCACTTACCGTGCACGCTAAGAATTAGTGAATGCAAAAAAGCCACATCAATATGTGGCTTTTTTTAGGTGCATAAACAAGGGATTATTCAGTTAAACGTGTGGTTTTACATCCCACGGTTTGGCACTCACGTAGACGTTCCAGCAACCAGTGATTGCGTTCCTGTGTTGTGGTCAGGCGGCATTGCACATCAACACTGTTCTGCTGTGAATCTGTACAGCTTGCGTCGCGATGACGTATCCATACGAGCTGTGCCTTTTTTAGAATCTTTTGTTGTGTCTCATTGAGCTGCTGGCGTAACTTCTGATAATTCTTATTTAAGTCAGCATCGGCACTGGCATAAATTTTATTAGTACAGTAAATATCATCATACGTATTGCGTGCCTTATCACAATTATCTGCATGACTGAATGTTGCTAAAGCGCCACACATCAGCCCAAATATAAATTTGTGCATCAAGTTTTCTCAATCGCTTATTTGCGATCTATCTAAGCACATTTGAACTCAATTGAATATTGCCTAAAATAGACTAGTTTGTATATTTTTGTCAGTTCATACAAATGAACTTGCCACCAACATAATTTAAGAATTGAATAAAAATAGATCAAAATGGAAAAATTAAGTATTTATAATTTCTAATCATATTATCTTTACAAGCATGTACCACTGCATACCAAAATCGAACCAGCCTACCTAATTATTTACAACTTTTTATTGGGCAATCTGCAATCATAATCCAACAGCAGTTCGATTTAAAACCTCTAGGTTTTCAGACTATCGCCCAGCCAATCAAACAAAGCAGTCAGCTAATTTACACTGTCATTCGCCGAATTCGTATTCCTACTCCAACCGCTCAATCGGCTGGACTTGGTGCTCAAAATATACCAATTCAAAGTGCTGGCAATACAGATAGTAATTATGATCTCAATTTAAAATGTCATATCATTTTTGAGCTAGACCAACAACAAATTGCTCGCTCTATTCGCTATGAAGGCAAGGTGTGTTAGTTCGCCTATTGCATTGAGTTATAAAAAACGCAGCCTAAGCTGCGTTTTAAATTGGCTATAACACTTAGTTTAGTGCTGAAACTACAGCTTCACCCATAGCATCTGTGCCAACTTTTGTCATGCCTTCAGACATAATATCTGCTGTACGCAAACCTTGATCCAATACTTGACCTACAGCATATTCAATTGCTTTTGCTGCATCTTCTTCACGGAAGGTATAACGTAACATCATCGCAACTGAAAGAATAGTTGCCAATGGATTAGCAACATTTTGACCAGCAATATCTGGTGCAGAACCATGACATGGCTCATACATGCCTTTACCATTTTCATCTAAAGATGCAGAAGGCAACATGCCGATCGAACCTGTCAACATTGCTGCTTCGTCAGATAAGATATCACCAAATAAATTACCTGTGACGATCACATCAAACTGCTTTGGTGCACGTACTAACTGCATCGCTGCATTGTCCACATACATATGTGACAACTGGATATCTGGATATTGTGCCTGCTGCAAGTCAGTTACGGCTTGCTTCCACAATTCAGTCACTTCAAGGACATTTGCCTTGTCAACTGAACACACCTTGCCACCACGCAGACCTGCAAGCTCAAACGCCACCTTGGCAATACGCTTGATCTCACTTTCTGAATAAACATCAGTGTTATAGCCTTGCTTTTCACCATTTTCCAGTTCACGAATACCACGTGGCTGACCGAAGTAGATACCACCTGTAAGCTCACGTACAATCAGGATATCCAGACCAGCAACAATTTCTGGCTTCAGACTTGAAGCGCCCGCCAATTGTGGATAAAGGATTGCAGGACGCAGGTTGGCAAACAGGTTCAATTCGCTGCGGATTTTTAACAAGCCACGCTCTGGACGGATTGAACGTTCAATGGTATCCCATTTAGGCCCACCAACCGCGCCCAACAAGATTGCATCGGCTTTTTTCGCCTGCTCACTGGTGACAGCTGGGTAAGGTTCCCCATGTGCATCAATCGCAGAACCACCCAACAAACCCTGTTCCCATGTCAAACCTAAATTAAATTTCTGATTGACCTTAGTTAGTACTTGCTCAGCTGCACCAACAATCTCAGGACCGATACCATCGCCTGCTAAAATTAAAATATGTTTAGACATTTATTCTTCCAGTTTCATATATGCAGCGTTCATACTGCAAGCCGATTAAATCTTTTTCTCAACAAATTCACCCAAACCTGTGCTCACATCATATGGGCGACAGAAGCGGCGAATGGTATGCTGTTCTTGCTGTAAATCCACACATAAGGGTTCAGGTGCAGATACATTCAACAAACTACCTGAGCGTTTTTCCCTGTCCCGATACATTTTAAAGGTGTAGCGCTGATGCGGCTTGAACTCGTGAATCACATGGAATATCTCGGCGCGGTCTAGAGAAATTGGATAGAAACGAATCACAACCTCATATTGCTTGGCAGGTATACTTAAATAGACCTGCTGTTTTCGGCTGAAAACCGAACCATCCAGACGGATGATGCCATGTTCCATTGCCTGCCGACTGATACGGTGCGATTTCGCATCCATCACAACAATGTCATTGATTCGCTCAAACTCACAACTCTCAGTCCCTGAACAATATAAAGTTGCATTATTCACTTTATTTTCCAATGTGGTCTGTGCAATTCGAACCTGATCAACAACAGTCGGCGCGTTTTGACATGCCGTTAAAGTTGTCGCAAGACCTAAACACAGCAAAATACTGTAAGCGAGTCTTCTTTTCATTATTCAAGCCCAGCCCTCATAACATGCACACATGCAAGCAAATATTATTCGCTAGCATGTTAGCAAGAGTTCAATGTCTGCGCTATGACTATATTTAAAATGTCCCCAGACATTCAGGTATCTCCAGTCAACAAAAAACTAGGCCTTTATTTCCTGAAATACCCAAGGACGTACTCGTTTTGCCTTGGCTTCGAAAGCACGAATATCATCTGCCACTTGTAAAGTTAAGCCAATATCATCCAAACCATTTAATAGGCAGTGCTTACGGAATGAATCAATTTCAAATTTAAATGCTTCACCTGTTGGCGTACGTACTTCTTGCGCCTCTAAATCGATGGTCAATTGATAACCCTCAGTTTCAGCACATTCCTTGAATAACTGATCAACAATCTCTTCAGATAAAATCACAGGCAACATGCCATTCTTGAAGCAGTTGTTAAAGAAAATATCTGCAAAGCTTGGCGCGATCACGGTACGGAAACCATACTCATTCAATGCCCAAGGTGCGTGCTCACGGCTTGAACCACAACCAAAGTTCGTGCGTGCCAATAAAATCGTTGAACCTTGATAACGCGGTTTATTCAACACAAATTCAGGGTTAATCGGACGTTTGCTAATGTCCTGCCCTAAATAACCTTCATCTAAATAACGCAATTCATCAAATAAGTTATCGCCAAAACCTGTGCGTTTAATTGACTTCAAAAACTGTTTTGGAATGATTAAATCAGTATCAACATTGGCACGATCTAAAGGTGCAACAACACCTTGTTCTACAGTGTATTTTTTCATTATTTTGCTCCTTTAGAATGAACGTACATCAACAAAGTGACCTGCGATTGCAGCCGCTGCAGCCATTGCAGGGCTCACCAAATGTGTACGACCACCGTTACCCTGACGACCTTCAAAATTACGATTCGAAGTAGATGCACAATGTTCACCTGGTTGTAATTTATCAGCGTTCATTGCTAAGCACATTGAACAACCTGGCTCACGCCATTCAAAACCAGCGTCTAAGAAAATTTGATCCAAGCCTTCTTGTTCTGCTTGTTGCTTCACCAAACCTGAACCCGGAACGATCATGGCCTGTTTAATACTAGATGCAACTTTACGCCCTTTCACGACATCTGCCGCAGCACGAATATCTTCAATACGAGAATTGGTACATGAACCAATAAAGACACGATCCAATTGAATATCAGACAATGCTTGACCAGCAGTTAAACCCATATATTGATAAGCACGAGTCCAGTCATTACGTTGAACATCATCTTTTGCTTGTTCTAAAGTCGGTACTGCTTGCGAAACAGGGATCACCATTTCTGGAGATGTTCCCCAAGAAACTTGTGGCTCAATCTCAGCACCATTCAATACGACTACCGCATCAAATACAGCATCTTCGTCTGAGTGTAAGGTATTCCAATATTCTACCGCTTGATCCCACTGCTCACCTTTAGGCGCATAGTTACGATCTTTCACATAAGCGATGGTTTTGTCATCAACAGCGACCATACCTACGCGCGCACCCGCTTCGATTGCCATGTTACAAACAGTCATACGTCCTTCGATCGACATATCACGGAACACCTGACCACCAAACTCAATCGCATAGCCTGTGCCGCCAGCAGTACCGATTTTGCCAATAATCGCTAAAACAACATCTTTCGACGTCACGCCTTTGCCTAATACGCCATCAACACGAACAAGCATGTTTTTCGATTTTTTCTGTACTAAACATTGAGTTGCTAACACATGTTCAACTTCAGAAGTTCCAATACCATGTGCCAAACAGCCAAAAGCACCATGTGTTGCAGTATGTGAATCACCACACACCACCGTCATGCCAGGCAATGTCAAACCCTGCTCTGGCCCAACTACGTGCGCAATACCCTGACGGATATCATTGATACCAAATTCAACGATATTAAATGTTTTACAGTTATCATCTAAAGTTTGAACCTGAATACGAGACGTATCATCCTCAATCCCAGCAATACCTTGCTCACGCTCTTTTTTAGAGGTCGGAACGTTATGATCAGGTGTTGCGACATTGGCACTTAAACGCCATGGCTGACGATCAGCAAGTTGTAAGCCTTCAAATGCTTGAGGGCTAGTCACTTCATGTAATAAATGACGATCAATATAAATCAAGCTTGAACCATCATCACGCTGCTTAACTAAATGGTCATCCCATAATTTGTCATATAATGTCTTGCCTGCCATGTCGTCGCTCTCCAACGTGCTTGTCATAGGACTGGGTAACTAAATCTTAAATTTATTATAGCAATGCTTTCACATAAATCTAATTTATCATTTTTATTAGTTATTAAACTTTCTGGAATACATAATTCATTTGTGCATCAATTTTTCAATAAAAGAGATAAATCCTTAGCTATCTAAAAGTTCGATCATCAAGAGGAGAAATTTCTTTTTTACTTTTTAAATGATAATCATTATTATTTAATCAAGTAGAGTTTGAAAGGGTGAGCGATATGGCAAACATTCAGCAATTCGTGATTAACAATCAACGGACTTTAAAAAAAACCTTGAGTTACTACATCATGCATATTAGTGTTGCAATGATAGTTGCCTATATGATTACTGGCAATTTAATCATGGCTGCAACCTTGAGTTTAATTGAACCAACCGTACAAGCTTTTGCCTTTTTCTTCCATGAAAAAGTTTGGAATTATTTCTAATTTTCCGCTTCAATATCTGAGCACCTATTTTAAAGTTATTTGAGTAAGTCTGTATGAATCTTGCTGCATTTGAAGCATTTTTAAAAGTCATGGAAACAGGTTCAATCTCAATTGCAGCAGAACAATTATTTATTACTCAACCTGCGGTGACCAAACGAATTCATACGCTTGAAGAATATTTTGGTGTCAAACTGTTTGAATCCGCAGGACGTGGTATTCAGCCGACCCATGCAGCACATTCCCTTTTACCCAAAGTGAGAACCTGGCTGAATGAGCTTGGAGAAATTCACCATACGCTGAGCCATGAACAATCACAGGTACAAGGCCGTTTAAAGATTGGCACCAGTCACCACATTGGCCTACACCACCTTGCTGAACCCCTAAAGCGTTTTGTACAGCAATTTCCGCAAGTGACATTAGATGTGCATTTTGTTGATTCTGAACAGGCGCATGAGCAAGTTCTGGCAGGTGAACTGGAGCTGGCGTTTTTAACCCTGCCTCCTGTTGGCGATGATCGTCTCAACTATGTCACCATCTGGAATGATCCTCTGGTTTTTGTAACCTCCCCTTTTCATCCTTTAGCCCAGCAAACAGAACTGAGTCTGGAAAACCTGATTGCCTATCCAAGCCTGCTTCCCGCCTCACATACCTATACCAGCCAGATCACGCTGGCGGAATTTGAAAAGAAAGGGCTAAAACCGAAAATTACCATGAGCAACAATCCGTTAGAATCCATACGGATGTTGGTCTCAATTGGTTTGGGTTGGTCAGTTCTACCCAAGACCTTACTCAATCAGGATTTAAAACAACTTGATCTGAATCTCGATATGCAACGTCAACTGGGTATGGTGTGGCATCCTGCACGAATCCAATCAAAAGCAGCGGAAGAATTAATCAATATGATGCAACTTGGCTAGGTTAGCTAAAGATAAGTTAGTCACCGCCTCCGCCACAACTGCTACAGCTACTGCCACAACTGGATGAAGATGATGATTGATCTTGCACATATTTTGCAAAATCTTTAGTCATTTGCGCCAGTTCAAACGATTGTCCATTTTCCCAACCCAACACCTGATCAACCGCAAATAGTCGTGGCAATTGCATCGTATTCCTTGGATTATATCCATGTAACATACAGCTATATTTCCAAGCTTCAAATAATTGCTTTGCTTGTTCTTCTGGTCTCGTTGTTCCGTCATAAGGGCTATGATTCAACATTCGACCTATGGTTTGCTCACATAATTGCTGATACTGGATCGGATATTGCAACATCACATGCCATAAAGCATCGACTGCATGTGAAGGCATGGCATAGGCTTGTTTTTGCATCACGTGTAATGCCAAATAATCCTTAAATCCAAGTTCAATCAGCCGACGTTGTTTTAAGCTCAGTTCGGGATATTGTTGTTTTAATTTATTCCAAAATATTGGATCAATGTTGAGTTGCTCAATCTTCTCTAATTTATTCCTTCGAGTCTTGGCGATCAAAACATGGTTTAAAACAATAATTGTCCATATTAATGGGAGTAAAACCCAAGCGTTAAAGATCTGCTGTTGCCAGCTATACATGACCAATAAGACTAAGATGGGTAACATGATCCAGCGTATTTTTATATGCGGTTGATGGCGTTTTAATTGAATTAATGCATCAAGCTTGTTGGAAGTCTGTGCTTCCTGATTTATTTTTATTTTCATGCTTAAATCTTAAGAAGAAAAGATGACAGTAAGATGACAAAAAAACCTCCCATTAGAAAGGGAGGTTCAATCTTTTATCCAATCTGTAATAAACGGCGAACTTGCTGCGTGATCTGATTCACGTCCAAATTATGGTTTGATATGGTCATCGTAAGCAACTGGTCTGAGCGAAAGGTACGATCAATTTCCAGCATAATATGGGTTTGCTGCGCTTCAGCAACAAAGGATACCTCAACCTCATTAAAACCGCTAAACATGTTTGAAGATACAAATTCCAGCTCTTGGTAACAGCCTATCGTTGATCTAAAATTTCTTGCGGTAAGTTGCCCTTTTTCAACATCCACAGTCGACAGAACAAATCCACATTGTTGCATCGCCTGTAAAAAAGCCTGCATCGCTGGTGTTGGGGTCACTTTTAAATAGTCACGATCGGTTGAATCCAGTCCCCAGTCAACATCCATGTGTGTTTCAATCCATACACGAGCGCCATTACGTCGGCAGGAAACTTCAGTGATGGGGGTTTCATGAGGGATTTCCATGGTAAATGGAATATGATGTGACTCATTTGCAGCCAGCAAGAATTTCGAGCTAATCAACCACTGATCCAGCACCAAAGCCTGATTAAATTCATGATCGCCAGACTCAACCTCTGCAATGGTCATCAATTTTAGATATAAGCCATTAATTTCCTTATTCGTTGACCCACCAGTAAAATTAATTTCACCGTGTAGTGTCTCACCAGCCTGTAACGTAGGATTATATAAACGTGTTTCGACGTTTACCCCTTGCATATTTAAACCAGACATCATTTTTTTAAACATTTTTTTCACAAACCTTTTAAATTATTTCAATTCATCTGTAGCAATATACCGATGATTAAAGTGCCTCATCTCCAGCAATCTGAATCCTACCATCGGCAATCTCATTCATAAAATGCTGATAGTCATTTAAATTCCGTTCCATAGACTGTGTGGCATATTCCTGTAAAACCTCCACCATGGTATTCCCCTCGCCCAGATAACCCATCAAAACATCGGCATTCCCCGCCTTGGCATGGGCATGGGCTAAAGCCAGACCACAACTTTCCGCATATTCATGAAAATACTCATCGTCCATATCGGTTAAGTCGACTGAAATCTTCATATCACGTAGTTGGCGGACATGGAAATGCTGCCCCAAGGTGGAATAGCCAAGAAAAATATCGCTTGCAGCTTGCATCAACTGCTGGCCATACACCACACGCTCGCCTTCATGCTTCACTTTTTCAGGGAATAATGGACTTAAAATAGAGGGGTTGGCTTCTTTCATCTGCAAAATCAACGGCTCACGATCGGCATCCTGAAACAGTGCAATGGCTGAACGTGTACCCACACTCCCCACCCCAACCACTTTGAATGCCACATCGGTACGTTGATAACGGTCAAATAGGACCTGCCGATCATGTTTCAATGAATCACGATACTGTCTAAAAAATTCATCCACATTCTTGCTGAACGGTTCATTTGGCTTTGGATGCCAAAGCAAAGGTTCATCATCAATAAAATGTCTGAAACCTGTCTCTTTGTCCTGTTGAGTCAGTTTAGGCAAAACCGAGTGGGCATTTCTCTTTTGTGCTGAATCAAGATGTTTCTCTCTTTTCTTTCTGAGTTTTCGACATTCCGTATTTTCCAGCAATGTACTGGCATCAACTTTCTCATACCATACCTGTAATGGCGATAATTCCATATTTTCAAGTAGCTGCTGACGGTAACTATTCAACATGGTTTTAATGGC
This sequence comes from Acinetobacter sp. CIP 102129, assembly GCF_000368305.1. Classification (NCBI taxonomy): domain Bacteria; kingdom Pseudomonadati; phylum Pseudomonadota; class Gammaproteobacteria; order Moraxellales; family Moraxellaceae; genus Acinetobacter; species Acinetobacter sp. CIP 102129. Next base: position 1,010,855 of record NZ_KB849341.1, read on the forward strand.
TTTTAAGCCTACACGGTTGCCCAACCCAACATCTTGTGCAGCAATCAAAAAACTGGTTGCCAAACGTTTCAAGTCCCATTCAAATGGCGCAACCAAGGTCTCATCAAAATCATTGATTCCAAAAAGAAGATTACGTTCAGGACTGGCAAAACCACCAAAATTACTTAAATGACAGTCGCCACAAATCTGTTGGAACAAACCCGAATGATGTTGTTCCCATGCCTGATCAAACAGCATCTGGGAAGGCATACCACGATAAAAGGTAAATGGAGACACACTCATCCTTTTGGCACGAATGGGCTTAAGCTTTTCTAAACGCCCCTGATTGCTCCAATCATAAATCATTAAAGCCGTTGTATCTTTTGGTCGTTCTGACAATTGTGATAATTGCTCACGCGGAATTTTTTTGCGTTGCGTTTTGCCCAATTTGAAACCATCACGTTTACTCAGCAACTGACCTTGATAACTGTGTCGGGTTAAATCAATGCTTTGCTCTTTCCACAACTTCTCTGGCAATTCAATTTGTTGTTTTTTCATTATTTACCCCTATCAAAAACATTTTTATATCAAAAAAAACCTTTCCTAAAAACAAAATATTTTCACTTCTCATTCTGCTGAGCTTTTTGATAGTTTAGCCTTTGCTTTTTCACATATTTTTTCGCTATAAAATAAACTAACATCGCAAAAGGTAAAATTAGAAATAGTGCACCTACGCCAAAAGCAACATAGGCAAAATAAACATTCCCAATTAAAAAACAGATTCCTAATAATGTAAGTTGTACGATCAATTCCCCACAACCTTCGGCGACATAATCTAGCCAGGTTGGTTTTTTAGTTTGTTCAGTTTCATCACGATACTCTTGCATTTTTTATATCCAATTATTGATCTTCTTATTATTCAACATGTTAAACATATTAAAACTGTAATATGTTTAACATTTTTCTATATTTTTTGATTAAATCGACCAGTCCTGAATTTCCCAGCCCTGTTCGCGTGCCAGCTTCTCCAAACGATCATCAGGATTGACTGCAATGGCATGGGTGGCATATTCAAGTAGGAAACGGTCATTAATCGAGTCTGAATAGGCCCACGATTCTTCAACCATCCGACCATCTAGCCATTGGTCCAGACGTGCCAGCTTACCTTTCTGGTAGCATGGCAAGCCTGTGACCTTACCCGTATATTTACCCTCAAGCACCTCGGCATTGGTGGCAATAATTTCAGTAATGCCAAACTCACGGAAAATTGGTGCGGTAATAAAATCACTGGTTGCGGTAATCCCAACGATGGCATGTCCCAAATCCTGATGTTTCTTGATTGCATCAAAGCCTTTTGGGCGCATTTGTGGGCGAATCACTTTTTGCATAAACAACTGATGTAGTTCAATTAAATAGGCATTGTCATGTTTGGTCAGGAATTCAAATACAAATTCATTATAGGCAATCGGGTCAAGCTGCCCTGCCTTATAGTCTTCATAAAACTTGTCATTCATTTGGCGATGATGGACAGGATCAACCAGGGCTTCATTGACCAAAAACTCACCCCATGAGTGGTCAGAATCGGTATTTAACAGGGTGTGATCTAAATCAAACAAAGCCAATTTCATATAAATACTCATTTAAATGCAAATTAAAGAAAAAAAACGTAAATCTATTTCCGTAAGTCACTAAAAATTCGTTAAGATCATAGCAATTTAAACATTTTACTTTGACCTTTTTCGAGTTGGACGTGAAGAGTGACTGTCCCCGAGATCAAAGTCAACGATATAGACAAAATTTAGGTAGCCAAATGATCGACTCAGAAGGTTTCCGACCCAACGTCGGGATCATTTTGGCAAACGATGATGGACAAGTTTTATGGGCAAAACGCATTGGTCACAATGCTTGGCAATTTCCACAAGGAGGGATCCAGTTTGGAGAAACCCCTGAACAGGCACTTTACCGTGAACTGAGAGAAGAAGTCGGTTTATTGCCCGAACACGTCCAGATTATAGCGCAAACTAAAGGTTGGCTGCGTTATCGTTTGCCACATCGGTACATTCGGTCAGATTCAGATCCCGTATGTATTGGACAAAAGCAAAAATGGTTTTTACTGAGGTTGACGGCATCGCCGCACCATATCCAGCTAAACCTGTCAGACCCACCCGAATTTGATCAATGGCAATGGGTGAGTTACTGGTATCCATTGGGTCAGGTGGTCAACTTCAAGCGTGATGTTTACCGCAAGGCCATGATGGAGTTGTGTTTACAGTTACCTCAGCGTTAATTGTCGCGAAATCATCATTTTAAGCAATGATTTTTAGCGATATAGCTGTTATAAATAGGCATATAACGATTCAATAAACAGGAGCAGACACCTCATGTCAAACATGCAACTCGACACGCTCAGACGCATTGTGCAGGAAATCAATGCGTCCGTCAGTTTGCATGATTCCCTCGACATTATGGTCAACCATGTGGCTGAGGCCATGCATGTCGATGTCTGCTCGATTTATTTGCTGGATGAACGCAACAAGCGTTATGTGCTGATGGCCTCCAAGGGCCTAAAGCCTGAGGCGGTTGGACACGTTTCCTTAAGCGTGGGTGAAGGTCTGGTGGGCCTGGTTGGAAAACGTGAGGAAATTGTCAACCTCGACAATGCCCCAAAACACGAACGTTTTGCCTATTTACCCGAAACAGGTGAAGAGCTGTTTAACTCATTCCTTGGCGTACCTGTCATGTACCGTCGCAAGGTGATGGGCGTTCTAGTGGTTCAGAACAAGGAATCCCAGGACTTTAGCGAGGCGGCTGAATCGTTCCTTGTCACACTGTGCGCACAGCTTTCTGGCGTCATCGCCCATGCCCATGCAGTCGGAAATATTGATGTTTTCCGAAAACCGAATAGTGGTTCCACCTACAAGACCTTTCAGGGCGTTTCTGGCGCGGGTGGTATCGCATTGGGTCGGGCGATTGTGCTCTATCCACCTGCCGACCTGACCGCAATTCCAGATCGTGAAGCTGAGGACATCAGTGACGAGCTGGCATTGCTTGATCAGGCCATTGCCTCTGTTCGTAAGGAAATCCAGTCTCTGGATGAAAAAATGCAGGATTCCCTCATGTCAGAGGAACGCGCGTTATTCAGCGTGTTCCTGCGCATGCTGGATGAAAATGCATTACCCAGTGAAATCAAGGACCATATCCGCACAGGTAGCTGGGCTCAGGGTGCAGTGCGCAAAGTCATTGACAAGCATGTGGCACTGTTTGCACAAATGGAGGACGATTACCTGCGCGAACGGGTTTCTGACCTCAAGGACTTGGGACGGCGCATTTTAGCCTGCCTACAGGAGGCGGATTCAAGCCATCGTGAACTCAGCCCTGACAGTATCCTGATTGGCGAGGAGATCAGCACTGCGGCACTGGTTGAACTGCCTGTCGATAATATTGCGGCGATTGTGACCTCTGAAGGTGCAGCCAATTCACATATGGTGATTGTGGCACGTGCCCTGGGGATTCCAACCGTTGTTGGTGTCACCGAACTGCCAATCAACACACTGGATGACATTGAGATGATTGTCGATGCCTATCAGGGGCGTGTCTTTGTCAATCCACCGCGCCGTCTCCGTCAACGCTATAAGGAAGTCCAGAAAGAAGAAGAACAGATTGCCAAAGATTTGAAGCAATACGAAACCCGTGATGCCATTACTCCTGACGGGGTGGAAATTCCATTGTTCGTCAACACAGGTTTGATGATTGATGTGGTGCGTGGCGTTCAACGCGGTGCCAAGGGTGTGGGGCTATACCGTAGTGAAATTCCATTCATGCTGCGTGAGCGCTTCCCAGGTGAGGAAGAGCAGCGTGCCATCTATCGTCAACAGCTCATCCATTTTGCCAACAAGCCTGTGATTATGCGGACGCTGGATATTGGTGCGGATAAGGACCTACCCTACTTTAGCATTGAAGAGGAAAACTCGGCACTAGGCTGGCGTGGCGTGCGCTTTACCCTTGACCATCCAGAAATCTTTTCCGCACAGATTCGCGCCATGCTCAAGGCCAGCATCGGCTTGAATAACCTACATATCCTGCTGCCGATGGTCACCAGTGTCAGCGAGGTGGAGGAAGTCCTGTATTTGCTGGAACGTGACTGGATTGCGGTTCAGGAAGAAGAACAGGTGAAGATCACCAAACCTAAAATCGGCATCATGGTTGAGGTTCCAAGTGTCCTGTTCCAGATTGATGAATTTGCAGAGTTGGTGGACTTTTTTTCTGTAGGTTCCAACGACCTGACCCAATACCTGCTTGCGGTTGACCGTAACAACCCGCATGTTGCCAATGTCTATTCACATTTTCATCCGTCTGTGCTGCGGGCTTTGCAAAACCTTGTTCAAGCCTGCCATCAGCAACAGAAGCCGATTAGTGTATGCGGAGAAATGGCGGGCGACCCCCTGACCGCCATCCTGCTCATGGCGATGGGGTTCAATACACTTTCCATGAGTTCAAGCAACATCCTGCGGGTGAGAAAGGCTATTTGCCATGTCCCAATGGCAGATGCCAAACAGCTGCTGGACAATGTCCTGCAAATGAATAACTCACTGGTCATTAAAAGCTGGCTTGAGCATTACTTTAAAACCCACGGCTTGGCCGATATGGTAAAATCCAATCGTTTGGTCAGTGCCTAAAAATAAATAGCTACTGCCCTTAACGAACTATTCAATTCCGTTTAATTGGTTATTTTAATGGGAATTTTTTAAAATTTTAACAATTTATTGCCCAACAATTCTCAGTACCACATTTAATATTTATACAGCTTTTATCGAATAAAACATTTACGGCATCAGCTTTAATCCATTGGAAAAAAAGCTTTCATCAACCTAAAGTAAAAACACAAAGGATGTTCAATCATCATTGCAAATCCCGTACAGGCATCTAAATTTTGATACCCAGTTTGCATATGAGCTGATTCAAGCATCTATCTTTTAGAACGGTCAAATGGTCAAGATGAGTTTACACAGGTCATCTTGATGGAGAACAAACATGAGCCAAGACGATAAAAAATGTCCTTTTAGCCACTTAACCACAGACTTTGGCGCACCTGTAGTGGATAACCAGAATAGTATGACAGCAGGTGCGAGAGGACCATTATTAGCCCAAGACTTATGGCTGAATGAGAAACTGGCCAACTTTGTCCGTGAGGTGATTCCTGAACGCCGTATGCATGCCAAGGGTTCAGGTGCATTTGGTACGTTTACCGTCACCCATGACATTACCCAATACACCCGCGCCAAGATTTTTAGTGAAATCGGCAAGAAAACCGAGATGTTCGCCCGCTTTACCACCGTTGCAGGTGAACGCGGTGCGGCCGATGCAGAACGGGACATTCGCGGTTTTGCGTTAAAATTCTATACAGAGGAAGGCAACTGGGATATGGTGGGCAACAACACCCCTGTATTCTTCCTACGTGATCCACGTAAATTCCCTGACCTGAACAAAGCGGTCAAACGTGACCCGAAAACCAATTTGCGCAGTGCAACCAACAACTGGGATTTCTGGACACTGCTTCCAGAGGCACTGCATCAAGTCACCATCGTGATGTCAGACCGTGGTATTCCTGCCAGCTACCGTCATATGCATGGTTTCAGTAGTCACACCTATAGTTTCATCAATGCGGCCAATGAACGTTTCTGGGTGAAATTCCACTTTAGAACCCAGCAGGGCATTAAAAACCTGACCGATGCTGAAGCCGAAAGCATCGTAGGGAAAGACCGTGAAAGCCATCAACGTGACTTATTTGATGCGATTGAAAATGGTGATTATCCAAAATGGACACTTTTTGTTCAGGTTATGCCAGAACAGGATGCAGAGAAAGTACCATACCATCCATTCGACCTGACCAAAGTTTGGCCGCATGGTGACTATCCATTGATTGAAGTGGGTGAATTTGAACTGAACCGCAACCCTGAAAACTTCTTCCTGGATGTGGAGCAGTCAGCCTTTGCCCCAAGCAATCTGGTGCCTGGTATCAGTGCTTCACCAGACCGTATGCTACAGGCACGCCTGTTTAACTATGCCGATGCACAGCGTTACCGTTTAGGTGTGAACTACCAGCAAATTCCAGTCAATGCGGCACGCTGCCCTGTACACAGCAATCACCGTGATGGTCAGGGCCGTATTGATGCCAACTATGGTGGTTTACCACACTATGAGCCAAACAGCTTTAACCAGTGGCAGGAACAACCCCAATACAGGGAACCCCCATTAAAAATCAATGGTGATGCGGATTTCTGGGATTATCGTGAAGATGACCATGACTATTTCAGCCAGCCTCGTGCCCTGTTTGAACTGATGACACCTGAACAACAGCAGGTCTTGTTTGACAATACTGCCCGTGCAATGGGCGATGCGCTGGACTTCATCAAATATCGCCATATCCGTAACTGCCATGCCTGCCACCCTGCCTATGGTGAAGGAGTTGCAAAAGCACTTGGCATGACCGTTGCTGACGCACAGGCTGCCCGTGAAACGGATCCAGCCCGTCATTTACCAAGCTTTCTTTAATTCTTGAGAATCCTTTTAAAAAGCCATCTTCGGATGGCTTTTTACATTGAATTAGGCGACAATTTAGTCAAGCCATGACATGAATAAGCGTTCAATCCTGTGATGATAAATATTGGGCTTGCGAGCCTTTCCATCATTGCCTTATGCTTTATCAGGACACTACAGCAAGCTAGGCCCGAATAAAGTGCCCTTCACGGATACAGTAAAAAGGGTTCACCAGTTTTGAAGAGGATTTCATGGCCTGCATCAATTCATGTTCTGGTGCATCACGGTCTTCATCGGTAAGCTGAAAAGTGCGATAGTGAATCGCCAGTGAACGGTGCGCATGCAGGTCCAGATGCGCATGAAAGGCATCCTGTGGATTCATATGTACATAACGCATCAACTGACGTGGCTCATAGGCACCAATCGGCAGCAATGCAATTCTTGCAGGCCCATAGCGTTCATAAATCTTCTTGAAATGACCTGCATACCCCGTATCACCTGCAAAAAAACAGTGCCCCGTTCTTGCCAATAGTGAAAATCCGCCCCACAGCGCCCTGTTCTGGTCCCTGACACCACGTCCTGAGGCATGCTGCGCTGGTGTATAGGCGATCTTTAACTCATCATGAAAAGGGATTTCCTGCCACCAGTCCATTTCAATGACATGCAGGTGCTTCGGTAGATAGTGGCCATTGCCCAACCCTGTATAAATCGGCATTTCAAATTTCTGGTGCAACCAGTCCAGGGTGGCCAAATCCATGTGGTCGTAATGATTATGGCTTAGCAACACCGCATGAATGGTCGGAAGATGCTCCAGTGCAATGCCCGCTGGGCAAACCCGTCTGGGTCCCCGTCCCTGCTTTGGGCTGACATATTCACACCAGACTGGATCGGTTAAAAAATTATAGGGGCCGATCTGGATCAAAATGGTGGCATGCCCCACAAACCAAATCTGCCAGTCATTCAGGTCGGCATGTGGGCGGTTTTGCGGTAAATCAAGCATCTGGTTACGCAGATTAGACTCATGGCTACGGTCAACATTCCAGGTAAAGGATTTACGTGTTGTCAGCCATTTTAGCAGCCCCTTACGGTCAAACGGTGTCAACGGTTTGTCCAGGTTGTAGAAACGGTCAATCCCACAGTGGTCAGAGGCCTCATGTGGAAAAGGAGGTTTCCCCCAGGTATGGCTCAAGCAAGATTGTGTCGGCAATTGGTAGGTTAATGTCGGCTTATCTTTCATGTACTTCTTCTGTGGTGGAACCTGATCGCTTGTGGGGCTGAGTTATATTGGCTTAGGATTATGGCTTATTTTTTAAGGTTTTATCTTCTCCAGATCAAGATATGGCTTGGGACGATAACCTAGCCTTGACCTGCCTGATCCTTTAAAAACATGGCTTTCCATAATCGGTCCTTGATCCTAACATAAGGTCATTGAGTTATGCTGATTTTCTCTGGCTGAGTCAATACAATTTTACTGAACTCATAACGCCAAATGACAATTCAGCTAAACTTACAGGTATAGCGTTTTAATATATTTTTTATATTTTAGAAAAAAGCATATTGTCTAGAAAAGCAGCTACTATATAATGCGGCCATGAGAATTATTTTTTAATACTTTAATTAAGAATAACAGTAAGACACACACGGACAAGTCTTATGGAACTACGCCATCTACGTTACTTCATCACCGTCGCTGAAGAACTCAGTTTTAGTAAAGCCGCACTAAAGCTGCACACGGCGCAGCCCTCATTAAGCCAGCAGATCAAGGACCTTGAGGATGATATTGGCGTACAGCTCTTTCACCGCACCAAACGCAAGGTTGAACTGACCGAGGAAGGACTGATTTTTCTGGAACAGGCTCGCCTTACCCTGACACAGGCGGACAAGGCCATCACCATGGCACGGCAGGTGGCTGCGGCAAAAGTCCAGTACCTCAAAATTGGCTTTGTCCCTTCTGCTGAAATCCGTATTTTTCCCTATATTCTACCGCGCCTGAGGGTCAAACTTCCCAAGCTGCAAATCCGCACCCTGAACCTAAAAGAAAGTGACCAAATCGCTGAACTCAAGAAAGGCGACTTAGACATGATTTTTATTAATCAGGAGTTTCAAAATGAGGTTTTTGCCAGTCAGTTAATACTGAAAGAACCCCTGGTGTTTATGCTGCCCAAACAGCATCCCCTAGCGCAATTAACTGAAATTCCAGTAGGGCAATTAAATGGGCTGGCCATAACCGTTCTGTCCCAAAAGCTCTCCCAGCCCCTGTTTGATACCATCGTCCATTATATTGAACAGAGACAGATTCAGTTTCAGACAATTTCTAAGGCCAACAGCATTGCGGAGAGTATTCAGGCAGTGCATTCAGGCCAAAGCTGTGCCATTCTGCCCTCTTATATGCAGGCGCTGGCAACCGATCAAATCGTGATGCGCCGACTGAGTCATTCCCTCCCCTGTCTGGATGTATTTTTCAGCTATAACAGGCTTGAGCCCAGCCTGGCCACAGAGCAGTTTCTGGAAGAAATTCGACAGATATTTGAGCTCGATATTCCTGCATAGTCCCAATGATGAAAAAGATAGCCGATTCAGTCGGCTATCTTTTTACCCTTTAGGCATTACTAAAAAAATCCGCAAACTTTTGGTAACTTGGTCGTTGCTTTATATTGTCAAGATAACATTCTATGGCTGGATGATGGGCCTGAAATCCTCCCATTTTAAGCCGCCAAAACAGCATCGCGGCAACCGTCACATCGGCAGCGGTAAATTGCTGACCACATAGATATGGATCATCCTCGCTTAGCCCCTGAACAAAGGCCTGATAGGCATCCTTACCCCAGTCAGATCAATATTGTGTTGGTTAACTTTCAATCAAGGCAGAGGATGGCAATACAGCTTGAAAATAGCCATGCAGGTCCTGAACTGAACTGACAATGGTCAGGGGCTGGTATTGCTGCAAGGTTTCAACACTATGCACCCCATAGCTCACCCCAATGCGCTGCATATTCAGGTTTTGTGCCATTTCAAGATCATAACTGGTATCACCCACCATAATGGCCCGCTCTACCGTCACACCTGTTTCAAGCAGAATTTCCTGCAACATTAATGGGTCAGGCTTTGATCGGGTTTCACTGGCGGCACGGGTAATGTCAAAAATATCGTGACTATTGGTCTGGTTCAACACCCGATCCAGACCTTTACGACTCTTACCTGTTGCCACCGCCAGCTTGATGCCCTGCCGCTTTAGATCGGCCAACAACTCTGCTACACCACCAAACCATGCATCACCTTTAGAGTTCGCAACATAGTGGTCTGCATAGCATTGCAAAATATCCTGCTGTAAATGCGGTACTTTCGGAAACAGGATTTGCATCACCTCTGGCAAACCCAGCCCAATAATGCTTTTCGCAGCCTCATTGGTTAAGGGCTGCTGGAATTGTTGTGCCGCATATTGCAGGCTTGCCACGATTTGTTCCACTGAATCAAATAAGGTTCCATCCCAATCAAAAATCACCAGTTCGATATTTTGACTCATTTCTGCTTTCTCAACTCATTTAAAACCTGTTGCATGTCTTCAGGCATTGGGGCCTCAATGGTTGGGTAGCCTGGAATTTGCAGACGCATGGCATGTAGGCACAAGCGTCTGGCCTCTGGACCAGCATAGGCGGTGCTGTGACCATATTTATCATCGCCAATAAGCGGATGGCCAATACTTAAACCATGCACACGAATTTGATGGGTACGTCCCGACAAAGGCGAGGCATGCACCAGTGTTGCCGCCTTGAAACGTTCAACCACGTTCCACTCGGTTTTACTCGGCTTGCCCTCTTTAGAGACACGCACACGGCGTTCACCATTGGCCAGTTCATAACGGAACAGAGGTGCATCAATCAGTTGCTGATCCAGACTGACCTGCCCCTTGACGATTGCCGCATAGGTTTTCTGGATTTTATGCTCACGCAGTAAATCCTGTAATAATTTTAAGGTACTGCGTTTCTTGCTGATCATCACCAAACCAGAAGTATCACGGTCAATACGATGGATCAGTTCCAGATATTTTTTACCTGTGGCGGCACGCAGGGCCTCAATCAGGCCATAAGCCACACCGCTGCCCCCGTGCACCGCAATGCCCGATGGCTTATTCACCACCAGCAGGCCCTCATCCTCATAGACCACACGGCTAAGCAGGCTTTGCGCCACGCCATCACTCACTGGCACCGCACTGTCATCTTTCTGTTCGTAGCGAATCGGGGCAACTCGAACTTGGTCGCCAATTTCCAGACGGGTCTCGGCCTTTACCCTTTTTTTGTTTACACGGACCTGTCCCTCACGGATCAAACGGTAAATACGGCTTTTTGGAACACCTTTTAATCGGGTAAATAAAAAATTATCAATTCGCTGTCCAGCCTGATGCTCATCCACGTCAAACCAAGTGACACTTTGCCATTGCTGTGTAGAATTCATACGCTAGATTCATCCAAGATTTGCTAAATACGATTAAAGAACGATCATTTAGCTAAGTTATTTCACAAGAAACCTAAACTTAGCCCATAGGCAGATGCTGCAAGGTTTGATATATTCAGCGCACGGATACCACCGTAAGTGAACATCAACTCAGAAATTTTATTAACTTGAAATTTCAGATTGACGAAATGTTCACCAATAGCTCGGATAGGTCCTAAAGAATTATGCCGACGCCGAAGGCTTATTATATCGGCAAAAATGGCAAACTGTTGCGTTTAATTGTGCATCTGCACATAGGGTTTATTGATATTTCAATGTACCCTGCGGTTTGTCCAGAAAAAATATGTTGCCAACAGGTTTGTTGGCTATTAAATGTAAACTGATCCACATCAGACAATTTGCTCCCTGATGCCGCATTCAGGCTAAAGCGTTGATGCATTGGAACTGCCAGGCGAAGATACGATGATCATTCCGTATCAGGACGTCCAAATGGGGCGGCCTTAATGCTTAATGACAGTGAAAGTCATCACATCCAATGCACCGCTCACCCGCCAGTGAAGCGCACAGGAAACTTGGATCACTTAGGGTCCAGTGATATATCACGGTACCCAAGATTGAAGCAGGATTGCCGACATCGAAATAACCGTATCAGAACCCAGAACTGGATTTACAGTCAGTGGTTTCAGAGCTTCGCATATCAAAGCTGCTCCTGAGTCTTGATCACGCCAATTTGATGTTTGCTCAAAAATAGCGAGCGAGTTGTTTGTGTGTATCACTATTAGGTGTCACACCCATGAAACGTATGCTGATTAATGCAACCCACGCTGAAGAGGTTCGCGTTGCACTTATCACTGGTAGTCGTCTTTACGATTTTGATCTGGAAAATCGTACTCGCGAACAGAAAAAATCAAACATCTATAAAGGTCATGTCACTCGTGTTGAACCGTCTCTAGAAGCGGTTTTTGTCGAGTACGGCGCTCAGCGCCAGGGCTTTTTATCAATGCGGGAAATTGCAAACTCGTATTTCAAGGCGGACCCACGCCAAACCTCCAACATCCGTGAACTGATCACCGAAGGCACAGAATTATTGGTCCAGGTTGAAAAAGAGGAACGTGGCAACAAGGGTGCCGCGCTTTCAACTTTCATTTCACTGGCTGGCCGTTATCTGGTTCTGATGCCAAACAATCCGAAAGGTGGTGGCATCAGCCGTCAGATTTCAGGTTCTGTGCGCGAAGAACTCAAAGAAATTCTATCTTCTTTAAATTTACCTCGTGGCATGAGCGTCATTGTTCGTACTGCGGGTATCGGTCGCTCACAGGAAGAACTGCAACTTGACCTACAGCATTTGCTGGACCTTTGGGCACAAATTCAGGGTACGGCAAGTTCTGGTCCATCACCAATGCTGGTGCATCAGGAAGCGGGTGTGGTGACACGCGCCATCCGTGACTATCTACGTGATGACGTTGCTGAAATCCTGATTGATAGCGAACAGGCCTATAATGAAGCTTACAACTTCGTTAAAGCTGTGATGCCACGTCAGCTGGACAAGTTAAAAACCTATACCCAGAATGAGCCATTATTTGCTCATTTCGGTATCGAAAGCCAAATCCAGACTGCTTATGAACGTGAAGTAAAACTTCCTTCTGGCGGTTCAATCGTGATTGACCAAACCGAGGCGCTGGTTTCTATCGATATTAACTCGGCGAAATCAACCCGTGGTCATGATGTTGAAGAAACAGCATTAAATACCAACCTTGAAGCGGCTGAGGAAATTGCGCGTCAACTTCGTTTACGCGATATTGGCGGTTTGGTTGTGATCGACTTTATCGACATGGCCAAGGACCGCAACCAGCGCATGGTTGAGGCGAAACTTCGTGAAGCAACTCAAAGTGACCGCGCACGTATCCAGTTCGGCCAGCTTTCACGTTTTGGCCTGATGGAAATGAGTCGTCAGCGTTTGCGCCCATCGCTTGAGGAAGCAACGGGCTATGTGTGCCCACGCTGTCATGGCACAGGCATGGTACGCGACCTACGCTCCCTTTCACTTTCAATTATGCGTAAAGTGGAAGAAATTGCATTACGTGAACGTCAAGGCGAGGTACAGGTGGAAGTCCCTGTAGAAATCGCTGCATTCCTGTTGAATGAAAAGCGTCACAGCCTTGTATATCTGGAACAAACCTCCAATGTGCGTGTCACCATTCTGCCGCATCCACATTTGGAAACGCCACATTATGAAATCCAGTACAATCCAGCAGGCTTTGCGCCATCCAGCTATGAACGCACTGAAGCGACCCGTGACAGTGAAAAACAACTCGGTTATGAGTCTTCTGAATGGCATCTGGAAGAAGCTGAGCACAGTCATGCTGCTCCAGCACAGCAGCAGGCGACAGCGCCACAGAAAAAGGCTATAACACAGCAAGGCACTGCCCAGCCAAAACAGGCACAGGCAGCAGCGTCAAAAGCAGCAAGCCCTTGCGCATGGTTAGAGAACCTGTTTGTTCAAAAACAGGCTCAGACCATTGATCAGTCCCGCTCTGCACAAAATGCGGCGTCAGCTATTGAACAGATGATCAATAATGGCGCTGTGAGCCGTGGTCAATTCGGCCAGGTTGAGACAGCTGCAATTGCGGAAACAACAGCAAATAATGTCTATATTTCCCAGACACCTGTAAAGCAGGAAACTCGCGAAGCGTTTGAGAAAGACGAAAAACTGAACCGTCCAAATCAGTCTCAAAACCCAAAGAAACGTAAGCATAAAGAGCAGCGTGAACAGCATGTACTTGCCCATGAACAACAAAATCAGGTGCATGAGGAAGTTGTTCAACTGTCACGTCAGGAACAGCGCCAAGAGCAACGTGACCTGAAACGCCAGCAAAAACGTCCGCAGGAATCACAAAACCAGCAACAGCAAAATGATGCTGTTCATGGAAATGATACCTCTGTACCGTTGCCACGTCGTGACCGTCATAGCCAGCAGCGTCCAAACCGCCCGAACCGTCACCGTGACCAAAGTGTTCTCAACGAAACGCCTGTTGCAGTTGAGGCTGCATCCAATCCACAGCAGCTTAAAGTTGATGTGATTGATACACCTCGCACTGAACCAATGAATACGGCATTGATCGTCAACATTGATCAGGGACAAAGTGAAATTGTTGCGCTCAATCCACAGCAGACCACTGCGCCAGCACCACAGGCCGAGCCAGTAAAAGCGGTTGTGGAGGCTGCTGAAACAACTGCGCCTGTTCAGGTAGAGCAGGTTGCTGCTGAAACAACACCAGTTGAAGAGGCAACCCAGGCACCAGCGAAACGTGCAAGCAATGATCCACGTTCACGCCCTGGTCAGCGTGGGGCGCAAAGCAGCCAAAAAGTGTCACCAAAAATTGTACCATCGCAAATTCCAGCGTTGGGACAATACACCATGGGTGGCCTGATTCGTCATATTTATGGTGAAGACTGCAAATTCCTGATTGAGCAGTTTGGTTTAGTGACTACATTCAACCGTGCCTTGCAGAAGTTCGCTGAACAATATGCCAGCACCCTGGTGGTTGAAACAGCTGCTGAGGAAAAGCGCCCTGTTACACGTGATGTAGAACTTCCAAGCCAGAAGCCAACCGAAGAAGCTGAACCAGCACCTGTATTGCCATTAACACCACCAGAAGCTTCCGCTTCGCGTGTTGCCAACGATCCACGTGAACGTCGTCGTTTAGCAAAACTTGCGGCTGAGCAGGCAAAAGAGGAGCATCTGGCTTCCAATATAGCGCCTGGTGCCCCTGTAGAAAGCACTGAAACCACGCAAGAAGTGCAGGAAACAGCAATTGAGGCTGTTGTTGCGCAAAACACTGTTGGTGATGCGGCACCTGAACAACAGGCACTGGCACTTGCAAATGAAGAAATGCCTGTGGTGGTGGAAGAAACAGCACCTGTTGAAGCAGTTGAGTCAGCGCAAGCTGCTGTTGAGACTGAAACTGCGGTGGTTACAGAGGCAGTTGAAGCAGTGCAGACTGTTGAAAACACTGAATCAGTCGCAAGCACTGAAGAAACAGATGTGGAAGATGAAGCTGCCAAAGCGGAGAAGGAGAAATCTACCCGCCCTCGCCGCCCTCGTGGACGACCACCGAAAAAGAGTATCGTTGGCAATGAATAATTTGCTAAATTACACTCAATAAGCAAAAGCCTAATCATTTCGATGATTAGGCTTTTTTGTTACTGTAAAATGTAGCGTCATTGAGATATTGTAAGAGAGGTAGGCCCTTGCGCTGCTTTAGACGCAGCTCAGGTTGGTTGCTCTAGGGAATTGCCACTAAAAGCAGCATCAACAGCAAAGATGTTAAATGGTAGTGTTCCAAAAAATAGCCACTTCTTGGATTGATCAAAAAATAAACAGGATTGATATGAGCCAAACTACGCAGACCGATATTATTACCATTGGTGATGTCGCAACCCGACTTCCGAACTTCATTACCAAAGTACCTCATATCCTCAGTGGTCTTAAACAGGCATATTTGCGTACACCAGCCTCTCCAACTGGTTTAGGGATCGCATTTGAAAAAGCAGTAAAGCGTAACCCACAAGGTATTGCACTGTTATTTGAAGATCAAAGCTATAGCTATCGAGCACTAAATGAATGGGCAAACCAGATTGCACATTACTATTTGTCTCTTGGCGCAAAAAAGGGTGATGTTATTGCGGTGATGGTTGAAAACCGTCCTGAACTGATTGCTACGATTGTTGCTTTAGCTAAAATTGGTGTCACGATCGCACTCGTAAACACATCACAAGTCGGTAAAGTCCTTGCTCATAGCATTAATTTGGTTAATCCAATTGCAGTGATTGCAGGTGAAGAAGTCCGTGCTGCGATTGATGAAGCTCGCCCAGAATTAAAAGTGCCACAAGACCGTTTCCACTGGTTTGCTGACCAGGAAACGCGCAAGCATGCTGGTACTGCACCTAAAGACTATGTCAATCTTGCCCAGCAAATTGATCAATTCCCGAAATTCAATCCATCCACCACACGTACAGTGACAGGTAAGGATGGCCTGTTCTATATCTATACTTCTGGTACAACAGGTCTGCCTAAGGCGGTTATTTTCACCCACAGCCGCTGGACGCTAGCTTATGGTACATACGGCCATATCCTTAATCTTGGCAAGGATGACGTGATGTATGTGACCCTGCCACTTTACCATGCAACAGGTGTGGTGGTGTGCTGGTGTGGCGTGATTGCGGGTAGTGCAACACTTGCGGTACGTCGTAAATATTCAACCAGTGCATTCTGGAAAGATGTTCAAAAATTCAATGCATCTGCGATTGGTTATGTTGGTGAGCTTTGCCGTTACCTCATTGATGCGCCGACAACGGAACTTGATCGCGCCCACCGTGTCACCAAAATGATTGGTAACGGTATGCGTCCAAACATCTGGGGCAAATTCAAGGAACGTTTTGGTGTGCAGGAGGTTCTTGAACTTTATGCATCAAGTGAAGGCAATGTTGGCTTTAGCAACATCTTCAACTTTGACAATACCGTGGGCTTCTCTCCTACCCCTTATGCCATTGTTGAGTTTGACAAGGAAAAGAATGAGCTTGTCCGTGACAAGAAAGGCCACTGCAAGAAAGTGAAGACAGGTGAAGTGGGCTTGCTGATTGGCAAGATTACCAGTCGTTCCCCGTTTGACGGCTATACCGATCCTGAAAAGAACAAGTCGGTTATTCTTAAGGATGTATTTACCAAGGGTGATTCATACTTCAATACAGGTGACCTGGTTCGTGACATCGGTTTCCGCCATGCACAGTTCGTGGACCGTTTAGGCGACACTTTCCGATGGAAAGGTGAAAACGTATCCACCACCGAAGTTGAAAACATGGTTTGCGAATACCACAAGATCGCAGAAGCGGTGGTTTATGGCGTGGAAATTCCAAATACCAATGGCCGTGCAGGTATGGCTGCAATCACGCTTGTGGATGGTGAAGAACTGAATGAAGCTGATTTAAGCGCTATGGTGAACGTATTCAAGAAATACCTGCCATCATACGCAATCCCAGTATTCCTTCGCGTTCAGGCCAAGGTTGAAACCACAGGCACATTTAAGTATCAGAAAAACAAGCTGAAAGAAGATGCCTTTAATCCAGCCAAAACGTCTGAACGTTTGTTGGTGTTATTACCAGGCGCAACAGCCTATTGCGATGTAAATGCTGAAATCTTTAACAATATTCAAAATTATCAGTACCGCTTTTAGTTTATTTTTTAGCTAAACGAGAGGAAATCGTGTTTTTTATAAACAATCATTCGCATGATTTACAATTTCCTCTTGTGTTAGCTGAATAAATTGCTAGAATACGCAACATCAAAACGATGCAGTGTTTGAAAGATTTATCTTTCCTCTGATTGCTTAGGATCCAAGACCAAAGAAAGTCATAGATTTTCTCTTGCGCTCGGGTAAAGCGTTGCTTTACTTATCCTCGCTCAGGGTCGTTAGCTCAGTTGGTAGAGCAGCGGACTTTTAATCCGTTGGTCCCGCGTTCGAGTCGCGGACGACCCACCACTTTATAGTTTTGATCATTATCTGGGTCGCTAGCTCAGTCGGTAGAGCAGCGGACTTTTAATCCGTTGGTCCCGCGTTCGAATCGCGGGCGACCCACCAGATTCTAAAAAACCTCATCTTAAATGATGAGGTTTTTTATTTTGTGCGGACTATCTTTCTAAAAGATGACAACAAATAATAGATTACTTTAAGCATTCTTGCTCAAAGCAATCTTGCAGCTAAATTATAAAAAACTTTCCAACACCGAATTTAAAAACACATGCCCCTGTTTAGTACATGAGATGCGGTTTAAATCGTTAATCAATAAATTCTTTTCACGCAATTGGTTCAATGTTTTATTCAGGTCATTTAGATCAAGTCCTGTACACTGTCCATAAAGTTCGGCATTAACTCCATCATTTAAACGCAAGGCATTCATCATAAATTCAAAAGGCAATTCATCGGCTTCAATCTTTTTCATCTGGAGATGATCCGCAGGAACCTTGGCTAAATAATCCCTAGGCAAACGGGTTTTCTGAAAACGATAAATTCCATCTGGACGGGTGATCTTAGCATGTGCCCCCGCTCCAATTGCCAAATAATCGCCAAACTGCCAATAGTTCAGGTTGTGCGCTGATGGCTGTTCTTTACGCCATGCAGAAACCTCATAATTGATAAAGCCCTGTGCCTTTAAATAAGCTTCGCCCTGCTCCTGTATCTGCTCCAACAGTTCATCTTGCGGTAAAGCAGGTTGGGTACGAAAGAAAACGGTATTCGGCTCAATCGTTAACTGATACCAACTGATATGGGTTGCGCCCTGCTCTACCGCAAGTTTAAGGTCAGTTAAAGCCTGTTCAAGGGTTTGTTGCGGTAAACCATGCATTAAATCCACATTAACACGCTCAAAGCCTGCCTGCCGCGCCTGCTGAATGGCACTGAGCGCATTATCGGCAGAATGAATCCTTCCCAAACGCTGTAAATGTTCCGTATTAAAACTTTGCACACCAATCGACAATCGGTTAATGCCCGCAGCAAGATAATCTGCAAAAGGATCATGCTCAACCGTTCCAGGGTTGGCTTCCAAAGTGATTTCGCAATCAGGCTCAAAGTCCAGACGAGCCCTGAGCTTTTCAAATAACCATGTGTAGCCCTGTGCAGAAATCAGCGATGGCGTCCCCCCCCCAATAAAAACGCTATGGATAGAGCGCCCTTGTGCCATTTCCAGCTGAGTTTCAAAGTCAGCCACCAATGCCGCCAGATACTGCTGTTCCAAATCTGTAGACAATTGACCATCAGGTACAGCATGTGAGTTAAAGTCACAGTATGGGCACTTGCGCACACACCAAGGCATATGGATATAAAGTGAAAGTGGAATAAGGGCTGGATTTAATGCACTCAAAATATAAGCTCAATAACAGAACTTAATTATTTTAACATGACTCGACTAATCAACGGCTCATCATCTATGTTATGTATGAGAATTACCAAGAATAATGAATGATATAAATATGATCAAACTCTCAAGCCAGTTACTTTTTATCATTCCCCTCGCTTTGGGAATTGGTATTGCAATGGCCTTTCAAACTGCAATAAATACCCAGCTTAAAACATATTTACATTCGCCCATACAGGCCGCTTTTATTTCATTTTTGTTTGGTACAATTATTCTTGCGGTTATGGTCTATTTCCAGAGCGCAGCAAAGCCAAGTTTAAGTGAACTCTTACACATTCCGTGGTTCTTGTGGCTGGGTGGGATACTTGGGGTTTATGCAATTAGTACGAGCATCTATACTGCACCTAAACTTGGCTTCTTAACATTTACGGGTTTGGTCATTTTTGGGCAGCTTTTCATTTCCATGTTACTGGATCATTTTGGCTGGTTAGGGACAGAGAAAACCCCTATCAACTGGCAGCGCCTACTGGGCGGTATTGTCATTTTCCTTGGTGTTTTACTGACTTTACAACGCTGATTTTTCACAATTTTAAAGAGTATTTTTTGTGCCCCACACCCACACTGCACGGTTTGAACTTAAGCAACTGTTTCACCTGATGTTACCCATCCTGATTACACAGTTCGCCCAAGCGGGTTTAGGCTTGATTGACACGATTATGGCAGGCCACTTATCCGCAGCCGACCTTGCCGCAATCGCGATTGGTGTGGGCCTGTGGATTCCAATTATGCTGCTGTTTGCAGGCATCATGATTGCCACCACCCCACTGGTTGCGGAAGCACGGGGCGCAAAAACCCCTGAGAAAATCCCAACCATTGCACGCCAGTCCTTATGGGTTGCCGCAATTCTTGGAGTGGTTGCCATGTTGATCCTGCAAGGCATGCCATTCTTTTTACCCCTGTTTGGTGTGCCTGAAAGCTTACTCCCCAAAGCCAGCCTGTTCCTGCATGCCATTGGTTTTGGCATGCCCGCAGTAATGATGTACGCCGCCCTGCGCAGTTATTCCGAGGCATTGGGACATCCCCGTCCTGTTACAGCAATTAGCCTACTTGCCTTATTGGCGCTGATTCCCCTGAACCTTGTTTTCATGTATGGATTTGGTCCTATTCCAGCATTGGGAAGCGCAGGCTGTGGCTTTGCCACGGCCATCTTGCAATGGCTGATGTTCATCACTTTAGCCATCTATATTTCCAGAGCTCAGGCTTATCAACAGGCACCGATCTTTACCCAATGGGAAAAGCTGGACCTAGGCTGGACAAAACGGATTTTAAAGCTGGGCTTTCCGATTGGTCTGGCGGTTTTCTTTGAGGTGAGTATCTTTAGTACGGGTGCGATTGTCCTCAGTCCATTAGGTGAAAATGCAATTGCAGCGCACCAGATCGCCATTTCCGTCACGTCACAACTGTTTATGATTCCCCTATCCTTGGCGATAGCCTTAACCATTCGGGTTGGCATGTATTATGGCGAAAAAAACTGGCTCGCCATGCGTCAGGTACAAAAAGTCGGGTTGATTAGTGCGACCATCTTTGCTGCCTGTACCATGGCCCTGATTGCCTTGGCCCGTCCCTATATCGTGGCGATTTATACCAATGATGTACACATCATGCCGATTGCCATGTACCTGCTCTGGTTCGCAATCGCATATCAATTGGTGGATGGCTGGCAGGTCAGTGCGGCAGGCTGTCTGCGTGGCATGCAGGATACACAGGCTCCGATGTGGATTACCCTGATGGCGTATTGGGTTGTGGCTTTTCCAATAGGCTTGTACTTGGCCCGTTATACCAGTTGGGGTGTGACAGGTGTCTGGCTTGGCTTGATCATTGGCTTAACCATTGCCTGTGTCCTGTTGATTGGTCGTTTATATTTGAATAATAAACGTTTAATGCAACTGAAAAGCTCAAATCCATAAGCAACAGCTCCTATTCAGTTACTATGATAAGGCTAGCGTGGATACTGCCCTCATGATAATAAAACCCAACAAGATGGAGTGATTGATTCATAAGACTTACACGACTTAACATTTTCATCTAGGCAATTTAAGTTTTGTCGCCTATGATCAGGGTATCACTTAAAAACAGAACATAGAGGCGCAATCATCATGGCAAAGCATGCAAGTTCTCCCAGTAAACGTTTTCTAAAACTGGCGGGCATGACTGCAAGCATCGCCAGCAAAAGCGTTGCCAATTCCATTCGCAACCTGACCGCAGATGAAGAACAAAAAAATGCGGCACGCAGCCAGCTTTTTCAAGAAATCGGTTTACAGATTGCCGATACACTTGGAGAAATGAAAGGCGCAGTGATGAAAGTCGGACAGATCGCCTCACAATACAAAGACATTTTCCCTCCTGAAGTCGCCAAGGCGATCTCAAAACTACAACGCCAAGCCCCAGCCATGCCTTTTGCTGAAATCAAGCAGCAGGTTGAAAAAGAGTTGGGCAAACCACTGAATGAGATTTTTACCTCATTTGAACCAGAGCCTTTCGCGGCAGCCTCAATTGGTCAGGTGCATCGTGCAGTACTCCCTGACGGGCAGGCAGTGGTGGTGAAAGTGCAATATCCTGGCGTTGACCAAGCCTGTGAAAGTGACTTAAAACAGGTGCGTCTTGCCCTGCGTTTAATGGGTGTTTTAAAGATTGATAAAAAATTACAGGATCAGTTGTTTCAAGAGATTCAGGATAGCCTTTCCGCAGAATTAAACTACGAAATTGAGGCGCAGAATCTGGAAGTATTTAAGACTTTCCATGAACAGCTTGATGATCAAGTAATTATTCCAACCGTGTATAAACAATATTCTTCGCGAAGGGTACTCACGCTAAGTCTGGAACAGGGCGAATCCATTGAAACCGCAAGCACATGGTCGGTTGAAACCCGCAACCAGATTGGCCGCCGCCTGATCCGTGCCCTCGGACAGGAAATATTCTTCCTGAAACGCTTCCATTGTGACCCACATCCAGGCAATTTTGCCTTTCGGGAAGATGGCAGTATCATCATCTACGACTATGGCAGTGTCAAAACCCTTTCACCAGAACTGATTCAGCACTTCAAGGCACTGGTCAATGCCGCACGTCAGGAGGATATTGCCCAGGTTGAAGATTTACTGGTTGAACTGCATTCAATTGCTGAAAAACAGAAATTCCCAAGTGAGCTGTACGTGCAGTGGATAGAGGTGCTGTTGCGTCCATTGAACACACATTATGACTTTGCCGAAAACTCATCCCATCACGATGGCATGCGTCTGGTGAAAAAATCATTGAAATACTGGGATGTGTTTAAGCCATCTCCAGATACATTAATGGTCAACCGTACAATTTCAGGACATTACTGGAACCTGATCCATCTTAAGGTACATGACAACCTGAATGATCTGTTTGAGGAATTGGTTCCCAATTAGCACTTGATACAGGATTTTCATAACCGCCCTGTCTGCATAAGGATTCATCAGACCAAAATGATCGGAAACAAAACTTGAAATAGATTAGATTGACTCCATTTAATGTTATGTTATAACATTTCATAAAACAATGGAGTATTTCACAATGCGTAAAGATATTCATCCTGCTTATCAACAGGTTCTTTTTCACGATACCAATGCCGATGCCTATTTCCTGATTGGAAGCACCATTCAAACCAAACAGACTAAGGAATATCAGGGCAAGGTTTATCCTTACGTCACACTGGATATTTCCAGCGCATCACATCCGTTTTATACAGGTGAAGTACGCCAAGCAAGTAATGAAGGTCGTGTTGCCAGCTTTAATAAACGCTTTGCACGTTTTAATCGCAAAGGTTAATCTTGTTTTAAGTTTCATTCATTAAGCTATTAATATTGGAAGTCTAAGGTTATATCTCCTCCGCTTAGACTTCTTTTTTTATGCCTAAATTAGCTGTTTGTTTATCTTTTAAGCTAAGCAGCCGTCAGCCATTGATGCAGGCTCATGCCCAGAATGGTAAACAGCAACGACCCGATCACATGAATTAAAATCGCTGCACAGGCGTAGCCCAGCTTGCCACTTTGTAATAGGGCAATAATTTCGGCGGAAAAAGTCGAAAATGTAGTCAGTGCGCCACAAAATCCCGTAATCACAAACAGTTTGTAATTGGGACTCAGCGCACTTTGGGAAAAATAAGAAATTGCAAAGCCAATAATAAAGCCACCCACAAAATTAACGGTGACCGTACCTAAAGGAATATTGGGAAAAATAGGATTCAGCTTTAAACCCAGAAACCAGCGCAACCATGCACCCAGTACAGAACCCAGAGCAATTGAAATTAAAGGATAATACATGGCTCACCCCAAAAAGATTTGGAGAAAATGGAGGATTGGATATAAATTTTTGCTTGTGCTAGAAATTTTTTCATCTGCGAACTCCAGATAGAGAATAGAGCACGCACGAACCTACGTCCCCTATTCAGGGTCACGTAGGCATCATTAGCCACTATGGCGGTTTGTAACAGGAAGAATGCCATCTCCTTTATCCTAAAATAACATAATTCCGCGACAACTCAACTGCTGTTTTTAGGCGGTGATAAGGCTGTGCATAAGGTTTAAGTTATCCACAGCTTAGGGGAATCTGGCTAAAAAACGAAAAAATAGTTTCTATATTGATGACTTTAAAATAGCTTAATTCTTTACTCCGGGCTTAAACCACCTGTGTTGCTGCATCCAGTTTAATTCCTGTCTTCATCAATTCCACTGATTCAATGCTATGATGCTGCCATTCATTTGATCAACAGAGAACTAAATATGGCTCAAGCATTATTGGCACAATTAAAAGATGATTCTGCGAAGTTTGCAGACGTGTTGGCATTTATCGAGGCGCGTTATCAGCATACGCCAACGGCTTTTCAAAATGGCGCGCAGTTTAATGCGGCAACTGAAAATCAGGGCAGTGCCAAAGTGTTCTCCTTTGCCAAACTTGAGGGTTTAAACCAACAGGACACCCTCAAGTTGTTTGCGGAACATTATGCCTCTGTACTTGCCACACCTGAAGCAAGCGACCACCAGAATATCCGCCAGTTTATGCAGAATGGCTGGGATGGTGTGAAGTTTGAGGGTGAGGCCTTGACAGCAAAGTAATAAAAACAGGAGGTGCTAAAGCCTCCTGTCTTTTTTAATCTATGCTATTTTTAAGGCCTTTCCAGTTTGCGTAGCTCAGTGGTTAAACTATAAAAATCTCCACCCATTTTGCCTACGCTATCCAGTTGCTGCTGGTTGATCATGGTGCCATTCCAAAGACGGTCATCGACATAAATAGACTTTACATCCAGCAAGGCAACCGTTCCACCTGATGGCAGGCTACTCAATGGAATCACCTCCCTTAAATGACATTCATAACGGATGGGAGAGTCTTTCACTGCCAGCGCTTCAACACTATTGCTCGCACATGACTCAATCTCAGCAAAATCAAACTCACTCTGCTCAGGCGAAAGCAAGGCACAGGATAAATTCATCTTTTCCATTAACTGGGAATTCACAATGTGTACCACACATTCCCTGGTCGCAATTAAATTTCTCAAGGTGTCCTTATCCTGACCACTTTGTGGATTGACCTGTGAATACCACAGGATAGGAGGATTACAACTGGCCACATTGAAAAATGAGTAAGGGGCAATATTGTCAATGCCATCAGTAGATCGGGTACTGATCCATGCAATTGGACGCGGCGTAACACCACCGACCAGTAAGCGATAGGCTTCGGCTGGACTTAAGCAGGCTGTATCAAAAATCATGGCAAAACAATGCAGGCTTAAGGACGTTCAGCATCTTGTGGTAAATAGGGGTAACTTGAGACATGCCCATTATCCTAATCAAAGTTTTCTAAAAACTAGCATTTTTGAAAGCTCAACAACAAGGTAAATATTATATGGCTGCATTCAATAATTGATGTACGCCTTGCCCTGCCGCTCGCCCTGTGGCAAAACAGGCTGTTAGTAAATATCCACCTGTCGGTGCATCCCAGTCCAGCATTTCGCCACAGCAAAACACATAAGGATTAGATTTCAATTGCAGTTGTGAAGATAAAACATCTTGCTTGACCCCGCCCGCACAGCTAATCGCTTCCTCAATTGGGCGGAAACCATCTAAGCTAATGCTTAACTGTTTGATCTGTCTTGCCATCATGCCAGGCTGCGACCAAAGATTTTTATCCACCACTTCTCGTAGTAAATTGATCTTCACATGATCCAACCCTGCTTTACGCCAAAGATTTGTGAGAGACTGCTTTTTGTTGCTCTGCAATTTTTTTTCCAATTGCTCAATACTGAGATCAGGGAGTAAATCCAGATGCAGTTGCAAGGGCTGATTCTGGGCTGCAAGCTGTTTTAACTCACGTCCCAGTTTATAAATAACTCCACTTTCCAAACCATAATGTGTCACCACAATATCACCATACGTTTGCTGATCAGGCTGTACCCATGCATTGACACGCTTGAGTGGCTGGCCAAAACAGTCCTGCATAAACGGCGACCAAGCCTTTAATACACCAACATTACTGGCCTGAAATGGCTTAATTTCATCGGTGGAAAGCCATTGCTGCCACGCGCCATCACTACCTAATTGTGACCATGACACTGCACCACAGGCCAAAATAATCGCATCATAGCTTGTTGTGAATGTTTGCTTTTGATTTTCAAGGGTTAATTGATTGCCTGACAGCGCCACACAACGATGGCGATAATGAAATTTCACGCCATTCGCTATTAGACGTTTTAACCAAGCCCGCAACAATGGCGCGGCTTTCATCTCCACGGGAAATACCCGTCCAGAACTGCCAATGTAGGATTCAATGCCCAGCCCGTGCATCCAGTCCTGAATCCACTTTGCATCCCATTGCTCAATCCATGAGCCTAGCCATTCAGCATGGTCATAACGCTGTATAAACGTTGCAACAGGCTCGGCATGGGAAATATTCAGTCCCGTTTTGCCTGCCATTAAAAACTTGCGTGCCGCCGATGGTTTTTGCTCATAAACCTCAATATCGTAGTTGTATTGGCTCAGCACTTCAGCCGCCATCAATCCTGCTGGACCTGCACCAATAATTGCAATACGCTTATTTGCCATCAGGCTGCCCTTGTATGTTCCGCCCTTGTAACGGCGCAAAATCATCAAAACGGGTCTGATAGTCCTGTGGTTTAGTGATTAGTAACTGCTGGCACAGCTCACCACGTTCTAAATATTTAATTTCAAAATGGGTACGGGCTGAGTCTGTTGCAATCTTTTGCTTTTGGTAAGGTAATTTCCATAGCTCAATCAACTGCTGTTCAGCTTCATCAATATATGCTGGAATGTTGCTCGCCAGCGTAATCGTGCCATTCGGTTTTAGGCGAGACAACAGGAACTCGAAAAATGGCATGTTCAACCAGCGCTGTGCTGGATTATGTGGCTCTGGATTGGGATAGAGAATAAAAAACTGTTCAACCTGTGTAGGAAACAGGGCATGCACCACCCAGGGCAAGGCGTCGGCATGCACAGGGTTTAAATGTTCACGCGGTTCCAGTTGATGCTGTTTCTGCATCGCCACAAACTTTTCCCTGGTTCGTTCAATCGCATACAAGGTTGCCTGCGGATGTTCAGCCGTGAACAACAAGGCATGCCTGCCTTTTCCAGCCCCAATCTCCACGTAGATCGGGGTATCTGGAATCGGCTGAAAATCACGTGGTGCCCGCATGCGTTGTGCTTGAAATTGACGAATCAACATAATCCCATCAAACTATCTATAAATCGGCATAAGTCTAACAACTCACCTGACGTTTGCCTAATCTATTTACCTTCTGCCTTAGGAGTTTTCTATGCCCCGTACCTTTCCCTGCCCTCGTTGTGGCCAGCCAAGCACATGGGAAAATAATGATTTTCGTCCATTCTGCTCAGAACGCTGTAAATTGATTGATCTGGGTGCCTGGGCAAGTGACGAATATAAACTCCCAACTCAGGATGCGCCTCAGGCCGATCTCAAACGCCATGAAGATGATTATGAGGATTAATCATCTTCTTGTTTAGTCGTACCGAACTCAACCCGCTTTACTTGCCACAAAAGGATTAAATCGCTTTTCATAGCCGATGGTGCTCATTGGCCCATGCCCTGAAATAAATTGCGTGTCATCAGGCAAACTAAAACATTCACGCTGGATGGAATCCAGCAATTGCTGATGATTCCCTTTAGGAAAATCAGTACGCCCAATAGAACCCTTAAACAGGACATCCCCCGTCCATAATAAACCATGTTTGGCATTGTAGAACATCACATGGCCTGGGGTATGACCAGGCGCAAAACGCACCTCAAACTCATCCTCACCCAGTTTCAGCACTTCACCACCCTCTAGCCACTGATCGACCTTGACGGGTTGTGGAATCGGGAAGCCATAACGTGCCGAAACTTCCTGAATCATGTCCAGCCAGAATTGATCCTCTTTATGTGGACCAATCACAGGCACTTTCCATGTATCAACCAACTCACCGACCGCACCTGCATGATCAAGATGTCCGTGGGTGAGCCATAATGCTTTCACATGCAGACCCAAGGCTTCGATTTCTTTTTTCAGCACTGCCGCATCACCGCCTGCATCAATCAAAATCGCGTCTTTGGTTTCACTGTCCCATAAAATCGAGCAGTTTTGTTGAAAGGCAGTCACAGGGACAATTTTGACTTGTAGCATAAAAACCTCTGGCTAAAACGCAGTTAACGATGGGCTAGGGTATGGGTTAGGGCATCAAGATTAGCCTGAACCAGACTAGCAAGCAAATCAATATGGGCCTGATCGGTATTCAGCGCAGCAATATAGGCATATTCACCGCCGCCAGCATGCTGGAAAATTTCCTTATTCTGAATCGCCAACTCCTCCAATGTTTCTAAACAATCCGCCGAAAATGCAGGACTCAATACTTGCACTGATTTAACTTTTTGCTCGCCCCATTGTTGTAATAACTGGTCGGTATAGGGCTTGACCCATTCCTGTTTTCCGAAACGTGACTGGAAGCTAATCGCCCATTCCTCATCTTTCAAGTGCAAGACATTTGCAACTAAACGGGCAGTGATTCGACAACGGTCAGCATAAGGATCACCCTTGTCCGCATAAGGCTGGGGAATGCCATGAAAGGACATCAACAGCTTTTCAGGCTTGCCATGTTCAGCCTGATAGTTGAGAACACTATCCGCCAATGCCTGAATAAACAGCGGATGCTGGTAGTAATCCTTGATGAGGGTCAGACCTGGCAAATGACGCTGCTGTGGAATCCATCTGGCAAAGGCGTCATACAATGGTGCAGTTGAGGTGGCTGAATACTGGGGAAATAGCGGCAACAGAATCACATGCTCTTGCGGTGTTTTTTCCAGTTGTGCCAAGACATCATAAATGCTCGGTTGCCCATAGGTCATCGCAGGGACGACCGTGAGGTCAAACTGATGATTTTCATCTTGCAAGCGTTGTTTAACCAAGCGTGTTTGCTCAAGTACAATTTCCCGCATTGGAGAATCTTTTGACCACACTGAGGCATACGCCTCGGCAACCCGCTTGGGCCGAAAAGTCAGTACAAACAGGTGCAGGATAATCCACCAGATTACTTTGGGGATTTCAATGACACGGGTATCGGATAAGAACTGTTTTAAGAAACGACGTACTGCTGGTACAGTGGCTTGGTCTGGCGTACCTAAATTTGCTAAAACCACAGTTACTTTGGGTTTTGGTGTCGCTGACATACATCGCTTCCGCTATAGCTGAATTTCTCCCTATACTTTAGCAGTTTTGCCGTACTTTTTTAAATTGGATTAATGCATGGTCTTAAACTGAAAAACCCGATTGCTGTCCAATATGTTGCTTTCCAGAAGCTTCTGCCCTTTTGCGGTCAGTTGCCACAGCATACGTTGGCGGTCATCTCGTCCTGTTGGCACAATCCACTCATTCTGGCGCATCTGCAACTTGATTTCATGCAGGGCACGGATATTCACCTGTGCACGTGAAACAGCATGCGCGCGTGGCATTTCCTTGCGCGCATCATCCAGACCAGTTTCGTTTAGATATTCATTCATGCGCCTGGAAAAATATTCTTCAGGCGTCGGAATCACAAATGATGAACCAAGCACATTCAGTAATTGTGCCCAGGTCATTTTACGGTGTGGTTTGACTTCCTTAAAATTACCATCCTGATAGGCATGCATACGGTATTCAAATGAATACACCTCATGCATGGACACCTTGGGCACACTGGTGAGTGGATCGGCTTCCCGACTGCCCATTTCAGTTTCAAGTTGCTTTACTTTTGCACGCAAACTGTCAATTTCATCTTGTAAAACTTGCGTATTTTGTGGACGAACCCACCCCACCACAGGATAGCGTTCCAGCATTTGTGGCATACTGGAGCGAACAGCAAGCTCCAGATCCCTTAAGCTAAGATAGGTAAAAACTTGATCAACTTCATGTTGAAGCTGTTTTCTAAACTCTTTGAATTTTTCTTTTAACTCGGCTTTATGGTCATGCAGTTTGGCTTCGCGTGCTTCCGGCTCTTCATGCATAAACACAATCACGGGTTTCTGTTTGGTCATGGCATAGATATATTCCAGATGCATATAGCCCACACCTGAAACGGACTGCTCACCATACTGACTCCCCAGCAAAATCACCACGTAATCACAGTCATCAATCTGTCGGCGAGCAATCGAGGTGCTTAAGGGTGTGCGCTGTTCCAAGCCCCACGAAAAGAATCCCATTCCAATCAGTGTCTGGGCCAAAACTGCCCGTTCTGGTTGCATTTCATTGCCAGACGTAGAAATAAAAACCTGATAACGAGTATCTTGCATAGGCTAGGTCCCAGTTCACTTATCAATAATCCTTAAGCGGTTTCGCTTAAGCCTTATCAACAATAACCCCAATAAAATCTTAAATATGAATCAACTGATGCTTTTAGGCGCCCAGATCATCTAAATTCTGAATCGTCCATGTTAATTGTTCTGGCATGAGATGCTGCAGTACCGATTTTAATTCAACAGCATTATGACCACTGACATAACATTCAATACGTGTAATATTATGACTTATTTTGTCACATAATAACCTATTTTTTATCAAAATATAGGCTGTTTGCCGCGCAACTGCCTGTCCAGAATCAATTAATTTTAACTTTTTATCAAAAACCTGATGAATTGCATCCCTTAAAAAAGGATAGTGAGTACATCCCAGCACTAAAAAATCCGCGCCCTGCTCCACCACAGGCTGCAATATATCCTGCAACACATCCAGACAGGCCTGGCTCATTTGCTGTCCCGCCTCAACAAAAGGCACCAGTTCCAGACTGGTGACTTTTAAAACCCGAACGCCAGCAGGTTCGGCAAACCTGCTCATCACATCCTTGATGAGCTGTCCGCGAAAGGTTGCAGGTGTCGCCAACACAGCCACCACTTTCGACCGTGTTTGCAGTACAGCGGGCTTTAATGCAGGCACCAATCCCACAATCGGAAAATGCTCGCCATAATAGTCACGTAGGTAGTCCAGACTAAATGCCGATGCAGTATTGCATGCCACCACCGCAATCTTACAGCCCTGCCGATACAGCCACTCAATCGCACGCGCTGTTAATTGTCGAATTTCCTGATCTGAACGGGCCCCATAAGGCACATGCGCGGTATCGGCATAGTAGAGAATCCGTTCGTTGGGTAAATGTCGGGCAATCTCCTGCGCAATCGACAAGCCTCCAATGCCTGAATCAAAAACCCCAATCGGCGCATCAGAGGATGCATGTGGCATGGGGTCAGCCAATACGGGCAGGGATTGGACAGCAGTCATACAAATACATTAACACTGTGGTTTCTTCACTCTTTTAAGCTTAAACCTCAGGTGCTTAAATGCAAGACCAAATCACCACTTTTTAATGTCAAAACTGTCTCACCCCGTGCATTTTCAGACAAACTGCCATAGTTCACAAGGTGATAAAAACTTTGACGCTGAATCAGGGCATTCATTCCAAAACGAACATGCACATAAGGACGTAATTCATCCTCCCCAGCTTCATTTGGATAGGCACGCATAAAAACTGGGTGTCGCTCATCCACAATCACCACATCCTGATTGCTGGTGGTGAGCTGTAAATAGCGCTTGCCCTCTATCTCAACCTGATCCACCTGGTTGATTAGCAGTGGCTCATCCTCAACCTCAATTTCAATCTGCTCAACAGGTGTTTTCAGGTAAAACTTTCCATCCTCTTTCCACAGCACCTTGCTAAACAGGTCGAGTAAAGCCTGCCGCTTGACCAATTGACCTTCGTGCCACCATTCTCCATTGGCTTTTATCTTTAGATCCATTTTGCCGCAATGCTTTGGATGCCACTGGTCTAAAGGTGGAATTGACCTTTTGTGACTTTGCTGTACATCTTTTACGTATTGTGCAATGCTCATTAAGTTTTTATCATCAGAAAACATGATTTTTCCCTTATTTTGTAGCGAGTCTGATGGAGAATCATTTTCATTTATCGTCGTTTATGCCTAGCTGACGAAAAAATATGACCGCTCAGCCAATTGGCGAGTCCAAGGTTTAAAACTATACTATCCCAAACGTTTGCAAGTACAATAGTGTCTTTGTGCTTGGCAATACAGAACACTCATGGCAGCACCGAATCGCAATATTACGGTTGCCACCCTTAAAAATATGAGGAGTCCTACATGGAACACATCGAACGTGAAGCGATGGAGTTTGACGTAGTGATCGTAGGCGCAGGGCCTGCGGGTTTATCTGCTGCGATTAAAATTCGTCAACTAGCGATTGAAAACAACCTACCAGACCTTACTGTGTGTGTTGTTGAAAAAGGCTCTGAAGTAGGTGCGCATATCCTTTCTGGTGCTGTACTTGAACCACGCGCCATGAATGAACTGTTTCCGAACTGGAAAGAAGAAGGCGCGCCACTCAATGTTCCTGTAACAGGCGACGAAACCTATTTCCTGCTTTCTGATACCAAGGCACAAAAAATGCCGTATTGGATGGTACCAAAATCAATGCACAACAAAGGGAACTATGTGATTTCCCTCGGTAACGTTGTTCGCTGGTTAGGTCAAAAAGCGGAAGAACTTGAAGTTTCAATTTTCCCTGGCTTCGCCGCTTCTGAAATTCTTTACCATGAAGATGGTACTGTAAAAGGTATCCAGACGGGTGATATGGGCATTGGCAAAAATGGTGAGCCAACGCATAACTTCACCCCAGGTTATGAGCTTCATGCCAAATATACCCTATTTGCTGAAGGCTGCCGTGGTCATCTTGGTAAGCGCCTAATTGCTAAATATAACCTAGACAAAGATGCCGATCCGCAACACTACGGTATCGGGATTAAAGAACTTTGGGAAATTGACCCAGCGAAGCACAAACCGGGCTTAGTGATGCACGGTGCAGGTTGGCCATTGAACGAAACTGGTTCGTCTGGTGGTTGGTGGTTATACCACGCTGAAAACAACCAAGTGACGTTGGGTATGATTGTTGATTTATCTTATGAAAATCCACACATGTATCCATTCATGGAAATGCAACGTTGGAAAACTCACCCAACAATTAAGCAATTCCTAGAAGGCGGTAAACGTATTTCTTATGGTGCCCGTGCGGTTGTGAAAGGTGGCTTTAATGCCTTACCTAAACTCACTTTCCCAGGTGGTTGTTTGATTGGTGATGATGCAGGTTTCTTGAACTTCTCTAAAATCAAAGGTTCTCACACTGCCATGAAATCTGGCATGTTGTGTGGTGAAGCTGTGTTTGAAGCGATTGTAGCGGGTGCAGCCAAAGGTGGTGATTTAGCCGTTGCACGTGTCACTGAAGGCGAAGATCATTTCGACAAAGAATTAACCGCATACACTGAAAAATATAACAATTCTTGGTTAAAAGAAGAGTTATATAGCTCGCGTAACTTTGGCCCAGCGATGCACAAGTTTGGTCAATGGATTGGTGGCGCATTTAACTTTATCGATCAAAACATCCTTAAAGTGCCATTTACCTTGCATGATCTACAGCAAGACTTTGCTGTGCTTAAAACAGTCGATACCTCAACGTTCAAACCAAACTATCCAAAACCAGATGGTAAGTTGACCTTTGACCGTTTATCTTCAGTATTTGTATCAAATACCGTACATGAAGAAAATCAGCCTGCGCATTTGAAATTGACTGATCCATCGATTCCAGTGAATGTAAACCTACCGAAATGGGATGAGCCTGCTCAACGCTACTGTCCTGCTGGTGTTTATGAAATCATGGAAAATGATGATGGTTCCAAACGCTTCCAGATTAACGCAGCAAACTGTGTACACTGTAAGACTTGTGACATTAAAGACCCTTCACAAAACATTACTTGGGTAACCCCTGAGGGTGGTGGTGGTCCTAATTACCCTAACATGTAATCTATTATCATAGTCATTACTCAAAGCCCTGATTGAAAGATTGGGGCTTTGTTTCTTTTAACATTCGAGCTAAAATCAACTCAATTTTTTCTTTTTATGCAGATAAAGGAAAGGTTTTTAAGCAACTCAAACATCAGAATATTCAATGGCGTGAAATTACTGAGATAGCCAAGTTTGAAAATTTGCTTAAAAATAGCCTGATCAAGGAAGCATAATAAATATATCGCCCTGTCCCAAAATGTCAGGGCTTATTCATAGCATGACTATATATTGGCCAATAAAAACTCATGAGTGGGGCTTCCATATTCCCAAAGATGACCAAACTCTCTCCAGTAAACAAATGCCTGATCTTTCCCACCCATAGTGATATATCCCTCCTCAAATTCAGCAGGTTTAGGATGACGTTTTTTCTTGAGTTCTCGAGCAACCAGTGGAAAAGCAGCTTTTGCTTCAAAAAATGTGGCTTTAGCTCTATCCATATCTTGCTGCATTAATGCAAACAATACTTTTCCATATAAAAATTCAGGGCTATGGTCTTCTGGATACTTGGTATCCAGCCATTGAAATTTTAATTTATTCCCTGTTTCAAGAAAGCGTTTTAATAACAGATAGCGTGCTCCCTGATTATCATTTGGGGATATCTTCACTAATCTTGTAAAAATCTGCTCCGCTTCAACAGCCATCGGTGTATTAGCCAAATGTAAGGCTAAATTAAAGCAAGCCCTTAAAAATGGACGGTTCTCAATAAAGCCCCATTCTAATAAATCTTTATCCCAGTTAAATGTAGTGGAAAATGCTGCCAATCCAATACGATGAGCCTCACGCAAAGCAAGATAAGATTCCATTTTTCGACCAGAATATTCATAAACCAACCCAAGATGAACCCAGGCATCAATATGTTGGGGATACTCAGAAAGTAGCTTGGTTAGAGTCAGCTCTGATGCAAGTAAACTGCCTTGAGACAAGTACTCCAATGCTTCATCAAATTGCTGCTCTATATCCTCATCAATCAAAGTTTCAAAAACCCACATGTGTTTTTCAAGCTGTTTTAATTTCACTGGGCCATTTCCTCAAATTTAATTCAATATCCAGACTACCCTTTCTGTACCAAGTAGCGATATTCAGTGTGACTGTTTTCATCGAGACTTTCTTCTTTTAATAATAGTTCATGCCCTAAATGCATACAGAATTTTGGAATATCCCATGAGGTTGACGGGTCGGTTGCCAGCACCTCCACAACATCACCCGACTTTGCCTTGCGGATAGCCTGATGCAACATCATGACAGGCTCAGGACAACGTAAACCTCTAGTATTAAGTTGAACAGTGGGAAGTTGAGGTTGTTCGGACATCATCATACTCATATATTTTAATATTCACATTTTAACATAAAGTAAGTCGATAAAAATCATCAACAGCTTTTTGAAAAACTGTACATTTTTCGCATCGTTTTATTAATGCATATCCGCTTTTTCTTCGGTATGATGAAAATCATCTAATTGATATAGAGAGTCTTTAGGAAAGATCATGGTCGAGGAATCCAGTCCGTCGTGGGGTATGCGTGGCTTAAGAAAATGGTTAGGTACTGCACCTGAAACCCGCGATGAATTACTCAGGTTAGTTCAAGACTCACGTCGTTTTTTAGAACCAGATACTGTTGCTATGCTTGAGGGTGTTCTCGATCTACCAGCAACAAAAATTCGGGAAGTCATGACGCCTCGAACTGCAATCATCAGCTTACAAGAAGATGATCAACTGTTAGATATTTTGGATGTGCTGATTGATTCAGCGCATTCACGCTTCCCTGTGTTTTCAGCAGATCAAAGCGATAATGTGGTCGGTATTTTATTAGCAAAAGATCTTTTACCCTTTTTGACCGAGCGCAATATCAAAGTCGATATTCGTTCATTGATGCGCCAGCCTGTATTTGTGCCTGAAAGTGCACGCTCAGACCAGGTGCTACGCATGTTAAAGAATACCCAGACCCATATCGCCATCGTGATTGATGAATATGGCTCAACCTCTGGTTTGGTGACACTTGAAGACATTCTCGAAGAGATCGTTGGTGAAATTGAAGATGAACACGATATTGCCGATGAAGAAGCGCTATATATCGTGCCAGACAATGACCCAACCACAGCCAATACATGGATTGTGCAAGCACTTACACCCATTGAACATTTCAAC
The DNA here is from genome assembly GCF_000368305.1 of Acinetobacter sp. CIP 102129. Lineage (NCBI taxonomy): Bacteria > Pseudomonadati > Pseudomonadota > Gammaproteobacteria > Moraxellales > Moraxellaceae > Acinetobacter > Acinetobacter sp. CIP 102129. The sequence continues at coordinate 1,046,335 of NZ_KB849341.1, forward strand.
ACTATTTTAGATGCAGATTTTTCTGATGATGAAGTTGAAACTATGGGCGGTTTGCTACTGCAAGAGATTGGTTTAGTGAGCGATTTACAAGGTCAAACCATTGAGCTTGGAGATTGGCAATTTACCATTATTGAAGCAGATGCACGCACTATTCATCTGATTCGAGCTGTCCGTCAATGAGAAGCTATTTTGAAAAGCTGTTAAATCCATCTCAACCACAAAAACAGCTCCCCTTTATTGTTCCACTGCTGATTGCCCTGATCTCAGGCGCAATCTTTAGCTTGGCACTTGCACCGTATTATTTCTGGTGGTTGGCGATTCTATCACCAGCACTATTGTATGCTGTATTACGTCAACGTAACCCACGCCAGGCCTTTGCACTGGGCTGGGCCTATGGTTTTGGTTTATGGTTTGTCGGCGCGTTCTGGCTCTACACCTCCATCCATACCTATGGCGATACCAATGCCTTTTTAAGCATCCTGATGATTGTCTTTATGGCAGCCGCAATGGGCTTATTTACTGCTTTTCAAACATGGCTGTACCGTCGGTTTTTTCCAGAAACCCCATTAACCTTTGCCCCGCTCTGGGTCATGTTCGAATGGGCAAAAACCTGGGTATTTACAGGTTTCCCGTGGTTGTTTGCTGGATATGCATTTACTGAACGGCTGCTGGATGGCTATGCACCTTTATTTGGCATTTATGCAGTTTCATTTGTGGTCATCGTGCTGGCATGTGCTTTGGTCGAAATTTTAAATCGACGCTGGTTTTGGGCCATTCCCTCCGCCTTGCTGGTGCTAGGGGCCTGGGGTGCTGGATTTATCCAGTTTGTTCAGCCCAAAGCCTCCAAGCCCCTGAGCGTGTCCCTGATTCAGGGCAATATTCCTCAAGACCTGAAATGGCTGACTGAATACCAGATCAAGACTTTGGAGATTTATGCAACCCTGACCCGTGCCGAATGGGGGCGTGACCTGATTGTTTGGCCTGAATCTTCAATTCCAATGTTCCAGACCGATATTCCTGAATTTTTGGAGGCCATGGCAGCTCAGGCAAAAAAGACAGATACAGCATGGGTCACAGGTATTCCCTATTGGGACGTGGCAAAATCACAGCAGGTGGGTGAACCACTGTACTACAACAGCCTCATGTCTTCGGGCAGCGACTCTCACGGTCTGTATAAAAAGCAACGCTTAGTGCCGTTTGGTGAGTACATTCCATTGTCAGGCATGTTGAAATGGGTACTGCCCGCCATGCAGAACGATGTCAGCATGAGTGGTTTCTCGCGTGGTGAGGCCAATCAGAAGCCACTGATCGTAAAAGGTCATGCACTCGCAGCCGCAATTTGCTATGAGGTCGCCTACCCGAACCTCACCCGCCGCAATGCATCGAATAGCGACTTTTTAATCACGGTTTCAAATGATGCCTGGTTTACAGGAACGGCTGGACCTTGGCAACATCTACAAATGGTGCAAATGCGCGCCAAGGAAAATGGTCGCTGGTTTATTCGCGCCACCAATACAGGCGTGACTGCGTTTATTGACCACAATGGCCATATCGTGAAACAGGCACCTTTGGATGAGGCGTTTGTATTACGTGGTGATTTACCTGCAATGCAGGGAAAAACCTTATATAGTCGTTTCAGCGATTATCCTATTCTGATCTTCTCCATTCTTCTATTGGTTGTAGGCTGGATTTATCGTCCACGTAAAGTTGATGTATCGTTTAAATCACGGCGGTAATAAAAAAGAGCGTTGTAAATCAACGCTCTTTTTCAATCCTAGATTAGCACCTGAATTACAAGGCCAATGTTAAGTGTACTGATAAATATGCAACCAGACTCGATAAAAATAACATCGGAATATAGCGGTAGGCCTTAAACAACAATTGCTCATATTTGGAAATCATCTCCTGATTATCCCATACCGTTGTTTTTAAGGCACTTAGGAAACACAGTACAAACCATGCGCTCAACATGCTCAATGCAAAAAAGCCAATCATAATCTGGCTACTGCCCTCTGTGGTCTGCCAAAGGCTTAAGGCACCCTCACTGATGGGCAACAGGCTTAAAATGAACAACACAGACTTAAGCATTGTCCAATGAAACTGATTCAGTTCATCCAACATAAAAAATGCTTTCATCTGATGACTCCATACTTGATTTAAATGGTCTGAATTTATTATGCAAAGCTTCGATATAAAGAGAAAGTCTATTTCCCTACATAGTTTCTATTTCTTGTAACTATTAAATATGGGAATAATTCTTATTATAACTCTCAAATATTATCTATTTTAATAGTTCTATATTTTTCAAAGTATTATATTTTATTTACGAATTAAGAAACATTATCACTTCACTCCTGATTTATTTTATTTGAAAAGTGAAGTGATATTTTTGATTAGTTATTATGGCTGATAATAAATATCAGCATCATTACCCTCGCCGCCCTCTTTACCATCCGCACCAAAGGAATATAAATCAAATGCACGGCCTTCACGGCCCGGAATCACGTACTGCAAGTCATTTTCCCAGCTGTCTTTAGGATAGCCACCCTTGACATAGCCACCTGGCAACCAGTTCTTTGCAGAGGCAGGCTGGTTTACCAAGGCATCCAGACCACCATCCTGCATGCTTGGATAACGCCCATTATCTAATTTATATTGGTCTAAAGCGCCAGCAACACCTTTTAGAGTAATTTGCGTGGTATCAACTTTAGCTTTTTCGCCACGCCCCATCACGTTAGGTACTATCAGCGCAGCCAATACACCTAAAATCACAATCACCACCATCACTTCGATTAGGGTGAATCCTGAGACCCGAGAAAACCGAGCAACGCTCGGTCGGGTCGCAAGACGAGAAGCTGTGCTTCGAGTAGCAGAATTAGGATTATGCTTAGAATGCTGTTCACTCACTGAATTATTCATTTTCATCTCAAACATCAAATTTCCTAGATCATATTATTCATATTAATAATTGGCAACATGACTGCAATCACAATCACCAATACAATGGCTGCCATAAAGACCAGCATCAGCGGCTCCAGCAATGCCAGCAAGGTGGAGATAAAGGTGCTAACTTCCCGATCCTGCATGGTCGATGCCCGATCCAGCATGCGGTCCAGTTCACCCGAAGCTTCACCACTCCGAATCATTTGTACCATCATTGGTGGGAAATAACCGCAACGCTCCAATTGTGTTGCCAAATTACCACCTTCTGTTACACGTTCCATCGCTACTTCAATCGCATCGCGAATCACCCAGTTATTGCTCACTTCCGAGCCAATGCGTAATGCCTCAACCAAAGGTACGCCCGAACGGGTCAGGATTGACAGCGTACTGGCAAAACGCGCTGCATTTATACCACGTGAAAGTTTACCAAACAGTGGCAACTTGAGCGTTAAACGGTCAAAGGCATAATGCCCTGCTGTGGTTCTGAGAAAGCGGGTAAATAGGATAATTGCGATTACGGCAAGGATCAGCATTCCTATCCAGGTATGGCGAATAAAGGTACTGGCTTTCATCAGCAGAACCGTAATCCACGGCAAGGCTTCCTTGCTTTGCTCAAAGGTTTTGACGATTTCAGGCACGACGTAGGTCATCAAGCCCATCACGATTCCGAATGACATCAGCATTAGGATAATCGGGTAGATCATCGCACCCTGAATTTTCTTCTGCATGGCAAAGCGGTTTTCAGTGTAGTCTGAAAGCTGGTCTAAAATCAGGTCCAGATGCCCCGAACGCTCCCCTGCCGCAACCGTAGCAATATACAACTCAGGAAAACGACCTGATTGCTGCATGGCCTGAGCCAGTGAATGGCCTTCCAGCACTTTAGAACGCACGGCAATTAACAGGTTTTGCACATGGGCCTTTTCGCTTTGTTTACTGACCGCACGCAAGGCTTCTTCCAGCGGAATACCTGCCGCAACCAGCACTGAAAGCTGACGGGTCATCAACGCCAAATCATAGGCACCAAAACCCTTTCTAAACCATGAGCGCTGTTGCTGTTTGTCTTTTTGTTCAACCGCATCGACCGCAATCGGTGTCCATGCTTTATCTCGTAACTGTTGACGGATTTGGCGCGCGGAATCTCCCTCAAGCACACCTTTATGTTGCTTTCCTGAAGCATCAAGCGCAGTAAATTGATAAGCAGGCATGGTTCTGTTCTAATTGTCCCAAAATAGTTGTCGTTACCGTTATATCCGTGTATGAGATGGGGAACCAGTGTTCCGCAAGAAATTCATCGACATAATGCACAGCACTTTAGCATAATTCAACAACATGCAGTCATGCCATTTTACACCTGATTGAAGCCTAATATGCCGAACCAAAATTCCAGCGCCGTTGTTTACCGTATTCGGGTCGCCATTCCTGTCTATATTTATGACACGTTTGACTATACGCTCAGTGCAGAGCAGTATCCACAGGCACAGGTTGGCGCACGGGTTGCGGTTTCTTTCGGGCGGCAGAATCTCATTGGTATCATCACTGAAAAGCTTGACCCAAACGAGGCATTTACAGGTCAATTCAAGCTTAAGGCGATCACAGAATTGCTCGATAATGAAGCGATTCTAGACCAAAAAGTTTTAACTTTATTGACATGGTCAGCACAATATTACCAATTTCCAATTGGCGAAGTCATACAAAGCGCCTTACCCACCTTACTCAGGCAAGGCCGCGCCCTGGACATCCTGTTTCATCAATGGAAAGTCATTCCACATGATGACCCTAATGGCTTATTGAAACGCTCGCAAAAACAATATGATGCTTACCAGATTCTGAAGCTGCATCCACACGGAACCACAGAGAATATTTTAAACTTGAGCGGCGTGGAAACCGCCACGCTTAAGGCACTGGAAAAAAAGGGGCTGGTGCAATGCCAGCTTGAACCGCATGATTTCACGCCTATGCCTGTACAGTTGGCGCAAATGCCACTCACAGCCAATCCAGACCAAAAGCAAGCCATTCAACAGATTTTAAAATCGCTGTATCACTATCAGGCTTTTTTACTGGATGGCTTAACAGGCAGTGGTAAAACTGAAGTTTATTTGCAGGTCATGTATGAGGTGTTAAAACAGGGCAAACAGGTGCTGGTGCTGGTGCCTGAAATTGGCCTGACCCCGCAAACCGTTGCACGTTTTAAGTCTCGCTTTCACTGTGATGTAGCCTTGCTGCATTCAGGCCTGAATGACTCAAAACGCCTACAGGCCTGGCAACATGCCCAGACGGGTAAAGCTTCAATTGTGATTGGCACACGCTCAGCAATTTACACGCCATTGCCCCGTCTTGGCCTGATTATTCTGGATGAAGAACATGATCTTTCCTATAAGCAACAAGAGGGTTTTCGTTACCATGCCCGTGATGTGGCACTCTATCGGGGGCATCTGCAACAATGTCCCGTAATTTTGGGGTCAGCCACACCAAGTATTGATAGCTACCACTTAGTCGAGTCAGGTAAATTGCATTTACTTGAATTAAACCAACGTGCTGGTGTTGCAAGCCTGCCCAAGATGCATGTGATTGACCTGAAAGTGGCAAAAAAACAGCATGGCATCAGTCAGCCCCTGATTGAGCAAATCAGGCAGACACTGGAACGCAAGGAACAGGTACTGATCTTTCTCAACCGCCGTGGCTATGCGCCTGTGTTGATCTGTGAAAGTTGTGGCTGGCAGGCCAATTGCCCACATTGCGATGCCCACTTTACTGTGCATTCACAACCCTATCATTATTTGCATTGTCACCATTGCGGTACCATTCACCGTTTGCCTGAACACTGCCCTGAATGTCAGCAACACACGCTGAAAAGTCTGGGTGCAGGGACAGCAAAAGTTGAGGAACACCTGAATGAGCTGTTTCCGCATCACGATGTGATTCGGGTGGATCGTGACAGCACCAGTCGGGTGGGGAGCTGGCAGAAGATTTATGACCGTATTCAGCAAAACAAACCCACGATTTTGCTGGGTACGCAAATGCTGGCAAAAGGACATCATTTCCCCCACGTCACCCTAGTTGCCATTCTGGATATAGATGCAGGATTATTAAGTGTGGATATCCGTGCGCCAGAGCGTACTGCCCAGTTGATTGTTCAGGTTGCGGGCCGTGCAGGACGCGGGGAACACAAAGGCAATGTCTATCTGCAAAGCCTGCGTCCTGACCACCCCATGCTGACCACATTGATTGAACATGATTACCGAACCGTTGCAAAACAAATGCTGGCTGATCGCAAAATAGCGTTATTGCCGCCCTATCGTTATGCTGCACTGGTTCGGGTTGAATCCAAAGATAGAGAATATAGTCAGCAATTCCTGTCTGAGATTGCCCAGCAATTCAGAGTGATGGCAACAGACAGTGTTGATATTTGGGGGCCTATTCCTGCACCGATGGAACGTAAAGCAGGCCGTTATCGGGCACACATGGTGATTTTGTCTGCTGATCGGGCAAAACTGCATTTTTATTTACGTCAATGGTGGCAACAAGTGGTACATTTACCTCGTCAGCATCAACTGAGACTGTCGATTGATGTAGACCCACAGGAGTTTAGTTAGAGCTGAATATGAGAAACATAAAAATTTGAGGCATTAGATGTCCTTACTGCTACAAATCATTTTGTTATCGCTTGCGACCTTAATCTTTGCACCATTGGCAAAACGCTATGCCTCAACCTCTATTTTGGGTTATCTCATCGCAGGGCTATTGCTGGGTTCTGGTGTTTTCAATCTGATTCATGATGCAGGGCTAATCAGTCAAATGACTGACTTGGGCATGATCATGTTGATGTTGTTTCTGGGCTTTGCCTTTAAACCGCAACAACTCTGGGTACAGCGCCATAGTCTGATGATCAATAGTGGATTGCCACTGTTACTTAGCATTATTTTCTTGGTCAGTGCCAGTTTTTTCATCCTACAGGATTTTCTAAAAAGTATGATTCTGGGCTTTGCACTTGCCCTGTCATGCATCACCCTTGTACAGCAACTGCTTCAAAATAAAATACAAATCAACAGTAAATTGGGGCAGACTGCACTATCCAGCCTACAGTTACACAGCTTGTTTGCAGTGGTTCTGATTGGCTTGTTTCCCCTACTGGAAGACACCGCATCAACCCAGCATGGAATCGCCTATTTCGCTGCGATTATTGCTACCATTTCAGGCTTGTTTCTCGCAAGCCGTTATCTGGTTCGTCCTGCCTTTCGCTTTTTGGCACATCGCCATAGTATTGAGCTGATTCCAGTTCTGGGATTATTGATTGTTCTCTCAGTGCTTTTAATCATAGATATTCTCAACATCCATACACTGATTGGCGCTTTTCTGGCAGGCATCTTACTGGCAGAGACTGAGTTTAAGGTAGAGGTTGAACGGATTATTTCCCCTTTTAAAGATGCGGCAATCGGGTTGTTGTTCCTTGCCATAGGACTGGGACTTTCCTTGACTCCCCTGCTACAGTCACCTTTATTCATTCTGAGTTCCATTCTTGGATTGTTGTTGATTAAAACCGTTGTGATTGCGGTATGCAGTTATTATCAGCACCGTTCTGCCAAGTTCAGCCTTGGACTGCCCATCCTGCTGGCACAAAGCGGGGAACTGTCTTTTATTCTGCTAAAAATCGCAGAAACCGAACAGTTACTCAACAAAGAGATTTTGCAACCGACCTTGCTGATCATATTTGGCTCAATGCTGCTTACACCATTATTATTTTGGTTAATGAACACCAAAATCCTGCACTTGATGCAAAAAAAAGCGCCTAAACATGCCCATGATGTGCCACAGCATCCGATTCTAATTGTCGGCTTTGGACGATTTGGACAGGTGGTTGCACGCGCTCTACATGCACAGGGCAGACAGTTCAGCGTAATAGACAGCAACCAGCCTGATGCTGATTTTATTGAACAATATGGACATCATTTTCTGGATGCTGATGTCACCCAAGTCGAAAACCTGCGTGCGGCAGGTATTGAATATTGCCAGTTGCTGATTATTGCCATTGATGACGTTGAGGACAGCATGAACCTTGCACGGCATCTTCGCCTAAATTATCCAGACCTGAGCTTGCTGGTACGTGCGCGTGACCGTCATCATGCTCATTTACTGCATGATTTGGGCATTCAGCATGTTTGGCGTGAAACCTACCTGTCCTCACTGGACATGGCCCAACAGGCACTGATTGAAACTGGATGTTCAACTGCGGATGCACAGGTACAAATCAGCCAGTTCCAGCAGCAGGATCAACAGTTGCTGAATCAGTCGCTCTGGTCTCATGATCAGTATGCAATGATGGACCATTATCCCAATGCACTAGCTGAACTTGAGTATTTGTTTGAAAACATAAAAATTGTTTCTCCTGAACGCCTGCCTGATGATCAGGTGACACAGACTGATGCAAAATCGCCGCATGAAACATCTTGAGTTTTGGTAAAGCGCCACCATTATTGACTGCATACCGCCATTCACCCACTTGTGAAGTCTTTCAAACTTGGCAAGTCAAAGCGTTGTTTGTGCGCTGTACGGAATACTGGAGAAAAAGATGTCTGATTTACGCCAACGCTTTTATATTGAAGACTGCCCTGTTCGCGGTGAGGTGGTTCATTTGGAAGAAACGCTGCAAACCATTCTGGCACAACGTGAATATATGCCTGCGGTGCAAAGCCTGCTGGGTGAAATGCTCAGTGCCACCGCCTTACTGGCAAGCACGCTTAAAATCCGTGGCCGTATCAGCCTGCAAATTCAAGCCAATGGCACATTCAAGTGGGCAATGGCGGAATGCAACCACTTGGGTGAAGTGCGCGCACTGGCGGATTATGAAGATGACCCAAGATTCGTAGAGGGGTCGGATAGCCGTACTGTACTTGCATCACTGAGCAGTCCTGTTCTATTTATCAATATCGAACCTGAGCATGGCGAACGCTATCAGGGGATTGTACCACTGGATCAACCGACACTGGCAGGTTGCCTGATGCAGTATTATGACCTGTCTGCACAGATTCCAACGCATATTGTTCTGGCAACCAACGACAAACGTTCGGGTGGCCTACTCATTCAGTTGCTACCACGCAATGATGAGGAAGAGCAGAAACTGGTGGATGAGGATTTATGGCCACGTCTGACCATGCTGACTGAAACACTAAAAACAGAAGAGCTGACCGACCTGCCAGCCAATGAGATCCTGTACCGCCTGTATAATGAAGAAGAGGTACGTTTACCTGATGTTGAGCAATTAAAGTTTGGCTGTACTTGTTCCAAAGCACGCTGTGCCAATGCCCTGATCCAGATTGGGGTGGATGCGGTACACGAAACGCTGGAAGCACAGAATCCAATTCAGATGGATTGCCAGTTCTGTAATACCCGCTATGAGTTTACTGCCGAAGAAGCTTTGGCTTTGTTTGGCGAACATTTGAGTTAATTGATTTTTCTCATAAAAAAGACGGACTACCGTCTTTTTTATTTTATATTAAGGTCTACTGGATAAAACATTTACCCAAAACTCTATCTCAGTTAAAGTGATAGTTCAATGGACATCATGATCGGTGTCAGCCAAGCCAAAGTGCTGGCATTTTTTCCAAAACAACAAAACAAGTCTTATACAATCCAGCCTATTGAAATCTTGGCAATTCGCTTCATAATAAAAGAAACATCTCATTATTATATTTAAGATCATGGCAAAAAATTATTATGAAGAGCTCGGTGTTTCAAGAGATGCCTCAGCAGACGAAATCAAAAAAGCCTATCGTAAACTGGCAAAGAAATATCATCCAGATATTAGTAAAGAGGCAGATGCTGAAGCCAAAATGCAGGCGATTAATGTCGCCTACGATACCTTGGGTGATGCCACTAAAAAGGCTGAATATGACCAGATGCTGGATCATCCGCAGGGTTTTGCTGGCTTTGGTCAGGGTGCTGGCGGATTTGGTCAAGGCACGGGTGGTTTTGACGGTTCCCAGTTCTATCGCCAAAGTTCAGGCGATGGGGGTGCAGACTTTAGTGGCTTTGAGGATTTATTTGGTCGATTTGGCGCAGGGTTTGGTGGCGGGCAGCAGCGTTCGCAACGCCAGCAACGCAGTTACAAGGGCGAAGACCAGCATGCCAGCATTCAAGTTGATTTAGATATTGCCTATCACGGTTCAACCCAACAGATTACCTTGCAAATTCCAACTTATAACGTCTATGGTGAGCCTGAAGTACAGCGGAAAACCTTGCAGGTTAAGATTCCAAAAGGAATGAAAGAAGGTCAGCAAATTCGCTTAAATGGCCAAGGACAAAGTGGTATTAATGGCGGTGAAAATGGTGATCTTTATATTGAAATTCAATATAAAGATACCGATCGCATTCGTATTGAAGGGGCTGATGTCTATCAAACTATTGATGTAACTCCGTGGGAAGCAGCTCTAGGACAAAGCATTGAAGTCAATACTCCCGCAGGGCAACTCAAAGTCAACTTACCTAAAAATGCCAAAAATGGACAACAATTACGTCTCAAAGATAAAGGGATACCAAATAAAACTGCAGGGCATTTATATCTAATTATTAATATTGTTTTACCACCAGCACACAGCGAACAAGAGCAACAAGCTTATCAACAGTTTGCAGATGCTTTTGCTTCATTCAGACCTCGTGCATCATAAGGAGTAAGATCATGACAACTATTCAATACAAAGAAATTCAATATGATGGTCACTGCCAAGTTGAAATCATTGATGAACAATTGGCACTTGATCTCGAACACTTTGCCGAAGTCTGTGGTCAAAGCACCGACTGGGTACTCAAGCTGATCGACTACGATATTTTGCAGATTCAAGTTGATCCACAAAGCCACCAGTTCATTGGTGAAGATGTTGCCCGCGCCCGTCGTGCCTACCGTTTACAGCGTGACTTTGATGCCAGTCTATCTGCGGTTGCGGTGATGCTGGACCTGATTGATGAAGTGCAGCAACTCCGCAAGCAGTTAAAACATTTTCATTAAGGCAACATCTTTATATATGACTAAACGCTTTATTTTAGTTTAGTCATTTTCTCAACCTCTTTGAGGGTTTGTTTAATCGGTTCATAGTCCAGAAACCAGAGCAGGTTCAAGTTGCGTTGTTTATGCTGCTGCGCCAGCAGGTCAATCACACTACGCTCACCCCGCCCCACCAGATGCTGCTGATAGAAATAATACAGCAACAGCACTGTGCTTAATAACATCACCGCCAGCATGATCCAGAACCCGACAGGGGACTTTAATCCTGGAATAAACTCAAAGTTCATTCCATAAATTCCCGTCAGCAAGGTCAGGGGTGCGAATACGGCGGTGATGATCGCCAAAATCCGCATATTTTCATTGGTCTGATTCGCAATAGCCGAAAAGTGTAAATCAATGGCTGATTGAATGGCGTTTCTCAAGCGTAAGGTATGCTTTTGCACACGCTCCACATGGCTCATCAAGTCATTCAGCCGAACCAGAAGAATGTCCTGGGTTTTGTGTTTATGTTCACTGACCACATGATGATAATTATCTACAAGCTCATCCCGAAACTCTTGCAAGGTTTCAATCTGTTCCTCACACAGGTTTTCAATCTGCTGAAATGCCATATCTTCATGAAACAACTGATGCCATTGTTTAAATCGACGATTTCCTTGCAATAACTGTTGCTGCCAGTATTCAACACGTCGTGTTAATGGGGTGCGCAGATTGAGGTAGCCATCAATCATACTGTTTAATAAACGAAGTGATAAATCAGCAGGTGTACTTGGTAATTTACGGGGTTTATTTTGTTCCTCAATCGCCCGCCCCATAATGGTCTGGATACGTTGAATATAGCTTTCCATCGCCTTATTGCCCTGCTCCCTTAAACTGACCAGGACATTCGGCGTGAGGATAAAACTCACTGGTGTGGTGGCCAGGCCAAAAACACTTTCATGGGATTCCAGTGGACTGTCACTTTCATAAATCTGGTCGTCTGGGCTAATCAGTTTGCGGAACACCAGCAGGTCATATTCCTCAACACTGTCGAAAGCACACGGATGTTCAATATTGAGTAGGTCGCGCAGATGAAACTCATTCAGAACCAGTCCTGTGTGTTCATAGACATTCTTCTGCCAGGATTCTGTATGGTTGACCAAATCCTGTCTCAAACTATCAACCCATAAAAACTCAAGCGTATGTTCTGTTTGTTGGTCCACGCTAATAAAAATCGTATTTTCACTGTTATGACGATAAAAATAATAAAGCTGCATAACCATGATATTCATCTAAATCCCAAGAATATCATGCCATAAAAAAGCCCGCACAAGGCGGGCTTTTTGTCAGTCGATTGCAGCGATTACGCTTGTTCGATGTCTTTCATGGTCAACTTGATACGACCACGGTTATCAACATCGGCAACCTGAACCTTAAGTTCCTGACCTTCTTTTAACACGTCAGTCACGTTGGCAATACGTTCATTTGAAATTTGCGAAATGTGAAGCAAACCGTCCGTACCTGGCAAGATATTCACGAATGCACCAAATTCAACGATACGAATCACTTTACCTGTATAGATTGTGCCTGGCTCAACTTCAGCAGTCAGTGCTTGGATTTTTGCAATCGCAGCACGAGCAGCAGCTTTAGTTTCACCAAATACACGAACTGTACCATTGTCTTCGATATCAATCGCAGCTTTAGTCTCTTCTGTAATGGCACGAATGGTAGCACCACCTTTACCAATGACATCACGAATCTTGTCTGGGTTAATGCTGATCACTTCAAAAGTAGGAGCATGCATTGAAATTTCAGGACGAGCACGTGAAATGACTTTATTCATTTCATTCAGGATATGCATACGACCAGCAAAAGCTTGGTTTAATGCAACTTCCATGATCTCTTCAGTAATACCTTCGATCTTGATGTCCATTTGAAGCGCAGTAATACCGTTTGCAGAACCTGCTACTTTAAAGTCCATATCACCCAGATGGTCTTCGTCACCTAAGATATCTGAAAGTACTGCAAAACGCTCACCTTCTTTCACTAAGCCCATTGCGATACCCGCAACTGGTGCTTTAAGCGGAACACCCGCATCCATCAGTGCAAGCGAAGCACCACATACAGACGCCATAGAAGATGAACCATTTGATTCAGTAATGTCTGAAACCACACGTAACACATACGGGAAACGGTCAACTGGAGGAAGTACCGCCTGTACACCACGACGCGCCAAACGGCCATGACCGATTTCACGGCGTTTAGGACCAGATTCACGACCTGTTTCACCTACAGAGTATGCAGGAAAGTTATAATGCAACATGAAGTTGTCAGTTTTGGTACCAGCCAAGGTATCAACCATCAACGCATCACGTGTGTTACCCAGAGTTGCAGTCACAAGTGCCTGAGTTTCGCCACGGGTAAACAATGCTGAACCATGGGCACGGCCCAGCACGCCAACCTGAACGTCGATAGCACGAACAGTTTTTGTATCACGACCATCAATACGTGGCTTGCCAGACAAGATGTTGTCACGTACTGTACGGTATTTAAGGTCTTCGAATAATTCGTTTACTTCATCAGCGATACCAGTTTCGTCATTTTCTGGAACGAACTGAGCTACAGCTTCTGCATACAACGCATCCAAAGCTGCATAACGGTCTTGTTTTACCGCAATGGTATATGCTTCAGAGATTTTCGCTTCGAAAGCTGCTTTTAATTGCTCAAGAAGCGCTTCATTTTTAGTTGGAGCAACCCACTCTGATTCTTTCGCACCAACAGCTGCAGCAAATTCTTTGATTGCTTGTACAGCAATTTGCATTTCGTCATGACCGAAAAGTACTGCGCCTAACATTTGGTCTTCTGAAAGTTCTTTCGCTTCAGATTCAACCATTAACACTGCTGACTCTGTACCTGCAACCACAAGATCAAGATCAGATTGTGCAAGTTGTTCTAACGTTGGGTTAAGAACATATTCACCATTGATCAAACCAACACGTGCGCCACCAATTGGACCACGGAAAGGTGTGCCCGCAATCGACAATGCAGCAGATGTACCCAACATTGCAGCAATATCAGCATCCATGGTTTTGTCAGAAGACACAACTGTTGCTGTGACCTGGATTTCGTTGAAATAACCTTCTGGGAACAACGGACGAATTGGACGGTCAATCAAACGAGAAATTAAAGTCTCTGCTTCAGAAGCACGGCCTTCACGCTTGCCATAACCACCAGGGATACGACCCGCCGCATATTGTTTTTCTTGATAATTCACAGTTAACGGGAAAAAGTCTTGACCCGCTTTTGCTTTTGGCTGAGCCACAACCGCAACAAGCACAGTTACACCACCCATGGTGATTAAAACTGTATTTGCTTGACGTGCAACACGACCCGTTTCTAAAACAACTTGGTGTTGACCAAATTGGAATTCTTTACGAACGATATTAAACATTGACATGTATTATATTTTCCTGATGTCTTTTAAAAAGTTATTCTAGTGAGACCCCTAAGGTTTGGCATTCAGACCACAACTGGCGTGTGGATAAATGACAAAGCTTAGAAGCCATCGCACCAGATCAAAATTTTTAAATAAATTTAAACACAAAGAAGGAGCGAACATGCGCCCCTTCTAAAAATCGCCTAACTTAAATCAGGCGAAACTTCGTTTTCAGCGTTAAGGCATTGCAACATGCGAAATACCGAAAATAAAGTCAAATCGAATTAACGACGTAAACCTAATGCGCCGATCAAAGCAACATAACGACCGTGATCTTTACCATTTAAATAGTCAAGTAGTTTACGACGCTGGTTTACCATACGAATCAAACCACGACGGCTGTGGTGGTCATGTTTGTGCTCTTTAAAGTGACCTTGCAAATCATTGATTTGAGCAGTCAACAAAGCAACCTGTACTTCTGGTGAACCTGTGTCGTTTTCAGCACGAGCAAATTTAGCGATGATCTCTGCGCGATCTGCGTTAGTTAAAGCCATTCGATTTCTCCGAGATGCTTAAAAAATAAAATGATAATGATCAGTTGCAAGCAACTGATTGCCGTGCATCACTACAGCAATTCGCCTATTTTAAGTGATCTATGGCTATATTGCAAAAATGTTTTTATTTCATCATTGGGACAATGACAATTGTCAGAAAAACAGGCAAACTATTTATCAATTCTGTTTTCAGTTTATAACAGAAATGAAAGAAAACGAAAAATTAGCGAGGGAATCGTGAAAATCTTATCCACCAATACCTGTTATGTGCCAGATGACCTCAATCAAGTCATTCGTTCCAAAGATGAAGTCGCGGCTGAATTGGGCGGCTTGACGGAAAAGCAGGTCCAGAAGATTTGGGATAGTGTTGAATGCCTGTATAAAACAGGGAACTATCCTTTAATTACCTTATGTCTACGCCGTCAGGGACAAATCCTGCTGAACCGTAGCATTGGCTACGCTCAGGGCAACACTCCCGATGGTCTGGGGGCGGATGCCAAGATCGGCACACCAGACACCCCCGTTTGCCTGTTCTCAGCCTCTAAAATGGTCACGGCCATGCTGGTACACATGCTGGATGAGCGTGGTGACTTGAACCTGCTGGATCCAATCAGCTATTACATTCCTGAATATGGGGTCAATGGCAAACGGCGTGCGACCCTGTTCCATATGTTATCACATCGCGGTGGAATTCCACGGATCGACGGTGAGATCACCCCTGAATTGCTGTTTGATGAGAAAGAGATTCTAAAACGCCTGTGCGCGGCCAAGCCAGTTTCACCATCAGGTACGCATCTTGCCTATCATGCCGTGACCGCAGGCTATATTCTGGGTGAGGTGATCAAGCGTGTCACAGGACAAAGCGTGCGTGAATATCTGGCTGAACATATTGAAAAGCCAATGGGTCTGGATTATTTCAACTATGGCCTAAAACCAGAGTACCGCGCAGATGTGGCAATGAACTACGCCACTGGCATGCATCCAGGTTTAGGTACGGATCGTTATTTAAAGCATGTGCTGGGTGCTGGGCTACAAACCGCTGTGGACATTACCAATGACACACGTTTCATGGACATCATCTGCCCTGCTGGCAACATCTACACCAGTGCAGAGCAGTCAGGACGTTTTTTTGAAATGTTGCTCAGTGGTGGTGAATATCAGGGCAAACAGATCATGAGTGCCAAAACCGTTTTCCGTTCGACCTTGCCGACCTCGGGCGTCAGTATCGACCGTAGTTTACTTGCGCCAATGCGTTATGCACTTGGCCCAATGCTGGGCAGCAACCCTGTCGGTCTGTTTGGGCCAATGACAGGACAGGCTTTTGGACATATTGGCTTCTCCAATATTTTATGCTGGGCCGATCCAGAGCGTGATATCAGTGTGTCATTACTCACCACAGGAAAATCTGTAGTCGGTACCCACTTGCCTGCGCTGACAAAAATGTTGTACCAAATCTCAAGTAACTGTCCAAAAATCCCAAAAAACCAGCGCCGCTCATTATTTGCCACTGACCGTAGTGAAAATGATCTGGTTTAATCAGTTGAAGAACAGCTACGCACAAAAAAGCCCAGATTTTCACCTGAGCCTTTGCGCGTAGTTTTTATTATTCTGGTTTTGATTTATTTTTATTGCTTGTTATTTTTCATTCAGACCCTCTGAACGCTTACCACAATCTTATGATTTTTACGTTTCCTTTGGTGATATCTTCTTTCCTCTGTACTTACCATTCTGTCGAAATTAATTATGAAGAAAAATAGGATTTCTCTCATCTCTTTGTAAGCAAAAACGTACGGTTCTTTATAAAATTTAACTGAATAATCCAGAAAAATTGTCAAACAACGATATCTTAGCTTTTAGATGTTGCCGTTATTTTTCACTAGATAAATGTGCATGGACAAGACATGCAACCGATCTGACGCAATGCTTGAACAAGTAGAGTTTAAACAATACTGGTTAAAATAAAACCAATATTTATCATGATTTTATTCATTTAATATGGATAAAAATAAAAAAGCCCTGTAGTCTCTCCCAAAACTACAAGGCTTAGCGGCTGTAAGTTTCCTCTTTTATCACTTACCTCACTGTAAGTTCGCTGTCTTTCAGACTTTCTTATTATCGTTTTGCGATTTATCTAGCTTTCCGTGCCAGACTCGTTGTGTTTCCATAATCTCAAAAACATTCGGCTTGCTCTAGCGACAATATCTCGAATCCTTGTAAGCTTTTTCTTACAAAACGGTGAATTTTAAAGAATAACTTTATAATCCAGCAAAATTGATCTTTTGTACTAAACCACTACGGCGAACTGTTCGAATTGTAAGCGCCTGTTGCAAGGTGCCTGAATCGGCCAGAATACTGACCACTTTTTTTGCGCGCGTCACTGCGGTATAAATCAGTTCCTGACTCAGTAACTTCTCTGCGGGGGCATCCAGAACAATCGCGGTATGGGTAAATTCAGAGCCCTGTGAT
Source organism: Acinetobacter sp. CIP 102129 (assembly GCF_000368305.1). Classification (NCBI taxonomy): domain Bacteria; kingdom Pseudomonadati; phylum Pseudomonadota; class Gammaproteobacteria; order Moraxellales; family Moraxellaceae; genus Acinetobacter; species Acinetobacter sp. CIP 102129. The sequence goes on from NZ_KB849341.1 coordinate 1,063,709, forward strand.
TTGTGAATGGTGAGCGCAAATGCAGTTTGCATGTTACGAGGTAAGCGGTGTGCAGCAATCCATTTATCCAGACTTGGAAAATACACCTCAAACTGCTGAGATTGGCTTCTATGTTTAAAACAAATGCCAATGTCTCCATTGGAGATTCCAAGCTGATAGTCGTTGTAGGTCATCATCACGGGACGGCCCACATACCAGTCGCCCACCGCAATCTGTTTAAGCTGCTGATTGAGCCACTGTTCAGCATAACGGTTCAGTTGCTGCAATCCCAGTTGCCCATGTCGAACGGCGGTTAAAATTCGGTAATCATCAAATGCGTGTATCACCTGCTGGATATACGGTTCTGGTTCATCGCCCTGCACATAGTGTTGCAGTGCCTCAACATAGCCCTGAAACCCATACATCAGCTTTTGTTGATAGGGTTCAATTTCGAACTCACCATACTTGGGCAAATATTCCAGTTGAATAAAGTCTGACATGTCTTTGGATAATGCAATCGGTTGCAAGCTGCTAGGTGCAGCAATCTCCTGTTCCAGTCTGGTCAATACCTGAGCATGTTGTGTTGGCTGCTGCTGGGCCTGAATAAATCTTGCCAACTGTCCAATTTTTGCCTCACCCGCAAAACGGCGGCTTTTTTGCAACCAGACACGGTTTTCAGCCAAGCCCTGCACCTGCTGTAAGTCTGCCAGTACAGAACCCACATCCACAGAAGCCAGCTGATTGGCATCACCCAGTAAAATAATGCGGCAGTTTTCAGGCACCGCCTCAAACAACAGGGTTGCCAGATTCAAGTCCAGCATGGAGGCTTCATCCACCACTATCACATCATAGGGCAAAGGCTGCTTTTGATGAAAACGTGGGATCTGCCGATTGCCTATACCCAGCAAACGGTGCAGGGTCTGGGTGCTTTGGTGGCGCAGTTCATCGGTGACCAATCCCGACTCAAGCAGCTTGGGGTCATTCAATGAATGCTGCAAGGCCTCCTGCATACGCTGGGCTGCCTTACCTGTGGGTGCCGCCATCGCAATGCGCAGGTCAGGAATCATCTGGTTCAGTACCGCGATAATACGGGCCAGCGTATAGGTTTTGCCTGTTCCTGGCCCCCCTGTAATGATACTCAGCCATTGCTGCATCACCATTTTAAGGGCGGCCTGCTGATGTTCATCGCTGAGCAAGTGCTGATAAGGTGCTGAATCGAGCAACTGAATCGTTTGTCGCTTTAATCGACAAATCTGATCAGCTAGGCGTTGTTCCAGTTGCCAATATCGGTATAATGCCAAGCCCTGCTGATCGTGGACGCATGGGGCAACCTGAGTGCCTGCAACATCGCTGCAAACCACCAGATCGGCCAGTGCCTCAAGCTGTGCTGGATTTGCCTCAATACAACTGTCGCCTTGCAGGCTGGCCTCAATCAGTTGCTGTAGGATTTGCGCTGCACTAACTGCATGAGCTGATTGGGAAAATGGTGCCTGTGTGAGATAGCTACTCCACATCTCAAGCCAGCCTACGGTTGCTGACTGATTATTTTCTTGTTTGTCCACAGAGTTATCCTCAAACTTACCCACACGCTTGTCCACAAGGTTATAAACATGCTTATCCACATGATAAGCTACTGTTTAATCTAAATTCTTTACTTTTATCCACATTGGTTTGGCCATTTTATCCTCAGAGAAATATCCGAGGATAGCATCCAGACGCAAGATAAATTCATCAGCAGGTTTCCAGTACATATAGCCCTGCTGCGCCTGTCCATTCATGCCACGCAAATACAGATAGGATGCTCCACCCAGATGCTGCTCAATCTGATAATTCTGTAGTTTCACGCTCAGATAACGGTGTAGTGCCACCAGATACAAGGCCGCCTGTAACCAGTAGCTCGACAGCGACATACTATCTGCAATTTGGCTAGGCTGGTAATCTGCCTGTTCAGCGCCCAGATAGTTACTTTTATAATCAGCAATGTGATAACGCTGACCGTCAAAATAGACCAAGTCAATAGAGCCATTCAGGTAGCGGGCAGATTTCGCCTCCAGTAATTCAGGCATGCTGATGCCATATTCTGTGAACAGTTGCTGTACGCGCTGCATGGCCAGCACACGATCCGACAAGGCCAGATAAAATGGACATTCCGACAGATATTGTCCTGTCAGCAATTGTTTTAATTGGAAGCCGTCGTTCATTGGCGTGGCCAATACCTCACCCAACCATACCGCAATCCATTGGTATAGTTGCTGCTCTGAATTTTCCCGTGCTGGAAAGTGATTCTGGTATTGATCCAGCAAGTCAAACCATAAGCCTTGATAGGTATTCTTAAAACGGCGGCGGATTTCCTCAACCCATGTTTCAGGTCGCTGAAAATCAATCTGCTCAAAAATCTCATGCAGGAAATTTCCAGCCAGTGTTCCTTTCGGAAAATATTGCTTAATCCAAGCGATTGGTTGGGAAACAGGCGCAAATGCTGTCAGTATAACGTTTAGCTCATCTTCAGCCTGATCAAAGTTCTGCTCAATATTGGCCAGACGATCCGCATGACTGGCCTTGTGTCTTAAATGCTGTGCCAGATAACTGAAGCTGGTCTTGCCTCGTGCATAAAAACGCTGCATAGGTAAAGGCTGAGCAGAAAGTGGGATTCTTTGTTGGGTCTGTTGCTGGCGGTGCAAAGCCTGTGGTCGTTCCAAAACCAGAGCTTCATCCAAACAGTGTGGATGCTGGAATGCCTCACCCCGATTCTTCCAGAATGCCAATCCTGAAAGTTTGTTCTTATCTCCCTTTTCAGGTTCAAACACCGCATAGACCCGATGACTGGCACGAGTCAGCGCCACATACCACAAACGGTTCTGCTCAGCCTGCGCCCGTTGCTGGTGCTGATCCAGCTCATTCTGTTGCAGAAAGTTTTTATCCGCAATCGCCACCACGCGTTGCGTTCGGGTCTGCCCTGTTTCTGGTAACTGGATTTCCGTGGTTGAAAAATTTAAAGCCTCTTTTTTTGAGTCTGGTGCTGCTTTATTTGCTCCAAGTAAAAAGACGATTTTAAATTCCAAACCCTTGGACTGGTGGATAGTCATTAACTGCACCCCAGCTTCACTGGAAAGCTTATGTTCCAGCTCCCATTCACGGTCACTTGGTGAATTGAGCTGCTTTAAATACCAGTGATAGAGGTTTTGTGCCCCCTGCACATGCTCGCTGTGCTGACTCAGGATATCAGTGAGATGGCGCAGATTGACCACTGCCCGTTCATTGTCTTTACTTTGCGTTGCAACCAGTTGCTGCCAGATACCAAACTGATTCAGACAACGTTGCCATGCCACCAGAAATCCCTGATTCAGCCACATCTCACGGATGTCATCGAATTGCTGGATATAATGGCTCAAGCCCTCTGGACTTTGTTCTAAGGCCAATAATCGAGCCAGATCAAATCCAAATAATCGACTGAGTAAAGCCCGTTTGAGCTTGGCTTCATCATAGGGGTGCAGCAAGGCCGTGAGTAAAGCGCCTATATCCTGTGCAATCTTTGAGTCAAACACACTGCGCTTTGAGGGACGATTCACACGAATTCCCAAGTATTCCAGTGCATATTGAACCTCGTCCAGTTGTCGGTGGCTACGGGAAAGCACCGCAATATCATCTTCACAAATGGCTTTGCGTATCTCACCATCCAGGCATAGCTGCTGCAAATGCGCCTGATTCAATAAGCTTTGAATTTTCCAGGCCACTTGAGTCGCTTGCTCATTGCCCTCTTGCAGTTGCAGCCAGCGCAACGGTGCTGGATTGAACTGTTCCTTGTCAATCAGGGCAGGATGTGGACGTGAACCAGCCTGAATTGGGTGATAGATCACCTGCTCGCCAAAATCCATTTGCCGCTGAAACAGCACATCAACCACTTCAACCAGTTCTTTGACCGAACGGTGGTTATGAATCAGTTTATATTCACGCCCCTGCTTCGCCATAATATCCTGATAGGCATTCAGGAATGTCAGCATGTCGCCGCCACGGAAGCCATAAATCGCCTGTTTACGATCACCCACCATAATCATGCAACCTTTTTGGTAGCGCTGTGGATGCCGCCAGATGCTCGCCAGCATATCATCCTGATCTTGATTGGTATCCTGAAACTCATCCACCAGAATCAATGGATAACGTGCCTGTACAAATACCGCAAAATGTTGTCCCTGTTCGCCCTTTAAGGCATCTGACAGGGTTTTGATCTGCTGGGCAAAAGTGGTTTCACCTTTTTGTTGCAACACTTGAGGCAAACGCTTTTTGACTTGCTGACAAAGATGAAACTGTAAATAGGTATTGAATTGATCTAAATCATTTTGAATTTTAAGTTTCATCTCCCAAATATCTTTTAATAACTGAATCAAAGGATGCTGGTAAAAACAGTCCTGAATACTTTGATCACATTTATTAAAAATACTGCTTCGAGCTCGTCCTTTAGAATCTAAAAATAAAACATCGACGTCTTTGAACGCGTTTTGATCAAAATAGATATTTATGCCCTGCTCTTGAATTTGCTGAGCCAGCCGAACTAAGCCTGTTTGAAAAATGAAATGAAAACGATCTTTTGCAAAAGCATTTTTATTAATAAACTTATAATATGCACCATCGAGTAGATAATAATCCTGTAACTCTTGTAAGTATTGTGATGAAGTTGCTGCGAACTGATGCAAGCATGATTCAAACTCAACTGTGCTAAATACAGGTAAATCTACTTGTTTCAAATGTGCTGAACTAAAATTCAAACTTTCTTCAACCACTTTAATATACTGATCTACGCTCTTTAGTTGCTGACTCATATATAAAAAATCAATCACCTGTTGTGGCTGCGACTGAATCCATTCCCGTAACACATCATGAATCAGTTGACGGGTATAGCTCTTGGCATCCTCAGTGATTTGGGCACGTTCAATCTTGCCACTTTCAAAGGCAAACTCGCGCAACAACTTCTGGCTAAAGCTGTCCAGTGTCCCGACAAACAGCTCGTCCAGTTGGTCAATCACCAGTTTTAGCCGTTCACAGGCATAGGCGATACGTGGCGCAAAGGTTTTTAACACATGCTGTTTCAGCGGATCGGTTTCCTGCTCCGCCTGCATGTGAATATCAGCTTCCAGTACGCTGCGTAACGGTTCCAGATACTGCTGAATCTCCACCAGACGCAAACGGATACGGCTTTTTAGCTCGGCGGCGGCAGCACGGGTAAACGTGGTGGCAATGACCTGATTCGGTAGGTATTTTTCCAGAAAAATCCGTACCATCAAACTGGACAGGGTATAGGTTTTACCTGTTCCAGCCGAGGCCTCAATCAGGTGCAGCCCCTCAAACTGAATATCCTGAATGGGTTCATAAGACACTGGATATTTTGAGTTCATGTCTTACTCCACACGTAAAAATTCAAAAATAGGCTGGTATAAGACATGGGAATAATGATCACAGGCATAGTGTAACAATGCGGTTGCATCCTGTTCCTGCAAAAGAAACTGCCAATCACGATGCAATTTACACGCTTCATTTTGAGCCATATCAAAACCAGAAAAATCACCTGTATCATTCCAATCTTTTAAAACCTGTTTTTGGCTGTCTTCAACCAGAACCCATCGAGACTCCTGCTCAACCCATTCATAGGACTTGCCTTTCTCGATTGGCTTTAAGATTAAGGCTGCGGGTAACACCACAGGCTGTTGCTGCGCCTCTTGCCATAGTTGCAACCAGTGCTTTAAATAGTGTTTCGCCTGTTCAGAACCCAGTCCCTCACAAATCACAGTCTGATCACTAAACACCACGATACGGCGTTTTTCTGTAGCGGAGTCATCGTTCAGCACGGCCAGCCACAACAAATACTCCAGCCAGACCTTAACAAAACGTTTGGCCCGCGCACTCGACGCTTCCAGACTAACCCAGTCCTGTACATTCTGTTTTGGCGTGACACAAACCATTTGTAGTTGTTTTGAGATACGCCAGACCCGTTGTGTGGTGAGTGTCGGGGCTGCCGCATACTGCTGTAAACGTTCAAGCAAGCGCTGTTGCTCTAAGCGGCTTTGCTGCCATGCACTGTGCTGTACCTTTCCAACAGGGAGTTGATCCTGCAAGATGCCAGCCGAGGTCTGCTCATCCTGCTGCTGTAGAAAATGGCGAATAGCATATTTCCCCAAACCATCCAGCAATAACGGTTCAGTTTGATCCACCAGTTCGGTTGCCGTTAAATTTTCCACGCCTAGGGTTTTTAAATACAAACGTGCTGGGAACGCCACATCCTGAATCCATTGCTGGCTATTTAGAATCAGCATCTCATCATGTTCAACAGGATAACGGGTATTCACCCATGCCTGCCGCTCTCCTTTGACCTGCTGAATCTGTGAAGCGACCTTAAACCATTGATCTTGGAAGCGCACAGGTCGATCCGAAACAAAGCCGAGTGGATCGAATGGTTGTAGACGATGTAAATGATACAGCGGATAAAGCTGTGGTGGGATTTGTAATGCCTCCAATCCAGCTAAATCCGCTTCTGATAAAGGAGGCCTATCTTCACTGCTAGTCGGTTTTACAATCAACGCCAAATGATCGCGAAAGGCCTGCAAAATACTGGAGGGTTCACGCACTTCCCCATCATTGACATCAAAACCATTATAAAACAGCCACAATTGCTCCTCAGCCAAAAGCACCGCATCCAGAAAGGCCCCCTGATCATCTTCCAGACGAGAACGATCTCCCAATTGCTGACGTAATGCATCCATTAAGTCAAAGGGAATATGCGCATCCCGATTGGGAAACTTGCCTGTATCCAGATTAAGCAGCACAATCAGACGATAAGGAATCGGGCGAATCTGTCCAATCTGGCTAAAGGTGATTTGCCCTGTTGGCTCAACCTGTGCTGACTGGCTTTGCAGCGTCCGTTGAATTTCCTCAATGATATACGGCAACGGCAGAGTAATCTGGCGCAAATGGGTTTCAGCATCATCATAATAACTCGCCAGAGTCAGCATACGCTCCTGCTTTTGCACAATCTCACGCACGGCCTTTAGGGCAACAATATCGGCTTGCTCAAACTCCTGAATATCATCCTTGAGCTTTTTCAGCCAGTCCTCAACAGGTGACTGCTGCCCCAACTCATGCGCAATCAGCCAATTGCGTCGGATAGATAAATCCTGATAAATCTGGATCAAGATTCCAATCAGCTCAAAATCATCTGGCTGCACCTGTGCATAGCTCAGTATATCCTGCACCAACACATGCGCTGGCACAGCAATTCCCAATGCCAGACGATCCAGGGCAAATTTAAAGCTATAGCGATAGTCCTGATCATCGGCACTCAGGCTCTGTTTTAAATGTTCAGCGTCCAGACCACGCTTAAAGCCTGCATCACTTAACAAGGCCAGCATCCGTTGTGCCTGGGTATAGTCCAGACCATAACGCTGCTGTGTTGCAGACAGATTGAGCCAGTCGGCAAAATCATCATGGGCAAAGCGTCCCTGTGTAAGCTGCAAACGCCCCAGCACCGCACGCCATGCATTCAGGGCATCCAGTGAAGCCACGCCTGCAATCTTGACGGGCAGAAACACTTCATGCTCATTGGGAACAGCAGGGAATACACTACGAATCAAAGGCTCAAGCTCAGCCAGATTGGGTGCAAGCACCAGCACATCACTGGGACGACGAGCAACGGAATCTGGCTGCGATAACCAATGGGTCAACTGCTCCTTGAGTACCTCAAGCTGGCGCAAACTGGAATGGCAGACATGCACCTGAATCGAATCATCCTCGGGTGCAAGCTCATATTGTTCCGCTTTAGGTTCAGCCAGATAAAAAATATCGGACTGGACTTTACCCAGTAAGGTTTCTGGAAAATAATCAACAAAGAGATCTTCCCAAATTCCTTCTTCCCCTCCTGCAAGTTGTGACAATAAAGAGAAATGATCACGTGCCTGTTTGCCCAAACGTGTCAGTAAGGGATGTCGTGATTCACGACTTAAGGCATTAAATTCTAAATTAAATTGCTCAAAAAAGTTCTGGATTTCCGCATCACTCGCATTAGGATTTTTGGCAATAAAACGTTCCTTAACACCCAAATCATAACGCTGTTTCCACAGTGGATCGACACTGTCCGCCCAATATTCCTGCGAGGGGTTGTAGTGCAGGATCAACACATCCAGATACTGCCCCAGACGGCGCAGGAATTGTAGTTGGCTGGGTGGCAAGTCCAGCAGGGTAAACACAATCACCTGATTTGGAAGCTGTGACAATGCACGCTGGCGGGTCTGTGGATTGTCCAGAACCTGCCAGAAATCGGCATCAATACTTTGCATCTCCTCAAAGTCGGCATGAAAATAGTTTTGCCATAGCCAGCGCTGCCAAGCTTCTAGTTGCTGGGTTTGGTTGAGGCTAAATGCAGACACCTGCTGGTCAGTTTGCGAGATTAGCCGTTCAATATCCAGCGGATGATCTTGCCCCCATGCCGCCAGCCAGTTGCCAGCACAACGGCAAACGCCCGTACATCCCTGTTGACAATGACCGCGATAAATCATGTAGTTATTAAACAGCTGCGAAACTTGCTCCGCCACCCAATACAGCATACTTTGTTTTTTTAGTTGTTTTTCAGTGCCTTGTTGCAGTTGATCGGCGCTGTCGTAAATCCGTTGCACAATTGAATATAAAGGGTGCTCATTCACAACAGTATTCTGTTCGGGTTGAATAAAAGGCTGTAAAGCTTGATGAATACGCCACTTTAAAATCAAACGCGGAATATTGGCCTTACGGACTTGTTCTTTATTCTCCAACACTTGTTGATAGGCATACCACTGGAAACCACGAATTCTTTGATGGAATTGATAATTCGCAGTCATACCCTGCTGTTCAGCAATTTTCTGGGTCAGCCACTGCTCCTGGGCAGGACTCGGCACAATAAAATGCTGGGTTTTAAACACCTGAAACGGGGAGGCACTGGGTTGAGTAATGGATGCCATCACACCTTGCAATAACACATCAAGACGTTGACTCTGAATAACATGAATACCCATCCGTTAATACAACCTCATCAATAAACGACTATTTTGATACATAAAAATAAGTAGATAATCATCACTATACAAGCTTGTAGAACTATGTCACGTTAAACACAGCATGAAATAAAAAATTTTTGAAATTCACCATTTAATGCGCTTGAATATACGACCAAGAGATAGACTTTAGGTATAACTTTATGAAAATTGAAAAAATTCCTGATTCAATTGACCCAGGCTTAAATCTGGAACAAATCCGTGATGAATGTCTGGCGCGTACCAAGAAGATCGCCTACTGCTCTGCTGGCGCGGCCATTGTCCCCATTCCATTTTTCGATGTGGTGGTTGATTTAGGCATGCTCACGCAGATCATTCCTGATATTAATGCACGTTTTGGCCTAGCACCTGAACATATTAGCGTTTATGACCCAGAGACCAAGAAAGTTCACTGGGATGAACTGCGTAAACGTGGCTTCGAGTTGTCAGGTTTTGTGGTGGCACGTACCGCAATGAAGAAAACATTTAATGGTTTTTTCACCAAGATTGCCACCAAACAGGTGACTAAATTCATTCCTCTGGGTGGGCAACTGGTGGCGGCCAGCCTTGGCTACTTTATGATGCGTAAAATCACCGAGGCACATATTCAGGACTGCTACACACTTGCAAAACGGATTCAGCAAAAAAGCCGTAGTACGATTGTAGCTTAAAACATGAACATGACTGATCAGCCGACTATCAGTGATTCAGTCATTTCATCGAGTGTGTTAAATCGGCACAATCTTCAGCCTGAGCTTGTGTCATCACTCTTTTGCCTTGAATAATGGTTATTCTTTCTGCTGTTAATTCTCCATTTTCCCATATACATGAAATACTTGTCTTGCCCTCATCAGAGGGATGAATTCCATAGATCATGTACAGATAAAATCCAATAAAAAAAACAAAAGCGAGCAGAAATATGGAGCTTAAAATTAATCCTATTTTTAACAATTTTTTCCACATATTCATGAACTCATCAGAAGTTTAGTCTTACTTAACTTTCAACTGTTTTAAAATCGCTTTTAGAACTTCGATTCGTGCCGTATTTTTATCATCCGTCGCAATCACATGCCATGGCGCATAGTCGGTGGAGGTACGCTCAAACATATCCGCAGCGGCTTCAAGGTAGTCATCCCATTTATCACGGTTACGCCAATCCTCCTCAGTAATCTTAAAGCGCTTATGTGGGGTTTGTTCACGCTCCTTGAAACGGACGGCCTGTTCATCCTTGCTAATCGCCAGCCAGATTTTGACAATCACCGTCTGGCTATCCACAAGGTTCTGTTCAAAACGGTTAATCTCATCATAGGCACGTTGCCATTCAACCACTGAGGCAAAACCCTCAACACGCTCCACCAGTACACGCCCATACCATGTCCGATCAAAAATCGTAATCTTGCCGCCATCATTCAATCGTGTCCAAAACCGCCATAAATAGGGGCGACGCAATTCATAGCGCTCAGGCGCCCCAATGCTATGAATTTCATATTCACGCGGATCAAGCTTTTTCACAATTCTTTTTATCGCTCCCCCTTTACCTGCAGCATCCATACCTTCAAAAGCAACAATCACTTTTCGTTCGTTGTAACGTAATGCATCAGCTACTTTTTTGGTTAATTTGTTCAATTTTTCTTTGTAGTCATCTTTATCTAAGCTTTGTTTTGAAGGTTCTAATAGTGCTGTGGGAATCTGTGCTTGTTGCCATTTTTCCGTGACTTTAGTTTGATGGTCAGGAAGTTCCTGAAGCGTTTGCAAAACATATTGTGCAAAGCACTGGTCGCGGTACTTTTCATCCTCGCCATTAATGATAAACCAGTCATCGGTGAACCTGTGGCTCAGGTTCTGCAAGGTATCGTATTGTTTCTTATTGCGCCAATCCAGACCATGCAGTTTATGCCAGTGCTGTTCCGAGGCATCAATCTGGTCCAGCCGTTTTTGCAATGATTTCCATGACAGGTCAAACCAGACCTTAACCACATGCACATGGTTGTGTTGCAGGTCATGTTCAAACGCACGCATTTGCTCAACATAGTCATCAAACAACGCCTCATTTAACGGCTTGGACACATGCATTGCTGTTGCCAGCAAGTCACTGTACCAGTTGCCAAACATCACCACGATCTGCCCTTCGGCAGGAATGAAGCGTGTATAGGATTGCCAAAATGTCTGGTTATTTGTCAATAGCTTTGGGGCATCCGCCTTGACTTTCAGGTAACGTGGATCAAGCCACTCACGTAACTGCTTGACCGCCTCACCTTTCCCTGCTAATTCAATCCCACTTACTAAAATCAGAACACTTTTTGCATTTTTTTTATCTTGGCTATCTTTTAAGGCATATTGTGCTTCAATCAAATCTAAAGACAACGCATCTTCATCACGTAATTCAAATTTTGGTTGTTGTATACTCATATTCGGCTCTAAATGGCTCATTATTAAGAATAAGTATAATGAAATCTATTTCACTGCATGCAAAACCCTTGTACAGTTTCTGTAGAACTCAATCCGTGTATCAACATATTGACCGATTGTTGGACATTTAGGGTTTATGCTGTCATGGTTCTCAGTTATGATGCGCCCTATGATTTTCTGGTTTTATTTTATTTGAGTTCGAATATGTCAAAACTCGCTGCATTTGATCATCTTTTATTACAATACCAAACTCTGAATTACCACCAAAATACAGCACTTAAGCAACGTCTGCATGAAGTACAAGCGTGGATGAAAGCACGCATCGCAGAAACCCATAAAGAATTTTTTGCTCTGCCTGAAAATCAACTGATGGCACAGTATTTTCTCAATCGTTTGTATGGCGGTCCTGATTTTGAGGCAATTGCACAGCAAATCGAACGCCTGTTGAAATATGCACATAAAGCAGAGAGCTTACTCCCTGAAAATGCAATTAAAACAGGAACAAAATCGGTCAGTCTTGCTGTACTTGCCACTCAACTCGATGAACAAGTCGCAGAACAACTACTCAAAGATTATCCTTTGGAAACACCACTAACTGATGAAATCATGCGCCAGACCTTAGTCAAACTCGATCAAGGCGATGTACGTTATGAACAATTACAATTACTTGACGAGCTTGGTCTCACATTAGATAAGTATATGCGCTCTACGATGATGTATGCGGCTTTTAAAATGTGTAAAGGCATTGCAACCAAATATCAATTTGAACCTATGTACGATTTTATCCAAGAAGGTTTTGCTGCAATGAAGCCTATGAAGTCTGCTGCAACGTTTATCAAAACATTTACCGCAAAAGAACGCGAGATCATTGAGAAAGTCCATTCAGGGCATCCAGATCCTTTCCGCAGTTAAATGCTGGACTATTCCAATCCCTCTACCAAGAGGGATTTTTTCATCTTCACATAAAAAATTAAAACACTTTTTGGAAAGTGACTTTCTGTATATTATTCATAACAATGATATGCTAGGCCCTGTAAAAAAATACAAAATCTGTCATGATGCATGCTGATTCGTGCCGCTAGAGCGAAAGTTTAGGAGAAAACAATGTCTAACGAAAACCAACAGCCCACCCCAGAAGTTGAGCAAAACCCAGGTTCAGACAAAGTCAGTCCTTTCCTCAGCACACCGCTTCCGCAGGGAGTGCCACAAGGTCAACAGCAATCTTTACAACAGGATTTGACCTCAGTACCAACAGGTTCCGTACCGAAATACAACCTGCCGCGTGGTGCCAATACAGGTAATGTTGGCGCAACCACCCATTTTGGCTATCAAACTGTCAGCAGCGATGAAAAAGCACAGAAAGTGGCGGAAGTGTTCCATTCCGTCGCCAGCAAATACGACATCATGAATGACCTGATGTCATTCGGTATCCATCGTATTTGGAAACGTTTTGCGATTAATATGTCAGGTGTTCGCCGTGGACAGCATGTACTGGATATCGCGGGTGGTACAGGCGATCTGGCAAAAGTATTTAGCCGTGAAGTCGGTCCACAAGGTCATGTCGTACTCTCAGACATCAATGAATCCATGCTCAATGTTGGGCGTGACCGCCTGATTGATGCAGGCTGTACCAATGTGGATTTTGTGCTTGCCAATGCTGAAACATTAGAACCCTTTGCCGATAACAGTTTTGATTTAGTGACCATCAGTTTTGGTTTACGTAACGTGACTGATAAAGATGCAGCACTTGCAGCCATGTACCGTGTACTTAAGCCAGGTGGCCGCTTACTGATCCTCGAATTTTCCAAACCTGTGTTTGAGCCATTTTCAAAGCTTTACGATCTTTACTCATTCACGGCTTTACCAATCATGGGCAAACTGGTTGCCAATGACTCTGAAAGTTATAAATATCTTGCAGAATCTATTCGTATGCATCCAGACCAACGTACCCTCAAAGGCATGATGGAAAATGCAGGCTTCCAAAGCTGTGACTACCATAACCTCACTGGGGGTATTGTTGCAGTTCACCGCGGATTCAAACTTTAAGGCTTAAGATATGTGGTCGATTTTAGCACTCGGTGCAGTCGAACGTATCATTCATCATGTGATTGATCTGGATGCGATTACCCGTATTCAGCTCAATCAGCTACAAGGTCGACTGTTACGGGTGGTGATTGATCATCCACAGCTCTCGGTTGATGTTTTTTTTGATGAAAATAAAGTTCGTCTGGAACCTACCGTGACTGGACACAGTCCAACCCCATCAATATTTGAACAGCGTCCCTACGATGTCCAAAATAAAATTACAGATGCCACAGCCACCCTGCATGTCGCCAATGTGGTCGAATTAGTCAAACTCCTGCTCAGTGATATGGATCAGATTGGTAATATTCCCCTACAAGGTGATTACCATCTATTACAAGATATTCAAAGAATTATGCAGCAAGCTGAGCCTGATCTCGCTGCGCATTTATCGCCCTGGATTGGCCCACAACTGGCACATGAGTTGGCTAAGATTCAACTTGCACCCAAACAACTCAAGCGTTCATTACAAAGTCATTTGTTCTTTATTGAAGATACTTTAAAAGAAGATAGTGGTTTATTTGCACCTCGCTGGCAGATGGATGACCTGAATCGGGAGACCCGCCAACTTAATCAGGAAGTAGACCGTCTGGAAGCCAGATTTCAGCAATTACAGGCCCAATTGAAACCCCTCCTAACCTCCCCTCAAAAAGGGGAGGAATTATTGAACCCCACACAAAACTAGGTAAGATTTTATATGATTCCGCATGTTAGACGGTTATTTGAACTTTGGCGCATTGCAGCACATTATCGCCTTGACACTTTATTTCCTGCGGAAGAATTACCTGTAAAAGCCCAACATGCCTTGGGTGTGATTAAAATGCATCCTGCGGCTTGGTCAAGCCGTGAAAAAAAGAATCCGCTTAAACTCAAGCAAGCACTGGAAGAGATGGGGCCTTTGGCAATTAAGCTGGGTCAACTCCTCTCTACCCGTCGCGACCTGATTCCACCAGAACTCTTATCGCAACTGGTGCTGTTGCAAGACCGTGTAAAGCCCTATGACACCCAGTTGGCCAAACAGCGGATTCAAGAATCTCTCAAGGCCGATGTTGGCACATTGTTTGCCCGTTTTGATGAACAGCCACTTGCCGCTGCCTCGATTGCACAGGTGCATACTGCCGCATTGCATGATGGTCGTGAGGTGGTGATAAAAGTCACCCGTCCTGATATTCATAACCAGATTCTTCGGGACTTTGAAATTCTGGCATGGCTGGGGAATTGGCTGGAAAACCGTCTGGAAGCTGCCCGTGCCCTGCACCTGTCCGAGATTATTCAGGACTACCGTCAGATCATTTTAAATGAGCTTGACCTGAGTCTAGAAGCGGACAATACCCGCCGAATGCGTCATTACTTTACAGGCTCCAGCATGATGTATGTACCTGAAGTCTATATGGACAGTAAAGACGTGATGGTGGCTGAACGCATCACGGGTGTGCCTATTTCAGATATCACGACCTTTGATCGTTTGGGTATGGATCGTGCAGATTTGGCTGAAAAAGGTTTGACCATTTTCTTTACCCAAGTATTTCGAGACAACTTTTTCCATGCGGACATGCACCCTGGCAATGTCTTTGTTGAAACCATTAATCCAAGCAATCCACGCTTTATTGCACTGGACTGTGCCATTATGGGTGAGCTGTCCAAGTCTGATCAAATGACCGTTGCACGAATGTTACTGGCAGTGATGAACAGCAACTTTATGCAGTTGATTCAGATTGTGCATCAGGCTGGCTGGATTCCACCAGGAACCGATCAGGATGCACTGGCACGTGAAATGCGTCGTACCGTTGGCCCTATGGTGTCCAAGCCGATGGATCAACTGGATTTTGCAGG
Source organism: Acinetobacter sp. CIP 102129 (assembly GCF_000368305.1). Lineage (NCBI taxonomy): Bacteria > Pseudomonadati > Pseudomonadota > Gammaproteobacteria > Moraxellales > Moraxellaceae > Acinetobacter > Acinetobacter sp. CIP 102129. The sequence goes on from NZ_KB849341.1 coordinate 1,079,062, forward strand.
CATCCTGATTCAGGTGATGGATATTGCACGGCGTTTCCATCTGGAAATTCCACCACAACTCATGTTGCTTTTAAAAACGCTGGTTCATGTTGAGGGTCTGGGCACTGACCTTTACCCACAACTGGACATCTGGAAACTGGCAAAACCGATTCTCACTGAATGGGTCAAGGCCAATATGAATCCAGTGAAAAATTTCAAGGAAATTGGTCAGCAAATTCCTGATTTATTATTGGGCGCACAGGACTTGCCTAGCCTGTTGATTGACAGCCTCAATGGCTTGAAAAACCAGTCAGCCTGGCATGATAAACAGCTGAAAGAAATTCAGCAGATGCGTTTGCAAATGCAACAGCAGCAACGCCGTAGCTGGATGTTTGGCAGCACCATGCTGATTTTGCTGACCATTGCCATTATTACGCCGTGGTTTGTCTCAATTGTCTTAATTGTATTGAGTAGCTTGTTGGCGCTGTGGCGTATTATGAAATAAGCCACACCCGCCTATAAACAAGGGACTTTTTAGCTTCAAGTATGATGGGGTGCGACTGGCTCCTCATCACGGCCAGTTAATAAATTTGACATCCTCCCCGACCTAAAGGACGGGGATTCCTACTGCTAGACGCTCATGTCCGAGCGCAAGAATATTCAGTGCGGAATTTACATCCCGATCATGGAGCGTACCGCACTCCATACACTGCCATTCTCTTACTCCTAAGCCTGCTCTACCTTTCGGACTACTACAGCGTGAGCCACAGCACGAACAAGTTTGGGTGGTATAGGCCTCATTGACTTCTTCATACCATGCCCCTGCGTTCTCGCATTTATACTTGAGCATGGTTCTTAGTGTTGTCCAACTTGCATCTAATACAGACTTAGCTAATTTAGTCCGTGCTAGTGCTTTGGCATTCACATTGCCAATGAAGATTGCTGCATGTTCATTCACCAGTTTATGACTGAATTGATGCAACATGTTTTGACGTATATTTTTAATCTTGGCGTGAATCGCTTTGACGCGCTTTTTATTTCTCGCACGTTGAGCTATGCCAAGTTTTTGTTCATATTGCCGATAGATTTTAGGGGCTTTGAGCTTTACTCCATCTGAACAAGTGGCTAAATCCTTTAAACCCAAGTCTATGCCAATTGAGGTTTTAGCGCTGGTTTTCTCTGTTTTAATTGAATCAACTACAAGACAGACATACCAACGCCCACGACTATCCTCTACAAACGAGCCTGTTTTAACATTGTATTTGCTTAGTCCGTAGCTGTCCCATAGTTTGAATTGATGCTTGCCGTATTGAACATAGCCATCAGCATATTTGATTGCTACTTTCTTGAACGGTATCCAGCCCAATGAACGCCTAGCTGATTTTTTATTGCTGACTCGCCATTTTAATTTTGCTTTTTTGAATTGCTTGCGGCGTGTAATGAGTTCTTCTGTTACCGCTTGAATGGTTTGACTGTGCAAATTACATTCTTTCGATGTGCCTTTTGTGTATTTGGCAATGTCGTATGCTGAAAAGAATTGTTGTTTTCGTTGTAGATGTTTAAAACACAAATCATTCACGTAATTCCAGACAAAATTCACCTCAGATGCCATCTGATTTAGCACCTTGCAATGTTTGTCTTTTATGCGTAATTTAAGTGTTTTCATACTTAAAATATATTTGGTCTATGAGTAATAGTCAAGAGATTAGAACAGGTCGCCACTGTGTTTTTAATATGCACGTTCATTTAGTCTTTGTGGCTAAATATCGGCGTGATGTTTTTACTAAAGCAATGCTTGAAACGATGCGTGAAGTATTTGAGCGTGTATGCTTGGACTTTGAAGCTGAGTTGGTAGAGTTTGACGGTGAACATGACCATGTACATTTGCTCGTCAATTATCCACCTAAAGTCGCTATTTCTAGTTTGGTAAATAGCTTGAAAGGTGCATCTAGTCGAATTTTACGAACCAAACACCCTGAAATTAAAAGCAAATTATGGGGTAATGCCTTGTGGTCGCCTAGTTACTTCGCTGCATCATGCGCAGGTGCGCCTATTGGGATTATTAAGCAGTATATTCAACAACAGCAAACACCGCATTAATGGCTTACGCCAGTCGCTTATATCCTCGGGCTAAACCCCGAGGTTTTACGCTCCAATGGATAAAGATTCAAGTGAAAGGACTTATATACTTCCGTTTTAAATCTTCGTATAAATGATTAATATTCCAAACCCTTTCAATTGAGTAAAACCATTTCCTGCTGAACGCCTGATTTTAACTCTTCCATCCAGCTCGTAAAAAACCAAATTAAGAATTTGATTTAATTAAAATATTATGCCATCAACTGTGGTTTTAAACTATTTCCAAGAAAATCCTACCCCCTGTTGTGTTGGATATCAGAACCACTTCTCCTGTTTCCAATGCTACCCCATTTATTTATTGGTAGGTTTTTGGTAGGTGGGAAAAAAATTTAACCCTCCCATACTAGACCTACAGTGATGAGATCACTGAATAACAAACAATGGATTATGGAAGAAGGAATCACTCCATGGCTTTTAAGAATATTGCAGATCAAACAAACGGTTTTTACATCCCTTGCGTGTCACTTTTTGGCCCTGGCTGTGCCAAAGAAATTGGAACGAAAGCTCAAAATCTCGGCGCTAAAAAAGCCTTGATTGTAACGGACGAAGGCTTATTTAAATTTGGTGTAGCCAATACCATTGCAGAATATTTAAAAGATGCTGGCGTAGACAGCCATATCTTTGCTGGGGCAGAGCCCAATCCAACAGATATCAATGTACATCATGGCGTACAGGCCTATAATGACAATGGCTGCGATTTCATCGTTTCTTTAGGCGGTGGTTCCTCACATGACTGCGCCAAGGGCATCGGCCTGGTAACGGCTGGTGGTGGACATATCCGTGACTATGAAGGCATTGATAAAAGCACTGTTCCCATGACACCGTTGATTGCAATCAATACAACGGCGGGAACAGCATCTGAAATGACCCGTTTCTGTATCATTACCAACACCGACACCCATGTAAAAATGGCAATCGTCGATTGGCGCTGTACCCCACTGATTGCAATTGACGATCCTAAACTCATGGTGGCCAAACCCGCTGGCTTGACCGCCGCAACTGGCATGGACGCTTTAACGCATGCGGTAGAAGCCTATGTTTCCACAGCAGCAAATCCAATTACCGATGCCTGTGCAGAAAAGGCCATTACCATGATTAGCCAGTGGTTACGCCCCGCTGTCGCCAATGGCGAAAATATTGAGGCACGTGATGCCATGAGTTATGCACAGTATTTGGCGGGTATGGCGTTTAACAACGCATCTCTTGGTTATGTCCATGCGATGGCGCATCAATTAGGTGGGTTCTATAACCTGCCGCATGGTGTATGCAATGCGGTACTGCTACCTCATGTCTGTGAATTCAACTTAATTGCCTGTCAGGATCGTTATGCAAAAATTGCAGAATTGATGGGTGTAAATACTGACGGCTTTACTGAAACTGAAGCTGCATTCGCGGCCATTGATGCCATTCGGGAATTATCATCCTCAATTGGAATCCCATCTGGCCTGAATGAACTTGGCGTAAAAACTGAGGATCTTGCAATCATGGCTGAAAATGCCCAAAAGGATGCATGCATGCTGACCAATCCGCGTAAGGCGACTCACGCCCAGGTTGTGGAGATCTTCAAGGCAGCACTCTGACCTTTCTGTTAAAAGTAAGTCAAAGCCTGCGAGAACCAGCTTACTTTTTTGTGGGAATAGCCAACTGGTGATATTCCCACTTTTTTTATTATAAATTCTTGATCTCAGTTCATAAGCACTGAACTAATATCCTGATATACATTTGATTTCTTTAATCATTAAACCAAAAATAAAATATGGCCTCACTTTGCACGTCAACAGCAGCTTTTTATGAAATGCCACATGCAAGCTCTAGTACACATCTCTAAACTTATGCAGTGATAAATGCGCCGGATGCTCTGAGGGCAATAACTCCATCAGGCGTTCAACCGCATCTATTGCCTCTGGGAAATGAGCAACATGCTTCAGTAAAAGATCCGTTTCTGTGGTCTTAAAAATCGCGTCACTTAAACGCGACTCCAGACAATCCCGCCATGCACATAAAAAAGGGCTTTCTGTCTTGGCCAAAAACACCCCCTTGTATAACTGTAACGCAGAAGCCACATATCCAGAATCAAGCGCCTGTTCCGCCAAAAGAAAATCGGCCTCCACATCGGCCAATAAACGATAGGGCCGTGAACCTAGCATCCCACCCAGAATATCCCTGAGTTGTGACATTTCAGCTTTTAATGTGCCAATGCTGACTTTACGCTCACCATATAGGGCTTGGTGTAGTTTTTCTAAATTCAAGCCATTTGGACACAGCACCAAAATTGCCAAAATCTCAATTTGACGTGGTGTAAGAACCAACGATTTACCATTAAAGAAGATTTGTGGGGTTGAAAAAGCACGGATGTATAAATGTTGTCTTTGCTGATCAATAAGTGCGGTTTGAATGATGGAGGCACAACGCTCCGCTGCCAGAACCCCTAGACTATTGTGCTTTTTCCAGGTGGTTGATAAATCGACCACACCCAGTACCTGTTTGGAATAAGGGTCGATAATTGGAGCTGCATAACAGACCCAGTCATGAATGGATTCCATGTAGTGTTCATTGGAAAACACACAACTGGATTGTTGGGTTTTTAATGACAAGGCCAAAGCATTGGTTCCAACCACCTCCTCTGCCCACTGCCCACCTGCAATGAAATGTACCTTTTCAGCGGCACTTTGCATTTGTGTACTTGAAGCAGTCCATATAATGGTACTTCCCACATCACCGACAGCGATCACCATCGAGGATTGTGCGGCAATATGGCCCAGTTCACTGGAACAGGCATTTAAGGCCTTATCCAGACTGGTTTTATGTTTTTTATTGTGGTTGAGCAAAGGTGCTGCCAAACGCTCCTTTGGAATTGAAGACAGCACTGATCGCTGCCAAGAACTCGCAATACTCTGCTCTAACTTCTCAGCGCTTTGGGGAGACAGGCTATTTTGATGCTTTAACTGATCAATAGACTGTCTTTGCCGTATCAGCTCTTGTTTTGTAAACATTTGTGTATCCCTCACACTTGAGCATGCTTTCCAACCTTTCTCCAACCTTCACCCTTATATGCTAGTCAAATAGCGTACAAAAGTACCTTATACCAAAGCTGTAGACGCTTAAGATCAATTATAAGCAAAGGAATATATATATGCGTTACATCGATCCGAATCAACCAGATTCCAAAGTCCAGTTTAAAGCACAGTATGAAAACTTTATTGGTGGCCAATGGGTAGCTCCTGTAAGAGGAGAATACTTCGACAACGTTTCACCTGTCGATGGCAAAGTATTTACAAAAATACCGCGTTCCTCGGTTGAAGACATTGAACTTGCACTTGATGCAGCCCATAAAGCAAAGGCTGAATGGAATAAAAGTTCTCCAACAGTGCGTTCAAATATCTTGCTCAAAATTGCTGATCGCATGGAAGCAAACCTTGAAATGCTTGCGGTTGCGGAAACTTGGGATAATGGCAAGCCAGTTCGTGAAACATTGGCAGCTGACATTCCACTGGCAATTGATCATTTCCGTTATTTTGCAGGTTGTATCCGTGCACAGGAAGGCGGCATTTCAGAAATTGATGACGACACCATTGCCTATCACTTCCATGAACCATTGGGTGTCGTGGGTCAGATCATTCCGTGGAATTTCCCAATTTTGATGGCGGCATGGAAACTTGCTCCTGCGCTTGCGGCAGGAAACTGTGTCGTATTAAAACCAGCAGAACAAACACCTGCAAGCATTCTACTCGTTTTAGAGTTAATCCAAGATATTCTACCTGCTGGTGTGTTAAACGTTGTGAATGGCTATGGTGTCGAAGTAGGCCGTCCACTTGCCACTAATCCTCGTATTGCCAAAATTGCATTTACAGGTTCAACCCAAGTTGGACAGTTGATCATGCAATATGCGACAGAAAACATTATTCCAGTGACACTCGAACTGGGTGGTAAATCTCCGAATATTTTCTTTGAAGATATTATGGATAAAGAAGATGATTTTCTTGATAAAGCACTTGAAGGCTTTGCAATGTTCGCACTCAATCAAGGCGAGATTTGTACTTGTCCCTCTCGTGCCTTGGTTCAGGAAAGCATCGCAGACGCATTTCTAGAAAAAGCCATTGAGCGTGTGAAACGTATCAAAGTTGGACATCCACTTGATACTGAAACAATGGTTGGTGCACAAGCTTCACAAGAACAACAGGAAAAAATCCTACGTTGTATTAACATGGGTCGAGAAGAAGGTGCTGAACTTCTTACGGGTGGTGGTGCTAGACAAGAAGTGGGTGAAGGTTTCTATATCGAACCAACGGTGTTTAAAGGACACAACGCGATGCAGATCTTCCAAGAAGAAATTTTTGGTCCTGTGCTTTCAGTAACGACATTTAAAGACTTTGATGAAGCCATTAAAATCGCAAACGACACCATCTATGGCCTGGGTGCGGGCGTATGGGCTCGTTCCGCACATACCTCATATCGTGCGGGCCGTGCGGTGGAAGCAGGCCGTGTATGGACCAACTGCTATCATATTTATCCTGCACATGCGGCATTCGGTGGCTATAAGAAGTCAGGCATTGGTCGTGAAAACCATCGCATGATGTTAGACCATTATCAACAAACCAAGAATCTTTTAGTGAGCTACTCAACCAAACCAGCTGGATTCTTCTAATCACGACATCCATGTCATTCTTTTTGAAAAGGGCGAATGTATATGACATTTGCCCTTTTTATTTATTCACTCAACCACGATCCACCTACGTTGCAACGATGTTTTCAAACTCATTGTAATTAAGCGGCACATAGAATTTTAGCAAGGCATCCTTTCTGATTTAATAAATTAAAATCTTATAAATTTTCGCTCTGTACACGACAAATTTCATAGGATCCTTGTCCTATCAGGCTTTTTCTTTCTTAAAATTGCTAGCACTTTCTTAAATTCTTCTTTTTTTCCAAAACCAATCAAACGTAGAATAGCCATTTGAACATAGTCCAAACCGTAGCGAAATAAACTTACTGAAAGTCGTCCATGCTTCTTTATTTTTATCGCTTTTTTCCGATCATGTTGCCATTCACCTGTTAAATAGCACCAACAGAAACCGATAGCTAGCACTGCTATCAATTTCTTGACTCGTCTAGGGTCTGTTAAACGAGTATTTTCAAGATTGAATCCACGTCCTTTGAGACAACTAAATAAGGTTTCGATTTCCCAGCGTAATGCATAATCACGAATAGCAGAAGCATTAAACATAGGAGAAACAACAAGTAAAAGTTCTCCATCTTCTAATCGTAGCGCACTAATATACAGTTTTACTCGACCAACCCAAATACGTCGTTTACGACATTCAGTTTGACCAACTTGAAGATGACGAAATAAATCACTAATTTTATGATTCCTGGCTAAGTGATTGGTCACAATAAAGTTTTTTTAACACGTATACAGAAGTTAATGTCATTTTCAATTAACCATGTAAACCATTTCTCACCGATAAATTCTCTGTCTGCGAACACATTCACAATACGGTCTTTACCAAAAATAGAGATAAAGCGTTGAATCAAAGCAATACGCTCTTTTGTATCTGAATTTCCACGTTTATTGAGCAATGTCCAAACAATAGGTATCGCTATTCCACGATAGACGATGGCTAACATCAAGATATTGATATCTCGTTTTCCCCATTTCCAATTGGTTCTATCTAAAGTCAGTTGCACTTTGTCGAATGAAAATATATTGAAAATTAACTGAGAAATTTGACGATAATCAAAATACTGATCTGCAAAGAAGCGTTGTATACGTCGATAAAATGATTGTGGTAAGCACTTGATGGGTAAGGCTTTAGATGCAGAAGAAAGATTACATGTCTGTTTTACAATTAATGCAATCATAATCAGTGTAAAACATTTTACATGTGACTTGTTCCACTTTAGATATTTGTTTAAGATGAGATGTAACTCATTGAAATGTGTCATCATATTCGTCGTCAGAAAACAAGTATTATGCCATTATTTCAATGAGTTATCTTTTTTTGTCGTGTACAAAGAAATTTTCGGATTATTTTACTTGAATCCAACTGTTATCTTTTAGATTTAAATAGGTAAAATTCTTAACGCATCCCGACTTTAATCTTTATTGGTCAAACTAGTTATTGTTCTTCCACCTCGAAATTGATTTGCCAGCTATTATCAAACGTTGGGAAGTGGTATAGGATTAAGTCGGATTCTCTTTAAAAACAACCCAATAACGACTGCATAAGAACAAACAATGAAAACACCCCATTTTGCGATTATTGGGGCGGGTACAGCAGGACTCGCCACTGCCATTTTACTGGCCCGTCAGGGTCATCTGGTCACCATTTTTGAACAGGTGGATGAGCTCGCGCCTGTGGGTGCAGGCTTATTATTACAACCTGCTGGCCTGGCAGTCTTTGAACATCTTGGTGTACTTGATGCAGCCTTAAAACTTGGAGCAAAAGTTACAGGGCTGGAGGGAAAACTTGCCGATCAGCGTCTGTTGGTCAATAGCCATTACCATCAGGCTGGAAATCATCTTTACGGTTTAGGCATACATCGCGCCACCTTATGTCATGTGCTGATGCAAAAGTTGGCTGAATATTCCAGCCAGATCAACTGGAAAATGGGACATGGCGTTGATCAGATTCAGGAAAGTACCCATGAGGTTCGACTCATCGGGTCTTATCAACAACAGAAATTTGATGCCTGTTTTGATGCTGTCCTGATTGCCAATGGCGCACGAAGCCAACTTCGCCCCAAAGACTGGGTTAAGGTTGATCAGGCTTATCCATGGGGTGCTGCATGGAGCATTGTGCCTGAATGTCCTGTATTGGACTCTGAAATCCTGCATCAATTTTATGATCGTTCCAAGATCATGATGGGGATTTTACCGACAGGTGCAATCCCCTCTGCACCACAACAGCGTCTTTCCAGCATCTTCTGGAGTTTGCCCACCGCACAACTGCAATCATTTTTAAAGGATGAATCGGCAAAGCGGCAATGGTTAAAGCAGGTTTCAGATCGCTGGCCTGATGTGGCTGAATGGTTAAAACAGCTGTTGGCTGATCAACAAAATCAATCTCAGTGGTTGTCAGCCCAATATCGTGATGTTGTGATGTCCCAGTTTGGACAGGGGCGAATTGGGGTGATCGGTGATGCTGCCCATGCCATGAGTCCCCAACTTGGACAAGGTGCGAATATGGCGCTTTTAGATGCATGGGCCTTTTCACAGTCCTTGCAGCGCGCCAGGAAAAATCAGCAGATTGACTGGGCAGTGTTGTGGCAAAACTATCACCAACAGCGTCGTTCTTCGACCCAGTTCTATCAATTCCTCAGTCGTTTACTAACACCTCTATATCAATCCGATCATTGGTGGGCGGGTAGCATACGTGATCTTACTTTTCCGTGGATGTATCAAATTCCCTATTTCCGTAAAGAAATGGCGATGACCATTTCAGGCTTAAAAACGGGTATGTTCGAACAAATGAGCTATCAACAAGTCGCACAATATACTGAACGCGATAATACGTTCAGTAGAAAAAGTGAGTCTTTGCCTGAATATGAATAACCTCAAAAAGAGCTGAATTATGAAAATTAGCCATTTAGATCACTTAGTTCTGACAGTTGCTGATATTAAAACCACCTGCCAATTTTATCACTCCGCATTGAATTTTGAGGTCATCAGCTTTGGTGAAAAACCGAAAGGCACTGCAATACCCTTTATCGAAATAGAAAACAAAAAAACTCATGAGTACTTATATCCAATCCAGCCCCTAAAGCATTTTTTACCCAACAAGCATAGCCAACCCTAGCCACAAACGCTAAACTAGCTGCTTTGCCCACAACGGATTTCACGCATGTCAAACTGGTTAGATGAAGTTAAATTTGATTCCAATGGTCTTGTTCCTGCCATTGCACAACATCATCAAACTGGTCGAGTGTTAATGGTTGCATGGATGAATCGTGAAGCATTACAACTGACGGCTGAAAAAAATCAAGCCGTGTATTACTCACGTTCACGTCAAAAATTGTGGCACAAAGGCGAAGAATCAGGGCATTTCCAAACAGTGCATGAAATTCGTTTGGATTGCGATGCTGATGTAATTATTCTGCAAATTGAACAGCATGGTGGTATTGCTTGCCATACAGGTCGTGAGTCTTGCTTCTATCGCAAACTCACCCCTCAAGGTTGGGAAATTGTTGATGCTCAACTGAAAGATCCGACTGCAATTTACGGCGCATCTGCGAAAGTCGAAGCACACGATCATGGTCAGGCTGAACAAGTCGACGTACTCAGTCACTTAGGTCGCTTGATGCAAGAACGCAAAAAAGCTGAAGCAGATAGTTCTTATGTTGCCAGCCTATACAAAAAAGGCATCAATAAAATTTTAGAAAAAGTCGGCGAAGAAAGCATCGAAAGCATTATTGCAGCCAAAGATTATGCAGCACATGCTTCTTTAGAAAATAAGCATGATCTGATTTATGAAGTTGCAGATTTATGGTTCCACACTATTGTCATGCTCGGTTACTTTGACCTTGATCCACAAGAAGTCCTTGATGAACTTGCTCGTCGTCAGGGCTTATCTGGCCTGGTTGAAAAAGCCAACCGTAGTAAAGAGGCGTAACCCATTCCTGTGTCGAGTATCGAAAAACCCAAAGCCACCTATGAGCAAGCGGTTGCCATAGATAACGCCCGTTTAGGGCAATCCTTTAAAGTGATTGCCTATGCTGGCACAGGTAAAACCACCACTTTACAAATGATCAGTGACGCCATGCCCGAACGGCGTGGTATGTATTTGGCATTTAACAAAGCCATCGCATCTGAAGCGCAAAACAAGTTTCATGGCAATGTAAATTGTCGTACCTTTCACTCGCTTGCTTTCCGCAGCGTACCGCGTGGCGTGACTGATAAATTACGCCTGCCCCGTCTCAGCCCAAGCTTTATCGCGAAAGAATATCGGCTGGAACCGATTACCCTAAGGCGTTTAATGGGTGGACGTTATGAAAAATATGTGTTGATGCCAAGCCGCTTGGCGAGTTTGGTTGCCAATGCGGTCAGCTATTTCTGCTCGACTAGCTCACAATACCCTGCCCCTCGCCATATTCAAGCACCAAGCTGGTTGCATCAAGATGATATTGAATCGTTACAACAGCACTTATATCCAGCAGTTGAACGCCGTTGGTTAGAGTCAATTGATCAAAACCATCAGGCAGGGATTGGTCACGATATTTACCTCAAACTTTGGGCATTATCAGAACCTAATATTCCAACAGATTATGTTTTGTTTGATGAAGCACAAGATGCTGATCCACTCATGTTGGGTATTTTACTACGTCAAAAAAGCACACAAGTGATTTATGTCGGTGATGCACATCAGCAAATCTATGCTTGGCGTGGTGCGGTCAATGCTATGCAGCAAATGCCATTGCATGAAAGCCGCTTAACAACATCTTTCCGTTTTGGTGATGCGATTGCTGATGTTGCCAATAGTCTGCTTGGTGCATTAAACGAAACTGTTCCGTTATTGGGCAATCCAAATGTTAAATCGAGTGTGGTGAATAAACCCCATACCAAAATGCGTGATGCAATTTTGTGTCGTACCAATGCGCGTGCAATGGAATTACTGCTTTCAGGCTTGCTGCATGGTGATAAGGTCAGCCTGCAAGCCGACCATCAAAAACTCAGTCGCTTTGTCGATGCCGCCAGTTTACTGAAACAGGGCAAACGCATTACCGATGTGCCTGAACTGGCGTGGTTTAATTCATGGCATGATGTGCATGAGTATTGTGAAACCAATGATGGCAGTGACATCAAGCCTTTGGTCAAGCTGGTGGATGAACATGGTACTGAACCATTGAAAAAGGCATTGGCGAAAATTACCCCGATTGAACAGGCAGACTATGTGATCTCAACCGCGCATAAGGCCAAGGGGCTGGAATGGAATCGGGTGCATATTGAAGATGATTACCAGTTCAAGATTAACGGACTGGAACATAAAATTACAGATGAGGAATTAAGACTACTTTACGTCGCCTGTACGCGTGCTAAAGTAAGTTTAAATATCCATCATCTTTATGACCTGATACAACAATTAAAGCTAAAACAAAGCGCTCCCTCAAGTCTTCGCCAGTCCGTAGGTTAAAGCGCTCGTGACTGAGGTGAACTTATGCAACTTGAATCGGTTCTATTTAAGCATGTTGGCAGGTTTCGGGACTTAAACATTGAGTTTCAACCTGAACAATATCCGATTACCCTGATTCTGGGTGACCAGTCCACAGGTAAAACCACCATTCTAAAAAATATCTATCAGGCTCTGACCTGGTTTTCGGCACGCTATAAGGATATTCGTACTGCGGGTGTTGTGATTGCGGATCAGGACATTATGCTGACTCGGCTACAGGCCAAAATCCAGATTCAGGTACACATGAGTGAGGAACTCAATCATGGCTTGACTGAAAGTAGCGCTGCACAGGCAGCCGACACACAACGCTGTAGCTGGAAACTCTACAAAACCTTTAATAGTCAGGGGGTGGGAATTAGCCAGGTTGAAAGCCAGCAGCTTGACCAGATGGTGACCCTATACCAAAAGATGAATCAACAGGACCCCTTGCTGGGTTTGCCAATGATTGCCTACTATCCTGCGGAACGTTTTGTACACGAAGTGAATCTACAGAGTAAAAATGTGCCAGGCACCTTGCAGGACATTTCAGCCTATGATTTAACACCCATTCCCTACACCACCTTTGCACGTTTTTTTGAATGGTTGCGGGAAATCAGCGATGTCGAGAATGCGCACTCGGCCCATATTGTCAGACGCCTGATGGGTAACGATTTTAACCAGCAGAATCAGTCCGAAATATTACAAGAACTGCAACTGGAACTGGTCAAGCATCCCAAACAGCTCTCGGCACCCAACCTGCATGCCCTGAAAACCAGCCTGAATACCGTTTTTCCCAAGCTGCAAGACCTTTACATTCAGTATGTTCCCAAGCTGCAACTGATGGTGCGTTATGAAGATCGGGTGATGCCATTTCAGCAACTGTCTGCATCAGAAAAAACCTGGATTGCGCTGGTGGGTGATATTAGCCGCCGATTATGCCTGCTCAATCAACATAGCTTTGAGCCATGCCTGGAGGGCGAGGGCATCCTGCTGATTGACCACGTGGATATGCAGTTGGACCAGAATGCATGTGCCGAAATTCTTGAGCGCTTGCATGAGGCATTTCCCCGCCTGCAAATCATTGTGACAGGCAACCGTGATGAATTGCTTGAACATGGGCTGCATTATCAGTGCCTAAAACTGGATCAGCACGGTATTTACCCAATTCAGCTGGAGGCATCACAACAGCAGCTTTCCGCCTTATATCAGGATTTGGTGCAGCCTGAACCAGAGAGTGAGACCCAACCCCCACCACTCCTGCCCTCTGAACCGACATTAACCAAAATGGATGCATTATTCCACCAGATACAGGCACTGAATCCACAGGAAAAGTCTGATTTATTGAATTTGCTCAAGATTGATGACACACCACAACAAAGCCCACTTTGAAATACGGTTCAGGGCAGTATTGAAAATAATCCATCAACATGATATGTAACTTCATGTAATAACATCAGATTTTTATTGATATTTTATAGTAAAATAAATCTCATTTTTTATTTTCAAGTTGTGCAATACAACTTGTGGCTGCCCTGTTCACTTGATTGGGTTTCTGGATTTGAAGTTTTGGTATTCTCCGTGAGTGCCTGTGAATCCTGAAAGAAAGTTCATCCTTAGGTCTCCCGACCTAAATCATCAATATGGATACCAGTGTGCTACCGATTATTATCTTATTACCGCTCATACTCGGCACCACCCTTGTCTCACAACTGCAACGTATTTCACGGGGCGTGACGGCACTTGGGGCGATTGGCATCAGCCTGAGTTGTTTTATTTTACTTCTGACCCAGGCAGAAACGGTTCTTCAGGGCAATACTCTGCTGCAAAGCTGGGATTGGCTGCCACAACTGGGCATCAACCTGAGTTTTCGTCTGGATGCGCTCGGTTTATTGTTTGGCCTGCTGATTAGCGGTATCGGTACGCTCATTTATATTTATGCCTATTTCTACCTCAGTCCCAAAAACTCACTGAGTAAACTGTATTTGTTGCTGATGCTGTTTATGGCAGCCATGCTGGGCATCTCGCTCTCCAACAACCTGATCATATTATTGGTGTTCTGGGAGCTGACCAGTATTTCCTCTTTCCTGCTGGTTGGTTATTGGAGCCAGTACGATGCCGCACAGCGTGGTGCGCGCATGGCCCTAACCCTTACAGGTATGGGCGGCCTTGCCATGCTGGGGGGCTTTGTACTGCTTGGGCAGATCACGGGAACCTATGAAATTGATCAACTGGTGCTGATGAAAGATACCATTCAACAGCATCACCTGTTTGTACCGACCCTATTACTGATTTTACTGGGTGCATTTACCAAAAGTGCACAGTTTCCATTCCACTTTTGGCTACCCAATGCAATGGCTGCACCCACCCCAGTTTCAGCCTATCTGCACTCTGCAACGATGGTAAAAGCGGGGATTTTCCTGCTGGCACGTTTAGCCCCAATTTTTATTGGTGCCGCGATGTACCACAACATTGTCACCTTTGTCGGTCTGTTTACGCTGTGTATGGCAGCAGGTTTTGCCATTTTTAAAGAAGATTTAAAAGGCTTATTGGCTTACTCCACCATCAGCCATTTGGGCCTGATTGTGTGCCTGCTTGGGATGGGCTCCCCGCTTGCGGTTGCGGCGGCCATTTTCCATATCATCAACCATGCCACCTTTAAGGCGGCTTTGTTCATGATTGCGGGCATTATCGACCATGAAACAGGTACAAGGGATTTACGCAAACTGAGTGGGATTTGGGCACTGCTTCCATTTACGGGAACCTTGACCATGATCACCGCCGCCTCCATGGCGGGCGTGCCATTGACCAATGGCTTTATTTCCAAAGAGATGTTCTTTACTGAGTTATTGGCAAACCTCTCTGGCCCAGTGATGGTGGTCTCGGCCATTGTGGCAACCCTGGCGGGAATATTTGCGGTCAGCTATTCGATTCGTTTGGTACATGGCGTGTTTTTTGATGGTGTGGTAGGTAAAAACGTTCCAAACAAGGATGCCCATGAACCAGCACTTGGTATGCGACTGCCTGCAATTATCCTTGCGACTTTATGTATTCTGGTGGGTATTTTCCCTGCCCTGCTTGCGGGCACGCTGGTCAACAGTGTCACCAGAGCCAGCCTGATGCAGCCAAATTTTGAGGGTGTCCATCTTGCCATCTGGCATGGTTTTAATGCTCCTTTAGTCATGAGCCTGATTGCACTGATCGGTGGAACGCTGTTCTATTTTGCCCTAGCCAAACAGGGGCGACTGCGTAAAATCGACCTTGATCCCTCGTTTGGACGCTTTCAGGGCCGAATTTTATTTGATTTATTTCTAAAACATTTGTTGCTCAACAGCCGTAAGATTAAGCAGGCGACTGAAAATGGCTCCTTGCAAAGCTACCTGCTCTGGATTGTGCTGTTTAGCATTTTCATGGTTGGCTTGCCACTGTTCAACCAAGGCTTAACCACAGGTACACGCGAACTGACCCATGCACCGTGGGTGGCAATTGTACTGTGGCTCACTCTGTTCTCTGGCTGCTGGATGATGCTCTGGTTCCACCATGAACGCATCAAGGCCGTGTTGATTAGTGGGGCAGTGGGTCTGGTGGTCACCATGGTATTCATTACCCTGTCAGCGCCAGACCTTGCCCTGACCCAAATTACGGTTGATATCGTGACCACTGTGTTGCTGCTGATGAGTCTATCCTTGCTGCCACAGCTCACTCCTTATGAATCCAGTCGCTCACGGCGCTGGCGCGATGCCAGTCTGGCCATTGCAGGTGGTTTGGGAATTGGCTGGATTAGCTGGCTGATTTTAACCCGTGACCATAATTCAATTTCATGGTTCTTTATGCAACAGTCGATTCCTCTAGGTGGCGGCTCGAATGTGGTCAACGTCATCCTTGTCGATTTCCGTGTTTTCGATACTTTCGGTGAACTTATCGTTTTGGGCATTGCTGCCATTGGTGCACTCTGTTTGATGGATGGTATGCGTGCGCATGGCACCACCATGACCCAGGGACTCACCTATCGCTTTAATCCCTCACCCTTAATGTTACGTATTACCGCATCATGGATACTGCCGCTTGCACTGGTGGTCAGCACCTATATTTTCATGCGTGGACACAACTATCCAGGTGGTGGTTTTATCGCGGGACTGATTACCGCGATGGCACTGATCATTCAATATATTGTGTTGGGTCAGGAACAGGCTGAACGTATGATTGGAGCTCGGTCTGGTCGTCTCTATGAAATCTGGATTGGTTCAGGATTGACCATTGCAGGATTGACAGGTATTGCGGCATGGTTCTGGTCACGTCCATTCCTGACCAGCGCGCACATTTATGTGGAACCCCCCTTACTGGGCAAAATGCATCTTGCCTCCGCCGCATCCTTTGATCTGGGGGTATATATCACAGTCGTCGGGGCGACCATGTTATTGATCTCGGTACTGGGAGACTCACGTCACTCCAGCATGTCTGGCCCTATTCCCAATGGAGACAAATAAATGATCAGCCTTGAATTTTTATTGGCTTCGGCAATTGGTCTACTCACCGCCACAGGGATTTACCTCATCCTGCGTGCCAGAACCTTTCCCGTGGTGCTTGGCCTTGCCATGATCGGCTATGCCGTGAACCTGTTCCTATTTGCGATGGGACGTTTACAGGTCAATGCTCCCGCCATTTTGACGGAAACCACCAAGGTCACCGACCCATTGCCACAGGCATTGGTTTTGACCGCAATCGTGATTGGATTTGCCACCACCGCCTTTGTTGTGCAACTGGCACTACGCAGCCGTTATGAATCGGGAAATGATCATGTCGACTCCAAGGAAGAGCCGACCCTGACCTATGACCCACGTGAGGATGAGCCATAATGTTTGACTTGAATACTTTCTGGCAGACTCACACTCCAATCATCAGTATCCTGATTCCAGCATTGACCAGCTTTATGCTGTTGCTACTGGGTAACCCTGGGGCAGGTTCATTAAAACAGGACTGGCGACAACCCTGGCGGCGTAGCATCAGCCTCACCTCCGCGATTCTGGGTCTGCTGACTGCCATCAGTTACCTGATGATTGCCAGTACAGGACAGATTAGTGTTTACCAGCTCAGCGAATGGTCTGCCCCGTTTGGTATTGTACTGGTACTGGATCGCTTATCGGCCTTTATGCTGGTGCTGACCTATGCACTGGCCATTCCCGTAATCTGGTATGCCAGCGACAACTGGGACACCCGCGGACGCTATTTCCACACCATGTTCCACTTCCTGCTCATGGGAGTCTGTGGCGCATTCCTGACAGGTGACCTGTTTAACCTGTTTGTATTCTTTGAAATCCTGTTAATGGCCTCCTATGTACTGTTACTACATGGTCAGGGTCGTCAAAGATTCCAGTTGGGTATCCATTACGTCACCATCAACCTACTGGCATCCGCCCTGTTCCTGATTGGTCTGGGCATGATTTATGGCAGTGTTGGCAGCCTAAATATGGCAGATGTGGGTCGTATCCTGCCTACACTGGACGATGACCAGCACAAGCTGGCAATTGCAGGTGGCTTACTGCTGTTTGTAGTGTTTGGCATCAAGGCCGCAATGCTGCCTGTCGGATTCTGGCTGCCAAAGACCTATGCGGTTGCCAGCACACCTGTTGCCGCCCTATTTACCATTATGACCAAGGTTGGGATTTATGCGATTTTACGTGTTAATGGAACAGTGTTTGACGATGCCATGGCACAAAGCATTTTTAAAAACACACTATTGTTGATTGGCCTGATCACTTCGATTTATGGGGTGATTGGTGCAATTGGTGCAGAACGGCTGCGTCGTTTTGTTGGCTTCATGGTGCTGTCATCTGTGGGTACATTGCTGATCGCTATTGCCATGTTCAACACACAGGCATGGTCAGCGGGTCTGTATTATCTGGTGCATAGTACCCTGATTGCCGCTGCATTCTATCTGTTCTGTGGCTGGATTACCGCCCAACGCGGCATGTTCAAGGATCACCTGAAAGTTGCACCCAAAATCAAGAATGAAAAGGCAGCAGCACTGACCTATTTCCTGATAGCAATGATGATGGCAGGTTTACCACCATTTAGTGGCTTTCTGGGTAAGGTCTTTATTTTACAGGCCACCGCTGAAACGGCGTATCAGGGCTGGATTATCGCCATTATCCTGATCGTTAGCCTACTGAGTATTCTTGCATTGACCCGTGTGGGTTTCATTCTGTTCTGGCGTGCCAGTCCACCTGAAATTGACCCGAATGAAGCAGCCTATCAAACTTATCAGGGATTGCCAGCCTATGCACCCAACCGTAATGACACAGCCATTTATATCATTTTGGCAGGGCTGATGGCTTATGTCGTGTTTGCATCACCAATCCAGACCTATACCGTATTGACTGCACAGCAAATCCAGAACCATGCGCTCTACAATCAGGCCATTTTAAAAACAGATGCACAGGGTCGCGTCATCAGCGTACAACCTTTTGATCCAGCCTATCTGCCTGAAACTAAATATGGCGGCGAAGTTGAGGATCATAATGCTTTGTTGATTCCCGATGTTATTTCCAAAGCCACTCTACAGGGTGAACATATCTCAGAATACAAGCAGCGCCAGATTGCTGAACAAGTACTGGACACACCGACAGTTCCAAATTCAACCCAGTTAAAGCCAATGGAGGAACACTGACATGCAAAAAATAAGTTTGCTTGACCGTTGGCTCCCCCATCCCTTTGTGTCATTTCTGGTATTTCTGAGCTGGCTGATGCTATCGCACAGTGTGGACCCGACTGACATTTTAATGGCGCTATTACTGGCCATTGTCATTCCCCGTCTGGTACGTCCCTTTATTGCCAGAACCCCCCACATTCACTGGCTGCCTGCGATCAGATTGGTGTTTGTGGTGCTGTGGGATATCATCGTTTCAAATTTTCGTATTGCCAAACTGGTGCTGGGTCCACTGGATCATCTGCACCCGAAATGGTATCGCGTGCCACTGGAAACGGAACATGAACAGATCAACACCTTGCTGGCGATGATCATTACCACTACTCCTGGAACTGTTTCAGCAGGGATTGATCAGGAACGGGGGGATATCCTCGTTCACGCACTCAGCACAGATGATACCGAGCTGGATATTCAGGATATTAAAAAGCGCTATGAAATGCCTTTGATTGAAATCTTTGATGTAAAGCTGAACAAGGGAGCAAGTAAATGACGATTTTACCGTATGCGCTGGGTATTGGTCTAATTGCCATTACCCTCTCCATGTTCCTTTGCCTCATCCGCCTGATTATTGGCCCGTCTGTGATTGACCGTCTGCTCGCATTGGATACACTGTTCCTCAATGCCACCTGTTTGGTTGTGGTGCTGGGTATTTACTGGGTCAGCAACAATATGTTTGAGGGTGCCCTATTGGTTGCAATGCTTGGCTTTGTATCCACAGCCGCACTTGCCCGTTACTTCACCACTGGACATGTGATTGATTAAGGAGAGTGGTTATGCAAATAATTTTTGAGATTATCATTTCGTTCTTTTTGATCTTTGGTGCATTTTTCATGCTCGTAGGTTCCATCGGAATGATTCGCTTACCCGACTTATTTATGCGTCTGCATGCACCGACTAAATCAAGTACGCTAGGCTTAGGAAGTTTTTTAATTGCAGCTATGATATTTGGAGCGACTCAAGGTCGTTTCGGTTTTGCTGAATTATTGATTACTTTATTTGCCTTTATTACTGCTCCAGTATCTGCAAATTTAATGGCACAAGCTGCAATTCATTTACGTTTGCGTTCAACCAGCGGTGATGTACCAGAGGCTTTAAATCGTCCGCTACCATGGCAACGTTACCATCGTAATACAGAAAAGAAAGACCAACTATAGTTGGTCTTTTTTAATAACATTATTCATCTATAAAGAAAGCCACCCGAAGGTGGCTTTCTTTTAGAACTTATTCTTTATCGTCTTGCCCTTGTTGAGGCAGATCTTTCACAGCTTCCGCGATCAGACCAAACATATAGTTGCCATAAGCATTGGTTTTATCGTAATGGAAACGCAATCTTGGCGTAATACGTGTCTTGATACGACGGCTCAACTCATGACGCAAAAAACCAGAAGCTTTATTCAATACATCCAAAGTTTCTTTATTTGCGACTTCACTTTGCTCATCACCAAGTTCACGTCCCATCACAGTGACATAAACTTCAGCATAGCCCATGTCTGCACTGACTTTCACCGCAGAGATGGTCACCAGACCACCTAAGCGAGGATCTTTAAGCTCTTGACGGATCAGCTCAGACAACTCACGTTGTACTGAATCCGCCATGCGCTTTAAGCGTTGGCTACCCGCCATTAAAGACTCCGTTTGATCAATTGAACATCATAGACTTCGATCTTGTCTTTAACTTTGATGTCTTTATAGCCTTTGACTGCAAGTCCACATTCCATACCAGCACGAACTTCTTCAACCACTTCTTTATAACGACGAAGAGATTCAAGTTCACCTTGGAATACCACCACGTCATCACGTAATACGCGAATCGGTTTATTACGGTGCAATACACCTTCAAGCACCATACAGCCAGCTGCTGCACCAAACTTACTTGAATGGAACACTTCACGTACTTCTGCAACACCCAGAATTGTTTCACGGTGTTCAGGTGCAAGCTTACCACTCATTGCAGCTTTTACATCATCAATTAAATGATAGATCACGCTGTAATAACGAATATCGATGCCATCCTGATCAGATTTTTGACGGGCCGTATTGTCTGCACGCACGTTGAAACCTAACAACACTGCTTCTGAAGATTCAGCTAGCGTTACATCTGACTCAGTGATTGCACCAACACCTGAACCAATGATACGGACTTTCACTTCATCAGTAGAAAGTTCATCAAGTGCAACATGTAATGCTTCTAAAGTACCGCGCACATCAGTTTTGAGTACAACATTCACATAAGGAACATCTTTTTTACCCATAGACGCCATGATGTTTTCAAGACGCATTGCACTTGCACGCTCTAAACGCTTATGACGTTCACGGTCTGAACGAGCATCAGCAACTTCACGCGCTTTCTTCTCGTCATTCACGACAAGTACTTCATCGCCCGCCATTGGTGCATCAGGTAAACCTAAGATTTCAACTGGAATCGAAGGGCCTGCTGACGTAATACGCTTACCGTTTTCATCAACCATCGCACGTACACGACCATAAGAGGAACCAGCAAGAACCAGATCACCAATATTCAAGGTACCATTTTGTACAAGAATTGACGTTACTGCACCGCGACCTTTGTCAACACGCGCTTCAATCACCACACCTTGTGCTGCACCTTCTGCTGAAGCTTTAAGCTCCATCAGTTCAGACTGAATCAAGATCAAGTCAAGTAGTTCATCAATTCCCGCACCAGAGTGTGCCGAAACTTTTGCAATCGGAACATCACCGCCCCACTCCTCAGGCACAATACCTTTAGTGGTCAATTCATTTAATACACGATCTGGATCCGCTGATTCTTTATCCATCTTGTTGATGGCAACAATAATCGGTGTACCTGCTGCACGCGCATGGTCAATTGCTTCAGCAGTTTGTGGCATCACACCATCATCAGCCGCAACCACGAGAACCACGATATCAGTCGCTTTTGCACCACGTGCACGCATTGATGTAAACGCCGCGTGTCCTGGTGTGTCGAGGAAAGTAATAATGCCTTTCTCAGTTTCAACGTGATATGCACCGATATGCTGGGTAATACCACCCGCTTCACCCGCTGCCACCTTAGAGCGACGGATACGGTCCAGTAACGATGTTTTACCATGGTCAACGTGACCCATGATCGTTACCACTGGTGGACGAGTAGTTTGCTCACCACGCGCCTCTTCAGCCGCAACCAGCAAGTTATCTTCTGCCTGCGTATCAGAAACAAGAACAGGGTTATGCCCTAGTTCCTCAACCACAAGAACTGCTGTATCCTGTTCAATGGCCTGGTTCTGGGTCACAAGCTCACCCATCTTCATCAGGGTCTTGATGACTTCACGAACCTTAACCGCCATTTTTTGTGCAAGATCGGCAACGATGATCTTCTCACCAATCTCTACATCATAAATCTGTTTCTTAACAGGCTTTTCAAAACCATGTTTGTTTGACTGGCTGGTTTTCAAGCCACGCTTATGATGGCTCTTGCTAAAGCTCTGCTCCGCCTGGGCATCGCCACCCCGACCACCTTTCTTGCTTGCACGTGGATTTGCAGTTGCACCGCCACGCTTGATTTCACGGTCTTCCTTGTTGAAAGAATCTTCATACGCCTGACCAACAAGTCCAGCGGCTAAAGGTGAATCATCAATCACACGAATGGTTGTGGTTGCATCATCATTTGAATATTTCGAAGCCATCTGGCGCATTTGCTCCAGCGTACGCTTCTGCGCCTCTTCTGCAGCTTTACGACGTACAGCTTCTTCAGTCGCCTTTAACTTGGCTGCTTCTGCTTCACGGGCTTTTTTCTGTTCAGGTGTTTCTGTTGGCTTAACAACAGGTGCTTTAATCACCTTGTCACTACCCCGTTTTTTCACCACAACTGCGGTTTTTGCAGGAGCTTGTGAAGCACTTTCAGAAGTATGTGCTGCACGCATGGCTTCCAAAGTCGCATTGGTTTTTTGTTCACCATGAATACGAGCTTTGCTATCCGCTTCTTCACGCCCTTTTTGCTCAGCACGGGCTTTCGCCTCAGCTTCAGCACGTGCTTTGGCTTCCGCAGCGATCTGCTCTGGATTTGGCTTGGCAAAAACCTGCTTTTTACGCACCTCAACATTGATACTTTTTGCTTTACCCGAAGTGCTGGTGACTTTGGCTGTGTGGGTAGTTGTACGTTTCAACGCAATTTTTCCTGTGTTACCACCGCCCTGACCATGTACTTTTTTCAGGTGATTAACCAAAGTATCCTGCTGTTCAGTGGTAATAATGTCATCTGCTTTACGCTGTGGTAGACCTGCATCGCGAACCTGTTCCAGGAGTTTCTCTACAGGACGTTCTACGCTGAGCGCTAACTCTTGAATCGACTTGTCCGTCATCTATTATCTCCTAGTTAAACCATGATTCACGTGCTTTCATGATTAATTGACCTGCCTTGTCATGGCCCAAGCCTTCGATATCTGAAATATCATCAGTCGCTTGGTCCGCCAAGTCATCAATCGTAACCACACCACGCGCCGCCAATGCATAGGCAATCTCGGTGGTCATACCATCCATACCGAGAAGTTCCGCACTTGGCTCTTGAATATTTTCCTGCTGTTTTAACGCATCGGTTAAAGCAGCCTCTTTTGCACGGCTTTGCAGCAATTCGACCAAATCAGCCTCAAGCTCGATTTCATCAAATGTCTCAGCTGGCACATAGGCAATTTCTTCCAGAGCAGTGAAGCCCATTTCGACCAAAGCCATAGCCAAATCTTCTTCAATATCGAGACGGGACATAAACATATCCAGATATTGCTGTGCCTCATTTTGCTGACGAGCACGATACTCTTCTTCCAGCATCATGTCGAGTTTATAACCCGTTAATTCCGATGCCAAACGAACATTTTGCCCCTGCGAACCAATGGCACGCGCCAACTGGTCATTGGTGGCGAAAATGATATCCGCACTGTGTGCATCTTCATCAAGGACGATTCCAGATACATCAGCTGGTTCCAATGCGCTTGCGATATATTGCGCTGGGTCATCAGACCACACCACAACATCAATACGCTCACCATTCAACTCCTGCTGTACCGCCTGGATACGTGTACCACGCATCCCAATACAAGCACCCACAGGGTCAATACGATGGTCATTGGTTTTCACTGCAATTTTAGCACGAACACCTGGCTGACGCGCTGCCGCCTTAATTTCAATGATTTCTTCAGAAATTTCTGGAATTTCTTTCTTCATCAGGGCAATCAGCATTTCAGGACGTGCACGTGACAATAATAATTGCGCACCACGACCTTCACGGTTGACGCTATACAAAATGGCATTAATACGTTGTTTAGGACGTAAAATCTCTTTATGAATGGTTTCTTCACGTGCCAAATACGCTTCAGCATTGTCACCAAGGTCAATGATAAAGCCATCTTTGGTTTGCTTTTTCACTTCACCATAAATCAGCTCGCCCACTTTCGACTCATAAGCATCTGCAACCAATGCACGCTCTGCCTCACGAATCTTTTGCACAATCACCTGCTTGGCAATTTGCGCTGCAATACGACCGAATTCAATCGATTCAACTTCCAGCTCACGCACATCGCCAATTGACCACTTCGATGGGTCTACATCAGAGATGGCATCCTGACATGCAGGCATTTCATGATCTTCATCCGCAACGACAGTCCATTGACGGAACGTGCGGTAATCGCCTGTTTTACGATCAATCTCAACTCGAAGCTGAGCTTCTTCCGAGTGTGTGCCGTCGTAAAACTTTTTCTTCGTTGCCGCAACCAGCGCTTGCTCTAGGGCTTGGAAGATTGCTTCACGACTAACACCTTTTTCATTACTAACCGTTTCTACAACGGTAAGAATTTCACGGCCCATAAGTCACCTACCGATTTCTTATACAATTAAGTTAATATTAGTCTTGATAGATTAAGTTTGCTTTATCAATATTATTACTATCGATTTCAAGCATATGCTTAGCATCCACTTCAACCTGGATCATTTCATTTTCCAGATCAACGGAAAGCAGTTTTGCCTGAAATTTACGACGGTTCTCAACGGCAGCAATGAGTCGTAAAGCGACCTGGTGCCCAATATACCCAGACATTTGTGACAACTGAAAGAATGGACGGTCCCAACCTGGTGAGGATACTTCTAGGCCATACTCACCTGAAATTGGATCATGAACATCAAGCATTGCACCAACCTGTTGCGTCACGCGAACACAGTCTTCAACACCAATGCCACGCCCTTGTTCAACCTCACCCTCTTCATTCAGGACAGGTTCAGCACTCTCATCAATCGGTTTATCAATAAAAATGCGTAATAAAGAACGTTTACCTTGTGGCAGGAACTCAATCCCCCATAAATCTACACCACAGGCAGCCACAGCTGGTGCGATAAGATCATATAATGCTTGAGATTTATTTGATAATTTCATTTACTCTCGTTGCTCTCATGCGAGCCAATCAATCCCGTATAGTGAAGCATGATGTTCTTGATCACGCCATACGACTCATATCGACACTACACGACAGCCAAACAACCAATAAAAAAGGGCGTAAATCGCCCCTATTTTACACAGAAAAGCATTGCCCACTGTGCAAAAAGGCCCACCTTACTGTGAGCCTCCTTTAAGAAACTTGGTAGCGGGAGCTGGATTTGAACCAACGACCTTCGGGTTATGAGCCCGACGAGCTACCAGACTGCTCCATCCCGCATCAACGTGCAAAAAGTATATACAAATATAAAAAAAAGTCAATTGAAGTTTTCTTTACATTTGCCTGATTAAGTTGCACCTTAATCAAATGGTAGCGGGAGCTGGATTTGAACCAACGACCTTCGGGTTATGAGCCCGACGAGCTACCAGACTGCTCCATCCCGCATCAACAATCACTGCAACACCAAACTTACTGGTTATTAAGCTTGGTGCGGAAGGGGGGACTTGAACCCCCACGCCCGAAAGCACTACCACCTCAAGGTAGCGTGTCTACCAATTCCACCACCACCGCAGCTTTCTGGGACGCATTCTATTCCTTTAAATCCCAAAAGGAAAGGATTAATTCGACTTATTCTGTCGTTTTCGGTGCATTTGATGAAGTTTCAGGCGATGTTGTAGGAACAGACGTTGAACTTTGCACAGTTTTTAAACTATAAGCATCTATGGTCTGTTTTTTCGCAAAAACCGCCAGGGTTAAACTGGTGACGAAAAACAATGCGGTAAAGATAGTAGTTAAACGGGTCAGGAAATTTCCCGCCCCAGATGCACCAAATACTGTTGCCGCACCACCGCCACCGAATGACGCGCCTGCTTCCGCACCCTTACCTTGTTGTACCAAAACCAATGCAATAATCAAGATTGCTAAAATGATATGTACAACGAGTATAAAACTATACATTTCTATTCCCCGTTACTTATTTTGTGCAAATGCTTTTGCAATTTGGTAAAAAGATTGTGCGTTGAGTGATGCACCACCCACCAAGGCACCATTAATATCTGGACATGCCGCCAATTCAGCCGCATTTTCAGGCTTAACACTGCCACCATATAAGATCGCCATTTGCGCACCTACAGGTGTAATTTGCTTTAGCCCCTCACGGATTTTTGCATGCATGGTTTGGGCATCTGCTGGTGACGCAGTTTTTCCCGTACCAATCGCCCAGATCGGCTCATAAGCAACCACAATATTTTGCCACTGTTCAGGCTTCACCACTGAGGCGATATCACAGATTTGTTGCAATACCACTTGCTCAGCCAGTCCCTGCTCACGCTGCTCAAGGCTTTCACCCACACAGTAAATCACATTGAGACCAGCATTCAACGCATTATACAATTTTGACTGAAGTGTTTCGACACCATCACCAAATAATTCACGACGCTCGGAATGGCCAACCAAAACAAAATCAATTTGGCTATCCTTGAGCAATTCTGCACTCACTTCACCTGTATACGCACCCGTTCCCGCTACACGCGATACATCCTGAGCCACCGTGTAAATTGTCCGAACCGCATCCTTGAGCTGTGCCTGAATACTTGTAAGCGCAATTGCAATCGGTGCCATACCAATATGGCATTGCTCAGGCAAAATATTGTCCTGTTGTAATAGCCGTTTAAATTCTTCTATTAATTGAAGAGCGTCAGCATGCATTGGATTCATTTTCCAATTGCCAACAACCCAAGGGGTAATGGTCGGACTCGACATACTTTGGTCTACTGCTAATTTGTAAAAAATGCTGCATATTTTACACGGATTTTTATAAAATTCAGTTTTTTTATCTGGTTTAACCTGATAACCACTGTACAGTTGTTTGTAAAAATTAATGTTATAAGGGAATAGCATTCTATTTATTTGAAAGTAGGTCATTTCCTGACGGATTTTATTATTTCCATTTTTAGGTAATTATCTTGGTTTTAGAAAATTAATTTGTAAAAAATTCGATCAGTTCAACGTTTTAGATATGAATCAAGTCAAAAACGACACTTTCTCCAGTAGTATTTTTACGCAACAAAAGTATAATTTTGTAAGATAGCTATTATAAACATTTATTGTCACAAGGCGGACAGATGTCAGGATTACATACGTCTCCAAAATTTTCAGGGTTCATTCGGCGTTTAGTCGAAGAGGGGCATTTGTCTGCATCAAACATGCAGAATGCCATTGATGCGGCAAAAAAGGCCCAACAGGATATTGTGGCTCATTTGATCGAACAACATCGTCTTTCTCCACTTACCATTGCAGAAAGTATTTCTCATGAATTCGATGAGCCTCTTTTTGACCTTGCTGTATATGATACAGCCTTATTACCCAAAGATTTAACAGACAACAAGCTGATACAAAAACATCGTGTTGTTCCGTTAATACAACGTGGACAAATTTTGTATGTTGCTACGAGCAATCCAACCAATATTGATTCATTAGATGCCATTCGCTTTAACACCAAGCTTAATATTGAACCGATTATTGTTGAACATAACAAGCTTGAGAAACTGATTGAACAACAGTTTGGTGACAGTGGTAGCTTTGATTTCGGTGATAGTGAAGATTTTGACCTAGATGTGGATGTCGTGACAGACACACCTAAAGATGATGATGAACCTGCCCAAGGAGAGGAGTCTCCGATTGTAAAATATATCAATAAATTATTGATTGATGCGATTCGGATGGGTGCATCAGACTTACATTTTGAACCGTATGAAAAAATGTATCGAGTACGATACCGCGTGGATGGTGTATTACGCCAGATTGCTACCCCACCTTTACAAATGGCGAATCGACTTGCCTCTCGTTTAAAAGTTATGTCCCAAATGGATATTTCTGAAAAACGAATGCCTCAAGATGGTCGTATTAAACTTAAATTGTCAAAAACCAAAGCGATTGATTTCCGTGTCAACTCTTTACCCACGCTATTTGGGGAAAAATTAGTACTTCGTATTTTGGATCCATCAAGTGCTATGCTCGGCATTGAAGCATTAGGCTATGAAGATAACCAGAAAGCATTATTCATGGAAGCACTTGAAAAGCCTCAAGGAATGCTACTGATTACAGGTCCAACAGGTTCTGGTAAAACCGTATCTCTATATACTGGTCTAAACATTTTAAACACTGAAGATACCAATATTTCAACAGCAGAAGACCCTGTGGAAATTAACTTGGAAGGGATTAATCAGGTCAACGTGAATCCAAAGACAGGATTGACTTTCTCTGCTGCATTAAAGGCTTTCTTACGTCAAGACCCTGATGTAATTATGGTCGGTGAGATTCGTGATCTTGAAACTGCTGAAATCGCAATTAAAGCAGCGCAAACAGGTCATATGGTGATGTCAACACTGCATACCAACAGTGCGCCAGAAACTTTAACCCGTTTACGCAACATGGGTGTACCTTCGTTTAATATCGCAACATCAGTTAATCTTGTTATCGCGCAACGCTTGGCACGTCGCTTATGTTCACAATGTAAAGCACCCGTAGATGTACCTAAACAAAGTCTTTTAGAGCTAGGTTTTACTGAACAAGACTTGGCCAATCCAGATTTACAGATATTTCAACCTGTAGGCTGTAGTGAATGCAGGGAAGGCTACAAGGGCCGTGTCGGTATTTATGAAGTCATGAAAGTGACGCCAGAAATATCCAGAATTATTATGGAAGATGGTAATGCCCTGGAAATTGCAGCAGCCTCGGAAAAAGCGGGATTCAACAATTTACGACGTTCGGGTTTGAAAAAAGTGATACAGGGGATTACTTCCCTACAGGAAGTCAACCGAGTCACCAGTGAATAAAATCAATAAAAAGGATTACAATCATGGCAGCTAAAAAAGCGCAAATGATGCCTACTTTTGCTTATGACGGAGTAGACCGTAAAGGGGCAAAAATTAAAGGGGAATTACCAGCTCGCAACATGGCTTTAGCTAAAGTCACTTTACGAAAACAAGGCGTGACCATCAAGAATATTCGGGAAAAACGTAAAAACATTCTCGAAGGATTAATGAAAAAGAAAGTCACCACACTAGATATCACCATCTTTACCCGCCAATTAGCGACTATGATGAAAGCTGGTGTGCCATTAGTGCAAGGTTTTGAAATCGTTGCCGAAGGCCTGGAAAATCCTGCCATGCGCGAAGTAGTGTTGGGGATTAAGGGTGAAGTAGAAGGGGGGAATACTTTTGCAGGCGCCCTGAAAAAATATCCTCAGTATTTTGACAACCTCTTTTGTTCCTTAGTTGAATCTGGTGAACAATCAGGTGCCCTTGAAACCATGCTGGATCGTGTAGCGATATATAAAGAAAAAAGTGAACTGCTTAAACAAAAAATTAAAAAAGCCATGAAATATCCAGCCACAGTCATTGTGGTTGCAGTGGTCGTAACCATTATTCTAATGGTCAAAGTGGTTCCTGTTTTCCAGGATCTGTTTAGTTCCTTTGGTGCAGACCTGCCTGCTTTTACCCAAATGGTCGTGAATATGTCCAAGTGGATGCAGGAATACTGGTTTATTCTTATCATCGTGATTGGCGCAATTATTACCGCTTTTCTTGAGGCAAAGAAACGTAGCAAGAAGTTTCGTGACCTTTTAGATAAAATGGCACTCAAGGCACCAATTTTTGGTGATTTAGTATATAAAGCCATTATTGCCCGCTATAGTCGTACCCTAGCCACCACCTTTGCAGCAGGTGTCCCTCTTATAGATGCACTTGAATCAACTGCTGGTGCAACCAATAATGTGATCTATGAAGAAGCAGTGATGAAAATCCGTGAAGATGTCGCCACAGGCCAGCAATTACAATTTGCGATGCGGGTATCCAATCGCTTCCCATCTATGGCGATTCAAATGGTCGCGATTGGTGAAGAGTCAGGGGCCTTGGATAGTATGCTAGACAAAGTGGCGACCCACTATGAAAATGAAGTGGATAATGCGGTCGATGGCTTAACCTCAATGATGGAACCATTGATTATGGCTATTTTAGGCGTACTTGTTGGTGGTCTTGTCATTGCCATGTATCTGCCAATCTTCCAAATGGGTTCTGTGGTCTAATGCAACAATCACTCTCTTATTTTATCGAGAACCCAACTGCACTGTACCTAGCAGTTGGGCTTTTGAGTCTATGTATTGGTAGTTTTCTCAACGTTGTCATTTTTCGTACGCCAAAAATGATGGAGCAAGAATGGCATCAGGAATGCCAAATGCTGCTTCATCCAGAGCAACCACTTATTGATCAAAGTAAGTTAACATTAAGCCAACCTGCCTCAACCTGTCCTCAATGTAAATCCCCTATTCGCTGGTATCAGAATATACCGATCATCAGTTGGATCATTCTTCGTGGCAAATGTGGTTCTTGCCAGAATCCAATTAGTATTCGCTATCCATTAATTGAACTTCTCACCATGGTTTGTTCATTAATCGTTGTAGCAGTATTTGGTGCAACCATTCAGATGCTCTTTGGTTTAGTCCTCACATGGGCATTGATCACACTCACTTTTATTGATTTCGATACACAATTGCTGCCAGACCGCTTTACGCTTCCTTTGGCAGCACTAGGCTTAGGAATTAACAGTTTTGCAATTTATACAACTGCCACGTCAGCGATTTGGGGTTATTTGATTGGTTTCCTCTGTCTATGGGTGGTTTACTATCTTTTTAAATTGGTGACTGGTAAAGAAGGCATGGGATATGGTGACTTTAAGTTGCTTGCCGCTCTAGGTGCCTGGATGGGGCCTATGATGCTGCCGCTTGTTGTGCTGCTTTCCTCAGTCGTGGGTGCCATTATCGGTATTATTCTCATGAAAATACGTGGTGAAAATCAGCCCTTTGCCTTTGGTCCCTATATCGCCATTGCAGGCTGGATCGCATTTTTATGGGGTGATCAAATTATGAAAGTCTATTTAGGTGGTTAATATGCGTTTTATCTTGGGCATTACAGGCGGGATTGGCAGTGGTAAGTCAGCCGCCACGCAATGGTTTGAATCCCAAGGTATTCGCGTCATTGATGCTGATGTTGTTGCGAGGGAAATTGTTGAACCAGGCCAGCCAACGTTACAGAAAATTCAACAGCTATTTGGCGACTGGGTGTTACTGGAAGATGGTCATCTAGACCGCCGCGCATTACGTGAACATATTTTTCAGTTCCCAGAGGCTCGTCACAGTTTAGAACAAATCACCCACCCTGCTATTCGCCAATCCATTATCCAGCAGTTACAGCAGACAGAAAGCCCTTACGTGATTCTGGTTTCACCCCTGCTCTTTGAAACCAACCAGCATGAACTGGTTCAACACACTCTGTTGATTGATGCAGATGAACAAACCCAGTTACAACGTGCCAGCCAGCGTGATGGGCAAACTGAAGAACAAATACGAAAGATTATTGCAGCTCAAATGCCCCGTACTCAAAAACAACAGCTCGCCAATGATGTTGTACTCAACGATGGACTACTTGAACATCTGCACAAACAACTCAAACCATTGCACCTAAATTATTTACAGCGGGCTGAGCAGATCGGCTAATCCTGTTTCTGTTGAGACAACTGGGCCGTTAATGCATCTTTACGGAACCAGCGCCATGGTTGTAAAGCGCCAATACCCATACCCACTAATCCACACATAATCGCTGGACTCAAAGGTTCATTTAACAGAGGTACAGCAATGATAGCAGCAATAAATGGCGCCAAGGTCACAATGCTTCCCGTTTTAAATGCACCCAAACGTTCAATTGCGGCAACATAGGTCAGGGTTGCAATAATCACCACCAAAACACCATGAAATACACCCTGTACCAGCAAATGGACAGGCTCTGCTTCCTGAAAATGTTTAGGAATAAACAGGATATAGATCGGTAAATAAATCAGTGCTGACCAAATGGCCACACTTGCCATCGAATGCCAGGCTGATAATTTCCATTGTTTTAACAATACAGTGAAGATGCCCCACCAAACCGCACTCAGAAAAAAGAGAATATCGCCAAGGCCAAAAGCAGAAGCCTGCTCATGCAACATCAGGTAGCTCATCAATGCCAGAGCACTCAACATAATGCTGAGACTGAGCCAGGTATGTTTATCAAAAGGCTGTTTAAACAATAAATAAGCAGCTACGGCAGTACACAGTGGAATACAACCATTGAGAAAAATTGCGGCATGCGCTGCTGGTGCATGTAAAAAAGCAGTATAAACCGTTAGACAGTAAGCTAAACCACCTGTTAAGGCTAAAATGACTGGACGTGGATGCCATAAGAAAGCTAAATCTTTTTTATACACCAGCACAGGCATGAGAATGATAAAAGCAATCGCAAAACGCATTGCCACCAAGTCCCAGGCACTGACATGCCAGTGCAGATTTAAACGGGAGAGAATGGTAAAACCGCCCCAGATGCACATGGTGATACAAACGAACAGATAGCCTTGCGTGCGAGCAGTCATTTTTAATTACATTGACGATAATTGTGTGAATTATACAGCATTACGCTGTCGGCATGCCTCATAAAGTGCCATCCCTGTCGCCACACTGACGTTTAAACTTTGTAAATCACCAGACATAGGGATATAAACGGTTTGGTCACATTGCGACTGGGTTATAGGCCTTAATCCTGTATCTTCCGCCCCCATCACAATCACCACTGGACCGTTAAAATCACACTGTTGAATAGGCAATGCCTTTTCGTCCAGCATAGTGCCAATCACACGGCTATGTGTTGTTTCTTTGAGATGCGCCAATGTTCGAGCCAAATTGGTGACCTGAATAAACTTCACTTTCTCAGCACCACCTGCGGCAACCTTACGTGCTGTCGGGGTTAAGCTTGCTGAACGGTCACGCGGTACAATCACGGCTTGCACCCCCATTGCAGCAGCAGTACGAATACAAGCCCCTAGATTATGCGGATCAGTGACTTGATCCAATGCCAACAATAAAGCATCAGGTGATTGCTGCATTAACTGATCCAAATCTTTTTCATTTAAAGTTGGATGTGGTCGAACTGCAGCAACTACACCTTGGTGAAATGGCAGACCTGCCAGTTTTTCGAGACTGTCTCGGCTGGCTTTCTGTACACTAATCCCAAAAGGTTCAGCCAACTGCAAAATCTTTTGTAGACGCTGATCATCACGCCCTTTCAGGGTGAATAAGGTCAAAACTCGTTCAGGCTCCAGCTCCAGCAATGACTCCACTGAATGAACGCCATAATAATATTCAGGTTTTGCCATGAACGACCTCTTTAAGAAAGCGGAATATAAAAGGAGATTTCATAAAAATAAAAATCCTGCAAAATGACTTTTACAGGATTTCCATTAAATCTAGTGTACCCGATTTAGACGCGAATAGGTTAGCCTTCTAAATGGCAAACGTAATCAAGGACTTCATCCGTCTCAATGTCAAACTTGCTATTGCCTGGCACATAGAAAGACTGCCCCGCACGGAACAATTCACTTTCAGTGCTGTCGGCGATTTTAACCCGACATTCACCCGAAATGATCTCCATACGCTCTGGCACATGGGTCGCAAAGGTTAAAGGCTGCTCAGTGGGTAGAATCACACCTAAAGTCTTTTTTGTACCGTCTTCAAACTGTACTGTATGACTGATACATGCCCCACCAAAATACACATTCGATTTTTTGATGACCGTTACATGATCAAACTGCACTGAACTCATGCGTACTCTCCAAATAATGCCGCATTTATATTAGATTATGCTGGACGTAGTTTAATTGTGCCATCGCAACTAATCAATCCATTTCCTTATGCAAAACTAGCAATTTTTATTCCCATATTTAGTCCCTGTTGATTTTATTTTTTTAATATTGCCAAGCGTAATTCACTCTTGTCGCTAGGATAAAACTTCTTTATCTTTAAGCAAAATATTCTGTGCATTGGATGCATTTATGCTCACCCATTTAACTTTAATTAATTTTGCACTTGCCGACCATCTGGCACTGGACATTGAACAGGGTTTCAATGTGCTGACTGGTGAAACTGGCGCCGGCAAATCATTATTGTTAGATGCACTCTCCGCATGTCTGGGGGAACGTACCGACACCAATTATGTACGCTATGGGGCGGATAAGGCCGATGTGACCGCTGTCTTTAGCTATAAACCCGATAGTGTAGAGGCTAAATGGCTGGCTGAGCATGAACTGGATGATGATTCAGGTGAAATTCATTTAAGACGTGTGATTTTTGCCACTGGACGCAGCAAGGCGTGGATTAATGGTCGTCCAGGTAGCTTGGCTGAACTGAAAGAAATTGGGCGTTTGTTGGTCCAGCTCTATAGCCAGCATAGCCAACAGCAGTTACTTGAACCGCCCTATCCAAAACACTGGCTCGACCGTTATAGCAACTTTGCCGCTCCTGCTGATGCAGTACGTGAAGCCTATGCGACATGGCAAACAAATATCCGACAACATCAAGCCGCCTTAGATGCACAGACCACCCGAATTCAAAGACTACACACTCTGGAATCACAGATAGAAGAACTGGAAGATGTGATTCAAACCGATTATCGAGAGATTGAACAGGAATTTGACCGTCTTAGTCACCATGAACACATTATGCAGGACTGTGCTTATAGCCTGAATGTGCTGGATGAAGCTGAGCAAAACATCACGCAGGAAATCGCTTCCATTATTCGTCGTTTAGAGTCGCATGCGGGTCGCAGTGAACAGCTTTCCAGTATCTACAATTCACTGTTAAATGCACAAAGTGAGATTGATGACGCCACCTCCAGCCTACGTCAGTTTATTGACCGTCAAAGCTTTGATCCTGAGCGCATGGAACAGCTCAATGCAACACTGGAAGTTTTTCACCGCCTTGCACGTAAATACCGTACCCAGCCTGAACTGCTGAAACAGGAATATGAAATCTGGCAACAAGAGCTAGAGCAACTGCATCAACTGGAAGATCCTGAAACTCTGGCGGAACAGGTTGAAGTTTCCTATCAGGAGTTTATGCAACAGGCACAGCATCTGGATGAAATCCGTCGTAAAGCTGCCATTCCATTGGCAAAACAGTTGACTGAGCAAGTCAAACCACTGGCATTACCAGAAGCATATTTTGAGTTTAAGTTTGAACCCCTGGAAGCAGCCAATGCCGAGGGTCTAAGCTTTATTCAACTCTTATTCACGGCCAACAAGGGTATTCCACCACAACCGCTGGCCCGTGTTGCATCAGGCGGTGAACTGTCACGTATCGCCCTGGTGATGCAGGTCATGAATGCTGAAAAAACCGAATCTGAGGTGTTGGTATTTGACGAAATCGATGTGGGGATCAGTGGCGGCACAGCTGAAGTGGTGGGGCGTTTATTGGCTGACTTGGCGCAGCATGTACAATTACTTTGTATCACCCATCAGGCTCAGGTTGCAGCACAATCTGACCAGCATTTGCTGGTGAAGAAACAACAGACCGACCCCGCCAGTAGCACCATCATTGAACTGGATGAAGAACAGCGTATTCTGGAGCTTGCCCGCATGTCTGGTGGTGTTGAAATTAGCGAAACCACCTTGCAGCACGCCAGACAGTTGCGTCAGCTCAAATTCCAGTCAGCCTAGTTTATGCAACAAAATATCAGAAAATGATTGGCGAAATCCAATCAACTCTTGTATGTTGATAAAAACAACCTATTATTTAATCCCCCTAAATCCCCTTTTTAAAGTGGGACTTGTTTTGATGGAGAACCGCCTAGGTGACGAAACAATATTTAACTCACCGTTGTCTTATCGCTCCACCAGACATGGCAGATGACTTCTTTGCAAACACAGTCATTTATGTTGCTCGTCATGATGAGGATGGTGCTCAGGGCATCGTGATTAATCGCCCATCAAACCTACAGATCAGGGAACTCCTCAACGATTTGGAGATCGATGCAGACAACGTACAGCCACATGCGGTTTTGCAGGGTGGCCCTTTACGTCCTGAAGCTGGCTTTGTGCTGCATACGGGCCAACCGACTTGGCACTCGTCGATTGCGGTTGGCGAGAATGTCTGTATCACCACCAGCAAGGATATTCTGGATGCGATTGCGCATAACGAGGGTGTTGGGCGTTACCAGATTGCATTAGGCTATGCGAGCTGGGGCAAACACCAGCTTGAGGAAGAAATTGCACGGGGTGACTGGCTGATCTGTGAATCTGACATGGACCTGATTTTCAACCTGCCTTATAACGATCGCTGGGATGCTGCCTATAAAAAAATTGGGGTAGACCGTACCTGGTTTGCGTCTGAAATTGGTCATGCCTGATATGCAAGCGTCCCAATCCATCATGGCTTTTGATTTTGGCACCCAGAAAATGGGGATGGCAATTGGTCAATCCACTATTGAAAGTGCCACTCCCCTGCCATTATTTGCCATGAAAGATGGTATTCCTGACTGGAATCAGTTGTTAAAACTGGTCAGGGAATGGCAACCCAACCTGTTTCTGGTTGGCTTACCATTGAATATGGATGATAGTGAATCTGAACTGTCAGCACGTGCGCGTAAGTTTGCACGGCGTTTACGCCATCAGACCAATATTGAAACATGGATGGTAGATGAACGCCTGACCACCCGTGAAGCAAGGGAAGAACTTGAGTTTTACCAGAACAAGGGGCAGGCTAAACGTTTGTCAGCAGATAGTTTTGCTGCTGCACTGCTGATTCAAAGCTGGTATCGTGATCCTGCTGGGATTACGCCTTGATCATTTCTCAATAATTCTAACCGTTGCTGTTCGTCCTGAAACAAAGGCCAACGGATTCTGTGGTTGCTCATCCAGCATAATTTTAACAGGCACACGCTGGGCCAAACGTACCCAGCTAAAGGTTGGATTCACATTCGCCAATAAATTAGAGCTATAGTCAAATCATTATAAAACCAATACAACTCAGTCTATGAATTATTTCGAGTTTTTTTCGAATCCTGTATGAATAATAAAGTAGTTTGACTATAATTTATATGGCAATACAGAAAAATAGTTACGGTTGTTTCAGATAGGGCCATGCTGCTTTCATATAAATAAACATCGACCACAACGTCAAAATCACCGCCGCATAAAGCAAGGCATAGGCCCACATTTCCAGTGGTTTCCAGTTGAGCAGAAACACACTAATCGCAATCATTTGAAATGCTGTTTTGTACTTTCCTACCGTAGAAACTGCCACACTGGTACGTGCACCCAATTCAGCCATCCATTCACGCAATGCTGAAACAGTAATTTCACGGGAAATAATCACAATCGCCGCAAAAGCCATTGAAATGGTCGGTTGCCATTGCACCAGTACAATCAATGCCGCCGCAACCATCAGCTTATCAGCAACAGGATCTAGGAAACGCCCGAAAGCAGAAGTCTGATTCAAAGTTCGAGCTAAATACCCATCGAACCAATCTGTCACTGCCGCAAGAACAAAGATTGCGGTCAATATCAGATGTCGCATCATTCCCCCATGATGCTCAGCAATCCCAATGGCAGGCGGCCAATAGGCAATTGCCAAAAATACAGGAATGAGGGCGATACGCGCCAAAGTTAAAATATTAGGAATGTTCAGGATTCGCCCTGTGCTCATAAACACCGCCATGTTGTTCGCATCAAATATGCATGTCGCACAAAGGATGTGCCGAGATTGTATCCATGTGTAAGCAACTTTATACGAAATGCACGGCAGTGTCGACTAGGCAAAAACGGCAACTGTTTGTCGAAGTACCGCAATCAGTCGATTTTCATCATCCCAAAGATAAGCATACTCGGTTGAATAACCATGTTCAGCATATTCAGTCACTACTTTGTATTTGAACCAATCCTGTACTTGATGAGCAATCGGCTGCAAATAGGTAATTTGCCAAGTTAATGAGCTTGCAGGTGCAGGGGTTTTAAACATGGGCAACACACCCGGTGGCCACACATCCATCAATCCAAATAGATCGGCTAGTTTCATTTCGCGATTTGGATGCAACTGAGGAATAAAACGACACCATCCACCAAAGTCAGGCACTTTGCTGCCAGCCATTGGATAATACCCTTCAGCCCAACATAGTTCAAACTGTTGAAAACATTGTGGCATTAAGCCTTCAATATAAGCTGTTTTTTCCAACTGTGCTGGCAGTGGATAATCAGGAACTTGCGGTAGATTTTGCACATGAATCCGAGATTCACGCTGCGAACCAAAACTTGCTATTAAAATACTTTGTACAGTATCTGCTTGCCATAACCGCACTTCTAAGGTTGTAACCGATTTACCCTCTCGCAACACTTCCGCCGTGAGTTTAGCCTGCCCTTCTTGCACAGGACCAACAAAGGTCACATTACAACTCAATAACTGCTTTGTTGTATCATGAACCACACTCTGTGCCTTTTGGATTAATAATCCTGCAACTAAACCGCCAAATACGGTGCGACCTTGTAACCATCCTGAGGGAATGTCAATCCACTCTTGATGTTCAACCTGTTGATACAGCGGAAGCAATGACATTATCTTTCCTTAATTGTCAAACCATCTTATCTTTAAATGTTTTTACCTGTTTGTGAATGATCATTGACGCATCAGTCATTGAGAGATTGAGCCAATCGGTCAAATTATTCATGCAGAATTTTATAAATTGTCCCTGCCATCACTTCTCCTAGGCCTGGCACCAGCATCAACTCTTTTTCCGAGGCTTTTAAAACACCTTGTATACCACCAAAATGAGTGAGTAGATCACGACGGCGTTTTGGCCCTAGCCCAGGAATAGCTTCCAAAACTGAACTACTACGGCGTTTATCACGCTTAGCTCGATGTTTGGTAATGGCGAAACGATGCGCTTCATCTCGAACCTGCTGGATCAGGTGAAGTGCCTTATGGTCTTCTGCTAGCTGAATCTTGGTGCCATCGGTAAAATGCAGCGTTTCTAATCCCGGTTTACGCCCCTCACCCTTGGACACGCCGATCATAAAGGCATCGAGCTGGAGTTCCAGCATCACCTCCATGGCCATATGCAGTTGCCCCTTACCGCCATCAATCAGGAGCAGATCAGGCAACATATTCTTTTTATAGCGACGGATCAGTGCCTGACGCATCGCCGCATAATCATCCCCGCCCGTAATATCCTGAATCGCAAACTGGCGATAATCGCGCTTTCTCGCACCGCCCTGATCAAACACCACACAAGAAGCAATCGGTGCTTCACCCATAGTATGACTGATATCAAAGCATTCAATTCGGTCAATGGGAC
This sequence comes from Acinetobacter sp. CIP 102129, assembly GCF_000368305.1. Taxonomy (NCBI): domain Bacteria; kingdom Pseudomonadati; phylum Pseudomonadota; class Gammaproteobacteria; order Moraxellales; family Moraxellaceae; genus Acinetobacter; species Acinetobacter sp. CIP 102129. The sequence continues at coordinate 1,118,630 of NZ_KB849341.1, forward strand.
GACCAACCACTTGTTCAAGTTGATGAAAACGCTCGTTCAATTCCAAATGGCTGCTGAGTTTGCCTTTAATCGCATGCTGCACATTCATTTGTGCCAGCTCTTGCCATTCTGCCCGCGTTTCACGCACTTTATACTTAATCTGCACCTTTTTATTAAAGGTTTGCTGCAAGGCCTCTTCAAGCTGTATTCGGTCAGGTACATCGACATTCACAATCAACTCAGTTGGCACCTCATCCGCCACCTGAAAATAGAAGTTGGCCATAAAATCAGTAAGCATCTGGCCCAGGTCATCTCCCAACATATCAGGAAAATAACTTTTTCCGCCCAGCATACGCCCATTCCGCACATACATGATCTGGACGCAGGTTACGCCTGCCTGATGGGCAATCGCCAAAATATCGGCCTCACCCTTGATCTTAAATACCGCCTGCTGTGCCTGAACCTCACGTAGCAAGGCCAAACGGTCCCGATAGAACACCGCTTTTTCAAATTCCAGTGCTTCGGCGGCCTGTTCCATTTTCCCAATCAGTTCCTGATTCAGCTCCCTGGTATCACCCTGTAGAAAACGGATCGAATTATCCACATCTTCCTTATAGTCCTGAGGGCTAATCAAACCGACACAAGGCGCTGTACAACGTTTAATCTGATACTGTAAACAAGGACGTTTACGTTGTGAAAAATAACTATTTTCACATTGGCGCACATTAAATAATTTTTGTAATACAAGTAGCGTATCTCTAGCGCTATAAGCACTGGGATAAGGCCCAAAAAACTTGCCGACCTGATGCTTGCCCTTGCCACGGCCACTGGCAATGCGGGGATAGGGCTTGTCTGCCGAGACAAAGATATAGACATAGGACTTATCATCGCGCAACATAATATTGTATGGTGGACGATGTAATTTAATCAGATTTTGTTCAAGTAACAATGCTTCTGTTTCAGAACGAACAACTAAACTTTCGATGTCATAAATTCGCGCAACTAGAGCCTGTGTCTTGGGATGGTCAATGGTTTTAACAAAATAGCTGGATACACGATTCTTTAAGTTTTTGGCTTTTCCGACATACAGTAATTCTCCATCTTTGCCGAGCATTTTATAAACACCAGGCAATTGAGTCATATGAGTCAGGATTTTTTCAATATGTTCACGCGCGTTTGGATTCACAGCAGACTTCATCATTAGTAATGTTTTGATGATGTAGCCTGAGTAGATGAATTTCAAGTCTGGTCAACTGAAATCCATCTTTCCAACACCGCTGGCAAGTATCCAATTAGAAAGCCTTATTCAGCAGCTTATCCACACTCTTAAATGCAGACCCATTAAAGAAATCACAGGCTAGTTCATTTACATGTGACAGATTTTGGGTTGGATAAGATTCAATATAATCTTGAGTACTCAACTGAACTTGTTTTTGCCAATATTAATAAACAAATAAATAACTAAATCATCGTTATAAAAAAACGCCCTTTCGGGCGTTGATCTCATTCAGACTTAAAATACATAAGGTCGAATAAAAATTAAGAAAAATAGCCCTAACATGATGAACCATTTCAGGAAATAGTAAAGCTGACGATTTTTAGCCTTTAACGCTTTGGCCTTGATACGAATTTGATAAACATAACCAAAGACTTTATTTAAGCCACCTGTTTGATCGCCTGCCTCATTAGGTGAACTAGCTGCGGTCATGACACTTTTTCCAAACCAGTGGTTAAACTTTTGCATAAAACGGGTTTTTAATGGACGTTCCACATCAGCGAAAAAGATAATACGATTCTGGTCAGTGGTATTTTCCGCATAGTGAATATAGGTTTCATCGAACACCACACTTTCACCATCACGCCATGAATAACGCTCCCCATCAACATCAATAAAACAGCGATCATCATTTGGTGTAATCAAACCTAAATGGTAACGCAATGAACCCGCATAAGGATCACGATGGCGAACTAAACGGCTATCTGGTGCCAACTCAGTAAACATTGCCGCCTTAATGCTAGGTAATGTCTTTAATAAAGCGGTTGTTTTCGGGCAGAGTTCAGCAGCAGATGGATGTGCCGAGTCATACCATTTCAGGTAAAAACGTTTCCAGCCTGTTTTAAAGAAAGAATTAAAACCCAAGTCATCATAACTACTTGAAGCTTTAATCCCACCTTTGTCATATAAAGCCTTGGCCTCATCACGAATCATTTCCCAGTGTTCATCAAGAATCTTTAAATCCTTAAAATACTGGGTATCGATATACGGCTGGTTTGGCACTCTGGAAAAGAGGTACATTAAAAAATTAATGGGTGCGAGAATGGTTGAATGGTCAAAAAACTGACGATAAAACGAATGTTTCACTTTACCACGGCGCTGAATATAAAGCGCAGAAATGATAAATATCGCTAATATGATCCACTTAATCATAACTTACTCTACCTGCCCAAATGAAAACCCAATGTCAATTTGATCGCAAACTTTCCAAATCGCACATAAAAAATAAGCCGACTATTTTACCAAATTTAAGTACTTAAACACCAATTTTCCTTACTTAAATCGAACAAAAACGATATTTATCCTCTATCCAAACCCATCTTTGAATAAAGTGGAATACACTGTTATCCCATTTTTATGGCCTAGCTGATTCACACAATCGATGAGTTACAACAAATTGATGACCCTCGCGTCACGGCTTGATACAACTTGTTATGTTCTTTTTGGATATAGTTATCGTAAGATTAGCGAAGCATTTTTGCGCCTTTCCAGGCGCATAAGCTTTATGACATCAACTTAGAATCCTCCACAACAAGGAGATCAGGCATGATCCACGCTGGCAATGCCATTACCGTCCAAATGCTTGCGGACGGAATTGCAGAATTCCGCTTTGACCTACAAGGTGAGTCGGTTAATAAATTTAACCGCGCAACCATCGAAGACTTCCAGGCAGCGATTGCTGCAGTTAAAGCCAATAACGACATTAAAGGCTTAATCGTTACTTCGGCTAAATCAACATTTATCGTTGGTGCAGATATTACTGAATTTGGCGACAACTTCGCTGCTGGTGAACAAGCAATTGTTGATTGGCTTATGCCTGTCCATGAAATCTTCAACAGCTTTGAAGATTTAGACATCCCTAAAGTTGCTGCAATCAACGGCACAGCATTGGGTGGCGGTTTTGAAATGTGTCTGGTATGTGACTATCGTGTCATGTCAGAGCAGGCACAGGTTGGCTTACCAGAAATCAAACTCGGGATATACCCTGGTTTCGGTGGCAGTGTACGTTTAAGCCGTTTAATCGGTATCGACAATGCTGTTGAGTGGATGGCAATGGCGAACCCGAAAAAACCAGCTGCTGCACTGAAAGATGGTGCTGTAGATGCAGTTGTTGCTGCTGACAAACTACAAGAAGCAGCAATTGACTTGGTAAAACAAGCCATTTCAGGTCGTTTAAACTGGAAAGCGAAACGCCAAGAAAAATTAGACCCAGTAAAGTTGAATGCCTTAGAACAAATGATGGCATTCAATAGCGCGAAGGGTGCGGTTCTTGCAAAAGCAAATCCTGCACAATATCCTGCGCCAAAACTATTACTTGATTCATTACAAGCAGGCGCAAGCCTAGGCCGTGATGGTGCTTTAAAAGCTGAAGCTGAAGGCTTTGCCAAAGCTGCGGTAACACCTCAAGCAGGCGCACTGATTGGTCTATTCATCAATGACCAAGTGGTAAAGAAAACTGCGAAAAAATATGAAAAAGGTGCTCACCCTGTCAACCAAGCAGCTGTATTAGGTGCGGGTATCATGGGTGGTGGTATTGCTTACCAAGCGGCAAGCAAAGGCACTCCAATCATCATGAAAGATATTGGGAACCCACAACTTGCATTAGGTATGAAAGAAGCGAATGGCTTGCTAACAAAGCAAGTTGAACGCAACAAAATGAAACCTGCACAAATGGGCGAAACCCTTGCTCGCATCCGTCCTACTTTAAGTTACGATGAGTTTAAAGAAGTGGACATCGTGATTGAAGCGGTAACTGAAAACCCTAAAGTTAAAGAAATCGTACTTGCAGATACAGAAAAGCATGTTCGTGAAAACACGATCATTGCATCTAACACATCTACAATCTCGATTACACGCCTTGCGAAAGCATTACAACGTCCTGAAAACTTCGTTGGTATGCACTTCTTCAACCCAGTACACATGATGCCATTGGTTGAAGTTATTCGTGGTGAAAAAACTTCTGATGAAGCCATCGCAACAACTGTTGTTCTTGCTCAGAAAATGGGTAAAACACCGATCGTTGTAAACGACTGCCCAGGTTTCTTAGTAAACCGCGTATTGTTCCCTTACTTCGGTGCATTCGACCTACTCGTTAAAGACGGTGCTGACTTCCAGCAAGTGGATAATGTAATGGCGAAATTTGGCTGGCCTATGGGTCCTGCATACTTGATCGATGTTGTTGGTATCGATACAGGTGTACATGGCGCAGAAGTAATGGCTGAAGGTTTCCCTGATCGTATGAAGCCTGACTACAAAGGTTCTATCGAAGCGATGTATGAAGCAAAACGTCTTGGTCAAAAGAATGACGTTGGTTTCTACAAATACGTGTTAGATAAGAAAGGTAAGAAAGCGAAAACTGTTGATCCAACAGCTTACGAAATCATTGCGCCTTTCGTGACTGGCGAAAAGCGTGAATTTGATCCACAAGAAATCATTGACCGTATGATGCTTGCTTTCTGTAACGAAACGGTTCGTTGCTTAGAAGACAACATTGTTGCAACTGCTTCTGAAGCAGATATGGCGATGATCATGGGTGTAGGTTTCCCTCCATTCCGTGGTGGTCCATGCCGTTATATCGACCAAACAGGTGTTGCTGAATACGTTGCCCTTTGCGACAAATATGCACACTTAGGTAAGGCTTATGAAGCGCCACAAATGTTGCGTGACATGGCTGCTAACAACAAAAAATTCTACGGTTAAGGAGCGACGTGAATGGCTACTTTAAATCCACGTGACGTTGTGATTGTCGATGGCGTTCGTTCTGCCATGGGCAAATCACGTAACGGCATGTTCCGCAATGTACGTGCCGACAGTTTATCTGCTGAACTCGTACGTGCTCTTGTTGCTCGTAACCAGTTCGACACCAATGAAGTTGAAGATGTCATCTGGGGCTGTGTCAACCAAACTTTAGAGCAAGGGATGAACATTGCTCGTAATATTGGTTTATTGGCTGATATTCCAAAGACTGCTGGCGGTCAAACGGTTAACCGTTTGTGTGGTTCTTCTATGCAAGCAATCCACACGGCTGCTGCACAGATTGCAACCAATCAAGGTGATGTATTCATCATCGGTGGTGTAGAGCATATGGGTCACGTAGGTATGATGCACGGCATCGACCTTAACCCTGAAGCGTCTAAACACTATGCCAAAGCATCTAACATGATGGGCTTAACTGCTGAAATGTTGGGTCGTATGAACGGTATCTCTCGTGAAGAACAAGATGCGTTCGGTGTTGAATCTCACCGTCGTGCATGGGCTGCAACACAAGAAGGTCGTTTCAAAAACGAAATCGTGGGTGTTGAAGGTCACGATCAAAATGGCTTCAAAATCTTATGTGATGTCGACGAAGTCATTCGTCCAGATGCCAACCTTGAAGCATTTGCGGCATTGCGTCCAGTGTTCGACCCAAGTAAAGCAGGTACAGTAACCGCTGCGACTTCTTCTGCGCTTTCTGACGGCGCATCTGCAATGTTGTTGATGTCTGCTGAACGTGCGCAGTCACTTGGTTTAAAACCACGTGCTGTGATTCGTTCTATGGCTATTGCAGGATGTGATGCTGCGATCATGGGTTACGGTCCAGTACCAGCAACTCAAAAAGCGCTTAAACGTGCTGGTTTAACGATGGCGGATATCCAAACTATCGAATTAAACGAAGCATTTGCTGCTCAAGGCTTATCAGTCATGAAAGGCTTAGGCGTCTATGACAAACAAGACATCATCAACTTGAATGGTGGTGCGATTGCATTGGGTCACCCATTGGGCTGTTCAGGTGCACGTATCACAACAACATTGTTAAACGTGATGGAACAACAAGATACTCAAATCGGTCTTGCGACGATGTGTATCGGTCTTGGTCAAGGTATCGCGACTATTATCGAACGTGTGTAATCAACACTGAGATAAAAAGAAAATCCCCGTGCTAAGCGGGGATTTTTTATACTAGAAACTCATTTCAAGGCTGTATTGAATTCTTAAAACACAAATGTTCACTCTAGACAGAACAATACTTCGCCAATTATGATCCTAACTCCAATAAACGATAAGGTTCTAACAATGTTTAAAAATATGGCAGCAGATTTAATGGGAACCAGTGATATCGGTAAGATTATTGAACCGCAAGATTATGATAAAACTGATATTGATGACTATATTTTCCATGAAGACAATGAAAAGATTTTCTTCTTGATCAAAGCAAAAACGGATGAGTATTGCTTTACCAATACTGCCTTTATACATTTAGATGGAACCAGTGCTGTCAGTAAAAAACGTACCCTTTATCGCTATCCATATAAACACTATCAGATCAGTCGGGTACTTCTAGAAACAGCAGGTACAATTGATCGGGACGTCGAAATCAAATTCCAACTCGGTGGTGCAAGTTATTCAATTGATATTGAAAAATCACAAATTGAAAAAGTCCGTGATCTATATAAAGCCCTATTTAGTATTGGCGAAGCATGCAAAGAAATTGAACGCCAAATGAATTCGCTAGTCATCACTCAGCAAGCTGTAAATAATATGTTTTCCTTACGTGAATTATCAGAACAGGTTTTGCTAAACTTGCCAGATATTATTTCACAAACCACAATCCAGGTTGAAAACAAGTTTACAGAGCGCAGAAAACAAATAGAAAATTATGATTTCTCTAGGATTTTTGAACGTTATCTAAAACAATAAAAGGCTACCCCCGCATTATATATGTGGGGGTTTTCCCAACAACAATTCAAAATCTTTAGCGCATAAGAAATTGATTTTGACTTTTTAACTCATCCCGAATCTGCTGCTGTAATCTCAAAACCGCATCAAAATTAATTTTTATTGTTCCATCACGAATGCCATCGACATTATCACGAGTAATATTAAAAGGTTGCAACATTTTAAAAAGCCCATTGGTTGGGTCTGATGACTGAAAACCCGCCGCCACAGCAAAAATATTATAGGGTTGCAATGTCAATGGAATCTGCGATGGATCAGGATCGTCTACTTTCGGCTGATAATCGACTGTAACTGTGCTTTCTTTTATTGGCTCATTCTGCATATCACTATGGGTCTTATATATGCGGTGTTGCAAAGCCTGACGCACTTTCATGTCTTCCTGAAATGGAACAGGTCCCACTTCTTCACGCAACTCAGATTCAGCCATCACGCGAATCGTTGGCAATGTAGTCACCTCTTCTGCCTGCACGGTTGGTAATGCCATAAAAGCACATAGGGAAAGAAAGACAGATCGTTTTAGAAAGTTCATCGCTTGCTCCAAATATCTCTCATCCATAAGAAAACAGTGAGTTAAATAAAAGCATCTATGAATAGGCTACAACAAAGTGCTGTTCAATTCAGTATGGCTCAGATAAACGGTCACCATGATTCAAAATTTGAACCAAAGATAAAATCCATGTTTGAGACTGATTATGTTTAATCTTTGTAAATATGGTCATATTTGGTTGATAAAACCCTCGCTTATACAAAGATTTTTTATTATCGTTCTTTCAGGATTATATCAATATCAATCATTATTTTAATTTAGAATTCAAAATATTAGGAGTAAATGGATGTTTTCACCCCTAGTCAAGGCAACACTTGGTACAGCAATCATTGCCACATTTTTAACTGGCTGTGCTACCAAAACCCTCATCACCAAAGATGGTAAAACCTATAATCGAACCACCAGAGTCACTTTGGTTGAAGACAATGTGGTTGCTTTCGGACAGCCTGCACAGGCAGCCCCGAATTTACCCAGAGACAGCATCGTCATTGCAGGACAAAAGAATAGCTATATCCTCACACAGGGTGGCTCCCAGTTTGTGAGCTTGATTGGCAAGCTTGACCCTAAAAATATTCAGATCACACGCGACCTAACTTTCTATTCTGAAAAGAACGATGGAAATTTTTCGGGCACTTTGCCACTTTCCTATGTAAAGCTTAAAGAGGATTTAAGCAAAAAAGATCTGGAGTTTTTTATTGAAAATGGCGCCAAGGAATGTTCTTCCTCCAGTGACGAACGAATGAGAGCACAACGCTTTTGCTTCGATATTAAGCTGGCAGGTGTGGTCTATCCTGCTGCCAATAACCTGACCTCATTAAAAGCCTTGAGCAAGCCTTATCAGGTCACTATTTATACCCAGAAAGAGCAAAGCTACACATCCAAACCTGGCATGAATCCTTTCGAAAAACTGGTTCTGCTGCCATTTGCAGTGGCGATTGATGTGGTGAGTCTACCTTTCCAAGCCGCAGAAAAGATCTTTGATTAAGCTTAAGCTCGCACTCAGTCATGCAATGATGTATACAAGGCACCATTGCATCACGAAATTATAATTCTTGATCTAATACTTCAACATTGTTTTGCTTAATTTTATCCATCTTCTGATTTAAGCTGAGCACATCTTGATAAAGTGCATTAAATTTTTTGACTTGTGCTGTTTCCTTAAAAAGAATCTTGTTATCTTCTCTTTGCCAAGGGTAAGTTTTTAACATATCAAACATCGCTTGTGCTTTCTCAATAACTTGTTGTTCAATCGGAAAAATGTCATGCTCCTTGTCTGTTTTCAGGTTATTTTGCAATTTTTCTTGTAAGGATTTTCTCATTTCATTATGAATGGCAAGATTTTTTGCTTGTTCAAGTGAATCTGCCTGTATTTTCTGTCTGTTTATTCCGTATTCAGTCGAGATTTTTCGAACATCATGAAGCATTTTTTCAGTCTCACGATAACCTTTTTGACGGTCTTGATCTAAACGTTCGACATCTAAAAAAGTATCCCAATTTGCTGCTTTGAGTTGCCTTAAATAAACGTTTCTTGCCTCAACATTTTGCATCCAATAACTAAGTAGAAATTCGGACATCAACTTATAATCACCAGATAAACGATCATCATGCACGTTGAGTTGTATAGGCTTGCTCCAATCCTGCGCTTGATCATAGAGTTCGCGCATTTTTTCAGCCATAACAATTTCAAACATTTGTTCGGTATTGGCTGCATTTTGCTTTACGCGATACTGATAGAAAAAGAATGTACCCAAACAAATCACGACTACAGTTAAAAATAATAAAAAACGGCGCATACAGCCTCCAAGTATATTTATATTTTTTATGTTCTGAATTTAAGTTTAATCAATCAAACATAGACTGTTAATTGATTTTTATTTCATTTCTCGTAACGGAGCATTACATTTTCATCGCTTTAAATTGACTGGCTTCACCGCTATTATCTGTTTAACTAGAATTGAAGAGATACGCCATGCGTGTGGATATTTGGTCAGATGTGGTCTGTCCTTTTTGTTATATCGGTAAAAAACGTCTTGAGCATGTGGCGGCAGAGGTAGGTATTGAACTGGAGGTGCATTGGCACAGTTATGAACTTGACCCAAACGCACCTGCAAAACATGAGGGCTCCAATACTGAGCGCCTAGCCAGAAAATATGGCCGAAGCTATGCCGAAATGGAGGAGATGCAACGTCATGTAGCTGCAATGGCGGCTACTGAAGGCATTGATTTTCAATGGCAGAAAGCCAACTCAGGCAACAGCTTCAATGCCCACCGCATCATCCATCTGGCACAGAGCAAGGGTCTGGGCAATGAGGCGGAAGAGGCCTTTTTCCATGCCTACATGACTGAGGGGCTAGCGATTGGTGAGCGTGAGGTGGTTGAGGAAATTGCCTCTCGGATTGGTTTGGACAATGCCGAAGTCGAGTATGTGCTTGATTCAGATGAATTGACCGATTTCGTTCGTCACGATGAAAAAATTGCCCGCGAACAGCTCAATATCACAGGGGTACCGTTTTTCGTGTTTGACCAGAAACTCACACTTTCTGGTGCACAGCCACGTGAGATTTTCTTGCAGGCGCTGCAACAGGCGCAGTCGGCAATAACAGAAATTGAGCAGAATGCTGCTGCGCAATGTAATGATGAAAGTTGCGAAATCAAGCCTCAATAATGCTGGTCATTGGGTAAGCTTCAACATCAGTCCGTAGCTTACCCACTCATATACAGATCTGTATAATTCCTTTTTATATCAAACTTTTATCATCGAAAAACCACCTTTTATCCAGGGTCATCATTCTGTCATTTTTTAAGCGCTCCTTTTCGCTGGACTTTTCATCAGCAGATATGTGCGGCTAGTCACAACTCAGCCATAAATTTATAGATACAATTTAGTTTTTTGATCTAATTAACCGATGCATACTTTTAAAATGTTTTTATTTTCAAAGCTAAACCATGAACAATTTCTCTATTTGGAATAGCTAAATGAGATTTTTCACTAACTCATAGGCTATGGATTTTGCATTGTTTTCTTCTATAATCGTCATAAAGTGACATTCTTTTGTTATGGAAATGCAAGCGTTACAAGCCCTCATTAAAGGTCGGACCCCACCAGAACAAATATGCATTGAACAGCTTGTAACGTGGGCGAAACAGCATCCTTCAACGACTACAACTGAATACAGACTGTTAGGGATTGCTGTCAATATTGTACTGCTTCACTATTTAAAACAGGCTCAAGCCTATCTCTAAGGAAACTATTGATGGACGTATTAGAGAAAGCTCTTTTGGTTGATGAGCTCAAAACTCTCATTGATAGGCTCAATGACAATAAAACTTCGCTTTTTGAAATTGCAAAATCAAAACAACGTATTAAAGACATTTGTGCATCTTGTGATGACCCTGCCTTTCAGGACCAGTTGATCCCGTTTAAACAATTTATCCAGAATGAAGATTTTTCCGCAGAAGAACTCGCAGATTATGGCTACACCATGACCTATCGTGGCACCTTTAACTTTATGGGGCGCGTTGAAAATGCCCTGTTTGCTTCTGGGGACATGGGCTGGGCCGCCTTACGTCAGGCACAGTACTGGCAAGTGTGGGTGATTCGCCCTGCCCTGTCTTTCCTTAAAAGCCCGTGGATGAACTCATCTCAGGATGCGTTAAAATGGCTACAGCGCCATGCCAGCGACTATGTAAAAACAGATGATGAGCTTGACCACCTCATCCCTGTTCTGGAACCCATGCAACAGAATTCGGCAGATGGCCTTTCAGGTCAGGCAGCTCATAAGGATGCGCTATCTATAATGAGAGAGGAAACAGCGAACTTTCAGATTCAACTGGAAGCACTTATTCAGGAAAAAATACAACCTGTTGCATCCACGGCGACCGCCACACGCGCCAAATCTGGTTTTAAACAGAATGTACGCCCCGCAGCAAACCTGAACAAGGCCAAGCCAATTGCACTGAAAGACTTTAATCTGGATGGTTTGCTCTGTCGTCTGGAACGTGTAGACGCACGTACATTCCCTTCGCTTTACCGTGTTGATCTGCACAATGACATTGACCAGAACATTAAAATCGACTGGCTCTATCTCAAGGCAGAAAATGATGTACAGCCGATCTGGGAATCTGCACAGGTTTTTATTGCAGAGCAGTTGTATGCACAAGGCCAGTTCTCGCATTATGTGGTGCTCGTGGGTACACACAACATTGAATATGCGACCACCATCCTACAGGCCTATACCGACCAGCGTCACACCACAACCAGCTCCATCCACCAGACCAGCTGGACAAATTTCAAGCAGCATTACCACCAGCATGAAACCCTGTTTAATGAATGTGTCATGAATGGTACTCTGGTCTGGCAGCGCGACCAGCGGGTATATCCTTATATCCCTGTATCATTTATCAATACTCAGAAATTCATTCCATTCGAGGAAACTGCGGCAACGTTCCTAACCCCTGTTATCCTGTTAAGGGAACGCCAGAAAATCCGCATCATTCACGGTTCGGAACGCGTTAGGCTATCCAGTGAAGACCAGGCCTATCCATACCTATTGCTGGACCGTGCCGAGGGATATACCTGGCAACTGATCCGTCAGGTGATTAGCCGCCTGCCACAACCCATTTCTGTACATGACCTTTATCAGGCACTGGAAAGCAGTGCGGCCTCAGAATCATCTTAAAACCATCCTAAATTTTACCCCTTAGTCCATCATTTTTTCCTACAACATTCCAGTTGTGGCTGGAGATGATGGACTTTTATTGCAAGCCCTTATTTTCCACTGATTGACCTGTTCACTATCTACCTCTGAAATATCCTCCAACCAAGTGTCAACAAGCTTTGTTGATATGACTACTTTTTGTGTCTATCACTTGATTTTATTCAGTAAATCATCAAGAGTGGGGGTAAGAACAATATATAAGCCTGCATTATGATGATTTTCCCAAAAACAGTGTCACGACCTCTATTTTATAGCTTTATGGCGTGCTCTTTAGGTTCAACCAGCATGGTCTATGCGGCTTCAAACATTGAGCCACAGAATCCACCGCAGCCCCAACCTCCACAGACAGAAGCGGCGACATCTGAAAATTTTCTGGACTATATTCCAAAATGGGTGGATGCGACCCCAATCGTTTTTCCTGAACAGTCCAATCAGCCGATTGTGCCGCCAACGGCGGAAACGGAAGACAGAACATGGATTGATCGCAAACAGCGCACTATCCGCGAATGGACTGACCGCACCTCAGTTAAGATTGATGACTGGTTTGGGGAGATAGATCCAGAAAAGCCTGCTTCCGCCACCATCCGCTTTATGCTCGATAATTACTGGAATGAATATGACAATTACGAGGTGAAACCCCGTATTCGTGGGAAGATCAAGCTCCCAACTCTGGAGAAACGCCTGAGTCTGGTCTTCGGTGATGATACGCTGGACGATGAATTTGACAACAATATTGCCAACATCAACAATCAACCGAATCAGGATGGCAACAAAAGACTTAATTCCGAACAGACACGCGACAACAATGGCTCCATTGCCCTGCGTTTTTCAAACCTCTCCAAACGCCTGCCTTTCGAGACCGATGCCGATATTGGTATCCGTTCAGGCGATGATGTCTATCTACGTTTAAGAGCTGAGAAAAACTGGACTCTACGCAATGACTTCCATTTCAATGCGGAACAGATTTATCGTTACGGCAGTGATAGTGAAAATTATCTACGCACCAATCTGGAACTGACCCACGCACGTCCCAACCAGCCCCTTTTATCCAACCAGTTTAGCCTGATCTATGCCGATGAGCAGGATGATGACCTGACCTGGGAGAACAGGACCTTCCGCCAGCATCAATTTTTTGCCCACAACAATTTCAACTATGGCATATATACTGGTGGTTATTACAACAATAATGACCTCCGCCTAAACAGTTGGGGGCCATTTGTCTCATGGCGGCAACCGCTGTGGCGTGAATGGTTCTATGTACAGGGCGACCTGAACTACTTCAATGACCACCGCGAAGACCGTAGCCATTATGTCAGTACTTTTATTCGCTTTGAAACATTGTTCTGATGAAAACACCAGCATAATTGTGGATAACTTTAATGTTATCCATACAGACAAAAAACCTCTGACGGATCAGAGGTTTTTATTATTTAAGGGGCTACTTCAACAACAGGCTATTGATGCGTTTGACATAAGCCGCAGGGTCTTCTGGCAAGCCCCCCTCGGCAATCACCGCCTGATCAAAAATCACATTGGCAAGGTCATCAAACTGTGCTGAGCTTTCCAGTTTTTTCACTAATGGATGTTCAGGATTAATTTCCAGCGTTGGCTTGCTTTCAGGAACCGCCTGACCTGCCTGTTTCAGCATACGGATCAACTGTGGAGAGAGTTCACCCTCACTGGTGACCAAACATGCAGGTGAGTCAACCAAACGGGTGGTCACACGGACTTCCTTGGTTTTGTCCTTCAATGAAGTGCTTAAACGCTCCACCACAGGTTTAAACTGTTCAGCTGCTTCCTCAAGCGCCTTTTTCTCATCCGCATCCTGTAGATCACCTAAATCCACCGCACCTTTAGACACGTTCTGTAATGGCGTACCATCAAACTCAAAGACAAAATTCATTGCCCACTCATCGACACGGTCTGCCATGAGTAACACTTCGATGCCTTTTTTCTTGAACACTTCAAGCTGTGGTGAATTTTTCGCGGCGGTTAAGTTATCTGCTGTCACATAATAAATGGCTTTCTGCCCCTCTTTCATGCGGGCTTTATAGTCAGCCAAAGAGGTTGAGATTTCATCATTGGTCGATGTCGCATAACGTAACAGCTTTAAGATACGCTCACGGTTAGCCATATCTTCACCCAGACCTTCTTTTAACACTGAACCAAATTCAGTGTAGAAGGTCTTGAATTTTTCCTGATCTTTCTCATCTTCCGATTTTGCCAAGCTATCCAATAAGGTTAGAACACGGCGAGCATTGCCCTCACGAATGGTTTTGACATCACGGCTTTCCTGCAGCAATTCACGGCTGACATTCAACGGCAGATCGGCACTGTCCACCACGCCCTGAACGAAACGCAAGTAGTTTGGAATCAGGTTGTCTGCTTCATCCATGATGAATACACGTTTAACATAGAGCTTGATGCCCGCCTTTGCCTCACGCGTGAATAAGTCCTGCTTCGCCTGACTTGGGATATACAGCAACTGGGTATATTCGGTGCTGCCCTCAACACGGTTATGCGCCCATGCCAAAGGCTCTGCAAAATCGTGGCTCAGGTTTTTATAAAACTCGATGTATTGCTCATCAGTGATTTCACTCTTATTACGTGTCCATAACGCACTTGCTGAGTTAATCGCTTCCCATTCATCCGTCTTCACCATTTGGCCGCCTTTAGGCTCCTCACCCTCGGCAACCTCTTCCTCTTGCCAAACCTCTTTTTGCATCTGGATTGGCAGACTAATATGGTCTGAATATTTATTGATGATCTGTTTAACTTTCCACGACTCAAGATATTCCAGCGCATCATCACGTAAATGCAGAATGATGTCTGTACCACGGCTCGCCTTATCAATTTGCTGAACTTCGAACTCGCCTGTACCACCACTGATCCAGCGCACACCCTCGGCCGCATCCAGCCCCGCACGACGGGACTCCACCGTGATTTTATCGGCAACAATAAAGCCTGAATAGAAACCCACACCAAACTGGCCAATCAGTTGTGCATCGGCTTTCTGGTCACCTGTCAGTTTGGACATAAAGTCCTTGGTGCCTGATTTTGCAATGGTACCAAGGTTGTCAATCGCTTCCTGCTGGCTTAAACCAATACCGTTATCTGAAATGGTCAAGGTCTTGTTGTCTTTATCCAGAATGACACGAACATGCAGGTCTGGATCATTTTCATAATATTCAGGATGGTTGATCCCCTCAAAACGCAGCTTATCGCAGGCATCCGATGCATTGGAAATCAATTCACGCAGGAAAATTTCAGGATTGGAATAGAGGGAATGCGTCACCAAATGCAATAACTGAGCAACTTCAGCTTGGAAACTATAATTTTTTGAGGCTTGTTCACTCATAAATCACTCCTTATTTGTGAGGCTTAAATTTAGAATGATTTATGAATGGAGTATTTCCATGATTTTTCAATGCTTATGACTAAATTTTTTATACGCGCCACCATTAAAATGGCCCATGGCTCAGCACGCGACCCTGCAACAACTGGTCAAGCTGCAACTGTCGCTGTGCATAGGCACGTTTCAGGCATGGTGTATTGGCCCCATAGGAGTTACGCTGCTTTAACCAGTGGAACTGCTTGTCCTTTTCTGCATCCCGCCCGCCCATTGGCAATGCAGCAGGATAATCTGATAGATGGTTGCCAGTTTTATATCAACATCATTCAGTCCAATATTCTGGCAGATTTGCTGTTCAGCTTTTAATTTGGCCTCCATCAATAAAAAAGGCTCTATAAATAGAGCCTAAACATTGTTTTAATTTTTTATAAAACCATTGCAGCAATCCAGCCAAAAATAAGCAGTGGGATATTAAAGTGTATAAATGTTGGCACAACAGTATCCCAAATGTGATCATGTTGACCATCAACACCCAAACCAGCGGTTGGTCCCAAAGTCGAATCAGAGGCTGGAGAACCCGCATCACCCAGTGCGGCGGCAGTCCCAATAATTGCGATCGTTGCCATCGGACTAAAACCAAACTGCAAACATAATGGCACATACATGATGGCCAGGATCGGTACGGTAGAAAATGAAGAACCGATACCAAGTGTGATCAAAAGACCAACCAAGAGCATGACAAAGGCAGCCAGGGCCTTACTATCCCCAATCCAGCCTGCTGTTGCTTTCACAAGCTCAGGAACCTGATTGGTTGCTTCAATGACCGCAGCAAAACCTTGTGCAGCAATCATGGTAAAACCAACCAGTGCCATCATACGCATACCTGTCACAATCACATCATCGGCTTCTTTCCATTTAAAGATTCCAGCACAACTCAGGATTGCCACACCGACCAAGCCTGCGACAATCATTGAATCTGAATAGAGCTGTACGACAATCGTTGCAAGAATGGCAAATGCAGCCATGAATAACGTGAACTTTGCAATCTGGGGTGCTTGCTGCTCCTGGGTCATTTCACCCACGATACTACGTGCAACATTATGCAAGGCCTTGTCCTCATAATCTCGCGGTTTACGGTAGCTGATAAAAACCGCTGTTAACATCCCAAGGAACATTCCTGATACAGGGATCAGCATTGCTCGCGGAATTTGATCATTGCTGATATGAAAGCCGTAGCTTTGACCAAAATGGTTAATGTTGTGCGCCAAAATATCATTCAGGAAGATCGCACCAAACCCCATTGGCAAAAACATGTACGTTGCGACCAAACCGAACGTCAGCACACACGCAATCGCTCTACGATCCAGGCGTAGATGGTTGAAAACAATCAATAATGGTGGTATCAGGACAGGAATGAACGCAATATGTACTGGAATGACATTTTGCGATGCCACCGCAGCCGCACCAACTGTAAGAAAAATGAGAAATTTCACTTTCTTCTGGGTACCAATATCTGCATCATTTTTTAGACTTTTAACCAATTTATAGGCAAGTAAATCAGGTAAGCCAGAACGGGCAAGCGCCAAAGCGAAAGCACCGAGCACCCCATAAGCAAGTGCAATCTGAGCACCGCCGCCTAGACCATTATTAAATGCATCTAACGTACCCTGTACCCCCAGACCTGCCAACAAACCTCCCGTTAAAGCTCCAATTACAAGTGCAAAAACAACTGGAACCCGCCCCAGGGATAGGCCGAACATAACAGCAACCGCTGCAATAATCGCGAACATAACTTTGAACTAAATGAAACGAGGGCGCCATTCTACCAGAGTTTAAATTCCGTGATTGCCGTCAGTTGATTTTTATTTATGCATTTTTCACGATAAATTGGCGAATATAATCGGCAATTTTTTCTGGCTGGCTCAGTACCGCCCAGTGATTCGCATCCAGCTCAACATATTCAAATTCCTCAACCCATTTTGGCATGGATTCCGTAATGTATTCAGGGCTTACGAAAGCATCCCGCTTCAATACAATTGCCTGCACAGGACACTGTGCATAACGCTGGCGTGGCTGGGTCAAGGATGGAATAAAGTTGGCACGGTACAGATTGATTCCATATTTACCATCCGCCACAATATTGGCATTCAATGGTAGATCCTGTTTTTTCTCCAGACCACTTAAAATCTTGCCCCATTTCTCTGGACTAAAGAATGTCCAAACTGTTGGCGCAAGCAATGGTAAATGGAATGCGCCGATGTACCATGATTTAGTCAGCATCTTCAAGACATTGCTTGGAGCGGACTTAAATTTCTCACGTAGATACAGAGAGGCGTGATCCAGGCAAGGTCCCGAAATGGTAGTATAGGACAATAAGCGACCCTTTAGTTTTGGCTCAGTTGCCGATTCCCACGACTGTATAGAACCCCAGTCATGCGCTGCCATATGAAAATTACGGTTTGGCAGAACCTGACCAACCACTTCCTGCAAATCCAGAGATAAACGTGGCAAACGATAATGCTTGATGCGTTTAGGAATGGAAGACAACCCCGCACCACGAACATCGTAGGTCACGACAAAATAGTCATTTACCAACTTCTCAATAATCGGTTCCCATACTTCCTGATTGTCTGGATAGCCATGTACCAGCACCAATGGTGTCTTTTTCTCATCACCCCATGTCTTGACACAAAGTGTTTGCTGATCAGATGTGGTGACGGTTTTTACTTGTACTTGCATAATTCTTTCCCATTTTTTTTCAGTCGGCATGGTCATAGAAAAGCCATTGCCACCGATACGATAAAAATGATACTTATGGAGTATGAATAGAGTTGCAAGAAAAAAAATTGACCATGAAAGACATTTTCAAAAAAATTCGAACCATTCCTGTGGTTTCTAAATTTATGATCAACCACTACTCACCTTACCGTGGTGCAGGAATCACAATTGAAACCATTGATATGGACAATTACCACATCCGTGTCAAAATGCCGCTCACCCGAAAAAACCGTAACATTGTTGGGACACATTTTGGTGGAAGTTTATACTCAATGGTTGACCCATTTTATATGCTGATCCTGATGCACCATTTAGGCCATAAATACATTGTGTGGGATAAAAGTGCCTCGATTAATTTCCTGTCACCAGGTCGCAGCACCGTCTATGCCGATATACAGCTCAGTGCCACTGAAATTGCGAAAATTAAGCAATTGGCTGAAAATCATGAATCTGTGTTTCGAAACTATACATTGAATATTGTGGATGATGCGGGAACGCGAATTGCAGAAGTTGAAAAGGTTTTATACATCCGTCGTAAGAAACCCAAAGCCAGCGCTTCAGGATGAACCTAAATATAAAATGCCTGCAAACAATAGCAGGCATTTTTAAATCAATCAGATAAAACTTATTTTTTCTTCTCCTGAATGGCTGCACCAGCACCACCACCGATTGCACCACCAATCGCAGCACCAGAATCACCACCAAAGATTGATTTACCAATCACAGAACCAATACCTGCGCCAATTGCACTACTTGTGGTTGAGTTGCTGCTGCCACCCTTGGCGTTTGCACCGACACCTGCGCCCGCTGCCGCACCGACACCTGCACCAAGACTACCACCGACATGGTTACCTACACCACCACCAACAGCACCACCCAGTGCCGCCGCACCAATACGCTGGTCAGACGCACTCATATTCTGGCAGCCTGTAAACATCACCGCCGATAACATCAAAGTAGAAACTAAACCCATTGTTTTTTTCATGACGATACTCACTCCTGTTGGTTCTAATAAAAAGCATAATCTTCTTTTATGGGGAATTTGATCTGATTGTGTTACGCAGATTCAAATCCCAAGTGCAACACATTTGTAATTAGTTGAAAAAGTTAGGTGTATTCATAGAATCATTAGACTTTTTCAACTCGCAATTGGAAAGCACACAATGAAGAAATACACCCAACTTTCTCAAGATGAAAGATACGAAATTTATGCTACTTTGAAAAGTAAAAGTTCAATCGCTACCCTTGCTCGGGAGTTAGGACGTTCACGATCAACCATCTACCGTGAATTAAAAAGAAATACTGGGCAACGTGGATATAGAGCTCAACAGGCAGCTAAATTTGCAAGTCAAAGACGGTACCGTCCTTCATCATCAATGACAGCATTTGCCTTCGCTTATATTGATTATTTGATTGGTTTGGACTGGTCACCCGAACAAATTTCAGGTGCTTTAACACAACGCGGTTGGCTGGATGTACCTTCACATGAGTGGATTTACCAGTACATTTATCAAGATAAATCAAAAGGTGGTAAACTTCATCTACACTTAAGGCATCAGAAGAAATATCGAAAACGCGGTTACAAAAACACGGATCGTAGGGGTCAAATCATTGATAAAACAAGTATTCACTGCCGAGACCAGGTCATTGATCAACGACAACGTTTAGGAGATTTCGAAGGTGACACGGTGATTGGTAAACATCATAAAGGTGCTTTATTGACTCTCGTTGATCGAAAGAGCCTGTATGTACATATTGTTCATTTAGGGCCAACGAGAGCATCCTCTCAAACGATTACTTGTGCACTAGATCGTTTACAAATGAGCCATGCTTATAGTGTGACATTTGATAATGGCAAAGAATTTTCCGAACACAAAAGAATTACTGATGCTGGCATAGAGACGTATTTTGCTGATCCTTACAAGTCTATTCAGCGAGCTAGAAATGAAAATACGAATGGTTTAATCCGTCAATATCTGCCAAAATCATCATCGTTTGATGACGTGTCAAAGGAACAAATAGAGCAGATAGAATTTGCACTCAACCATCGTCCTAGAAAAACCCTAGGTTGGTATACACCGAGTGAAGTTATGGCTGGTTTTTATACTGTTGCACTTGCCGCTTGAATCCGCCTTATTAGAATGTCCGAATCGATTAATGTTTTGTAAAGACTTTCCATTTTTATATCACTAAATTGACGCTTTAAATGACGAAAAGAAGCCCTTATCCTAGACAAGGGCTTCTTCCTAATTTTTAAACAATACTTGGCGTACTTCTAAATTCTAGTATTTAGTATTTGCCTTTTTTCTCACCATAAGCTGCGCCAGCACTACCGCCCAGTGCGCCACCTACCGCAGCACCAGCTTCTCCACCCAGGACCGCACCACCCAGAGCCGCACCCACACCAGCACCAATCGCACTGTTTCTGGTGTTTTTACTATTCGCACCTTTTGCATTGGCAGCAACACCCGCACCAATCGCAGCGCCCAGTCCCGCACCAATATTACCGCCTAAACCTTTTCCGACAGCACCACCTGCACCACCCCCAATGGCAGCCGAACCAATACGCTTATTTTCTGGACTTACATTTTGGCAACCCACAAACAATGTGGTTGACATTAGGCCAACACTCACAATCATCATCATTTTTTTCATTAGAATTTCTCCTCTCTCAATTTAACGTAGCATAGACTGCTTTCATGAAGCATTTACCTTGATTAAGTAATCAAGTGCTAATGCTGTAATGTGTTTTTGTAACATTTGCTTGTTTTTCCACAAAAAAGGCACCGTAAGGTGCCTTTTTTGATTTGCTGGAACTTAGAACTGGTCTGAGTTCAGCGCTTGACTAAATGCCTGGTCAACTTCACTGAAATCGTTATGAAGTTCAAACTCCGCAGCTTCAGCCTCTTGACGACGACGCTCTAAGTGGTACGCAAGACCCGTACCCGCTGGGATCAAGCGACCCACAACAACGTTTTCTTTCAAGCCACGTAAATCATCTTCTTTACCTGTTACAGCAGCTTCAGTTAACACGCGTGTTGTTTCCTGGAACGATGCAGCAGAAATGAATGAGTCAGTAGAAAGCGATGCTTTGGTGATACCCATCAATTGACGTTCAAACTTCGCAGGGAACTTGTTCTGAGCCAAGACAGCTTGGTTCTCTTGAACAACGCGGATGTAATCCACTTGCTCGCCCTTAATGAAACTTGTATCACCGCCATCAGTGATATCAACTTTACGCAACATTTGACGTACAACAACTTCAATGTGCTTATCGTTGATTTTTACACCTTGCAGACGGTAAACGTCCTGAACTTCGTTCACGATATAGTTGGTTAATGCCACTTCACCTTTCAAACGTAAGATGTCATGTGGGTTTTGTGGGCCATCAGACACCGTTTCACCACGGTTGACATGCTCGCCTTCAAACACGTTCATGGTACGCCATTTCGGAATCAGCTCTTCATAAATTTCCGAGCCATCATCTGGTGTAATCACTAAACGGTTCTTACCTTTGGTCTCTTTACCAAAGCTCACGATACCAGACACTTCTGCCAGAATCGCATGCTCTTTCGGTTTACGTGCTTCGAACAAGTCAGCTACGCGTGGCAGACCACCTGTAATATCACGGGTACGAGAAGATTCCTGTGGTACACGACCAATAACGTCACCCACACCAATCGTTTCGCCATCACGGACAGTTACAATTGTATTTTGTGGCAGGAAGTAGAACTGTTCGCCGCCATCGGTTGTATCCAACACGATTGCAGGACGTAAATCTTTACCAGAAGCAGGACGTGCTGTTACAGGTAAGATTTCAACAGTGGTCATACCTGTTGCATCGTCCGTCTTAGAGGTTGCAGTTACACCATCAGCGATCTGGCTAAAACGTGCTTTACCAGCAACTTCTGTTACCAATGGATGTGTATGCGGATCCCAAGTCGCTACGATACCGCCAGCTTCTACAGCTTCACCATCTTTCAACAAGATGCTTGCACCATAAGGAAGTTTGTAACGCTCACGCTCACGTCCCAAGTCATCCGCAATACCAATTTCACCTGAACGAGAAACCGATACCAAGTGACCTTTGGCATGTTGTACAGTTTTCACGTTGTGGAAACGTACAGTACCTTTGTTACGCACTTGAACACTGTTCGCAGCAGAAGTTCGGCTCGCAGCACCACCCACGTGGAACGTACGCATGGTTAACTGTGTACCTGGCTCACCAATTGACTGTGCAGCCATTACACCAACAGATTCACCTGGGTTCACCAAATGACCACGTGCGAGGTCACGACCATAACAACGCGCACATACGCCGAATGTAGATTCACACGCAATAACTGAACGAACTTTAACTTCATCGACACCAGCTTCTTCAAGCTGAGCTGCGATTTTCTCGTCAATTAACGTACCACGAGGTAATACAACTTCATCATCAGATGCACGACGTACGTCTTCAGCAGTTACACGACCCAATACGCGGTCACGTAATGGCTCGATGACATCACCACCCTGAATGAATGGTGTCATCACCAAGCCGCCAGCTGTACCACAGTCAGATTCAGTAATAACCAAATCTTGTGCCACGTCTACAAGACGACGGGTCAGGTAACCCGAGTTCGCAGTTTTCAATGCAGTATCGGCCAAACCTTTACGTGCACCGTGTGTTGAAATAAAGTACTGGAGTACTGTTAAACCTTCACGGAAGTTCGCTTTAATCGGAGTCTCAATGATCGAGCCATCTGGCTTCGCCATCAAACCACGCATACCAGCAAGCTGACGGATCTGCGCCGCACTACCACGGGCACCCGAGTCAGACATCATATAAATCGAGTTGAATGATTTCTGTTTCTCATCTTCACCTTGTTTGTTTTTCACAACGGTATAAGACAAGTTATCCATCATCGCTTTCGCAACTTGGTCGTTGGTACGTGCCCAAATATCGACTACTTTGTTATAACGCTCACCCGCAGTTACGAAACCTTGCTCAAACTGTTGTTCAATTTCGCGAACTTCAGTTTCAGATTTAGCAATAATCGCTTCTTTGTTTGGTGGAATCAACATGTCTTCCATACCGACGGACACACCTGAACGCGTCGCTTGACGGAAACCCAAATACATCAACTGGTCAGCGAAGATAACAGTGTCTTTCAAGCCAAGCTTACGGTAGCAAGAGTTGATTAACTTCGAGATGTTTTTCTTGGTCATCTCAAGGTTGATCATATCAAAGCTTAAGCCTTGTGGAACCACTTCCCACAACAGGCAGCGGCCTGGGGTAGTATCAACAATAATGGTCTGCTTTTCACGGTGACCATTTTCATCAATCACGGTTTGATGTACACGTACTTTCACGCGCGCATGAATATTCACTTTACCTGTCGCCAGGGCACGGTTCACTTCATGTGTATCCGCAAACACCATGCCCTCACCCTTGGCATTTACCGCATCACGGGTGATGTAGTAAAGACCCAAGACCACGTCCTGAGATGGTACAATGATCGGCTCACCATTTGCAGGTGACAGGATGTTGTTGGTTGACATCATTAATGCACGTGCTTCTAACTGTGCTTCAAGCGTTAATGGTACGTGTACCGCCATTTGGTCACCGTCGAAGTCAGCGTTAAACGCAGCACAAACGAGCGGGTGTAGACGGATCGCTTTACCTTCAATCAGGATCGGCTCAAATGCTTGCAGACCTAAACGGTGAAGTGTAGGCGCACGGTTCAACATCACTGGGTGTTGACGAATTACAGATGCCAGAACATCCCAAACTTCTGGAGTTTCACGCTCAACCATTTTCTTCGCAGCTTTAATGGTTGTTGCTTGACCAGAAGCTTGTAGTTTCGCGAAAATAAATGGCTTGAACAGTTCAAGTGCCATCTTCTTCGGAAGACCACATTGGTGCAGACGTAAAGTAGGACCTACGGTAATGACCGAACGGCCTGAATAGTCAACACGTTTACCAAGTAAGTTTTGACGGAAACGACCTTGTTTACCTTTGATCATATCAGCCAAAGATTTCAATGGACGTTTGTTCGAACCTGTAATTGCACGACCACGACGACCGTTATCAAGCAACGCATCAACAGACTCTTGTAACATACGTTTTTCATTACGTACGATAATATCTGGTGCTGCAAGGTCAAGAAGACGCTTCAAACGGTTATTACGGTTGATCACACGACGATATAGATCGTTTAAGTCTGAAGTCGCAAAACGACCACCTTCAAGTGGTACAAGCGGACGTAAGTCTGGTGGAAGTACTGGAAGTACGTTCATCACCATCCATTCAGGCTTGTTGTTTGACTCTTTGAATGCTTCCATCAACTTCAAACGCTTAGACGATTTTTTCAGCTTAGTTTCTGAGGTCGTTTGTGGAATTTCTTCACGTAAACGCGCGATTTCAGCATCTAAATCGATATCTTTAAGCAAATCTTGAATTGCTTCTGCACCCATTTTCGCAGTGAATTCATCACCGTGTTCTTCAAGTGCGTTGTAGTATTCTTCGTCACTTAAAAGTTGATACTTTTCAAACGGTGTCATACCAGGATCAGTAACAACATAAGATTCGAAATACAATACGCGCTCGATATCGCGTAATGTCATATCAAGAAGTAAACCGATACGGCTCGGTAATGATTTCAAGAACCAGATGTGTGCAACTGGAGAAGCAAGGTCAATATGACCCATACGCTCACGACGAACTTTAGCAGTCGTTACTTCAACGCCACATTTTTCACAAATGACGCCTTTATATTTCATACGCTTGTATTTACCACACAAGCATTCATAATCTTTTACTGGACCAAAAATTTTGGCACAGAACAAACCATCACGTTCAGGTTTAAAAGTACGGTAGTTAATGGTTTCAGGCTTTTTAACTTCACCGTGAGACCATGACTTAATCATCTCTGGTGACGCAAGACCAATACGGATACGGTCAAATTCAACAGGTGCATGACCTTCTGAATCCGTTTTCTTACGCATGATATCGAGCAAGTCTTTCAATTTTTTTCTCCGTGTGTCGGGGAGCTACGCTCTTCCGACTGGGTCACAAATATTGTTTTTACTGAAATTATGGAATCTCCGCCTAGCCCCTCTTTTCAAAGAGGGGAACTTCCCCCCTTTTTTAAAGGGGGAACGAGGGGGATTTAGTCACCATTTTTCAGTTCAATGTTGATACCTAAAGAACGGATCTCTTTGGTCAATACGTTGAACGATTCAGGCATACCTGGATCCATATAATGGTTCCCATCTACAATATTCTTATAGATGCGTGTACGGCCTTCGACGTCATCCGACTTCACAGTAAGCATTTCTTGGAGCGTATATGCTGCACCGTATGCTTCAAGTGCCCATACTTCCATCTCACCGAAACGCTGACCACCGAATTGTGCTTTACCACCAAGCGGTTGTTGAGTTACAAGTGAGTAAGAACCTGTTGAACGCGCATGCATCTTGTCATCAACCAAGTGGTTCAGTTTCAGCATGTACATGTAACCTACAGTTACAGGACGGTCAAACTGTTCACCTGTACGACCATCAAACAATACTGTTTGACCTGTACGAGAAATGTCTGCCAATTCAAGTAAGTCTTTGATCTGGCTTTCTTCAGCACCATCAAATACAGGAGTCGCTAATGGAACACCAGCACGTAAGTTACCTGAAAGCGCCAAGATTTCTGCGTCAGTCAAGCTATCAAGCTCTTCCTGCTCACCACCAACCTTGTTATAAATCTTGTCTAAGAATTCACGCAGTTCAATCACTGTACGTTGTTCTTTCAACATTTTTTCGATCTTATCGCCAAGACCTTTCGCCGCCATACCCAAGTGAGTCTCAAGAATCTGACCCACGTTCATACGTGACGGTACACCAAGTGGGTTCAATACGATGTCGACTGGCACACCATTCGCATCATGTGGCATGTCTTCAACTGGCAAGATGTTTGATACAACACCCTTGTTACCGTGACGACCCGCCATCTTATCACCAGGCTGGATACGACGTTTAACTGCCAGGTAAACCTTAACAACTTTCAATACGCCAGTTGTTAATTCATCACCTGTAGAAAGTTTACGCTTCTTCTCAGCAAACTTCTCGTCAATCTCGTAACTCTTCTCTTTCAAGAACACTTGAATTTGAGTTAAACGCTCAGCAATTGCTTCATCATTTGGCTGGATTTCAAGTAAATCAACCAACTCTAAACCAGACAATACCTCTGCAGAAAGTTTATCACCGCGTTTGGTTGAACCACCACCATTAGATTCTTGACCTTTCAACAAACGAACAATACGTTCACGTGCTGCTTCTTCGAAGATTTTGTATTCTTCTTTCAAGTCTTTACGGTATGCATCAAGCTGAGCTTTCTCAATTGCCTGCGCACGTTCATCTTTTTCCAAACCATCACGTGTGAAGACTTGAACGTCAATCACTGTACCTTTAGTACCCGATGGAACACGTAAAGATGAGTCTTTTACGTCAGCTGCTTTTTCACCAAAGATTGCACGAAGTAATTTTTCTTCAGGTGTTAACTGAGTTTCACCTTTAGGCGTTACCTTACCAACAAGGATGTCACCCGCAGTCACTTCCGCACCGATATACACAATACCTGACTCATCCAACTTAGATAAAGCTGCTTCGCCAACGTTTGGAATATCAGCGGTAATTTCTTCCGAGCCCAACTTAGTATCACGTGCGACACATGACAATTCCTGAATGTGAATCGACGTTAAACGATCTTCTTGAAGCACACGCTCAGAAAGTAAGATCGAGTCTTCATAGTTATAACCGTTCCATGTCATGAACGCGACGCGCATGTTTTGACCCAGCGCAAGTTCACCCATGTCAGTCGATGGACCGTCAGCCAAAATATCACCACGAGCAACTTTGTCGCCCAGGTTCACGATGACATTCTGGTTAATACAGGTATTTTGGTTTGAACGTGTATATTTAATCAGGTTGTAGATATCTACACCTGCTTCACCCGCAATCATTTCATCTTCGTTGACACGAATCACGATACGAGATGCATCAACATATTCAATCGCACCACCGCGGTTGGCGATTACACACACACCTGAGTCACGTGCGACGTTTGCTTCCATACCTGTACCCACAAGCGGCTTGTCAGCACGCAATGTAGGAACAGCCTGACGTTGCATGTTCGAACCCATCAATGCACGGTTCGCATCATCGTGTTCAAGGAATGGAATCAATGATGCTGCAACAGAAACAACCTGCTGTGCAGAAACATCCATATGTGTGACGCGCTCAGGCGACATACGCACAAATTCACCTTGATGACGGACAGAAACCATTTCTTCAGTCAAGTTGCCATCTTTATCCACTGCTGAGTCGGCTTGTGCAATGACAGTGCCTACTTCTTCAATTGCAGATAAATATTCAACTTCATCTGTCACACGACCATCTACAACTTTACGGTATGGTGTTTCCAAGAAACCGAAGTCATTCGCTTTAGCATAGACAGAAAGCGAGTTGATCAAACCAATGTTTGGACCTTCAGGTGTTTCAATTGGACAAACACGACCATAGTGAGTTTGATGTACGTCACGTACTTCAAAGCCTGCACGTTCACGCGTCAAACCACCAGGACCAAGCGCAGATACACGACGTTTGTGGGTAATCTCAGACAATGGGTTATTTTGGTCCATGAACTGAGACAATTGGCTTGAACCAAAGAATTCTTTGATTGCCGCAGCAACTGGTTTGGCGTTAATTAAATCTTGCGGAGACAAGTTATCAGTTTCTGCTTGGCTTAAACGCTCTTTCACAGCACGTTCAACACGGACTAGACCAACACGGAATTGGTTTTCTGTCATTTCACCCACAGAACGTACACGACGGTTACCTAAGTGATCGATATCATCGACTTCACCTTTACCGTTACGGATTTCTACTAATGTACGTAATACATCAATAATATCGTCGTGTGACAGAATACCTTCAACTTCACGTGACTTCTGGTCAGTACCGACTTCGTAAGGACGCCCCAAACGACGGTTGAACTTCATACGACCCACTGGAGAAAGGTCATAACGCTCAGAAGAGAAGAACAAATTATTGAATAGGTTTTCAGCAGCTTCTTTCGTCGGTGGCTCGCCTGGACGCATGACTTTATAGATTTCAACAAGTGCTTCTTCACGACCTGTTGTTGTATCCGCACGCAATGTATCTGCAATGAACGAACCACGATCGATGTCATTCGTGAACAGGATGTTAAACTGCTTCACACCATTTTCAGCGATCTTCACCATGATGTCATGGCTAAGAACGGTATTCGCAGGAATCACATCACCACTTTTCAGTGTGATATCTTCAGCTGTAATACGCTCATATAAATATTCATCAGGTACAGAAAGCTTGGCTAAGTTCGCAGCTTCCATTTGACGTACGTGACGTGCGTTAATACGTTTACCTTGTTCAACGATCGCTTTACCATCATTGTCCAAGATATCAAATTGTGCCATTTCACCACGTAAGCGATCTGGAACAAGATCAATTTGATAGCTACCCATATCAAGATATACAGGTACTTTTTCATAGAACAAATTCAAGATTTGTTCATTGCTATAATTTAAAGCACGTAAGATCACAGTCGCCAACAATTTACGACGACGGTCAATACGTACGAATACTAAATCTTTAGCATCAAATTCAAAATCTAACCATGAACCACGGTAAGGGATAATACGTGCTGAATACAACACTTTACCACTTGAGTGGGTTTTACCCTTGTCATGGTCAAAGAATACACCTGGTGAACGGTGTAATTGAGATACGATGACACGCTCAGTACCGTTGATAACGAAAGTACCGTTATCGGTCATGAGTGGCATTTCACCCATATAAACTTCTTGTTCACGCACGTCTTTAATTGATTTCGTTTCACGATCTTTAATGATCAAACGAATTTTTACGCGCATTGGTGCTGCATAAGTTGAACCACGTAAAATACATTCACGTACGTCAAACTCAGGCTTACCAAGACTATACTCAACAAATTCTAAAGCAGCATTGCCAGAATAACTTTCAATAGGAAAAACTGAACGAAATGCGGCTTGGAGACCGATATCTTCGCGATTTTTTGGAGTTTTACCGCCTTGTAAGAATGTACGGTACGAATCGACCTGAATCGAAAGTAAGTACGGTGCTTCCATTACGTGGGGCAATTTACCAAAATTCTTACGGATCCGTTTCTTTTCGGTATATGAGTATGCCATCTGGAGTCCTCGGAAAGTAAACTAAACCCGCCTGCAGAACGGGTCTAGAAAGAATTACGCAGGCCGATATGGCCACCACTGTTTACAAATGCTGCAATTTTTAGTGGTATTAAAACGCTTAACAATATTTTTATAAGCAAAAAAATATTGGTAAGCGTTTGATTTCATAAATTTTGTTTAAATAATACGCACAATGAACGTAAAACTATCAAAAAACGAGCCGATTATTGTAACGCAAAAAGGCTGATGACCCAAGAGCCATCAGCCATTTTTTGGAGCCGATTTTGAAAAAATCGACTCCCTACAGCATTACTTAAGTGTAACTGTAGCACCAGCTTCTTCAAGCTTCTTCTTAAGTTCTTCGCCTTCTTCTTTAGAAACGCCTTCTTTAAGAACTGCAGGAGCGCCTTCAACAAGATCTTTAGCTTCTTTAAGACCAAGGCCAGTAGCTTCACGAACTGCTTTAATTACAGCAACTTTGTTAGCACCGAAAGAAGTCAACTCAACGTTGAATTCAGTTTGTTCTTCAACAGCAGCAGCAGCAGCAGGACCAGCAGCTACAGCTACAGCAGCAGCAGATACGTTAAAACGCTCTTCAAATGCTTTGATTAAGTCAACAAGTTCGATAACTTTTAATTCAGCAACTGCGTCTAAGATTTGTTCGTTTGTTAAAGCCATGAGAATAACTCCAAATGGATATTGAATGGTGTGAAAGTAGATTTAAGCTTAAGCAGCTTCTGACTCGTTTTTCTCTTGGAGCGCTGTAAGTAAACGACCCAATTTCGAAATAGGAGCTTGAAGAACAGACGCAAGCATAGTAAGTGCTTTTTCGTGGTTCGGAAGGTTTGCAATAATACTAACTTCTTCACCTTGATAAAGTTTGCCGTCAAATGCAGCAGCTTTTAATTCAAATGCTTTGTTAGTTTTAGCAAATTCTTCGAACAAGCGTGCAGCTGCACCCATATCGTCTTCAGAAGTTGAGAATGCTAAGATTGTTGGACCAACCAGATTGTCATTCAAGATAGAGAATTGCGTATCTTGAAGAGCACGTTTAGCTAAAGTATTACGTACAACACGTGTAGCAACACCTAGTTTACGAGCTTCAACACGAAGAGCAGTTAATTGCTCAACGGTTAAACCCTGGTAGTCAGCAACAACGGCAGCGAACGCTGTAGAAGCAACTTCAGTTACTTCAGCAACGATCTGTTTTTTGTCTTCGATAAGAAGAGCCATTGTAAAACCTCCTAACGGTGATTTATGTACCTACACAGGTACACTCCCAATTCGTAAGTCTTTCGACTTACACGCGGAGGAGCAACAAATCACACCACCGCGTCTACTCAGACTGGTATTTTAAGAAGCAAATCCTAAAACCTGCCTCGCCTGAGGTCTTTGACGCTGATAAACCTTCATTTATCAATTCAAAGTTTGCTCGGACCCTCTTTTAACAAAAGAGACCGAGGCTTTAAAATTCTGTCTAATTACTTAGAAACGTTGTTTACGTCAACAGTAAGACCTGGGCCCATAGTCGAGCTTAAAGTGATCTTCTTAACGTATACACCTTTAGAGGTTGCAGGTTTTAAACGTTTTAAATCTGCAATTAAAGTTTCAACGTTTTGACGTACAGCTTCTTCGCTAAAGCCAAGTTGACCGATTGCAGCGTGGATGATACCACCCTTGTCTACACGGTAACGTGCCTGACCAGATTTAGCATTTTTAACTGCATTAGCAACATCTGGAGTCACTGTACCCACTTTAGGGTTTGGCATTAAGCCACGCGGACCAAGAATTGTACCTAACTTACCAACAACGCGCATTGCATCAGGAGCAGCAATCACCACGTCGAAATCAAGATTTCCACCTTGAATGCTTTCAGCAAGGTCATCAAATCCAACAACATCTGCACCAGCTTCTTTTGCAGCTTCAGCAGCAGCACCTTGAGCAAATACTGCTACACGTACAGTTTTACCTGTACCTGCAGGTAAAGTCGTCGCACCACGAACAACCTGATCAGATTTACGTGGATCAACACCAAGGTTTACAGAGATGTCTAATGATTCTTTGAACTTCGCAGCTGGAAGGCTGTTAAGAACTTGTACCGCTTCTTCCAAAGTATAAACTTTGTTTGCTTCTACAGCAGCAGCAATGGCTTTTTGACGTTTAGTTAACTTTGCCATGTCTTATAGCTCCACTTCCAAGCCCATAGAACGTGCAGAACCAGCAATGGTACGTACACGTGCGTCTAAATCAGCACCAGTAAGATCTGGTTCTTTAGTAGTCGCAATTTCTTCCAATTGAGCACGAGTCAACTTACCAACTTTAGTTTTGTTCGGTACAGAAGAACCCTTTTGAATACCAGCAGCTTTCTTAAGAAGAATAGATGCAGGTGGAGTTTTCATGATGAATGTGAACGATTTATCATTGTACACAGTGATCACGACAGGAATTGGCAAGCCAACTTCAAGTTTTTGTGTAGCAGCATTGAATTCTTTACAGAATGCCATGATGTTTACACCACGTTGACCTAAAGCAGGACCAATTGGTGGAGATGGATTTGCTTTACCAGCTGGAACTTGCAGCTTGATATAGCCGTCAATCTTCTTAGCCATTGAAAATTACCTCTGGGTACAGACGCCGTCAGGCTCCCCAAAAAATTAAACAACACCAAAGTGTTAGAACAACAATGCCCGATCAAATCGGGCGCTTACCAACCAACTCAAATTAAATCGTTTTTTCGACTTGTCGAAACTCAAGTTCAACTTGCGTTGGTCGATTGAATACATTAATTGTCAACGTTAAACGCGACTTTTCGTACTGAACTTCCTCCACGACTCCTTTAAAGTCAGTGAACGGACCATCAATAACGAGTAATTCTTCACCTGGTTCAAACATCGTCTTAGGACGCGGTGCTTCACCAGTATTACGTACACGAGCAAGAATCGCATCAGCTTCACGTTGAGAAATTGGTGCTGGTTTTTCTGGCGTACCGCCGATAAAACCAAGAACCTTTGGACATTCTTTTACAATGTGCCAAGTATCATCATTCATTTCCATTTCGACTAACACATAGCCTGGAAAGAACTTACGTTCAGATTTACGTTTCTTACCATCCTTCATTTCAACTACTTCTTCAGTAGGAACTAGGACTTCACCAAAGCTGTCAGCTACCGTGCTACGTTGAATACGTTCATTAAGCGAACGCAACACTTGTTTTTCAAAGCCTGAATAGGCATGAATAATATACCAACGTTTCATGGCGCTCTTACCCGATAATTAACTTAATAAACCAACCTAACCCATAATCAAAGCACCACAACACTAGAGATGCAATAATTACTACCAAGAGCACCTGCCACGAAGTGGTGATCGTCTCTTGTTTCGTCGGCCAAGTCACTCGACGCAGTTCAATTCGTGCATCTTGCAACAAGCGCACAAAGCCTTTACCTTGATGGGTGGCGTATAATAAACCTAAAGCGACAACGATACAAGCCAAAATTACCCCAACGCGCACCCAAATATCATTTGCAGGCGCCCAATAGGCAGGTAAATGCTGATTTACCAATGCAGAACCGATTAGCAAAGCAATAGCAACCAACCACAGGACAGCATCCAATGGCGAACCTGAACTTACAACTTCTGCATTATTTCTTTGAGGGATTGGCGCGTCGCTTAATGCGTCACGCGATTTATCATTCGACATTTTTTTACTCGTCGTTCAATTCGCGACTTATTATATGACAACTTAGCCAGAATCAAGCTTTTTTATTTAAAAAAAGTGGCAGGCCAGGAGGGACTCGAACCCCCAACATTCGGTTTTGGAGACCGACGCTCTACCAATTGAACTACTGACCTATTAAGCAAATCGAAAGCCGAAGCTTTCGATTTGAGTCTAACACAGTATGGAGCTTATGCAGTTACTTTCGCAACAACACCAGCACCTACAGTACGACCACCTTCACGGATTGCAAAACGTAGACCTGGGTCCATTGCGATCGGGTGGATTAACTCTACTGACATTTCTACGTTGTCACCAGGCATTACCATTTCTACGCCATCTTGTAGTTTGATCGCGCCAGTTACGTCAGTTGTACGGAAGTAGAACTGTGGACGGTAACCGTTAAGGAATGGAGTATGACGACCACCTTCTTCTTTAGAAAGTACGTATACTTCTGCATCGAATTTAGTGTGTGGCTTGATTGTACCTGGTTTAGCAAGTACCTGACCACGTTGTACATCTTCACGCTTAGTACCACGTAGAAGAACACCACAGTTCTCGCCCGCACGACCTTCGTCAAGAAGTTTACGGAACATTTCAACGCCAGTAACTGTAGTCGTTTGAGTATCACGGATACCAACGATTTCAACAGATTCACCAACTTTAACGATACCAGCTTCTACACGACCAGTCACTACTGTACCACGACCAGAGATAGAGAATACGTCTTCGATTGGCATCAAGAATGGTTTATCGATTGCACGCTCTGGTTCTGGAATGTAAGAGTCAAGCGCTTCTACAAGTGCAAGAACTGATTTCTCACCATATTCGCCATCATTGCCGTTCAATGCTTGAAGCGCTGAACCACGGATGATTGGAGTGTCATCACCTGGGAAGTCATAAGTAGAAAGAAGTTCACGAACTTCCATTTCTACTAATTCAAGTAATTCTTCATCATCAACAAGGTCACACTTGTTTAAGAATACGATGATGTAAGGTACACCTACCTGACGAGAAAGCAGGATGTGTTCACGAGTTTGTGGCATTGGACCATCAGTCGCAGCACATACAAGGATCGCGCCATCCATCTGAGCAGCACCAGTGATCATGTTTTTAACATAGTCGGCGTGGCCTGGGCAGTCTACGTGAGCGTAGTGACGGATTGGAGAATCGTATTCTACGTGTGATGTATTAATGGTAATACCACGTGCTTTTTCTTCAGGAGCTGAGTCGATTTGTGAGTAATCTTTCGCTTCACCGCCGTAAGTTTTTGCACAGATAGTTGCAATCGCAGCAGTTAAAGTTGTTTTACCATGGTCAACGTGACCAATTGTACCCACGTTTACGTGTGGTTTATTACGTTCAAACTTGGCTTTAGCCATGATGATCTTCCTCGTTTACGTCGACACCAGTTTAGAGAAAAACAACCCTGAAAAACTTTCTTTATCGACATTCGCCTAAAAAACTAGACACCTAATACTTGAAAAGCAGACTATAATAGCCTGCTTCTTTAAATTTTGTAGATATTTTCTACTAAGCTGTATATCTGGAGCTCTTATCGAGATTTGAACTCGAGACCTCTCCCTTACCAAGGGAGTGCTCTACCACTGAGCTATAAGAGCGATCTCTTCGATGGAGCGGGAGACGAGGATCGAACTCGCGACATGCAGCTTGGAAGGCTGCCACTCTACCAACTGAGTTACTCCCGCATGTTGGTACTGACCACTTATATCGAAGTCGAATGGTGGTGGGAGAAGGATTCGAACCTTCGAAACTTTCGTAGCAGAGTTACAGTCTGCCCCCTTTGGCCGCTCGGGAATCCCACCATATCGCACTTACTTGCAGCGCCATCCTTTATTCAACCTATCAACTTTAAGATGGTGCCGGCACACGGATTCGAACTGTGGACCTACTGATTACAAGTCAGTTGCTCTACCAACTGAGCTATGCCGGCTTTATCTTAGCGTTTGATACGTTTCGTATCGGAACGGTGTGCAGTTTAGCAAAACTCACACATGATGCAAGCAGTTTTTTAGAAAAACTGCGAAAAACTCATAAAATCAATCCGTTTGACGATAATTCAACCGCTTTGATCACCGCGCGAGCTTTTATCTGGGTTTCATTCCACTCAGACTCAGGATTTGAGTCCGCCACCAGTCCTGCCCCCGCCTGCACATAGACCTTTTGATCACGGATGACACAGGTACGGATTGCAATCGACATATCCATCTCCCCATGCCAGCCCAGATAACCGACTGCCCCACCAAATACGCCACGCTTTACAGGCTCAACTTCGTCAATGATCTCCATTGCACGGATTTTTGGTGCGCCTGAAAGCGTGCCCGCAGGGAAAGTTGCCTTAAAGACATCCAACGCATCCACATCATCACGCACCTCTCCCTGCACATTGGAAACAATATGCATGACATGCGAATAGCGTTCGATCACCATTTGATCAGTCACCTGCACCTTGCCAATTTTGGAGACACGCCCCACATCATTACGCCCAAGATCAATCAGCATTAAATGCTCAGCAATCTCCTTTTCATCTGCCAGCAAGTCCTGCTCCAAGGCCAGATCTTCCTCCTTGGTCTTGCCCCTTGGTCGTGTACCCGCCAAAGGCCGTACAGTTGCAATGCCATTTTCCAGACGGGATAAAATCTCTGGCGAAGAACCCACAATATGAAAAGGTTTCTGGTCTGTCAGGGTTTGTCCTTGCACCAAAAACAAATAGGGTGATGGATTGAGGTGACGCAATGCACGGTAAACCTGCAAGGCTTCACCATCAAAATCAGACACCATCCGCTGTCCAGGTACCACCTGCATCACATCACCAGCGCGGATATATTCCTTGACCTTTTCAATGGTCTCAAGAAACCTCGCTTTACCTGTAATGGATTCAAAATGCGGTGGTGTATGTGGCTTGGCCTGTAGGCTAACAGGGACTGCAAGCAGTTGCTCCAGCTGGTCCAGCCTGGCTTGTGCCTGTACATAGGCATCTGCCTGGTTTGCATCGGCATGATGAATCAGGAACAGCGTATCTTTCAGGTTGTCAAACACAATCACGGTTTGGGACAGCATCAACCACAAGTCAGGCAAGGTGACAGGGTCAGCGGCTGGAACATTTTTTAGTTTTGGCTCGATATAACGAACTGCGTCATAGCCCAAATATCCAACCAGTCCACCTGTAAAGCTAGGTAGATCAGGCAATTCTTTTTGGGTGGGAACCTTAAACTGGCTTTGGAAGTCGCGAATATACTGAAATGGATCGCTACAGTCTTGCTGGGATATCGAACCATCCGCCTGCTGAACCGTGAGGATACCCGCATTGCATGAAAAGACAGTTGACTCGCCCAAGCCGATCATTGAATAACGCGCCCAGTTCTCCCCGCCTTCCACTGATTCAAATAAGTAGGCCTGCTTTTGCTCTTTAAAACGTGCGAAAACTGAGAGTGGTGTTTCTGTATCTGCCAGTCGCTGACGGTATACAGGAATGGTGTTATAGCCAGCGGCCTTGAGTTGCTCAAATTGTACGAGGGTGGTCATGAATTTTCTCTATAGTTTCGATTTTTGTGCGTTTTCGTTTAATGCTGCTTCAAGCCCGCCATCGAAAAACCATAACAGCTTTCATGCCTTTCTCCTCTCCAGATCTTCCTCAAGCAACTCTTCCAGACTGTCCACCACCTGTTGTGGCTGGCAGTCATGGATATTTTCTCCATGATTATAGCCATAGCTGACCACAATACAATCTATACCTGCACGTCTTGCAGCCTCCACATCATTACTTGAGTCCCCAATCATCAGGGTTTCCGCCGCGGATACCTGACACAGCTGCATACAATGCAGTAATGGTAATGGATGGGGTTTGCGCTCAGGCAAGGTATCACCGCCAATGACCAATTTAAAGTAATGATCAAGTTTAAGAATCTGTAATATCCCTTTTGCCAAATGTTCAGGTTTATTGGTGACACATGCCATCACCATGTTATGGCTCTGGCAATAGTCCAGAAAAGGCAAGATACCTGTGTAGACCTGAGTATTGACACACAACTCCTGAGCATAAATGTCCACAAACGTATCCAGCAATTGCTTTTGCTGCTCAGTATTCACCTGCCCAAATATATGTTCAAGTACGGCCTCACATAGTTTTGCCGCGCCCTTACCCACCCATGCACGCACTTGTTCCTCTGTCACCAGAGGAAATTGTAGCTTTTCCAGACTCAGGTTCATGGCCCGATATAAATCAACTGCGGAATCAACCAGTGTTCCATCCAGATCAAACAAAATAAGATGACGACTTTGTAACTGTGCAACAGACATTGAATTTACCCAGAAATAAAAAGGCATGCTTTCTAGCATGCCTTTGATTGTAGAAGCTTAGACTGATTATTTAAAGAACAGCCAGGCAATCACCGCCAAAATCACTAAAATAATAATGGAAATCAGGCCAACTGAAGCATTTTTCTGCTGCTCCTTTTCCTGAGCTACACGGGAGACTGGTTCTTGCATAGGCACAGGCTTTGGCTCAGCAACCGCCTCAACTTGCACATTTTCTGGTATTGGTGCAGGTTTTGGTATGGAAACCTGTTGTGGCATGCCATCACGTGTAATACCTGTTTCAGCGGCACGCTCGGCAATGCTTGGCATTCCCTGATCATGCGGCACTGTCGTTACTGGCTCAACGTCAATTTCAGGTAAATGAGCCTTATAACGCTCAGGAGCAAGAATCATAAACATAAAACTGGCAAACTGGAGCATATCCCCATCATGCAATTCCATCTCCTGTTCCTGCTCAACACGCTCACCATTCACAAATGTTCCATTTGTAGACTTTAAATCTTTTACCCAAATATGGTCATCTCTAAACAGTAATGCAGCATGTTTTCGTGAAATATCAGTAGACTGCAACAAAATTTCAGCGTCCTGATGCCGCCCCACCAGCATGTCACGTTCGACACTAATTTCCTGCCCCGTAAATTCACCTGTAATGGCTTGCAGTTTCCAAGTCATAGATGCCTATCCTTATCATATTTTCTTGTCATGATAACATTTTGACACAAGCGCTTCTGTGCATCTACTGTGAATACGTAGGGCGAATAGTCGTTGTTGTCACCGTATTCCTGCTCCGTTCAGTCGCCTTAGCGGGAAGCTGTATGCTTTGCCTCTGCACAGGTGGCGCATCAACGGCAACAGGTGTGGTCACCACAACTGTCTTGCTTTGTATCGCTGTTGGAACTTTTTGATAGGGTGAGCTATTCAACACAGCTTGTTGCTGGTAAATATCCCCCACATTTTCTGGTAATTTTGCAAAGTTGCCTTTGTTATCCATCGCAAGCTGTAGGCTGTAAAGCTGATTATAGCGTTGCTGCGATAAACGGCGAACATCATCAGCATCGCCCACAATGGTTGGATGGATAAACACCAGCAGGTTGCGCTTTTCATTGCTTCTACTATCAGCTCGGAATAAACGCCCCAGATAAGGAATATCACTCAGTCCAGGAACACCTTGACGTGACAATGCAGTATTGTCCGCAATCAAACCACCCAGCACCACAGTTTGACCATGCTCAGCAAGCACAGCCGTTTTAATGGCACGTTTATTGGTGACAAGGTCGGTTGCCTGGCCCTTATTGTTCTGAACGTCCGAAACTTCCTGTTCAACCTCAAGGCGAACTGTACCGTTTTCACCAATATGCGGAACCACCTTTAAGGTGACACCAACGTCCTTGCGCTCAACAGTGGTATAAGGGTTTACCGTACCCGAAGTTCCTGTCGATACTGAACCTGTCACAAACGGAACGTTCTGACCAACAACGATATAGGCTTCTTCATTGTCCATCGTCACAATTGAGGGCGTAGACAGAAAATTGGATTTGGTGTTGGTTTTCAAGGCTTGTATCAGCGCACCATAGGCTTTGCGTGAATTCTCAAAACTACCCATCCCAAATGTAGCGCCATTGCCTTTACTCGCATCTCCAGCAATGGCTGCGGCTGCACCAGTCGCCCCAGCACTGGCATAACCTGCGGCAATTGATGCTAGACTTGCCCCGACATTACTAAAACTCATAAGGCCAACGCCGCTGCTTAAATCACCCAATGCCCATTGAATTCCCAATTGATCTGCATCATTTCCTGATACCTCAATAATTGCGGCCTCAATCAATACTTGCTGACGACGAATATCCAGTTGTTGAATTGCCGCTTCAATTTCACGCATCAGTTGCGGGTCAGCTTTTACCACCAAGGCATTTTGAGTACCATCGGCGATAATACTGACACCATTGCCATTAAAACTGGTGATGCCAGCATTGTTCTGACTGTTATTAAAACCACTGTTCAGGTTAATGGATGGATTAACACCTGAGGAAGAATTACCAGTCTGACCTTGACTATTGGAAGTCAGGTTATTAATCGAGCTGGATTTATTCGCATTATTTGAGCCAGATGATGAGGAAACAGACTGTCCCGTCACCAATCCTTGCAGGATCTCAGCCAGATTTTTTGCACTGGCATATTTTAAACGGAATACCTTCAAGCCACCCAAACGGTCTGCCGATGGTACATCCAGCATTTCAATGGTATGGCGCAAACGCTTACGTGAATCAGGATCACCCTTGATCAGGATTCGGTTGGTTCGATTATCAGCAATGACCCGTACACGCGAACCAATAAAGTCCTTGGATGCTCCAGTGGCGCTCATGGTTTCCAGCAAACCAATAATTTCTTCGGCCTGGCTCGATTGCAGTGTAATGGCTTCAATATCATTCTGGCCTGTACCATCCAGATTGCGAATAATGTTTTGCAGTTGGTAAATATTGGTCGCGCGGTCTGAAACAATTAATGCATTGGTGCCAGCAACCGCTGCCAAATGTGCAAACTGTGGCATCAGTGGACGTAGTGCAGGAATCAGGTCATTCGGATTGGTATTTTCCAGCCAGATGACACGGGTGACAATCTGGTCGCCACCTGCACGGTTACGTGCATCATAAGGAATACCCGAGTTTTTCGCATTACTGTCGGGAACGAGTTTTACCGTATTTCCAGAGGGTAACGCCACCACGCCATTGACATTCAACACTCCCAAAAACAGGTCATACACCTCATCTTTATTGAGCGCCTTGTTGGAGATAACCGTCACATTGCCACGCACACGAGGGTCAACTGCAAAATTCTTGCCTGTAATATCAGCAACTTCATTAATGAATGCAGTTAAGTCTGCATCACGTAGGTTGATCTTCCATGTTTGTGCTTGCACATTGGTACTGATGGTCGCAACCAAAGGCGCGGCAGCAAGTAGTGCCCAAAGTGGACGTTGATGATTCAAGAAAGCCATAACTTGCACTTGTTCCTAACTTGTAAACCCTTTTGTATTCCCCTTTGACAAGGGGGAATTATAGGGGGTTCTAAAAACTCTGTTGTATGGTCATCACTTGATCACCACGTTTTATTTCTATTTTGGCATGCCCCTCACGACGTACCTGCTCTAGTAATTGTACTTCGCTGAGTCCTGGTCCAATGGTCTGACCGTTGACCGATAGGATACGATCACCCGAGCGTAAACCCAAGGTGTTTTTTAAGGCACTGGGGGTCCGATCCGATATTTCATAACCATCCGCTCCGCCAGCGACACCCATATTTTTCAGATATTGCTCACGGTTGTCCTGCATTTGCTGAATAGCCTGACCTAGAGCAGATTGTGTAGTATTATTCTGTGCTGGTGGTGTCTGAGGTGGCACACTGTTGCTGTTATTATTCGTGGATACTGGTGCAATTGGCTGATAAAGCCCCTTATCAAGCCCCTTGAACTTGACTTCACGGGTTGCACCATTGCCCTGCCTTAAAATGACATGATCCCAATATACTTCCGCCAGTTGATATGAAGTTGAACCGATTGTTTCCCCTACACGATAACGCTCGGCGGTATCATTCAGCTTGATCACCGCGGAAGATAAATAACTTGGGTACCCCAGCAACACACCCTGTAGTTCCAAATTCACATTGTCCTGTGCCGTTGTTGCAGCAGGTTCATTAAACAGTGCAAATGAACTGATGTTTGGCACCCTTGCCTGCTGTGAACCCAGCTCAACCCGATCAAACTGCATCGGCTGTGGGGGCGCAACCACCCACCAGAACAATGAGGCCAGCTTCCAGCATAGCCATAAAATCAGCAATCCCAGAACCAGTGCACTGAGTTTATCCAGCTTTTGCCAGCGTAGTTGCCGCATTCTCTGCGTCAATGCATTCATTAAAAACCACCCTGCAACAATGGCTGACGGGAACTGATCACATAGGTGTCCAGTCCAGCCTTACCTTGATATGATGGAATATTCAACAGCATACGTTGTGTCAACTGTACATCCAACATGAAACTCGGATCTAAGCTAAGATTTGCCATTTTCTGGCTGCGCTGGTCACGGACATCTATCTGTAGTTGCCCGTTTTCATCCTTTAATTCAGCGATCAGGGATGGTACATTCATACGATCCTGACGCTGGCCAAAGGTATAGCTCAATTCACCGCCACCCCAATGCAACTGGCCTTTTGCCGAACCAAAACCTTTTTCTTTCTGATAGTTTAACTGCACATCCTTGAGCTGAATCGCATTTTGGGGCCATTGCCAATTTGCAAAATATTTCAGCGTCTCAGGCGAAATTGTTCCCTGTAAGTCCCTGACCATGATTTTCTGGCCAAAACCATAGCCAAACACACCATTGAACTGGGTATTGCCACTATGAATATCGAGGTTGGCACCCAAACGCATGAGCAACAGGTCTAAAGGACGTGTTTTCCAGTGCACGGAACCGCGCAGCTGGCCTTGCTGCCAATCTGCCTGTCC
Source organism: Acinetobacter sp. CIP 102129 (assembly GCF_000368305.1). NCBI lineage: Bacteria > Pseudomonadati > Pseudomonadota > Gammaproteobacteria > Moraxellales > Moraxellaceae > Acinetobacter > Acinetobacter sp. CIP 102129. The sequence goes on from NZ_KB849341.1 coordinate 1,160,789, forward strand.
CTGCCAGATATTGCCGCTGACATTATGTAATATTTGATTATCTTTTGAAAATTTCGCAATTAACCATGTTGCTGGAATTTGTAAAATAATAAAAATTAAAAATGCAAATATGGCGAAAATCCACCATTTCCATTGTTTGGTTTTTTTCTTCATTCCATCCTTACCAACATGCAACAGACCGTCCATTTTGAGAAACTTGCTCTCCGAATGACATTATGCATACTTTTTCAACATCGCCAATTCTCTGATATAAAAAAACCAAGCTTTTTCAGCCTGGCTTTTGAAACAGGGTAAAGTCATCGTATGACAAAATCATGACTTTTAAAACTCGATTAGATTAAGAAATCTTCAAGTTTTGCACCTTTCTCTAACTCAGCAACCAACCAGCGTGGCTGCTTACCACGTCCAGTCCAAGTATCTTCAGGATTATTTTTATTACGGTAACGTGGTTCTACGGCTTTACGCGTTGTTTTTTTACGTTTTTGCTCGCCAAGTTCCAATAGTTCTTCAATGCTAAAGCCCAGACCATCCGCAATCGCAACAATCTGATCATAAGCATCTTCAATTGCTTGATCTTTTTTACTTACAATTAAAGCCTCAGCTTCTACTTGTAAGCGTTTTAATTCTTCAACAGATAATTTACTAATATCAGGTTTCATTCGAAATGCTCCAAATCTAAAAAAGGAAATATATCACTCAAAAATAAAAAATGAATTTTAAAATTCAAAACTATATTAATTTATAAGTGATTAAATAATCAATATCAGAATAGTCTACTTAATCAAATCAATCCATAAAATGAGCTTTTTATTTATAATTAAATAAAATATGGACAGCTTTGCTCAATCAAATGAAATTAATCCAAATAAGCAGACTGTAAGATCTATCAAAAAGAATATTAATTTTTTTCTTAATTTTGACTCATTTTTTCTTATTTGAGAAATAAAATACTGCCTCTCTTCACACAAGTCATGATCAGAAATATGCAAGAATTTGATGCAATAAATGTCTATTTTAATTCCGTAAAATAGACATAATTGTCTTTACTATTCACCAGCAGCTAGATTGTGTCCTACACTGGCTTCAAGCTGAATGATCCTGTTCCTAATCAACTCTGGGATATTCACTTTCTGTGAAGTTTGTTTATCCACACATACCAACACAGCTTCACCCGTTGCAACAACCTGGTTTTGTGCCTGACTCCATAACATATAATGCATACGAAATGCACTGTTTCTCAGTTCTTCAATACGTGCCCCAATATACAATACATCGGGATAGAATACTGGTCTTAAATATTTACACTGGCTGGAAGCCACCACAGTCAATATATCATTTTCAAATATATTTAATACCATTAAGTACGCAATTCGCGCACTTTCAATATATCGGTAATACTGCACATTATTGACATGGCCAAAAGCATCCATATCTCCCCAAGCCACAGTTTGCTCGTGAACAACAGGATAGATAGACAGTTCTTGCATATTTCCACTCATATTTTAAAGTTAAGAAAATTAACATCATTTTCAAAAATTAAATTTAACTGCCTGATTAAATCAGGATTATCGCCAAGCACGGTTTTAATGCGCAGGTAGCTCATTAAAATGTTATCTGGATATAGGCTTAAGAGCTGTTCCGCCTCTTGCTGGCGCTGTGTCGCCACATAAATATGCCACTTGGCGAACGTCAACATGGGTACACTGGTATAACGCTGCTCAAGCTGGATTATACGCTGTTCCACATAAGCATAATCTGGAATCTGCTTTAATAACTGCTGCTGGAACCAAAGATAAAACACCTCTGGGTCAAAATGTTCCTGCAATAAATGTAAGGCTAAATCTTCGTGTTGCAGGCTCATTTCTGGCAGTCGTGCCATTAATTTCAGCCACAGGACTTTACTGCTGTATGGTCGCGCCTGAATCTCGCTTTGCAGTGCCAAATAACGTCGCTGCAAGGCAATTAAATCATCGACTGAAGCCTGGTCAAACTGAATCAGTAACTGCTGCAACCATAAATCACGATGTTCAGCATCAAGTAAACCCTGCTGCGTGGTACGTAAAAATAACCACGGTTTTTGTAATGCCAGCTTGCCCCATAAAATCGTGATACATTGCTGATATGCTGTTTCAATTTCACTTAACCAGGGAGAAAGCTGGTGCTGGGCAAGAAATTCCAAATGGGTCAACGCCTTTTCAGTTTGCTGCTGCGCCAGAAAAATATCAATACGCTGTAACTCAGCCAGTTCAAAAGCCATAGGCGCCGATTTTTCCAGATGCTGCAACGCAGTTTCATAATCTCCATTTCGATAATCAAACTGCGCATCCACAATATTATTCAGCAAGCCTGATTGTGTAAAAACACGTTCTATAAATACCTGCTGGTCCTTGGCAGCATCCAGCAACCAAACAATGCCGAGTTGTTCATAGGGATGCAGGTCTCTAAAATGTAAAACTGTTTCTTTTTTTCGTTGCTGACGTGCTAAATAACGCCGAGCAAATATCCATAATAACTGTGCAAACAGACTCACCAAAATAAACAGCAGGATAAGACCCCAAACGCTGCTCTGGAATTGCCAATCGCGCCAGTAGATATAGACATAACCCGCGCCATAGCCATAGTTCAATACGGCAAGCAGGGCAAAGATTAATAGACCGACAAGTAGATAAATCAATACAAGCTGTTTCATCATTCGCTACCCCAACAAACCAAGTGTTGTCAGTTTTGGCGTTGGCACAGCAGGTAAATTCAATACTTTCTCCAGTCGGGACCTGATCTGTTGGCTATTTTGGTCAGGTAGTTTCACCAGTAACTGTATGACTTCCTGAACTGACTTTCGGTATTCAGAAGTTTGCCCCTGATTTAAGGCCTGGGATGCCAGCAATAATCGTAACTGCGCCTCCTTGAGCAGCACATGACGGTTCATTAAATCCGTAGCGGGCTGTTCAACCCTTTCCAGCCTGAACAATTGCCACCATGAACCAGTTGCAGTCTTTTGCAGCGTAATGTTGGGATTGGAGATTTCTTGCTGTATTTTTTGATCCAGTTGTTGCAGTAGATGATCCAGTTGCTGTTGTTGTTGTGTTTGTGCCAGTACAAACTGCTGAATAGCTAGCCGATCCTGTTCAATTGCTTTCATTAAACTTTGTTGCAATGCAGGAGCAACCGCATATTGAACGATCTGTTGCTGTAACTGATTTAAATGCTCAAGTGCATAGATAAACTGCTGCTGTTCCACTGCAAACTGAATCAACTGCAAGTGTTGCTTAATCAGAATAATAGGCGCGACGCCTGTCATTGTCGCTGGCATCGTCACCATGTCTTCAGCAGGTTCCACAACACGGTTATTCTGGGCCTGACGCTGTACAGCAACAAACTGGTCATTCAGCAGTGCATAGCGCTGTTGTGTTTGATCAAGCTGCTGTTGAAGCTGGGGAATCGTTTGAGAATATTGTGCAACATCATAACTAAGCTTGGCCAACCACACCAAACCCAGTGCTAATATTAAATATACAATTTTTCTCATAGATTTCCTTGCCAGTCATTTATGCGTTGAATCATCCCTGATGCAGACAAATTTTCAAGCGGAATAATGTTAAATGCCCCGCCTGCCTGCGTTGCTGCATTTTCCATTATCTTCACCAAACGCTCACCCAATACCAGATAAACCCATTGTGCTTGAATAAGGTCCTGGCCGCAAAGCTGTTGCCAGTAATTCCAGCTTGCCTCGCTGCTGATCAACACCATCGTCGGTTGATCGCGTTGAATTCTTGATAAGATATCGGGAAAACGCTTCAAGCTTATTTCAGGACACTGTCGATGATACAGCACAAAGTTAAGAATACTGATACCCCGCTGTTGCAACTGCTGCATCATAAACTGTCGCCCACCTTGACCACGCCAAAACGCAATCCGACTTAAATGGGGATGCTGCCTTAAAATCGGCAGTTGCAGCATGCCCTCAGAGTTTTCAATCTCAGGTGCATCACTTTTAATATTAAACTTTGCTAATGCCTGTGCGGTGGTTTTTCCAACCGCAATCCACTGAATATGCGCCAACCGTTCCAAAGTGATACCTGCATGTTGCAGATAACGCATCCCGATCTCAACAGCGGTTGGACTGACCACAACAATCACCTGCACCTGTTCAAGCTGTTGGTAAAGTTGCTGCAATGCCTCAGAAAAAGATTCCGCCACCAATTCCAGCAAGGGTAGGCTTTCAACCTGATAGCCTGCCTCAGTCAATGCCTGGGTGAGGCTGGAGGCACGGTCTGAAGGGCGGGTATTAATGAACAGCATCAATATAACGCTTTTAACAATTCACCTGCGCCTTGCTCCAATAAGCATTGTGCAAGTTGTTCACCTAATTGTTCAGCATCTTCTGAAGTTCCAATCAACCGTTGTTTGAGCAAGGTTTTACCGTCCACACTTCCCACACGACCTTCTATGCTGAGCTGATCATTGGCTAAAGTTGCATACCCTGCGATTGGAACTTGACAGCCACCTTCTAAATAGGCATTAAACGCACGTTCTGCACGCACACAAATTGAGGTTTCTTCATGCTGTAATGGTTGAATGATTTTTAATAATTCCATATCGTCTGCACGACACTCTAAGCCCAATGCACCCTGACCAACAGCAGGTAAACTCAAAACAGGCGCTAAACAATGACGAATTCGATCCGCTAAACCTAAACGCTTTAGACCTGCACTAGCTAAAATAATGGCATCATATAAACCATCATCAAGTTTTGATAAACGTGTACCCACATTCCCACGTAAGTCAATAATCTCTAAATCAGGGCGTATTTGTAAAATCTGGCATTTGCGACGCAAACTAGATGTACCTACTTTGGCGCCTTGAGGTAACTCATCAAAACTTTGGTAATGATTCGAAACAAAGGCATCAAGTGGATCTTCTCGCTCACAAGTCACAGCAAGTGTTAAACCTTCTGGTAAGTGCATCGGCACATCTTTCATTGAATGGACCGCCAAATCAGCACGCCCATCCAGCAATGCAGCTTCCAGTTCTTTAACGAATAATCCTTTACCACCAATTTTTGCCAAAGGTGTATCTAGAATTTTATCACCCTGCGTCACAAACTTAACCAACTCAACCGTTAAATCGGGATAAAGCGCATTTAAACGGGAGCGAATATGCTCCGCCTGCCAAAGTGCAAGAGGGCTTTGTCGAGTCGCAATTTTCAAGGTTTTCATAAATTCAAGTTAAGCATGGGTCAAAACAATTGTTTCAAACTTAACTTGCTCACCTAAAATTGCAAGCAAAAACTGATTTTTCATCTGACTTAAGTTCAATATTTTATAATTGATGCATGCATTCTCTTAAGCCTGGTAAATGACGGCGACTCACCGACAGGCGTTCATCCAGCTCACGTAATCTAACCTGATACTGACCAGCAGCAATCAGCTCCAACCCTTCTAAATAATCAAGAGAAACTAAAGCATTACGATGAATTCGAATGAAACGATCTGAAAACTCAGATTCTAGCTCTTTTAAAGTTTCATCAATTAATACACTGCCATTTTTATGGCGTACTGTGACATATTTCTGATCTGCTAGAAAATAGTAAATATTTTCTATTGGAATAAGTTCGACCCCGCGATAAGTTTTCGCAGCAATTTGATGACGTTGAGTTTTAGTATCGTACATATCGTCTTGTTGTTGTAAACCAGTCATTTGTGCTTGTGTAAGTTGCGTCAGACTATTAAACACCTGTTGTAAATCTTGTTGTGCAATAGGCTTGAGCAAATATCCCTGTGCTTGAAACTTAAACGCTTCCAATGCGTGTTGATCATATGCTGTACAAAAAATAATAGCTGGACGAGGGCTAAGATGACTGATCTGTTCAGCACACTCCAATCCATTCATTCCAGGCATTTGAATATCTAATAGAACAACATCGGGCGAATCATTTTCAATATGGTTTAACACATCCTGCCCATGATGCGCCGTCGCAATCACTTCATGACCCATTTGGGTCACTAAACGTGACAAACGCTCTACCGCGAGAGGTTCATCATCAGCAATCAGAACTTTCATCCTCTCCTCCTTGTCACCGTTAACTTCATCCGTCATTTTTATGGTTAACTTAACTTATTATTTTACTCGATAGTGATAACTTACCACCGTGGTATATAACGATACTCCCCCATAAACCTGAAACTTGACCGTTTGTCCATAATAGGCTTTCAGGCGCTGTTTTACATTTTCTATCGCAATTCCATTCCCTTTTCTCGATTTTATTGTATCGTGAGAATAAGGGTTAGTAATGACTATACTGACTTGATTTTGCAATATTTCAACCAATACACTAATGGTTGAGGGCTGTAAAACTTTTTCTACCCCATGAAAAATACTATTCTCTAGCAAAGGTTGCAATGTTAATAATGGAATCGTGACTCGTTTTAATTCCAAAGACGTTGCCTGTATATTCCATTCTACCTTTAAACGCTCTCCTAAACGCATTTTTTCGATACTTAAATACTGCTGGCACAGATCAATCTCTTCCCCCAGACTCACCAGTTTAAGCTCCTGAAAGCTTGCCCTGAACAAACGGGACAAACTGATCAGCATATTTTCAGCGCGATCGGGGTCTATCGCAATCAGGCTCACTACACTGTTTAAACTGTTAAATAAAAAGTGTGGATGAATACGGGCCTGCATTGCCTGAATGCGTGCATTCAACTCACTGTATTGCTGTTTGAGCCATTGTTCACGCATATATAGGTAACGCATGCAAAACGCGCCCAGCAATATGCCGTAGCTTAAATGCAGGCCCACACCCTGAAATAAAACCTGTTCTGAAAAGTCTGTTGAATGTGAAGCCCAGTACTGGATTATATTTACCGCACAAGTGGTAAACAAAACAACCAGTTGAAGCAAAATAAAGCCTAAAATTAATGCCATTTTCTGACTAAATTTGGCAAAAAACTCCTGAAAATAATCAACCAGTGCAGAAAAGGACAGAATCACCCAGTTAATAAAGCACATATATTGCAAAACACGGGCGGTTTCCAATGCCTGCCATGAACGTGCCTCTGCCAGTGCCAACACCATCGCCAGCACATTACTAGCAACAATTAATTCCAATAAGTGTTGCCATTGCCCAATTTTCGTAAAAAAATAGGAAGCTGATGTCTGATCCTGTACATTGTCATGACGCATTTGCGATAACTTGTTGCGTCGAGTTTCGGCAACTGCGTTTGGATTTGCTATACTCTTTTTTATTTTACTGAGCTGCCATGACCACATCTTCTCAATCCTCTTCTTCAGCAAGCCCTAATCAAACCTCTGGAATGTGGGGCGGTCGCTTCTCTGAAGCAACAGATGCATTTGTTGCAGAATTTACCGCATCTGTTCAATTTGACCAACGTTTTTATAAACAAGATATTGCAGGTTCGATTGCACATGCAACCATGCTTGCTAAAGTTGGTGTACTGACTGAGGCTGAACGTGATGATATTATCCAAGGTTTGAATACAATCAAAGCTGAAATCGAAGCGGGTAATTTCGAATGGCGTATTGATTTAGAAGATGTACACATGAACATTGAGTCTCGCTTGACTCAACGTATCGGCATCACAGGTAAAAAATTACATACTGGTCGTAGCCGTAATGACCAGGTTGCAACTGACATCCGTTTATATTTGCGCGATGAAATTGATGACATTTTAGGTTTATTACTACGCTTACAAAAAGGCCTACTGAGTTTAGCAAGTCAAAATACGCATACGATTATGCCTGGTTTTACTCATTTACAAACAGCTCAGCCCGTGACTTTTAGTCATCACCTATTGGCTTGGTTTGAGATGTTGGTTCGCGATACTGAACGCCTTCAAGATTGCCGCAAGCGTGTTAATCGCATGCCACTCGGTTCCGCAGCCTTGGCAGGAACAACCTACCCAATTGATCGCGCATATACAGCCGAATTATTGGGTTTTGAAGCAGTTTCAGAAAACTCGCTCGATGCTGTTTCCGATCGTGACTTTGCCATTGAATTTAACGCTGCTGCATCATTGATCATGATGCATTTATCACGTATGTCTGAAGAACTGATTTTATGGACTTCGGCACAATTTAAATTCGTGAACATCCCAGATCGTTTCTGCACAGGCTCTTCAATTATGCCGCAGAAGAAAAATCCAGATGTACCTGAACTTGTTCGTGGTAAATCAGGTCGCGTGTTTGGTGATTTAATCAGCTTATTGACTTTAATGAAAGGTCAACCTTTGGCATATAACAAAGACAATCAAGAAGATAAAGAACCTTTGTTTGATGCAATTGATACCGTTCGTGGTTGCTTAATGGCCTTTGCAGACATGGTGCCTGCACTGGTTCCAAACATTGAAATTATGCGTGAAGCAGCACTTCGTGGTTTCTCTACAGCAACTGACCTTGCTGATTACCTTGTCAAGAAAGGTGTTGCTTTCCGTGATGCACACGAAATTGTAGGTAAAGCAGTTGCGCTTGGTGTGGCTGAAGAAAAAGATTTATCTGAATTGACACTGGAACAGCTACAACAATTCTCTGATTTGATCGAAACAGATGTATTTGATAAAGCCTTAACTTTAGAAGCTTCTGTGAATGCACGTGATCATATCGGCGGGACATCACCAAAACAAGTTGAAGCAGCTATTACTCGTGCACACACTCGCTTAGAACAGTTATACGCTTAAGGATAAATCATGACTAGACAAGTATTTTGCCGCAAATATAAACAAGAGCTTGACGGTTTAGACTTTGCACCATTCCCAGGTGCAAAAGGTCAAGAGTTCTTTGAAAACGTTTCAAAACAGGCTTGGCAAGAATGGTTAAAACACCAAACCACGCTCATTAATGAAAAACGACTCAATGTATTCGAACCCGATGCGAAGAAGTTTCTTGAAGAGCAACGAGAGAAGTTCTTCAACAATGACGAAAGTGTTGAAAAAGCAGAAGGTTGGACGGAACAAAAGTAAATCGTTTCATCTAATATCACTCAATAAAAGAGAGTTAAATATAGCTCTCTTTTTACGTGACATTTACATAAGTAATAAAGCCTTACAGAGTATACACAGTTGTCTACATGACAGTTGAGGGGAATATAATTACAGTGAGTCTAAGAAAGATAAAGAGATATATTGATATCTCAGAACGCATGATATTTCTCTCCCAGACTTTTCCCCCGAAGTCTGGGATTTTTTTATCTGGATTTTTTCCAATAAAAAACCACTGATTATTCAAATTCAGTGGTCAATATTAATTCCTGAAATTATTTTTGATTTACTTTCTGTTCAATTTCTTCAATGCTGGTGTGGCGCACATCCATTCCCTTAGCCATATAAATCACCTGCTCGGAAATGTTGCGCGCGTGGTCACCAATCCGTTCTAATGAACGCAGCACCCACATCACATTGATGACACGCGAAATATGGCGCGGGTCTTCAATCATATAGGTCATCAGGGTACGCGTTGCCGACTGGTATTCACGGTCAATATCCACATCCGCCATCACCACCTTTAAGGCCTGATCCACATCCAGACGGGCAAAGGCATCCAAAGCATCATGAATCATCACGCGAACCTGGTTACCAATATGGCGTGTTTCCATATAACCGCGTGGAGACTCTCCCTCTTCACACAGGTTTTGGGCAATACGCGCAATCTTTGCCGCTTCGTCACCAATACGTTCAAGGTCGGTATTGGCCTTGCTCATCGCAATGACCATACGCAGGTCAATCGCTGCGGGATGGCGGCGTGCCAGAATCAGGGTTAAGCCCTCATCAATATCACGTTCAAGCTGATTGACGGTATTGTCCTTGAACTGAACATCAATCGCCAGGTTTGCGTCGGTATCCAGCAGGGCATGAATTGCATTGGCAACCTGCTGCTCGACCAAACCGCCCATGGTCATAAACTTGGTATGTACATCTTGTAAGTCTTCATTAAATTGTGAAGAAATATGGTGACTTAACACAGGATTACTTGGACTCACAGTATGCCTCCACTAGACACATGGAAAATGATGGGTGATTAAAACACAGCAATCATGAAACTTTTATGACAATAACATGCGCATTGTAGAATGGTGTGAATTGATACAACAAAAAGCCAAAAATCTGTTAGTCTAAATACCTAGCTTGACGGAGCGCAGTTAATTAACTGCTGAGATTGTCTTAATCCTATTTTTTATCATAAGGATTTAAAGACAAGTACCGTTGAACCTGATCAGGTTAACACCTGCGTAGGAATCAAGCCCAACAAAAGCCTCGCCTTTATTTATCAAAGAGATAAATTCGCTATCGTTTTTGCTCGTGCTTGATTCGTTAATGTAATACATAAGGATCATGCCATGAACCAATTAACGAATCTTCCCTCTGCTGATATTTCCACTCAACATGAGCAAGATGCGAAAGATTTAACCCGTATTTTACCCGCATCAAAAAAAGTCTATGTAACAGGCTCTCGCCCAGATATCCAAGTTCCATTTCGCGAAATTAGCTTGACAGAAACACCGACAGGTCTAGGTGGTGAATACAATCCACCTGTTATGGTTTATGACACATCAGGTGTTTATACCGATCCTGATGTAAAAATTGATTTAAATCAAGGTCTACCTTCTGTCCGCCAAACTTGGATTGAAGAACGTGATGACACCGATGTACTCTCAAGTTTAAGTTCTGATTTTGGTCAAGCTCGCTTAAAAGATATTCGTACTGCTGACATTCGTTTTGCTCACATTCAAAATCCTCGTCGAGCTAAGGCAGGTAAAAATGTTACGCAAATGCATTATGCGAAACAGGGCATTATTACGCCTGAAATGGAATATATTGCCATTCGTGAAAATCAACGCCAAGGTGAAGGCGTAGACATGCGTCAGCATGCAGGACAAAACTTTGGTGCTCAGAATTTAAGAGAAATCACCCCTGAGTTTGTCTGTCAAGAAGTTGCCGCAGGTCGTGCGATTATTCCTGCCAACATTAATCATCCTGAAATTGAACCAATGATCATTGGTCGCAACTTTTTAGTAAAAATTAATGCCAATATTGGCAACTCGGCACTCGGTTCATCGATTGATGAAGAAGTTGCTAAAATGACATGGGCAACGCGTTGGGGCGCCGACACTATTATGGACTTATCGACGGGTAAGAATATTCATGAAACCAGAGAATGGATCATCCGTAACTCTCCTGTACCAATTGGTACCGTGCCTATTTATCAAGCTTTAGAAAAAGTCGATGGCGTTGCCGAAGACCTGACATGGGAAATCTTTAAAGACACTTTGATTGAGCAAGCTGAACAAGGTGTAGATTATTTCACCATTCACGCAGGTGTATTATTACGCTACGTGCCTATGACCGCAAATCGTCTCACTGGTATTGTTTCTCGTGGCGGTTCAATTATGGCGCAATGGTGTCTTGCGCATCATCAAGAAAACTTCTTGTATACGCATTTCGATGAAATCTGTGAAATCATGAAAGCCTATGACGTTTCATTTAGCTTAGGTGATGGGTTACGTCCAGGCTGTGTGCAGGATGCCAATGACGAAGCACAATTTAGTGAACTTAAGACATTAGGTGAACTGACACATCGCGCTTGGGAACATGATGTACAGGTGATGATTGAGGGACCTGGTCATGTGCCAATGCATATGATCAAGGAGAATATGGACCTGCAACTGGAAGTATGTAAGGAAGCGCCATTCTATACACTGGGGCCATTAACAACTGACATTGCTCCAGGTTATGACCATATCACCTCGGCGATTGGTGCCGCGATGATTGGCTGGTATGGTACTGCCATGCTCTGTTATGTCACACCAAAAGAGCATTTAGGTCTACCCAACAAGAAAGATGTCAAGGATGGGATTATCACCTACAAGATTGCGGCGCATGCAGCGGACCTGGCAAAGGGCCATCCAGGTGCACAGGTACGTGACAACGCACTGTCCAAGGCACGTTTTGAGTTCCGTTGGGATGACCAGTTTAACCTGAGTCTGGACCCAGATACGGCACGCAGCATGCATGACGAAACCCTGCCAAAAGAGGCACATAAATCAGCGCATTTCTGCTCCATGTGCGGACCAAAATTCTGCTCCATGAAGATTACTCAGAATGTGCGATATTATGCGCAAAATCAACACAATGCCAATCAGTCAAATGATGTGGAAAAAGATATTGAAGCAGGTCTCAGTGCCATGAAAACCGCTTATCAGGAACATGGTCAAAAATTGTACCACAAGCTGTAAATCGCCTAAAAAAAGATTTGCCCACGAATCATTCTCGGTTAGGATGAGATATGTACAATCTCATCCTGATTGAAGATGAATATTCTTGACCACGCCAGCTATTCAGCATCCGACGTTACGATAGAATCTCGAGAGTTTTTATTCCGAGGATTCATTCAAGTTGAGAAAGTGAGCTTTCGACACCGACTGTTTAATCAGCCAGATTACTCACCCGTGATTCAGCGTGAGCTGATCCATCGCCCAGAAGCCGCTGGTGTCTTGCTTTATAATGACCAACAACAACGCTTTGCACTCATTGAGCAGTTTCGGGTCGGTGCATTAAATGACTCCGAGTCAGCATGGCAACTTGAAGTCATTGCTGGTGTGCTGGATGGAGACGAAGCACCAGAAGACTGTATCCGTCGGGAAAGCCTGGAAGAATCGGGTTGTGAGGTTCAACAGCTCCAGCATTTATTTAGTTTTTACCCTTCTGCGGGGGCATGCTCGGAATTTTTTCACTTGTATGCGGCAGAAGTAGAATTACCAAAAATGGGGGGCATCTTTGGGATGCCAGATGAAGGGGAAAATATCCAGCTTCATTTATTTGACTATTCAGAAGTAGGCACTTTACTTAGGAATGGGCGTTTGAGAAATGCACCTGTGATTATGGCATTGCAGTGGCTGGTTCAACACTTACAACAACGATAAGAATCTGAGGGGCTACAGACGGTGACTTTCCAGGTCTCAGCGTTATCGCAAAAAGATTTTGTGATGATACAGATTACTGATACCCATTTACTGGAGTATCCGCATCTGGAGTTTGTCGGGATGCATCCCGAGCAAAGCTTTCATGCAGTAATCGACTTGATGCGCCAACAGCACCCCCATATTGACCTGATTGTGCATACAGGTGATCTGGCTCAGAACCCGACACCAGTGACCTACAATCGCTATCTGCAACATATGCAGAGTCTGGGCATTCCTTTCTTCCATACCCCAGGCAATCATGATGATGTTGTCCATTTTCCTTTCCATGAAAGCGACCAGACACAGGTAACGGTTGTTGAACTTGGCAAATGGTGCATTATTTTACTGAACAGTGCACAGCCACAGCGTATTGATGGAAAAATCGCGGATGGTCAGTTGGCACAGTTGACCAGACTATTACAACAGTTAAAAGACCGCTATGTGCTTATTGCCTGCCATCACCATCCTTTTGCGATGGAATCTGCTTGGATTGATCAACATAAACTAAAGAACTCATCTGATTTACTCGAAACGATTCGACCTTTTTCAAATATCAAAGCCATCATCTGTGGTCATGTCCACCAAGACTCTATTAACGGATGGCAAGATATTCAATTTTTATCAACCCCATCAACCTGTATTCAATTCAAGCCTAAAAGTGATAAATTCGCCCTGGATGAGGAACATCCTGGTTACCGTTATATCTGCCTTAAGGCCAATGGAGAACTGGAAACACAGGTCTATCGGCTTCCGACTTCCCAGCGTATGAACAGCTCAGAAGTTTTGGGATATGATTAGCGACTGTTGATTACAAATCACATCCACGATTTCTCACGAAATCTAGACAGGAATGACTACCATCTTGTCTAAAAACTCTATATGATGACGACCCCTGATGGGGAAAACCATCTTCGGTTTATATAAAAACACTTGCATATCACCATATTTTTTGCGTATAGATAGTACGTGTATGATGAGGAATGCCCTATATGGCGAATGACAACCAAAATCAAGTCCTGGACGAACAGACAGAAGTGATTGACGATCAAAAAGCGCCTGTAAAACGTGTGCGTAAAACCAAACCCAAGTCTGCGGAAGGTGGAACCACCGCAAGTCTGTTTGGCATCGCACCTTATCAGCCAAAGAAAAACGAAGAATATATGTCTGAAAGGCAGCTTGAGCATTTCCGCCAGATTTTGAATGCATGGAAAGCTGAGTTAATGTCTGAAGTTGACCGCACCCTGAACACCATGCAGGATGAATCAACTGCATTGCCTGATGTCAATGACCGAGCAACACAGGAAGAAGAGTTTGCGATTGAGTTACGCACCCGTGACCGTGAGCGTAAGCTGATTCGTAAAATCGAACAGTCGATTGAGGCGATCCAGAACGAAGATTATGGTTTCTGTGAAACCTGTGGTATCGAGATTGGCCTACGCCGTCTGGAAGCACGTCCAACGGCAACGCTATGTATCGATTGCAAAACTTTGGCAGAAATCAAAGAAAAGCAAAACAACGGATAAACCCTCCCCTAGCCCCTCCCTTAAAGGGAGGGGGACTTCACGAAGTCAATGTTTACTTAGATTCGTGAGACTTTCCCCATGTCTTACATCGGACGTTTTGCACCCTCCCCGACAGGTCCACTGCACTTTGGGTCCCTGCTTACCGCAGTCGCAAGCTATTGTGATGCCAAAGCCAATCATGGCAAATGGCTGGTTCGCATTGAAGATACCGACATTCCACGCATTTATCCCCATAGTGAAGCCCACATTCTCTCCTGTATTGATGCATTTCAGTTTGAACCTGATGCCGAAATCATTTTTCAAAAAGATCGTTTAGAGCTTTATGAACAGGTGCTTGAACAGCTTAAACAACTCCAGGCGGTTTATGCCTGCCAATGCACACGTAAAATGCTGGGCTCTAATCATATCTATACAGGTACTTGTCGTGACCTCCGTCTTGATTTCAGCCAGCAGGCGATTCGTCTTAAGGTCGCTGATCAGCTCATTTGTTTTGATGATCGTTTACAGGGCCAGCAATGCTCAAACTTGCAACATGATCTCGGCGATTTTGTCCTAAAACGCCGAGATGGCATTATTAGCTACCAATTGGCTGTCGTGGTCGATGATTATTTACAGGGGATTACCCATGTGGTTCGTGGTGCAGATTTACTGGATAATACCACTCGCCAAATCTGGCTCGGTTCGCTGCTAAACTATCCGACTTTGAGTTATATGCACCTCCCGCTTGCCATGAATGATCAGGGACAAAAACTGTCAAAGCAGAATATGGCGCGAGCATTAGACACTTCTAAAGCTCCTGAACTGCTACAGCAGGCGATTTTAGCGCTAGGTCAGCCTGATATTGAACTTGACCAGCCCCGAATCATGCTCAAACAAGCGGTGCAACAATGGAATATTGCTTTAATTCCAAAAGGCTTTCATTTGGCTGGAATATACCTATAGGCAATAAAAAAGCCCTAGGCATGGCAAAGGGCTTCTGTAAAACTTTTAGGCTTGATGGACTAGAAGTTTGATTCTTCTTTCACAGGATTTAACTCTTGCGTTGATGCATCAATTTTCAAAATCAAACTGATCATGGCTGCACACATCATCAACGATGTACCACCATAACTAATGAATGGCAGTGTTAAACCCTTGGTTGGCATCAAGCCCATATTCATGCCTGCATTCACCAAAATCTGTAGCAGGAAAATAATGCTGATGCCATAGGCCAAATAGCCTGCACGCAGGTAGTTGTGTTGCAATGCACGGTGTCCAATACGAATACAGCATGCCAGCATGGTAAATGACAGCGTCATCACAATGGTCACGCCAACAAAACCAAACTCTTCACCCAGAACTGCCAACATAAAGTCGGTATGTGCTTCTGGAAGATAGGACAGCTTCTGGACACTGTGCCCCAATCCCGTGCCAAACCATTCACCACGTCCAAATGCCATCAATGCATTGGAAAGCTGGTAGCCAACGCCCAATGGATCAGCCCAGGGATTGGTAAATGAAATCAGGCGCTGAAAGCGGAAAGGCTCAAACAGGATCAGTGCCGTCACGCCCGCAACAATTGCCCCCAGCATAATCAGGAACTGTGTTGCTGGCGCACCTGCCAGAAAAAATACACCCACCATCATCAAAACAATCACGACGGTGGCCCCCAAGTCAGGCTCAGCCACAATGAAGCCAACGGTTAGGGCCATGACACCACTCAGGCGCAGCAAACCTTTCCAGTGCGTTCGCACCTCTTTGGCACGGCGAACCACATAGTCAGCGGTAAAAATTGCCATCACGATCTTGGCAATCTCTGTAGGCTGCAAGGTAAAGCCACCCACCTTAATCCAGCGGTGTGCCCCATTCACTTCGGAACCCACAACCAGTACGGCGAGCAGCAAGACGACTGTAATCAACCATAACGGGAATGCATTTTTAAACCATAGATTGAGGGAGACCCGATAGGTTAAAAATGCCACCACCGCCGCAACCACAATCGAGATACCATGACGAATCAGGAAGTAGAATGGGTTTTCATGAATATATTCCGCATACGGCATCGAGGCTGACGCCACCATCACCGAACCGAAGCACAGCAGGGAAATCACAGAGAAAATCAGGATATTGCGTGCTGTCATTTCTGCTGGAAACTTGGGCAAACGATTCAGCAGCTGTGAAATCTTCTGTACAGTCTTTTGTATAGCGTTTTGGGCTAAATCAGCCATAACTCTAATCCCTAGTTTTTATTTTCATTCAAGGCATTTACACAGGCCACGAATTGATGTCCACGATCATTGTAGCTCTTAAACATATCAAAGCTGGCGCATGCTGGCGAGAGCAAAACCACATCCTTTGCATGGGTCGCCTGTTGGGCCAAATCCACCGCATGCTTTAGGCTATTGGCATGCTGGATGATGGTGGTTCCCTGAATGGCCTGTTCAATCACTGCCGCATCTTCACCAATCAGAATCACACTCTTGACATATTTCTGGATGGCATCACGTAATGGCTTAAAGTCCTGTCCCTTGCCCTGCCCCCCGAGAATCAGTGCCAGCTTGCCTTTCTTGACCTCAATCGCAGCCCCCAGACCATCAATTGCCGCCAGTGTTGCGCCAACATTCGTTCCCTTGGAATCGTTATAGTAGCGTACTCCATCAACTGTTTTGACGTATTCGCAACGATGTTCCAGCCCCTTAAAGTTTTTTAGGGTGTCAAGCATGGATTGCATTGGCAAGCCAACCGCCTCACCCAATGCCAGGCAGGCCAGTGCATTGGCAACGTTGTGCATCCCCTGAATGTACATTTCGGAAGTTTTAAGTAACCGTTCACGTCCACGCGCCAACCACATGGTACCATCTGCATCTCGCAACACGCCATACTGATTCAGGTCAGGCGCATTAAGACCAAAACTTTGCATCGGCGTGACATCTGGAACCAGTGGACGGCTTAGGTTGTCATCACGGTTATAGACTACTTTTTTCACGCCCTGAAAAATACGGTGCTTGGCCTTGTGGTATCCCAACATATTGCCATGACGATCCAAATGATCTTCACTCATGTTCAACACCACAGCCACTTCCGCATTCAGGTGGGAAGTTGTTTCAAGCTGAAAGCTGGACAGTTCCAGCACAATCAGCTCAGGTTGATCTTTCAGTAAATCCAGTGCAGGACGGCCAAGGTTGCCACCCACAGCCACTTTTTTACCTGCATCCTGCGCCATCAAGCCAACCAATGTGGTCACGGTGCTTTTTGCATTTGAGCCTGTAATTGCAATAATTGGAACTGCTGTTGCGCGACGTAACAGTTGGATATCGCCCACAACAGCAATACCCTGCTCAATCGCCTGCTGGATTTCAGGTAGCTGCGGCGCAAGGCCTGGACTTAGGATAATTTCTTCTGCTTGTTGTAAAAGTTCTGAATCGAGTTTCCCAAAGCTGGTTTTCACTCCAGCGGGAATCTGGTCATGCCCAGGGGGAGTTTCCCGAGAATCCGTAACTGCAACCTGGTAGCCTTGTTCATGTAAAAAGTTAACCGCCGACACACCTGAAATCCCCAGGCCCGCCACGACTTTTAATCCACCACGTTGTATTAACATTTTCGTTCCATTTTTGCAGTTCACAGAATGGCAAAAATGTTAGCACTTTACTGTTTTAAATGCTTTTTCAGTTTTGGTTTTATTCAGGCTTTTTTGTGTCAGTGCGTAAAAGTAAAAAAATCGCCCATATCCTTAAATATGGGCAACCCTTATATTGCTAACGCCACTTTACCGTTTGGATCGCCTGTGACTTTTTCGTCTCTTTTTCATCAGTAGAACAGCCACAGCCCCCAGCACAACCCACCAGCATTTTAGGTTTTAACCATGTGGCCAGACGTTGCCACCCTAAATGCTGGCACAGATTCGACAACGCCAGAAATGCTGCATTTGCTGTTTGAGGAAATACTTTCTTAAATACTACCACAGCACTCCACAGCACCAATACAGCAACAATCAAGTACTCAAACATAAGCATCTCTCCAATGATTCCCTCCTTTTGTTAAAGGGAGGTCAGGTGGTATTTGCTACCCCCAAATGCGTGATGCAATCTGGTAGGTAAAAAACGACATTAAGTAGGCCAATCCAAACAAATACGCAGTCATCGCCGCCACATGCTTCCATGAACCCGTTTCACGACGTACCGTTGCCAGTGTTGCCAGACAATGCGGCGCATAGATAAACCACACCAGCAAAGACAAACCTGTTGCCAGCGACCAGCCTGTACCATCAGCACTAATCAAGTGTGCCAGGCCTTGTGCCACTGCATCATCATCTGCACCAGACAGGGCATAGACAGTACCCAGTGCAGCCACCACCACTTCACGGGCCGCCATCGCTGGAATCAGGGCGATACAGATTTGCCAGTTAAAGCCAATCGGGGCAAAAATAGGCTGGATCACATGCCCCAGCATCCCTGCAAAGCTGTAGTCAATTGCAGGTTGGGTTGCACCCTCTGGTGCCTGCGGAAAAGTACACAGGAACCAAAGCAAAATCGACAGCGCAAAGATAATGCCACCGACACGTTTTAAGAAAATTTTGGCGCGGTCCAGCAGTCCAATCCCGACACTTTTCAGGTCTGGAATACGGTAACTTGGCAACTCAAGCAACAACGCATGTTGTGATTTGTCCTTTTGCAGGAATTTCATCACGATGGAAACACAAAGCGCGCTAAAAATCCCTGACATATACAGGCCAAACAACACCAGACCTTGCAGGTTAAAAATGCCCCACACGGTTTGCGCTGGAATAAAGGCCGCAATCAGCAAGGCATATACAGGTAACCGTGCTGAGCAGGTCATCAGCGGCGCCACCATAATCGTGGTAAAACGATCACGTGGATCACTGATACTACGGGTTGCCATAATTCCAGGCACGGCACAGGCAAAGCTTGAAAGCAATGGAATAAAGGCGCGCCCACTCAGACCAGCCTTGAACATCAACTTATCTAACAGGAACGCTGCTCGTGGCAAGTAACCTGATTCCTCCAGTACCAGAATAAAGAAGAATAAGATCAGGATTTGTGGCAGGAACACCACCACACCACCAGCTCCTGCAATAATGCCATCCACAACCAGACTTTGCAGCAATGGCTGGGAAATATGTTGTCCTAGGGTTTCTCCAAGCCAGCCAAACAGGCTTTCAATCCCATCCATGAATGGTGCAGCCCAGGCAAAGACCGCCTGAAAGACAATAAACATCATCACAGCCAAACTAATCAAGCCCAGCACTGGATGCAGGAAAATCTTATCAAGAAAATCTGTGCGCCTATCTTCCTGATCAACAAAATTCACCACATCCCTGAAAATGGTTTCAATTTTCTGGTGGTGCCCACCCTTCAAACCACTGAGTTCTGTTTGTGGAACCGTGTATTTCTCCTGATCCAGTGCGTGTAAAAGGTTTTCAATGCCTGTGTTACGGACTGCTACAGTCTCGACCACGGGTACGCCCAAACGTTCTGACAGTTTCTGGGTATTGATCTGGATGCCACGACGACGTGCCTCATCCATCATGTTCAACACCACCAGTATTGGTCGGCCCAGTTCAATGATTTCCAGCACCAAGCCCAAATGCAACTTTAAGTTGGTTGCATCCACCACGCACAAAAAGGCATCCTGCTGCCCCTCTTCCGCGATCTTGCCCTGACAGACATCACGGGTGATTTCCTCATCTGGACTGGTGGCCTCTAAGCTATAGGTTCCTGGCAAATCCAGGACACGAACACTCCGACCTGACGGCAACTGGAAATGTCCAACCTTACGCTCTACTGTGACCCCTGCATAATTGGCAACTTTCTGGCGCGTTCCAGTTAAGTGATTGAATAAAGAAGTCTTACCACAGTTTGGATTTCCCACAAGGGCAACACGTAACGCATCACTCATGCAAGTGCTCCTTCAGGTTGAATTTCAATTTTCTCAGCCTCAGTTTTGCGTAATGCAAAACGGGTAAAGCCAATCTGGATTAGAATCGGATCGCCACCAAACACACCTTTGGTAATTACCTGCACCTGAGTTCCTGGCACAAAGCCCAAACTCTCTAAACGCACTGCTACAAGATCTGGCTGTCCAGTTTCATCGATCAGGCGATTCACCTTAGTGATTATCGCCGTTTGCTTGACTTTTAATGCTGACAATCGCACCGCTTCTAACCCTTGACTCTTTTATTGCAAGTATACAGGCAAATGAGAATAATTACCAAAAACAATATCAATGGCATTTCCTTTTTTGATAGATCGACAACACAAAATTTTTCTTTTACAGTGCAGATGAATCAAGGACACTGGCTGTTATGTTAAATAAAAAACCCCGTATTCCCACTGCGGTCACCATTCCAGAACACCTGAGTTTTCTACAGGGTTTTCGTGACTATCTGGTGGCACAAACCGTTAGCCCCCATACCCGTAATGCCTATCTCTCCGACCTGATTCAGTGCAGTGAATTGCACACATCGGTTTCATTACCGCAATGGTCGAGTGATGACATTGCCGATGTGCTGATTGCGCTGACCAAGTCTGGTAAAAGTCCCCGTTCAATTGCACGTTGCCTATCGGCACTGAGACAGTTTTATAAGTTTTTAAGGGAACAGAAAATCAGGGATGACAACCCTGTTGCCACCCATCAATCCCCTAAAATTGGTCGAGCATTGCCAAAGGATTTATCAGAACAGGATGTTGAATCGCTGATCAATGCGCCTGACACTGACACCGCCCTAGGCCTACGTGACCGCGCCATGCTGGAAGTGCTGTATGCCTGCGGCTTACGTGTCTCTGAGTTGCTCAATTTACGCATGGAACTGATCAATTTAAAGCAGGGCTTTTTACGCATCACAGGTAAGGGCAATAAAGAGCGTCTTGTTCCACTCGGACAATATGCCTGTGACTGGATTGAAAAATATCTGACGGAATCACGTCCGCAGCTCTACAAGAGCAGTACCGATTATCTGTTTCTCACCCAGCACGGTGGCATCATGAGCCGCCAGAACTTTTGGTACGCGATTAAACGCTATGCGCTACAGGCCAATATTCAGGCGGAGTTATCACCGCATACCCTGCGCCATGCCTTTGCCACCCATCTTCTCAATCACGGCGCGGATTTACGTGTGGTGCAAATGCTGCTTGGGCATAGTGACCTCTCCACCACCCAGATTTATACCCATGTTGCTCAACACCGTATGCAGGAGTTGCATGGTAAATACCATCCACGGGGATAAAACCACCACTTGTCCAAGATTGGGATAAAACTTGATTTTGTTCACAATGCATCAGCAAGATTTAACGAAGTCATGGCATTTTTTTGTTATGCTAAGCCCCTGAATATATGAATATGAACAAAAAAGGTTCCTTATGTTGTTTACCCGTTCCAAGCTTGTACTTGCATGTACATTAGCATCGACATTATTGGTAAGTGCTTGCTCAAAAGAAAACTCAGCACAAAAACAAGATGCCCTGACAGCGAGTGCGCCTGCAACTGGTGAAGCATCAACCTTAAATGAACGCAATACCCAGCAGCGTCTGGTTTCAACGCTGGAAAAGCATTTTAAAACCGCCAATATCAATGCCAAAATTTTGGCGGTGAAAAAAACCGAAGTGCCCAACTTATACTGGGTGAGTCTGGAAGGGATGGGTTCAGTTTATGCCACGGCTGACGGGCAGTATATTATTCAGGGTGATGTAATTCGTTTAGGCGACAAACAGTTGCATAATGTCAGTGAGGCATTGCAGTCAACAGAGAATAAAAAACACTTGGCCGCCCTTAAAACAGAAGACCTGATTGTTTATCCAGCGCAGGGCGGTAAAGCCAAACATGTGATTTATGTGTTTACCGATTCAAGCTGCCCATACTGCCACAAACTGCATGAACATCTTGCAGAGATTACGGCCAAAGGCATTGAAGTACGTTACATTGCATGGCCTCGTGGCGAACAGTTTATGCCAACCATGACCGCGATCTGGTGTAGTGAAGACCGTAAGGCCGCCTTTGATCAAGCCGTTCAGGGTTTACCTGTCCTCGCTGGAGAATGTAAAAACCCAGTACGTGACCAATATCAACTGGGTCTCAACATGGGCGTAAATGGCACCCCAGCAATTTACAATGTTGAGGGTGAATATCTGGGTGGTTATATGACCCCTGACGAGATCATCAAGCGACTTGAAAAATAAATTATTCCCACTCCATATACACCAGAACGAATTGGGCGACAGATTAAAGTGATCTTAGCCCTAGTGTCTACGCAGTTTTTTAGCTATGATCAAGCTTCATTAAAACGATTGAATAAAATGGAGTGTGACGTGAAACCAGTTCGTCTGGCGATACTCGGTCTTGGTACTGTTGGTGGTGGAGCCCTTAAATTATTACAAGAAAATGCTGCTGAAATTAAACGCCGTACTGGTCGAGAAATTCAAATTACCCATGTGGGTACACGCCGTCCACGTCCAGACTTAAATCTTGAGGGTATTCAACAAAATGATGACCTGATGCACATCGTACGTCAACCTGATGTAGATGTCGTGGTTGAAGTCATGGGTGGCATTCATCCTGCCTATGAAGTCATCATGGAAGCCATTAAACATGGCAAGCAGGTGGTTACCGCAAACAAGGCTTTGCTTGCTGAACATGGCAATGAACTGTTTAAGGCGGCAGAAGACAATGCCGTACAGATCGCGTATGAAGCGGCGGTTGCTGGCGGTATTCCAATTATCAAGGTGATCCGTGAAGGCCTTGCAGCAAACCATATTCAATGGCTGGCAGGGATCATCAATGGTACAGGCAACTTTATCCTGACAGAAATGCGTGAAAAAGGCCGTGCCTTTGAAGATGTGTTAAAAGAAGCTCAGGAACTGGGCTATGCCGAAGCTGACCCAACCTTTGATGTTGAAGGCATTGATGCGGCCCATAAACTCACCATTTTAGCCTCTTGTGCTTTTGGTATTCCGCTACAGTTTGACAAAGTCTACACCGAAGGCATCAGCAAGATTACCGCACAAGATGTGAAATATGCAGAAGATCTTGGTTTCCGCATCAAGCATTTGGGTATTGCACGCCGTGCAGCCAATGGAATTGAGTTACGCGTCCATCCAACATTGATCCCATCCGAAGAACTGATTGCCAATGTCAATGGTGTTAAGAATGCCGTTCTTGTGCAAGCTCATGCAGTTGGTCCTACGTTGTATTACGGTGCTGGCGCAGGTGCAGGTCCAACCGCTTCTGCGGTGGTCGCCGATGTGATTGATATTGTGCGTGATATTTCCTATACCGAAGATGGTGCAGGAACGATTCCTCAACTGGCATTTGAAGCACTCACCAATGTGCCAATCCTCAGCCGTGAGGAAATGACCACTGGATACTACATTCGCCTCAATGCCGAAGACCAGACGGGTGTATTGGCCGATGTCACCACCATTCTCAGCCGTGCGGGGATCAGTATTGATGCCATTATGCAGCAATCACGCTTAAAGGATTTAATTCCGATTGTGATTTTGACTGATCCAGTGCTTGAGTCCAAGATGGATGAAGCGCTTGCACAAATTCAGGCATTACCTACAATTCATGGCGAAATCATCAGAATTCGTTTAGAATCGCTCGATAGTTAATCAGGTTGAGGGAAAATGACTTCCCTCTCCCCGCTCTACCTCATATTGGAACACCATCATGTCGAATGCCAATCGTTATACTGGTCTTGTAGACCGTTATCGTGACCGTTTACCTGTGTCTGCAACTACACGTGCAATCTCTTTGGGTGAAGGTAATACTCCACTAATCAAACTAGAGAACATTCCACGTATTATTGGCAAAAATGTTGAAATCTATGTCAAATACGAAGGTCTGAACCCAACAGGTTCATTTAAAGACCGTGGTATGACTATGGCGGTGACCAAGGCAGTTGAGGAAGGCTCTAAAGCGATTATCTGTGCCTCTACAGGTAATACTTCAGCAGCGGCGGCAGCTTATGCGGCCCGTGCAGGCATCAAGGCATTTGTCCTCATTCCAGAAGGCAAGATTGCCATGGGTAAAATGGCACAGGCGATGATGTATGGCGCGATCACTATGCAAATCCGCGGTAACTTCGATGACGGCATGCGTCTGGTCAAAGAAGTGGCTGACCAAGCCCCTGTAACGATTGTAAACTCAATCAACCCGTACCGTTTGCAAGGTCAAAAAACCATTGCCTATGAAATCGTGGAAGCTTTAGGTCGTGCACCTGACTATCACTGCTTGCCCGTCGGTAATGCAGGGAATATTACTGCACACTGGATGGGTTATACAGAAGCAGTTGCAAACCAGCCTGCTGACCAGTTTGAACAAGTGATCTATGATGCATCAACTGATCAATTTACTGGCCCTAAACCAGAAGGTTTACCGACCATGGTCGGTTATCAAGCTGCTGGTGCTGCGCCATTCTTACGTGGCGCGCCTGTAGAGAATCCAGAAACTGTTGCAACAGCGATTCGTATTGGTAATCCGCAAAGCTGGAACCATGCCAAAGCGGTGGTACGTGATTCTAAAGGCTGGTTTGATGAGTTACAGGATGCTGAAATTCTTGAAGCGCAACGCCTGCTTTCAATGTATGAAGGTGTGTTTGTGGAGCCAGCTTCTGCTGCTTCTATTGGTGGTGCTATTCGTGACATCAAAGCAGGTAAAATTGCTGAGGGTTCTGTGATCGTATGTACTGTGACAGGTAACGGTTTGAAAGATCCTGATACTGCAATCAAGCAATGTGCTGATGCAGTCATGTTGTCCATCGATGCCACCATGGCCCAAGTGAAAGATTCAATTCTTTCAAATATGTAAGCTATCATTGATAGATCAAAAAACCTGCTACGGCAGGTTTTTTTTAATCTTCAGGCGTTAAGATTCTTTTTTCATTTCCTTAAACAGTTCAGCCCGCTGCTCATCACTTAAGTCCAGTTCTTCTGCCAACTCTTGAATGAGTTCTTCAACAAGGGCTTCGGCATCAAAGTCTTCACCCTCTTCTTCGTCTCCCCAGTCATCTTCATCATAGCTATACTGCTTGGCCAATTCTTTTTCAATCGTTTGAATTTCTTCTAGACCAATTTCTTTAATTTCAAACAAAGGTTGCTTCAGTAGCGAATTCACAGCATACAATGCTTCATCTTGCCAAGCATCAATGACAAGAGTTTGTTTTGCTTCATCATAACTTAAACCAGATTGTGCACTAATCATTGCCTGCAATAAAATCGGTTGCGCTGAAAGTTCTTCTAAGCTACCTTTTAGTTCAATTGCTGAATAATCATAATCAGCAAAAATATGCTCAACTTTAGATTTAAAAGCATCTAAATTTTCTAAATATATTAAACCCGCAAAGCATTCATCATGTTCCTCAACCCATCGTTGTTTTTTTACAGACCATAAACCATAAAATTTGACTTGATTTTCGAATTCAACCAATTGGAATTTTTGCATTCCAGCAAGCTGAATAAATTCAAAGGTATCATCGTCACTTAAACTTACTGGTAATACATCGTCAGAGATATCCCCTGCTTCGCAGATATGTTCACCACAACGTGAATATACGAAATCATCTAATTGCTGCAATAATGCTTCATCAGCATCAAAAAGGGATTCAACTTCATATAATGCAAAATCACGCGCTCCATCTATCTCAAGTTTTTTATAAGCTAATTCAGCCTGTTGCTTATTATCAAAAACATTAGCAATACGATTGCCAGCTACGTAGAAAGTTTCATCGTTATAACCAAAGTATTTCTCACGAATCACATAGCTGCCCATGTTGTTCCCCTAATTTATTTATCACTCAATTGTTTGTTTTTTCTGATGTAAAACTTAAGCACTGTAAAGCCAGTGTTATGATTCAACATTAACTGATTTTTATTTTAAAAACCAGTATCATGCGTTGATACAAGACAAATTATGTCGCTTCATTTTGGCATAAAAAAACTCTTCTTGATGAAGAGTTTTTATTTTAAAAACTGATCTACGCAGTATTAAATACGTTTTGGCAGTGTCGCAACCCAATTCAATAGATTGGTTGCATCATTGGTACGTGCCTGTGAACTGGATGCACCAAGCAATACCACAACCGCTGGACGCGAATTTACTGTGGTATGCATCACCACACAACGCCCTGCCTCATTGATATAACCTGTTTTTGACAGGTTAATGTTCCAGCCACCATTACGCACCAAGGCATTGGTATTGTTTGACTTCAACATACGATAGCCTAGATTGAAGTCATAGGCTGGCGTGGTAGAGAACTGACGAATCAAGCCATATTGTGAAGCTGCACTGACTAGAATGCCTAGATCACGTGCTGATGAAATATTATGAGGGTCCAGCCCCGTTGATTCAGCAAAACGGGTAGAGCTCATACCCAATTGCTTTGCCTTGGCATTCATGGCTGCAATAAAGGCAGGACGGCCACCTGGATAGGTACGAGCCAAAGCGGCTGCCGCAGGATTTTCAGACTTCATCAAGGCAAACAACAATGCTTCTGCACGGTTCATTGTGTCGCCAACACGCAGGGTTGAACTGGAGTTTTTGCCACCTGCACCCGCAAAATCAATGGATTGCAATGTAATTTCTTCAGACATATTTAAACGTGCGTCAGCAGTCACAACGGCTGTCATCAGTTTGGTAATTGACGCAATTGGCACAGACATGTTGCTGTTTTTGCTGTACAGCACTTCACCCGTTTGCGCATCCATCACCAGCGCAGCGCGGGCATTGACTGAAGGCTGGCTACTATAATTGATGCTGTTGCTAAAAGTGTCGCGAATTTGTACAGTATTTTTAGGGCTACTCGACGATGTAATGGTTGCAGAACCACCACTGCGCAAAGTTGTCGTCACAGAGGTCGAGCCTTGCGGACTAATCTCTAAAGGTTCATCTTCCTCCATTAACTGGCTGGCATCATTCGCAGACCAGTTTAACGACGCAGAACCATTTGTACCCGAAGCAACTGGACTGTTATTGACCACCAGCTCGGCAAAGCTTGTTGAACTCCACGCCAACAAAATAGACATGCCCAACACATGCATGACAGATTTTTTAGAATTTTTCACGACACAATACTCAACTCAGGACGCTGCACATTTGCGCTTACTATCATTATGCCTTACATTTGAACAAATCGGGTAAAGCTTTTATAGACACAATTGTGTACAACTATTCGCTAGAAACGGAGAATAGGATTGCTAATTTTGTCGTTTCAATGCAAGCTAATTTTGCTTTATGTAACAAAAAAACCAGTTTTTCTGAAAAAAAGGAGGTCTTCTTGATCACTGTTCTTGTTGTTGATGATCATGAGCTCGTACGCACAGGCATTTGCCGTATGCTGGAAGACCATCCAGATGTTGATGTTGTTGGGCAGGCTGAGTCTGGAGAAGAAGCCATTGCCCTAGTTCGGCAAAAACATCCGCAGGTGGTGCTGTTGGATGTAAACATGCCTGGGATTGGTGGGGTTGAAACCACACGTCGGCTATTACAGACCGCACCTGACACCAAAGTAATTGCGGTGAGTGGCCTTGCAGAAGAACCTTATCCATCCCTGTTACTTAAGGCTGGGGCAAAGGGTTATATCACCAAAGGTGCGCCGATTACAGAAATGGTGCGTGCCATTAACAAGGTGATGCAGGGCGGTAAATATTTCAGTGCCGACATAGCCGAACAACTCGCCAGTTCCTATCTTTCCGACACCCAACAATCTCCATTTGATGCTCTTTCTGAACGTGAAATGCAGGTGGCAATGATGGTGGTCAACTGTATCAGTGCCCAGGAAATTGCAGATAAATTATTCGTTAGTGTAAAAACCGTAAACACCTATCGTTATCGTATTTTTGAAAAACTGGGAATTGATAGCGATGTCAAACTCACCCACCTTGCGATTCGATATGGACTCATTAAACCTTAATCATTAGTCATCGCCTATGTTGGGACAAATTGCCTCCTCTGTATCACAGACTATCTATCGACTAGGGATTTGGTATAGTGGTTATCGCCTGATTATTTCAGTCAGCCTGATCCTGATTTATGTGCTTACCGCAGAACAACTGGGCAACAACTATCAATACCCCTTTCTCTATTTTTATACACTGCTGTGTTATACCTGCGTCAATATTTTCCAGCTCTTTTTACTGAAACTGCTTCCACTGCAAATCACCAAGCAACTGATCTTTGTGTTTATTGTTGACGTGATTTGCCTGAGCCTAATTACATTTTCAGCAGGTGGGCCAAACCTCCAGCTTAGCCTGCTCTACGTTATTATTATTTTTTCATCCGCCATTCTGCTTAATGCCCAGTTATCCTTAATCGTCACGCTGTTCGCGGTAATTATGGTGGTTTACCAGCGTTTTCTTGGCAACTTTTTTGACTACAATAATTTAAATCATCTCGGCAATAGCGCTCTCCTTGCCTTTCTATTTTTTGTGGTGCATGCGATTGGCCGTATTGCAGTGCAACGCTTTAAAATTCTGGAAACCTTAACTTTCCACCAATCTATCGAGATCCATCAACTCCAGAACATTAACCGCTATATTCTCGAACAGATCGAGGATGGTTATCTGGTGCTGGATGAAAGCAGCCATATTGTACTCAGCAATCCCGCCGCCAATACCCTGCTGGGTGTTCATTTTCCTATTTCGGCGGAAAAAACACCACTGATCAAATGGCAGGCCGACCTGTTCGAATTGATCAGGCTCAGTGACCTGAAAGATGGTGAGGAATTTAGTTTTGAATCCCAACAAAGCCCTTATACCGTCAATATAAAGGTTAAGCACCTCGTCGTTCCTGAACAATTCCTCATTTTATTGATTTTAAAAGATGCACAGAAACTTAACCAGCAAGTCCAGCAATTGAAACTGGCGGCCTTAGGACAGCTCTCCGCCAGTATCGCTCACGAAATTCGCAACCCTCTGGCTGCAATTGTACAGGCCAATGAACTGCTCAAGGAAAGTGATGCCCATCAACAGGACATGCTTTCACGCATGATTGGCAAACAGGCCAAGCGGATTGACAGCATCATTCAGGATACGCTGGAAATGGCACGCAACAAGCCCACAGAGGCGCAGGTCATTCACCTGACTGATTTTTTTGGTAGCCTACTCAATGAAGATTTGGCTGATGTAAAACAACAGATTCAGCTCAATCTTCCTGAACGAGCCAGTATCCTGTTTGATGAAAAACAGTTAAGGCAGGTCATGATCAACCTGATTCGCAATGCATTGAGACATAATGCCGCAGATGCGGAACATATTGAGGTGCAGGTGCATTTAAAAGAGGGGCGAATCTGCATTGATGTCATTGATTTTGGTACAGGGGTGGCAAAACGCGATATATCTCAGCTATTCAAGCCATTTTTTAGTACCGAAATTAAAGGAACTGGTTTAGGATTGTACCTATCTCATAGCTTTTGTGAGGCAAATCATGCAAAGCTCACCTATGTTGAGCGACAACAAGGAGCATGTTTCAGGATTGAATGCTCAAAAATCCATTGATTTAGATTAGGTTTTCGGGGAAATGGCAGCTAAACAACCACTCGTCTTGCTGGTAGACGATGAAGAAGACTTATGTCTCCTCATGCAAATGACGCTTGCACGAATGGGGATTAAAACCCATCTCGCCTATCGTGTAGAGCAAGCAAAAAAGTTTTTTACTGAATTTCAGTATGATGCTTGTTTAACAGACCTAAACCTTCCAGATGGTAATGGTCTCGATTTAGTCAAACACGTAACACAGAACTATCCCAATACACCGATTGCGGTACTAACTGCCTATGGCAATATGGATATTGCCATTGCGGCATTGAAAGCGGGTGCATTTGATTTTGTCAGTAAGCCTGTCAATCAAACACATTTAGACCAGTTGATTCAAAAAGCGTTAAATCGCCCGCAACCTGAACAGGAAGCGGCTGAAACAGCTTTAGAAAATAAATTACTGATTGGGCGATCGGCACCAATTCAACAATTACGTATCGCACTCAAGAAAATTGCCCGTTCTCAGGCACCTGTATTTATCACGGGCGAGTCTGGAACAGGTAAGGAAGTCGTTGCCAATCTGGTTCATCGTCTAAGTAACCGTAGTGAAGGGCCTTTTATTGCAATTAACTGTGGTGCCATTCCAACCGAATTGATGGAAAGTGAACTGTTCGGACATAAGAAAGGCAGTTTTACAGGTGCAGCACAGGACAAACAGGGCTTAATTCTGTCAGCACACGGTGGCAGCCTGTTTCTGGATGAGATCGCAGAACTACCACTCAATATGCAGGTCAAATTATTACGTGCCGTACAGGAGAAGAAGATCCGCCCTGTCGGCTCAGACCAGGAAATTGATGTTGATTTCCGTGTGATCAGTGCCAGCCATCAGGATCTTGAACTTCTGGTTCAACAAGGCCGCTTCCGTCAGGACTTATTTTTCCGTATTCACGTCATGGATATCGTGCTGCCACCTTTGCGTGAGCGTGGCCAGGACATTCTCCTGCTGGCGAATCACTTTATCCAGAAAATTAGCCAGGAATGGGAACTCCCTGCAAAAACCCTGTCTTCTCGTGCAGAACAATTCCTGTTACAACAATATTTCCCAGGCAATGTGCGTGAGTTACGCAATATCATTGAACGCGCCATCACCCTCAGTGATGACGAAAATATCGATCTTGCACACTTGCAAACAGCCCCATTACGCGGCTCAATTGCGACTCCTATCAGCATGCCCTTTGCAACGCAGGAAGAACATGAACAGACTCATCAAAGCGCTAGCCCTGCAATGAGTTCTAAAAAGCTTCCACCTGAAGGGCTGGAACGTTATCTAGAGAATATTGAGAAAGAAATCCTGCTCAATGCACTTAATCTCACCCACTGGAACCGTACTCTGGCGGCCAAGAAACTGGGGATGACGTTCCGCTCTTTACGCTATCGTTTGAAAAAATTTGGACTCGATACTGAAGATGATGAGTAATACGCTGATCTAAAAATAAAGCCCCTTAAAAAGGGGTTTTATTATGTTAAAGCTTACTTTTCAGCACCAGTTCAGTGACATGGTCTAAATAACTGTCCTCTTTCATTTCTGGTGGCAAGTGATAGGTCTGGTTTGGCTGAATCCCTTGTCCCTCAATCATGTGGCCATTTGGGGTGTAATAATGCGATACCGTCATTTGCAGGGCTGCGCCACTTGGAAGTGGAAACAGTTTTTGTACCACACCTTTACCATAACTGTTCTCCCCAATCACCCATGCCCGTTTATGTTCTTTCAGGGCTGCGGTAAACACTTCAGCCGCTGATGCGGAACGGCGGTTGATCAGAATCCCCAGTTTAATATTCTGAAACTCATTGGAGGGCAATGCCTGAAACTGCTGATCGCCCTCAGAACGGCTTTTTGTGGTGACAATGAGTCCCTGATTCAAAAATAAGTCTGCGGATTCAACCGCAGCGGAAAGCAGTCCACCTGGATTATTGCGTAAATCCAGCACAACTGCCTTTAACTTGGTTGAACTGTATTCTTCAATCAGTCGTTTGATTTCATTGGCTGTATCCTGCTGGAATACCCGAATTTTGAGTACCAGTACCTGATTATGTAATAAAACAGGTTCAATATCAGTTTCAACTTTTTTATTCCGAACCAGAATTACCGTGCTATTGCTGTTTTCAGGTTGTATTTGCAGGGTGCTGCCAATCGATCCATAAAGTAAACCCTGCACTTGATCTTGATTCAGGCTCTTTAATTCCTGATTGTCAATTTTCAGGATGGTTTGCCCATTACGTAATCCCAGCTTATTGGAATCCGACCCTGTTTTTAGGTCATGAATCTGCCATAAGCGGGTAAAGCTGTCATAATTTAAATTAAAATCAACAGAAGCTAAATCACCCTCGGTATATTGAATCAGCTGGCGATATTCCTCAGCAGACAGATAACGGGAATAGCGATCCAGACCACTGACCAATCCCTTAATGGCCTGCTGGAACAGGGCATCATCAGATTTCTGGTCAACATAGTTGTCCCGTACAATGCCATAGATTTGTACAAACTGTTGAATTGACTCAATTGGCACTTCGGCGGTGCTATGCGATGCAGTCTCCTCCACCCAGCCCGATGGATGTGGGCTTGGTGCTGCATATAGGATATGTCCCCAACACATCAACAAACCTGCATAGAAAGCCCTGTGGATGTTGTTGTGCTGGTTCATTGGTTCACCTTTCTAAACAAGCTCTTCTTTTAAAAAGAGGAGCTAAGGGAAATTTATTCCAAAGTAATTAAATTCCTGCCCTGCATTTCTGGCGGTACAGGAATCTGCATCAAATGAAGCAATGTTGGCGCGACATCTGCCAAAACCCCACCCTCAGCAATGGTTGCCTGCGTTGGCCCAACATAGATAAATGGAACCAGTTCAGTAGTGTGCTGGGTATGAACCTGTCCACTGTCGTAGTCCTGCATTTGCTCTACATTACCATGATCGGCGGTAATTAACATATGCCCTTTGTTTGCCATGACAGCCTCATAGACACGTCCCAAACAGGTGTCCACTGTCTCAACCGCTTTTACCGCAGCTTCAAACACACCCGTATGCCCGACCATGTCACCGTTGGCATAGTTCACCACCAACAGGTCAAACTCACCTGAATTAATGGCATTCACCAGTTCATCAGTGACTTCTATGGCACTCATTTCAGGTTTCAGGTCATAGGTTGCCACGTTTGGTGATGGAATCAGGATACGCTTTTCACCTGTATATTCATCTTCACGACCACCACTAAAGAAGAACGTGACGTGGGCATATTTTTCAGTTTCAGCAATACGCAACTGGGTTTTGCCTAAACCAGACAGGTATTCACCAATGGAATTTTTAAGTTCTTCAGGCATATAGGCAACAGGCGCATCAATGCTGGCCTGATAACGGGTCAGCATCACAAACTTTGACAAATGCGGAACAACTTTACGTTCAAAGCCTGCGAAATCCTTTTCAACAAAGGCACGGGTGATTTCACGGGCACGGTCAGCACGGAAATTCATAAATACAATGCTGTCACCATCCTGTACCTTGACGGTTTCACCAATACGGGTTGCTCGAACAAATTCATCGTTCTCATTCGCCGCATAGGCCTGTTCCAAGCCATCAAGCGCAGAAGTGGCAACACGGATTGCCTCACCCTCGGTCATCAAGCGATAGGCTTCTTCAACACGGTTCCAGCGATTGTCACGGTCCATTGCAAAATAGCGGCCAATCATTGAGACAATACGCCCCTGATTTGGGTATTGGGCAAACATGGCATCCAGTTTTTGCAGCGATGGCTTGGCACTGCGTGGTGGTGTATCACGACCATCGAGGAATGCATGTAGATATACTGTTGCACCACGTTTTAGCGCAAGCTCACACATGGCAACGATATGGTCTTCATGCGAGTGTACACCACCCTCTGACAACAACCCCATCACATGCACCGCACCATGGGCTGCCTTGGCTTTTTCCACCGCATCCACCAGCACTTCATGCTCAAAGAAATCACCAGTACGAATGTCCTTGGTAATACGGGTAAAATCCTGATACAGCACACGACCTGCACCCAGATTCATATGCCCCACTTCTGAGTTGCCCATCTGTCCATCAGGCAAGCCCACATCCTCACCAGAGCCAGAAATTAAACTATTGGGATGCCTGGCTTTCATGGCGCTGAGGTTTGGCGTTTTTGCCGCCAGATAAGCGTTGTCCTCAACCGCTTCACGATGTCCCACGCCATCCATAATGACCAGAACGTGAGGAATTTTGCCAGCATTTGCATCCGTCATAATGGACTCTCTGTTTGTCTATCATTTGATCGGCATAGTTTACCGAAATTTGACAAATTTCTCCATGATCTTGCAGACGCTTTAATCAATAATGATTATCAATTCAAACCATTCAGACTTCTAGCGTGCGCGATAGAGCAAATAACTTCCTGCCACAAACATCAACAGGATTGGCAGCAAGACAAACCACGCTGGGGAAGGCGCATACACCAGACTGGCATAGCCCAAAAAATCCTGTAAATAGAAAAAGCCCAGTCCTGTAAATAATGCAATTACGAGACGGAAACCCATCGATTGCTGACGCAATGGACCAAAAATAAAGGAACAGGCGATCAATACCAGCGTAATCAGGGCAAAGGGTGAAGCAACTTTTTGCCAGAATGCCAATTCATAGGTTTTTGGCACCTGACTATATTCTTTCAGGTAGCGCATAAAACTGATCAGTTGGCTTGGCGATAAATCCTCTGGGTCCAGCGTAACCATATGTACATATTTAGGTTGTAATGCCAGTCCCAGTGGCTGTTGCTCATGATCAGTCTTGATCGCATTACCCTGAGCCAGTAAATCGACCTGATGCGACTCTTTTAAAGTCCACTGTCCATCTTTGACAAACTGCCCTTGTTTGGCACTGACAAAAGACTGCAAACGGTAGTTTTGATCAAAATCAATGACATTAATATCACGAAGTTGCCCTTGGGCATTGGCATAGTCAATATAGATAAAGCGCTGCCCCTCACGTGACCAATAGCCCTTTACCTCACCCAAGGATGCGACACTACGCTGTGTTTTAATGCTCTGCGCCTTTTCATTGGTATATGGGATCACCCATTCACTCAAGGCAAACGACAGGATGATCAGCAATAAAGCTGAACGCATTACCCAACCCACAATGCGCCATAGGCTGATGCCCACTGAACGCATCACAATCAGCTCACTATTGGATGCCAATGCCCCCAGCCCTAAAACCGAACCAATCAATGCCGCAACAGGCAGGATTTCATAGAGATAGCGCGGCGCACCCCACATCACAAACAGGAACGCCTGCCATGCGTTGTAATCGGGCTTAAGTGAACCCAGCTCACCCAGATAGGTAAACAACACCTGTAGAAAAGACAGTACCAGTGTGGTTCCTAGCATGGCGAGAACCGTGGTTTTGGTGACATGTCTGGCGACTATTCGACGTGCTAACATCACAACCCCACTCGCTGCATACTTTTCTTGATTTTGGGTGCCAGCTTCTGTTTACGGGCAAAAATTGCCGCAGCACCTGCATATACCAACAACACCACTGGATAGGCCCAGATATCTAGCTGTTCCTTACTAATCCGCGTTTTAATCGCGATCATCAACACAATCAGGCTGGCAAAAATGAAAATGGCAGGGATCAGACGGTAATAACGTCCCTGCCGTGGGCTAACCTCAGATAAAGCCACGGTCAGCATTAGGGCAATCACCATAACCAATGGACCAAAAATCCGCCAGCCCAGCTCACTCCGCACCACGGAATCATC
The DNA here is from genome assembly GCF_000368305.1 of Acinetobacter sp. CIP 102129. NCBI lineage: Bacteria > Pseudomonadati > Pseudomonadota > Gammaproteobacteria > Moraxellales > Moraxellaceae > Acinetobacter > Acinetobacter sp. CIP 102129. The sequence goes on from NZ_KB849341.1 coordinate 1,196,557, forward strand.
GCGCTTTTGCCATAGCTTGCTCATCGGCAATGCTTCCACATCATCACTTTCAAATTTGACATCCTTATCATTTTCCAGACGTAAACGATAGGACTGAAACTCGGCCTGGGTATATCGAGGCTGGTTTGGATAGATTTCGTAACGGCGACCCTGAACCAGATCAACCACATTGGCGGTATCATTGGCCATTTCCACACGGGTGGCTTCTTTCGCCAGAATCATCACATCAGGCTTATCTTCCCGATCCGACTTTTGGTAATAAAAAATATCCTTTAAATTCTTACGGTCTTCCGAAAGCGAACCTGCATAAATGGTATACGGCCCAGAAGAGATAAACTCCTTTGGTCGAACCAGATCAAAGCCCGCACGCACAGCCTGAGTCTGCATCAGGCTTTCATAGGCGCGTATTCCCGAAGATGCTCCCCAAAACATCAAGATAGACTGAACAATCAAAAATACCAGGGTCATTGGCAATAAGAGTCGTGCCAACTGGTTGCGGCTCACGCCACTGCCATTCAGCACCGCCATTTCATGATCGACATACAGACGACCAAACACCAGCATCAGGCCAATAAAAAAGCCCAATGGCAGGATCAACGTTAAAAACTCAGGCAAGCGATAGGCAATGATGCTCAGCAGAACACCACCGTCCAAACGACCCTGTGCAGCACGTCCAAAAATCTTGATCAACTGACCGCCCATAATGATTAAGGTGAGCAAGGCAGTCACCACCAGCGAGGTGGACACCACTTGTTTGACGAGGTAACGCCGAATAATCAAGGTAATGCTTCCAGATAGAGTCAGTCGAAAGGAAACTGTAGTTTACCCGAATGTTAAAAATATAAAACCTATCGCTTGTTGCCGATTGCAACCTCATATCTGAAAGTGTTTAATGGACTTATCTTTCTTTTTTGTCCATTAGGTTCGAAACAGACAATGAAATTTACACTGCAAACTGCATTTCCAGCACAAACATCAAGTGAATCTTTGTGGATATTGGTTGATTCAGAACAATTACAACAGAATTTAAATGCTTATCAAATCAACCAGCTAGATGACATTCTCAATGCCACTCAGTTTAAGGCGGGTTTTAATGAAAGCCTGCCGTTAATTGCCAATATTGCGGTACAGCCAAACACCCAACTATTGGGTCTTGGGAAAAGTGCAGAATTAAAAGCCATTAAATTAGCAAAACTCGCACAATCCATTATCAAATCATCACAAAATAAATTTAAGCACATCACGCTAGACATTTCGGCGTTACCGACTGATTTACATGGATTGTTTGCCTTGAACCTGACACAGGCAGCTTATGGCTATGATGCATTTAAATCCAAGAAGAATGAATTTGTGTTGGAAAGCATTGATCTGGTTGCAAGCGAAAGCCCACTGAATGATGCCCAACTCAACCTGATTCATGCAGTTCAGTCAGGTCAAAACTATGCGCGTGATTTAGGCAACTGCCCGCCGAATCTTTGCTTCCCAGAATATCTTGCTGATCAGGCCCTTGCCCTTGCCGCACAATATCCAGACCTACTCAAAGTCACGGTACTGGATGAGCAGCAAATGGCTGACCTGGGCATGTATGCTTTCCTTGCCGTCAGCAAAGGCTCAGAACGTCCAGGGCGCGTGATCACGTTGGAATACAATACCCAGGTAGATCAGGCACCTGTGGTACTGGTCGGTAAGGGCGTGACTTTTGATACAGGCGGCATTTCACTTAAACCAGGCTTGGGTATGGATGAAATGAAGTTTGATATGTGTGGCGCGGCCTCGGTACTGGGTACAATCCGCGCATTATGCGAAGCCCGACTCCCAATTCATGTGGTCGGTGCGGTTGCTGCGGCTGAAAACATGCCATCAGGGCATGCCACCCGTCCAGGTGACATCGTGACCACCATGAGCGGTCAAACCGTTGAAATTCTGAATACTGATGCCGAAGGCCGCCTTGTACTTTGTGACACACTGACCTATATCAAACGTTTCAACCCTGCCCTTGTGATTGACATTGCGACGCTGACAGGTGCATGTGTGGTGGCGCTGGGTAAAGTGGTCAGTGGTTTATTCACACCAGATGATGAACTTGCCCAGGATTTACAACAGGCAGGCGAGCAGTCACTGGATCGTGTATGGCGTATGCCAGTGATGGAAGAATATCAGGAGTTGCTGGACTCTCCTTTTGCCGATATCGCCAATATTGGTGGCCCTCATGGCGGTGCCATTACGGCGGCTTGTTTCCTTGAACGTTTTACCCGTGACTATCGCTGGGCACATCTGGATGTGGCGGGCACAGCATGGTTGTCAGGTGCCGCCAAAGGTGCAACAGGCCGACCAGTCCCCCTACTGATGCAATTTTTAGCCAATCGTATTGCAACGAACAGCTAACACATGGCACAAATCAGTTTTTATCTGTTTGAAAATAGTACCGAACGGCAAGTCGAAAGTGCTTGCCGTTTATGTCGAAAAATCCTGAATCAGCATCCCCATATCTGGTGGTATTGTGCTGATCCAGAATTACAAACCGAACTAGATGAACAGCTTTGGACTTTTGATCCCCAGAGTTTTATACCGCATGGTATTCATCAACCGCATAGTTCCGTCTGCATTTCAGAACAATTGCCACCATCCAATGATTGGATCGTGTTTAATTTTAACAATCATGCACTTGAACAAACTCAGGATTTTCGCCACATTATCGAAATTATTGAAAATAATGAAACCGCGAAACAGGCTGGTCGGGAAAAGTTTAAAATGTATCGTCGTTTGGGTATCGAACCTCGAACATTTAAATTATAAGTCTGCAACAAAAAGCATCATTTTGAGGAGTGTCGCGTGGCATTAAATGTAGGTCAGGATTTTAAAAAACGCTGGTTAAATGCACCTGAAAGAGTCCGCCAGACTTATCAGGAAGATTTGGCACGTATCTGTGATCTATTGCTACCGCAAACCCTGATTCAAACATGGATGCAACACGAAGAGAAAGCACAGCAGCGTTCCCAACAACGCATCGATCAGGCCTATGCCGACTTAAAGGCAGAATTGATCGAACAAGCACGTATCCGCAAACAGCAGGCTTTGGAAAAGGCATTGGCGGAAAAACGTGCTGCCGAAGCGGCTTATGCAGCACAGCTACAGGCAGATGAAGAACAGCAGTTTGAACAGCAAACTGAAAATCTTGTTGCTCTTCGACAACACATTGATCAGGAAATTGCACAACAAACTGCACGTTATCAGGTCAATCCTGAACAGCCAAGCGTTGATTACGCCCAAGGTCAGCGCGTTGTGATTGAAGATCAGCAAATTCTGTCTGAGCTGGAAAGTGTCCGTGTTCGACTGGAACTGGAAGCGGAAAGTTTGATTGAACAGGCAGTAACTGTATTCCGTGCCAAGCTTCATGCACTGGCTCAGGACGAAATTGACTACATATTGAAAAACAGTCAGTTCTCAGACGAGAAATGATAAAAAAGCCCAGTTCATCAAACTAGGCTTTTTTTGCTTGCCATTCTATTTCAGAAAACCATTTTCCGCTAAAAACGCCATACTGATATTCGATTCGGTTTTTTGCTCTGCGGCCTTATCACCCAACAATAAACGCTCAATATAACGAGCTAATACATCTACTTCCAGATTCACTTTGCTTCCAACCTGCCATGTCCCAATATTGGTACGCTCAGCGGTATGTGGAATCAGGTTTAGGCTCAGGATATTGCCACGTAAATGGTTAATGGTCAGGCTAATGCCATCTACCGTCACAGAACCTTTTTCTGCCAGGTATTTTGCCAACTCAGTAGGCGCGGTGACCTCAAAATACAAAGAACGTGCATCCTGACGTACCAGGGTGATTTCACCCAAACCATCGACATGCCCACTGACAATATGCCCACCAAAACGTGTGGTCGGCAGCATCGCCTTTTCAACATTCACCGCCTGACCAACTTTCCATTGGCCTAGTGTGGTACGGTTTAAACTCTCACGCGAAACATCCGCCGCATACCAGTTTTCGCCCCACTCAATGACCGTCAGGCAAATTCCATTGGTGGCAATTGAGTCTCCCAAATGTACATCAGACATATCCAAATCAGTTTGAATACGTAGACGAACATCACCGCCTACACTTTGCAGGCTCTCAACCTTACCTAAACTTTCAATAATGCCTGTAAACATAAAATCTCTCCTAACGCCTCTTTTACCACAAGGCCAATTGGGTACTATTGCCTGTAGTATCCACCCCACCCAATTCAGCAAAGTGATACAACTGTCCTAAAAGCTGTCGCAATGGTGGACCAGACTTGGCATGGGTATCGGTAATCACGATAAATTCAAGTACCCGTGCCCGTTCAGACTGACGTTGTTTACTGACCCGATAGCGAGGAACATCCTGAGTCAGCAATGTGACCTTGCCGCGTTTTAAATTGGCGGTCAGCAGGTCTTTCGGTTCAATATTTCCATCAGTCGAATAACTGGTCAAAATATAGCGGGCATTAATGGTTTCCAATAACTTCTCATACGCCTCTCTGGCATATTTGGATGAGTTATATTGACTCGGACGCTGTTTACGCCAGGCACGGTCAATTCCACTCTTAAAGCCTTTGGTATCAGGTGGTGGCAGATCAACCTGATCCCATAAAGTCAGTGCATTGAGCACATGGTAATTACTGCTATAGGCGTGCTGATTATAGGGTGGGTCGAGATACGCTACATCCACCTCAAAGCCACTCATTTGATTGGCTAGATGTTGGGCATCCACACACCACATTTCAGCCGCAGGACGCTTCGTATCGCCAATCTCACAGAAACGGCTTGGGGTCAGCCACAGTAAGGATTCAATCCGTTCCAGTGCTGTTTGCGTCTTACCCCCCCAGCCCTGATGGAAGCTTTTGAATACGCCACTGGTATTGCTGACAAAGCTTGCCGAATACAGCAATGGTGCTAGTAATGCACTCATTTCCACATCATTGATTGCACCCTGTGCCTGCCAGGTTGCGATTTGCTGACGAATCGCATCAATCCGCATGCCATTACGGCGTTTAAAGAACAAACGGTCACGTGCTGGATCATACACATCGTCATTGCGCGGACAGAGGTTGTGCGTAACCCAACCCTTAACTTCAGGCAGACGGTTGAGATAATCAATGGCCTTTTGATAGCCACCCAGTTCCTTAAAAGCAGGCGCATCAACACAGGCCAAAATGGCATGGTTCAAGGCATGGCTATAGGGTTCCCAGTCATTGGCGATCACACGATAGCCATTCTGGCGCGCCAAACGCGAGACCACACCACTCCCCGCAAAGAAATCAGCAAAAATCGGTGGGTTCTTTTTCTTGCTATTCAGTGTTCCCGTAATCTCAAGCGCCTCCAAAATAAGGTGCAATAGACGACGCTTATTACCGAGATAGGGAACGAGCTGATGAAAAAGATATTCGTCAGTGGTACGTGCTGCGTGCCGACGTTTGTGATAAACCGATGGTTCTGGATTCATATCATCTCTTGGATAGGGAGCAATCTCAGGCGAATGTCTTGCCCAAGTTGGGTGATATCGACCAACTCAAACCGCAGTTGCTCTGCCATCTGGCTAAATTCAGCATTGAACATTGCACGGGCAGATTGACCAAGTAAGGTGGGTGCAACGTAACTGATCATTTCATCAACCAAACTCTGCTGTAAAAAGGCGGTGGACAACGTTGCGCCAGCCTCAACCAATACATCATAAATTTGGTATTGTTGAGCCAAGGCCTGCAATAATTGACTTAAAGGTTGCGGCGACAATTGTATCACGCCTAAATCGGCAAGTTCCTGACGAAATGGTGTCATCACCATCACTGTTTCAGGATTTTGTAATATCTTGGCAACAAGTGGCAACTGTCCCTGACGGTCTAACACGATACGTTTGGGTTGTACCACGGTCTCAATATCAATATTGTCCAAGGAACGCACATTAAGTTCGCAGTCATCTGCCAGTACTGTTTGAATGCCCGTAATCACTGCACCAGAAACTGCACGCCAATGCTGTACATCCTGCCGCGCGGCCGGGCCTGTAATCCATTTCGATTCACCCGACGCCATCGCGGTACGTCCATCCAGACTGGATGCAATTTTTAAACGTACATAAGGCAAGCCTGTGGACATAGCCTTTAAAAAACCAGAGTTGAGTGTTTTTGCAAGCGCTTCACAAACACCTATTGCAACCTCAATCCCCGCATCACGCAGGATTTGCACACCTTTCCCTGCCACCAGTGGATTTGGGTCTGAACAGGCAACCACCACTTTCCTGACCTGTGCTTTCACCAAGGCTTCGGCACAGGGATGTGTTCTGCCGTAATGCGCGCAGGGTTCCAGGGTCACATAAGCGGTTGCGTCTTTGGCATTGTCACCTGCCTGACGCAATGCAAAAACTTCCGCATGCGGCTGCCCCGCCTTAGGATGGAAACCCTCTCCAATCAGTTGATCGTTCTTGACAAGGACACAGCCCACATTCGGATTTGGTTTTGTTGAATATTGTCCAAGCCGAGCCAACTCAATGGCACGTTGCATCCAATATTGATCTGACTTTAATTCCGACATGATTTCTCTAACTCAGCTTTCATTTTCACGTTGCTGCATTTGCTCAATCTGACGGCGAAATGCTTCAACATCCTGAAAATCCTGGTAAACAGAGGCAAAACGGACATAGGCGACATGATCCAGCGCAAACAGTGCCTGCATGACAATCTCACCAATGGTTCTCGACTTCACATCCCGCTCACCCAGACGGCGAATCTGCGACTGAATATCACTGAGCACCGTTTCAATTTGCTCCTGGGTCACAGGACGCTTTTGCAGGGCATGCATCAATGAGCGGCGGAGTTTTTCCTCATCAAAGGGTTCACTTTTTCCATCTGATTTAATCACACGCGGCATCACCACTTCATAACTCTCAAAGGTGGTAAAACGCTCACCGCAAACAACACACTCACGGCGACGGCGAATCTGGCAGCCTTCAGCGGCTAGACGGGAGTCAATCACTTTACTATCAGCAGCGTTACAAAATGGACAATGCATAGTGGCGCAGTTATTTATCACTTTGCTTAAGTGTAGCAAAGTTTAGGCAATTGCTGAACCTGAGCAAAAGCAGAGCACGGTTTTAATCATCGCATAAAAGGAAATTCAAGGGCAAAGACACAAAAAAACAGCCCTGATGGGCTGTTTTTGGATCACTGAATAATCAGTTATTCGATACGTTCGCCATGTTGGCTTAGGTCAAGACCCATACGTTCGTCATCAGCGCTGACACGGATACCAATCACCAGATCAATCACTTTAAGGATAATGAATGTCACCACTGCGCTATATGCGATGGTTGCCAACACACCTTCAACTTGAATCCACAATTGACCTGCAAATGTTGGAGCAAGAACCACACCAGCCGCCTTGATAATTTCATCGCTATAGAAGACACCTGTTAATACGGCACCCACCATACCACCCACAGCATGTAGACCAAAGGCATCCAATGCATCATCTGCTTTAAGTAGGCGTTTCAGTGCAGTAATCCCCCAGAAGCAAACCACGCCACCGATCAGACCCATCACCAACGCACCCCCGACACCGACGAAACCAGCAGCAGGTGTAATCACAACCAAACCAGCAACCGCACCAGAAGCACCACCAAGAACTGAGGCTTTACCACGAACGACACGCTCAACCACCAACCAAGAGAATGCGGCTGCGGCTGCGGCAACTTGAGTGACCAGGATTGCCATACTTGCACGAGCGCCAGCGCCTAATGCGCTACCACCGTTAAAGCCGAACCAGCCCACCCAGATCAGGCTTGCACCCACAACAGTTAAAGTCAGGTTATGTGGCGCCATTGACTCACGGCCCAAGCCTGTACGTTTACCCAGCATATAAGCAGCAACCAGACCAGCAACACCTGAGTTGATGTGAACTACTGTGCCACCAGCAAAATCCAGTGCGCCTGCCTTGAATAACCAGCCATCCGCTGCCCACACCCAGTGTGTGATTGGTGCGTAAACCAGAATCACCCAAACTGCGATGAATGCCATGAATGCTGAATATTTCATACGGTCTGCAATTGAGCCGCTAATAATCGCAACAGTAATAATGGCAAAGGTCATTTGGAAAATAACAAACAGGCTTTCAGGAATAGTTCCACTCAAGGCATCGAATGCAACACCATTCAGAAAGGCTTTCGACAAGTCGCCAAAGTATGCGCCAGTACCAGAGAACGCAAGTGAGTAACCTGCAATCACCCAGATCAAGCTGACCAAAATTGCCGCAGAAAGGCTGAACATCATGGTGCTCAGTACGTTTTTCTTACGTACCATACCACCGTAGAACAAAGCCAGACCTGGAATGGTCATTAACAGAACCAACGCTGTTGAAACCAGAATCCAAGCCGTGTCACCTGTATCCACTGTTGGTGCAGCTTCAGCGGCAGGAGTTGCCTCTTCAATTGCAGGCGCCTCAGTCACCACAGTTTCTGGCGTTGCAGCCGCGGTATCAGTTGCCGCCATAGTTTGTTCAGCAGCGACTGGTGTAGATGCGGCGTCTTCTGCCCAGACCACAGCAGAGCCACCTAAGAGTGCGCCAGATAGACTGAGCGCCATAAGCATTTTTTTCATTCGTGTCCCCCAACCTTATTTTGTGAGTTATCTGTCTTAATTTCTAACTCAGCAAACTTTATGCCAATTTAGACAGCGTCTGGCCCAGTCTCACCAGTACGAATACGGATGACTTGTTCTAGATTGGTGACAAAGATTTTTCCGTCACCGATTTTTCCTGTGCTTGCGACACGGGTAATTGATTCGATCACCGCATCAACCATTTCATCGCTAATCGCAATTTCAATCTTTACTTTTGGTAGGAAATCAACCACATACTCTGCACCACGGTACAGTTCTGTGTGACCTTTTTGACGCCCGAAACCTTTGACTTCAGTTACGGTAATCCCTTGAACACCAATATCAGAAAGTGCTTCACGCACGTCATCCAATTTGAATGGTTTTACAATTGCAGTTACAAGCTTCATGTTTGTTTTCCTTCGGCTTATTTTCACCAGTAAGGTTTTATGTTCAATTTTCATGCCAATATTTAAAGGTTGGGGTTTTTAAATACTGGACACAAGCTTTCTTTATAACCTATTTAGCCTTGAAGATGTAGATACCCTAACGAAAATAAGTTTCAATTGCGACTATTTAGCTAAATTTATCAGTCACTCATCCAGCCATGATGCACAAGGCTATGGGAATGCGGTGAGCAGTGATACACTGGGCAACAAATACCCATAACCGATTGAGCACTTTATGATTGAGACACTTTTACAAGCCATTTTGCAGCAAGTTGACCAGCCGAAAAAAGATTTAGAAAAAAATTTACGTGCCCTCCTGAATGAAAGCATCGAAAAACTGGACCTGGTTTCAAAACAGGAGTTGGATCGTCAGCGAACAGCACTGAATTTGGCCAACCAGCGCCTGAGAGAGTTACAACAGCAAATGAAAACACTTGAAGAAATGGTGCAGAACAAAAAATAAGCACCAACTTAGTGCAACCAATACTGAACAATGACTAACAATAAAGCACCATGATGGAACAATAACAAAATGTCTTTTGCCAAAATTTATACGAGAGGCTTACTGGGGCTACATGCCCCCCAGATCGAAGTGGAAGTCCATATCAGCTCAGGCCTACCCTCCCTAACCATTGTGGGGTTGCCTGAAGCCGCAGTCCGCGAAAGCAAGGACCGCGTGCGCTCTGCGATTATCAATAGTGGTTTTCTGTTTCCAACCAAGCGTTTAACCATTAATCTGGCACCCGCAGACCTGCCCAAGGATGGTTCCCGTTTAGACTTGCCGATTGCACTGGGTATTCTGATCGCCTCTGGACAGTTACCCGAAAACTGTACCGATGGTTTTGAATTTATTGGTGAACTTGCCCTGGATGGGCATTTACGCCCTGTTTCAGGAACATTGACCATTGCCATGGCTTGCCAACAGGCACGACATCGCTTGTTACTGCCAACCGCTAATCTCGATGAAGCCAGCCAACTGCCTGAATTTGAAGTGTATGCAGCCAGTCATTTACAGCAGGTGTGTGCACATTTTCTGGGCAATTCGCTACTAAAAGCTGCACCACAAAAATCAATGGCGGCATCCTCACGTTATCCATTTGACCTCGCCGATGTCAAAGGACAGTTACGCCCCCGCCGTGCGCTGGAAATTGCCGCCGCTGGTGGACACTCGCTGTTATTTAAGGGTCCGCCAGGCACAGGTAAAACCCTGCTCGCCTCGCGTTTACCCTCTATTTTGCCGCCATTAAATGCACAGGAAAATTTAGAGGTTGCCAGCATTTACTCAGTTGCAAATGCTCAGCACACCTTCGGGCAGAGGCCGTTTCGCGCACCCCACCATACTGCTTCGGCAATTGCATTGGTAGGCGGTGGTTCACAACCTAAACCAGGTGAAATTACCCTGGCCCATTTAGGTGTGTTATTTTTGGATGAACTGCCTGAGTTTGACCGAAAAGTCCTTGAGGTTTTACGCCAGCCACTTGAATCCAAAGAAATTGTCATTTCTCGCGCTGCAAGGCAAATGACCTTTCCAGCAAATTTCCAGTTTATTGCCGCGATGAATCCTTGCCCCTGTGGCTATGCCTTTAATCAGGACAGTCGCTGCCAATGTTCACCTGAAAGTATCCAACGCTATCAAAACCGTATTTCTGGCCCATTGCTGGATCGTATTGACCTGCATATTGATGTACCGCCTTTGCAGGCAAATGAATTACAAGAACGGACACCGAGTGAAAACTCTGAAACGGTGCGTCAGCGGGTGATGAAAGCCTATCAACAGCAAATTCAGCGGCAACAATGTTTAAATCAGGCACTTTCACCTACTTTGCTGGAGCAATATGCCTGTCTGGATGACAGCTCAAGCAAAATTATTGAGATGGCCCAACAGCGCCTAAATCTTTCAGCCCGTGCCTACCATCGGGTGTTACGGGTGGCACGAACCATTGCGGATTTGGCAGAAAGTGAAATCATTTCAAGTTCGCACTTAACTGAAGCACTGTCTTATCGGGGTAATTCAGCCTAAATCAGGCCATAAAAAAAGCGACCTTAGAGGTCGCTTTGATTTTTATTGTTATTAGAAAGCGTAAGCCAGTCCCAACACAACCTTGTTCTTTTGTTTGATTTCAGTACGGTCATAGCCACCCAGAATGTAATCCAGACTCCAGTTTGCACCTGTTTCACCTAAAGCATGAGACAAACCAAGCGTTGCATGACGGAAAGCAAAAGTGTTTTCTGTTTTTGCGGTGAACTCATCATCATCCCCATAATAATAAGCACCAATCTGCGCCTTACCTGTAAAACCAGCAGGCAATGCAGGTGCATAAGTCGCAAGGAAATAGGTGTCACCCTTGTTACCGAAAGTAACGTTGTTGAGTAGCGTTTGAGCCGTTACGGTGAGTTCTTTATAGCTTAGACCCAGGAAAGTTTCATATCCTGTTGATTCCCAGCCAGGATAGTAATAATAAATTGTTCCACCAACTTGATAGCCTAGATTATCTGTGATTTTTCCTTTATAGCCTGCATAAAAATCATTTTCAAATGAATTTCTCTCATCTGTCGCAGTACAACCTGCTGGGTTTAGGCAGGCATATGAATAATCCAGGGTTGAAAACCAATAACCTAGATAGAAGCCATTGTAGCCATAGTCCAGCCCACCCTGTACAGCTGGACCACTATTTTCAGGTGCATTGGTAATGCCACGTAAATTATAGCTGGATACAGCACTAATATTACCTGTGACTTCACCTGGGAATGGAAGCTTACTATCCTCAGCCAAAGCAAAAGTTGACATTGCAGCCATAACACTTAAAGCAATAGCCTTGCATGCAAATTTCATCATATTGATCTCCCCCATATTATAGATGTTCAACTGATTCATGTTTTGAATTGCATCACTGTGTAATCAGCAAATGCTGTGCCAGTTTTTATGGGATACAGGACCTTTAGAAAAAATTTTGTGAAATAATATATTTTTACATTAAATAACAATTAGATATAAAATTAATTATGAGTACCTTTCCTGATAAATTTTAATATTTACTCAGAATTTACCGATATGGTGCGGTAATAGTGTGCGCTCATGGAGAATGTTGGCGCATGAAAACGGCGCTTTTTTTAGCGTTCCTGTGCGCCCTAAAAGTGCAGGGATGCTTTTCCCTATAGTGAATGGATCACTCACATTAGGCGAATTTCGGATATAAAAAAACAGCCAGCATATGTGCTGGCTGTTTTTTTCGCTAGAGGATCTGGCAAACCTTTATAAATGAAAGTTCAACACATCCCTAGCCACATTAGAATGCCTTGGTTAAGGTAAACACCGCACCCGTTTCTGTACCGCGTTTGTATGGTTGGGCATTGGCATCAATATTGGTGCCAATCGCAGCCAATTCAGCAGTCAAGCCAGAAACAGATTTCACGTTATAGGTTAGGCCCACTTTCCAGTCAACATAGATGTCATCTTCACTGCCACTGTCGCTAAAGTCGTAGTTATCCACCTTGGTATAGCCAACGCTTGCCACACCACCAAAGCCAGCGGCAAACGGCACATTATAGGTTGCATTTACATACCAGCCATTCTCGTCCAGACCAGCAAAGTCATTGGTATAGTTGACTGCACCCAGCAAGCTGTCACCAGAGGTCAATACATCCTTGAATCCAAGTTTTGCGTAAAGCTCAAGCCAGTTGATATCTGATGCGCTTGGGTAACCGTAATACCATAGGCCAACATCCAAAGTGGGTTTGCCTGCAAATGGCAGTTCAGTTGCATAACCAACATATGGGTCTAGCTCAAGATGTGGATCAGCACCACCAAAATTTACATTGGAACCCCAGACACCCGCATAAAGGCCTGATTCATGCGTTAATGCAAAGCCAACTTGCACCGCAGGGTCATTTTGAGTTTGGGTCACACCACGATAACGGTAATCTGAAGTTAAGGCAGCGGTTCCTGCAAAGCTTACACCTGCCTGAGACAGCGCATTCGATTCTTCAGCCATTGCCAAAGTTGAAGCCATCGCCATAACACTTAAGGCCACTGCTTTATATGCAAGTTTCATCATTTGATCTCCCCATGATGGATATTTGACTGATTTATGTTTTAAATTGCATCAAAATGTATCTTGCAAAGGTTATGCCAACTCAATAAAAGCCAATAAAATCATATATTTCTATTATTAAAGAACTAAAAAGCATTTTCACCCTCATTATTTATAAGCTTGATGCAGGATTTTGGCTGAAATTTGAACCATTTAAAGGCACATAAATAAAACCAGACTATTTTTCGCACAAAAACAATGCTTTTTTTAAATAATAAAAACTCGCTGGATGGGTTAGCACTGATATTTATGAGCCATTCCAATCAAAATGATCAATAAAAGTGCAGAAGAAATAGAATACTGCCCTAGATGAAACCAATTCCTTTTAGTGATAGCAGCAATACCATTCATCGGGCTGGTATTTTTTACTAGCCAAATGAGCTATTTTCAACCAAGTAGTAAATAATTAAATTAAAAGAAAAAATACATAAAATAATCACGTGTTTTATTAAAAACAGGCCAGAAAAAATCCATCAAAAAAAATAGTCAACAAATAAAATTAAAGTTAATAAAAATCAAGGTATTAAATTCAAAAAATCATTAGTTTTAATAAAAAATAAATCACAATATTCTATAAGTATTTTATTTAAAAATAATTAAATTATTTTAATAAAAATCTATCTTTTTTATGCATAACTTATACAATTGGTCAAAATTTCAGTTTCTCTCCCCAAATTTGTTATTTACGAGGCTTACCATGCCAAAGGCACAGAAACTTATATTGGCGGTTTTGATTAATGCCGCATTGATCTCCTCAACATACGCAAGCGAACAAAGCGAAGCAAAAGGTTTTGTTGAGGATGCAAATGGTTCAGTATTGTTCCGCACAGGCTTTTTCAATCGTGATAAAAAAGACGGTTTAACAAATGATACAAGCTCAACAGCGCAAACTGCCATTTTTGATCTTCAATCAGGTTTTACAAAGGGTATTATTGGCTTTGGTGTTGGCGTAGTAGGTGATGCATCTTTTAAGCTTGGTCCGAATAATAATACGGGTAATCAAATGATTCCTGTAGATGATCGTGGATTTGCTTATGATCATTGGGCTCGTGGTGGTGCCAATGTGAAAGCACGTCTTTCCAACACAACCGTGACTTATGGTACACAGGTATCAACACTTCCTGTCATGGCAAGTAATCAAGCCCGTTTAGTACCTGAGTATTACACAGGTGTTTTCGTTGAAAGTAATGAAATTCCAAATCTAAATGTGGTTGCAGGTAAGTTCACAAAAAACCAAATGTCAAACCAAATTAGTACCGATAAAGATGTGACAGGTCAAGGGCTTGATCGTGCAGTAGTTTGGGGTGCTAAATATAAATTTAATGATCAACTCAATTCATCGTATTATGGCTTAGACGTTCAAGATAAGTTAGAACGTCATTATGCCAATGTAAACTTTACCCAAAGCTTAAAAGACAAGAGTACCTTAACACTTGATGCCATGGGTTATCATACAAAATGGGATAAAGATGCGCTCACTGATTCACATACCACAGATGATCTAGCAAACCGTAAAAACTCGATTTGGGCTGTTTCAGTGGGCTATGGCAAAGATGTACATAACGTCATGCTTTCTTATCAAGATAACACAGGTAATACTGGGTATGACTATGGCTATAATGCTGATGGTTTACAAAGTATCTATGTGCCTAATTCCTATTTAGGTGACTTTAATGGTAATGATGAAAAATCTGTCGGGCTACAATATAACTATAACTTTAAAAATCACGGTTTACCTGGTCTAAACTGGACAACTGCATTTGTTTATGGCTGGGATATTGATATCGCTAAAATAACAGATCGCTCAAAAATCATTGACCAAGCCGAAGAACATGAGTTGTTTAACCAAGTCAAATATACTGTTCAAACAGGTGCATTGAAAGATGCAAGCCTACGTGTTCGCTATTCTTACTTACGTTCAAGTGATACCTATAATAATGTTTCTGGTCAATATGTCAGCAATGTCATTGGCTCAACCAATGAATGGCGTTTGTTCCTTGATATTCCTGTGAAACTGTTCTAATTCAATTTAGATCAACTCATAAAAAAACCGCCATTCAATTGAATGGCGGTTTTTTTATATGAGCCTGATTTTAGGGTGATAAAATCAGACTTTATCTTTTAAAATTATTTTTTAGCAGCTTCGATTGCTTTCAACACTTCAGCTTTTGCAACATCAGCATTTTCCCAACCACTGATTTTTACCCATTTACCTGGTTCTAAATCTTTGTAATGCTGGAAGAAATGCTCAACTTGACTGATCAATAAAGGTGGAAGATCGGTATATTCTTTCACATCTTTATAGAGAGGAGATAACTTCTCATGTGGAACTGCGATCAGTTTCGCATCGATACCACCATCATCTTCCATATTCAGTTTACCCACTGGACGGCAACGGATTACTGAACCCGCAGCAACAGGGTGTGGAGTTACAACAAGTACGTCTAATGGATCGCCATCTTCAGATAATGTATTTGGTACATAACCGTAGTTTGCTGGGTAGAACATTGCTGTACCCATGAAACGGTCTACAAACAACGCATCAGAATCTTTATCGATTTCGTATTTGATTGGCGCTGCGTTTGCAGGAATTTCAATGATGACATAGATGTCATTTGGTGCGTCTTTACCCGCAGGAATATTGCTATAACTCATATCAACACTCTTTTATCTTGTGAACTTAGATGTAAATCCGACAGATTATAGCGTGAATACCATAAAAATGATGCTAGATATGCTGAGCGTTAAAGAATTTTATACTCAACATCAATTTAGGTCACTTTAATCGTAATCACAAACAATAAAATTGGACAAAATATTGAAAAAAACCAAATAATCGAACGTAAAGTGGCTAGGTTCGCTAAATAACAGATGCCATAAATAATGCGAAATACGATATATGCCCAGCCTAAGCTCAGAATAAATTTCTCAGGCACAACCATATATTCGGCCATTAAAATTGCAGCGATAAATAAGGGTAGACTTTCAAAACTATTCTGTTGTACTGCATTGGCTCTGGCGGCTAGACCTGTCGTTTTCGCCAAAAATTCACGCGGATTCTGATTATCCTTTGCTTGGAAGCCACCTTTTGCTTTTGCAATCAGGGTAAAAACATACGGCAACAAACATGCGACGATAATCATCAATATAATGCCGCTAATACCTTGCATGCTCACATCCATCATTTGAAGTTCTGCTGATCATGCTATCATAACTCATAATCTATTGAATTTTCATTTGTGCTTGTTCGCCAAGTGTTTCCTTTAAATATTTTCTTTGTGTAAAAGTTCTGTTTTTTCATACTGTTTTAAGGTCAAGTTATGCAACCTCAAAATCAAAAAGAAATGTTTGATGTCCTTGCCAAACAACGGCAGCATCAGCTTTTGGTTGATCGCGTGCTGAAAGTGGTTCTGCCTATTATGGCATTTCTGCTGAGCGTGATTTGTGCCAACTTAAACTGGCAGTCTACATTGGGAACTTTTGTGGTGCTGACCATTGCCTTTTATGCGGTGGGGATTCAGCGTTTCACTCTTTGGCACTGGCTAGTGGTGATTGCGCTGTATGTCTTTGCCGACAATTATTTTAGCTTTAATGCAATCGACCCGAGCCGCTTGCGTTTTCAGCTTGCCACCATGCTGGTATTTGTAGGAATTGTGGGAATTGGCCGTCCTTATATTGATCGTTGGTTAATGAAATCTAATCATAAATAAAAAAACGCCGCAATTGCGGCGTTTTTTACAGCACAGCTTAAGCTGGTTTACGTAAATCTTTACGCAGGATTTTACCAACGTTTGATTTAGGTAGTTCTTCCATAAACTCAACATAACGCGGGCACTTGTAGCCAGTTAGGTTTTGTTTTGCATAAGCAAGCACTTCTTCAGTGGTTAAAGATGGATCTTTCTTCACAATGAACAACTTCGGCACTTCGCCTGATTTTTCATCTGGAACACCAATTGCAGCCACTTCCAATACTTTCGGATGTTTTGCAATCACTTCTTCAATTTCACTTGGGTAAACGTTGAAGCCAGATACCAGGATCATGTCTTTCTTACGGTCTACGATCTTGAAGTAACCGCGTGTGTCCATGACACCGATATCGCCAGTACGGAAGAAGCCATCTTTCGTCATGACTTTTTCAGTTTCATCAGGACGGTTCCAGTAGCCTTTCATGACTTGAGGACCACGAATCGAAATTTCACCCTGTTCACCTAAAGCAACTTCATTACCATCATCATCAAGCAAGACAACTTCGGTCAACGGCAATGGAATACCAATCGTGCCGCTAAACTCAGTCGTTGCAGGAGGGTTTGCCGTTGCAACAGGTGAAGTCTCAGACAATCCATAACCTTCAATGATGATGGTGCCTGTTACTTTTTTCCACGCTTCAGCAGTCGATGGCAATACCGCCATACCACCACCCATTGCCATCTTCAATTTGCTATGGTCAAGCTGTTTGAATTCTTCGTTATTCACCAGAGCATTGAACAATGTGTTTACTGCCGGGAAGAATGAAGGCTGGTATTTACGTAATTCGCCAACGACTGCTGGTAGGTCACGTGGGTTTGGAATCAGGATATTGGCTTGACCTTTATACATACCGTAAAGCGCGCACACCATGAATGCAAAGATATGGTAAAGCGGCAATGCACAGACAATACGGTCGTCTTTTGAACCATCACCCTCACCAAACTTGCTTGAGAAAATACCATCACATTGTAATAGGTTAGAAACCAAGTTACGGTGTGTTAACTCAGCACCTTTAGAAACACCTGTGGTACCGCCCGTATATTGAAGTACAGCCGTATCGCTTAAAGTCAGGCTTGGACGCTTGTAGTTGCTTGGGCTCACCTTGTTCAACGCAGTGTTGAACTTCACATGACCAGGGATATTCCATGCTGGAATTTGCTTGCGGACCTTGCGTAAAACGAAGTTTACGATGGTGCCTTTAAGCGTCCCCAACATATCCCCCACAGAGGCAACAATCACATGCTTCACAGGTGTTTTGCCAATAATGCTTTGATATACGCTGGCAAAGTTTTCAATGATCACCAGTGCTTCAGCACCTGAGTCATTTAACTGATGGTCAAGCTCACGCGCTGTATAGAGTGGGTTCACGTTCACAAGGACCAGACCTGCACGGAACACACCCAATGCCACCACTGGATACTGGAATACGTTCGGCATCATCACCGCAACACGCGATCCTTTTTTCAAGCCCAGACTTTGCAGGTAGGTGGCAAATTTACGGCTGGCGACTTCTAATTCATTATACGTTAAAACTTTATCCATAAAGATAAAGGCATCACGTGAACCAAATTTTTGGAAATTGCGTTCAAAAATATCAACAAGTGAGGTGTTTTCAGCAGGTAGTGCAACTGTTTCTGGAATTCCTGTCTTTTTGTATTCAGCAAACCAAATCTTTTCCATAATGCCATTATCTCCGAGTGGTAATCCTTAAAAATAGTAACAATGTTACTTCCATGACAAAACATTTTTTTAACTTTGTGAATTGCCGTGTCAATCTATTCAAACAATATGAATACATTGTCATATATAACGTATTTATATCACAGAATACTAGCCTTATCTCTGAATGAGGAGTCTATTTGCTTTTTGATATCCTCGTGGTAAAAGTTGCCCCTTTGTTGCTCTTTTTCCTATATATTTTTGGAGATCATCCCCTTTCAGTTTTAAGTGCTGTTGTCCTGCAGCGACTTGGATTATTTCATCTAACGTCAGGGTTGTCATGGATAAAATCTGCTCTTTTTCCTCAAGTTGTATCAACTTGTTACCTTTTCCTTTGTTCAGGACAGGCAGTTCGGCCAAGTCAATGATGAGTAAACGGCCTGATGAACTCAGGATGGCGGCATGTGTGGCCTGCTGAACTGGAAGTAGGGGCAAGGCCGTTGCCTTGTCTGCAACCGTCAAGAACGCCTTACCTGCCTTGGCATTGGTATCCAGTTGTGCGGCTTGGGTTTTAAAGCCATAGCCATTTGAACTGACGGCAAGCAGCTCACTGTTATCATCTGCAATAAAGACCTGAATAAAAGATACGCCGCTTGCAGGTGCAAGCTTGGAACTTAAAGGCTCACCCAAACCACGTGCGGATGGCAAACTGCTGATTGGCAAGGCATAGCTACGCCCTGTCTCATCGAGGAAATACACCCGTTGATTGGTTTTACCAACTGCATGGCTCAAGTATTGGTCACCTGCACGATAATTCAGGTTGGCCGCATCAACTTCCGCACCTTTGGCGGCACGTACCCAGCCAGCCTCGGACAACACCACCGTCACGGTTTCGGCAGGCATTAAATCCTGTTCCTTAATCTGGACGGCATCCGCACGCGCAACGATTGGCGAACGTCGGTCATCACCAAATTTTTTCGCATCTTCTTTCAGTTCATTGATAATCAGACTTTTCAATGATTCTGGATTTGCCAGTTGTTCACGGATAATGGCTGCTTTTGCCTCCAACTCCTCCTGCTCACGGCGGATTTCCATTTCTTCAAGCTTGGCCAAATGACGAAGCTTGAGTTCCAGAATGGCTTCGGCCTGAATGTCATCAATACCGAAATGCTGCATCAACACAGGTTTCGGCTGGTCTTCCTCACGGATGATGCGAATCACGGTATCAATATCAAGATAGGCAATTAAAAGACCTGCCAGGATATGCAAACGTTTTTCGATTTTATTTAAATGGTATTGCAAACGGCGAGTCACAGTTTGCTTACGAATCTCAATCCATTCCAACAAGATTCGGCGAATGGATTTGACTTGCGGACGGCCATCTGCCCCAATCATGTTCAGGTTGACGCGATAGCTGGATTCCAGATCAGTGGTGGCAAATAAATGGCTCATCACCGTTTCAGCATCGACACGGTTGGAACGCAATACAATGACTAATCGCGTTGGATTTCGATGATCCGACTCATCACGAATATCTGCGACCAGAGGTAACTTCTTCGCAATCATCTGGTCAGCAATTTGGGTCACAACTTTAGAGCCTGAAACCTGATATGGAAGCTCCGTAATCACGATTTCATTTTTTTCTACCGTATACACTGCCCGCGCACGATAGCTACCACGCCCTGTGGTTTGAATCTTTAACAACTCTTCAGGCGGGGTAATGATTTCAGCTTTGGTCGGCAAATCTGGTGCAGGAATATATTCCGCCAGTTTTTCATCAGTGGTTTCAGGGTTACGAATCAGGGCAATCGTTCCCTTGACCACTTCACGTAAATTATGTGGTGGAATATCGGTTGCCATACCCACCGCAATGCCCGTCGTACCATTGAGTAGAATATTTGGAATACGGGCGGGTAAAGTGATTGGTTCTTTCATCGAACCATCAAAGTTGTCCTGCCATTCACTAGTGCCCTGTCCCAACTCGCTCAGCAACAGTTCACTGTAGGCAGAAAGTTTGGCTTCGGTATAACGCATTGCCGCAAAGGATTTTGGATCATCAGGTGAACCCCAGTTGCCCTGCCCCTCAATTAGCGGATAGCGATAGCTGAATGGCTGGGCCATCAATACCATCGCCTCATAGCAGGCAGAGTCACCATGTGGATGATATTTACCCAGTACATCACCTACGGTACGTGCGGACTTCTTTGGCTTGCCTGTTGATTTCAGACCCAGTTCACTCATCGCATAGACAATACGGCGCTGTACGGGTTTCAGGCCATCACTGATATGGGGCAATGCACGATCCATAATTACGTACATGGCATAGTTGAGGTAAGCTTGTTCTGTGAATTCGGCTACGGAGCGGTTTTCTGTTGCATGATGTGCAAGGCTGGTCATTTCAGCGAGTCATATAAAAAATTTACTTAATGTTATCGTAAATGCCCTTGCGCTGCTATAACCGCAGCTCATATGCGGAGAAAGCATTGTGACAAGTCTTTGTTGTTGTTTATGCGTCAAGTGGTGTCTTGTCAATGCTCATCCGTTGAAGATGCAGACTCAGCATCATCTTCCTTATAAATAAATTTTGGCATTTCCAGACCAAAATAAATTGCAATCACGCGCAAGGTGAAACCAAACACCAAGGTAAAAATTACGGTAAGGTCATGTGGTAGTCCAACCTCTAGACAGACCCAATAACAAATCACGGCAACAAAGGAAATACTGGCATACAGCTCACGACGGAACACTAGTGGCACATCATTACACAAGATATCGCGCAAAATACCCCCCGATACCCCTGTTAAGACCCCAGCCACGGCGGAAACCACAAAACCATGCCCCATCGACAAGGCAATTTGACAACCAATGATGGTGAAACCAATTAATCCCATGGCGTCAAGCAATAAGAACACACTGCGTAAATGTTTCATCCACTTGGCGATAATAATGGTGACAAATGCCGCACAGCAGGTCAAAACCAGATATTCAGGATGCTTGACCCAGGTTAAAGGATAATGTCCCAGCAACACATCACGCACGGAGCCACCACCCAGTGCAGTGACACAGGCAATCAGCACCACACCGAACCAGTCCATACTCCGTCGCCCTGCCGACAGTGCGCCTGTCATGGCTTCCGCAGTGATGGCAATTATATAAATCACGGTGAGTAACATCTGCCTACATCCTTAAATCAGGCATAAAAGTGTGCGCTATTTTAAGTCAAACTTAGATGAATTGCGCACAGCATTGCTTAAATTTTTTCCCCGAGCCACAGATACAGGGTTGTTTCATGGTGATCTGCATATCCAGCGTTGGATCAAGAAAATACCAGTGTTGCTGATGCAACACAAAATGTGAAATTTCATGATGAATGTGTTGCTGTTTTCCATCATGGTAATAGGCCTTGAATTCTACCAAGGCATGGCTTTTATCAAGCTTGGGCTGGTGTTGTACCACTTCCAGTTTCAGCCACTGATTCGCCTGACTCCAATCCGCAATCGCGGCACGGTCTAAAAAAGCCTGCTGCCCCAACGCCGTGGTTTCCAGAATGTAGTCAATCTGCTGCAAGGCAAAGGCGCTATAGCGTGAACGCATCAATTGTTCGGCCGTTTGGGCCGTTTTCTGTTTCAAATGCAGAGGCTGGCAGCACACCACATATTGCCCCTGCCCGCATGGACAGTTTTCTAAGGAGGTCATTTTCAACTCTCAAATAAAAATAGCCCTGAGAAAATCTTGTACAACAAGATCAAACTCAAAGGCTATTGAGATGGAAACTAATTACTTCTCTGCTTGTTTCTCTTCCGCGATAATGCGCACTTTCTCAATCTTGTGTCCATCCATGGTCACCACTTCAAAGCGGTAGCCATCTGCTTCAACCGTCTCACCATTTTCAGGTAAACGGCCCAAATGGAACAAAAGATAACCCGACAGAGTTGAGTATTCCTCACTTTCATCTACAAGGTCTTTACCCAGAAGCAATGAAACATGGCGAATATCGGTTGAACCTTCCAGTATCATGGAACCATCTTCAAGGCTTTCCGCCGCCGCTTCAAGTTCGTCCTCATCAGGGAATTCACCCGCAATCGCTTCCAGTACGTCAATTGGTGTGGCAATGCCCTCAATCGAACCATATTCATTCAGTACGATTGCCATTTGCAAGGGTGCCTGACGCAGTTGCTCCATCACCATCAACACCTGCGCATTTTCATGCACAATCACAGGTTCACGCAGATGTTTACTGAAATCAATCGTTCCTGTTTCAATGTATTCATTGAGAATTTTATGGGTCAGTACCACACCCTCAATATTATCCAGCTCACCCCGTGCAATGATCAGGCGTGAATGGGTCATTGCCATCAAACGTTCTTTCAATTCGGCTGGGTCAGCCGCAAGGTCAAGCCATTCCAGCTCAGGACGTGGTGTCATCACTGATTTTACAGGACGCTCAGACAGCCCCAATACGCCCTGTACCAGTACGCTGTGATACACGCCATTGTCCTCATCAAACACTTCCTTGGCGTAGGCCTGTGTCGCCAACACATCTTCAGACTCGTTGTTCTGCCCTTCACCACCATTGCCTTTACTGCCCAGCATACGCAAAACAGCCGATGCGGTGCGGTAGCGTAAATCTGTGGTGGTGACCAGTTTCTCCTGATTGCGGCGCATGGTTTGGTTGACTATTTCGACCAGTACAGAGAAACCAATCGCTGCATAGAGGTAGCCTTTCGGAATATGGAAGCCAAAGCCCTCAACCACCAGCGAGAAACCAATCATCATCAGGAAGCCAAGACACAGGATCACCACGGTTGGATGCTTATTGACGAAATCCATCAACGGGCGTGACGCCAGCAGCATGATACCAATCGCAATGGTCACTGCGATCATCATGATGGAAAGCTCTTTCACCATCCCCACGGCAGTAATCACGCTGTCGAGTGAGAACACGGCATCCAGCACCACGATCTGAACCACCACCATCCAGAACGCGGCATGGACAGGGTTTTCTTCTTTTAATGCCTGCTTGCCCTCAATCCGTTCATGCAGTTCCATGGTTCCCTTGAACAAGAGGAACACACCACCGAACAACAGGATGAGGTCTCGACCTGAGAAAGCATGGTCAAATATATGAAATAGTGGTTCGGTTAGGGTCACTACCCATGCAATAGATGCGAGCAGCACCAGACGCATTAGCAAAGCGAGCACTAAACCAATTCTACGTGCGGCGTTACGTTGGTGAGGTGGTAGTTTCTCTGCCAAAATGGCGATAAACACCAGGTTATCAATACCCAGTACAATTTCAAGTACAACCAATGTCGCCAGACCAACCCATGCAGAGGGGTCGGACATCCATTCCAGAATCATTGAGCTGACTCCTCTGCAAAATTGGCAGTGTTATGATGAAATTTAAAATCTAAAAGGTCGGCACAGGTAGCCAAAACATTTTTTATAGGAAAAAAGAACAAAGCGGAGCGACAACAACCACTACTCATAGAGGTACATAGATTAATAAAAGGATTTTCAGTATAGGCAAGATTGCGGTGAAATTCATCATTTTTATAAGCATGATCTTGGTAATTTTTTTCTAAAGTTTACAGAGAAGCTTGTATGGAAAGTGTGCATCAAATTGTCATAAAAGTCATTTAACCTAGACAACGACAGTGAAAATGATAAGGTAAAAATAAACTGAATGAATAGTATTGTAAAAATGACTGAAAACAACGAAACATCTCCCATCAAAACTACCCAATCCCTGATTGCCTTATATTGCGGTTCCCGTACAGGCAACAAACCCATTTACCGTGACACAGCCATTGAACTGGCCCAGCATATTGCCACCCAGGGTTTCGGAATCGTCTATGGCGGGGCCAGCATTGGCCTGATGGGTCAGGTTGCCGACACCGTGCTTGAGCATGGCGGTGAAGTGGTGGGGGTGATTCCCGAATTTATGCTGGACTATGAAATTGCGCACAGCCAGTTGACCGAACTGCATATCGTCAAAAGCATGCATGAACGCAAGGCCTTGATGGCGGAACGTGCCAGCGCCTTTATCGCCCTGCCAGGCGGATTGGGAACGTTCGAGGAGATTCTGGAAATCGCCACCTGGGGACAGCTCAACCAGCACCAAAAACCCATGATTATCTATAACGTCAACCGTTTTTATGATGCGCTGATTGCCCAGCTTGACCATGCCGTTGATGAGGGCTTTTTACCGCCCCAGCATCGTGCCAAACTGATTATTTGTGAAAATCCTGAGCAGATTTCCAATGTCATCAAAAATCTGAATAGTCCTGAACATATCAGGGTTTAAAAAGAACATAAAAAAGCGGATCATCTGATCCGCTTTATTTTTTACTGTGTATTGACCTGATAGATCGCGGTTGAACCACTGACTTCATTACCAACGATCAACATTGGTTTGCCATTTGGTGAATCCTTGGCGGCAATAAAGATCAATCCCTCTGGGCCTAGATCGCCATGTGCAGACAAGTTCTTTGATGGATCTGCTTCATCCCAGATTTCACGAGTGTTTAAATAGTCCTGAAAAATCGGTTGTTTTGGCTGGCTCACATCAAAGACCATCACCCCACCCATACGCTCAAGACCCAAGAACAGGAATTGTTTATTGCCAATTTTACCAATGGTCAGACCTTCTGGTTCTGGGCCTTTGTTACTGCTACGCCCACCCAGTGTATTGCCTTTTTCATGGTTGCTGTTAAACCAGTTTTTACATGGAATATTACGCGCCTTACCCAACTTACACTGATCACTATTCAGGTACTGTTCAATAAAGTCGCCTGAATCATAGGCAATCTTAACCTGATTCTGCGTGTCCCAAATCGAGAATGAACGGCCACCCAATACATATAACGCGTCATACATCAAATAGTCAGTGAGTGGATTACCATTGACCCCGATTTTATCGCCTGCTTTGGAGTAGTACACAGGTTTACCATTTTCAGTTTGATAACCTTGTGTCCATGTCACTTTTAAACGACCTAACTGGTTATCATCACGGCAATCGCCTGCATTGCCCTTGGTTGCGCCACAATAGCCAAACACTGTTGGGTTCAAATGCGCACCTGCAGCGAGATCACGTAAATGTGCAGGTAAATCATCGGCACAACGGCGGTCAAAACCATCTTTATGCACGAGGTGTTTCACACGCCATTCTTCAACAAAGCCTTTGCTGTTGTCATTATCACAACGTTTTAATTTATTTTTCTCAAAATCTTTTGGTTTGGTCAGGCCAAAATATTCTACGGTCGTCTCACCCCATGCACGTGAATCACCTTCATTGGCAGAAATCAAATAGGTTTTATTATCCGCTGCGGTATATGCAGCAATACTATCTGGCTGATACATGCCTTTCAGGCCCGACCATGCCTTGATCAGAATATCCTGTACGGTTTTCTTGCCATCAAAATCGCTCACATCCAAGGCATTACTTGAATTTTTGCTGCTATCCAGCATGGATTTAAATGAGCTATCCGTTAAACCATGATCTTTCAGTCCGAATGCCTCAATTGAAGTCACGGTTGCTGTGGCAATATCAATCACCGCAATCGCATTATTTTCCTGTAGGCTTGCCCAGGCGGTTTTGCCATCACTGGAAACCGCAATATATTCAGGCTCTAAATCCTGGGCAACGCTGGCGTTCGGCCCATAAATACGCACACCCTTGGCAAGCAATGCTGCTGTTTGGCTATTAAATGCCTTAAAATCTGCCGTTTTCACGCTTGGTTTATGAATGTCACTGACATTAATCACACTGATTGAACCCTCTGGGTCAATTTGGTAATCGTCTGACGGCTCACCCTCATTGGCAACCAATACCGTTTGACCATCTGGGCTAAAGGTCAACATATCAGGCAATGCCCCCACAGGCACATAGCTTAAACGGCTTAAATCACTTGCCTGATAAAAAGCCACAAAACC
Organism: Acinetobacter sp. CIP 102129; assembly: GCF_000368305.1. Classification (NCBI taxonomy): domain Bacteria; kingdom Pseudomonadati; phylum Pseudomonadota; class Gammaproteobacteria; order Moraxellales; family Moraxellaceae; genus Acinetobacter; species Acinetobacter sp. CIP 102129. The sequence continues at coordinate 1,223,056 of NZ_KB849341.1, forward strand.
TGTATCGGTTTTCTTGCCCGCTTCAATGGCAATCGCAATAATCCCCTGACGAATACTGACACTATTCACGGTTGCACCCGCAGCAATATCCGTTACAGTCAGCGATTTGAGCAACACAGGCTGAGCTGGATTGGATAAATCAAGGACATCTAATGCGCCTGCTTTGGCATTGACAATAAACGCACGTTTCGTTGCAGGATCATAGGCTGGAATTTCCGCAGCACTGACACCAAACGCACCCGCCTCATAACGCCCCAGCAAGCTGAGTTGAATACGCTCTGGCGTTGCTTCAACCTCTGGCTTAGGTTCAGGCTTCGGCTCAACCACTTCTGGTTTTGGCTGCACTTCTTCTTTCGTCAAGATGTCCTGATCATCTTCACAGCCAACCATCCCCATCGACAACAGTGCCGTCAATAAAACTGAAATCTTAAATTTCATCATCAACTCCCATACATTTCTTTTGTACGGCTAAGCTAATGCCTTGAGATTCAAGCTGGATGACAGTCTCATGTCAATTTCATGACAGCTCCTTGACAATTTAAGCCTTTATTTTCATCAGGGTTGCCTTAAACTAAGCTAAAACCTTTATTCATGATATTGCATGTCCACAACCACCCATCAAGCGGTACAGCCTGAATTTCGACTGCTGGTGTTACTGGTTTCCATTGGCTTCTTTATGCAGGCGCTGGACACCACCATTGTCAACACCGCAATTCCAGGCATGGCGGCCCAGCTCAATGAAAATCCCTTGCAGATGCATGGGGTGATCGTGGCCTACGTGCTGTCTGTGGCGGCCTGTATTCCATTGAGTGGCTGGCTGGCCGACCGCTTTGGGATTCGCAATGTCTACCTTGCCTCAATGATGATTTTTAGCCTTGCCTCACTGGGCTGTGGGTTATCGCAGAACCTGAATCAACTGCTGTTTTTTCGGGTAATACAAGGCGTTGGTGGCGCATTGCTGATGCCCGTGGGACGTTTGGCATTGCTGAAGATTATTCCACGCTCGCAGTTCCTTTCCGCCATGAGTTTAATGAGTCTGGCTGGGTTGATTGGCCCATTGATGGGTCCAACTTTAGGAGGATGGCTAGTTGAAGTGGCGACATGGCACTGGATTTTCCTGATCAACCTGCCGATGGGCGTACTTGGCATGATCATGACCCTGAAAGTCATGCCGAACCAGACCGAACCCACGGTAAAACCCTTTGATTTAAGTGGTTTCATTCTGTTGATGATCGCGATGGTCGGCCTGTCGTTGGGTATTGAAAATATTGCGGCACCCCAATATTCCCGCCTTGTCAGCATTAGCCTGCTGGTGATAGGAACTATTGCCACCATTGGCTATGCCTATCATGCGCATAGCCATCAAAACGCGTTGTTTCATGGCCGCCTGTTTCGCTACAAAATCTTTTCGATTGGGGTTTTAGGCAACTTCTTTGCACGTCTGGGCAGTAACGCCATTCCCTTTATTTTACCGCTGATGCTACAGGTGGCTTTTGGTTTTGAACCGTTCTTCACAGGTTTAATGATGATTCCACTGGTATTGGGCTCATTATTTTCTAAGCCAATTATCCGCCCTTTGATCCAGCGTGTTGGCTACCGCCGTTTTCTACTGACCAATACCGTTCTGGTTGGATTATGTATCGCCAGTTTCGCCCTAATGACAGCAGCAACCCCACTATGGCTTAAAGTGCTGCACCTGTTTATCTTTGGTACACTAAATTCGCTGCAATTTGTCGGGATGAACACCCTAACCCTGAAAGACCTGCCGCAACAGGATGCCAGCAGTGGCAACAGTTTCCTTTCCATGATCATGATGCTATCCATGAGTATTGGGGTGGCGTTGGCAGGAACCTTGATTAATGTGTTTGGTCAGCATTTCTCAACCGCTTCCCTCACCACTGCGTTCCATGCCACATTAATCACACTGGGTTGTATCAACCTGGTCACCGCACTGGTATTTTGGCAAATTCCAAAAGAAATGGCAGACTAAATGCGTGAAAAAAATATAGCTGACAACATGGCAAAGAAACCTGCGAAACATCCACTTTCCCGATATTATCCAACCTATGCCAGTGTTGGCTTGGCTGTCATGCTTGGTGTGGTGAGCTATTTCGGCCTGTTCCATCAGCAGAAAGCCTCTGCGCAGGACTACGCCATTCGTGGCTTTGATGTTTCGCACCATCAGGGTGAGATTAACTGGAAAAAGATCTCTCCAGTGCAGTACCAGTTTGTCTATCTAAAAGCCACCGAGGGTGGTGATTTTAAGGACCGAAACTTTCAGGAAAACTGGCTTAAGGCACGCGAACAGGGCCTGCATGTTGGTGCCTACCACTTCTATCGTTTATGTCGGGATGGCAAGGTGCAGGCGGAAAACTTTATCGCCACCGTACCCAACAAAGCGGATGCCCTGCCGCCTGTGATTGACCTTGAATATGACAGCAACTGTATCAACACCTTTACCAAGGAGAAGTTACTCAGGGAAATTCAGGTCATGCATGACCAGCTACAGCAGCATTATGGCAAGCAGCCCATTTTCTATATTTCCAAGAGTTTTTACCATATTGTGCTGATGGGTAGCTTCGTTAATACACCGCTTTGGGTACGTGATTATCAGGAACAGCCCAAGCTGAAAGATGGACGACAATGGTTGTTTTGGCAACATACCCAGAATGGCAAAATTGATGGTATTGATAAACCTGTCGATTTAAATGTTTATGCCGACTCTCCCAAACAGTGGCGCATCTTTTTAACACAACAAGGCATTCAGGATGGCAAATGAGCTGCGCAAGATCATCCATATCGACATGGATGCTTTCTATGCCTCAGTTGAGTTAAGGGAACGTCCCGAACTCAAGGACCTGCCTGTGGTGGTGGCCTTTCATCATACCCGTGGCGTGGTCGCCGCCGCATCCTACCCTGCCCGTGTCTTTGGCCTGCGTTCCGCCATGTCGATGGGACAGGCGCGAAAACTTTGCCCACAGGTGATTGTACTTGAACCCAACTTTGAGAAATACCGAGAGGTATCTGAACAAATTCACCAGATTTTTCAGCAATATACCCCACTGATTGAACCGCTGTCACTGGATGAGGCCTATCTGGATGTGACCGAGAACCTAAAAAACATCCCTAGCGCCACCGAGGTTGCAACACTGATCCGTGCCGATATTCTGGCAGCCACTGGGCTGACCGCTTCCGCAGGCGTTGCCCCGAATAAGTTTCTGGCAAAAATCGCATCCGACTGGAACAAGCCCAATGGCCTGTTTGTGATCAAGCCCTCACAGGTACTCAGCTTTATTCAGGATTTGCCCGTCAGTAAAATTCACGGCGTCGGCAAAGTGACCCAACAAAAGCTGCATCAACTCAATCTGCACACCCTGGGTCAACTGCAACAAATTGATGAAAATATATTGATTCACCATTTTGGCAAATATGGCAAACAGCTCTATCTATATGCCCAAGGCATTGACCAACGCCCCGTCAAGGCTGAACGGGAACGCCAGCAAATTTCCAAGGAGATCACCTTTGATGCTGACTACACCCTTGATCAATGCAGCCATACATGGCAGCCATTGACAGAACAGGTCTGGCGTAGCCTGAATAAGAAGCAGTTGACGGCCCGTGGTGTCAACGTCAAGTTGAAGTTAAAGAATTTTCAGGTTTTACAGCACAGTAAAAGCTTTAAACAGCCCCTGCAATCGCAGCAGGACCTGTGGCAGGTGGTGTTGCAATTGCTGAATGAAATGCATATTGAACCCAGTTTACAGTTTCGGCTGGTTGGCGTGGGCTTGTATCAATTACAGCACGCCCAGCAGGAACCCCAGCTTTGCTTGTGGTAGTGGCGTTTTTTTACTCAAAAGCATGGTTTTTGTTTAAATTTATGTTTGCTTTTTATGCGCTTTTCAGTACTCTAGGCAGCGCAATCACATTATCCATGTGATTTGCTGATGCTAAAGAAATCCTCACTTTTAGCATCTGCTCCTGTGGTTGGCGTGACGATCAAATCCGAATATTACAGGGCACTTCTGGTGTCCTTTCTCAATTTCCCCACCCATAAAATTTTCAGGATTGCACTTTTCTCCCTACTGTGTTCAACTAAACTGTATCCATACAATTATAATATCTTGAATGCGCGAGACTTCTGCCTGACTCAATTGAGAGGAGCAAAAATTCAGTTGCTGAATCTTGGCAATATGATCATTTGCCCGCAGCAACACTCCATTTTATTTTTCCAGCAACGCAGGCTGGTTCGCATGGAAAGCTTTGCTGGCTGATTTATCCATTGGAGCGTAAAACCTCGGGGTTTAGCCCGAGGATATAAGCGACTGGCGTAAGCCATTAATGCGGTGTTTGCTGTTGTTGAATATACTGCTTAATAATCCCAATAGGTGCACCTGCGCATGATGCAGCGAAGTAACTAGGCGACCACAAGGCATTACCCCATAATTTGCTTTTAATTTCAGGGTGTTTGGTTCGTAAAATTCGACTAGATGCACCTTTCAAGCTATTTACCAAACTAGAAATAGCGACTTTAGGTGGATAATTGACGAGCAAATGTACATGGTCATGTTCACCGTCAAACTCTACCAACTCAGCTTCAAAGTCCAAGCATACACGCTCAAATACTTCACGCATCGTTTCAAGCATTGCTTTAGTAAAAACATCACGCCGATATTTAGCCACAAAGACTAAATGAACGTGCATATTAAAAACACAGTGGCGACCTGTTCTAATCTCTTGACTATTACTCATAGACCAAATATATTTTAAGTATGAAAACACTTAAATTACGCATAAAAGACAAACATTGCAAGGTGCTAAACGAAATGGCATCTGAGGTGAATTTTGTCTGGAATTACGTGAATGATTTGTGTTTTAAACATCTACAACGAAAACAACAATTCTTTTCAGCATACGACATTGCCAAATACACAAAAGGCACATCGAAAGAATGCAACTTGCACAGTCAAACTATTCAGGCAGTGACAGAAGAATTAGTGACAAGACGCAAGCAATTCAAAAAAGCAAAACTGAAATGGCGAGTCAGCAATAAAAAATCAGCTAGGCGTTCATTGGGCTGGATACCGTTCAAGAAAGTAGCAATCAAATATGCTGATGGATATGTTCAATACGGCAAGCATCAATTCAAACTATGGGACAGCTACGGACTAAGCAAATACAATGTTAAAACAGGCTCGTTTGTAGAGGATAGTCGTGGGCGTTGGTATGTCTGTCTTGTAGTTGATTCAATTAAAACAGAGAAAACCAGCGCTAAAACCTCAATTGGCATAGACTTGGGTTTAAAGGATTTAGCCACTTGTTCAGATGGAGTAAAGCTCAAAGCCCCTAAAATCTATCGGCAATATGAACAAAAACTTGGCATAGCTCAACGTGCGAGAAATAAAAAGCGCGTCAAAGCGATTCACGCCAAGATTAAAAATATACGTCAAAACATGTTGCATCAATTCAGTCATAAACTGGTGAATGAACATGCAGCAATCTTCATTGGCAATGTGAATGCCAAAGCACTAGCACGGACTAAATTAGCTAAGTCTGTATTAGATGCAAGTTGGACAACACTAAGAACCATGCTTAAGTATAAATGCGAGAACGCAGGGGCATGGTATGAAGAAGTCAATGAGGCCTATACCACCCAAACTTGTTCGTGCTGTGGCTCACGCTGTAGTAGTCCGAAAGGTAGAGCAGGCTTAGGAGTAAGAGAATGGCAGTGTATGGAGTGCGGTACGCTCCATGATCGGGATGTAAATTCCGCACTGAATATTCTTGCGCTCGGACATGAGCGTCTAGCAGTAGGAATCCCCGTCCTTTAGGTCGGGGAGGATGTCAAACAAAATTACACTGTGGCGAGGGGCATGCAGTACAATCATCCTATGTTTTTTTTAATTAGGTTACCATTATGTCTGTGCAACGACTACGTGTCACCTCACGCTATTGCGAAGTTGCAATTTCAGGAAATCAGGTTCATCTGGCTGGACAACTGGCAGATGACACCAGCCTGGATATTGGCGCACAGACCCAGCAAACCTTAGACAACATTGACCGTTTACTGTCTGAGGCAGGCACAGACAAAACCCATATTCTATCTGTGTTTATTTTCCTGAAAGACATTGAAAAAGATTATGCGGCCATGAATGCGGTTTGGGATGCGTGGATTGCTGAGGGGCATCCCCCAGCGCGTACCTGTGTGGAATCCAAGCTCTATACGCCTGATGTTCTGGTGGAAATGACCGTCACGGCAGTGCGTCCAGACTAGGACGATTTCACCGCCAGAACGTTGTATTTTATCGCGCGCTCCGCCGCCTGTGGCATGGTCACTGGTGTAGCGGTTCTTGGTGTAGCAGGCGCGAACAGGTCAGGAATCAGGTCTTTCCGTAATTCCTGTTCAGTTGGAATCGCGCTGTAACGCAATACACGGTATCCAGCCAGTTCCAGCAGACTGTCCTGATAATGTTTTTGTTGCAGGCGATTAACATAGGACTCGTCTGCAATCTCAATGATGGCAAGCACCTGATGCTGTTGGTCCAGCACCACAAAATCGGCAACTAGCCCCTGATACTTACGGCGGGTATGGGCAAACTTTGTGGTGAGCAAGGCATCAAAAGACACATGCGCCAATACGGTATGCCGTGGCAAAACCGCCTTTAAACGCATCAGGGTAATCTGTTCAGAAATATTCAGGATACCACGTCGTTTCAGTGGGCTGTCCTGACGCCGATTTTGGTGCAAACTTCGAACTGCAAATACTGTAATAAACAGTAGTCCAACTATTGTTATGAAATAATACATTTCTAACCAATCCCTTTAGATTTTTTATAATCATTTTGGCTTTGATGCCAATTTTTTTAATCAATACTTTTTAATCAACAGCGAGCGATAGTAAAGTCATTTTCGCAGTACAAACTTAAATTTTTTAATCGTGTTTGAACAGCCGACCAAAGTCGTAAAAGTGTCCTTCACCTTTATTTATAATCATCCTGCGGGGAATATTCAACTCGATATTGTCAGTATATGTTTCTATAAATTGTAGTTTTACCAATCATTTGTGACTACCCTCTCATTTGTGTATCAAAGGGAAAGCATGAAAGACTCAGGCTTTCCCAAACTCAACTTAACGATGGGTCTTGGACTTGGGTTTTGGCTTTGCCGAGAAAGGACGTTTCTCACCTGTTTCACGCGGTGGCAAGCCCGTATGCTGGGTCAGAATCTGCCCTTTTTGTGGACGTTTCTGGCCTAATTGCGGCTGTCCTGTACGTTTTGCGGAATCTCCCGACACAGTGGAGTTCTTCTTGCGAGCAGACTTATATTCCCCCTCAGCGGTTCCCTGTGGCTGGTAGGTCGGAATCAGGTGCTGTTTGGAATTTCCAATCAAATCCGAACGTCCCATTTCCTTTAAGGCTTCACGCAATAGAGGCCAGTTGTTTGGATCATGGTACCGCAGGAATGCCTTATGCAAACGGCGACGTTTCTCACCCTTAACAATATCCACATTTTCAGTGTAACGCGCCACCTTTGACAGTGGGTTTTTACCTGAATAATACATGGTGGTGGCAGTAGCCATTGGTGATGGATAGAACGTCTGTACCTGATCGGCACGAAAACCGTTCTTCTTCAGCCAGACCGCCAGATTCATCATGTCATAGTCGGTTGTACCTGGATGTGCAGCAATAAAGTATGGGATTAAATACTGTTCCTTACCCGCTTCCTTACTAAAACGCTCAAACATTTGCTTAAAGCGGTCATAGGTACCAATTCCAGGTTTCATCATCTTGGAGAGTGGCCCCTGTTCGGTATGCTCAGGCGCAATCTTCAGGTAACCACCGACATGGTGCTGTACCAGTTCCTTGACATATTCAGGATTGAGTACCGCAAGGTCATAACGCAGGCCTGAACCAATCAGAATCTTCTTCACACCCTTGATTTCACGTGCCTTACGGTACAGCTGAACCAGTGGCGCATGATCAGTGTGCAGGTTCTGGCATACGCCTGGGTAGACACAGGATGGCTTACGACAGTTCTTCTCAATTTCAGGATCATTGCAGTGCAGACGGTACATATTGGCGGTTGGACCACCCAAGTCTGAAATAATGCCTGTAAAATTCGGTGCAGTATCACGGATCTTTTCAATTTCACGTAAAATCGAGTCTTCCGAACGGTTCTGGATAATCCGCCCCTCATGCTCCGTAATCGAACAGAATGTACAGCCACCAAAACAGCCACGCATGATGTTGACAGAGAACTTGATCATGTCAAATGCAGGGAAACGTGCATCCCCATAGGAAGGGTGTGGTAAACGTGCATACGGCAAGTCAAACACGTAATCCATTTCCTCTGTGGTCAGTGGAATCGGCGGTGGATTAATCCACACATCACGCTCACCGTGGCGCTGAACAAGGGCACGCGCATTGCCTGGATTGGTTTCAAGATGCAAAATACGGTTGGCATGGGCATACAGCACATGGTCATTCGCCACCTCTTCAAATGAGGGCAAACGAATCACCGCCAGTTCACGTGGTGGCAGTTTATGCTTAATTGCCTTGGATGGTGCAGCTCTCAGTTGCACAATCTGGGTATCAGGGTCTAACTGATCGCCCTCACGTACAATTGGATTTGCCACAATTTCTTTCTGGAAATTTTGATATTGGGCTAAGGAATTGCCTTTTTCTTTCTCAACCTCGCAACCATCAATGTCTTCTGTCATCACATACGGATTGATGATGGGATCGACACGTCCAATGGTATCGACATCGTTACTGGCAATTTCAACGAATTTTGCCTTGGAGGCTTTATTATGTTTATTAATGATAAATGCTGTACCACGAACATCGGTAATGTCATGCACCTTTTCACCTTTGGCCAAGCGGTGCATCACCTCGATAATGGCACGCTCACCATTACCATACATCAACAGGTCGGCCTTTGAATCCATCAAAATGGAACGACGAACCTTGTCTGACCAATAATCATAGTGTGCGATACGACGTAGACTGCCCTCAATCCCTCCCAGCAATACAGGCACATCTGGAAATGCCTCACGACAACGCTGGCAATACACGGTTGCTGCACGGTCTGGACGCTTATTTGCTTCATTGTTTGGAGAATAGGCATCATCCGAGCGGATTTTACGATCTGCCGTATAACGGTTGATCATTGAATCCATGTTCCCAGCCGTTACCCCCCACGCAATGGTGGGCTTACCCAGCACACGGAAACTCTCGACATTGGTCCAGTCTGGCTGCGCAATAATCCCGACACGGAAGCCCTGTGCCTCAAGCACACGCCCTATCACACCCGACACAAAGGAAGGATGGTCAATATAGGCATCGCCACAGACTAAAATAAAGTCACAAGCATCCCAGCCCAGCAGGTCCATTTCTTCTCGTGACATCGGCAAAAATGGTGCGGGTTCAAAACACGACGCCCAATATTTGTCGTAATCAAACAGCGCTTTGGGCGCGGTCTGCATGGTGTAGGCAGTAGACATGGCTTGCGAATCTCGGCTAGCAGATGGAGGAGAGACATCTAAAGATGAAAGCCGATCATTTTAACATGAATTTGATTCATTTTCCTTGTTTATAAAACATACAGAAACAAAGAGATAAGAATTAATCTGCCTAAAATTCACTCGCAATCTATAAATTTTCAAGTGAGTACTCAATGAGGCCTGTAATAACCATTCGTTACCAACTGAATCGTTCTTAATAATGGATATTGCTCAAGAATTGCATTTCTTGCCATCTCTACACATTTCATCATGTTATTTTTATTATAAAGCCTTTAGATGAATTGATAAAATCAGGCCAAAAGCCAATACTAACACCACACTGAGATTGATCCCAATCCAGCCAAAGTTTTCCCAGATCAGGCCACCACTACTTCCCAGCAAACTGGAACCGATGTAATAGCAGAATAAATACAGCGATGCAGCCACCGCCCGATACTGAATTGCCTGCACAGATACCCAACTGCTGGCGGTGGAATGTGCTGCAAAAAAGGCAAAGGCAAAAATAATCAGTCCCAACAGAATGGCCCAAAGCGCTGGAATCAGGGTAATCAACAATCCAGCCATCATCATCAATAACATGAGGGGTAAAACTTTGGCCCGACCATATTTAAAGCTCCACTGTGCTGCTTTTGATGAACTGTAAATTCCTGCCAAATAGGCAATCGAGATTAAACCAATCCAGCTTTGTGATAATTGAAATGGTGCTTCCAGCAGGTGATAACTAATATAATTAAACACCGTGACCAGACATCCCATCAGGATAAAACCCTCGGCAAACAGGATGCGTAATTTACGGTCTTTTAAGTTTTGTTCAAACGCTGCCTTAAAACGGGAAAATCGAAAAGGATAGGGTTGAAAATGCTGGGACTTGGGTAAGAGTAAATAGAACAGACAGGCAATGATAAGATTGATAAAACCAATAATATAAGTTGCTGATTGCCATGAGATAAAATCAACCAATACCCCTGCAATCAAGCGTCCGCCCATCCCTCCAATCGCTGTGCCTGAGATATACAGCCCCATCGCCAAACCAATATCTTTCTGTGCAATCTCCTCTCCAATATAAGTCATGGCAACTGCGGCAACACCACTCACCGCCAAGCCTATAAAAATACGAGTTGTTAAGAAAATTTCCCAGATTGGAAAAGACGCACTGACCAGCAATAAAACCGAAACAAGGAACAAGGCAAACACCATAATCGGTTTGCGCCCGAAACGATCAGAAATAAAGCCTGTAAACAGCAGGCCAATGGCCAGGGCAATGGTGGAAAAGGATAATGGAAAACTACTATGTGTCGGGCTGACCTGAAAGAACTTTGCAAAAATCGGCATCATCGGCTGCACACAGTACAGGGATGAGAAAGAGGCAAACCCTGCAAAGAACAATGACCATAAAATCGCGGTAAATGATTTTGAACCATATTCAATATGGGTTTTGACAATGTCCGACATAAATCAGCTTTTTCTACAGGTCTAATTTGATTTTAGTCTTTTTTAGACTCCCTGTAATGACCGCCTTTAAAAAACCTGAAACGTTGGGCATTGCATATGATTTTCTGCGGGACATACTGCTGCATGCCTCAACCCCCACTGATAAAATGTAACCATCTGGCCATGACCCTGTATTTTGTAGGTTAAAGCGTACACAGGTTGCGGTGATTGGCGAATAGCTGATAGCAGGTTTATCCCCTAATATACAAATCATAGAGAGACAGGAAGTCTCATTCAGAACAACAAGAAGCACAGGACGTGGTCGTTGACAGGAGTTGGCGGTAAGAAACCAAATATGAGAAAGCCTCGACAGGATGTCGGGGCTTTTTTATTGCCCTGGTGTTTAATTCGCATAGACATAGAACGATAAAATAATCGCTATTGACTCCCTCAATTTGGCTTAATACCATGACTCATCATTTTATTTTTCTGGTTGTTTGCTTTGCAAATCCTAACAACTCAACAATACATTCTTGAAAAACCCATCTTGCTGCTTTTAAGAATCGGGCTGGTTCTGAGCGCTATCACCCTGTCTGCATGCAGCAGTCTAAGCGGATCATTTGCCAATCGTTCCAATCAACTCTCATCAGGATTACAAACCGCTTATTCTGTTTCACCTAGTACCGCCAATCGCGTATCGCCAATCATCATTCAAAGCTCAGAGCGTTACGATGTTTCGCCACTTTTAATTGCGGCGATTATTCGACAGGAATCCAACTACAATAGCGCCGCACGCTCACCGACGGGCGCGGTGGGACTGACCCAAATCATTCCAAGTCATTGGCGTCAGGCCTGTCCTGGCAATCTTTATGATGAAAGTGTCAATATTAACTGTGGCACCCAGGTCCTTGCGACCTACTATAAATCTGCGGGAAGCTGGTCAAAAGCCGTTGCCTATTACAATGTTGGACCAACAGGTTATCAACGCAGTTTCTGGACACGACACAAAGGCAAGAAATATGCAAGATCGGTGAAGCGACATGAAAAGGCTTTAAAAAAAGCACTTTAAATTGGACAATAAAAAAACCATGCGCTAAAGGCATGGTTTTTTATATTCAACGACTGATTAAGCCTCGTCAAACAAGCCCTCAAATAACACTGAAGATAGATAACGCTCACCACTGTCAGGTAAAATCACCACAATGGTTTTCCCTGCATTTTCTGGACGTTCAGCAATCTGGGCCGCTGCCGCCAATGCCGCACCACTTGAAATACCCACTAAAATTCCTTCTTGCGTTGCACACTTTCTTGCCCAGTCAATCGCATCCGCACTGTTCACTGGCAGGACTTCATCAACCAGGTCCAAATCCAGGTTTTTAGGAATAAAGTTGGCACCAATCCCCTGAATTTTATGCGGTGCAGGTGTAATGCTCTCACCATTTTTAGTTTGGGTAATAATTGGTGATTCAGCTGGTTCAACTGCCACTGAATACAATGGCTTATTCTGCACTTGCTCAAAATAACGTGAAATCCCTGTAATGGTGCCGCCAGTTCCCACACCCGCCACTAAAATGTCAACATTACCCCCTGTGGCATTCCAGATTTCAGGACCTGTAGTATCTGTATGAATCTGTGGATTGGCTGGATTTTCAAATTGTTGTGGTAAGAAATATTGTTCAGGGTTTTCAGTGGCTAAGCGTACCGCCTCATCCACCGCACCTTTCATGCCTTTGGCTGGTTCAGTCAGTACAAGGTTCGCACCCAAGGCTTTCAGCACCTTACGACGTTCCAGACTCATACTTGCAGGCATAGTCAGGGTAATGGGATAACCTTTTGCCGCCGCCACAAATGCCAGAGCAATCCCTGTATTACCACTGGTCGGTTCAACAATATGCATACCAGTTTTAAGTACACCACGTTTTTCCGCATCTGCAATCATGGCTGCACCAATACGGCATTTTATTGAAAATGCAGGATTACGGCTTTCAACTTTTGCCAATACTGTAGCATCTGATTTAATCAAGCGATTGATACGAACTAAAGGTGTATTACCAATGGCTTCGGCATTATTTGCATATACCGCAATACCAAGGTTGGCAGGTGTTGGAAATTGTTGATCGGTTGTCATGAATGATCCTTTATATCTTATCGTCTTTAAAAAGATTATACGCAGTTTAACCTTATCATCAAAAATTGATATTTAACGATTTGTGATGCTGATTTATAACAAAACTTTCAAGTCTAGACTTCCCGACTCTTTTTGTATTATTGCCTGTTCTGGCTTTTAACCACATCTCTGCATTAAGCCAATTCCTCATGGACAATGCCCTGATCAGTATCACCCAGCAGAATTGCAACCCATTCAGAATGTACAACCAAATGCTCCAGCCAACGCTGGGCAGCGAGCAATTCCAGAGCATAGGTTGCAGAAACATTTTGATGGGCGGAATCCTCGATAATCTTTTGCCTTACAGACTCTTGTCTCTTTTTCATTTTATTCACTATCAAGCTCAATTCATCCACTAAAGATTTAGGTATTTTTACAAATGATTCCTGCAATAAATAAGGAATATAGTCAAACTACTTTATTATTCATACAGGATTCGAAAAAAACTCGAAATAACTCATCGACTGAGTCGATCAACCATTCTTTACGCTTACGTTTAACCCATGCCCACATCTGTTCTATAGGATTTAAATCAGGGCTGTATGCAGGAAGCCAAAGAATTTTATGCCCTTGTTGTTCCAATAACTCCTGAATATCTGCTCTTTTATGAAATGCTGCATTATCCATAACCACTACACTATTTTCAGGTAATGCTGGTATGAGGAATTGCTCAATCCAAAAATGAAAAACATCTGAATTGATTTTGCAATCAAATAAACCGACTGAAAATAAATCCCCTTTATGGATTGCTCCAATGGCATTGGTCTGATTCTTTAATTGCCAATTATATTGCCCTAAACAGGGTACTCCTTTTCGTGAATAGCCATGAGGTCTATAATCATGTGACTTAAAACCACTTTCATCCAGATAAATAATCGGGTGGTTTTTTTCTAATTCTTTCACTTGCTGAATAAATTTATCCCTAAGCCTTGTATCTGCTTTAGGATGGCTTAACGTCTTTTTTTAACTGTAATATTTAAGCGCTTTAATGCAGCACCAATAGATGAAACACCACAATTAAAACGTGCAGCACGTTCATATTGATAAGCATCAGGATACTTTTCAACATCTTCACGTAAAGCATCATCGTTAATTTTAGAAGGTTTACGTACACGAGTTTTTTTAATCTCTATACGTTTCTTCCATTCAACAATGGTATTTTTATTAATTTCAAATTGTGCAGCTACCGCTCGAATAGAATAACCTTCCTCAAGCTTAGCTAAAATTTTACGTCTAAAATGTTCTGAATAACTCATTGCACCATTGTATT
>NZ_KB849342.1:0-53581 GCF_000368305.1 Acinetobacter sp. CIP 102129
ATGAATAAACTCATTGTAGCTCAAGTGGAAGATGGTAATTCTACAAAGACTGTTCCTCAGTCCCAAGTAAATGAGAAGGGAGTAAATCCACATGCAAATCACTAAGAATTTCTTCTCAAAAACAGTCTTATCAATTGCATTAGTAAGTATATCAAACTTAACTTTTGCTGATAACAGTACTTCGCAACAAGAAAGTAATATTACAAATGGGGGAGATAATATTATTCTGACCGCAAGTAAGAGATCAGCCCCATCTAATGATGATCATCTTAAAGAACATGGCGGACAAATTTATCAATTAACAAGACTTGAAAATGCATGGTTAGTTGATGAAGACGGTAAGGGCAACCTAGGAACAAGGTTTGATACTTTAATTGGGACAGATGAAAATCGTTTATTCCTTAAAGCAAATTTAGATAAGGCAGAAGGCAATGATCCTAAATATGATGTATCTGCACTTTACAGTCGTAATGTAGCACCCTTTTGGGATATACAAGCTGGTGTAAGATATAGTGAAGATAGAAATAACAACAGCAATAGAGTGGATGGCGTTGTTGGTATATTAGGGTTAGCTCCTTACTTCTTTGAAACTCAGGCTTATTTATACGGTGGTGAAAATAATTTCTGGGGAGCTAGTTTTGACGTAGATCGAGACTTATTACTCACCCAAAAGTTAATTACTCAACCATATATCGAAGCAGATATTGTATTCAATGATAATTCTGACTTTGCTTCTAAGACTGGTTTGTCTGAATTAAAGGCTGGTATAAAAACCAGATATGAGATTACTAAAAGGATTAGACCCTTTGTGGATGTTGCATATCAATATGAAAAAGGACAGAAAGCCACTTCTATGCAAGAGGCAACAGAGTCTGAAAAGGGATGGAAATATGGTGCAGGTATCGAATTAGTTTTTTAAAATAATATGACTTGGAATCATGAATGGTAGCTTCGGCTACTATTCATGAAATTGTTGTCATTTCCTTTCGAATCTGTAAAACTAAAAAAGCTTAAATTTTGGTCTTATCTCTATGCAGTGGTTAAAAACATGCCTATCGCTGTTTTTATCGTTTGCTATCCTTTTAGTAGGATCGGCTGCTGCTGATGTGTGCTGATAAAAACGGAAGCTTTCACTTGGTAAACTAAACGTACTCATCAGGAGTTTACCATGAGCAAAAAACCAAAGTTTTATACAGCGGAATTCAAAGCTGAAGCTATAAAACAGATTGAAGAAAATAAAGGCAATGTTTCGGAAACAGCAAGACAGCTTGGCATATCCATGCAAACGCTTTCCAATTGGTACAGCAAAGCTAAATCTGGAACATTAGTTGGAACACAACAATATTCCCCTGAACTTGCTGCTCTGCTCGAAGAAAATAAGAAGCTGAAACAGCAACTTAAAACTGCGGAATTGGAAAGAGAATTCTTAAAAAAAGCAGTAGCGTACTTTGCCAAAGAAAGTCAGTGAGGTACGCCTGCATGAAACAGTATAAAGATACATACCCAATCACCATGATGGCGAAGCTGTTAAAAGTTTCAGTATCAAGATTTTATGAGTGGTTGAAAAGTGGCTTAAGCCAAAAACAAATTCGAAGAAATCAGCAGACTATCATGGTGAAAATAGCACATCAGGAGACCAATGAAAGCTATGGCTATATTCGCCTGAGTAAGCATTTACACGCTCAAGGTGTTCAAATTAGCCAATATGCAGTACGTACAATAAAGAAGGTCAATAAACTCTTTTGCAAGCGCCATAAGCGCTTTAAAAGAACAACAAACAGTGATCACAACCGTCCCGTCTACAAAAACTTATTAGAGCAAAAATTTAACGTGAGCACTCCAAACCACGCGTGGGTAAGTGACATTACCTACATTTGGACAAACGAAGGATGGCTATATCTGGCTGCTTCAAAGGATCTTTATACAAAGCAGGTTGTTGGCTATAGTCTAAATGAACGTATGACAGCACAGTTGGTCTGTGATGCTCTTAAAATGGCTATTCGGAATCAAAAACCGCCACAAGGCTTAATTGTTCACTCAGACAGAGGCAGTCAATATTGCAGTCATGTATATCGAAATATGATTGAAAAATATGATTTTCAAGGTTCAATGAGTAAGCGTGGAGACTGCTTTGATAATGCACCAATTGAAAGCTTCTGGGGCATATTAAAGAATGAACTTATACACCATCGTACTTATGAAACGAGGGAAAAAGCGAAAGCAGATATTACAAAATACATAGAGCTATTTTATAATCAGCAAAGAATCCAAAAAGGATTGGATTTTAAGACACCAAATCAAATGGCAGAGGACTTTTACAGGTTGGCTGTCTAGAATCCTCCCAAGCGAAAGCCTCCGTTTTTATCAACACACATCAGACCTTGAGCACAGGCAGATTAAGTATAAAAATAACGTGATTGAATGTGATCATGGCAAGCTAAAGCGGATCATCAGGGCCACATTAGGATTCAAATCTATGAAGACGGCTTATGCCACAATTAAAGGTATTGAAGTCATGCGTGCACTACGTAAAGGACAAGCATCGTCATTTTATTATGGTCAGCCTCAGGGTGAAGTGTGTCTAATCAACAGGGTTTTCGGTCTCTAAGTACTTTTTAAAGGGAACATCATCGACTCAAATCTCTATTTGCAACAGTGCCGTATTAAGTTAATCTTTTTCTTCAACTTCTTCCTTAAACTCAAACAAATCATTCATCGTACAGTTAAAGTACTTACACAACTTATCGGCGACTGGTAATTCAATACGTACAGCACGGTCATAATACATACTTGTGAGCGTATTGCGATTGATACCTGTTGCATGCACCACTTCACTTAATTTTAAAATTTTTCTATCGCCCATGAGGCTAGATAACTTACAAGTAATCATATTTAAATTAATTTACAAAAAATAACTTGCTGTGGGTTATTTGAAGTTGTTGACTGAGTAATACTTTGCTAAAATCAACCTACAGCAGGTTATTACAACTTATAGAAAGTATATTTTATCCATTTCAACTAAATTATAACTTTTTAAATATAAGGATTGAACCTGCATTAGATTATTTTGTGGAGATGACCGCCGTGTTACCAAATGAGTTATTGATCAGCCAGCAAGCTCGTGACTTAGGAAATCAATTAATTAAAGAAATGAACATCAATAGAAGTTATGGAATGGCTAATTTTCTTGGAGTAAATACTTGCTATGATAATCATCAGGCTGTACTTATTTGGACATTTCAACTGCTTGAAAGGGAACCTGCCTTAAATGAATTAGCAGAAATTAAAAAATATTTTCTTTTAATCTTTCCAGATAGTGTTTATCAATTAGCCTAAGTTGTTTTTAAAATTAATTTATTAAATAAAAAGCACTAAATCAAAGAAAGCTTTATTTAAAAATACCTATTAATTCAAAAACATACCATTTACTGAATATATGAAGCATAAGTTCCTGCTCTATCACTCACTCGTACTAAAATTACATCGCTCTTTTTACTGATACTAAACAATTTATGTCCACGCCACGTTCTGCGGCTTCGAGGGCTAGTTTTTGTTGAACCACTGAGAACAAGGACAACAAACTGCCTACTATATTTTCCCGGAGAGTGGTGTAGGAACTTTTTCATTATTGCTAATCATATCAGCGACAACATCAGCAACGAGCTCCTCTATTCCTGAGAATGCTTTAGACTGATCCGCATCAAGCCAAGACAATGATGGAAACTCAGCACACAACCCAACATACTCATTATATTCTGCTGACCATGTAACACGGCAAGTATATTGTTTACTATCCATTTGAAACCCCATAATGTTTTAAGTCTATGTATAAAAGTACGATTTTCACTTAGCAGTACTTAAATAATCACCCCACCACTGCATCATTTCAGTCCGCTGGGCTAAATAGTCAGCGTGATTATAGCTGGCACGGGTACGGTTCTTATCAATATGTGAAAGTTGTGCCTCAATCCAGTTATCCTGGAACAAACCTGAGTCATTCAAAATGGTACTAAAAGTGGAACGTAGTCCATGAGAGGATAATTGATGTTTTCCATAGCCCATCTTACGTATAGCCATATTTAATGTATTAAAATGAATCGGTTGATTATGTTTCCGTGGGCTAGCAAAAATGTACTTTTCACCGTATGACCATTGCATGACGTCTTTTAAAATATCTAAAGCCTGATCTGAAAGTGGAACTAAGAAGTCGGGAATCTCATGGCCTAATATGACTTTTCGTCGAAACTGTTTAATATGCAAGGCAGGTATTTTCCAGATTTTTTCATTTAAATCAAAATGATGAGGCTCAGCCAATAACAATTCAGCCCCTCGCACGCCAGTATGTAATTTGAACAGCAGTGCTTTTTTAATAATCGGATGGGCATCCAATTTTAATAAATTTTTCTTAAAATCTGATATATCCTCCGCTTTCAAATACGGATAATTCTTCTTGATTTTACTGTTAATGGCGATTTTATTTAAACCATGCGCGATGTTGAATTCACAATAACCCATCGCTACAGCGTAGTCATAAATTTGGTTCAAATAACTACAAGCTTTCTTGACAGGTTCTTTTACTTGGCGTCCCTCTATTTTTTTGATTACTGAAACCAGGTCATAACGCTTGATGTTTTGAAAAGGTAAATCCTGAAGGTCTGGATAAATATCTTGCTGTAAACATCTTTCTGCTAACTGTAGTACACCGCAGCGGGGTGAATCATTAAATGCATTTTTCAGTTTGAACTGCAGCCACTCCTCCCCTACCTTACGAAAGGTGATGACATTAGAGACAGTATCATGCTCAAAACAATAATTATTGTCTTTAAAGTCATCTTTGACTTGTCGTGCCTTTTTCAGCGATAAATCAGGATAAAGCCCCAACTGAATGCGGCGACGTTTTTTTGTTTGTGGATCTGTATAGCGATAGCACCAAGATTTTCTTCCAGTCGGCTCAATCTTCAGGCTAAGTCCATCTTCATCGGATAAAAAACAAGTTTTTTCCTTGCAATGAGCTTGGCGAACTTTAATTTCAGTAAGACTCATGAAATTTAAATGAAACCTATCAGCGGATTGACGAGATCCATTATATCAAAATAGAAGAAAATATATATGATGCGTACACTACGCATCATATATATTTGTAATATATTGTTTTATATATTTAATATTTTAAGTATTTGTATTTTAGTAACCATTATAAGTACCACCTCTTCTTTAAGTTCCCAACAACTCACTTTTTCTGTCATCAATGTTAAATAAGTCTTGTGCTTTAAATTCTTAGATGACCTCCTCTACCCTTTATTATCATTTTTATAAAAGTAACTATATGTACTCATTAAAATTTGTAGAGCTCAAAAACAAAAAAGACCGCTATATAGCAGTCTTTTAACTTAATTAAATAATAATTAATTCATTTTCATCATAAGTGCATAAGCATCACGTTTGTTTTGACGCAATGATTCTATCTCGGACTTCGTCAGCTGTTTTACGAGAGTTGAGGATATACTTTGCTTCCCACTCTGTGAGCCTTTCGAAATCGTACCCGTAAATCGATTTCCACCATGCTTCAAGATTACCATATACATCCCTCAATTGCTGAAGAGTTTCTTTACTTAGAGCTAATTGTGATGAGTATTGTTTACCCGTCAGTGCATATGCTCCAATAACTTTATTCGTCCCAGTTGTTTCAATATGACCTTTTAATGCTGCAAAAGTACCACCTTGGGTCTGGGTATCATCAACAATAATAACACATTTATCATTGTTTATTGTCCCATCAAATGCTGGTGGGTTGGCTAATCTATGCCACCCATCACCGCCAGTTCTTGATACTTTTATAGCTTGAACTATATTCGTATCAACTTCAAGCCCAAGTTTCTTTGCTATAACTGCTGAAGTAGCTAAAGGAATCATATTACGACCGACTGCTTCCTCAGCATGTACAGGTACTATAATAGTTTCCCGACCATCGATAATTCTTTCTAGTTCAGCAATCGCCTCATCCGAAACTAAATCTTTAGCTAAAATATACGCACTTTCAACATCCCCTGCTTTAGCAGCTTCATACATGTAATGAGAGGTTGCATCTCCAAGACCACGGTCAATAACCGTTTTAGGAAACATATTCCAATCTGTGCGATATAACTTCATATTTTTAAATAAGTTTTAATGATGGCTAGCATTAAATTTTACACTAAATTTACCGCTAGCATCTCTTGGATATTATTTTTCGTATCAGGCAGCACTCTCAAAAGCCGTTTGTTTGGACAGTCCCCATGATCATACACGAGGCAGCTTCAAATACTTATGGGCCCATCCTATCCAGTTGTATCTTCTTGCATCACATGAATATTGTATACTCATTTTGACTACTTGAAAATTATGGAACAACGTCAATAAAAACAATAACTCTAGAGTCTTTAGTCGACATTCCTAAAAAGGTAAATTCAACATTTCTTTCCATATCATTTCTTTGTGTCTCTGGATGAACAAAAGAAACATAGCTTATTTCAAAGAATCGGGCTAGGGTTTTTATGCCAATGATTTTGTTCTCTTCATTAGCAATTAAAACATCTAATTCCAGATCAAACTCTTCTAATTATTTAATTAAATCTTTAACTTTCATTTTACTATCAACCTCTATGAATTATTTAAAAAATTAGCACAATGAAACTTGTGAAAAAAATGGATTTGAACAAAATTTTTTAGCAAAAAAAGCATAGCAACCAGAAAAATCTTTCCAGCAATCAACAAAAATATCCCCGTGTGCTTCCAGTTTACAACATTTTGACTACCACACTGCCCACAGTAGTAATAATAGCCTTTGATACGGCCACCGCATTCAGGACAATTTTTATGATTAATGAATAAGTTACTCAACGTCTCTTCTCCAAAATTCTTATTATCAAGTTGTAAGTGAAGATAGCACACATTTATAAAAATGTCTTTTTTAAAACATCAAAAGATGTTATAAAAAAGACATTCGCTACTTTAGGATAACTTTTAAGATGAATTTAAATCTCCTTGATGAAGAATCAATCCAACCTTCTGAACCCACGCCATGTGATTTTTTCAAAGGTGAAAATGCTATCAAAAAAGCTAAACAGTTAGGATTACCTGATCTCGAGTTAGTCAGAAACGCAATTATGATCGGTGATGCTGACTATAGAACAAATACTCACTATAACCGTGCACGCTTTATTGCACGATGGGGAAAAATTGGAGAACAGATTGCTTTACTGCTTCGACAATCTGATCCTGCTTGGATATTCCACAATGACAGCCAGCCAAGAATTGAGAATACAGTAAAGAAAATACAAATTATCTTTATGAGCGGGAATATTGCATTGGGGTTAGCTGATCAAGTTGTATCAGCACACTGTGAAAAAGGATTAATGACATTAAATAATATTAAGGAGAATCAGTCTGCTTATGATGATGAGACAAAATTGAGAACATGAATTTTATACTTTCCTTCAGCATCACATCCAGCCTATAAAGACATTGATATCCCAAATATTCCTTTTGAATTTGCATACCCAACTAGCTTCGTACAGGACTTAAAAGCGAAAAAAATTTCAATTTTACCAAGTGACCATACTTGCAGAATTGCATTTGAAATAGATAATACAGTTCCTGTAAAAACTGATCCTAAGCCAGTATTGGAACCATCTAATGAAATTAAACCAGATGATTTTGATATTCAGCTTGTAGTTTAATCTGAGGTTAATGTGTTTAATAAAGATCGTTTACGTATTGCTAAAGAATTACGAGGACTTAGCAATACCGATTTCGCAGAAAAATTGAGTTGCTCTATCTCTAAGGTAAAGCAACTTTTAGACGTGGATAAAGAAATCAATGAAAATGATCAAGATGATATATGCCGTGTATTAAATTTACCCAAGTCATTCTTTGCAGGTAATGACACACAACCACATGAAACAGACCAAATCTTCTATAGATCGGTTGCTCGTATTAAAGCACAGCATAGAAAAGCTAATGAGGCATATACTCTTTTAGCAATAAATATTAACAAGTACTTAAATCAGAAAGTAAAGTTACCTACTTTTCACCGTCCTGATTTAGATATTACTGAGTTTTTGGGTGAATCTAAGTATGCCGATCACCTAGCGTCAGAGTTGAGAGGTTTATGGGCTTTAGGTAATCAACCTATTAATAACATTGTTTCGTTGTGTGAGCTAAAGGGAATCCGTGTCTTTAGATTACCGACTGAAATTCGAGAAATTGATGCACTATCTTTTTTTGATGATGAAAGTGGTAGCCCTTTCATATTTCTAAATACATTTAAGTCTGCCGAAAGAGCCCGCTTCGATTGTGCACACGAACTTGGTCATATCGTTATGCATACGCATAACAAAAAAATTCGTGTCGAGAAAGATAATCGTGTTCTCGAAACTGAAGCGGATCAATTTTCATCTGAATTTTTAATGCCAACAGATGCATTTCTTTCTACTGCTCCACGCTATTTTTCACTAGAAAATATGATTGAGTATAAAAAGATTTGGCGAACATCCCTGAAGGCTATTAACTATAAAGCTCACAAGCTGGGATTAGTTAGTGATTGGGTTAATCGTAGTAACTCTATAAAGATCAATTCGTTGGGCTACAACATTAATGAACCTGAAGAAACTCATCGAGATGAGAGTTTGATGTTGCCCAAAATTATCTCTGTTTTAGCCTCACAACCATCTTTTGATAAAAATAAAATGCTTGATGAAATTGGAATCTCTGAAGAAGATTTTAATCAATTAACATTTGATGCTTTAGCTAAAGTTGAGCCCCCGAAGAAAAAACATAAGTTATATATTGTCGAGTAATACAAACCTTCCTTAAAAATAATGCGCCTTACGGCGCACTATTTATGCAAAATCCTGATTAATTTTTTTATGACTTCACGCCCAACGTAGTTTTGCATCCTATAAGTCATACTTTAACTGAAAATGTAACTTGCCCCATCATGACTTTTTTCATATAGCCTACTTGAACTGATGTGTGCTTAAAAAACAGGAGGGTTTAACTTGGTAAACTATACATACTCATTAGGAGTTTACCATGAGCAAGAAACAGAAGACTTACACCGCAGAATTTAAAGCTGAAGCCATAAAAGCCATTGAAGAGAACCAAGGTAATGTATCGGAATCCGCTAGACAACTTGGCATTTCAATGCAAACCCTTTCGAACTGGAATAACAAAGCAAAGGCTGGAACTTTAGCAGGCACAAAACAGTATTCGCCCGATCTAAACGCCTTACTCGAAGAAAATAAGAAGCTTAAACAACAGCTCAAAACAGCTGAAATGGAACGTGAATTTTTAAAAAAGGCAGCAGCGTACTTTGCCAAAGAAAGTCAGTGAGGTACGCCTATATGAAATCGCAAAGCCACTTATTTCCGATTATTTTAATGGCTCGATTACTTCGTGTATCCGTTTCTCGCTTTTATGATTGGCTAAAGCGAGGCATGAGTAAAAGATCAATTCAGCGAAATCAGCAGACAATTTTGGTCAAAATAGCCCATGAAGAAACCAAACAAAGCTATGGCTATGTTCGATTAACCAAGCATTTACAAGCGCAAGGTATCAAAATAAGTACGTATGCTGTGCGCCAAATAAAAAAATCAAATCAGTTGTATTGTAAGCGCCATAAGCGTTTCAAAAGAACCACGAACAGTGATCACAACCGTTCTATTTATGACAATTTACTCAAGCAACAGTTTTCAATGACGAAGCCTAATCTTGCGTGGTCGAGTGACATTACCTACATTTGGACGGCTGAGGGCTGGTTGTACTTGGCAGCTGTCAAAGATCTTTACACGAAACAGGTTGTTGGCTATAGCTTAAATGAGCGCATGACAGCCAAGCTTGTTTGTGATGCATTGAATATGGCTATTCGCAATCAGAAACCTGCTAAAGATCTCATTGTACATTCAGACAGAGGCAGCCAATATTGCAGTAATGAATATCGAAACTTACTTGAGAAATTTGATTTTCAGGGTTCAATGAGCAAAAAAGGCGACTGCTTTGATAATGCACCGATAGAGAGTTTCTGGGGCATACTCAAAAATGAACTAGTCCATCATCGCAACTACAAAACAAGGGAAGAAGCCAAAGCGGATATTACAAAATATATAGAGTTATTTTATAATCAGCGAAGAATTCAAAAAGGCTTGGATTTTAAGACACCAAATCAAATGGCAGAAGACTTTTATCGGTTAGCTGTCTAGAATCTCCCAAGTGAAAGTCTCCTGTTAATTCAGCACACATCATCTGTTACAGGTGAGTATTTTTATGCTTATGTGATGGGTGTTGCCAAACAGATCAAAGAGAAATACAACATCCCCCTCACTTTGATTGTGGATAATGCTTCTATCCATAAAAGCAAAAAAATGCAGGCATGGCGAGATTTACTGGAACAAGATTTCAATGTGAGGCTATATTTTCTTCCACCTTATAGCCCTGAACTAAATCGTATAGAAATGTTATGGCGATCAATGAAATATCAATGGCGTGAATTTAAATGGATGCCTACGAATGAGATTGTACAATGGGTAAATGGTATCTCAAGAGGGTTTGGTAATAAATACTTGTTTACTTTTTAGGAGTGACTTAAAACTATCACTTGGTTTACCTGTAAGTAAATTGAATACTTGGCATAATCCCAAATGGCTTGTTCATTGTAAGGTAAAGTGACAAAAGTAAAATAAGTCTACACAGCGCATTAAAAATACTGTGTCTGATTTTATGGTGATTCTGATGCTATCGCGATGAGTTTGCGCACTCTCTGAATATAGTATTTCGCTTCTTCATCGCGAGAGAAAGCACTGATACTGACTTTGACACCATCAGGCATTCTTAGTGTAACTATTGCAGCATCGTAAACAGGGTAGTCTGATTCCAGTTCAACTTTATATACTTGTAAATTTGAAAGGGGGTAATGTGTTAGCCTGCTTCTAAAAGGAGACTTTCTTTGAAGAATGATTTCTCTAGATATGGAATTTAACGTCAAATCAATTGAATCACCTAAAATTGCAAACCACAAAATCATAGTTGAAAAAACAAGAGGAAGGATCAAAAATCCGAAAGTTGCAAAAATGACTCCGAAAATTGGAGTATTTGTCCAATCTGTCGATTGTGCTAAGCCTAAATAGTACAAGACGAAAGGAATACAAAACAGAGACCAGGGCAGCAGAAAAAGCCGAATCCAAAAAGGAAATTCTCTTACGTAGCGTACTACATCTTCTTCGAAGATAATAAACTCCTCTGATCTTTGTAACTTATTTTTACTTATCATTTTCGTAAGCGTGCGCTGAACCCCATAGCTATTTTTTAATTTTGGTCGGGTTTCCAGCGGTGCGGCAGCAATTCTTCTATTTGGCTCACTTTATGTGTCGGCAACCTTTTCAGCACATTACTTAAATAGGCATACGGATCCAAGCCATTCAGTTTTGCTGACTGGATTAAAGTCATGATATTGGCAGCTCGTTGGCCGCTGCGCAGCGAGCCAGCAAACAGCCAGTTCTTGCGCCCCAACGCCCAGGGACGCATCTGATTCTCGACCCAATTATTGCAAATAGGTAGATTGCCATCATCCAGATAGCGGCTTAAAGCTGGCCAACGCTTCAGAGTGTAATTGATGGCCTTGGCGGTGGGAGAACTCGATGGCACTGTCAGATGATGTTGGTTGAGCCATTCATATAGTTGTTGCATCACTGGTTGGCTGTGCTGTTGTCGGTATTCGCGGCGGTGTTCTGCTGTACTATCGGTCTTTTTCCTGAGTTCTGCTTCTATCGCATACAGTTTCTGAATCATCAGTAATGCCTGTTCAGCGATCTGACTTTTCCCAGTCACATGTAGCTCATGGAATTTACGACGTGCATGCGCCATGCAGCCCACCTCAATGACATCGCCTGATTTAAAGCGTGCTTTATAACCACTGTAATCATCACAGACCAGATGGCCCTGCCAGCCATTCAGGAACTCTTCTGCATGCTGACCTGAACGGCTATCCTGAAAGTCATAGATCACCGCTTGAACTGGATTGTACTGTGTGGTGGCATAGGCCCAGACATAACCTTTCTTCGGTTTTTTCTCATCATCACCCATCCGCATAATGGTGACTGGTGTTTCATCCGCATGCAGCACCTGCTGTTGCAGCACCACCTGTTTTAAGGCATTGGCCAGAGGTTCCAGTTCTACACCGCAGCGACCTATCCAGTCAGATAACGTGGATCTGGACAGATCAATGCCAGCCCGCTGATAGATCAGGCGCTGACGGTACAGCGGCAAATGATCGGCATACTTCGATACCAACACATGGCTGAGCAATTCAGGTGAAGCAATGCCTTTATCAATCACATAGGCAGGCATCGCTTGCTGAGTCAGAGTGTCGCACTGATCACAGACCCATTTGCCACGGACATGCTGTTCCTTGTAGAACTGTGCCGGTCTGAAATGCAGTTTTTCACTGATATCTTCGCCGATACGACGTAACTGGCAGCCACAACTGCATTGGGTTGATGCAGGTTCATGCTCAATACGGATGGTGTGTAGATGATCGGGTAGCAGTCGACGTTTAGGTTTGTTGACTGTGGCTTTCTGTGTCGCTGCATCGGTTTTATCTGCATTTAATCGTTCTAATTCTAGATCAACAGCGGCAATATCTTCTTCGACCGCTTCATCCCAGAGATGGATTTGTTTTGCGGTGAGATGTTCGTTTTTACTGCCGAATTTGTGCTTTTTAAACAGCGCCAGTTCATGCTCGTATTTTTGGTTGAGAATAGAAAGATGTTGAACTTGAGCATCTAATTGCTGATTGGATACTTCAAGATGCTGAACTTTGGTATCTAATTGTTGGTTTGATTTTTCTAATTCTTGATTTGATTGTGCCAGAGACTGATGCTGCATTGCCAACTGTCTGGTAAATTCCAGCAGTTGTTCATGGGTCAGTTGGCTTAAATCAGGCAGCGTATTCATGACCGCAGTATGCCTGAGGTCATGAGAAGAATGAAATACAACATTTGGAGAATAGCAGAATGGACCAAGCTAGTTTAGAGCATTGTGACCACTTGCTGTCGTCCAATGCGCTGCCAAGGTAAACCCTGGATCAGTGCCTGTAACTGTTCCGGACTGATCGCCATGCTTTCACCCTGGTGAACCTGCGCCCAGTGGAATTTTCCCTGTTCCAAACGCCGGGCACACAGCCAGATGCCCAGTCCATCATGTACCAGCACTTTCATGCGATGGCCACGTTTATTACAGAACAGGTAAGCACAATGCGGTTTAATGTAGCCAAAGGCTCTCACCACCTGAGCCATGACAGTATCCATTCCTGCTCGCATATCCATGGGCTGGGTAGAGAGCCAAATTTCATCAATGCGGATCATGTTGCAAGTGCCTTGAGTAATTCTGCTAAAGCAGATATTTCTGATACTTGCCATTTCAAGCCAATTTCTGCTTTTGAGTGGGGTAAAGTAATTTGAACCGTTAACATGTCAGTAGGAGTAGGATCTAATGGTGCAGAGCAGGATAAGGCAATAAATGCAGGTTTATTCGGTAGTGGTGAGCGATCATTCCCAGGCTTACCATCAATTAAGCGAATCCATTTGGATACAAGATTTGTATTCAATCCATGTTGCAAAGCGACCGAAGCAATTGAAACGTCCGGTGCTTTACAAGCCTGAACGATCTGCTGTTTAAATTCAGCACTGTATGTTCTTCGTTTTTTCGCAAGAGATGCGATGGATGTCTGGTGATTTGTAGTCATAAATTTTAGTCCCCACTTGTTTTTAAGTGGGGACTAAATTAAGGCTTATAGGATGAATTCATAAGGTGTGTTCAGCGGACGCTTACTCATTTTCTTCTTGAATCACATATCTATCTTGATGGTGTTTTATTTATTATACGCTTATCAGTTTTTTTTATGGTAAACTCCTGATGAGTACGTTTATTTTACCAAGTTAAAGTTTCCGTTTTTATCAGCACACATCAACTCTAAAAAGTTCCTTCATCTTATGACACTTACGCCACCTTAAGTTTATTTATCGTCTTAAATCTGTAAATAACTCATCACTGTCTAGTGATGTGGTGTAGTCGTTTGTGTGTTGTATATATCACATCACTAGCCTATCTGAAAAATTAAAAAACAGGCTATGTTTATGTTATCTAATGTCCGAGAACAGTGGTTCTCTAACATCCGTGGGGATGTACTTGCCGGATTAGTCGTCGGTCTTGCACTCATCCCTGAAGCCATCGCATTTTCAATTATTGCAGGTGTAGATCCTAAAGTTGGTCTATACGCATCCTTCTGTATTGCCGTCGTGATTTCTTTCGTAGGCGGTCGTCCTGCCATGATTTCAGCAGCCACTGGTGCAATGGCGCTGCTTATGGTCACATTGGTCAAAGAGCATGGGCTTGAATATCTGCTGGCAGCAACAATTTTGACAGGCGTGATTCAAATATTGGCAGGCTATTTAAAGCTCGCCAAGTTAATGCGGTTTGTATCTAAATCTGTGGTTATTGGATTCGTAAATGCGTTAGCGATCTTAATTTTCATGGCTCAATTGCCTGAACTGATTAATGTGACCTGGCATGTATATGCTTTTGTTGCTTTAGGTTTAGCAATTATTTATCTATTCCCTCTGGTTCCCAAATTAGGAAAATTACTCCCTTCTCCACTAGTCTGCATCATTGCAATCACATTATTGGCAATCGCTTTAGGAATTGATGTACGGACCGTGGGCGATATGGGGTCTTTACCTGACACACTTCCAATGTTCTTGATTCCAGATATTCCTTTGAATATTGAAACATTGATGATTATTTTGCCTTATTCAGTCGCACTGGCGGCTGTAGGTTTACTTGAATCGATGATGACAGCAACTATCGTGGATGAAATGACTGATACGCCAAGTGATAAATATCAGGAATGTAAGGGACAAGGGATTGCGAATATTGCTTCTGGCTTTATGGGTGGCATGGCCGGTT
Source organism: Acinetobacter sp. CIP 102129 (assembly GCF_000368305.1). Lineage (NCBI taxonomy): Bacteria > Pseudomonadati > Pseudomonadota > Gammaproteobacteria > Moraxellales > Moraxellaceae > Acinetobacter > Acinetobacter sp. CIP 102129. Next base: position 14,998 of record NZ_KB849342.1, read on the forward strand.
GTGCAATGATTGGTCAATCTATGATTAACGTAAAATCAGGTGGCCTTACACGCTTATCAACATTCTCTGCGGGCATTTTTCTTCTTATTCTGGTTGTATTTATCAGCGACTGGCTCAAAGTGATTCCAATGGCTGCATTGGTAGCGGTAATGATAATGGTCTCTATCAGTACCTTTGAATGGAGTTCTGTCACTCAGTTAAAAGATAATCCTAAGAGCAGTAATATCGTCATGATTGCGACGGTGATTGTAGTTGTTGCTACGCATAACCTGGCTTTGGGTGTGTTAACAGGCGTATTACTTTCAGCCTTGTTCCTGGCGAATAAACTTGAAAATGATATCCAGGTGACAGCATCTTTTGAAGGAATGGCCCGTTTATATGAGTTGAGAGGTCAGATCTTCTTTAGTTCTTCTGAAAAATTCATGCAAGGTTTTGACTTTAAAGAGGATGTAAAGGATGTGATTATTGATTTGACCCATTCTCACATTTGGGATGTAACATCAGTCGCCATGCTTGATTCTGTTGTAAAAAAATTTCAAAAGAATGGTGTGAATGTCACTGTGCGTGGCTTAAATGAAGCCAGCTCTATCATGATTGATAAGTATGGAACACATGCCAGAATCTAAGCGCAGGAGATTTTACGTTTATGTAGAATCTCTAAAATTAACATAATACACGTTATGCGAAATTATTTTAATTTTTCATTAAAATTCAATTACATAATTATATAACAAAAGCCCAGCCACACCAGATTGGGCTTTTTATGTGAATAATTGTGTTTCACCTATTTCAAGATTTATGAACCTAAATTCTTACGATACTGAATGAAGCCTGTATTTTCCGCCAACTGATCGTATAAGATTCTTACCGGATAGTTGGTTTCATGGGTTAGCCAACGAAGAAAACCCATCTCTAATAGCTGCTTAACCTCTACTTTTAACTTCGATTATTTATGGGAGGATTACCGTTTCGAGCGCTAAAATTAGTGAGTTAATTGTCCGTTTTTACGGGGGCTAATATATTTAGCGTATATAAATCCAGTATATAAATTAAATATTTGCACAAAATCCTTTACTTATTTTGTTTATGAGATTAGATTTTATACAAGAAATTATTATTGGTTCAGTCGGGACCGAGGAAAGATAACTATAAAAAACCACCTAATTTGAGCAGATGCAACTCATACAGTGCGTTTAGCCCATAACCATAACCCAAACTTTATATACAGAAATTAAGTAAATTTAATTAAGTTTCTAAATTCAATGGATTCTTATATCTATTTTTTATGGATTTTTTATGTCTTTAATTATTAAAACTCAAGCAAATGGTCTTTATCAACACGAAACAAAAGCAATTGCTGATATTCGAGATGCATTTAGTATTGAAGATGAAATGCGAAGAGTTAGTCCTTGGTATGGTTATGCTGGCTATACCTTAGTTGATCCGATCTCAAAAAAAGAAGGGGAATTTGATTTAATCTTAGTGACCAACAGTGTCCTAATAGTTATTGAATTAAAAGACTGGAACGGTAAGTCTATTAAGTCTGCCAATGGTAATTGGTACATGGATGACCGTGATATGGGAGTATCACCCGTATCTACGACACGCTTAAAGCAATACATTCTTGTTAATAAGCTAAAGACTCTCAAAGATAAATTTACAGCTAACCCAGGTTTTGTACCACGGGTATATTTCTTTGTTGTAATGTGTGGCAAGGTGAATTTTTCAAGTTTGCCTGATGATGAACAAAAGCATGTAATTAGCCTTGATAAATTCTTAAAATTTGCTAATAAAAATTCATTTAACAAAGAATTTACACCTCATCCAAATGCACAGCACCTTTATAAAGATTTCGATTTAATTGACAAAATTTTTGTGCAGAAAAGTACGCTACCTAAAAAAATCATTGTTCAAAAATATAAACAAGATGATGAGCTTCTAAGTCACCCTAAAAAGTTATATACGGAGTATGAAGCTACTTCAACTATTTCACGCTCTGACAAGGCAATAATAAGACAGTGGATGTTTTCAAATTTTCAGGAATTGAGTATTCAATCACCTAAAATGAGAGCAGCATTGCTGAACCATGAGCGAGTTATTAGTGCTGAATTTAAGCAAAGCAGCCATTTGTACAATACGGCACTTGTTCCGTTAATCATGCCGGATGAGGATCAAATTACTCAACAGTACAATGAATTGGTTGAATATCGTCAAAGTCATCTTAGGTTTAACGATTTTATTACTACAATCTCTCCTAATTTGAGTGACGATGATAAGTTAAATTTAATTCAGATTTTACTAAGCAAATTTTCTGCAATGCACAACCTTGGTATCTCTCATGGAGATATTAATTCGCATTGTATTTGGATATCGCCTCAGAAAGATGTGGCTATTTCACACTTTTTGACATCAGATGCTAAGAATATAACGAATAATATCCGTGATTTACAGCCAACCCTCTCATTTGTTGCTGATGGTACACAATCAGAAATTGCTAATGTGCAAGCGTTTAAAAAAGACGTATATATGTTAGCTGTCATTGTATGGCATTTGTGGTTGAATATTCGCTTAACGCCAAAAGCTTTAAATAATATATGTGTTAATAGCGATCATTGGTTAGCGGATTTAGTGAAAAGAGCTATAAATCTTGAAATTGAAGATGCAGGCCAGTTGCTCAGAGAATTCAATGCAAAACGCCCCGTTCAAGTCGTAGAATTTATAGCGGATACTTCATTTTTAAATGAATATATTACGGCAGAAAGGCTGAGTAGATTATATCCTGAAGATGATGAAATTTATGAAGATGATGATAATGACGTTATCTTATATCGTTCAGGTGACTTATGTGTCAAAGAATGGTCTGATGTCCATGTAAATGAATTGTCATCTAGCGATATTTTGAAATATCAGCACTTTTTTGAGCGTATTAAGGAAGCTAATTCTCAAAACTTATCATATTTACCAAGCATTGAAAGATTTGGTATTTCAACAAAATCAAGATCGTTATTTCTGGTTAGCAAGTTCGTTGAAGGTATAACTGTAGACCAAATTGAGACTACGAAAGAGTCAAGATTACTGCTGGCAGCTAATTTAATTGAGGCCATAATCCATCTACACAAATTAGGTTTGCCAATCGGAAGAATTTGCCATGGAAGTGTGTTATTCAATTTGGATGATAACAGTTTTATTTTTAATGACATTATTGATATTAATGAATATTTAGATCACGAAAGTGCGTATTATCCATCACATATTGATAATCCAACAAGTGAACAGTGTCAAAATTATGCAATTATGAGACTGGTATGTGAAATTCTTGGATTCGATATAGGAAATGATAGTTCAGAATTTAAATGGGTTAGCGATGCTGTAAATATAGAACTTGAGGAGTCTGAATATCCTTTAGGGGATTTAAATCGCTTATTAGAAAGTATTGAGACTGAACAAGTTCATGGTGATACTCCAACAATCCGTATTCCTGTACCTGATAAATTTTCAGAGCTTCAAATTTTTGCAGATAACAAACGTATCTATGTGGGACTAGAAAAGGGACGTAATGCCAGTGATATTGTTGTCAAGATGCAAGGTGTTGGGGGGGCAATACAGTTTATTCTAGATCCAATTAGTAAGACTATACGCTTCGTGACGGGAGTGCGTGAGTCAGATGTTGTTCCACACTATGTCATAGATCAGGCTGTGCTTGAAATAAATGTGGCTCTTGATATTAAGCATTCTGTTGGTAGACCCGAATATACTGAATTCTCACAATTTCTCTTTAAACTTGATGAGTTTTCAACAGCCGTTAATGATGTTCTTCAAGAGCAATCTAACGATCAAGATGAAAGTATTGATGTATGTAACAATTTACTATCATCTGATGCCTTGATAGTAGATGAGCAGCTACTTTCAAATGAAAAACAACCTCTGGTTGAAAGTTCTTCAAAATTTACTGATATTGACAGTCTAAGCGATGAAGCTCAAAAACTAGCTGCTTTAAATATTGATACTAAGAAGCTATGGAAAGCAATTTTAGAGACTGAGACAGAGGCATTACCATATATCATCTTGTCACAACCATTACATTTGGTTGATAGCAAAATCTATATTGCAAGATATGAAGATGACAACGATGTATTAGATAAATTTCCTAAAGATTCACTTATCAGCCTAATACACAAGACAGTTGATTTTAATGGTGAAGATAGGGAGTTCCGAGTAGGTGATATTGATATTCAGAATTCACTCGCAGGTGAGTTAAGAGTTAAAGGTGTTAAACATGCTGATAAAATTAAGGTTGGTGAAGTTTTATATTTAAGAACGAAGGCTGATAAATCTTCATTCTTGAAACGAAAAAATGCCTTAGAGCAGATTCTAAGAAGACAATCTGATATTCCGAACCTGGTTGAATATTTCGAGCCTAATTCAGAAATTAATCCTATCCACTATGACATTACTGTCACTGATCGGGACTTTGAAAGATATGACCAATATGATCAACAAGGCGAAGTCATTGTTAGTCTAAACAATCTCCAACGAGAAGCTTTCCGAAAATTAATAAACTATGGACCGGTTTCAATTTTACAAGGTCCCCCAGGAACAGGTAAAACTGAATTTATTGCAGCTTTTGTGCATTTTCTATTTGAAAAACAGAATGTTAATAATGTCTTGATGGTCAGTCAATCACATGAGGCCGTTAATACTGCTGCGGAACGCATAAGAAATCACTCGCATCGACTAAATACACCGTTGGAGATCGTCCGTTTCAGTAACAGAGAGAATGCAGTATCAAATAACCTTAAAGACGTATTTTCTGATTCGATTATATCAACACATCGCAATCTATTTTTAACTGAAATGGAAGACCGAGTTCTGTCTTTGAGTCAGTCAATAGGTGTTGATAGAGATTATTTGGCATGTGCTTTGTTCCTAAAAGTACATCTGTTTGGTCACTTATCTAGAATGTGGGTATCAACTGAATCAGAAGATAATAAATTAATCTCAAAGGCTGAGTGGAATAACCTATCAACGAAGCTTATTGAAAGACTTAAGGATTATTCAAAAGAATTGCATACTGCATTATTGGGATGGAATAGTCGTCAGGTCTTAGATCGAGAAAATCAAATATGGGAGATGCTTGACGAGGTTTTTGAGGTTCAGGGTAAAGCTGTGAATAATGCTAAAGCCCTTGTACAAATTGCTTTCGACTATGATCAACTTATAGATAGTCCAAATGCTAATTATGAAACTTACCTTTCTAAAACTAGACAATTTATCTGCGGTACATGTGTGGGTATTGGACATCACTCAATTGATATTGCGAACCAATCATTCGATTGGGTAATTATTGATGAGTCAGCGAGGTCAATTTCTTCAGAGTTAGCTATTGCGATGCAATCTGCTAAACGCATTCTATTAGTGGGAGATCATAAACAATTACCTCCATTATATTCACCGGAACATGCTAAGGCTCTTGGTCGAAAGTTAGGGTTTACAAAAAACCGTATAGAAGTGAACTTAAAAAGTGATTTTGAACGATTATTCAAATCGCCATATGGCAAGGCTGTTCAGGGTAAGTTATTAGTTCAATATCGTATGGCTCCAGCAATTGGAGAAATGGTTTCTGCATGTTTCTATGATAAGGAATTAGTAACAGGCGTTATTGAGCCTCTAGGTAAGCCTTATCAAGAGAAAATGGTTCGAGTCGTACCAAATATATACCAACATTGTTCGGTTCAAGAATTACGTTCTACAGTCACATGGGTCGATACGTCTGACAAATTTAGTGATGGTGTTGGAACGACTTTCTTTAACAAGCATGAAGCTCGTAAGATTATTGGCTTATTAGAAAAAATTTATGCAGATGAGGAGTTATTAAAAGAGTTAAGAGAACGATCTAAGCCTAATGAACCTCCGATTGGCATTATATGTATGTATGGTGAACAAAAGCGTTATTTACGCAAGCAGTTCAATTCTAAGTCCTGGAATGAAGATTTTAGATCATTAGTAAAAATTGATACTGTTGATAGTTACCAAGGTAAAGAGAATAGAATCATTATTTTGTCTGTAACTCGGAATAGTCCAGATAACAAAATTGGATTCATGAACGTGCCAAATCGAATTAATGTTGCATTATCTAGGGCAATGGATCGTTTAGTTATTTTTGGTGCTTCACGTTTATGGAATATGCCAAAACATCAAGAATCACCGCTTGGCGAAGTATTTAACTATATCAAAGAGCATTCAAGCGATAGGACAAGCTACCAATATATTGCTGATAGAAATGCTGAATCCAAACTAAACGCAAATATCAAAACAAATACAGGTCGAGGTATTAGTCATGAGTAATTACAGCATTCCATATCATGATGTTGATATTTTGATTCCGGCACAGAAGTTTGAAATAAAATTCAGCTATACATCAAGCCAAATGCCAAACTTTATTGATTCAATGGTTATGCGTTTACTGCGTATTAGTCCAATGTCAGTCAAAAACATAGCAAACTTTTTGGGCATGAATCAAAGGGAGTCTCGGATTGTTTTAGATCAACTCATTACAAATAACGAGATTGAACTTAAACAAGATGGTTTATTTCATTTGACGAACAAATCAATGAAATATTTTACTACTGTGGATTCGATCCCTAAAATTGCATCGATTTTGGAGCATACACATGGTCTAGTTTATGAGCTTACTAATTTTAATTACATTGCTCAGAAGCCTGACACTAATATGTACGGCTTAAAACTGATCGCTTCAAACGAACATGCAGCAAATAGTGAAAGCATTGTTCGAGATAGATTCCAAAAGCAATTCTACCAACTAATTGAAGACGAAATTATCACCCTAAAAAAAATGGATGGTAGACCTGTCATCTACAAAATGGGTACGGTGAAAAAGGTAACAGAATGCACAGTGCGCAAGTCGCTGGATCTTAATATCGATGCTCAAGCCGATCCACAACCTATAAAAGTTTTGGACTCTATTATGAGCGATGAGCTTAAAGATAAGACTTATCAGGCTTTAGGGCAGAGTAAGAAAGGGAATAATATTCGAGATATTGTGAAGAACCTTGAGGGCTTTGAGCAGTTAAATTTGCACCAATATTTTAAAGATGGTCGTTTTTTAGCACCAGTCGCATTATTTGATAGCTTAAACCCTGTAGAGAGCAAAGCGAGTGATGAAAACCACCTGTTTATTGGACCTTGTTATAATCAAGGTAATTCAAAACTAATATTGAACAAAATTAAAGATGTTCTCACGAAGAATCAAGCTGTAAAGAATATTTATTGGTTAGCTCCAGATGATGCCTTTTGGGGTAAATCTCTTAGATTCAATACGTTCGTCGGTGCTTTGGGGCAACTCAAAAATAAACAAAATAATGAAATACAGCTTAAGTGTTTCTTACCGATGTCAGATGAGCGAGATCGTGTTTCCGTACATAATTACCGAAAGATCATTTCAAAAGACCATCAAAAATATTTTTACGGTATTAAAGAAGGTTTGCTCGATGGTAATTTTGAAATCATCGTAGTTGAAAACGAATTTGCTATAGTAATTTTACATGTATTAGATTCAGAAGCAGATTTCTTGACCTCATTCCCAATAGGCTCAATGAGCTATAATAAGACATTGGTCAGCAACTTAGTCAATTTATTTGATGCTTGGCAGCGTCCTAAAGAAGAAAATGGCATTAGTTATGGTCCAATTTTCAAGAAAAATGTCTAATAAATAAAGAAAAATTACATCGCTCTTTTACTTATTAGGGCATGTACTTTTCGAAAAGGGCTAGTATTACTAGCTCTTGTTTTATTGTATTTATAGGGAAATTGTGGAGAAAAAAACGTAAAAATCAAATCTAAAGAGACTGTAAATTAAATTGTGTAATTGCCTGAATTTGCTATGTTCATATTCACAACGGAGTCAGGCAACATTTAGCCCCCGTAAAAAACGGACAGTTAACTCGCTAATTTTAGCTATATTAGTTCGGACTTGATCGTACATTCTTCTTGAAAAATAGAAAGTTACCCGTTTTGATAAATGTGTCGAAATCTTAATCAAACAAAGGGAACTGGGCTGCCATCACTCTCTAGACAATTTTTATTTAATCTCTTTGCAAATACCTATACACAGCCTGTCGGCTGATGCCAAATGCATTTGCTAATGCAACTTTCGATTTGTATTTTCCTTCTTCCCAAGCTTGTCGTAAGGCTTTGGCCTGATCGGGATTCAATTTATGGACTCGTCCTTTATATTTCCCTTGAGCTGCTGCGAGCTTAATCCCTTCTTTCTGACGTTCTAAGATAATTTCCCGTTCGAATTGAGCAAAAGCGCCCATGAGCTGCAACATCAGGTTATCCATCGGAGTGGCCTGAGCTGTGAAGGTAATATTCTCTTTGACAAACTGAATAGCAATTCCCCTCTTTACGAGTTGATCAACTTCAGTGACTAAATCCTTCAGACTCCGAGCGAAACGATCCATAGAGTGAACAACAATCATATCCCCTTCACGCACATAGCTGAGCATTTCCTGAAATTTCGGGCGGGCAGTATTTTTGGCACTGTTGCAAATAGAGATTTGAGTCGATGAAGTTCCTTTTTAAAAGTGCTTAGAGACCGAAAACCCTGTTGATTAGACACACTTCACCTTGAGGCTGACCATAATAAAATGACGATGCTTGTCCTTTACGTAGTGCACGCATGACTTCAATACCTTTAATTGTGGCATAAGCCGTCTTCATAGATTTGAATCCTAATGTGGCCCTGATGATCCGCTTTAACTTACCATGATCACATTCAATGACATTATTTTTATACTTAATCTGCCTGTGCTCAATATCTACTGGACATTTTCCTTCTCGCTTTAACCGTGATAAAGCATGGCCATAGGTCGCTGCTTTATCTGTATTGATGACCCGTGGAATTTGCCATTTTTTCACCGTATTGAAGATCTTTCCTAAAAAACAATAGGCTGATTTACTGTTCCGTCTAGCGGAAAGGTAAAAGTCAATCGTATGACCACGTTGATCAACTGCACGATACAGGTAAGTCCATCGCCCCTTCACTTTGATATAAGTCTCATCCATATGCCATGAATGTAAATCTGTAGGATTACGCCAATACCAGCGTAAGCGTTTTTCCATTTCTGGAGCATAACGCTGAACCCAACGATAAATTGTGGTGTGGTCAACATTCACACCTCGTTCAGCGAGCATTTCTTGAAGTTCACGATAGCTGATGCCATATTTACAATACCAACGAACAGCCCAAAGAATGATTTCACCTTGAAAGTGCCGACCATGGAAGGGATTCATCTGCTGTATCTCGAAATAAATAAGATATTTAGCTTATCATGTCAGCCTATTTGCAACAGTGCCGTATTTTTTCCAGAAGCCTTATCGATAAAAACCCGGTCGACCTCAATTCCCTCAAGTTGACGTCCAATATTCTGGTCAACAGAACTGACTCTGACATATCCCACCTTATGACCTTTCATCTTACACCCTACGAGACGCTTATTTCTGCTTATTGTAAATAATGAATATTATATTTAAAAGTTACATGTAACGTATGGATAAATTTTATTTAAATGAGACATAAATTCTGGGGTGTTGTCAGTGTTACTTTAGGGTATGCCTTTTAGTTACATAAAATTAGCTTTAATAATTATTTTTTTCTCAGATATGTCACGTGAAACATAATTTATCATTAATAAAAAAACCCTGTATTCATTGGCGATTTTTTTGATTAGTTAATAGGCTTTGAATTCTTAAGCATGATTTGAGTTAGTTAGAATAATGTATACATCTTGATTTTATATGAATTTTACGTAAAATTTACGATAATTTTATTATATATCAATAGATTAAAATCTAACATACATCACTCTACTGACTATTTATTCAGGATGTTATGAAAAACCTGCACAATCTATTTATTTGCCTCACGACACTATCTTCAAGTTACGCTTTAGCTTCAGATAATGGTAAACCTGCTGATTTAAGCTTTTCTGGGAACGTTTCACTTGCGAGCGAATATCGCTGGCGTGGTCAGACTCAAACAAAGAATGACCCTGCATTACAAGGCAACTTTCTTTTAAGCCATGCTTCAGGAGTTTATTTTTCTATATTTGCATCGAATGTAGATTTTGGGGACGAAGCACATTTAGAATTGGATCCTCAAATTGGCTATACAGCACCAGTAACATTAGGATCGATACATCCCACAGCAGATATTGGCATGCTTCGCTACAATTATGTCGGCAACAGTGATTTAAATTATAATGAATATTATTTCAAAATGATTTTTAATGCCTTACTGTATCAAAGCGACAGCCTTATACCAAGCATAAGCTATACCAATAACTATGGCGGCAAAGTAACCAGTGAGAGCATGGGTAAAGATATCTCAAACTGGTATTTTAATGTATTGTATGCAACCCCTATCTCTCAATCTGATTTTGGTGCAAATGCAAGCCTAGGCTATTCAAAAGCAAGCGAGGAAATTTATGGTTCTGAAGCGGAGGACCATTTTTTTGATTGGAAAATAGGTGCAACTTATGCCTATAAGCCTATGGGAATAAATGCAGAATTAGCAGCGATTGGTAGCAATTTAAATACCAAAGGTTTTACAGATACAAATAAAAAAGGCGTAAGAACAGCAGGTGTATTTACGCTGACAAAATCTTTTTAAAAACTTAAATGCCAATAGTATCAACAGTACTATTGGCATATTTATTTGACTTTGGTTATACCAACATATGCGCTATCTCTTTTCGATTAAACCCTCTCTCACTCAAGATTAGCCTTATCAATTTTTGTATTTTTTCTGAGGAATGATCATATTTCTGCACTAAATCATCTGCATCCATCTCTTGCAAATTATATTTTAAATATAAATCTTCATTGAGCTGCTGATTTCCAGAATCATCAATAGAACTGAGTTTAAAATTCATATTACGTCTGCTAAACATCCCAATGCTGTTCTATTGAGGTAATCTGATGATGAATATGTTGATACTCCGCACGTTTAACCGTACACCACAACTCAATAAAGTCTTTCCCTACATATTTTTCTAAAATGGCATTGCCTTGAAAAAGTGCCAAAGCATCCAGCTGATTCGTGCTCAAAAAAACAGGCTCATTATTGGATTGGCTCACGTCCTTTGGTATTTCTAAAGATTGCGTTAACCCATGCAATGCCCCGATACAGATCATGGCAACAGTTAAGTATGGATTACAATCTGCACCTGCAACACGGTATTCTAAGCGCTGATTTTCATTGTCGGAACAGGGTATCCGGATGGCCACATTACGATTATTTACCCCCCAATTCGCTTCTAACGGGACATGGTTGCCCACTTTGAACCGTCTAAATGAATTTACATTGGGTGCAAGAACTGCCATTGATGAGGGGAGCAATACAATCAAGCCACTAATCGCTTTCAATAACTGATGTGACAGCAAATTATTATTGTTTCTGCTAAAAATATTTTGATGATCTTGATTGAATATACTCATATGAAAGTGCATACCGCTGCCAGCTTTAAGCATATCTGGCTTTGCTAAAAAACTGGCTTTCAGTCCATTTTTTACAGCAATTTGTTTGATTGTGCGTTTCAACATCATGATCTGATCGCATAGCTTAAGGATGTTCTCACTATGCTGAATATTGATTTCATATTGCCCTGAAGAGGATTCGGATACTAAGCCTGTAATATGAATGTTCTGTAAAATGGCAATACGTTCAATTTCATCTAAAACTTCTTGATATCTATCTTGCACATTCACATCAAAACATTGATTTAGATATGTGGTATTCGAACTACAAGCACTATCACCATCCACCAAATAAAATTCTAATTCAGCGGCCATACAGGGATAAAAGTTTTGTTGGTGTAAGCTGTTTAAAACTTTTTTTAAAATATTGCGGGGTTCAACTGGGCAATCATTATTTTGATCATCTTTCATGCTCAGAAATAACTGTGCATTTAATTCTGGTTTTAAAGCACAGGGTTGTAGGCTGCCGGGTACTGGCTTACATAAACAATCAGGCTCCCCTATTGATCGACCTAAACCTGTTTCTTCAATTATTTCACCATTAAGACTCATCGCATAAATGGAGAGCGGGAAATAACTTTCTTGTACAACTTTTTTTAAACATGCGATATCTATACGTTTACCACGGACATGCCCATTAAGATCATGTAAATAAACATCAACATGATTGGTATTGGGATAGCGATCCAGATAACTTTTTACTTCTTCTAGAAATAGTAAATCTTCAGTATTGTTACATTTTAGATTAAAGGGTGTCGAATCTTGGATTAATTCAGCAACGTCTACAATATTGTGTTTCTTCATGAGTAAAGCACTCATAATTTGATCCTATCAAACTTTGATAGCTATCAAAATAAAACAAGTTCTCCCTAAAGTAACGTAAACAAAACGTAAAATAAAAGTGTTTAAAAAAACACTCCTTAAATCTTTTTATCACGTCTAAAAACAACAATATCAGCCCACAAAAAGAATAATAAATTCCTTTTAAATCAGTAAGTATTTAAAAATCTCAATCCAACACCGGGTTCAGTAATAATATATTTTGGCTGAACAGCATTATCATTTAATTTCCCTCTTAATTTAGCGACTAAGATCCGCAAATAATGAGTATCTTCTTGATGCGTTGGGCCCCATAGATCTTTCAGAATTTGAGGCTGAGTAATCAATTGACCTTTATTCTTCGCTAACAAACTCAGCAGCTGATATTCTTTGCGTGTTAAAGAAAGCAATTGCTGATTGAGAAAAACCTGACGTTTAGAAAAATCAATTTTTAATACGCCATCATCATAAACAGCTGAATCTACGACCACATGCTGCGCTTGGCGAAGCAAAACACGTATTCTTGCCATAAGCTCTTGAACACTAAAAGGCTTGGTCACATAATCATTTGCACCTGCATCTAATAGTTTTACTTTTTCTTCCTCATCAGCACGTACGGACAATACAATGACTGGTGCGTTAGACCAGCTTCTGAGCTCAGACAGCACATCAAAACCATCTAGATCAGGTAAACCTAAATCTAAAACTACCAAATCTGCACCCTGCAAAGCCAACAGTTCTAAGCCTTTTTGGCCGTTTTCAGCCAAAAGCGTTTTATAGCCCTGTGCTCTGAGTGCGATGTCTAAGAATTTTCGGATCTGGTTTTCATCATCAATAATCAGCACATTGGCCATCGCACTTGCAGATACGTTTTGCTCTGACATCAGATCTCCTTATTGAATTGAATAGAATACTTCACGCCACTTGCTGTATTGGAAGTTGCATGCGAATACAAGTACCTTGATTATTCTTGCCTGATGATGCCATGATTTTCCCCATATGCGCACCTACAATCGCTTTAACAATAGTTAGGCCCAAACCTGTGCCATATTGCCCGCGGTCACCGCGCTGCATTGTATAAAACATATCAAAAATACGTTCTCTCTCATCTTCCGGTATGCCCTGACCTTGGTCGGTAATGGCAATTTCAATCATATTTTCATTTATTTGTGCTATATCAATGATTACTGCTTTATTTTCTGGCGAAAATTTCGCTGCATTTTCTAAGACATTAAAAATTGCCTGTTCAATCAATGCAGCATGTACAAATAAGCTCAAAGATTCTTGAGGCGCATGTAGCTCGACCAAAGCCTGCGGCATATAACGCTTTAGTCGGCGTATAGCTGAACCAATTAATTCATCTACGCCAATCCAGTCCCGCTTCAAGCTTAAACCTTCATGTCCTAAACGGGTCATGTCCAATAAGTTTTGAATATAGCGGTCTAAACGTTCGCCCTCTAAATGAATCGCTTCCAGTAAACTGTCCTGATCTTTTTCATCCATCGAATGGCGGTAACTACTCAAAGTGTCCGCTGCGCCAATCATAGAGGCTAAAGGTGATCGCAAATCATGCGACACTGAAGATAAAAGCGCTGAGCGCAATTTTTCTGTTTCAGAATTCACATTGGCTATTTCTAAGGCCTTGGTAAGTTGCGTACGGGAAATAGCTTGTGCAATATACTCCACCATAATTTCAGCCAATTGTTTTTGTTCAGTATTTAAAATAGTTTGAACATTCGGGAATTTTAATCCAACCACCCCTAAACATTGCTTAGAAGCCAACAACGGGAGAAACCACCACTCATTTTCCGTGAGGGTTTGTGTAAAGCGGCCAGATGGCTGATGGTTTTTTAAAGTCCAATCGGCCGAAATCTTTTCTTTATCACTGATATTTTCTAATGCTGTTTTCGCTTGTGATGTTTCAGGGAAATAAATCCAAACTTCAGCATTTAAGTTTTTGCTCAGGCTATTTTTAGCAATCTCCTGTACTTGGGTTAAATCTAACGCTGTGGACAGCTTTTGCCCCAAATCCTGCATGATGCTGTTATAGCTGTTTGCCGTTTTAAGGGCGGTCACCTGTTCTTTCAAGCGTGAAGCCAAACGGCTCGAAATTAAGGCGGCTCCCAAAAATGCAACTACCGTGACTACACCCTGATGTGCAGAGATCTGAAATGTAAATTGTGGTGAAATAAAGAAAAAGTTATAGGCTAAAAAGAATAATAGGGCAGAAAAAACCGCTACTAACATTCGTGTTTTTGATGCAACGAAAACTACTGCGGTAATAAAAATAACGGATAGATCATTTATACCAAGATACTTTTCACCCAAGCTTGCTATTCCAATGCTGATGACAGTGGTCGCAAGCACATACAGCATTTCCCTAATCGAAAAAAATGCCCTTTGATTGAAAACTGAATGATATTTTTTATCCGCAATAATCGGCACAATACTGAGTTCAAAATTTGGCTGATATTTCAGTAATTGATCGATCAAATTGGGCCTTAAACCCAACGAAAACTTTTTCTGAACAGATTGCGCTAGAACCAAGGTCGAAATACCGCGATCCATGACATAATCAAATAAAGTTTTTGCATGCTGCTGGCCATAAAGGATTTCGGTCATGCCGCCCAATTGACGCGTTAAATTCAAGGCTCGTTCTATTTCACGGCTTTGTGAGTTTTCTTGTTTATCGATGACTTGAGTATCTTCAGAAAAGGCTACGACAGTCCAATTTGCTAAACGATGTTCTGCAATTCGGCATCCTGTCCGCACTAAAGCTTCAGAATGTCCACAGCCATCTACCATAACTAGAATATGGTTTTTTAAGGGAATTGGTACAAGCCCGTGAATAGCAAAGTTTTCCCGTACATTGCTATCGACATGGCTAGCAACCGTTTGCATGGCCAATTCACGTAAAGCGGTTAAATTGGAACTGTTAAAAAACCGCTGCAATGCCTGTTCTGCTTGTTCAGGCACATAAACTTTGCCTTGATTTAAGCGTTCCAATAATTCATTGACTGGCAAATCAATTAGGCGAATATCACGGATACGTTCGAATAACCGATCTGGCACCGTTTCGGTGACGCGAACCCCTGTAATTTGATATACCACATCATTCAAACTTTCTAAATGCTGAATGTTCATGGTGGTAAAAACATCAATACCTGCATCTAATAATTCATTGATGTCTTGCCAACGCTTTTCGTGGCGACTGCCTGGCATATTGGTATGCGCAAATTCATCAACAAGAACGATACTGGGCTTTTTTTCAAGAACGGCATCTAAGTCTATTTCTTCAAGTTTATGCCCTTGGTACTCAATGATTTTACGCGGGATAATCGTGAGCCCTGCAACCAAATTTTCGGTTTCTGCACGACCATGCGTTTCGACATAACCAATAACGATATTATTGCCCTGCAAGGCCAAATCATGCGCACGAACCAGCATAGCAAAGGTCTTCCCCACACCGGGGGCTGCCCCTAAAAATATGGTTAAGCGCCCAGATTGATAACGCTGAGTATGTTGTAGCAAAACATCTGCTTTATTATTTCTATCGTCCATAAAGATATCTTTTGTCTTTGAAGAGTGGTCACCAGGTTATGCCAAAATAAATGAACCACTTATTTCTAAAAGCTTAGATTCATTGCTTAAAATATTGGCTCAATATCTGCCCGAATCCGTATTTAAATCAGCAGTGAATATTGTCTCTACATTTATAACAGAGAAGATTGAGGTGCCGATTATTTAAAAAGTCACTCTCACCCATTCATACAATACATTCCCCATCAGTCCTGACAAGGAATGCCTAGCGCTATTGAATATATTGTTCTTAAACATCATACAAGCACATCAAATTGCCAGCTGATGACCCATATTAATTTCCAATCTGAATTACTTTCCAATGTGATCCAAAGCCAAATTCAGTTCAAGCACATTCACACGTTCAGCCCCCAAAATGCCTAAAGTAGGCTGAACCGTATGTTGCTGTACCAATTTCAGCACATCTTGCTCAGAAATCTGTCGTGCTTGTGCCACACGTTTGACCTGAATCAACGCAGACTGCACACTTATTTCAGGGTCTATTCCACTGCCTGAAGCGGTCACCAAATCTGCTGGAATTTTTGATTTTTCAATCTGTTCCTGCGCTGCAATTTGATTTAAACGTTCATCGACTGCTTGGTGCAAAGCTGGATTGGTCCTCGCCATGTTACTCCCTGCCATTGCCATCGGATCATAATTTGAAGCCGATGGGCGTGACTGAAAATACTGTGCCTGAACAAAAGGTTGTGCAACCAGACTTGATCCCACAACCCGATCTTTCTCCACAATCAAACTACCATTGGCTTGATGCGGAAAGATCATTTGACCCAGTCCTGCTGCAACTGAACTATACACAAAACCGCATAGCCCCAAAGCAACAATACTTAAGCCAATAGATGCACGTGTTAAACCTGCCAATGATGAGTCAACCAATTGACTTTTTTCCAATGGATTATTTTGCAATGCATCATTTTCAATATTCATTTTTTTCATCCTCACAAATTTTTAAAGTGATAACAATGGACTGATCATCAGATCAATCACTTTGATTGCAACGAATGGCAACAACACCCCACCCACCCCATAAATCAACATATTTCGGCGTAACAATTGTGTAGACGTAGACGGTTTAAACTTCACACCACGTAAAGCAATTGGAATGAGTAATGGAATGATCATGGCATTAAAAATAAGTGCTGAAAGAATGGCGCTTTCAGAACTGCCCAAGTGCATCACATTTAAGACATTCATTTGCGGAATAGCAGCAACGAACAATGCAGGTAAAATTGCAAAGTATTTCGACACATCGTTGGCCAAGGAGAAAGTGGTTAATGCACCTCGGGTAATGAGCTGCTGTTTCCCAATTTCAACAACTGCCAGTAATTTGGTTGGGTCTGAATCCAAATCCACCATATTGCCAGCTTCTTTGGCCGCTTGCGTACCTGAATTCATGGCGAGTCCAATATCTGCCTGTGCCAAAGCAGGTGCATCGTTGGTCCCATCCCCGACCATCGCCACCAAATGCCCTTTATTCTGCTCTTCACGAATACAATGCAGTTTATCTTCAGGTCTTGCTTCAGCAATATAGTCATCGACACCTGCTTCCGCTGCAATGGCTGCCGCAGTTAAAGGGTTATCCCCTGTGACCATGACGGTTTTGATGCCCATTTCACGTAAGCGCGCAAATTTTTCTTTAATCCCTTGCTTAATCACATCAGAAAGCTCGATCACCCCTAAAAGGTTTTGATCTTTCGCGACCACCAACGGGGTTGCACCTTTAGATGCGACTTGCTCTACACGGGCTTTGAGTTCGCTATGGTTTTCAAGGGTCTGTGATGCAAATTTAAGAATCGCATCCAAAGCCCCTTTACGTATTTGATGACCATCTGACAAATTAATGCCTGAAATACGCGTGGATGCATTAAAAGCAATAAATTCCGCCTGATCTGGGTCAACCACACGTTCACCCAATTCTTTTGCCAAAGCCACCACCGATTTACCTTCAGGTGTGGGGTCTGCAAGTGACGTGAGAACCGCCGCTTGGCGAAGTTCAGACTCTGTCACACCTGCTAGCGGATAAAATGCAGTTGCCTGACGGTCACCATAAGTAATGGTTCCTGTTTTATCCAGCAACAACACATCCACATCACCCGCCACTTCAACCGCTTTACCCGACTTCGCAATCACATTAGCCTTTAAGGCTCTGTTCATACCCGCAATCCCAATTGCAGGCAGCAAGCCACCAATCGTGGTTGGAATTAAACATACCAATAACGCAACCAAGACGATTGGATTGATTTCAATATTCAGAAAATGTCCAATAAAAGGCAGACTTCCCACCACGACAATAAAAGTCACCGTCATCACAGTCAGTAAAATACCCAATGCGATTTCGTTCGGTGTTTTTTGACGGTTAGAACCTTCAACCAAAGCAATCATGCGGTCGAGGAAACTACTTCCTGCTTCGGCCATCACTTGTACAACAATACGGTCGGTTAAAACCTTGGTTCCGCCAATCACGCCCGACTTGTCTGTGCCTGCTTCACGTAATACAGGTGCAGACTCCCCCGTAACAGCCGCTTCATTAATGGTGGCAAAACCATAAATAATTTCACCATCAGCAGGAATCAACTCTCCTGCACGAACTTCTATCAGGTCATGCATTTTCAATAAAGAAGCCGCAATGTGTTGACCATCAGTATCATCTTTATGCTGAATCAAGCGTGCAGTCAGATTCTGACGGGCCTGTCTTAAAGAGGATGCTTGACCTCGACCTTTGGCTTCCGCCACCGCTTCGGCATAATTGGCAAACAGGACAGTGATAAATAAAATAAAGGTGACCAATAAGCCAAAAACTAAATCAGCTTTCCCCATCAAGGTACTGACCAAGGTAATCAGCGTCCCGAGCCACACAATCGCCATGACAGGATTTCTAATCGCATGTTGTGGAAGCAATTTAATACATGCATTTTTCCACGCTTCAGCTTGGAATAATGTTGACGTATTTTCTTTGTTTTGAAAATTTTCTTGATTCTGAACCGCTTGTTTTGAATGATTCATTGTACTCACCCTTACCCCTGTACCAATAACAAATGATCAGCAATCGGCCCTAAGACGAGGACTGGCATAAACTGTAATAAAGTCAACATCACCACAATCGCAATCAGTGTGAACGCAAAAGTGGGGGTTTCAACTTTTAAACTACCGCTACTTTCAGGTGCCTGACGTTTCGCAGCTAAACGTGCTGCAATCCACAATGGAATAATCAGTGTCGGGAAACGACCCAGTAATAAAGCCAGACCACAACTTACATTCCACCATACGGTGTTATCGGCCAAACCTTCAAAACCTGAACCGTTGTTGGCAAATGCAGAAACATATTCATACAGCACTTGTGAAACAGCGTGGTACTGCGGATTACTATTGCCTGTCAATTCAGGGAAAAATAAAGTCACAGCCGTTAAACTTAAAATCACAATCGGCTGGATCAAAATGACCACTGCCAACAATTTAATTTCACCTGCTTCAATTTTTCGGCCTAACAATTCAGGTGTACGCCCAGTCATTAGACCCGCAATAAACACAGCCAAAAACAGGTAAATAATGAATTGCTGTAAACCACAACCAATCCCTCCCCAAATGGCATTGATCAGCATATTGGATAAAGCCACAAACCCTGTGAGTGGTGCAGATGAGTCATGCATCATATCGACAGAACCATTATTGACTTGCGTGGTCACGGCTGCCCAAAGTGCCGAGGAAGCTTCGCCAAAACGAACTTCCTTTCCTTCCATTGCATAAAGCTGTGTGGCTGTAGATGAAAGACTCTCAGACCAAATTGCACTACTTGCCGAAATAACAGACATCAACAACATTGTGCCAAAAACAAAGCCAGCAAATTTTGCACGCTTGGTGAAAAAACCCAACATGAAAATCACAGAAACTGGAATCAGAAGAATCGCCAACATTTCTAAAAAGTTTGATAATGGTGTTGGGTTTTCCAGTGGCACACTACTATTCGGCCCATACCAACCACCACCATTACTACCCAACTGTTTAATAGCCACCATTGGTGCAACTGGACCCAATGGAATTTTTTGAGTTTTCAATTCTGTCGTTTGATCGATGACTTGAGCTTCAGGCCCGCCTTGAAATGTAGATGGCACCCCTTGGCTATTCAGCAACAATGACCACACCATGCACAATGGAATTAAAAACCGAAACGTTGGTCGAATCACATCCGCCCAATAGTTCCCGATATTTATGCGCTGAACTTTATGATTAAAACTTGCATTCTGATCTGCTTCTGACAATGTATTCGATTGCTTATAGAACAACGCACGGACTGTTGCGACAACTATCGCCAAGCCCATCATTGGGGTAATGATTTGCATACCAACAATACCCACCATCTGCGACAAATAAGACAGTTGAGCCTGCCCTGAATAATGTTGCTGATTGGTATTGGTCAGAAAGGAAATCATGGTATGCAGCGCCAAATCCCATGACATATTGGGTGCATTGTTCGGGTTCAATGGCAAGCTGGCTTGTGTCATAAATAAAACCCAAGTCACCAATCCAAGGACCAAACAACTCAGTACGAAACTCAATGAATAGGTCTTCACGTTCATACCAAGTTTAGGATTGGTTCCCAGCACTGCATAGATTGGTTTTTCAATCCAATTGAACACAGGGTCAATTTTCATCTCACGATTTTGCATAATTGCCGCGAGGTATTTCCCCAAGGGATAAGCCAAAATAGTGACTATTGCGAGCAGTAAAATAAACTCTAACATGGCATTTCACTCCCATTTATCAGAGCTAAAAACACCTTACAGTTATTGAGATATCTATCATTTTGATTATTTTGTACAAAGCATATTTTTGGATGCTGTACTTTTTGATGCACTATGAGTATCGCACTCATCTTTTCCATCCTAAACATTGGGATATTCCACAGCTTAGTATGAAAAATAGCTGCGTAAACTCTCTATTCACAACTCAGACCCTGCCGTAAAAAAAGCGTAAAAATTTAGCTACGCTCATTTATAAACAGTGAAAAATAGCTTAAAAATATGGAAAATTTTAACTCTTTACTGCATCTATTTATGGATAATCTTGCACTGCTTAAAGCCTTATTTTTAGGTTTAATTGAAGGCTTAACCGAGTTTTTACCTATCTCCAGTACAGGACATTTAATTCTCTTCGGACACTTAATTGATTTTAAATCAGATTCTGGACGTGTGTTTGAGGTTGTTATTCAATTTGGAGCAATTTTGGCAGTATGTTGGCTTTATCGACAAAAAATTATCGCATTGATTCGAGGCTTTTTTTCAGGTGAGGTGCATGCAAGACGCTTTGCAATCAATGTATTTGTGGCCTTTCTTCCTGCCGTGGTTATTGGGGTCTTAGCTGTCGATTTTATTAAGCAAGTGTTGTTTAGCCCATTGGTGGTCGCTTTTGCCTTAATTATTGGCGGACTTATTATTTTTGCAGTTGAAGCCAGAGAATATAAACCAAAAACTATTGAAGCCACGGACATTAGTTTCAAGCAATCTATCCTTGTGGGTTTTGCACAATGTGTTGCCATGGTTCCTGGTACATCTCGCTCGGGTGCAACCATTATTGGTGGCATGCTATTAGGCTTATCACGTAAAGCAGCAACTGAGTTTTCTTTTTTCCTTGCTATGCCCACTATGTTGGGGGCAGCAACTTATGACTTATTTCGTAATGCTAATGTTTTAACTTCAGATAATTTAGTAAATATTTCTGTAGGTTTTATGGCTGCATTTGTTGCAGCCTTATTGGTCATCAAAGCTTTGGTTAAGTTTGTAGAAAAACACTCATTAAGAGTATTTGCTTGGTATAGAATAGGACTTACGCACTATCATTTATAGATTCTCTGTGGTAGCAGATGATTTTTATCGAGAATAAAGTCATCAATGAAGTCTTTGATGATTGGTCTAAATAATTTCTTCTGCCAACGATATACATTTTCAAAGATCCGCTCAAACTGGTTCTTTTGTATCTCGACGTAGGCCATCAAGGCTGAAAAAATATGATTCAAAATCAGTTTAGATCGTCTTACCTGAAACTTTTCAATATGACAAACCTGTTTAATCACTCGGTGATATTGTTCTATTTTCCAATGACTTGAATGTAATTCATGAAAACCTTCAAAGGACAATAAATCATCTTCATCTTGATGCACAATATAAAACCTCTGCTGTTCTTTTAACTGAGTCTTAAATAATTGTACAAAGCCAAAATCTTTGAGCCAGACCACTTGACCCTGATGGAAATCTGGCAATAAACGCAGTTGAAACCATTGTCCTTTTTCTGGGGAAACCTTACGGTTACTGTCGACACCAAACATAAATCGAATACCATATTTTCTTATGGTTTTTAGATTTTCAGTCGATGAATACCAACTATCACCTGTAATAAATTGAATCTTTGCACCCCAACTGAGTACTTCACTTAACATATCCATAAAGTAATCATTCTTGGTTTTACTTTCAGATTTGTCATAAATTCGGAAATTAATTGGAATATTTTGACCATTTTGATCTGTCGCATACAAGGTAATGAGATTAATACCTTTGACGGATCGGTGGTGTTTGCCTGACCAAAAATAGCTAACTAAGTCCATATGCTGACTATACGGTTTATCTAAAACAGTATCATCAATACTGACTATAAGTTTATTATTATCAATATGTTGAATTGCTTCTTGATATAGGTCGTGAGGTATGTAGTCTTCACGCTCTAGAAAGCGATTTACACTATCATGCGAGATGTTATAAGTCTCGGCAAGTTGTGTGCAGCTAATAGAGTTCGGTTCTGTCATGAGAAAGCCCATATAAATGGGTAGAGTACAGGTTGCTGTAGAAGCATGTTTAATTCGTCTAATCACAGATACTTTATAAAGCATTTTAATACTTTTTTGAATCTGTCAATGCGTAAGTCCTATAGAATTGTCTTGGGGATACTTATATTGATTATTTTTTAGAAAATACCAAAAAATTAACTTAATTAACCTCAATCGCGGATAAGCGACTGAGTTGAAAAATACAAGGACTAGAGTAATCAGTTGAGTTACCACACCAAACTCACAACTCTAGTCCTGATGATAATCTTAGAGAATATTCCATGAGAGTTCTTCTTTAACAGGAGGTTCAAATAGAGCAGCCCACTTAGCCAAGTTATCAAGATTGACTTGAGGAACTGTTGGAATACATAGCTTATTTCTTTCAATAATTCTGTTTCTGATTTCGTCCAGATTCGTATCTAAGAAGTGAATTTTAGTAGTTACTCCCCACTGACTTGCCATAGATCGATAATTATCTCTTTCAATTTTTAACCAGAAGCCATTTTCAAGAATTACACTATTTCCAGATTTCAGTAATTCTTGAGCAAACTGCCATTGTAGTTTTTCTACTCGAATTCTTATCTCATCATCATAGAAATCCAAACCAAGATCATAAAGCCATTCATCTGGAGAAAAGCGTATTGCCTTACACTCTTTTGAGAGTTGCTTGGCTAAAGTTGTTTTCCCGGAACCTGGGTAATACCCCCATTTTTAATTGAACTAATGAGTAGAAAATCCAAAGCCCTTGTTATTGTTTAAAATTAGGTGGACAATCATTTACTGACATATGAGGTCGTTCATGATTATAAAAGTACTGCCATAAGGTTGTACAGTCTTGAACCTCACTAAGCTCTCTAAATAAATATTGGTTTAGGCATTCGTATCGAACTGTGCGATTAAATCGTTCAACATAGGCATTTTGTTGAGGGTTACCTGGCTGAGTGAAGATATGCTCAATATCATGTTGATCACACCATTCTTTCATTAAATCGCTTATATATTCAGGCCCATTGTCGGATCGAATATGTTTAGGTTTGCCTCGCCATTCAATTAATTGGTTAAGCCCCCGCAGAACACGTTCAGCCGGTAATGAGAAATCAACAAGGATATCTAACGATTCTCGATTGTAATCATCAATGACGTTATGCACACGGTAGCTACGCCCATCACTGAGTTGATCATGCATAAAATCCATTGACCATGACTCATTCTTAGCTGTTGGTACTGCAAGGGTTTCTGGTTGTTCTCGTTTAATTCGTTTGTTGGGTTTAATCCTTAAGTTAAGTTCAAGCTCTTTGTAGATCCGATATATGCGTTTGTGATTCCATCCATAACCTTTTACATTGCGCAAATACAGATAGCAGAGTTTAAAACCCCACGTTTTATTTTCATTTGTTAGCTTAATCAACCACTCAGCGATTTGAACATTTTCCTCTTTCAAAAGGGCCTTATAGCGATAACAGGTTTGGCTAACATTAAAAATTAAACAGGCCATGCTGATAGAAATCTTAAACTGCTCAGCAGCCTGCTGTGCAAGAGACTTCCGCTGAACTGGCCTTAAAACTTTTTTGAAAGAGCATCTTGTAAAATGTCAGATTTAAGCCGCTCATCAGCATACATACGTTTTAAACGGGCATTTTCAGCCTCTAATTCTTTAAGCCTAGTCATCATGGAAAGATCCATTCCGCCATATTTAGACTTCCACTTATAGAAAGTTGCGGTGCTCATTCCATGCTCACGGCAAAGGTTTGGAACAGGTGTTCCTGCTTCAGCTTGTTTCAAAATACTCATAATTAAGCTGTCTGAATATTTAGCTATTTTCATAGAAAATCTCCTTAAATCAAGGGTATTCGATTTTCTACTTTTAAGTCCAATTATTTGCGGGGAGCATTACCCCTGGGTAATCCCCCCCTAAAATACTAGCTCTTTAAAAGAGGCAGTATTATGCTTTTACAACATGGTGTTTAACTTGAGAAACTGAATTTAAAACAATCTACTGTAACTCTTCCAGACAGATATGAAATTAATCCACCCCTAGCCCTTTAAACACCGCATCTACCGGATCTGCATAGAAGCTGGTCTGGAACTTGGTAAACAGTTCCACAGGAATCGTTGGGATATCTGCCGCACTACTCATTGGCAAAGCAACCTTCTTGGCACCCGCATCAAAAGCAACTTGCAGACATTCGGCAATACTTTCCACCGGTGTCACAGAACCACCCAAGCTCATATCACCCAGTACCACCATCTGACTTTGTACCGATCGTCCTAACAGGCTAGAAGCAAAAGCCACTAAACTTGGCAGAGCAAGATGGCTGAGCGGGCCGGTATTCTGTAATTCTACCACATGTAAGTGGAAATCATGTTCCAGCACCTTACTGCCCCCCGAGATCCGAGATGCATTGGCCTTGAAGTAGTCAAAAGCAATCTTGACCTGTTCTTTGGCACTACTTGAATTCCATAAGCCAGATGTCGCCAACTTTCCTGAACCTTTAGTGACTTGAAGTTCTAAGCGGTATAAGCCAGGCATGCCCTTATTACTAAGGCCAATGGTATACAGGAAGCCTGGTTTAGCAGGACCTTCGGGAATCAGTCCACCACCACCCTGCTCTTTTACAGATACAAAATGTTCTTCTAGGGTGTCATTGTCGATATAGCTAAAATGCACATCATAGAATTCCATCCCTCCAATTTTCTTCAGCTGTTCTTTGACCCGACGGCGCACCTGCAGCGCATATTCCAGGCATTGCCGTACATCTTCTTTGTTAAATTGACCATGTGGGTAGAGCAGCTTCATCAATCCAGAAACCGTCTTGCGAACGGCGATCACATCACGCTGATTCAGGTTATTCCCTAGCTTGAAGTACTTCTCAATGGCATCCGCAAAACTGCGCTTGCGCATTTCCCGGAAGAATTCAGCCAGATAATCAACAATCAGGCCATAACGGTTGGTAAAGAATTCCGGGCGCATTTTTGGAATTTCCCAACCTGGGATATAGGCATGAAAGCGATCAAAGAATGCCGAATCGATCATTGCTTCAGGAAAAGGAGCCAATAAGTGGCTAGTCTTCACCAAGGATTCAACACTTTGGTTAATATTACCCACAAAAACCATCGAAGCTGAGGCTTCCATCTGTTCACGACCACGGGCAAAAGATCCTGAGGCCATGTAGTCTTTCATGATCTGTACGCCATCTTTGTCCTTAAAGGAAATACCGGCGACTTCATCAAAAGCTACCACATCCCATAAGCCTACCAGACCAATACGGCGGCTACTCATGTTATAGAACAGGTTGGCGACAGTCGTTTGCCCACCAGAGACTAAAATACTATTCGGTGAACACTCTTTGTAAATATGGCTTTTCCCGGTACCGCGTGGTCCCAGTTCACAGACGTTATAGTTATTTTCAACGAACGGAACCATACGCGCTAATAGGTGCCATTGCACGTCCTCTTTTAACGAAGCCGGTTCCATGCCGATGGAACGGATTAAACTCTCGCGCCACTGATCCGTGCTTAATGCTGCTCTGCCACTGAAGAGTTCATCCATATTCATATTCGGCATTTGAATCGGCTTGAGTAAGCTCACCCCAAATGGAGAACTAGTCTGCCCTTCTTCAAAATAATAACTGAGCGTAGCAATGACCCAGATACCACCAACTAGTAATTTTTCATACTCTTTGACGATGCCTGCCGAGATTTCGGCATCTTTGATGCCCAGATTACTAAATGATGCTTCGTATTTGTCTTTACGCTCATTCAGCTTTACGGTCACCCGATCAATGACCTTATAACTGCCCCGTTCACGAACCAGGGATTTCACCTTCTCAGCTTCATCAGGTCGTACATAGTTCTCTGCCAGAACCGTCTTTACGTTACGTAGTCCCTGTTCAATGATCTCTGGATCATCCGAGGCACAGTACATTCCCAGCAGGTATTCAAGTACATAGACCGGGACATTGGCCCCTTCTTTGATCAGTTTAGTCAGATCCTTACGTACCACCCGCCCAGCAAAGTGTTCATTCAGCAGCTGATCCAGTTCTTTATCGTTAGCAGATTCCATGTAGGCTACGCTCTATCGTTAATTCGTTATTAGAAGAAGTCATCGGTAAATGCCAGATCAATGGTGACCTTATAGCGTTGCATCTCGATATTCAGGTCTTTGTCCTTCAGTACCAGGAAGTAATCTTTCTTACGGTCAAAATCAGTGCCAGACAATGACAATCTGACCTGTTTGACCCGATCGGCAACAGAATCGGTAGTGCTATCAAAAGTCAAAGTTTCTTCACTGGAAACTTTAAGATCCCCATCATAAATGGCAATGGATAAAGTCACTGGCATGACCAGCTCACTGACAGCTTCGGTTTGCATCAAATCAAACTTCTGGATGTTATTGACCATCTTCAGCGTGGATTTGGTAGAAATGACCTCAACTTTACGCTTGGTCCGCTGTCCAGCCTTTTCACCACGTAGCTGTTTTACCATCAGTACCGGCACCACAATTTCCTGAGGCATGATGCCGCCATGCACGAAACGTGAGCCTCCTACAAAATGGAAACGGTTCGCCCCTTTTGGAATCCAGAAATCAGTCGCAGATAATGTGCCTGCCGTAGCTTGGGTTGAGCCTTTCCAGGCTTCCTTGCTCTCTGGTAAACCATGCCCAATCACATAGCGTTTTTTGCTCTTCAATGTATTGGTAGGTTTTTCAGTCAAGCTTGAACGATCCGCAGATTCCAGTTTACTTTGCTGGAACAGAAAGCCATGGTCGGCTGTAATCAACAGGGTGGAAATATTGAAGTGCATTAAAATTTTACGGCTGAGTTCGGTCAGCTCTTCAATGGCATGTTCTACCGCCATAAAGGTTTCTGATTCTGTCGAGGCGCTGTCACCGCGTGCATCAATCACGTTGTGATAAACGTAAATCAACTCATAGTCTCTAAGTGCTTCACGACCTTCATCACGCGACCAACCTTTTACCATTTCAGCGGTAACCGCCAATCCATTATAGGCCGCCAGAATTTTGGATCGTGCTGCAGTCCCTTTGCTGGACTGCCCATCTACTAAAACATCATCCCCTGCGGCCTCTTTGTACTCCAAAGTCTGATGCGGCAATAACGAGGCCATGCCAAGTGTGGTGTAACTTGGGACAACGCCCAGCTGTGAAGACAAGGTCGCTTCGGAATAACGCTTTTCATTAATACGATCACGCAGCTCTACCGCAGCTTCATAGCGAAAAGCATCACTGATAATTACCACAATACGGCGTTTCGTTGCAGAACTGAGTAAGGGTCTGACGTGAGTATCGTAGAAGTTCTGCTGATTTGGGATATCTGCCACTTTCCAGACATTCAAGCGTTGCTCAGCTTCAACCCGCTCTCCCCAGTTACGTGCCAAGTGGTCAATAAACCAGTAGGAATAGCAATTTTCCACTTCTTCATCAAGTTTTTTCAGGATATCGACATGAGCGCGTTGAGAAGCAGCACTGTAGTGGCGATAGGCCATATCAAAGCGATACAACTCTTGCTCGTAGGCTTTATACAAGGCTTCGTTGGAGTCGAAATAGAACCCAGAATCAAACTGCTGTCGCAGGCTGAACAGCTCAATCGCTGCCTGCAACGCTGTATAGACGGTACGGTATTTACGGCGGGTTGCATCGTCCTTATGTTTGGACGCCCAATAGCCATCCAGACGGGTAGAAATAACCGTTCTGAAATGTTCCAGTTCAGCTTTGGTTGCTGCAGGGATCTGGCTGGCCAAATCAACAATGATCTTTTGTTCAATCACTTCAAAGGTCATGACATCGAGCAGCTGCTCCAGATCAAAAGCCCCGACCTTTTCTTGGATCCGCAGTGCATTCGCCACGGTCTGGGAGAGTGTATCGAAGGTTGGGTAGTATTTGGAACTGTCTCTCCAGCGCGACAAAAAGGCTCTAGCTGTTGCACGGGAGCTGACGGATGACATCACCAGTTCCTGAGCCCATAGCGGTATATCGCCCAGGCTTTCACAGAAACCTGTGCTCATCAAACGGATAAAGAACGTACCGAGCTTGAATGGTGCTTCCCCATTCAACTCTTCAACCGATGCTGGATAACCAATTTCCGCCTGTAATGCTGTGACTAAAGCTGGCACCAGTTGGAATTTTTCCAGTTCAGCAAAGGATTCTGGATTGACTTCCAGAGCCAGGTTCTGCTGTACCATTTCATCTGCCAACGCCAGGACAATATGCATAAGTTCGGCACTGTCAGCCTTGACCACAGCTGCAATCATGGCCATATCCAGATCCTGTGCATCTGCATCAGGCTGGATATAGCGTTTCAATGTACTCAGACGGGCTTTGGCTTTAAGGAATTCTTCACGTTTGGCCAGATGTTCTCTTAGACTCTGCTGCTGTAAACCCAGCTCATTAAAAATAATCGAGAAACGATCGGCATAGAAGCTGCGTGAATACAGCTTGATGTCCAGTAACCAGTCTTTTTCGGTTTCAGGCTCAGCACTGGGGAAATACAGCAAGTATTTACCCTGCTGATCCTCAAGTTCCAGTTTAAGCTTGATCGCCAAACTCGACTCTTCTGCCATATTCAAAATCTGGACATCATTTAGCTTTAGGGCTTTGATTTCTTCAGTAAATGAATGCTCTGCATCGTACCAAAAGACAATTCGGTGCTGTTCAGTATAAAAGGCTTGTTCCAGGCCTTGCTGTAGTTGACTTAAGTTCATGCAACCACCTCTGCATGATCTAGTGTGGAAGAAAAGCTATTCATCACTTTTCCCCCGTCACTGCTTTCACTTCAGCCAACAAGTCCCCAAACTTGCCGTAGTTTACTTTCACTCCATCATCCAGATCTAAGCTAATACGCTGATCGGCATAATGGCGCAGTTTTTCTTCAAAGCTACTCAGTTCAGCCTGTTGCTTATGCAGATTTTGTAGTTCTTTCTCTTTACGTTTAATTTCAGCAGCGGAATCACTGTTTTCGATTTCACTTTGCAAAGAATTAACCATCGCTGCCATTTTTGAAATCAGTGGCATGACATATTCAGTACGCATACGTGCCAAAGTGCTTTCGTTATAGCGGTGCAAGTACACTAACGCCTGGAAAGCACCTTGTTTACCACTGCTGAATAACCAGTAGATCGGGCGCTTTTTATAGGTCTGCATATGGTCTTTATAGAACTTGCTGGCTAGGTAACGGCGAATGGTGTCTTCAGCGGTTTCACTGGCTTTTTTATCCAAGCTTTCTGCCAGCCACAGCATATTAGCGTCTAGTGTGTCTTTACCCCAAACCGCAGTTAAAAACTCTTGGATACGATGTGTTGCATCATCTTCAAACCAATGCATTTCGGTCAGTGGAATAATGCCATCCGCATCGGCTGGGAATGTTTGGTAACGGCTGGCATCGAAGTCTTGATTACCTGCATGGGCATAGATCAGACCTGGTTCATCCAGGCTATAACGTCCCATCATGCAGCCAAGTGCATAGGAGACTAACCGCTGGCTGTCTTTTTCACGGTTGGCACGGGTTAGGGTGATTTGTTCATCCGGTACATCTGGTGTGAGTTCGTCCTGTAAACCATAAGCTTCTATAAACAGTTTATTGTTTTCTTCTTCCAGATGTTTCATTTCAGCGACGGCGTTCGCATTTTGCTGTTGCCATGTATTAAAGGCTTGTTCTAAATTTGGCTGCTGATTACTAATAATTGGGTTTTGGGAAAAGTCCCATGAGGTTTCATAAGAGTCCCAATCTTTTTTTGCCAAGTTAATCGCGTTACTAGACACTTCTATTACTTTTTTATCTACAACACTGATAACTTCAGGCAATGCAGCAATATGTGAAGTCTCGAAATTTAGGGTTGGAGATAATACCTCCAATTGCTTTACGGTTACTTTTGAATTTAACTGTGCTAGCAATTTAAACTCTTGATCCAGATTTTCCAAGAATACAGATGCACCAGCTACATCAAAAATTGATCCAACAGGTTGCCATCTAAACGAAGGAATACCACTAGAAATTTTTGACCATGTAACAGAGGATTTAAAATAATATGCTGCATTTTTTACAGTTCTTGTTGGTGAACCATAGAGATCTTTAGCATAAGAAAAAATCTCATCACCCGCATTTTCCCAGTTTACTACGTATTCAATATTCCCATACCATTTTCTAAAATTTCCTCCTTTATTATAAGGAAACCATTTGGCTGTTGAGGCTTCTGCTATTTTTTTATCTTCTGCATTCCAATAAGATTTTTCTTTCGATACTTCAAACCAAACTCTTAGGAATCTATTATTATCACTAGTTTGGCAACCAACCCTAGTTGTACCTACAGAATTAACTTTATTTTTTTCAAAACCAGATAAAATCTTTTTGCTTAACCAATAAGCCACAGGACTTCCAGGTATTTTATTAAAGTCATCTGGCTTCGTATTATAAAACCATCCACACTTGGGATTTTTAATCGCTTCTAATGTTTTAGGTGCCTGATTTTCAGAACCTTTAAAATCAGATAAACGAATATATGAACCAGTAAATTCTACAATATGTGCTTTTGCTAATGTAAATGTACAAATTGGAACCGTTGCTCCATCAAAACCAGAATATTCAAGCTGAATCAAACTTGTGATTGTTGCATGATCAATAAAATGCGTACGCAAATTTTCATACGATGAAATAAACATCCAAACAAAAGGTGACATAAAGCCAAGCTGTCCACTTTCTTTAGTTAGCTGCAAATCTCGGATCATAAATGCTGAAAAAAGATCTTTTTCATAACCCTGATAGTTCTTTTTTAAATAGTTTTTAAGATTTGGATTTAAGTACTTGTTGCCCATATACGGCGGATTCGCAATCACGGCATCATATTGTTTAGCCAGTAATTTAGCTTGTTGTAGTAAAGGCAATAACTCTTGTGCTGACTGCTGTGCAAAAATATCACCTGATTCTAATGCTGTATTCAGCTTGCTTTCTAAATCAGGTAGTTTCTTAGCGAATGCTTGAGGAATTTGAATCAAAGAACCAAAAGTCGAAGCATATTCAAATAAATCTAGCAGTTCTTTTAAATCGGTCTGAGCAATACCAGTACTTGCCAAATCCTGACTGAATGCATCCAAACGTTCTGGCTGACTATCTTGTAACGCAATAATATTCAGCTTCGGTGGATTGCTAAATAAACGGCGGTCATCCTCACGTGCTTTCATCAATAACGCAAAACTCGCCAACTGTGCTGCACGGGTATCAATATCAATGCCGTACAGGTTGTTTTCCAGAATCAAACGTGGAATATCACGGCTACGGTAACCACGTTCTAAGTAAATCGCTTTTAAGCAGTCATAGGCTTCCACCAGAATATGCCCCGAACCACAGGCCGGATCGAGTACCGTAATGCTTTCAGGGTTTAAAGTATCGCCATCTTCACTGATCCTCACATCAATCAGCTGTTTTAACTGGGCATTGACTTCATCGGTCTGTTCCGCTGGCTGAATATAGTATTCCCATTCACTGGCCAGCGTACTATCAGGCTGTGCCATCATCCATAAACGACCGACACTGTTCTGTACCAGATACTTCACAATCCAATTTGGCGTGAACAATTGCGTCGCAGCAGGAATGTCTTCACTTTTGACGACTTTACCAATCACTTGATCTTTCTTTTCAGAAATATAGAACTGATACAGCCAGCCAATAATCTGTACATCCGACCAATCTTCTTCCGGAATACTGGTCACTAAATCACGGATCAAAGAGTCGGTTTTGGTCAGGTTATCCGGTAACAGTAGTTCAGACTCATCAGAAACCTGTTCAAACAAGAGTGGCATGACCTGATTCAATGCATGGCATTGGGCCAGTAATAGCTCACGATACAGTTCTTCGTCTTTATTGCCATCCAGTTTGAGTTCAGCCACACGGCTGGCATCTAAACCTGGTAGGTCAATATCCAGACATTCTTCCAAAATCTGTGGCAAGCCTGCACTACCATCGGCACTACTGAGTACACGACGGCCATGATCCAGTAAGCCTTTGCATTCCATGTAGCGAATCGCACAGAGACGGTTAAACCAGCTGTAAGCGATATAATCAATCGTCTGCTCAAAACTGCTGGTTTGAATGCGTTTGATCAGCTTGTCACGTGGTTTCATGACGGATAGCGGAAAAACCTGATCGCCAATCAGCAGCAAGTCGCCTTTCTGTTCAGCCGGTAAAATACTGTCTGCGGTGATGCCATATTTGGCCGCCTGCTTGCGCATCGCTGCGATAAAATCATTACGTGCTTGCGGTGCGTATTTTTTAATATTACTGGTATTCATCTTTAAACCTTTAATTAATGACTGATGCCGATATCCCTAAGCCCTGTTAGCGGATACGCACACGCTTTTTATCACTCACAATTTTTTTCAATTCAGCTTTGAGTGCGTCTACAAACTGATCCACTGATTCTTCTGTTTCCAGGTAGACACTACTTGAACTTTTGCTGTAAATGCTGGCGACATCAACTTCGACAACAGGTTTCGGTGGCACTACGGCTGTCGCAGGCTGTACCGGACTCACAGCAGGTGTTGATGTAGCTGGGCTGGAGGTGGTTGCAGTGTTGGTTATACTCTCGGCTTTGCTCTGAGCCAATTGTGCCGCTTTGGCCTGACGCTGGATTTCCGCCTCAACTTCGCTTTCCAACTCATACAAGGCTTCATCAAAACGCTCGACGCTGGTTTGGGTTTGCAGCATATAGATGGTGGACAGGCTAGTTTCCACTTCAATATCCGTTTTCAGCAGTTGTAGTGGGCGTAATAGCTTGTTACTCAGCTCAGCGCTAGCGATGCCACTGTTTTTGATCTCAGCTTCTAACTGCTTGATCTTGTCATCAATGTGTTCTATTGCCTGATTGCGCTTCTCAGTCAGCAATTGCTCATTGACGCTTTCCACTGTGCGAACCAAATCAGCCACTTTATTTAACAGGCCATAGGGCGATTCAAGGGTCGAAATACGGTGTAATTCGGAGAGGGCTTTTTTAGCCACCTCATCACTGCCCAGTGCCTGTTTGTTCTTCTCAAAATGACGTAAGGCCTGTTGCAGTTGCTGCCAGCTTGGCATCTGGTTACTGAAGAATTCATGAATATCACGGTAGTCTTCTTCCAGATCCAGATAGTCGTCCTTGTTCTCAACCACGGCCTTAAAGAAATCGAAGCTGTCGCTATTGGCCAGCAGACGTTCCAAAGTCAGAATCGACTTTTCAATCACTTTCTTGCCTGGGAACTGCCCGACATCAGTTTTACTCTTATAAGACTTAAAGTTGGCTAACCAGTTTTTAAAATGTTGGGTATAGAATTCAAATAGCTCTTTCTCTGTCGCTGGTCCCATAGCCGAGAATAGGTCTTGGGTGAGTTGGCGTGCCTGTTTCAACACCTGATCATCAGTCTGGCGTTTTTTAATGATCGACACATCACGGCGACGGCGGCTGTTTTGTAAAGGCTCAAAGGCATCTTTTAACTGTAAGCTGCCGCCATTTAACTGCAGAGAAATCCGCCCCATCGCAGCCAGCTGACCCACCAATAGTAAAATCTCGGCATCCGGCCAGCCATAAGGACGTTTGACAAAACGATCTATCACATCTGAGACTAGAATACGCTCTGTACCGGTGGCCCGTAGTGCAATGTACTGCTCCACTTCCTGTAGGGCTTTGGGATTGCTCTGACCGCCATCCAGAGACAATCCGAGCTGCGCCATATCATCCACAGTCAAGACGGCGTTCAATTCACGCCAAGCATCCTGCTGATAGACCTGCAGATAGCTCAGTTTGGTATACGTGTTTTCCAGCAAATAACGACAAGCCTCATCCAGCTTGGTGGTTGGACTTGAAGATGAAAGTTGTAGACGTTGACCCAAGGCATAACTTTCCGCGTCCAGCAACATTTCTTCGACCCGGGCACGCAGGCGTTTTTTACGCTCCTGATTCTCACGGCCACGGTCTGCCAGAATACGGGTGATATCGGACTGAGTGCCATCATCATTTAAACGGATAAATTTATTGGTTTTCAGCCAGGTGCGCAGTTCATTAAAGAACTGTTTATCATCTGCCAGTTTAAACAGCACTTGTCCTTCGGCCTGAGTACTTTTACCAATACAGTAAGCTTCAGTGTAGAGGTTATATTCCGTATCTAGTGGAGAAATGATTTCAACTTTCAAATCGCTCTCATACTTCCCATCCAGGCTATGGCTATCTAGGAAACGACCAATCTGATAGTCCATCTTGTTGGCTTGATGGCGGTATTTGTTCTGATCGCGCAGTAAATCTTTAAAGATCAGATTGGCTAATTCTTTGTTTTCTTCCGAGCTAGCTAAATTAATATCCTTAATTTTTTTAGTAATATCCCTTTCTTCATTGGTCAGGAACAGGAACTCATCACCATTCCTCGTAATCAGGCTCTCTTTTTCCAGACGCTGCAGGCTCTCTTCAATCCGCTTACGCAATGCCAGCTTATCTTCATCAATTTTCTCAATCGACAAAGTCACCAGGTTATCTAGCGTACCTTTGATGATATCGACATAGCGGATCATGAACAGGGTACGCAGCATCTGCACATCAAAACCATCCAGGGTCTTATTCTGCCCTGCCTGGTCGATGGTACGTTTAACCGCTGTATCTAGGAAGCCTTCGACTGAAGTATAGAAGTGGTGGAAAGGAACCAGTGCCCCGACTTCATCTGTGGCAATCGCATTCGCGGCCATCTGGAACGCATCCAACATGGACCGTTCACCATAGGCCAAGTGTGCACCGGTCGCACCGACTTTACGGATTTCTTCAAATACTTTTTGCACCAGCTGGAAATGGTACGGCGCAAAAGGATAGTTATGAATAAAGCTGTCTGGCCCCTCATAGTTCTTGAGGGTTGGGCCTGAACGGTCAAAGGTAATCTGATTTTTTAAGATATCGCCCTTTTGCTCAAACACCGATCTGAGCAATGCTTCTGCTTCTGGGGTTTTACGTAATAAACGTTTCTGGATGACTTCATCGGTATTGGAACTGGACAGTGATAAACGGGTTTTAAAACGTCCAGCAATCTTGGAGAAGTCATTGGCTTTGGAAGAAGACATCTCACCTAAAACAGCATCGATGTCTGCCTGTGAGGTGACGATAATCCAAGCGCGGCCTTTACAGATCGTACCCAGGTTTTCAGTAATGGTTTGCAATGTCAGCATCAAGCGGGTATCGCTGCCAATAAACTGCCCCACTTCATCGACCAAGAACAACATGCGTTGCTGGGGTCCTTTGCTGTCCAGGTATTCTTTCACCCACTGACAGAAATTTTCAACCGAAACACTAAAGGTCTGCTCAGAATCCTCAAACCATTTATGCGCAGCTTCTGCTGATAAGTTGAGGGCTTGGGAAATCGCGGTTTCGACATCATCCTGATAGAACTGATAGCCATCACGTTCTTCTAGCCAAGACATGCCGCTAGATTCTTCAAAAGCCTGTTTAAAGCGCTCATACACCCCTTTCTGGCTCAGGTGACGTTCCATATGGGCAATATGTGGATGGTCAGCACTAAAACCCTGATATTCGTTAAACACGCGTAAAAACACATTCAGAATCGGATTACCGTCATCATTGGAGCTGGCTTTACTGTCGATGTTAAACAGGATGACATCAGCATGATGGCTGACGGCCTTGCCAATATCTGCACGGATAAACGCATCACGGATTTTGCTTTCATCAAAGAATTCGGCAGCACTGCGTTCGTTACCTTCCGCGTCACGTGCCACTTTATTGGCCAGAATATACGACAAGGTTTTCAGGAAATGTGATTTACCTGAACCAAAGAAGCCTGAAATCCACACACCGACTCGGTTCGCAATCGAAGGATCGCTTAGATCTGTGCCATAAGACTGGAAAAAGTCCCGAAAATGCTTTTCCAGCTCATTGGTGACCACATACTCATCAAGTTCCTGATATACCGTGGTATTGTCATTCTGGTCTGCCTTGACCACCCCGTTTATCGCACGATCTAATGGCTTGTAAAAAAGTTCTTTAATATTCATCTCAATCCATTTCCCCGAATTTTTATGGCTATTTGTCGTGCTTATGGCACTAATCTGAAGGCTCTGTAGTAATTATTGCTTGGAATTTTTCCAAATAAACTCATGGCCTGACCGTCGTAATACCCCGGATAAAACAATACGACTGGTTTATGCCCCAGCAAGGAATGCAAACTGTTTAACAAATGATGTGCACGTAATAGTGGCCAAACCGACCCCACCCCGGTCATCAACACTATATCTTGCTCATTGGTGGCATATTTGCTCACCAGATACGGCGCAAACTTATCCATATGCAGTGGACCTTTCAGAGCCTTGAGCAGTGCCTCATCGCCTTTGGCTTTTTGCATTTGGATCGCTTTATCAATGAAATTGCGCTCAGCCAGGTAATCCACCACTGCTTGTAGCAGATTAATATTCACCACCTTCAGCTGACTGTGTTTTTTCTCCAGCATCCCTTCCAGAAAATGAAGATATTCGCGGACTTTCAGCTCATCTTCAGGTGCATAATCAAAAATCCAGAAGCCAATTTCATTGCCCAGTCCTTGCCCGGTGAGAAACTCGGTGGAAAGAATTCGCTCTGGAATCTGGTTCAGACGCTCATGTATTGTTTGACTCATTGCTGCCCCTCTACAACTACCGCGTCCATAGCGACACTTCCATAGATCTTTTAATGCGTTGTTTATAATGTTCTTCCAACAGGCTACGCAGCTCTGCTCTGACGATCACGCGCTGTAACTCCAGCTTACGGGTACTTTTTAAGTAACCGGCTTCTGCCAGCATGCGAAACACCACCTGCCCCATTTTTTTCTTGCTGGACTCTTTCCATTCGCAGATATCCGGATCGCGTTGTGAGCGCTCATCCAGAAAGTCTGACCAGATATAACTGTCCAAGTATTGCGCCTGGGAGATATAGGCATCCCTCATCACCGTTTCCATAAACTCAAGCAGCAACAGGTTGCGTTCCAGTGCCCCACAAAAAGCCACCTGGGTCGCCAGCTCATCATCCCCATCACGCAAAGCTTTCCAGAAATCAGGCTCTAAGCGCTCAAGACGCTTACGAATAGCGGTGGCATTGCGTTGAGCTGAAGCAGGCGTTCTTTTTTGCAGAATATTGTCAATCTGAATGGCCTGATGCCATTGTTCTGGAGTCGCTTCTCGTAATAACAGATCCGCGATCAGCCGGCTTTCACGCACCATCAGGGAGCCACCAATCAGGTCACTGTCATAATGAAATTGTTCTAACATGGCCAATCTCCTATGAGGCCTGATCAAACAGGTAAGACGACAGCTTTTCGATATCTGAGCGTTGTAGTACCAAGGGATATTTCAAGGCATCTTCCGCCTCAGCCAGCGTGATCGCGGCCTGATATCGCTGCAAGGTATAGTGAGCCAGGGCTTTTTTCACCGGAATCTGTAATCTGCCATCAGGCATGCCGAAGTCTTTTTCGACCAGCGCTTTTTGAGCTTCATTCAATTTTGGATTAGGGATCAGCGTCAGTAGAATTTCTTCATGCCAGTGTTGATCCTGAACAGGGTCTACTGTATCAATCGCCACCACAACAGGTGTGCGATCAATCCTGGAGAGTAAAAAGTCCTTAAACTGCTTGCTCTGATGGCAATAGGCACGGACATGCCAGCGAAAACCGGTATACACCAGGGTGTGTGGGGAAATCATGCGCTCATGCCACTGCGGATTCTGCATGGAGGCATAAATAATTTTGAGACAGCTTTGTGTTCGACAGGCACGCAACACTTCCCTGATGACTTCAGGACG